>CAVQAA010000008.1:0-277264 GCA_963710335.1 uncultured Spirochaetota bacterium
TTAGCAATTAGAATTATGAGGAATCGTAAACACTGTTTATCTTGTCCTAACGGAGTTAACCAAGAAAAGAGTATCACCGGCGATACTTCTTAAACCGCTAAAGCTGGCAATAGGCTGGTCGCTCCTGACTCCAACGGCCACGCTTGAGGAATCTCGCGGTGCGCCGCAGTCAGCGTCCCCGTGTCCCTCGTGTCGAGAAAGCAGTTCGCACGGATGTGCCGGAAGAACAGGTACTCTGAAACGATGTCCCAAATGTGGCGGTTGAAGAGCTGCGATGGGCGGGGGTCAGCGCTCTTGCCAATGTTCGCATGTCCTGCGACCTGGCAGTTGGTCTACTAGATCTCGATGGAGGCAGTGATTTTCATCGGTGTGTTTCCAATGGCAGGAATCGCAAGTCTCGTCTTTGAGAAGGGGAGTGGCTTCTTTGTCTGGCGTATCTTTCATCGAGTGACATCATATAGCTAAGAGTGTCCGCGATAAATAGCCAAGTCGGCGTAGAGAGGCGCTCGGGTAATTGCTGCTCGCGCCTAAAGACAGACCGTACCGCTTCAGGTTCCCGAAGGCGAGTGACTCGGTCGATCTCGAGAACCACTGCGGTCGCCCTTTCTCCAGACAGTATGTCACGCGAGAGATCGCCAGGGCGGCCAAGCGGGTGCTTGGCCGACACATCACAGCGCAGGATCTCAGGCACTCTCGTGCCACCGACCTCTTCCAGAAGACCAGGAGGTTGAAGGGGGTCAGCAAAATGCTGGGCCACGCCTCCATCGTCACCACTGCCAAGTTCTACGTGCGGGACTCACTCACAGACGATGAGCTTTTCAGCGGAGAGAGACTGTAGAAGATGGGGGGAAGCAGACACGGAGATGGCCCACGGTCGACGGTGGCAAGGCGGGATTCGTTTTTGCCTACCGTGGTAGCGGAGCGTCCAGCTCTTCGCCGCGACCGGTGATTGAGAACACAACTCGTTCGCAGATGTTGCCTACCCGATCGGCAGCGCGCTCGAGGTTGTGCGCAACCCAGGTGAGCCGGTTGGCCTGCACAGTGGTCTGTGGGTCGCTGATCATGATGGTGATGAGCTCGCGGAAGGTCCGCTCGTACAGCGAGTCGACCTCCATATCTTCAGGCGGGATGCGGCGCGCCTCCTTGACGTCCTGGCGCATGAAAGAGTCCAGCGCCCGGTGCAGCATGTCGCATGCCTTGTCGGCCATGCGTGGAATGTCCTCTAGGGGTTTGATCAGGGGCTCTTCGCCAAGCATCAGAGTGATATTGGCGATTCCTTTGGCGTAATTCGCAATGCGCTCCAGCTCTGTTGCGATCTCGAAAACTGCGGCCAGCGTGCGTAGGTCGCCAGCCATTGGTTGCTGGGTGGCGATGAGGGTGAGGGTGTCGTTCTCGATGGCGTAGCGCTTTTCGTTGATGAAGTGGTCTTCTTCCATGAGGCTGCGCGCTTTGGCCATGTCCTTCTTCTTGAGCGCTTTTACACTCTCGGCCACCGCCCTCTCGGTCATCGCGTCCAGTACGAGTATCTCATCCTTGAGCGACTGAAGCTCGTGTTCGAACTTTTCGCGTGGCATCGGTCATTTCTTTCGGGCGTGTCGTTCCGCCGGCAGACACCGCCTTTCAGTACCTTTCGTTCACTGGGGCTCTAACAATAAACTTACTGCTTTTGTGTGCGTCGTGGTTGCCAACGTCGGGCTGATCACGATACGGCTCGGTGCATGAATGCCCCTCTCCTCCGCAAGGGCAAAGGCCGATCAGTGGCAGGCGACTTACTATTCCCTGTTGTTGTCGAGTGGCATCTTCGCTTCAATTTTCGCCCTGGTGACGGACAACACTGAGATGATCGTGAAATGGATTGTCTTATCGCCGGTCATCTTACTTTCATTTGTACAGGGAGTATTGGTCTTTGTTTTCCAGAAGTCGTTTGACGCGACTCTACGTCAATGCCGATCCCATGCAACAGCGATCAACAAATTTCTTGGCCGACTCTGCGAAAAGATTAATGACATCTCAGAAGTCAAGGACCGAACGCCAACGCAAGCTCGAAGATTGAGTCGCTTCTACAGAGTCGGCTTTACAATCTTCGGCCTTGTTGGACCGATTGCCACTATTTTTTGCTCGGTATTTAAGTTGGTTCATACATAGAGCAGAAGGCTGTGACACTTTGTATATTGTGTGAGATTAGGCTGTGACTTATTGAGCTTCGCGTAATTACCTGATGTTTCGATCAAATGAAAGGCCGGCATGTGTCAGGAAGGAGTTGAGGAGTTGTCGTTGAGAATGTATTCGGCCAAAACCTTTATGAACTCCCTCGACCATTCCGCCCAAATCGTCGGTACAGAGATTGGCAAGTTCCTTACTCTGCACCGCGCAAGAGAATCGTCGCCCCTGCGATAAATCCAAGCGCGAGAAGTGAAGAAAAGCCGATTGAAGACTTCCTAACGGACCTATTTGCCAGTAATGGTCGCCACTCAGGCGCTCCTAAAGCCAACGCCCTCGCTCAGGTAGATTTATCGTGAGACAATGCGGGTGCTTGACAAAGGGCAAAAAAGTTTGTACTATACAAATATTGGAAGGCACAAAGAAATGGGAGCCGTGAAGCAAGACGAAGTCGTCGCCGACGCCATGCAGCGTTATCTCTACAAGCTGCTGAGGAGCTTCGAATCCTGCGACCAGCACTGCCTGGCCCAGTACGGGATAACAGCATCTCAGGGCTACGCCCTATTGGCCTTTCCGATGGGCTCCGACACGAGCATGAACGAATTGAGCCGTGCGATGGGGCTGGCCAACAGCACCATGACACGCATGGTTGAAAACCTGGTCGCCAAGGAGTTGGTACACCGATGGCAGGATGACCAGGACCGGCGAGTGGTGCGAGTGAGTCTCACCGCTCGCGGGGAGGAGCTTCAGCGCGCCTTGAAGGAGGCAAGGCGAGAGCTGCAGCGGCGGATCTTTGCGGAACTCCAGGAAGGCGAGCGGCCCAGCATACTGAATGCCCTCGAAAAGCTGAATGCTGCCGTTGAGAAAACCATGCAGAGTTGTTGTGGCGACTGATCCACCGTTACCTGTCGGTCTTTTTTTTCGAACTATATTTCGCTTATACAATAATTGTATATGAGAAACAAAGGAGGTCAAGAACGATGAAGCTGAACGTCCTACGAAAGGACCCCAAGGAGAATCCGCAGGTGAGCATCGTCATCATCTCTGCAGCCTGCTGCATTCCCGGGGTAGCTGCTTTTGACGAGCAGGCCAAGCGGGTCGTGGACCTTGCCGTGGCAGAAACGGGGGTGGAGGCTCGCGTGAGCATGATGCCTGCCACCTCCGCCTACTTCGGCGGAGCGCCCAGGGAGGTAATTGCAAAGCTGATGAGCGATATGCAAGCCGGCACTCTGAGCGTTCCTGCGATCCTGATCAACGGCAAAGCTGTTTCCTACGGCGTGCCCACAGTGGAGCAGATCAAATCTGTTTTGCTCGATATCGCGCACGTAAAGGCGACGTAGACCTACCCCGAATTTGTGGACACGAGCTTAAGCAGTATTTTGAGGGAGTAGGACATGGACGATATGGGAGACAAGAGGAAGAGATATACCAAGGAGTTCAAGCTTGAGGCCGTGAGAATGCTGGAGGCCGGGGATCGGACCGGCAAGCAGATCGAGTACGACCTGGGGATCGGCAGCGGCCAAGTGTACAAGTGGCGCAGGGAGTTGGCAGCCTCTGGAGAGCGAGCCTTTCCGGGCAACGGGACTGCGCGAGACGAGGAGTTGGTCCGCCTTCGAAAGGAAGTGGCCTCATTACGAGAGGACCGCGAGATCCTGCGAAAAGTAGTGGCCATGTTCTCAAGACCCCCGAAATGAAGTACCGCTTCATGGCAGCACATCGGGGAGAACACCGCGTGGAGAAGATGGCCGGGAACTTGGGGGTCACGCGGAGCGGATTCTATGCCTGGCTGCGTCGGGGAAGGGCTGCGCGGCAAGCGGCGGACGAGCACCTTCGGGACCTGATCGAAGGAATCCAGCAGGAGGTGCACTACCGTTACGGCAGCCCGCGGATGACCCGGGAGCTGAGCCGGCGAGGTCGTCGGGTGGGTCATAACCGTGTGGCACGGTTGATGCGCCAGGGAAAGTTGGGAGCTCGACGCCGCAAGGCGTATCGGGTGACGACCAAGTCGGCCCACGCCCATCCGGTGGCGGAAAACCTGCTGCAGCGGCTTTTTCGGGTGAGTGCGGCGAATCGGGTCTGGGCGTCGGACATCACCTACATCCCCACCGCCGAGGGGTGGATGTACCTGTGCGTTGTCCTGGACCTGTACTCCAGAAGAGTCGTGGGCTGGTCGATGGGCCAGAGCCTGGGGGTGGAGCTGGCAGTGCGGGCCCTGCTGATGGCCGTCGTGGGTCGCCGACCCCCTCGGGATCTGCTGCTGCACTCCGACCGCGGGGTGCAATACTGCGCGGAGGCGTTTCGTCGTTACCTGCGGCGTCACGGAATACGGCAGAGCATGAGCCGCAAGGGCGATTGCTGGGACAACGCATGCGCCGAGACATTCTTTGCGAGTCTGAAGACGGAGCTGATCGGGGATCGGATCTTCGTCACCCGTGAGCAGGCACGACGGGAGATCTTCGAGTACATCGAGGTGTTCTACAACCGTCGACGACTGCATTCGTACCTTGGATACCTCACGCCGCATGAGTTTGAGAGTCCCGCGGACGGACAGGCGGCCTGATGAAGTCAGAGAGGAGGAGCCAGCAAAAAACGACGCGCGCAGCGGGCCGTAGAGCGACTTTCCGAGGCGAGGTGGTATCTGGACACCCCCCGAAAACGGGTGCTACTCGGTGAACGAGTGGCATATCGCACTGTCCACGAAACCGGGGAAAGCCCAACGAGCAAGTAAAGGAGAGAGAGTATGAACGAAGATCTCAACCGTCTCATGAAACCCAACGGGGCGACAAAATACCTGTTCTTTGGCGGAAAGGGTGGAGTCGGCAAGACAACTCTGGCCACCGCCACTGCTGTCTGGTTTGCAGACCAGGGCTACCGGACCACCATCGTATCTACGGACCCCACGGTCAGCCTTTCAGCCATGTTCGGTCAGCAGATCGGCGGCCAGGACCGGGTGCCCATCCGCCACGTGGCCAACCTGTGCGGGCTCAACATCAATCCCAACGACGCCAGAGGGGTCTTCCAGTCTCGGCTCAACAGCGTCATCGGTCAGATGACCGGCACCTTCGGCAGCGACGCGATCAGCACCCCTTGCGCCGAGGAAATGGCTACCTTCGATCAGTTCGTCACCTTCCTTGAGGAACCTGACGCAGACGTGATCGTCTTCGACACCGCCCCCACGGGGAAGAGTCTGCGGGAGCTGGCAATGCCTTTCGATTGGGCCGGCTTCCTTCAGAAGCAGATTCAGGAAGGCAAGAAGATGGCAGAGCTGATGAACATGAGCGAGAGCTCTTTCGCGGACCTTGAGCGGGACAAGCTGCGCTACGACAAAGCCCTCGATATTCTGCGGGATAGCTCTTCCACGGTCTTCAATCTGGTGCTCCTGCCGGAGCGACTGCCGATCGAGGAGACTCACAGCGCCATCACGGGGCTCGCCCGGCTCGACATTCCGGTCCAGGCGCTGGTCGTCAACCAATGCATTCTACCGGAAGTCATCGAGGGGAACCGCTTTCTGGCGGCAAGAGCGGGCTTGCAGGGTCGCTATCTGGAGGAGATCGATACCCGATTTTCAGACAAGATCATGACGCGACTGCCGCTGCTCGATCACGATGTGTCAGACCTCGACTCACTGCGCCAGGTAGGCGAGCTGCTCTTCGTGCGAGCGCATGAGCAGCGCTCCCTTTCCCAGGCCGGGGCATGAGGGCAAGCGCATGTTCCCCCCCTTCCGAAGAGACGTCTACTTCGACTACAACCCGACGACGCGCCCCTCTGGCGCCGTGAGGAAAAGGATGAACCGGGTCCCCAGGGACGTGTACGGGAACCCCTCCTCCCTCCATGTCGCGGCTCGCCTTGCGGCGAGCATCATCGAAGACTCCCGGCGGCAGGTCGCGGAGGCGGCGGACGGGAGTCTATGCCAGTCGGCCGGATTCAAAATCCAGAAGCGACTCTTTGGGAATGTTCCACTGCCCCATGGCGTAGCCAATCGCCTTGCCCAACGTTGTGGAAGGGGGCACCTGGTTCTCCCGTTCCTGAAGCCACAGGAGGAGCTTTCCCATGATAGGTTCAACCTGCTCGCGGCGCTGCTGCACGAACTGCTGCGGGGTAAGGTCCTGCTCTCGCAGAGTCCGTTCAATCTTGAACAGGGCATCGATGCTGGCCAGGGCCACGTCGGCGCTGCCCTTGGTTTGGGAGACTCCTTGGCCTCGAAGAACTTCCTCCGCGCGTGTGCCCAGCAGC
Source organism: uncultured Spirochaetota bacterium (assembly GCA_963710335.1). Classification (GTDB taxonomy): domain Bacteria; phylum Spirochaetota; class Spirochaetia; order SZUA-6; family Fen-1364; genus Fen-1364. The sequence goes on from CAVQAA010000008.1 coordinate 6,394, forward strand.
CCACGTGCACCACCCCCGGCTGGCTACCCAGTTCTTCGTAGCCCTCGTAGCCGTCAGTCTGGATGAACCCGTTGTAATCACGAAGCGCATCAGAGGGGATGGTCCCCGAACGGGTAGGATGGTACTGATAATCCACCACGGGTTGTCCGGGGCTTCCTCCCAGGAACACCCACATGAAACTCTTGGAGGTGTTGGGTCGTCCGGGCTCCCCCATGACCTGTACGGTGGTTTCGTCGATCTGCACCACAGGCCCCTGGTGGATCTCCTGCCGCATCAACTCCCGCAGCGGTCGAAGCTTCTCGAAAACCGCGATGCTCCAATTGGCCATGTCCTGGCGGCTTATCTCCACACCGATGCGAGCGAATTGTTTCTCCTGACGGTAGAACGGCAGAGAATCACAGAACTTGCCTACCACGATGTAGGCCACCAGAGCCGGAGAGGCGATGCTCCTGGGCAGAAGCTGTGCAGGAGGCGGGGCGATTCGAACAGCTGCTCGACTCTCGTCCCCCGAGCCTTCACAAGCATGGCACGCATACCTGGGCCGCACGTGACGTCTCACCCTGATACGCGCAGGGATTACCTCAAGCTTTTCGCAGGTCTCCACCCTGATACGGGTCACCTGTTGCCCGCAAGCACAGTGTTTCTCTTCCTCACTAATATCGTGAATTGTTTCTATCCGAGGGATCTCGGGTGGCAGAGGCTTCCTTCCGCGCTTGTGTCGGCTATGGGCACGGACTTCGACGGTGTGTTCATCCGGCGGTTGGCTGCTCTGCGCAAGAAGAATGTCTTCAGCCTCGTTGAATAGCAGAAGTTGACGGCGGTCTTCCTCGCTGAGCTTCTCGGCTCGACGACCGAAGATCCGCCGCCGCAAGAGCTGAATCTCCTCAAAATGCTTCAGCGCTTCATGTTGATACTTGATCTTCTCCGCGCGTTCCTTTTCAAGGCTGTCCTTGAGGTGACGAATCAGATCCTGCAATTCTCCAACGCTACTTGGAAGCTCTCCCAGTTTTTCATTCACCCCTGCATTTTATCACGAGTATCGAGACCACCGGTAGATCCTGCGCTACATCACACTGCGGTCGCAAGGCTCTGATGAGCGTTCCAGAATGCGCTCACTGGCAAATAATCTGATTGGTCCTTGACAGACCTACGCCAATGTGATAACGTCATTACGTCTTAACAACTGGACTCAACGATGCATGACCAATACAATGCTTCGGGAATACCGAAATATCTCGTAATTGCTGAAGATCTCCATAAGAAGATTCAGGACGGAATCTACGCTCCGGATTCTTTTCTGTCCCCAGAGTTTGAATTGCAAAAGATTTATCGGGTTAGCCGGCCGACTATCCGGGCGGCCATAGCAAGGCTACGCGACCAAAATCTAGTCAAAGTGTTGCACGGTATAGGAACTCGGGTGGTTAACCATTCCCTGACTATGCGACTAGACAATCTGCTGAGCTTTACCGACGTGATCAGGACGGAGGGAATGGTGCCCGGCATCAAGGTCGTACGCTTAGATTACGGTAAAGCCACACCGGAAGTCGCCGCCAGTCTTGGCATCCAACGGCATTCGCGCATTTTTCAGGTCGGACGGCTCTTTACTGCTGATGGGGAGATTATAAGTTACCACCTCTCCTACTTGAAAGAAGAATACCTTATTAAGCAGGAGAAGTTGGAACAAAGCCTCTCCCTTTACCGTTGCCTTGAAGATATCTACGGTGTTCAAATCATTTATACGGATGATACCATTTATGCCGAACCCGCCAGCGCTGCAAATGCAAAGCTACTTGGGATTAAGAAAGGTAAACCGCTGCTGGTACTAACACGTAAGGCTTTCACATACGAGAATCAGGTCGTAGAATATGCTGTTTCCTTCATACGCAACGATCGCTTGAAATACAAAGCAAGAATCTATCGAAAGGGAAGATTTCAATGAAGACTTCGAAAGAACTTTACACTGGATTGGAAGACATGAGCGTGAAGGGAGGCTCAGACATCGGTGTAGTCGCCGCGGAGGCGCTCCAAGCTTTTGCCGTCGAAATTGGCATTAATGATCCTAAATTCATCACCAAAATTGAGAATTACGCAGAGAAGATCAAGACCCTAAAACCAACCATGGCTATGGTACATAACGCCATGACAGATATGCTGCATATTTTCAAAGAAAACGCCTCGAATCTAGACGCAGGGATCGCTGCCATCAATCAATATGTTACGAAAAGCAAAGGGGAGTCGGAAAAGTCGTTAGAAAAGGTAGCGGACATTTTCTCCGAGGTGGTTCAAGATGGCGACGTCCTTTTCACGCACAGTTTCACGAAGAGTTCCTTGCTTTCGCTGGAAAAAGCAAAACGGAAAGGCAAGCACTTTTCGGTAATTTCCGGAGAGTCGCGACCTTTGAAAGAGGGTGCCTATTTTGCCACTCGCTTGGCACAGCTCGGCATCGAAGACACAGTCGTCACGGACGCAGCTACAGCCTTTTATATGCCTAAATGTACCCGCGTGGTCGTAGGGGCAGATACCCTATACACGGACGGTACTGTTGTTAACAAGATGGGTACGCTTGGGCTGGCGATATTAGCAAACCAATTCAAGAAACCGGTCTATGTATTGACGATCACGGCCAAACTGTACGTACCCTCGTTGCAGGGATTTAGACTGAAGCTGGAGAACCGTCCAGCCACCGAAGTTATGAATATGACAGATCATAAGAAAGTCGAGGAGCATCTTAAAGCAGAGAACTTTTTTTTCGAAGAAACACCAGCGGAATACATCAGCTATCTGGTAACCGAAAAAGGACTGATCAAGCCCAGCCAACTGCTAGAGTTGGTCAGCAAAAAGGAATGGTAATGGATACGGGCGTTTTAAAAAGACACATAATGGGATGTCTGGCAAACTCCTTTATCGGTGATTCCATGGGCAGCGCCACCGAATCAATCGGTCCGGAAGAGATCCGGAAGCGCTACGGAGGGATGGTAACGACGTTCCAGAACCCGACAGAAGGAACCTTTGCTGCCGGGCGGCAGGCTGGCCAGTTAACCGACGACACGACTCAGATGCTGGAGGTGCTTTGGGCAATAGTTGAAGGTCAAGGCACCTTAACAGTAGACGCGGTTGCATCCCACTTGCTTAAGTGGGCGGAAAACGAGGAGCTTTTCAAGAGATTCGCCGGTCCAACTACCCGGCGTGCTATCCAGCTCCTTCGAGAAGGCATGAGTCCACATAACACTGGGCGGCCTGCTCACCCGTTGGACATGGGCGTCTCTAACGGCGCCGCCATGAAGGTGGCTCCAGTAGGGCTAGCGCACCCGGGCGATCTAGATGCGGCCGTGCAGAATGCGACCGTAATGTGCATCCCAACTCACTATACTGACTTGGCTTTTGCTGGAGCGGGAGCAACGGCGGCGGCGGTGGCGGAAGCAATCATGTCCAAAGCCAACCTATTGTCAGTTGTGGACGCAGCCCTGTATGGGGCGAAGAAAGGCTACGAAATAGGCAAAGAGCATGGGGTGCATGTAAGCTGCCCTTCCATAGCGGATCGCATTCGACTGGCAGTGGAGATAGCGGCTCCGGAAAACGATTTTGAACGTGCCTGTCTGCGTCTCAGAGATGTTATTGGTTGTGGTTTGCCCATTTTGGAAGCTGTCCCGCTAGCACTGGGCCTGTTCATTGCTGCACGGGGTGACCCCAATCGAGCGGTGATAGGTGCGGTAAACTTGGGCGGCGACGCGGATACCACAGCTGCCATTACGGGAGCGCTTGCCGGGGCCTTTGCCGGAATTGATGCAGTTGACCAAAAACTCTATCGGACGATCGAGGAAGTAAACAAGATTGATATTGGTGCCATTGCGGATCGGTTGGTGAACCTTTCCTAACTACCGAGAGTAGCCTGGTCGGTTGAGGTAGGGTTAGCCTGGAGGATACTGTCCGTGTATAGTGTCATCTGTGTTGGCGATACAGCAATAGATGATTTCTACCACATAGATCGCATACCAGCGGCGGATGAAAAAGTTCTAGCTCGCTACCTAGGCCGTTTCATAGGAGGAACTACTTGCAACACCGCCCGCGCTTTGAAAAGCTTGGGAGAGAATGTTCTATTTGTGACACTGGCAGGAATGGATGAGCCCAGGACTTTCATAGAAAATAGCTTGAATGCTATTCGTCTCGATCACCGAGTCCTTACGGCGCCCGGCCTAACGAGTTCGTTTACTCAGGTCATGGTGACGGAAAAGGGAGAAAAAACTGTCTTGCTGTTGGGGTCGCATGACAGTCGGGCCGATATCACTGCGGCCTTCGCAGGGCTGCCCCCAGAAAAAGGCAAAGTAGTTTTCAGCTCTCTTTTTTATCCAGTCACCTCATATCTGGAGAGACTTGACGCACCCATTATTGCCAGCCTTGAGTTGGCAACTCTAGAAGGCAATGCGGAAGTTTTTGCTTGGGTCAAAGAGCATGCTCACACAATTATCCTGGACCGTAATTCATTTGCCTACCTTTTTCACCGGGAAGCGAGCCAAACGGCACTGCATAAGGCCATGCAGGATCAGACCATTCAATGTGAAAACTTGATCGTGACATGTGGTCACGAGGGGACGCTGGCATGTTCTCGCCAGCTTGGTCGGACTGTCTATGCGGCTGCCTATTCTGTGACCACCTTGGATACCACAGGTGCGGGAGATATTTTTAACGCTGGTTATATCTATGGTTTTTACATTAAGGAGATGCCTTTCACAGAAAGTCTGAGATTTGCTAACGCCCTAGCGGCAGCCTCTTGCGAGGAAAATGGAACAGATCTATCTAAAAGGGCGATTAGCCGATCGATGGAGCTCTTTCGCTCTGAAGGAGGCCGAATACAAACTCATTAACCATTGGGTTGGGCAAGACAAACGATGCTGCTTTGCAGGGAAAGGCGTTAGCGTTTTGGAAAGTCTCGCTAAACCGAGCTAATTGTACGAATCAAGATAGAATATATGTTTCAGAAAAAGGAGGTGGTTTCTATGAGAAAATGACCTTGGGCCGGTTCAAAGGTCCTTGCGGTTCGATATCTGATTTAGGGAGACCGGAAAAAGGAGACTGCAATGCAAAGAATATTAGCACTGACAACGTCGATTCTATTTCTACTCATCGGTACAGGGTTTGCAGTGGCGCAAGACCAGGCTGTTCAAATGGAGCTGATCGTTAGCCAGCCGAAAGGCGAGCCGTTTGCGACGATGGTAAACAATGGCATGGAGATGTTACAAAAGGAAATGGGGGACAAGTTTAGTTTCAGGATGGTGGAGAGCTTGGACAAAGCCGAATACGAGGAACAGGTGCGCTCAGCGGCCGAAATGGGCAACAATGCAGTGTTGACCCTTTGGGATGACCTTGCGAACGCCGTGGTAGAGATTGCTCCTCAGTATCCAAACACAAAGTTCATTATTATTGATTCGTATGTAACCAAGGATTTGCCAAACCTGAAAACGGTGGTGATTGAACCTCAGGAGGGCTCGTTCATTGCGGGTGTAGTTGCGGCGAAGACGACTAAGACAAAGAAGGTTGGCTTCGTTGGCGGCGCGGACATTCCAGTTATAGAGAACTACTGGGCCGGCTTTGCGGCGGGTGTTAAATTCGCTGACCCAACGGTCGAGATCAAGGAAGTTTACGCCGGGACATTCATTGACCCCGCTAAGGGCTTGGAAATAGCAACTCTGCTGTTCAAGCAGGGGTGCGACATCGTAATGCACGCTGCCAACAAGACTGGCTTGGGCGTTATCAAAGCAGCGCAACAGATGAAAGGCAAAGCAATAGGGGTGGACATGTGGCAGGGCGATGTTGCACCCGGATACGTGCTTTGGTCTGCATTAAAGCCCGCGGACACGGCGACCTACTTGGCAGCTAAGCAGGCAGCAGAGGGCAAGTTCCAGAATGGCCTGTGGATCTACAACATGAAGAGCGGGGCGAAGTTATATGACCAGCGCGACTTTAATGCCCTTTCAGGGAACTTGCAACAAATTGTAAGGAAAGTGGAAACAATGATACGTAACGAGGCTATCAAAGTGCCCGCTACAAGGAAAAATCTTGCAAATTTCACCGCAAGATTAGATTGAAGAATGGGTTAAAAATGCCAGGCCGCTATAAGCTACGACCTGGCATAGGATTTTTAGTGCTTTGTCCTGCTTAGGTTGTCAAGGAAAGCGAAATGGCTGTTCTGGAAATGAGAAACATAACGAAAACCTTTCCTGGGGTGATAGCAAACCGCCAAGCTTGCCTATCCATGCGGGCAGGAGAGATTCACGCCCTTGTGGGCGAAAACGGTGCAGGAAAATCTACCCTGATGAAGATTGCAGCCGGCATTATTAGACCTGATAGTGGCGAAATTTTCGTAGATGGAAACGTCAAACATTTTCGCAGTGCGCAAGATGCTTTTGCCAGTGGAATTTCCGCTGTCCATCAGGAGTTCATGTTAGTGAACTCCCTGACTGTTTTGGAAAACGTGGTGTTAGGACTTGAGCCGCATGCTTGGTTAGGTTTCTTGGACAAGAGACGGGCAAGTCGCGAAGTACAGGATTTGACAAAAAAGTATGGGATGGATATCCCACTCTCAGAAAAAGTTGGCAGCTTGCCCGTCGCGGTTCGACAGCATGTCGAAATCATCAAAGCCCTTTTCAAGAACACCAAAATCCTAATTCTGGATGAACCCACGGCCGTGTTGACTCCGCAAGAAAGTGACGAGTTATTCGGTGCACTCCGTAACCTCAAAATGATGGGAACCACGATCATTTTCGTAACCCACAAGCTAAATGAAGTGATGCTGATTGCCGACCGTGTGACGGTGATGCGCATGGGAGAAGTGCTGGGCACCCAGACCGTTTCCGAAGTCACCGAGGAAGGTCTTGCGCGCCTGATGGTGGGCCGTGAGATCGTATTCCGCATCAATCGGCTGAAAAAAGAAATAGTTGTAAATGCGCCTATTATGGAAATCGCGAATATCGAAGTGGAGAGGGCAGATGGGTACCGCCTTCTTAGAAATATCAGTTTTAAGGTCAATCGAGGTGAGATTCTTGGGTTGGCAGGAGTGGCCGGAAACGGGCAGGCTGAACTGGTAGAGTTAATCACCGCTTATCGTAAGCCCACCGTGGGCGAGATTAGAGTTCCCGGCTGCGAGATCGGGTTTCTTTCCACAAGGCAGTTTCGTGAATCCAGTTCCTACGTTTGCCAGGATCGACAACAAGTCGGCAGCAGTCCAAAACAAACACTTTGGGAAAATGTGTTGATCGGTTTGCAGGCGAAAAAAGCCTTTTCAAATTCATTGGGAATCCTCAAAAGGAAATCAATATACACCTATACCCGGCAGATAATTCAGAAGTATGACGTGCGCACGCCATCCATATTTGTAGCCAGTGCCAACCTGTCTGGGGGAAATTTACAAAAATTGATCTTGGGCCGAGAGCTTGCAAAAAACCCGTCTTTCCTGCTGGCAGAAGACCCTACGCGTGGATTGGACGTGGGCGCAACAGAATATATTCGCAATCAAATCTTAGCGTATGCCGCGGCCGGGAACGGGGTGTTGCTTGTCTCACAGGACCTCAACGAGCTGTTAATGCTAAGCGACCGAATCATCGTAATTTTCAACGGAGAATTGGTAGGCCAAATGGCCGGGAACGATGCGACCGCCGAGGAAGTTGGGCTTTACATGATGGGTCTGAGAAAAGCATCAGTAGCAGCGAAATGAAACGATGAAAACCAACTGGCCCAGAGAAGTTCTCAAATACCTCGTCATCATTATTATTGCCATGGTCATTGGCGCCATTCTGATCTACGCCAAAGGGGCTGATCCTTTTAAGTTGGCTCGTCAGGTGATACATTATGCCCTAGGAACGCGCAGTGGGATGGCAACTACTTTGCGCTGGTCAGCTCCGGTAATCATGACCGGTCTAGCCGTTGCCATCGCCTTTAGAGTCAATATCGGCAATATTGGAGTCGAAGGGCAACTTTACTTTGGGGCTATGGTCAGCGGGATTGTTGCCTCTTATACGGCGGGGATAGCTCCACTCGCGCTGAAAATTATTGCAATCGGATGCGGAATGCTGGCTGGCGCCTTATATGCGATGATCCCGGCTTTGTTACTAGTGAAGTGGAATGTAAACGAAATCGTCTCCACAATGATGCTGAACTATGTGGCCATATCCGGCACCGAATACATTGTCAAAACCTTTTTCATGGAACCCGGAGCAACCGTACCTAACCAAATCGCGACGAAAGAAATTGTACCCGGAACGCAACTCGGTCTTTTGATGCCTCCATATGATCTGAATAGCTCGCTCATTTTCGGCGTGTTGTTGTGTATCATATTTTTTCTGTTCTACAAGTATATCCGTCTCGGCTATATCCTTAACACGGTCGGTGGGAATAAGCGCTTTGCCCGTTACGGTGGCGTGAACATCACCCAGATTACTTTCTTAGTGTTTGCTATAAGCGGCGCCATCGGCGGGCTTGCAGGCACTTCTGAAATACTGGGAATCCATCATAAATTTATCAACAGTTTCTCAGCTGGGATAGGATGGGATGGATTGTTGGTATCGCTGATTGCAAAAAACAACCCGCTTGGGATCATCGCTGCTGGTCTGTTTTGGGGTTTTTTGAAAAACGCAGGATTTATCGTTGAACGTATCAGCGATGTTAACCGATGGACTATTTATGTTTTGCAAGCCGTTATTGTTTTGCTTGTGACCGCTGATCTGTATGTAACACCGCTAAGGAAATTACGAAAGCCCACAGGAATGGGGGGAACATGATAGAAGTCCTGTTATCCTCATCCACCTTTTCAGCCGCGCTGAGGCTAGCGACGCCAATTATCTTGGCGGCCCTAGGAGGCGCTTTCACTTTTCACGCCAATGTGTTCAACATCGCGCTAGAAGGTTATATGCTGATTGCCGCATTTTTTTCTATATGGGGCACAGTCATCTTTGGGTCGCCTTGGCTAGGCCTCTAGTTGGAGCAGCGGCAGCTACTATGGCTTCGCTCATTTTCGGGTTGCTGGTGCTTAGATTTAAGGCTGATAATATCGTGGTCGGCCTAGCGCTCAATTTGGGTCTGTTGGGGCTGAGCACATGGCTGCTTGAGGCCATGTTTCACGTTCGCGGAGTGATCATGATTGAGAATAAGGGTTTCCCCCAGATTGAGATCCCGCTTTTATCAAAGATTCCCTATGTCGGGGACGTGATCAGCAAACAAAACCTTCTGGTGTACCTAACTCTCATTACAGCGGTCTTGGCAGAATACTTTGTGTACCGAAATGTATTTGGCATCCGCCTACGGGCGGTTGGCGAATACCCACAGGCGGCCGAGAGCGTAGGTGTCAATGTAATTCGCTACAAGCTGTATTCTATCCTCCTTTCTGGCGTGTTCTGTGGATTTGCTGGATCCTTTTTGACCTTAAGCGGTGCTTCAATGTTTTCGGAGAATATGACTGCCGGCAAGGGCTTCATAGCTTTGGCGGCTGTGTTTTTCTCGCAGGGCCGCCCGCTATTGATTATTTTGGGTTCCCTACTGTTTGGGTACACCGACGCCATTTCGATCGCATTACAACAATTTGGAGTGCCGCCCCAACTGATGCTAACCCTGCCTTACCTTATTACTGTCATCGCCCTAACGCTGATATCGGCTGCACCAAAAATAAGAAGAAAGAAAAATGCGGCAGCATCGGTTTGAGGATTTCTATCGGTCGCTTCAGGCGGAAAGAAGTTTGGAACGGTTTATCCAACGTAAGCGTGACCTAGTCCTACTAGATCTTCTGGAAGACTTCGTTTTTGTATTGGCCTGCGATTCAAACGCCTCGATCGGGCTGAAGCAGCATGACCAAGTCAGGCGAGAGTGGAAAGAGGTCGGCCGGTCGGCCGCCAAAGTGCCCTTGATGGAGGTGTTGGCAAGTGGGGCTCTACCTGTGGTGGTGGTTGACAATTTGTGCGTTGAACCTGAGCCAGCAGGAAAGGGCATCCTAGAGGGCATCCGCTTTGAGGTTGAGAACCTAGGGCTGGATCCGGACCTTGTGATCATTGGAAGCACCGAAAAAAACATGTCCACTACCCAAACGGGTTTAGGAGTAACAGTATTGGGGATTGCCCACCGGAATGGACTGCAGATCGGAACCAGTCGACCAGGCGCTGCCGTCGTGTGCGTCGGGTTGCCGAAAAATGCTCCAGATTTGCCCTATTTTGAAGGAGAGCCGGGAATCATGAATCCGCTTCTGGTGAAACAGTTGCGGCAATTGGAGTATGTTCAAGAAATTGTACCAGTTGGTTCGCACGGTGTTTTATATGAAATGGAAGTTCTAGCAGTTGAAGCGAACTGCCGCCTTAGCGTGGTTGAGTCGACCGTAGATCTTAAGCATTCTGCCGGAGCTTCGACTTGCGTATTGGCAACACTTTCGGAACGGCTTGTTCCAACCCTAATCGCCAGTTTTCCTATGACGGTTAGCATCGTCGGTTTGCTGCAGGTGAAAAGCTAATCAGACAGGAGATTTAGATGGAACTCGCACTTGAATCGACGTTAATCACCCACGGTTTCCCGTCTCCTACCAACCTCGAGGTGGCCTTTGCCCTCGAAAAGGCTGCCAGGGAAGAAGGCTGCCGCCCCAAAACGATCGGCGTGCTGGCCGGGGAAATAAAAGTGGGTCTCAATGAACATGAAATCCGGGCTTTGGCGGAACAAAAGAACGTTGTAAAGGCAGGCGTTCGTGAGCTGCCAGTAGTCGTTGCTCAAAGATTATGGGCGTCCACAACAGTGAGCGCCACCATGCATATAGCTGACATACACCACATTCCGGTGTTTGCCACCGGCGGGATTGGCGGTGTTCATTATGGGAAATGGGACGTGTCCCAGGACATCATCGAACTAGCCAAGACGCGCATGATAGTTGTCAGCGCGGGGCCCAAGGCGATCCTGGACCTTTGCGCCACACAGGAAATGTTGGAAACCTTCGGCGTGACCACTGTGGGCTTTCAGGTGGACGAAATGCCGGCGTTTTACAGTCGATCAAGTGGCCTGTCGATCCAAAGGGTCAGCAGCCCCCAAGAAATCGCCGAAATTTACCGCGTCAAGAAAAGTCTGGACTTAGGTGGGGCGCTCTTGGTCTTTAACCCAGTCCCAACTCAATACGAGATTAACAATAAAGAAGTGGAGGAATGGGTCGCCAAAGCCAACTCTGATCTTGAGGAAGCCCGTGTGACTGGGAAGCAGGTAACGCCGTTCCTACTTTCAAGGATGGCGGTGCATTCTAGTAACCGCACTATTCTCTCCAACATAAGACTGTTGGAAAATAACGTCAGGCTAGGTTGCAAGATCGCCTTGGCCTTGACAGTGTGATAAGTATACATGAGACAATTGCCCTTATACGGTATAGGGAGACAAGCCCTAGATTTCCGGTTAGTGAGGAAAAATGACGGCAAAAGTCTATATTGGCGTGATTGGCTCAGGAGAAAATGTACCGAAAAACGTGCTCCACGCAGCCGAGGAAGTGGGACGGCTGCTTGCCGAGGCCGGCGCAGTGTTGGTTAGCGGCGGAAGAAGAGGGGTGATGGAGGCTGCATGCCGTGGAGCCAAAGAGGCTGGAGGAATTACTCTCGGCATTCTGCCGGGCCTGACTATAGAGGATGCTAACCCTTACCTGGACATCGCGGTACCTACCGGGCTGGGTTTTGCCCTTCGTAATTTTGTCACCATCCGCTGCAGTGACGCCCTAATCATGCTGAACGGCGAGGTGGGCACGCTAGCCGAAGCAATACTTTCCTACCAGCACGCCAAGCCGCTGGTAGTACTGGCCTCCACGGGTGGTTGGGCTGCCCGCCTGCGAGAGGCCGCCTATGAAAATGGCAGTTATTTGGACCTTAGGAAATTGATGAAAATCGCTTATTCCGAAACTCCAGCGGACGCCGTACAGCAGGCACTCCGGCTTGCGGGTAAGCTTTCGCGGCCCCCGAGGATCTGATGACGACAATCCACGTTTCGAAAGGTGATTCTAGAATTGACGCAAACACGGACATTTCGATTTTCTTGTTTCGACACCTGCCGGTAAGAAAATGAATTGTATGGATAAGGATTATGGATAATTCTGGTCGTTCTTTATTCCCCGTACTGTCAACCCCAGCGGCACTGGCCACTAGACCTCTAGATATTCTAGCAGTGGGTAGCTTGGTCTATGAAGAGACCATAAAGGTGCCAAAATGGCCGTCTTGGGGCGGACAGGAGACTGTGCCCATTTTATCGCATACCATTACGGCGGGCGGATGCGCCACAAACGTAACTATTTTTGCCGGCAGAATGGGCGGGAAATGCGCCCTTGTCAGCACTGCTGGTGATGGAAAGTTCGGTCGCCTAGTTGTCGATGAGCTCGCACGCTCCAACGTCGAACTCCGGCATTTGCGCATTGTTGCCGGCAGTGAAGGAAATCTAGTACTGATGATCACCAACCCGCAGGGAGACTGGACCGTGATGGACGGTATTGATAAACGAGTGCGTCTACGCCTTGAAGATATTCCACCGATAGAGGTCTTCGCAAAAGCAAAATTCCTACACATCGATAGTTTCGCCTACCTCAGTGCCGGTACGACCAAGGTGGTCGAAAGGGCGCTTGAACTGGGAAAGCAGGCGAGCTGTCTAGTTTCAGTAGACGGCTGCGTGCCAGCGGCCAAAGCAAAGCCCAAGTACATGGCCAGCCTATTTTGGCGTGCAGACGTCGTGCATGCAAACCTGTTTGAGGCTTGTACCGCTACCGGTTGCCAGACCATGGAAGAGGCCATTCGGGCATTCCAGGAAAAGGGTGTACCAGTTTCGGTGCTGAAGGATGGTGAACGCGGCTCGTATGTTGTCACGCCGGAGAATGTCGATAAAGTGCCTGCCTTTCCAGTGAAGGTTGTGGATACGGTTGGCGCTGGTGACGCCTATGTAGCAGCAATGCTGCTGTCACTGGGCCGAGGGGAAAGTCTGCACAAATCTGCGCTGCGCGGTAGTGCGGCCGGCGCCATGGCCTGCCTAGGCTCGGGTTCGACCTCCAGCTATTTCAGCCTAATTGACGTAGATGCCTTGATCGAACGCGATCACCCGGCAGAGTGACGGGGATGGAGACGGGGATGGAGCGGACCGAATATATCCATGAGCGGTTTGGCGGACAGTGCAAGAAGGGGGACGTCGCCCCAACAGTACTAGTGCCAGGCAGCGAAAAGCGGGCAGAGCAGTTCGCTTCGCTCTGGGAAGAAGCCTGGCAGGTGGCTCACCATTATTCCTATTTGGTATTAACTGGCAGGACAGGGGGCGTGCCGGTATCGGCTTGCTCAACAGGCTGTGGGGGGCGTTCGGTCTCGATCGCCGTAGACGAGCTTGCAGAACTAGGCGCTACGACTTTCATCAGGGCGGGAGTCAGTGGAGCCATTCAACCATGGATAAAGGTCGGCGACTTGATAATCGCTTCAGGAGCGGTGCGCATGGACCGCACTAGCGAGCACTACGTCTTTTTGGAATACCCAGCAGTGGCGGATTTAGAAATCACTTGTGCTTTGGTTGCTGCAGCGCAAAAGTTGGGATGCCGCTACCATGTGGGTATTTCAGCTTCTCCTTCCTCCTTTTACCTAGGAGAAGGGGCGCCGGGATTTCGCGGCTACGAGCATTCCAATTCGAGGATGATACGCCATGACCTCCGGGAAGCCAATGTACTGGATTTTGATAACGAGACAGCCACGCTCTTTACTTTGACGAGTCTTTATGGGTTGCGCGCCGGTCGTGTCAATACGGTTGTCGATGACGATGAAACTAGGCAGTACATGCCGGTGGCAGAGGATAACATGCTGCGAACGGTTTTGGAGGCTGTGAAGATCCTCAACAGTTGGGAGCGGGAGAAGGAAAGGAAGGGTTGGCGCTACGTCTTACCCAGAACGCCGAGTACATCATCCAGCTAAGGAGGCGTAGATGAACTTGGAAAGAGCCAACGTGCACCGAGGCTTCGGTGGACAGGCCAAACCAGGGGCCATCGCCTCGTATGTGCTCTTGCCAGGTAGCAAAGCTCGGGTGCAGCGAATAGCAGCCCGCATGAAAGATGCACAAAAGATCGCTGACCACTATGAGTTCCTGATTTATACCGGAGAATACGGCGGAGCGCGCATGTCGGTGTGTTCGACAGGCATCGGCGGAACACCGGTTTCTATTGCAGTGGAAGAACTGGCACTGCTCGGGGGGCGGACTTTCTTACGAGTTGGTGTGACTAGCCCTCTCGCGGATGAACTTACTTTCGGCGAATTGGTTATAGCCAGAGGGAGCGTACGTTGGGATGGCGCTAGCTTGGACTACGTACGATCTGAGTTTCCTGCCCTTGCGCATTTCGAAGTGGTTCTTGCAGCGATTTCCGCTGCGGAAATGCTCGGACAGCCTTATAAAGTGGGGATTATTGGAGACATGGCATCTCTTGGAGCTAGGCGAAAAGACGGCTTCCGGCACTACCTGGAGGACAACGATGCACCGAAGCGGAAGCAATTGCTTGATGCTGGGGTTATCGATGGGTCGGGCGAGTCGGCAATGCTGTTCGTGATGGCATCGATCTACGGCTTCCGTGCAGGGGCGGTCCACATCAACGGGCTGGACGAGCAAAGCCTCACTTGGAACGACCTCGTGGAGAAGCCACTGGTTGATATTGGGCTTGAGACGATGCGCATTCTCGCAGAATGGGACCGTCGCAAAGAAGAGCGGGGGTTGGCGCACACCGTGCCGGTGATCCCGGACTAGGCTATAATCCCGCTCGAGGCGGTCGTCAGAATTTTAAGTACTTTCGATGCGAAAAGAGGCTCGACTTTTGATCAGCTGCGGAACTTTAGAAAAGCATTTAGAGAATGGTCCGGTTTACCGCGTGGCATTCCTGTCCAAGAAGGGGATGCTTTGCAGTTACTTGTAGGCGGGGAGGCTTGAGTCAGGGATTGCGCTCATCTTTTGTTACCCCAACGCTCTGACGCCATCTGTGAACTACTTAAAACATCTTATGTAGTATCTAACATGAGGTTGGGTTGCGCCGATCGACCCAACCGCCTTTGTCCTATCGCAGCCTACCTGAATCAAAGCCATAGCCTAAAGCAGCAACGTAAGCGCTAAATAAACCGCACCTGGCCTGTACTGTCTATGGTGGACAGTGAGGACTTAAGCGACTCTCCTTTGTGAGTAGTATGTTTGTAAGCGTCCGCTCAACCCCACCCCTGGAGTTGACCCGATTTCGTGGACATGTCGACCTTTGAGAAGGAGCATGAACCATGCCACGAACCAAGCCTGTAGACCTACCCCGAATTTGTGGACACGAGCTTAAGCAGTATTTTGAGGGAGTAGGACATGGACGATATGGGAGACAAGAGGAAGAGATATACCAAGGAGTTCAAGCTTGAGGCCGTGAGAATGCTGGAGGCCGGGGATCGGACCGGCAAGCAGATCGAGTACGACCTGGGGATCGGCAGCGGCCAAGTGTACAAGTGGCGCAGGGAGTTGGCAGCCTCTGGAGAGCGAGCCTTTCCGGGCAACGGGACTGCGCGAGACGAGGAGTTGGTCCGCCTTCGAAAGGAAGTGGCCTCATTACGAGAGGACCGCGAGATCCTGCGAAAAGTAGTGGCCATGTTCTCAAGACCCCCGAAATGAAGTACCGCTTCATGGCAGCACATCGGGGAGAACACCGCGTGGAGAAGATGGCCGGGAACTTGGGGGTCACGCGGAGCGGATTCTATGCCTGGCTGCGTCGGGGAAGGGCTGCGCGGCAAGCGGCGGACGAGCACCTTCGGGACCTGATCGAAGGAATCCAGCAGGAGGTGCACTACCGTTACGGCAGCCCGCGGATGACCCGGGAGCTGAGCCGGCGAGGTCGTCGGGTGGGTCATAACCGTGTGGCACGGTTGATGCGCCAGGGAAAGTTGGGAGCTCGACGCCGCAAGGCGTATCGGGTGACGACCAAGTCGGCCCACGCCCATCCGGTGGCGGAAAACCTGCTGCAGCGGCTTTTTCGGGTGAGTGCGGCGAATCGGGTCTGGGCGTCGGACATCACCTACATCCCCACCGCCGAGGGGTGGATGTACCTGTGCGTTGTCCTGGACCTGTACTCCAGAAGAGTCGTGGGCTGGTCGATGGGCCAGAGCCTGGGGGTGGAGCTGGCAGTGCGGGCCCTGCTGATGGCCGTCGTGGGTCGCCGACCCCCTCGGGATCTGCTGCTGCACTCCGACCGCGGGGTGCAATACTGCGCGGAGGCGTTTCGTCGTTACCTGCGGCGTCACGGAATACGGCAGAGCATGAGCCGCAAGGGCGATTGCTGGGACAACGCATGCGCCGAGACATTCTTTGCGAGTCTGAAGACGGAGCTGATCGGGGATCGGATCTTCGTCACCCGTGAGCAGGCACGACGGGAGATCTTCGAGTACATCGAGGTGTTCTACAACCGTCGACGACTGCATTCGTACCTTGGATACCTCACGCCGCATGAGTTTGAGAGTCCCGCGGACGGACAGGCGGCCTGATGAAGTCAGAGAGGAGGAGCCAGCAAAAAACGACGCGCGCAGCGGGCCGTAGAGCGACTTTCCGAGGCGAGGTGGTATCTGGACACCCCCCGAAAACGGGTGCTACTCGGTGAACGAGTGGCATATCGCACTGTCCACGAAACCGGGGAAAGCCCACTGCGTATGCGCCGGAGTTGCGCCAGCGGATTCTAGACCTGGCGCGGGCCGGTAGAACCCCTGCCAGCCTGGCGCGGGAGTTTGAGCCTACCGAGACAACAATCCGCAACTGGGTAGCCCAGGCTGAGCGTGACGCTGGGGTACGGACTGACGGCCTCACTACTGACGAGCGCAAGGAGCTGAACGACCTGAGGCGGGAAGTTCGCACGCTCCGGGAAGAGCGGGACATTCTACCTCTGGTCATGTCAACAGCTGCGAAGCTTTTTTCTATCCTTTCCGCACCGTAGCCGATGGCTTGCTGATTCCCTCGATGTAGTCACGAAACCTTTGGATTACAATCTGCTCGCCTTTGGGTACCGCCTGCCAGCAAATCGCTGAAAGCCCGTCGCGAACCAGGACCTGATCCAACGCCGGTCGTCGTTGGAGTCGGTACCCTGCCGGCGGGACCGGTTCATCCGGCTGAGCTTCCATCCGTACCGGCGCCCGCTTGCTCTGTGTGGCAAGCGCATGCAACTGGCCGAACTTCTGGCTGGTGGTGGCCGGTTGAGCATAGCGATACGGCTCCCCGTTCTTAAGAATCAGGTATGCTACCGTCACCAGTTTCCTCGCGGTGGCAGTCGCGGCCACGTTTATGGGTTTGCGCTTGGCCATCCGCCGGAAGTAGGCCCCCAGGGGGCCGGGATGGGTGCGCAGGTTTCGAGCTGCAAGTACCAGCATCTTGCGGACTTGGTTGTTGCCGACCTTGGTGATCGAGCCGTAGTAGCAGTGATCGGCTGACTGCTTCACCCGTGGCACAAGACCGAAGTAGGCGGCCAGATGGTCCCCGTCGCGGAAGCGGGCGACCTCCCCAATGGCCCCCACCAGGCAGGCGGCGGTCATGAGACTTACCCCTGGCAACGTCATGAGCAGTTTGATCGAATGGTCATTCTGGGCGAGCCGTGCAATCCGCTGTTCGACCTCTCCGATCTTTGTATCCAGATCAAAGACCTGCTGCTTGGCCAGCTCGAGGATCAGTCGATCGTGCTCGCTCAGCTCCAGGCTGTCCATCCACCGCAGGCCCGCCTGCGAGAAGAGCGTTGAGACCGGACAGTGAATCAAGCGTCGGTGAAACAGACTCTGCAGCCGGTTCTTTACGCGGGTTCGGTCGTTGATGAGACTGGCGTAAAAGACGGTCAACTGCCGGAGCAGCTGAAATGGCCCGCTCGGGTGCCAGACCTCCGGCAGGAAACCGACGCGAAGCAATTGTGCCAGTGTCTGCGAATCGACTTTGTCCGTTTTGACGGTGGACTCGGCGATCGCCTTCGTTTTCAGCGGATTGGACACCACCACCCGCGCCACATAGGGCTCAAGGATCTCGGCTACCGCCCAGCTGTTTGTCGTTGCCTCCAGAGCCACCACATCGCTACGCTCCAGTTGCTTTTTGGCGAACTGCGCGATCGCCGTGCGCGTGCAGTCGAAGGAAGCCCGCCTCACAGGCCGCCCTTCACTGTCGAGCAGGCAGGCCGCGATTGTTCGCTTGTGCACATCTAATCCTACATACCGCGTCATGTAACCTCCTCATCGGATGGATCCAGGACAGCAGGTCTGTTCGGCAACTACCTCTTCGAGCTCGAAGCTCACCCGGATGGACCGTAAGGGCGGTCAGTTAAAAAAACGAAGTCGAGCTTCATAAGATTTCTCGACCGACCCAACGCGAACAGTCCTGGAACCTTAAGAAATCGTTCGCCCTGCCCTGTCCGGTTGCGACGATTATGATCGAAACCGGACGGGCAGTGCAAACTCGAATGACCATACCAGTTAAAAAAAGCAGCTGCATGGTTCGCGCAGGAGACCGGCGTGACGCCACGAAGGCCTTCGAATACATGAGCCGCCAGCAGCGGCAGTACTCGGTGGCCACGATGAGTCGGCTGCTGGGAGTGTCGCGCAGCGGGTTCTACGCGTGGGCGGAGCGAGCACCGTCGCAAAGGGCTTGCCAGAACTCGGTGTTGGGCGGAGGCATCCAACGCATTCACGAGTACTCGCGTGGTACCTACGGGGCGCCGCGGATCCACGCCGAGTTGGCGTTCGAGGGCACGCACGTCGGGCGCAAGCGGGTGGCTCGGTTGATGCGCGAAAAAGGCCTGCGGGGCGTGAGTCGGCGTAAGTGGACCACGACGACCGTACGGGATCGTGCAGCAGTTCTTGCTCCCGATCTGGTTAAGCGCAACTTTCGTGCCCAAGGCCCGAATCGGCTCTGGGTGGCGGACATCACTTACGTGCCGACCTGGGCGGGCTTCTTGTACGTCGCGGTGGTCGTAGATGCCTGGAGCCGGCGCGTGGTGGGATGGGCCTTCGCCCTGCACCTACGGACGGAGCTGGTCTTGGCGGCCTTGGAGATGGCCATTCGTCAGCGGCAGCCGCGTGCCGTGGTCCATCACTCCGACCATGGCAGCCAGTATACGCCAATCGCCTTTGGCAATCGTTGCCGACCAGCCGGTGTGCAGCCATCGGTGGGAACCGTCGGCGACGCGTATGACAACGCGATGTGCGAGTCCTTCTTCGCCACCTTGGAGTGCGAGCTCATTGATCGGGTACGATTACGAACTCGTGAGGAGGCGGAGCAGGCGGTGTTTGAGTTCATCGAGGGGTGGTACAATCCTCATCGTCGTCATTCATCCTTGAACTATGAGTGCCCGATTGGGTATGAAAAGAAGCACTGGGGCGTCGCCCCGGCCGAAAGCCAGGACCTGTCTACCGAAACGGGTCAACTCCACCCCTGAGATGATCAGGAGTAGCTGGTGCGAAGCGGAGCCATCTTGAGAAGCTCGGCCTCGGTTCGGGCGGCGGGCAGACCTTCGAATAGCTTTCGCAAGTACCAGTACGGCTCGTGACCGTTTGCTTTCGCGGTCTCGATGATGCTGAACAGCCTGGCACTGGCTGCAGCGCCTCTGGGGCTGCCCGAGAAAAGCCAGTTCTTGCGGCCGAGAACGAAAGGTCGAATTGCGTTCTCCACCGCGTTGGTGTCGGGCGACGACTCGGCGTGAGGCAAAACCCTTCTCGTGGTGCGTCGCTATTGCATGATCTGGAGGCTTGCCGTATATGGACACCCCCAGAAAACGACACCATCTCGTGCGACGCCCCCCCGCCGAGGCTGCTCGCTCCTTCCTCGGTCGGTCCCTTCACGCAGCGAACATACAGCATGGGTTATCTACACTGGCCCTCCTCGGCGGGTTTCTTATGCCCCCGCCTCGGGCCGTGTGGATAACGCTTTCAACCAGCGTTGGATCCTTCATCGATGGGTGGGGAATATATTGACCCCTGACAGCATTCTTGTCCTTCAATTGTTCGACAAACGGGTGTATGATTCGAGAAAGTCATTTGGCAGAGCGTCTCAACCTGTCTTGCAACTGAAAGCCAAGAACAAAAAATGAAGGGGGAAGTTATGGCGACAAAAAGGCTAGCCCCGGTGCTTCTATTGTTGACGATTCTTATTTTGGCCGTTCAGGCCCAGAAGGTGACAATTCCGGCCCAATCGATGACCGGAAAGGAATTGCAGCTGCCCGGAGTTCTGCACAAGCCAAGCGGTGATGGGCCTTTCCCTGCTGTCGTCATGCTCTGCGGATGCGAGGGCTACGCAACTGATCCAGATGCAACGCAACAGTCCACTTGGGCCGAGAGGCTTGTGGCGTGGGGATATGTTGCTCTACAGCTTGATAGTTTCAGTCCCCGTGGGTTCCCGAACGGCGTATGCGACAATACAAATAGCGTGACTGAGGCAATGAGGTCCGAAGATGCATTTGCTGCGAAGTCGTACCTGTCGACACTCCGGTTTGTCGATCCCAAAAACATTGCTGTCATAGGATGGTCGCATGGGGGATGGGCCGTAATGAAGATCATCGATGGATATGTCAGGGACAAGGTGATTCCATTCAAGGCCGCCGTCGCCATCTATCCCTACTGCTCCCCTCCGCTAGAGCCAGACACGCCAGTTCTCGTTCTGATAGGAAAAAAGGACGACTGGTGCCCGGCGTCGCTTGCGGAAACCTTAAAGGAACAGTACAGCGCCAATAACTGGAAGCCAGAATTCGCTCTGAAAGTCTACCCAAACGCGTATCATGCCTTTGATTATGAGACGACTAAGCCGGGGGGAATAGACTTCATGGGTCACCATATCGAGTACGATCCCGAAGCGACCTCTGATGCAATAGTTCAGGCCAAGAATTTTCTGGCGAAATACTGTTTGGCGCAATAGTAGCTTAGAAGGGGAAGCAAAAGGGACTGCGGACAATCCCCCGGGCCAAGTGGGGAATCTACCTGACCCTGGGGTGGGGAATATGGTGACCCTTGACAGTCTGCCTTTTCAGAAATGGCAAGATCGTTTGAGCAAACCGGAGGAAGCACTGTCGCTCGGTCTTTATTGCCAACCTTCTTAAGTGCGACGTTCAGCATTGCCTCTGATGGGTCTGCCAAAATGAATCTGGTGTTTGGAAAAAATACATAAGCCTTTTGAACAAGAGTGCCAGTTCCACATCCAGTATCAATCCAGAGTAATGGGTTGGCACCATAAGTCGCCACGAAGCTGATTGTCTCGCTCTGAATGGCGTCATAGTAGGGAATACTTTCCCTGATGTGTTCATCGTAGCTGGATGCGGGATGGGCGGTGAGATTATCCTTCCTTTGCATGCTATCGGATACTACCCGTTTGGTAGAGAACTGTCTTCCTGCGGAACGGAACTAGGGACTCGGTGTGACTCTGAGTGTGACCGGCTCGTTATGCAAGCCCCTCTATCTCCCTGCAGACAGTTACAACATCTGTTGACGCTTTTCTTGTCCTGCTATAGAGTTATTGCAAGTTGATGCAAATTGTGGCGAGTTGAGGAAAGTGGAAAAAGCGGCTCTGGCTGGTTTCCCAAGCTGGAGTCGGGGGTTCGATTCCCCTCGCTCGCTCAGAACTCCTTGATGAAAAAGGAATTGCAGGCCGCCTCCAATAAGCGGCCTTCTTTTTGCTCGAAAACTTGACAAGTGTCAATGAAATGTCAATGATTCGAGTCGTGAAACAGCAGTATCTCCTGTTTCCACGTGGGAAAGTCTGGTACTACAAGTTCGCCGACGAGACTTTCTATCACACAACCGGGATCCCATACACTGGGAAGCGATCGCGTGCGGCGGCGGACGCCTGGGTCGTGGCCAGGCTGAGGAAGCCAACGCGCGAGGATCCGCTATTGCAGGACTTCGCGAGCTCCTTCTTCGAATGGGGATCCTCGTCCTACATTGCGCGGCAGCTCGCCAAGGAGCGTTCCTTCAGCCGAGCGCACGCAGAGAATTGCCAGCGTCAGCTCGATCGGTACATACTGCCGCGGTGGGGGAAACAGCATCTTTCGGAGATCACCCGCCCAGCGATCGAAACCTGGTTGATCGGCCTTCCGCTTGCGAACCAGACGCGAATGCACATTCTCTATGCTTTCCGCGTTGTACTCCGCGAGGCCGTAGATGAGAAGGTCCTCGCGGTTTCCCCTCTTGAGCGCGTAGAGCCGCTGGGCAAGACTTTCCGTGCCAGGGATGTGTTCTCTGTCGCCGAGCTGCGTGTTCTCTTTCCTCAGGGTAGCCTGGCTCCGATCTGGGGCAATCAGCGGACTGGTCTGCTTTTCCTAGTGCTCGCTACTACGGGGATCCGCTCTGGTGAGGCGAGGGCCCTCTCATGGCGTCAGGTCCTGTGGGCAGAGCGAGCCCTCTTGGTTGACAGGACCGTTGAAGGCGGGAGCTCTGGTCATGGGGTGATTGGTCCCATCAGCGCAAAGAAAGGTGGAGCGAAAATAGAGCTGCTCCCCAGCCGAACGCTCGAGGAGCTCGCGGCCTGGCGAGATCTCTCAATCTGGAAAGAGCCAGAGGACCTCATTTTTCCCGGGGAGGCGCGTGGGATCCCGCTCAGTGCCGCAACGGTGGCGCATTCGTTGCCACGCGCGTTTGCCCGGCTTGTACGTGAAGCCGAGAAGAAGCAGCTGCCGCCGCCTATTGACGTTGGCGACCGCAACCTGGTTGCGCATTCCTTCCGCCACACTTTTACTACGGTGTTCCGCAGGAACATGCCGAAGCCTGGGCTGCTACCAAAGTTGTTGGGCCATCGGTCGGAAGAGACGACGGACATATACGATCACCCTTCAATCGAGGCGTTGCTCGAGGAGCTCGAGCCCGCGCGGGCTGCCGTGGAGGGCTTTCTCAGCTGAGACTTCTTGCCACAGCTCGTGGCGAAGGTAGTGGGGGGACTGTTCTGATGGAACCAACTTTTCTATCGCTGAGTGCAGCGCAGTGGATTCAGGCTGGGATCAGTGCCGTACTCACCGGAGCGAGTGTTCTTGCCGCGTTCGCATTGAATGGATGGCGACTTCGAAAGTCGGCAGAGAACTTGTTTTTGTCAACCATCAACACGGCTTTTTGGGAAACTGATACTCTGATGTTCCGCCTGAGTATGGGTCCTCTTGATCCAATTCCTTTTCCTGCTTTGCTCACCACATCCGCACTGACTGGAACTGGTTCCTTTTCAGGCTTCAGGAACTTGTATGTCTGGAACGTCTTGTTCTTACGCGTTGCTGGCGCCTTCGCCGAACACAAAAGGACTTCCGATAGTGGCTCCAATATTGAAGCTTTAGAGAGGGTTTGCTGGCAGCTCTTTTGTCTCGTTCATGACCGCGTCGAGCCATACAGCTACGAGCTATACTCGGGAATGCGAGATGAGCTGACCGAACAGGCATCGAAAGACCTCCCAATGCATCGCCTTTACGAGGCGGGTCCTCCGACTCCTCTCCAGTCAATATCGTTTGATAAGATACTCGAAGCGACGAAGAAGAAGAGCTGATTCGCGCCGTACAGGGAAGAGATCAATAAAGCGATCGGGTAAGGAGCTCGAATCGCCGGCGCCGCGGGCTCACCTTCCATGCATGGCGGCATTTCTACAACAGCGCGCTCCGCGGGCAGATCCCGGACCACGCTCTGCGCGCGCTCACCGGGCACCGATCGGAAGCGATGACGGAGAAGTACACGGAGATCACTGAGGATCAGCGCAGGGCGGTGAAGAAGCTGGCTGAGGGGATGATTTAGAGACCGAACTATTCTTTGAAAATCATATTTTCTTTATTGCAAGGTACCATGAAACCACATTTGGGACACTTTACAACATTTCCTGAGAGTGTGGAACTTTCAAAAGATTTTTTGTCTCCAAAAGAAATAGGCGAATCAAAAATCGTTTTGCATTTTGAACATATCACCTGCGTTTTAGCCATAATAGGTTCTCCTTCAGTTTTAAATCTTGTTTGGAATTAACTTCTATTTGAAGATAATAGACCTAAATAGAACTGTCAAATGCTAATTGTGGTCGGAAGAACGCAGGTGGGCAACTTTTCGAGAGTCTCGATTTGTTCCCCAAGTAGATTGGAGGAACAGCGCAAGGCGGCAGGACTGTTCTGATCCCTCAGTCAAGCTCCCTGATTTTTACTTCCACTACTCGTTTGCTTTCCTGGCCAGGTCTTTTCGGGAACTGGGGGATTTCGTCTCTCGGAACTGAAAGGCCTCGGGAAAAGAAGAGCAATTCGGATCCAACATAGCGAGCATTCACACTGTACGAGAAGTTATACTGCTGGGCACTGAATCCACGGTAAAGTCGCTTGATGATAGGAGAATCATCATAAGATACGACCCACGATTGCCGGACTGACCGAGCGATCAGCTTGGCAAGTTGAGCGTGATCTTCCTCGGTGTAGACGTTCAAGTACAATGCGCTTCCCCGGGAGATATATGGCGGGTCGATGAATACGAACGCATCTGCCGGGATTTCAGAAAGTCGGTGGCGAATGAAGGCCTTAGCTTCTCGATCATAGAGGCATATCGAGCTTCGCCGCTTCGCGATCCTCATGACACGCTTGAGGAGATCCGATCTGTTATAACGCGCATCTAGCTTCCATTTGCCCGCCTGCCGCTGACCACCAATCACGCCCCCGCGAATAACGCCGGAGCAATTCGTCCGATTCAGAAAAAAAGTGGCAAAGGCTAGCTCCTGAAGTGAATGTGAAGATGGGTCATCCATTATCGCCTTTTGTCGTTTCCACGTGGCCATGTTCACTCTAGTGTTCATGATCAT
This sequence comes from uncultured Spirochaetota bacterium, assembly GCA_963710335.1. Taxonomy (GTDB): domain Bacteria; phylum Spirochaetota; class Spirochaetia; order SZUA-6; family Fen-1364; genus Fen-1364. The sequence continues at coordinate 31,162 of CAVQAA010000008.1, forward strand.
CCGGCAGAGTTCTTCGGTGTGGTCGCGCAAGCAGGTCCAGAACGCGAAAACAGCTTGATCCAAGTCGTTGAGGTGGACCTTTGAAATGGAGCCATCAAGTAAAAGTGCCCATGCGATTCCCGCGCCGCCTGCGAAAGGCTCTACGTATTCTGCTCCCTGGAGACCATTGAGGCGAATGACCGCTCTAATGAAACTGGCAAGGCGTGATTTTCCACCCGGGTAACGAAGAGGAGACAGTGTAAAGCCCATGGCTTATTCTACTTGGAAAAGCCCCATCATGGCCACAGGGCTTTGAACAATGGTTCCATCTCATCCCATGTCAAGCGGAGGTCTTCTCCACGAGGAATTACTCCGACATTGTGGACATAAGCATGCAACGTATCTATTGCAAAGAGCTGCCCGCGGCCGCCGGCGGCCGATCTGACGGCTTGCGCTTCTCCATTGGTCAAGAGATTCTGCTTCTCTAGATGTTCAGTAACCGCGAGGAGCTTCTTCGGTAGCGTAGTGTTCCCGCCTACTCCAGTTATTTTTCTCGAAGCAGCGTAAGCGTCGAGACTCAACTCGAGGAAAACGCGAAGCATCACGGCCGCCGAATTGGGGAGCTTATCCGAATCGATATCTTTCAATTCATAATGTATTTTGTTCAATCTTCTGACTTTGATTCTGAGGATACAACCCAAGGGAATTATGCCCTTACGTTTGGTGACATGGGGACGGCCGCGGGGATGGACCTGTGCCCCAGCCGAGGATATCTTCCAGGTCGACACTTTGTGAGCCGTAGCGCGAGGAATGGCACCTGAAGAAATCAGACCTTCTACGTAACGCGAACGATCCTGCTTACTTCTGATATGAAGTGACCTGTCAAGCCCACCTTCTTTTTTCTTTATTGTCTGTTCCTCCTTCGGTGGGGCGTTTCGAGCAAAGGTCGAAGCGGCTTTCGACGACGGTTGATCACTCTGATATTCGCGGATCGAGCATTGCTGCCCGCCTGCATAATCGTGATCCGTCGGGAGCTGCCTCTGACTAAAAACGCGGGTCCGGTCGGTATCGACCTGTCGCATAGAAGTGGCGAGGATTCTCCTTTCCGCGTGCCCTGCGACCTTTGCCCGCAATGCCCCACCATCATAGCTTTCTTGGCTCCCTATACTCTCCTATGCTGCGCCTTTCACCCTCTGCGCCTGAGCGCGTTCCACGCTTACCCCGATGGCCCAGATGAAGCCCAACATCTCGCGTGCCACCGCGGTCACCACTTCCTGCTTCGTCTTCCCCTTACCCAGCAGGCGCATATAGCGACTATGCAGACGGTGACGTGCCTTCGATGCAATCTCCTGCACTTCCGCACTCAGGCCTTCCTGGCGCTTGCGCATCAGGACGCTGAGCACTGGTTTGTAGCGTTGTGACCACGCCGCTTCCACTATGACGCGCCGCAAATGGGCGTTGCCGGTCTTGGTAATGCCTCCGCGGCGAATTTTTCCGCCGCTGGAGTGCTCGCTGGATACCGCCCCGCTGTATCCCATGAGCTGGCGCGGGTGCTCAAAGCGTGTCAGTGTTCCCACTTCGGCCACGATCGTCACCGCCCCGACCTTGGCCACTCCGCGGAGTGCCTGCAGAGCCTGGATGAGCTCACGCATGCTCTCGGGGGCTTGCTCGACTGCCTCGTCGATCGCTTTCTCCAGCCGGGCAATTCGTACCCCAGCGTGCTCGACCTCGTTCAGGTAGTCCTCCAGTGTCACCTGTTGGGAGCGCTGATCGAACGTCACCTTCCCTTTGATCCAGTCAAGGTAGTTCTGCGTCCAAGCGCGCATTTGCTGCGCTGGGCGTTTCCCATGTCGCAGAAGATACTTCCCCAAGCGATGGCGAGCCCGTAGCTGGTCCTGCTTGGCCGCCTCCCGCGCGCGCACCAGGTCGCGCAGTGCCTCGTGTGCCGCATCAGGCACCCACACCGGCGTCAGCTCTCCGGCCCGGAAGCTGGAAGCCAACCGCTCAGCGTCCCGCCTGTCGGTCTTCACCCGGTCCCCGACCTTGGTCGGCACCAGCGTGGGAGCTATCACCACACAGGGGATCCCCAGCTTCGTCAATTGCCAGTACAGCGCGTAGCCCGTTGGTCCGGCCTCGTAGCAAGCCGTCCACGCGTCGCCCTCGTTGAGCTTCTTCACAAGCTTTCGAACACTCTCCTCCCGATTGGGGATGGTCCCCAGCCCGCGCACTGCCTCTTGCTTTTCGGCCATCGCTGCCGCAATGGTCTGCGCATGGACATCCAGCCCTACAAAACGCCGCACTCCTGTGGTAGCCTTCTTCATGACCGCCTCCTTCGCATGTAGCTCTGCGCTACTTTCACCCGATCGCAGCGCAACCTACGATACTACGATCGGGGCGGTCACTTCATTATGACTAATCCGGTTCACCGTAACAGTACCGTCCCCAACATCAAGAACCACTCTTGTGAGAGCCTTGAGCACCTGGTCCTTGTCGGCTGTGGACTGCACATCACCACCGACGATTTCGATACCTACCGTCTCGCGTACATCCGGGTCGTTCATGAGCCTCGAAAGGTTTGTGATCGGAAAGCTCTTTGGGTCCGTCAGCCTCTTCTGTCCGCTGTCCAGATCCGCGCTTTTCCGCACATGGTCCAGCACCTGCAGTGCCGTTGAATTCTGCCCCTTTGAGAACCTGGCGCTTGCCGCCGACCCCCATTTCACTATTCCTGCGCCTTCTCTCTCACCGGTATGGCGTAGCTCGATCCAATGTCGGGCTTCAATTGAATTATCAACGACCAAACATTCCATTTGCTCGGGAACACGCCCAGCCATGAGGCGGGCCGCCGCATCGAAGCGCCTCCGCAGCGGCTGCTGCCCCGGCAAGTCGACGGATGACGGATCCTTGAGAAGCTTCAAGCAGGCGATGCGCCGATTTCCCTCCAGCACCGTGAATCGCCCAGCAATCCCTGACGGCATGATGATCGGAAGCTCGGCCGGATTCGGTCCCTCTTTCGCTATGTCTTCAGCAAGTCTCAGGAGCTTCTCGCCTCCCTTGCCCGCAAGAAGAGCTTGAACTGCTTCGGTCGAATTGACGACCGGGTCGTGCCGTGGATTGGCCGTATCCAGATCCAAAGCATCGATCATAACCACCTGAGTCTTATAGAGCTTCGTTTCCTGATCCGACATCCTTTACTCCTATCTCAATCCGCCGGCTTGATCACCGGCCCCCCGGTACTTTGATGCACCGAATATGTCTTTAGGTCCAGAAAGTCCATCACCCGGAGCAACGCGGCCCGGAACGCTTCTTCCTGGCCCACGGCTCGGGGTGATCTCAGGATTGTATTGTTGATCGCCAAAATCGGGACTCTTCCTTTCTTGCTTATTTGTCTTGCGGTGAACTGGATATCCGCCAACAAGAACTGTATTGCAGCTGCGAACAAGGCTTTGCTCTCCTTGATGAGTCCCTTTGCCCACAACTCAAGGTCGGATAGTTGTGCGCCCGTACCTTTTTTCTTATCAATTATGGAGTATCGTTTGATTGAATCCCGTATGCATGCGGAATAGATCAGTTCGCGCATCTTGCTGGATATTGCAGCATCAGTGAAGTCTACTTTTTCACTTGAATGAGCAAAATCATTCCGCAGTTTTCTCACTAGATCCAGATCATGGAATTGATCTTCGTCTATGAGTCCTATCAAATAGCATATGCGAATCTTTGCAGAAAAAGAACTCAAGGGAGCCATCGGAGCAAATAGAGAATCGATCAACGATTTTCCGGGACTTGCAACCGCCCGGAAATAGGCTCTCGCGAGATCCTCCAGGTTCTTGTCCAAAAGAGAGGCAGCAACAAGGGCGGCTCCGCGGTCAGATTCTCTGAATATTAGAATTTCCTGAATTTTTTTGCTTAACAATTCGCCGGTACCTTTCCTTTTATTCCAGTGGCTTAATCACCGTTCCCTGGCACTTCGCGCACCTCATCTCGAAGTTTCCGCAGGACTGCTCGGGGGCTTCCTCTCCGGCCTCTTCAGCCTCCCGAGTGCAGCGATCACATAGTCCGTGTAGGCTGAAACGAATGCATAAGAGTCGCCTGCAGCGCTTCGAACGAGCTCTTCAGAGAACGAGAGGCTTTCTGATCTCTTTCCCAGATAGATCCGCAACTCGAGGAAATGTCCCTTCAGATCCAATTCGTGTTCTGGCAGGATGAAAGGTTTCTTTTTCCATTTGAAGACGAGCTTTATCGGGTCGATACCCGCTCCAGCAGCCAGGCCGGCGACGAATTCTTGGATTCCGCTCTTTCCTGGGTCGCTCTCAACCAAGGGAGGCTTCTTTCCCCCCTCCCAGAGTTTGATTCTATCAGAGAAATTGGACTTTTCAACAACTTTTTTCTGTTTTTCGCTCTTTTGCTTCCTTGACCGAACGATGGCGCGGTGATAGGGTCCTTGCAACTCCTACAGATCAATTCAAAATGCGTGCCCTGGTAAATCGACCAGTCTTCCATCAGGGGGTTACGCATGGGGAAACTCACGCAGGTCTTGGTCAAGAGCAAGGAATGCACCGAGTCTGGTTTCCCGAAGAAGCTCAGTGTCTACCATCTCGGGGAGGCCAGGAGGGTTGGCAATTCCTTTCGCGTAGACGTGTTGGTGCTCAGGGAACATGATCTTGAGCTTCCCTCTCCCCCCGCACACCTCCAGGCGACATCAGCTGAGGACGCGCGAGAACTCGTCATCCAGCATTACCGGGGGCTCGCGGAAGAGATGAAGCTCGACATCCGGGTGACCGAGCTTGAGGCGCGCTGAGCAACCAGCTATGTCCGGCGCACTTCGCACAGCCGATCGCGCAATTTGATAGGACGTATGTTCGCTATGCGGTCTACGGCAATGGCTGCCAGGCCGCGCCACCGAGCTCGCCACCACGCAGGGTTCAAAGAAGGCGCGTGCTGCAGCGCCTGCCGTGGCCGTGGGCTGAGTCTTTGCATTCGCAGACCGCCTTAGACCTTTCTCACGCTGCTTTGATTGTTGCATCAGAAAAGGGTACGGTTCCTAGATCTCCAACTCTCCCCGTTCGGATTCCGGCTTCTCCGCTTTCGCAGCCTTCTTGAATGTCACGTTCACCTGGTCGATAGGGGGCATATTGATGGCAGCGCCCGATAGGAGTTCCTCAACGGTCAGAATCTGCATTCGAGGGTAGGACTTCTTCCAGCCCGGCGAATCGTAGAAGCCGGCTCCAGCCGCCTCGGTCTTCATTTGCGTTGTTGGTGTCTGCATTGTGATCAGCATACCGATCTCAGCCTTCTCACGCTCGATAACTCCTCGGAGATCTCTGACATGCGCTGCCCCAGTGTGCCCAGCCTTCACGGATAGAATGACTTGCTTTGTCTTTTCCCCAGCCGTAATCGTTGTAAGGGTCATCATTTTTGCCCACTTATCCTAGGCTTGCCTATGATTCAGTCTGCCCCAATCAGGCGAGACCTTTAGTGCAACTTAAAAACCCACCGCCTAAGGCGGTGGTCATGTCCTGATGGCTATGCCGTTAGAGTGGCAAAGTAGAATTGTCAGGGCGGATAGAATCTGCGGTGGCGCAGCCACGAATCGGGCGTAAAGCCACCACCTTTGGTGGTGGATAGGCCGATTCGAGCAGATTCTTTACTACTCCTCTGCCGCTTCTTCATTACCAACGTATAGCGTGGAAGTATGACGCTCAGGAGTAGGGGGCTGTGTCTGTCCAACTTGAACCGTACCTCTAAATTTAAAATTTAATACTTGACAATTCAGTATTGTAGTATTCATAATGCGGTCGAAGGTTCCTAGAAGAAGCCACAAAAAACGAGGGTGCCATGGAAGAACTCAAGCAGTTGATCGGAGAGGATTGGACTCCTGCAGCGTCAGGGGAGAAACTTGAGGATGTAAATCCTGCCACCGAGACCGTAATCGCCACTTTCCCGCGCTCGAGGAGGGAGGATGTCGATCGGGCCGTTGTTGCGGCTACGAAAGCTTTCGATCGGGAATGGTGCCGGATCCCACCGCCCGACCGCGGCAGGCTTCTCAACAAGTTTGCGGACCTCGTCGACCGCGACGCAGAGATCATCGGGCGTATGGATTCCGAAGACATGGGCAAACCGCTGTCAGACGCCATCGGATGCGTCGGGGGGGCCTCGGGAGAGCTCCGCTACTACGGCGGGTTGACAGACAAGATCGAGGGGAAGCTCCTGCATGCTCCCGACGGATATTTGGGCTACACCCTGCGAGAGCCCTACGGAGTCGTGGCAGGTATCATCCCGTGGAACTTTCCAATCAACCAGGCCGTGTTGAAGGTCGCACCCGCTCTGGCGGCCGGCAATACGATGATTCTCAAGCCGTCGGAGGTCTCTCCGCGGTCCGCCCTGCATTTGGGGAAACTTGCCCTCGAGGCCGGGCTGCCGCCAGGGACCCTTAACATCGTAACGGGGCGGGGCGAGGAAGTCGGAACGGCTATGGTCCAGCACGCAGGGGTGGGGCGGCTGAGCTTCACGGGAAGCTGCGAGACTGGGCGCAAGATCCTACAGGGATCGGCCTCGAACTTCAAGAAGCTCACCCTCGAGCTCGGCGGCAAGACCGCAAACATAGTCATGCCCGACGCCCCCATGGAGGCCGCGGTCTCCTGGGCGACTCGAACGGCCTTCCTCAACACGGGGCAGATCTGCACGACTGGATCCCGCCTCCTGTTGCACAAAGACATCAAGGAGGAGTTCCTCACGCTCCTGCTCGAGCGCACGCGCAATATCAAGGTAGGGGACCCCAAAGACCGGAGCACGAACTTGGGCCCGCTCTGTTCCAAGGAGCAGTACGAGAAGGTCTGTCACTACTTCGAGGTCGCGAAAAAAGAGAAGCTCAACTTCCTAATCGGGCAGGACAACCCTGCGGTCCGCAAGTTTCCGAAGGGATACTATGTCACGCCCGCAATCCTTGATCCCGTGCCGCGCACGTCTGTACTTGCTTGTGATGAGATCTTCGGGCCGCTGCTTAGTGTCTTCACATTCGCCTCCGAGGACGAAGCGATTGCGATTGCGAACGACACCAACACGGGCCTTGCAGCCGATTTATGGAGCAGCGACCTGAGAACGGTTCACAGGATGGCCGCGAAGATTCAGTCGGGCATCATCTGGGTGAATTGCAGCAACATCGTCGCCTCATGGATGCCCTACGGCGGACACAAACAGAGCGGAAGCGGGTTCGAGAGCGGTCCTGAGAACATCCTTGAGTTCACCAAGCTGAAGACGGTCATTGCAAACCTGACGGGACAGCCCATTGAGTGGCCGTTGTGACTATGGAGAATCCGCATCAGCGTTGTTTAGAAAAATATCGCGGTGCAGGGGCTTCCGCTTCGGGGGTCCAGCGCAGCCACGAAGTCCCCTGGCCGCCGATCGAGGTGCATGGTCTGGGTGACGGGCGTCGACTTGAAGATGAAAGGGAAGCTTGGCAAGGACCTTACCATCAAACAGGCATTTGATGGCGCGAGAGATATGGGGCTGTAGCTTTTTGCCAACGTGAAGAAGGAGATTGGATCCTTTGGTAACCGTGCCTCGGATTGTGGTGAAAAGGTGAAAGATCTGTGTGAACTACAGCAGGGTCGTTTCGTCAATTGATGCCTTGGTGGTGAGATATGGAGACAATTGGGAGGATTCATGGAAATGCCACTCAAAGATTGTGAAGCTCGGATAGCCAGACTCGGGTATTCGCTGCCAGAAGCTGGTCCGCCTCAAGCGAAGTTTGCACTTGGGGTCGTCGCGGATCGTACAATATATCTCGCGGGTGCCGGTTCTGTGATCAAGGGAAAGCTCGGACGGGATCTCAAAATCGAAAGTGGATACGCAGCGGCGCGCGAGGCGGGCCTTCAGATGCTTGCGAATCTGAAGAAGGAAGTGGGGAGTCTTGATAGAGTAGATAGAGTTCTTCAAGCGACGTGCATGGTGAATGGCGAAGCTGACTTTATTGATCAGCCAGCAGTCGCGAACGGATTTACCGAGCTGATGTTGGAGATTTTTGGGCCGGAGGCAGGTCATCATGCACGGACTGCAATCGGTGTCGCATCGCTCCCGAATGGCATTGCAGTAGAAATCGATGCAATAGTGCGACTGCGGCGGGAATAGTAAAGGAGAAAGGCAATGGAAAAGCTGAAGGTTGGTGTGATCGGAGCCGGGTTCATGGGTACCCTCCACGCGAGAGTGTTCAACGAGTCATTTGGGTCGCGTCTGATGGCGGTCGCCGATACCGATCCGAAAGTCGAACAGATGGTAAGGAAGAGTTTCGGGTGCGAATACTACTCCAACTACGAGGAGATGCTCAAAAAGGCCGATATTGATGCGGTGAGCATCTGCCTGCCGGATACGAATCACATAGAACCTGCAGTGGCAGCAGCGCAAGCGAAGAAGCATATCCTCCTTGAAAAGCCAATGGCGCGAACAGTAAAGGACTGCCTGAAAATCGAGGAGGCGTGCAAGAAAAACGGAGTGAAACTCATGGTGGCCCACATCCTCCGGTTCGATCCTGGTTATAAAAGACTCCATGACGCCGTGAGCACAGGAGAGATTGGAGAGGTCCTACATATTGACGCAGGGCGTAGAAATAGCCGTCTGCTTGCTGAACGACTGAAGGGTCAGACCTCAATGCTCTTTTACGTCGGAATACATGATATCGATGCTCTTCAGTGGTGCTCTCGGAAGAGAATCACGAGGGTCTATGCGCAACGTGTTGTAAACATCAACAAGAAATGGAACAGCGAGGACTGCATTTACGTGCTTGCGAATCTCGGGGCAAATTGCATCGCGTCGATCGAATACAGTTGGACGTTTCCGGTGAATTTCCCCGCGGGGCTGAAAGCGAAACTCGAGATTTACGGATCAAAGTCGACTGCCTTCCTCGATAGATTCGATTATGGTGTGCAGATCTACAAGGAAAAAGACCAGGAAACAACCTATGAGCTGACCGACCTGCTTCATTGGCCAGAGGTAAACGGTCGCATCCTAGGCGACCTCAAGTATGAGATCGAGCACTTCATCGGGGCGATTGTAAACAATGAAGAGTTGCTCATGCCGACAACGGATGCGATTAGCGCGGTGAATGTGATCGAAGCAATTTTGGAATCGTGTGCGCGCAACGCACCTGTGGATGTGAAGATAATCTAGTAATACGCGCCGAGCAGTAGGGTCGACGAGGCACGGATGAACGCAGAAGCTCAAGGATTCATAGCGCGCACACTGCAGAAGATGATCTCGATAGACTCGAGGAATCCACCTGGGGCGGAGAAAGTTCTCGCCGAATATCTACGAGGCATTCTCGTGGAGCACGGAATCGAGTCGCAGGTCCAGGACTTAGGCTCGCGAAGGGCTAATTTGGTGGCATCCATTTCTGGCGCAAGAAGCGGTCCCGTACTCATTTTGAACGGTCACTTGGATACCGTTCCGGCCGAAGGGGCATGGGAGCACGATCCGTTCGTAGGGATCGTCGAAGGTGGGAAAATATACGGATTGGGAGCCGCGGACATGAAGGGCGCCATCTCGGCGATGATCGCTACGATGCTACGGATCAGAAAGGACTTTGCTCATAAAATGAAGGGAAAGGTTCTCCTAGTTCTAGTGGCTGACGAAGAGAGGCGGAACTTCGGAAGCAAGAGCTTTCTCAAGACGCCGCCAGAGGTTGACTACGCCGTTATTGGAGAACCGACGAACATGGATCTAGCTGTGTCCAACCGGGGAGTTTTGCGAGTTGTGATTACTACCAGCGGGAAAGCGGCCCATTGCAGCAACCCAGGCGCGGGAGTAAATGCCATCTATAAGATGCAAAAAGTAGTCGCGGCTTTGGAGGAGGACGCACTGCGGATTTCAGCGGGAGAGAGTGAGTACTACGCGAAGCCATCTCTTGCCGTGACTCTCATTAAGGGCGGAACTGGTGAAAACATCATTCCCGATACATGCGAAATCACGATAGACCGGCGGGTCACGAGCGAAGAGAGCATCGACGGTGTCGAAAGAGGAATCAACGACATTCTCAAGACGCTGCGAGTCGAGGACCATGAGCTTGAGTATAGTGTCCGTAGAACTGAGCAGCTTGCGGGGTGGGCTGCGAAACATAACTCAGCACTCCTGCAGCTCAGCAAGAAAGTCTATCGAAGGTGCCTTTTGCGGGATCCCGTCATGAGAGACCTAGGGGGTACGTCGGAAGCAGGGTTATTTGCCGCGGCAGGGATTGACACTTTGCTTTGCGGACCCGGGGACATTCGGGTTGCACACTCTCGCTACGAGAGTGTCCCTCTTCCACAGCTTGAGGAGGCAGCAGCCTTTTATTATGAGCTCGCACAAGAGATACTCTCATAGGAGCTTTTGCAAGTGAGCGCAGTGGTGAACGCAGTGCATGAAGGCAAGGTATTTTCCCCAGCAAAGATTCTTAAGAGATATGGGAACATACTTTTGCTCTTGCTCGTTGCCATCGTTATGCTCTTCCTGAATCCACGGTTCATGAGCCTCGTCAATATAGTCAATTTGAGTAGACAGATAGTGCCGACAGGCCTCCTAGCTATCGGCTTGATGTTCGTAATTATTACGGGAGGTATTGATCTTTCGGTCGGTTTCGGAGTGTCCCTCTCCGCAGTGCTGATGGGAGTGGTGTACCTTCGCACTTCTCATATTGGCGTCGCGCTCGCCGCGACTCTCGCCGTTGGGTTTCTCATGGGGCTGGTAAACGGTCTAATTATCACGCGGCTTCGAATTTATCCCTTTATTGCCACTCTCGCTACGATGTCGATCTTCCAGGGCTTGACTTATGTGTTTTCCTTTGGACGTCTCGCGTGGGTGCGTCATCCGTTCACTCAATTCATCGGAGGAGGGACAATCTTAGGGGTACCCTTCGCATTTCTTTTCATGATTGCTGTCTACCTGATTTGCCATGGAATTCTGAACTGGACAAAACTGGGAACTTACACAATCGCTATCGGCGACAGCGAGGCAAGCTCCAACCTCGCTGGAATCAACATACCAAGGATTAAAGTTGTCATCTATCTGCTCGCTGGCTTGTGTACAAGCCTATGCGCTATTGTGCTCATCTCGAGACTTGGAATGACCGCACCAACCATTGGAGGAACATCGCTTCTTTTGGATGGAATTGCTGCGACGATCCTAGGTGGAACGTCACTCACAGGAGGTAAAGGATCGGCCGGGGGAACATTCATCGGCGTCATTATAATTGTGCTAGTCGGCAACATCTTGAATCTGCTGAACGTTGATCCAAACTTCCGCGATTTTTTCAAGGGGGCAATAATAATAGCAGTGCTGTTCTTCGACCGCGCCGTCAACGCGAGATCCTATAGGGAAGGCGGGTGAAGGATTCAGGAGAGGTCTGGTTAGGAGGAGTGGCAGAGGAGCTGATCGAAAGGGGGTGAAATGGAGAGAAAACGAGGTCTTGGAAGAAGCGCATCAGACATTACCCAGGAGGAGCTAAGGAAATGAAGAAAGCGCTTGTTTTTCTTGCCGTTTTTGCTTTTGCACTATGCGTTGGTCCGGTCACCTTCGCTGCGGGCGAGAATCCGCCGACCATCGGAATGGCGATGGTAGATTTGACCGACCCGTTCTTCGTAAGCATGATGGATGGCGGCAATTTGGCCGGAAATGAAGTCCAAGCCAAAGTCATCTGGAAGAGCGCAGAGGGCAGCGCGGAGAAGGAAATCGGCATCATTGAGGATTTCATACAGCAAAAGGTCGGCTGTATCTTGATTGATCCCATAGACTCTCAGGCCGTGAAGCCTGCGATGAAGAAGGCATACGACGCGGGAATCCCTCTCGTCACTATGGGCAATTTTGTCGACACGCCCTATGGAAACGTGTCAACGCTTTACAACGACTACAAGGACTATAAAACTCTTGCTGCAATCCTCGCGTACAGCCTCAATCAAAAGGGAAATATCGTCCACATATTCGGAAAGAAGGGCAACTTCGTTTCCGATGAGCGCTTGCGAGGCTTCGTGGACGGAATCAAGCAATTCCCTGGCATCAAAGTCCTCTCGGTGCAACCTGGAGGATGGGATCCAGCCCAGTCGCAGCAGATCATGGAGGATATGCTGACTGCTTACCCTCAGATCGACGGTGTGGCCTTTTGGCACGACGGCATCGGGTATTCCGCGGTGACCGCAATACAAAATGCCGGAAGAATGCAGGGCATGAAGATTGTAAGCTACGATGGTGATCCGGAGTCGTCACAGATGGTTAAGGACGGAACACTTGTAGCTGATCTGCTTACGGGCGCGAAGCGCATCGGTGCCTGGAATGTCAAGGTCGGGGCAGCTCTTGCCCGGGGCGCTAAGTTGTCGAGGAAGGTGTACCTACCTTCAAAGTTCGTCATCCTTGAGGACACACTTAATCAGTTAAGGCAGAATGGCTTTAAGGAGAAAATTGATTGGGTGACGCCGGACGAAGCTATCAAAATTTCTGAAAGCGCTACCGTCGACTGGAAGTACTGAGATAAAGTTTGGCGGGGGAGGCATTGGAGGGAGCTTCACAAAAACTCCCTCCTTTTCTCTTCGCTAATACGAACTCAGCATAAATAGGAGATAGGATATTGCGATCGTTGGCGTTGAAAGAATCACGAGCGGAGCGTGCAGTTCGTAAACATCTCGTCGATCTGTCCCTTGTTGCTGTCATTCTAGTTCTCGGGATCTTGTTCACTGTTTTGAACAGGGATTTTATCGGTTTTGAGAACATCATGAATATCATTCGTCAGAGCAGCGTGATCTGCGTCGTCGCGATCGGTATGACCGCGGTCATCATCATAGGCGGGATAGACCTTTCTGTAGGCTCAAATATCGCCCTCGGAGGAGCCATCGGCGCGATACTTCTTGCTGCGACGACAAACCACTTTGTGGGACTGCTTGCGATGCTCCTCACCTGTACTCTTATTGGAGCACTTAATGGGCTTATGTTCGGCATTTATAACATCAACCCGCTCATGACAACGCTCGCCACCATGGCGCTGGCGCGCGGGCTGACTCTTGGTGCTTCACATGCTGTGTCCGTCAATGTGCCGGATCCCGTGATGAACTGGCTCGGGGGTGGGCAGATCGGACCTATTCCTGCGGCGCTTTTTCTCATCGCGATCCTTTATGTGATATTCAACCTCGTTTTCACCAGAACCTCATTTGGCACGATGATTTATGCGATAGGCGGAAACAGAGCAGCTGCGCGTGCTTCAGGCACGCCGACTAAGACCGTCATTCTATTTACATTCATTCTTACAGGCTTTCTAGTTGGCGTGGGATCGATCATCACCCTTGGGCGCCTTCAATCAGCCCAACCATGGGCGGGGCTAGGGTTGGAGTTCGATGTGATAACGGCCGTGGTCATCGGGGGCACAAGTTTTAGCGGGGGAGAGGGGAACCTCATTGGTACATTCCTCGGCGCTATCGTTATGGGGGTCTTAACCAATGGTATGGCGTTCCTGGATCTGTCGCCATTTTATCAGTACATCGTGAGAGGAATCCTTATTCTATGTGTTGTTTATATTGACGGCCGTATCCACAGAAGGCGTGTTGCTTAGGTTGGAGCGAAGGAAGCGTCGATGGATGAGAAGGAAACTGGGCGGGGTCAGATGACAACTCGGAGCAGGCCAGTCTCAATTGAAATGATCAACATCTCCAAGACATTTCCCGGCGTTTATGCGCTCGATGGCGTGGACTTCTCGGTCCGAGGCGGGGAAGTCCATGCTCTTGTTGGGGAGAACGGCGCGGGCAAATCGACCCTCATGAAGGTGCTCGCCGGCGTTTACAAGATGGATGAAGGGGAAATACGAATAAATGGCGAAAGGGCTGAGATAAACAACCCCTTCGAGGCAAAGAAGTATGGGATCGGCATGATCTATCAGGAGTTCTCGCTCATTCCCGAGCTTAGCATCGCGCAGAATGTCTTCTTCGGCATGGAAAAAACGCATGCCGGAGGATTCTTTCTCAACAAGCGTCAGATGAATGAGTTCGCGCGGCAGTTGCTCATGCAGTTGAACTTGGCAGTCGATCCAAGGCGGAAAATATTGGAGCTCACTGTCGGCGAGCAGCAAATAGTTGAGGTTGCAAAGGCTCTAGCTACGGATGCGAAAATTGTCGTTATGGACGAGCCTACCTCCGCGCTTTCCAAAGATGAGAAAGAGAATCTCTTTGCCATTATTAGAAAGCTGAAAGAGCGAGGAATAAGCATTATCTATATCACCCATCGAATGAAAGAGATCTTCGAAATCGCGGACAGCGTCACTATCATGCGTGATGGCAAAAAAGTAGGTGACTATCCTGTCGCCAATGTGAGCGAAGGCGATGTCGTTCGTCTCATGGTGGGGCGAGCGCTTGGATCGATCTACCAGCGGGAGAGGACGGGTCGAAAAGGTGACGTCGTTCTCAAGGTCCAAGGGCTCACGAAGGCGAATGTCTTCAAGAACATCAGCTTCGAGGTGCGAGAGGGCGAAGTGCTTGGAATCGCTGGTCTTATGGGAGCAGGCAGAACGGAGATTGTCCGCGCGATATTTGGTCTTGATTCCCTCGACAGCGGCACGATTCTCTATCACGACGCTTTGGTACGTTTCTCGCATCCCCGAAAAGCAATCAAGTACAAAATCGGGTACGTTCCTGAAGATCGTAAAAGACTGGGCTTCATCCCTCTGTTTGGCGTGACGCGAAATATATCGCTGCCCTATCTTCCGTGGATCTCTCATCTGGGATGGGTAAATCAGAAAAAGCAACTGGCAATTGCTGTGAAATACTCCGAGATGCTTGCAATCAAAATGTCCTCGCTTGACCAGAGGGTAATGGACCTGAGTGGTGGCAATCAGCAGAAGGTAGTCTTGGGTAAGTGGCTTGCCTCCAATGCGAAGCTACTGATTCTCGATGAACCCACGAGAGGAATTGATGTAGGAGCAAAATCAGAGATACACGGACTGATCAGCGATCTTGTCCGGCACAATATGGCAATAATTATGATTTCGTCCGAGCTACCCGAAATTCTGGGAATCAGCGATCGCATCATCGTCATTCACGAAGGTGAGTTGACTGCGGAGCTGGACCATACCGAAGCAAATGAGGAACGGATTATGTTAGCTGCCACGGGAACGCGGCAATGACCTCCGCCGAGGCGGCTAGGGAGGATGATACTATGTACGCAGTAGCCCTGCGATGCACGCAGTGCCACGCGGAGTATGACCTGTCAAATCGCTACTCGTGCAAGACCTGCGGAGGCATCCTCGACGTGCAATACGACTATGTCAAGCTGCGAGAGGATCATGTGATCGAGGAGATAATACCCCCCGCCGCTGCAGGTATCTGGAGGTACAGGTTGCTCCTCCCATTTGCTCAGGGCGTGCATATCATTAGCCTTGCCGAAGGTGGGACACCTCTCCTTAGAAGCGAGAATCTTTCGGGCATCGTCGGGGCTGACAATCTTTACCTTAAGGACGAGACGCGAAATGCATCTGGCGCTTTTAAGGACAGACCAATATCGGTTGCGGTGTCGAAAGCAGTAGAGCTTGGCTGCAAGGCGGTCACCGCAGCGTCGTCGGGCAATGCTGCCGCGTCGCTTTCAGCGTACGCGGCGAAAGCCCGCTTGCCATGCGTTATTTTCTTGCCAGAAGGCACCCCGATCGCCAAGGTGGCTCAGGCAGTTACATGTGGAGCCCATGTGATCAAGGTTCGGGGAGACTACAGCAACTCATACAAGATGGCGAAGACCGCCTCCGCCAGGTTCTCGTGGATGAACATAACAACGACATTCATCAATCCGTATTCCTTTGAGGGAGACAAAACAGTCGCGTATGAGATATTCCGCCAAATGGGGAACGTCGTCCCAGACTGGATTCTTGTCCCAACAGGCGCTGGACCTCTCACTTTTGGAATCCACAAAGGTTTTAGCGAGATTAAGAGCTTCGGACTGTCGAGCTCGATGCCTAGAATAGCTGCAGTCCAGGCGGAAGGATGCAAGCCTATTGTGGTCTCCTTCGAGAAGGGATTGAAGAGCGTAAAAGCATGGGAAAGCGTCAGAACAGTTGCCTCGGCTATTGGGGATCCGCTTCGGGGATATGAGAAGGATGGCGAGCTCGTGCTGTCGGTTCTCAAGGAATGCAAAGGGATCGCCGTTGCAGTGGGCGATGATGATGCCCTACGTTTCGTGAGGGAACTGGCGAGCAGGGAGGGCGTTTACGCGGAGCCCGCCTCCGCTACTACGATTGCGGCGCTTGAGAAACTTATCCGGAACCGCACAATCAAGCCAGACGAGAAAGTTGTTTCTGTTATCACCGGCCATGGTCTGAAAGACCCGCTTAGCGCGGTGGGCGAAGTCCAAGTGCCCGTCATCGATCCAGAAGAGGACGCCCTGGTGAAGCTGAAGGACATCGCGACCTTGAGCTAATCGCTTGAGGCTGCATTGAAGGAGAGGAGAAATGCGCCTGAAAGGGAAGGTAGCGCTCATTACCGGAGCGGGCAGTGGGATTGGGCGTGCGACGACAATGCTCTTCTACCGCGAAGGGGCGAGAGTCGCCGCGAACGGGCGGAGGGCAGAGAATTTGAATGAGACGGTAGAAATGGCGCGAAGGGAAGGCGGGGAGATCATAGGGCTCGTTGCAGACGTTTCCCAATTCGATGAGGTTCTACAGCTTGTCGCGCGAGTCACGGAAGCATTCGGGAAAATTGACGTGCTCTTCAACTGTGCCGGCGTAGGCTACTCCTCAAAGTACTCAATGGGGTCAGTCATTGACACTTCCGTGCAAGATTGGCTCGACGTAATCGGTATCAATCTGAACAGTGTTTTCTACACAGCGAAAGCTGTCCTTCCTTTTATGATGAACAATAATGGCGGCGCCATTATCAACTGCTCGTCGATTAATGGGGTCATCGGCTGCGGCGCGCATGCCTACTCAGCCTCAAAGGGAGGGATCGACGCTCTGACACGCGCGCTTGCCGTCGAGTTTGGGAAATACAACATCCGTGTCAACACGGTTTCTCCAGGCCCTACGGCAACTCCAATGATAGAGAAAGCACTTGAAAATAGGAAGTTCCGCGAGTTCTGGAACAATGCTTCTCCCATGAAGCGCATTGCGTTGCCAGAAGAAGTTGCGCGAACTGTGCTGTTTCTAGCAAGCGATGAGGCATCGTTTATCACTGGACAAAATATTCTCGTTGATGGCGGGCTGACAATTAGTTGAGATCTAACGAACAAGGCTGATGGAGTCACGCCGCATGAAGATCGTCGAAAACTTGTGTCTTGTTGGAAGCGGAGACTCTGGGGTCGGACTTACACATCCCCTCGACTGTAATGTATATTTTCTGCGCTGTGCCAAGGAGACCATACTCGTTGATTCGGGTGTCGGGATCGCGCCGATTTTGATTGAGAAGCAAATTGAAGAGGGGGGCTTCTCAATCGACGAAAGTACCGTTCTTTTGCTTACGCATTGTCACGCGGATCACGCAGGGGGTGCTTCTTATTTCCGGGAGAAATATGGACTTCGTGTTGCCATCGCGCAGGAGGAGGCGGATTTCCTAGAAAACGCCGTAGAGGATCAGATCGGGCTGGACAGGGCACGGGACGCAGGGTACTATCCCGCAGAGTATCGACTGCAAGGATGTCCCGTCGATATTCGACTCGCCGATGGGGAGAACATTTCACTCGGGTTGCTGAAGATTAAGGTGATTCACACACCAGGTCACAGCCCCGGGAGTGTATGCTTCTCGTGTGACATCGAAAGAAGGCGGGCTCTTTTTGTCGGAGATCTTCTTTCCTTTAACGGCGCTATAAGTCTTCAGAATATCCCAGGCGCAAGCGTTCAGGAGTACGGGAGAAGTGTCCTCAAGCTAGAAGGAATGAGAATTGAAATGTTGCTTCCGGGACATTACCTTTTCACAATCAGAAACGGTCAGTCTCACATCGACAAGGCTATAAGTGCGTTTCGTGGCCTTGGACTTCCGCCGAACAATGTCTAATGGGGCACGAATGAAATGATGCGTGATTTTTGTGTGAGGGATTTAGAGCCGATTATATGAAGCACAGGATAATTGCATTACAAAAGGACGATGCCGTGAGCGAAAAGCCAGAATCTCTCTTGTTGATCAATCGTAATCGCCACCGCTTCAAGTTCGATCCTTCCGCTCTTTCTGTGGTTTCGAGTCGCTCGAAAAATGTCAGCCAGGTGATTAGTGATGCTTTGATCGCGGGAAACTGGCTGCCGGGGGACCGAATCAACGATCTTGAACTCTCTACGATGCTACACGTGAGTCGAATTTCGGTTCGTCAAGCTTTGTCATCTCTAGTTGAGCGCAAGATTGTTGAGCAGATTCACTGGAAGGGCTACTACGTTCGAAAGTTAAGCCTTGAGGAAGTCCGCTCGATTATCGAAGTCCGGGTAGCTCTTGAAAAGCTTGCCGTGACTAAACTTCTCACTCGCCGCGATCCAAGCATTTTCACAGAGATGCGCGCTAGCATAAAAAGATCGACGCAAGCCCTGAATGCGAATGAATATGCTATGTACATGAGAACCGACTTCGAGTTTCATGAATTGCTGTACAAGGGCTCTGGAAACTTGTGGATCAAAAACATCATCGAGGATTTGAGGCTGCAGATCAACGTGTTAAGGAATTTGTCGATGGCTGTAAATTTCAAGATTGCTGGTCTGGCCTCGACTCGAGATCATAGCCGAATCCTTAGACAACTTGAAGCAGGGAACAAGCGGGGGGCGATCAGACTCCTCAATGAACATTTTGATACCCACTTCAAGAATATCAAGGAGGAGTACCATAGCCTGTATCGAGCGAAAGAGTAAGATTCGTGGAAAGCGTGCCACATGCGATAGAATCTCCTGACAGTTTGAGGCAAGCTGACCTTATCAAAGACGTGCAAGCAAGACGCATGTCCCGTAGATGGACGATGAGCGTTGGTTTTGCTACGGCCGCTTTATGTCACTCTATCGTGGGTGATATAAACTATCTCACATGCCGCGAGGTAGAGACTCTCATGAAGGGAATCGAATCGGGACGTGTGCAGAGATAAGTTCGAGTATTCGATTCATATGAGCGCGAAGGAGAAACTGGCAAAGGAGAAGTGGTAGACGCCACAGAGTTGTCAATCTCACAGGCGATTCTCCAAAAGCGCAGGTGAGCCACAGCCAGTGTCCGTTTTGCGCGATCGTCTATCTAGTCGTTGGAGAGATGCTGCTAGATTTAGAATCGAATCAGCGCTACTCCGTGGACTTGCTTTATAGACGAACTGATAGATTTGGTTGCGAGGCATGACGGAGAGGGGGGTGGATCATGAAAGCAGCGTTCTTCTATGGCGGCAGGGATATCCGTCTTGCTACCGTACCGGACCCAGTTCCGGGGCCAGGAGAAGCCCTGGTGCGCGTTAAGGCCGCTGGCATTTGCGGCAGCGATCTGCATGGCTACCGCGATCCAAGGCGCGTGTGGCCCGGTCTGGGCATTCCATACATGACGGGGCACGAGCTGGCAGGCGAGATTGCTGCCCTAGGGCCTGATGTGAGTGGCTTATTTGTCGGCCAGCGGGTTGGCGTGGAGCCACGACACCTAGTAGGCTGCGGCCGGTGTCGCTGGTGCCGTCGCGGCAATTACCATCTCTGCCCGGATCTGGGTACCGAGAAGGGCAAGAAGGTATATTCCACGGGCTTCGCCGAGTATTCGCTGGAGCAGGCCAACAAGTTGTATCCCTTGCCAGATCATGTGACGGAGGTGGAGGCCACCCTGCTTGACGTTTATAGCTGCGCTGTCCATGCGCTACACTTGGCGCCTGTCACCATCTTGCAGACCATACTTATTGTCGGTGCTGGGCCTATCGGCCTGACAGCCCTTGAGGTTTTTAGGCTGGCAGGAGTCAAACAAGCGATTGTCTGCGATATCAATGACCGTTCGCTGGAGACTGCCCGCCGCCTTGGAGCTGATCAGGTCATCAACAGCGGCAAGACCGATCCCGTCGAGGCCGTGCTTGACATGACGCATGGGAATGGGGCCGACTTGGTCATCGAGGCGGTTGGCGGAACAGCACCGACCTTTGCCTCCGACATCAAGATGGCCGGACGAGGAAGCACTATTTTGGTCATCGGCGGCTACAGCGGGCCCCAATCGATCAATCCAGAAGATGTCCACACCAAAGAGATATGCATCCGCTGGAGTTGGAGCTACGCTCTCTGGGAGGGCGTGCCCGAGTACCAGATCTGTTTAAATCTTCTAACCGCCGGCAAACTGAAGGTCCAGGAGTACATTACCCATTCGTTCCCACTGGACAGAATTCTCGAAGCCTTTGCCATCGCTGACAACAAGGGACAGAGTGGTGCGATGAAAGTGGTCATCCAGCCCTGGGCGGTTTCATAGAGAGACGGCGCGGAGCGTAGCGGAGGAGCGGTTTGATCCTCGACAGCAGATCAGACAGCGGCTTTCTGAGCGGTCTTTGTTTACAAATCTCGACGATGTATTCATGCGATCAGTCCTTCTGTGTTCAGCTTCAAGGAGGGGCAATTGATATAAGCATAAGATTCAACATCGGAGTGATAGGGTTGGGGCGCGCTGGATAGAAGCATGCGCTCGTCTGTCAGAAATTGCCGCCTTTCAATTTTGCCACGATTTATGACCAGGACGAAAAGCGACTGAATTTCTACTGTCAGAAACTAGGAACAAAGCGGTACCGAGACAACGGCAATACGACGCGGTAAACATCGCAATGCCCGGATACTCCGTGTCTCAATGCCACACGCGTCGCATGGTCAACAGCGCTATTTGCAACCAGAAGCCGCTGATCGGAGCCCACGAAGCATTCGAAGCGCTTGGCGTTGCGGATGCCATCGATCGCGTCATCAAGGAAAGCACGGAGGTAAGCCTCCATGAAAGGGTAGGGTGAGCTGGGGTGCTTGTTGATCTGATCGCATGCAAGGCGATTGGTTTACTGCTTAGCCGATGACCCCTCATTTGAATAGCCTAGAAACGATAGTGAAGGAGAAGAAATGACAACTCATCGCATTGCTCAGCTCAGCAAAGACTTCAGGTCCGCACTCCTGGATGACACAATTCCCTTTTGGCTCAACCACGCAACCGACAAGCGGTACGGGGGGTACATGACGTTTCTCGACCGCAAGGGGAACATTCTCTGCTCCGACAAGCCGATGTGGATCCAGGGACGAATCGGCTGGGTACTGGCACGACTTTGCAATGATATCGAAAAGCGACCGGAGTGGCTGTCCGCTTCCAGACACGCCATCGATTTTATTCTCGCGCACGGGTTCGACACGGACGGTCGGGTTTTCTTCTCGGTCACGAGTGAAGGCAAACCATTGCGGAAGCGTCGATACTTGTTCGCGGAGATCTTCGCAATCATGGCGTTCGCCGAATACAGCAAGGCGGCGGGAGACGCCGCGCTGCTGGAGAAGGCAAAACAGCTCATGAGGTTCGTGCAGGAATTGTACGCAAAGCCCTGGGACGCTCCTGGTGCACTCGAGCCAAAGGTTTTTCCGCAGACTCGATCGATGCGCGGGCATTCCATGGCGATGATCCAAATCAACACGCTACAGATCCTGCGTCAGGCGGACACATCGGAAAATCTGCCCTACTACGACCGAATGATCGATGCGCAGATTAAGGAAGTTTTACACTACTTCGTGAAACCCGAAATGAAGGCGCTCTTGGAAACGGTTGGACCGAACGGAGAATACCTCGGAGATACACCCGAAGGACGGTGCGTGAATCCCGGTCACGCCATTGAGACTGCCTGGTTTATTATGGCCGAAGCAAAGCGCCGCGGTGACAAGGCGCTCCTCGGGCACGCACTGGAAATTCTCGACTGGTCGCTTCGGTTGGGCTGGGATGAGAAATACGGAGGGATCCTGTACTTTGTAGATATTGAGGGAAAGCAGCCAGTGCAATACGAGTGGGACATGAAACTGTTTTGGCCCCATAATGAGGCCATCTATGCTACGCTTCTCGCCCTGTCCCTTACGGGGGAAAAGAAGTACGAAGCATGGTTCGAGAAAATCTTAATGTGGGCGATGAGACATTTCCCGGACAAGAAGTACGGGGAGTGGATCGGATATCTCCATCGCGATGGGACTATCTCTCACGACCTGAAGGGGAACATGTGGAAGGGGGCCTTCCATGTTCCTCGTATGCAGTTGTACTGCCATTTGCTGTTGGAGGAAATGCTAGCAAAGAACACGGGGTGACGGACTCTAGTGTTCCGTAAAATAGAGCATGTTGCCTCATTAATAACATTTACAGCCCACCTTAGGCACTGGGTCTTCTCATCCGCGATCGCATCCTCAGGCGGATTGAGATACAACCCGACGATATCGCGCACTTTCTCCACGAAAATCGGATAGTTGGAAAGTTTGAAGCTGCGTTGCCGGTGCGGTTGTAGACCAAGGGTCGTCCACTGATAGACTCTGTCCGGTTCAGGTGGCGGCTGGTTTCATTAACGAGCATGTAGTCTTCGAATGGTTGATTAGTTACCCTTGATATTCCATTTGTCTTCCCGGATTCCATATAAACCCGTTGAAGAAATAAAGCGCGTCTGCCATAGCCAAGTCAGTCAGTTTCACATATAATGGGAATGAATGGAGAGCTTGCCGGATTCATGGGTTCTGAGCTTTCCCGATCTCGACTCATGCGGAAATCTGGAGCAGGCCGAGGACCCTATATGTGGGTTCATGCGCGTCGACCTGAGGACAGGCCTTTTCTAGGGCATGGCTCTCAAGGAAATCGAGATTTGCGGCAATATAGCGCTTGCACACAAAAAGTTCGACGGATGGTTGCAGGAAGGGACGGCGCGAGAACCCAGATCCATTGGCAGACACTGCCTCGCCCTGCCCTAGGGAAGAAGGTCGTCGGAGATCGCTTCATTCACGGGCTACCTTCCCTGTGCGCCCAGAGAGCATGCTTAACGATGACTAGGCAGAGAGCCTTCTTCCCGGCGTTTCGCGGAACCCGGGGCATGGACCCTACTCGATTGTCATGTCGATTGCTCCCAGCCGGATCATCGTTATCTATGGTCAAGGGGGCGTTGACGCCGAAGGTAACGTCATCGGTGAAACAATCGAAGAGCAGACACGCACTACATTGGAGGACTGTCGCACTCAGCTTGCTGCTGCCGGCTGTGCACTTGGGGGCCTTTTCAAGCTGACCGGAATGGGGGTGCATGAATGGCCGGTTCGTATAGCAAGAGGAGTCCGGCCTCTCTCATTTCTGAAATTGGAGGTTGAGATGTGGGCGGTCAGAGGAAAGTGAGTAGATCATGATGGGTCACAGTGAGCGAGGAGGGTACGGCGACCGGGCAGGCATGTGGGGTGAAGAAAAGGCGCCTCTCCTGCGCGTAGGCGCGGCCGACGAGCTCGCTCTTTGGCCCATCGCGTCCACGGAGCAGCACGGTCCGCATCTTCCCACGGGAACGGACTCGATCATCTCGGAAGCGCTGCAGGCTGGGCTTCTTGCGAATCCGGCGGATTTCACACTTCGGATACTCCCGACTCTCACAATCGGCGCTAGCGACCACCACATGGCTTTTGGCGGGACGCTAAGCCTGCCGCCGGTCCAGTACACGCGGGTTCTGGTTCAGGGGCTGCGGTCTCTACTGGGCCAGGGACACCACTGGGTGCTTCTCCTGAACAGCCACGGCGGGAATCACGCACCTATGCTGACTGCACTCGCGGAAGCCGCAGGCGACTTCGCGCGAGCTCACGCTCTCTGCGGCGGTCTTTCCTACTGGCAAGTCTGTGGAGAAGCATGGAAGGCTGTCGATCCCCCTCTGGTCACGACCAGGCTGGGTCATGCCTGCGAGATCGAGACGTCGCTGATACTAGCGTTGCGTCCTGACCTGGTTGACATGGAGCGGGCCGTGGACTGCCCTTTTCATGAGTCCATCCAGCAGGGCGTTGGAAGCGGTCTCCAATTCGACGAAATCACTCCTAATGGGGTGATCGGTTTCCCATCCTGCGCGAGTGATGCAAAGGGAAGACAGATTCTTCAGATCGCTGTCCGTGAAGTCAGGGACGCGATCCGGAACTGGCTGGCATCGTCCCCGGGAAAACAGATACCACTTCGTTGAACAAAACCGGCAACCGAATCGGCGGATGAGAGGATTTTTGTGACTACGGCGGGAAATATCCCAGAGAATGGGGAACCATGGCGTTGTGGAATAAGCGATTCACCGCAACCATGCAAAGAAGCCCCAACAAAGCTGGATAGTGGCAATCTTCGTCACCCAGATATAATCACCACACTCTTGAAAGCCGGTGCAGACATTGAGGCTCAGGACAAAGACGGCTGCACTCCGCTGATGCACGCCAGCTTGGGTGTCCCAAACATGGGAAGGAGGAAACGCCCATCCCCAATCGCAAGCCGGATACACGAGGCAGAGTTGCTTCTCATTCAATCCAGCCGAACAGGCGGTCAAAGTGATTTGACCGCATAATGCCAACGACTCATTACGTTTCTCAGATTGGAGGAAGCAATCCATCGGCTCAAACGGAGCATTCACCCAGCTGACCAGTTTGGGTTCACCCTTCGCTACCGGTTCAGAACGCCTGGCAGTCGCGATTGCCACGGTCACTAGCCAGTGAAGGGGCAAATCGTCGGTAAGGGCTCGCACGGGGTGAACTGATCGTCTAAATAGCTATCTTTTTCAGGCAACGCCTCAACAGCAACTATGTCATCGCCTGCCTGTAGCTGGGACTTTTGGCTTTATAATTGGAAAATGGCCGAAGTTTTTGCGGTTGTTGGGAAGTACTTGGACGATCATCCGGAGCAGTGGAGTTAACCCGGAGGAGCCGCAGCCATGGTGCTTTTGGCTTTCCATACGGCGTACCCCCTAACGAAGACAATGTAGCACGCTGATCATTTTGGGCAGCGCTGTAGGATCGTACTAAGGCCCATAAAGATAATCCTCGAATTCCTACTCTGAGCAAGAGTCTGAGCAAAACGCGCGCAGTGATAAGATAAGAGGCGCCTAAAGAAGCCGAAAAAAGATTGACATAACTCTTTGCCCTCTGTAGACTTGTGCTCAAGAACGACGACGAAAGCGCAGACGGGATCAGGAGACCGAAGCCCCTTCCCAAGCTGGAGTCGGGGGTTCGATTCCCCTCGCTCGCTCTTAAGTACACCTCGGAGATGCTATAAACCCCGGCGCGGATGGCTGCCGCACACCGTGAAGCCGGCGCAGACCATCTTCGATCCCGAAAGACGTGAAGGAGGACGCATGAAGAGCGTTCGGGACATCATCCAGCGTGCCCGGGAGCTGGGGCTGGGCATTCCCGCGTTCAACGTCGCTCACTTGCCGATGACGGAGCCCATCATCCGCGCCGTGCGCGACCAGGATTCCGTTGCCCTGGTGGAGGTTTCCCGCATTGACTGGGTGAAGTTCGGCGCGGAGAGCCCCGAGGCGGTGATGGCAGAGTACCGCATCCACGAGGACCCGCGTCACGTTCGGATCCACCTCGACCACGTGCCGGCCGTTGACGAGGACCAGAAGACGGTGGACTACCGGGCGATCATCCAGGAAGCCATCGGCCTTGGGTACGACTCGGTCATGATCGACGCCTCCCGTCTCTCTCTGGATGACAACATCCGCGTCACCCGGGAGATCGCTGACATCGCGCGGCGGACCGGCGTGCCGGTGGAGGCGGAGCTGGGCGCCGTGCTGGGGCACGAGGAAGGACCTCTCCCGCCGTACGAGGAGCTGTTCAAGTCGGGACGGGGCTTCACCCGGCCCGAGGAGGCCGCGCGGTTTGCCAAAGAGTCCGGCTGCGACTGGCTCTCGGTGGCCATTGGCAACATCCACGGAGCAGTCGGAGAGGCCACCAAGGATCAGAAGAAAGTCGAGGCGCGTCTTGCCCTGGATCACCTGTCGACGCTCGCCAAGGCCACCAGGCTGCCGCTCGTGCTGCATGGCGGCTCCGGAATCCGGCAGTCGGACATGCTGGCCTCCATGAAGGCCGGCATCGTCAAGGTGAATGTCGGGACCGAGATCCGTCAAGCCTACGAGCAGGCGCTCAAGGCCGGCGGGAGCGTGTCGGATGCCCAG
The DNA here is from genome assembly GCA_963710335.1 of uncultured Spirochaetota bacterium. Lineage (GTDB taxonomy): Bacteria > Spirochaetota > Spirochaetia > SZUA-6 > Fen-1364 > Fen-1364. Next base: position 57,190 of record CAVQAA010000008.1, read on the forward strand.
GAAGCCACGTACCGGCGCACCGCGGCCCTGATCAAAGACTGGTTCCGGCTTACCGGAATCCGGTCCAGGCTCATGTCCTGAGATAGTCCTTCATCAGGGGCCACAACGCCCGGTATTTCTCGAACCTCTCCTCATAGGCGCGCTGCCGGGCATGGTCCGGCTCAAATCTCTCCCCCAGGGACACCATGGAGCGAACTCCTTCCTCTATGGATGCGAACGCCCCCGTGCCGGCGGCCGCCAGCAGCGCCACCCCCAGGGCCCCGGCTTCCGACACGCGGGTGCGGACCATGGGCAGTCCCAAGATGTCGGCGGATATCTGGAGCCATGCGTCGGACTTGCTGCCCCCTCCCACGGCGCGCAGCTCGCGTAGCACGATGCCGGTCTCGGCGCAGGAATCCACCAACGCCTTATGGTAGAAAACGACCCCTTCCATGATGCCCTTGAGGATGTCCCCGCGCGTGGTGTCGACCTTGAGGCCTGCGATCACCCCCGACGAATCGGTGATGAACTCCGGCGGCCCCGTGACCGTGAAATGGGGAAGCACCACCACGCTGGAAAGGCCGTCCGGAATCTCGTGGATAAGCTCGGCGTAGATGTCGCGGCCCTCGAGCTCCGCGGCCTGGCGGTCGGCGCGCGCGAAGGTGTCACGGTACCACTTCAGCAGCAGGCCGCCCTGGTTGTAGATGAAGCTCACGAACCTGTCGGGCGCGGCGTGGTGCTCCGTATTCAGGCCGAGCTTCATCATGCTCCGCGGAGGCTTGCGGCCCGTGAACACCGGCACGATGGTGAGGTAGGTCCCCATTCCGCTCATGCCGACACCGGCCTCCGTGACACCGCAGCCCAGCGCATTGGCGCACTGGTCATGCGTTCCCGCCACGATAGCCGTGCCCCGCGCCAGCCCCAGCTCGTCGGCGATTGGGCCTGAGACTGAGCCGATCCTCGTACCGGCCGGCACGGGATCCGGAAGTTTGGCCAGGTCGATATTGGCGATGCGGGCGATCTCGGCCGACCAACGGCAGGCGTCTATGTCGAAGAGGAGTGTCCGGTTGGCCAGCGAGTAGTCCACGACGGGCTCGGCCCCGAGCATGAACGAGACGAACCCGCTCCAAAGCAGGAACTTCCACGCGCCATCGTAGACCCCGGGGGTGTGGTCGTGGATCCACATCAGCTTGGGAAGGCTGAACTGGATGCCGAGAATGTTCCCGTTGATCTGGTAGAGCTTCTCAGCGCCGATCCCCGAGGAGAGCAGGGGCAGGTACTCCTCACCCCTTCGATCGATCAGCAGCAGCGAAGTGCCGAGGATTCGCCGGTCCCTGGACACCGGCACCAGAGATTCCCCCATCGACGAGACCGCCAGGGCGGTCACCGGGTCCCGCGCCGATCCCTTCACCGCGCGGGCGATGGTCTGCTTCACGCATGACCACACGACCTGCGCGTCCAGCTCCAGCCAGCCGGGACGGGGCTTGAGCATGTCGTATTCATCGTAAGCGTGCGAGAGGGATTCTCCCGATCTTGAGAACACCACTGCCTTGACGCCGGTCGTGCCAACGTCGATTCCGAGGAAGCTCATGGTGAGGACACCCGTTGCGGCTGCAAACTCGCTTGGATCATGGAGGAAGAAGACGTCGGCAAACCTGAGATGTCAAGCCATGCATTCCGTGAACTACCCGTTGACTTTAGCTCGCTTTGAGGCAATGCGTCTCCTTGACTTTCGCAAGTTTTAATTTAGACTGCGTGGGGCACCGGCAAGGTGGCGTTCATCGGCACCCGCGACTACCGCCTGGAAGAGGGAAAGAAGTGAGGCGCGGACTACCTGTTCAACACCAAGGATGCAAAGTCCAGGTACCATGTGAAGGATCTCAAGAAGGCCATCGCGGCCACTGCCGAAGGCCTCGTAGCGGGAGAATAATCCCCTGAAAGTGCAGGTCACGCCATGATCAGCTACGGAATCAACACGTTTCTTTGGGCGTCCCCGTTCAAGACGCAGCACCTCCCGTTGCTCGAAAAGGCGAAGTCCATCGGCTTCGACCTGGTGGAGATCCCCATTGAAGCCGAGCAAGACCTGGACTACAGGAAGGCGGCCGAGGCCTATGCCCGAAACGGCTTGAAGTGCTCGATCTGCGGCGTCATGGGCCCCGGGCGCGACCCGACGCACGAAGACGAGGCCATTCAGAGAGGCGGCGTGGCCTATTTGAAGCACCTCATCGACGCGGCCGTGGTCATGAAGGCGGTGGCCGTGGTCGGCCCGCACTACGCGGCGGTCGGACGCACCTGGCAGGCCAGCCCGGATCAGAGGAAGCGCGACCTGGAACGCTGCGCAAAGAATCTCAAGGAGGTGGCGCGCTACGCGGAGGACAAGGGGGTCACGCTTGCGCTGGAGCCGCTGAACCGGTTCGAGACGAGCTTCATCAATCTCACCGAGCAGGCCATTGAACTGATGCGGATGATCGGAAGCCCACGCGTGAAGCTGATGATGGACACGTTCCATGCGAACATCGAGGAAAAGAACCTCGCCACGGCCATCGAGGCCGCGGGGAAGAACCTGGTGCACGTGCACGCCAATGAGAACGACCGCGGGACCCCGGGCACGGGTCACGTGGCGTGGACGGAGATCGGGGCCGCCCTCAAGAAGGTGAAGTTCGACGGTGCAATGGTGATCGAAAGCTTTTCCACCGAAGTGAAGGAGATTGCCCGGGCGGCGGCCGTGTGGCGGCCGCTGGCTCCCACACCGGACGGGCTTGCGAAAGACGGGCTGGTGTTCCTGAGAAAGCTGATGGCATCAGCCTGACTGAGCCGCGCCGGAGCATGCAAGTCGGGCATCGACCTGCTTCGTGAACCGACTACTTCCCCCTGGCAGCCTCGAAAAGCGCGATAAGATTCTCTGTAGGAACATTCGCCTGTATGTTGTGAATGTTGTTGCTGACAAAGCCTCCGCCCCGGGAAAAGACCGCCGCGTTGCGTTTGGTTTCTTCCCTGACCTCGTCAGGTGTGCCGAAGCTCAAGGTATGCTGCGCGTCCACGGCGCCTCCCCAGAACACGAACTTTTCGCCGTACTTCCCCTTGAGAAACTCGGGCGACATTCCCGCGGCGGAGATCTGCACGGGGTTCAGAATGTCCATGCCGGCCTCGACGAAGTCGTCAAGGAAAGCGACAATGGAGCCGCAGGTGTGATAGAACGTTTTCCAACGCGTGTTCGCGTGGACCCAGTCGTTCATCTGCCGGTGCAGCGGTTTGAAGATTTCCCGGTATGCCTCTGGTGAGATGAACGGCCCGTTCTGGGACCCGAAGTCCGTGCCGCTCATGACGACCACGTCGATCCTGTCTCCCACGGCCTGGTGATACATCTGGATGTTTTTCATTTGCAGCTCAAGCTGCAGGTGAAAAATCTCCTTCACGTACTCTTTTCTCAGGATCGAGGACACGTACCATTCCTCCGGGTCCCGGATCCCTTTGGGATGGATCACTGCCGGCCCCGGCACAAGGGCGATGTCTCCGAATCCCGCGCCCCAGAAGTTCCCCAGAAGCGAGTAGGTCGAGTTTTCGTACCAATGCCTGGAGGTCTCTTCGAGAAATCGCAGATCTTCGTCCGTGTAAAGGCTGTAGCTCTGTTCCACCCACTCCTTCGGGTCTAACCTGGCTTCGTCAATCGGCTCTTGGCGCACGATGGAGTCGAAATAGAACCCGCCCTTGGGCATCTTGCCGGAAGGCGCGGCCGATCTGTCCCCTTTGGGATACTGGACGATGTCTCCGCTCGGCAGCACGTCGTACTCAAAGTGTCCCGAGATTTCCACCTCAGTCCCGTCGAACAGCGTGAAGCGCTTCCAGTTCTCGTTCCGGTATCCGAAGATGGTCGTGGGGAGCTCGATTCCGAAGGTGTCCACGCCAAGCGCTTTCTTCACCGGTTCCTCGACCTGGCCCAGCATCTGGAAGGGGTCATACACGCGGCAAACCCCGGTGCCAAGGCCCAGAGCTTTCTTCAGGCGCGCGTATGCGCTGACATGAATTCCCGTCACGAGCGTGCTTCCCAGGTCGAGGGGCGGTCTGTCAGGTTCACGGTGAGAAAGTGCCATTCGTACGCGTTCTCGAGATGTCATCTCTGTGTTCCCTTTGTCACGGTTCGATTCTTTCCGCTGTGCCTTCACTGCCGGTTGCGTGAGCCATGATGCGATGCTCGTCCACGTCGGCCCTGCCAAGGATGCCGGTTACCCGGCCTTCATGCATCACCACCACCCGGTCTGCCATGGCAATTACCTCAGGGAGCTCGGAAGAGATCAGCGCGATGGCGATCCCCGAGCTTGCCAGGCGACGGATCAGCTCATACACCTCGGACTTTGCGCCCACATCGACGCCGTGGGTGGGCTCGTCCAGGATCAGGACCTTGGGCGACAAGGCCAGCCAGCGCGCGAGCACCGTTTTCTGCTGGTTGCCGCCGGAAAGATTCCGCACCGGCTCATCGGTGGATCGGAGCTTGATCGCGAGGCTGCTGACAAAGCTCCGCACGGTCTTGCCCACGCGTCTTCGGTCAATGGCGATCCCCCGTTTCATCCCCGGGAGTCCGGCCAGCGCAACGTTGAACCACACCGGCTGATCCATGAAAAGGGAGAGCTTTTTCCGGTCTTCGGGAACCATGGCCATGCCGGCCCTGATGGCCTCCTGAGGCGAGGCAAAAGCGACGCTCCGCCCATTGAGCATGACGTCTCCAGACTGCCGGCGCTGCGCGCCGAAGATTGTCCGCCAGACTTCGCTGCGTCCGGCACCCACCAGGCCTGCAAAGACCAGAACCTCTCCGCTTCGCAGGTCGAAGGAGACGTTCGTAAAGCCATCCCCCGAAAGCCCTCGCACGCTCAAGATGGCCTGCCCTGACTCCCCGCGCGGAATGTACTCCCGGGTCAGCTCCCGGCCGACCATCATCTTGATCACTGCTCCGGCGGTCGCATCGGCCCGGTCTACCGTGCCCACAAGGGCGCCGTCACGCAGGACGGTGATCCGGTCAGAGATCCTCAGGACCTCCTCGATCTTGTGGGAAACGTAGATGACGGAGACGTTGCGGCTCTTCAGGGAGTCGATGACGGAAAAGAGCCGCTCCGTTTCCGTCTCGCTCAAGGAAGAGTTGGGCTCGTCCATGATGATGAGACGGGCCCTGATGGACAGGGCCTTTGCAATCTCCACGAGCTGGCGATGCGAGATGGAGAGGTTGCTCATGAGGCTGTGGGGGTTGATGTCCAGGCCAACCTCGGCCAGGGCCGCGCGGCTGTGCTCCTCCATCTCCTTCCAGCGGATCCTTCCGTTGCGGGTCGGCATGCGGCCCATGAAGAGGTTCTCCACGACATTCATCGTGGGGAGCACGGACAGCTCCTGGTGGATAACCGCGATTCCGGCGGAAATGGCCTCTCGAGGGGATGCAAAGGAGACTTCCTTGCCGTCAAGCTCCGTGCGCCCGGTGTCCCGCGGGATGATGCCGCCAAGGATTTTCATCAGCGTGGATTTTCCGGCCCCGTTTTCTCCGACGACGGCGTGGACTTCTCCCCGCCGCACATCGAGAGATACTCCCGCAAGGGCCCTGAGGCCTCCGAAGCTCTTGGCCAGGTCCTGCACGCTCAGCATGGGCGTGGCTCCGTTGGATTGCATGCGCCCCCCCTGTTGGAATGCCCGGACGGGCCGCCGGCATCGCCGACGGCCGTCCGGGATGTAGTCCTTACTTGTAGAACTGGGAAATGTTGTCCTTGGTCACGAAGTCCGCCCTGGTGAGGAGCCTGCCCGCAGGCGGAACGACGCCGCCGATAAGGTAGTTGTACAGGCGGATTGCCGGGTCATGACCTTGCGCAAACGGATCCTGGCCGAGGGTCCCTGTGATCACCCCGCTCTTCACGAACTGCATTGTCTCATCGACGAAGTCATAGGAGATGATCTTGACCTGGCCGGCCTTGCCCGCGTCCTGGACGGCCTTCGCTGCCCCGAAGGGGCCTCCCGCCGTCACGTAGATCGCGTTCAGGTCAGGGTTCGCAGTCATGAAGTCCTGCGCCTGGCTGTACGCCGTGTCTGCCTTGTCCTTGTTCTCCACCCGGCCCACGATCGTGATTCCCGGGGCCTCCTTGGCAACCTCGTCCTCGAAGCCCTTGCGGCGAAGCTCGTGCGCTTCAACGGAGAAGAAGCCGGTGATGACCGCCACTTTTCCCTTGCCCCCGAGGACCTGGACCATGTTCTTGCCCGCGGTGAGGCCCTGCTGGTAGAGATCCGCGCCCACGAAGAACAGCCTCTTGTTGGCCGTGGCCGTTTCCGAATTGAAAGTGGCAACGGGAATTCCGGCATCTACCGCCTTGTTGATGTAGGGAACAAGGCCGGAATCTCCGGCAACGGTGGCGATGGCATCATAGCCTTCCGCCATTGCCGCCTCGACGGCCTTGCTGAACACGTCGGTGGTGTGCTGCGCTCCCGCGTTGATCCAGTCAACCTTGCAATTCAGCGGCGCCAGCTCTTCCGCCGCCTTCATGGTTCCCTCTTTCACGGGGATCCAGAAGGGATTGTTCTCGAGACCAAGGACCGCGATTTTGATCGGCTTGGGCGACTTCTGCGCCACCGGCTTGACTGCCCCTTCATCGGTAGCAGTTGCCGCGCTGTCGAAAGCAGGTCCAGCGAGCAATTGTTTCTTCTCGGCGGCCCCTCCGGCCCACGCTGCCAGCCCGACGAGGGCCAGCACGCAGGCGAGGACGATGACCTTTCGTGTCACGCTCATGCTAAGTCTCCTTCTCAAGGAAAGCATCTCAAAGCCGGACAACGTCCGGAACTCTCAAGCCTCTTCGGCGGTGGTCGTCAGAAGCCCTGCTGGCATCACTGGCCGGGACGCCGCCGCAGGTTATCCGACGCCACGGCAAGGATGATCACGACCCCGATGGAGACCGTCTGGAGAAACGCAGGCAAATGCAGGAGGACGAAGGCGTTGCGGAGAATCGCCATGATGGCCGCGCCGAAGATAGCCCCGATGATGGTGCCGACTCCGCCGGAAAGGCTGGCCCCGCCTATGACAACGGCTGCAATCACGTCCAGCTCATTGCCCTCTCCCGCATTCGTTGCGGCCGTGGCAAGGAGCCCGCCGCTCATGATGCCGGCCAGAGCGCACAGGACCCCGGTGGCCGTGTACGTGAAAAGCTTGACACGGTTCACATTGACTCCCGAGAGGCGCGCCGCTTCCTCATTGGAGCCGACCGCGTAGATCTGCCTGCCGAGAACCGTGTTGCGCAGAAACCAAGTGAAGACGCCGACCAGGACCAGCATTTCGACGATTGGGAAGGGGACGGCGCCCAGGTAGCCGTCCCCGATGAAGTTCACCGACGGGTCCCGCATAGGGATGTTCGAAGCCACCGTGCCCTGCACGCCGGTGGCTATGAGGTAGGTGAGGCCACGGCCGATGCTCATCATGCCAAGGGTGGTGATGAACGCGTTCACCCTGACCTTTGTGATAATGAAACCGTTGAGCATGCCAAGGCCGAGCCCAAGCGCGAAGCCCAGGGCGACACACAGCCATGGATACAACCCCGAATACATCAGGCGCGCGGTAAACATCCCCGTCACGGCTAGAAGGGAGCCCACCGAGAGATCTATTCCTCCGGTAATGATGACCATGGTGACGCCAACGCACATGATGGAAATCGTGGACATGCCGCGAAGGACGTTGAAGATGTTCAGCGGCTTGAGAAAGTATTGGCTGGCGAAGCTCATCACAATGACAAGGAACAGAAAAGCCAGGAAGACTCCCACTTCCCGGTTGGCGAGTGCTCGACGCAGGGCAGCTGTCATGGGATTGACGGGAATCGGCTGAGCGCCCTTGGGGCTGTTATCCACGATTGCCATCCTTTCGGCTGTATTTCTTTTGGTTCGCCCGCGATGGTGATGAACTATATCATGGGCAATCTCTCTCCTTATGCAGGGATCATGCCAAGTACTGGTCCGCTCTCTGTTATGGCACGCCTTCGAAATCTGCTTTCGCGGCAAGGAGTTGCGCGATTGGAGCAAACGGTCGTGCGCCGGCGCACAGTGCCGGACCGCGTGCGCTGAGGAGTATTTTCCCCCTCGGCTGCCCCACATGGGGAGACTTTTCCCCATCGATGCGGAAGTGGAGCCGATGGTTTATACTGACCGCGTGAGACACCAGATACTCATTGTCGACGATGACCGCGCTGTCTGCGACTCTCTTTCCGACTTGCTTCTCGGCAAGGGGTATGACGTCAAAGTCGTGACGGATCCCGTCAGCGCCATATCCGCGATTGACCCGAAGACGACGGCACTCGCCCTCGTGGATCTGCGTATGCCCGGCATTGGAGGCATCGAGCTCCTTCAGTCCATGAAGTCGCGGCTGCCGGATCTTCCCGTCGTCATCATTACAGGCTTTGCAACGGTGGACACTGCCGTGGCAGCGATGAAATACGGGGCGGCGGACGTTTTCACGAAGCCCATCAAGTCCTCCGCCCTCCTGTCCCAGATCCAGCGTATTCTCGCCGAGAGACCGGCGAGCGCGGGTCTTCCTGAAGATGAGGGGATCATTACGGTTGATCCGCTCATGCGTGAAGCCCTTACTCTTCTGGAGCGCGCAGCCCCGACGGACGCGCATATTCTCATCCGGGGAGAGACCGGAACCGGCAAGGAGCTGGCCGCCCGGATGGTTCACAGGGCAAGCGGCCGGCGTGCTCGATCCTTTGTCGAGGTCAACTGCGCCGCCATGCCGGATACTCTGCTGGAAAGCGAGATGTTCGGCCACGAGAGGGGAGCCTTTACGGATGCGCGGGAGAGAAAGCCGGGGCTTCTGGAGGTCGCTGACGGCGGGACGATCTTTCTGGATGAGATCGGGGAGATGAGCCTTTCCACCCAGGCGAAGATGCTCCGCGTTCTTCAGGAAAAGAGCTTCACGCGCCTTGGAGGCGTTGAAACCGTCCACAGCGACTGCCGGGTGGTTGCGGCGACCAACCGCGACATCGAGGCGGCCATCCAGGGCGGGAGGTTCCGGGACGAGCTGTATTACCGCCTTGCGGTCGTGGAAGTCCGCATTCCCCCCCTGCGGGACCGTCCCGCCGATGTCCTGCGGCTTGCGGAGCATTTCCTCAAGCAGTATGGATGCGCGTACGGACGGACAACCCTCTCCCTTTCCCGGGAGGTGGTCGCGACACTGCAGGCGCACCGATGGCCGGGGAACGTTAGGGAGCTGAGAAACCTGATCGAGCGGGCCGTTATCTTCTGCGAGGGTGGACCCATTCAGATGTCTCACCTCTCACCGCAGTACCGCGGAGCAAACGGAGGGTCCGGCGTCGAGTTGTCGGACCGCTTCGCGGCATCGGCGCGCCAGATCATCGGGGAAGCCATTACCCGGGCGGGGGGCTCCAAAAGCGAAGCAGCCCGGATTCTCCACATCGACAGGAAGACACTCTACAACCGCATGAAGAAGCTCGGGATGGGAGGAGGCGATGGCTGACCGGGGGAAGCTCCTCGAGCTGCGCAATATCCATGTTTCTTACGGGACAGTGACAGCCCTGGATGGAGTGGACTTCGACCTCTACGCGGGAGAGATCCACTGCCTCGTCGGAGAACATCGGGCGGGCAAGTCCACGCTGGTCAAAGTGCTGAGCGGCGCGGCCAGGGTGGGAGATGGCTCCATATTCTTCGAGGGGCGCACGGTTGACGCCTTCACACCCAAGAGCTCCCTGGACCAGGGTATCGGGATCGTCTACCAGGATTTGTCCATCATTCCCCACCTGAACGCGGTGGAGAACATTTTCACCGGCAGGATGATACGCCGTGGCCTCCGGCGCCTGGATCACCGCGCAATGGAAAGCCAGGCCGCGCAGATACTCCGTTCCCTGGAGTGTCACTTCGATCTGCGCGTTCCGCTTTCCAAGCTGAAGCCGGCCCACCAGCACATGGTGGAGCTTGCGCGCGCCCTGGCTCGCAGTCCGAAGATCCTGATTCTCGATGAGCTGTCGAACAAGCTGACCCCCGTGGAGATGAAGGTCGTCTATCGCATCGTCTTCGACCTGCGGGAAGCGGGGTGCGGCATCATCTATATCAGCCATGACATGGACGAGATTCTGCGGCTCGCAGACAGGGTAACCGTGCTGAGGGCCGGCCATCGGCGGCTCACCACGGAGACGAAAGGCCTGGACAGGTTCCGCCTCCATGAGCTGACCTACTCCTTCAGCCTCGACGAGCTGCAGACTGTTCGAAGCGATACTCCCCTGCAACGGCTCAAGCGCGACCTGCAGAACGTGATCCAGATTTTTCCCGTCGGAGTCGTGCTTCTTGACGAAAAGGCCGGCATCCAGCTCTACAACCTCGCCGCCCACGAGCTGTGCGGCCTCGATGGCGGCGAGCTCGGCCGTCCTTTCCCGGATATCCTCTCCACCCTGGTGGAGAAAGGAAGTGATGCGGAAAGCGTTGCCGGGAGCTTTTCCTGCGGTGAGGCGCTGCGGCTGCCCGAGCTGAAGCTGCGGACTGGAAAGACTGTCTCCATGGCAACCGCGCCCGTGCGGTCTCTGGAGGGAGCAGGATCCCTTCTGGTCATCGAGGATGTATCGCTGGCCCGGTACATGGATGACTTCGTCGTAGAGAACGCCAAGGTGTCCACAGTCGCCCAGCTGGCCGTGGGAGTCGCTCATGAAATGAACAACCCCTTGTTCGCCATCCAGAACTACCTTGAGGTCATCCGCGGGCGCGTCGCCGACCCCGAGATCGAGGACCGGCTGACGCGCATCGAGCGTGAGATTTCGAGGATCTCTGAAATCGTTTGCAGCCTCCTTTCTTTCTCCCGGGTCGCTTGCGCGCCTCAGAGCGCGGTGGACGTGCAGGAAGTCATCGAGAGCGCGGTCATTCTCCTGCAGCACGCATTCCGTGAGAAGGCCGTGTCCGTGGACCTGGACCTCCCCTCGGATCCCCTTGGGGTCCTGGGGGACGAAAATCGACTCACGCAGGTCGTGCTGAACCTGGCCTCGAATGCCGTGGATGCCGTGCTGAGCGGCGGCAGGATAGGAATCGATGCGCGTCGGGTGGCCGAAGGATGGGTTGAGATGCGCGTCATGGATGACGGGTGCGGGATCCCGGAGGATGTGGGCCTCCGGGTCTTCGACCCGTTCTTCACGACGAAGCTCAGCCGAAAGAATACAGGACTCGGACTGTCGATCTGCCGCAACATTCTTGACGAATATGGCGGCACGATCGGATTCGAGAGCAGGCCGGGATCCGGCACGACTTTCACGGTGCGTCTGCGTTCACGATGAGCATTCCTGTCCCTTGCGTCAACGAAAATTAACTTGACAACGGGTTTGGCGGTCACTTATAGTGCACGGTCACCTATCATAAGCGTTGTCCCCAAATAGATAAGGGTTTTTGTTTATAAAGTTGTGCCGTTGAGCTGGCCCGAGGCAGAACGTTCGCTCCTTTCGGTGGGAACGGTGCTGTAACGTGGCAAACGGTGGAACCAGGGGAAGAACTGCAGTCATGAATGAGATCGTTCGGCTGAACGATTTTTCCAAGAGTTTCCCCGGCGTGAAGGCCCTGCAGAACATTTCGTTCGATCTCAGAAAGGGAGAGGTGCACTGCATGCGCGGCAAAAACGAAGCAGGCAAGTCCACCCTGATCAAGATCCTTTGCGGCGCCTGTCAGCCTGACGAAGGCGGAGAGATCCTTTTTGACGGCGCAAAAGTCGTTCGCACCCTTCACCTGGCCCAGACCATGGGAATCCAGACCATCTACCAGGAGCATATCCTCTTCTACAGCCTGAGCAAGAGCCCCCTGCGGCCGGAGATGGTCATGGGAGAGCTGTCCAGCGGGGAGCAGAAGCAATCCTGGAGTCGGCGGCGGCCCGAAAACAAGCGGACGTGAAGTACTGAGAGGCAAGGAGGGAATATGGCATCGGGAAAGAAGGTACGGGTGGCCGTGGTGGGGCTCGGATTCGGCGCGGAGTTCGTGCCGCTCTACCAGAAGCACCCTGATTCCGAATGTCACGCGATCTGCCAGAGAGACAAAGCCAAGATGGACAAGGTCGGCGACATGTTCAAGGTGGAGAAAAGGTACACCCGATTCGAGGATGTCCTTGCGGACAAGGATGTGGATGCCGTCCATGTCGTCACGCCCATCGCGGCCCACGCGCCCATGACCATTGCCGCGCTGCACGCCGGCAAGCACGCCTGCAGCACCGTGCCCATGGCCACCACCGTCTCCGACTGCCTGAAGATCGCGGAAGCGCGAAAGAAGGCCGGCAAGGTCTACATGATGATGGAGACCGCCGTGTATACCAGGGAGTTCCTGTACGTAAAGGAAATGGTGGACAAGGGAGAGCTGGGAAAGATCCAGTTCCTCAGAGGGTCCCACCAGCAGAACATGAGCCTGCCCGGCTGGCCGGACTACTGGTACGGCTTCCCTCCCATGCATTACGCAACGCATGCGGTGAGCCCCCTGATGGCCTTGAGCGGCGGGCTGGCGGAATCCGTGGTGTGCTTCGGCTCGGGAACCATCCGGGACGAATACGCGAAGCGCTACAACTCATCGTTCGCCATCGAGACGGCGTTGGTGAAGCTGCGGGACTCGGACCTTTGCTTCGAGGTGACAAGGTCGCTCTTCGACACCATCCGCCAGTACCGTGAGAGCTTCGATGTGTACGGGACGAAGCTCTCCTTCGAATGGGAGCAGCTTGCCGGGGAGAAGCCCGTGCTCTACTCGGGATTCGAGGACGCGAAGAGGGTGGACGTTCCCGATTTCGGAAGCAGGCTGCCCAAAGAGATCTCGCCCTATACGATCCATGGTGTCTATGATGACGAGCACGTCCACACCTCGTTCATCCAGGGCGCGGGCCACGGCGGATCCCATCCGCACCTGGCGCATGAGTTCATCCGCGCCATTGTCGAGGGGCGCGAATCAGCGGTGGACGCTGCGCGCGCTGCCAACTGGACCATGACCGGGATCTGCGCGCACGAGTCCGCTTCCCAGGGCGGCAAGCGCATCGAGATACCCCGGGTGAAATAGCGGAAAAGGAAAAGGACGCCTTGCGCCAGGCGCGTGACGCGGTTTGCGATGGCGAGCGCAGGATCCGTCGGCGCAGCCTGCCTTTTCACGTCCTTGGGAACCGAGCTCCGTTTTCACGGCCTGTCCAATATTTCCCGCACCTTTGAAAGCAGCTCATTGGAGCTGAAAGGTTTCTGCAGGAAGTCCAGGCCGGCCTCGAGAATTCCATGATGGGAAATCACGTTCGCGGTATATCCCGAAACGTAGAGGACTCGCGCGCCGGGGCACGTTTCCCCGAGCTTGCGCGCGAGCTCCTTGCCGCTCAATCGAGGCATCACCACGTCGGTAACCAGAAGCCCAACCTTGATCCCGCGCGACGCGACGTCTGACAAGGCCTCTGTTCCTCCCGGCGCCTCGATGACGGTATACCCGGCCCCCTCAAGGGCCAGCCTTGCAGTGGTTCGAACCGCCGAATCATCGTCCACGATGAGAATTGTTTCCGTACCCCCGGGAGCGGTCTTGCCGGGCGCCGCAACCAGCGGCTTGTCCGCCTGCTCGAGCGTCAGCGGGAGATAGATGGTGAAGGTTGTTCCTTTGCCCGGCTCGCTGTAGCAGTTGATGTATCCTTCGCTCTGCTTGACAATCCCGTAGGTGGTCGAGAGCCCCAGGCCTGTCCCTTTCCCTGTTTCCTTCGTTGTGAAGTATGGCTCATACATATGGGAAAGGGTCTCCTGGTCCATTCCGACTCCCGTGTCGCTCACCGCGATGCGCACATATCTCCCCGCCTTCGCCCCGGGGTGATCCCGAGTGTATGCTTCATCGAAGGAGCGATTTGAAGTCTCGAGAGTCAGTTTCCCGCCGGACGGCATTGCGTCCCGCGAATTGACGGTCAGGTTCAGCAGGACCTGCTCTATCTGCCCTGGATCCGCAAGAAAATTGCCCGTGTCGGGATCGATGAACGTGCGCAGCTCGATGTCCTCCCCGATGACCCTTTCAAGCATTTTCTGCATGGAGCGAACCAGGTCTTTTGCGTTGACGACACGGGGCCTCAGTATCTGCCTGCGGCTGAACTCCAGAAGCTGCGCGGTCAGCGCCGCCGCCCTCTTTGCGGCTCTTGTGATCTCAGCGACATACTGCTGATTCCGTTCCGGCAGCTCCCCTTTGAGCACCTCGCAGTAGCCCGTGATTGCCTGCAGGATATTGTTGAAGTCGTGAGCTATCCCTCCTGCCAACTGGCCGATTGCCTCGATTTTCTGGGCCTGCGTGAGCCTTTCTGCCAGGGATTTTTCTTCCGTGACGTCCCTGCCATACAGGTTGATGTAGCCCACGCCGGGAAACGGCACAATCGTAACCGCGTACGACCGGGAGGCCTCGTGAATTTCAATCTCCTGCTTTTTCCCCGATTCCCACGCAAAGGTGAGCGCCGGCAAGTACCGTCCACTGACCCACGAAGCCATGAGCGGCTCACTGGCCTTGTTTGCGTACATGACCGACCCGTCCGGCGAAACCCGCAAGACGGGCTGGGGGCTTTCGTCGGGAAAGCGCGCAAGGCTCTGAAGGCGCTCCTCCGCCTGCTTGCCTTCCGTGATGTCACGGGCAATAGCCTGCTGCGTTCCGTCCGAAAGCTTGCCGGCCGTGATCTCGACGGGGAAAACCGACCCATCCCTCCTTTTCATCAGCCGTTCGAAGCGCAACTTCTCCCCGGAATCGATTTTCTTGAATCGGACTTTGCCCTCATCAAGCAGCTCATCAGGGTAAGTGTCTTGAATGCTCAGTCGAAGGAGCTCTTCCTGATCGTATCCCAGCATCTTGCAGAGCTCCGAGTTCGCCATGAGAAACTTCATGTTTTCATCCAGGAGAAAGATGCCGTCCGCGGCCTGCTCCAGGAGGTCACGGTAACGCTGCTCGCTTCTGCGCAGCTTTTCTTCTATCCGGTGGTGCTCCGTAATGTCGCGTCCGGTGCATACTATTCCCATGACTTTCCCCTGGGCATTCCTCAGCGGCACCTTCGTTGTCAGCGTCCAGCGCTTCTGGCCTTTTTGATCGACGGATTCCTCCTCCTTGTTGATCAAGGCCGTTCCGGTCTGGATGACTGTACGCTCGTCTGCGATGTAGCGTGCCGCCTCCGGCGGAGGATAGAAGTCGAGATCCGTTTTCCCGACAGCGTCTTGCGGCTTCTGCAGGCCCATGACTCGCGCGTTTGCCGTGTTCGTGATCAGGACACGGCTCTCTCTATCCTTTATGGAGACGTAGTCCGGCAGATTGTTGATCAGGGTCAAAAGCTGCGAGCGCTCCTCATCCAGCGCCTCTTCGGCCTGCCTGCGGCCCGTCGATTCGCTTTCCCACTTTCGAAGCTGGGTCCTCAGGGTGACGAACAAGAGGAAGGCCGTAACCAGGACGAAGGCCAGGCCCTTGTAGGTCTGGAGGTTGAGGTTCAGCGGCGAGGGCGCGACAAAAAGGGCCAGCCCCCGATCGGAGAGCACGATCCAAAGGCCGGCAAGGATGGCGTACGTGACACTGACCCGGAGGGCTATGGCGACAATTTTTTTTCTCATTCTTGCTACCATTTTGCCGCAATCGGCCGCGGCGTCAAGGCGGGGCGAAAACTGACCCTTGCGCTGGTGCACGAGGGTCTCTTATCCTGCGTGAGCCGATGAAAGAATCAAACGAAGGCAGGAAAAGGATTCGGCGGGTTCTTGCGCTTGTCGGATTCCCGATCTTCCTGGCCGCAATCATTGTCCCGGCGCTTTTTTTCCGGCATGATATCTGGATCCTCTTCACCTCCGTGAAGAGGCTGGAAGAGTGGGTCCACTCCAGCGGCTCTCTGGCACCGATGGTATTCATCGCCGTCCAGGTCTTCCAGGTGGTCGTATTCGTGGTCCCGGGGGAGGCGGCTCAGATAGCAGGGGGTTTTCTGTTCGGGACCTGGCTGGGTACGCTGTATTCGGTCATCGGAATACTGATCGGCTCCCTGATCGATTTCTACCTTGCAAGACTCCTCGGCGTCCCTTTTGTGAACGCCCTCTTCAGCGCCGAAAAAGTGGAAAAGCTCAAAGCCACGCTGACCTCACCGGGCTCAAAAGCGGTTCTCTTCCTCCTTTTCCTGATCCCCGGGATTCCCAAGGACGCGCTGTGCTACGTGTCAGGCCTTTCGCCCCTTCGCTTCCGTTTCTTCATCTTTGCTTCAATGGCCCGGCTCCCTGGCATTTTCGGCAGCTCGCTCATAGGAAGCTCGGCGGCGGACAGGAAATGGATGCTTGCCAGCGCCGTTTTTGCAGCGGCCGCAATCCTTTTTAGCGTCGGCTTCTTTCTCCGAAAAAGAATCGAGCAGTGGCTTCATCGAATTTCGATGCATCATGATCCAGACTCGCAGTGACCATGCAGCCCCATCGATCGCGATGCGCGCTTGACTCCCACTTGCGCCGCATGGTAGGAAGGCACATTCATCTATGACAGTCGGAATCACCTACGATCTGCGTTCCGAGTGGCTTGCCATGGGCTATTCGGAGCTGGAAACCGCCGAGTTCGACCGTGAGGAGACCGTTGGCGCGGTGGAAGCCGCCTTGCGCGCGGATGGGTTCAAGACGGAAAGAATCGGCAACTTCCGCGGCCTCATGGCGGCCCTTGCCGCCGGCAGGACATGGGACCTCGTGTTCAACTTTTGCGAGGGAATGCACGGCCTGGGAAGGGAAGCCCTGGTGCCGGCTCTCCTTGACGAGCACAGGATCCCCTATACGTTCTCTGATCCGGCGGTTCTCGCCGTGTCTCTCCACAAAGGACTTGCAAAGAGGGTGGTTCGCGACGCCGGGGTGCGCACGCCGGACTTCGCCGTCGTGCAGGCCATGCCTGACGTCGACCGTGTGACCATGCCATACCCGCTTTTTGCCAAGCCCGTGGCAGAGGGGACCGGCAAAGGCGTCACGCCGCGCTCACGGATCGAAAGCCTTACCGAGCTCCGGGACGTGTGTCAGGGTCTGCTTTCGGAATATCGCCAGCCCGTGCTCGTTGAGGAGTACCTGCCGGGCCGGGAGTTCACAACGGGAGTCATCGGCACCGGTGCGGAGGCAGAGGCCGTGGGCACCATGGAAGTGATCATGCGTGAGAGCGCGGAACCGCACGCGTACACCTACGTGAACAAGGAGGATTGCGACCAGCGAATCCTCTATGAGCTGTCCCACGGGGAGGAAGCAAGGGCCTGCGCGGATCTTTCCCTTCGCGCCTGGCGGGCGCTTGGTTGCCGGGATTCCGGCAGGGTGGACATTCGAATGGATGGCGAGGGAAGGGTGAGCTTCATGGAGGTGAACCCGCTTGCCGGTCTGCATCCGCAGCACTCAGATCTTCCCATAATCTGCTCCCTGGTCGGGATGAGCTTCCAGGAGCTCATCCACCGCATCATGGCCTCAGCCAGGGCCCGATGCGGAAGGTGAGATGGCCTGCTGGCCTGTGACAAGGTTCGTCTCTCCCGAAACGAGCTTTCGGCGAACGCAGGCGCAGAACCTGTCCAGCACCCACTCATAGCATTGCGCTGGGAGCTTCTCCGGGCGCACATCAGGGACGTCGTTGTAGCTGTCGATGACGACGACTCTGCGGTCCGCCGTAATGCTCCACTCCACGGTATTGAAATCCAGCCCCTGGGCCTCGGTCAGGTTTGCGGTCTTCTGGGTCAGCTCCTCCCTGATGTCTTTCAGCTCCTCGGGCCCCAGGAGGGAATATTCGGCCATGTCGAACGGGCGCGGCGTCCAGCGGACAAGGAACACATCCTTGCTTTCGATGCAGAATGCCCGCAGGTAGTCGACGTGCTGGATGAGCTCCTGCACAATCAGCACTCGTGAATCCGAGAGGGACTCGTAGAGGCTTCGTAGCGCGTCCGGGGTCTCGACGCGAAACACGTCCTGCCAGCCGTACCCGTCCACGGGCTTGAGAACGCAGGGAAACCCGACGTGTTCTTCGACTTTTTTCCAGTCGGGCGGGGCCACCAGCTCCCTGACGTCTTCGGCGCGGTTGACCCTGGGAAGAACCACGGTCCGGGGATAACGGATGCCGAGTGAATCATACAGAAGCAGCTCGGAAAGCTTGTCCGAGGTGAGGGTGAAGTTGGGGTTGTTGATGATATAGGCGCCTGCGCGCGACCAGTAGCGGAGGATAGTGCGCAGATACGGATCAGCGAAGCTCACCCTGTCGATGACCACGCGGTACGGGCACGGTCGCGGATGGACAAGCTCTCCGAAACGGATGAACTCCGTGCCCAGGTCGGAAAGCCGCTGGGCCACGGCGCGGATGAAGGCGTTGTCCTTGAACTCGAGGATTCCGACCTTCACCCCGGCCGCGGCCTCAGACACGGCGCTGAAATGTTAGAACCAGATGCGGAAACCGATGGCCGGCTGCACCTCGAAGGAGAGCGCGGTTATGCCCGTGCTGCTGATGGGGATCCAGGCGGGTGCCACCTCCAGGAAGAGCTCCAGGACGTTCCCCAGAGGCCAGACCTGCAGCCCGATGGGAAGTCGGGCGCCAAGGGCGAATGAGAACTGGCTCGACGTCGCAAGCGCCAGATACCCGCCGATGCCGACGTAGTAGTCCAGGGGCCGTACCAGGCGGCCGTGCGTAAACCAGTAGTCCATTGTGAAGTCGACGGCGAAGTTGTTCTGCTCCAGAATCGCCCCGACGCCGAAATACAGCGGAACCCGGGGAATGTGGAAGACGAACCTGCCTCCCCAGCTGTTGAAGTCCCTGGAGGCGGCTTCAGCTCCTATGGCGATGTCTTTTGCAAAGCCTGCCGTTGACAGGGCAAGGAGGCCGGCCACAACCAGGATGAGACTCTTTTTCATTCTCAACTCCCTTCGATTTTTGTGAGCGATGGTGTTGGGTATAATTATACCCGCAGTCCCCTTTTTTCACCAGTCTATGAACGCGTGTTCTTGGCGGATAGTTCAACACAAACCCATGCCGCGCCGATACTCCCGGTGAGGGGATCCAAAGGGGGAACGACCTCGTGGACTGGAGAGTTCGGATGAGAAGAGACGAGCTGCAGCTGAGGCGCATCGTCCAGAGCCTGGCCAGGCTCCAGGGCGAAACCCCCGGCGTCGCTGCCGCCCGTGAACGCGCCCTGCGCGCCCTGGCCGGAAAGATTGCCGAGATGCGGGCGCTTGTTGAAGACTGTCTCAGCGGACGCACGGAGTACGAGCAGTCCGTCATGGAATATCGCGTCAGGGTGGAGTTCCCCCTGTACTCTCACCTTGGCTCTCTTTCGTCTCTTGTCCCGGGGCACGTGGGCTGGTTTCGTTCCTGATTGAGCACGAGTGCTCCCCACCAGCGCGCCTGCTGAATAATTTTACAACCGGCGGATACAGTCTCAAGATTGACAGCTCACGGCACTCATAGGAGAATGGGAGCCGCAATGAGCCAAGCATCACGGACCCGTTCTCTCCTGTCGGGAAACGAGGCAATCGCGCGGGGGGCATGGGAGGCCGGCGTTACGGTAGCCACCGGTTACCCAGGAACCCCTTCCACCGAAATTCTCGAGTTTGCAAGCCGCTACAAAGAGGACATCTACTGCGAATGGTCGCCGAATGAGAAGGTGGCGCTGGAAGTCGCAGCCGGCGCGTCCCTCTCCGGCGCACGGGTGATCGTCACCATGAAGCACGTGGGGCTGAACGTCGCGGCGGATCCCCTCATGACCCTGTCCTACATCGGGACCGTCGGCGGGCTGGTTGTGTGCGTCGCGGATGACCCCGGGATGCATTCTTCGCAGAACGAGCAGGACACGCGTCACTACGCGCGCCTGGGCAAGATTCCGATCCTTGAGCCGGCGGACTCCGAGCAGGCGCGGGACTTCATCCTTCTTGGCATGGAGATATCGGAGAAGTATGCCACTCCCGTCATCCTGAGATCCACAACCAGGGTCAGCCACTCGAGCGGCGCGGTCACACTGGGAGATCGTGCAAAGCGCGCGCCCTCCGGCGGGTTCGTGAAAGACCCCACGCGGTTCGTGCCCATCCCGTTCTATGGCAGACCAATGAGGGTGAAAGTGGAAGAGCGGTTGGCAGCCATGAAGGCAGAGGTCAATTCCTCTCTTGCGAACGCAATAGAGTGGGGGGACCGCTCTCTTGGCATCATAGCGGAAGGGATTGCCTATCAGTACGTTCGTGAGCTTGCGCCGCAGGCGTCCGTCCTGAGAATCGGCTGGGTCTGGCCTTTTCCGGACAACCTCATCCGCGAGTTCGCTGCGGGAGTGAAGAAGGTCCTGGTTGTGGAAGAGCTGGACCCCATACTCGAGGAGCATGTTCGATCTCTTGGCATCGCGTGTGACGGGAAGGGCGTCGTTCCCGCAATTGGCGAGCTTTCCCCGGACGCGCTGGCCGGCGCGCTGGGGCAGGACG
Organism: uncultured Spirochaetota bacterium; assembly: GCA_963710335.1. Taxonomy (GTDB): domain Bacteria; phylum Spirochaetota; class Spirochaetia; order SZUA-6; family Fen-1364; genus Fen-1364. The sequence goes on from CAVQAA010000008.1 coordinate 77,547, forward strand.
GCGGCCGTCCTTCGACTGCCCGGCGGTCCAGGGAGCTGAAGCCACGGAAGGCCTTCCCGCCCGGCCTCCCGTTCTGTGTCCTGCGTGCCCCCACAGGGGCATTTTCTATGCGCTTGGGAAGTTCGACGTCGTGGTGACGGGGGACATCGGTTGTTATTCCCTTGGCGTGTTTCCTCCGCTCAAGCGCATCGACACGATCCTCTGCATGGGCGCCGGAATCTCGATGGCGCACGGGATGCAGAAAGCGGGCGAGAAAAGGAAGGTTGTGGGTATCGTCGGGGATTCCACTTTTTTCCACTCAGGCATAACGGGACTGCTCGATATCGCCTACAACAAGGGCGCATCGACCATCATCGTCGTGGACAACAGGACCACGGCAATGACGGGTCACCAGGAGCACCCGGGAACGGGCCGGACGCTGCTCGGTGAAGAGACAATCAGCGCCAGCATCGAGACCTTCGGCCGCGCATGCGGGATCAAGAATGTCGCAACCGTGGATCCGTATGACATCAAGCCAACGGTGGAGACCATCCGGAAAGCGGTGGAGTCCGATGAATCATGGCTCATCGTGGCCCGCTCCCCGTGTCCGTTGTCCATGAAGAAGAACCCGGGTGAGCCGCGCAGGGTGGACCAGGAGCTGTGCAGGAAGTGCAAGCTCTGCTTGAAGCTGGGATGCCCCGCAATCGAATGGGTGAACGACGAGATCAGGGTGAATGAGCTTCTGTGCGGGGGTTGCGCGATGTGCGAGAAAACCTGCAAGGAAGGCGCATTTCAGATTGCCTCGGGAGCGTGCAATGAGTCCTGAAGGGACTGTCACGGGCATCGTGCTTGTCGGGGTGGGCGGGCAGGGCATACTGCTTGCCACACAGATAGCAGCGCGCGCCGCGCTGATTGCCGGCTACGACGTCAAGACCAACGAAGTGCATGGAATGGCGCAGCGCGGTGGATCGGTTGTGGCGCAGATCAGGTACGGCGCCCGGGTCTTCAGCCCGCTCGTTCCCAATGGGAGCGCCAGCGTGCTTCTGTCCCTGGAAAGGATAGAGGCCCTTCGGTTTGCCGACTACCTGGCGCCGGACGGCCTGGCCGTGGTTTCAAGCCAGGCCATCGTCCCGGTAACGGTCTCTTCCGGGCAGGCCGCGTACCCCGCCGACGCGAAGGAGCGGCTCGGAAGGCGTTTCCCTCGCCTGGTATACGTGGATGCGGTTGCCGTGGGAGAAAAGCTCTGTGATACGCGCGTGGCAAACGTCGTTCTTTTGGGCGCCATGTCGACGGCCCTCTCGCTTGCCCCGGAGGCCTGGTCAGAAGCAATCATGCAATGCGTGAAGCCCCGGTTCGTAGACATCAACAGGAAAGCTTTCGAAGAAGGCAGGAAGCTGGCGGTCGCCGTCTAGCCGTGGCACGCCGAAGGCCACCGTTTAGTTCCTGTTGTCCCAGCCCGCCAGAACGGCAAGGAAGCGACTGAAGACTTCAGGAGAGAACGCTTCTTCGGTGATTCGAACCACGTGAAACCGGGAGAGCCTCACCGAGACAGTGCGCCTCATGAACCGGCGCCGTATCTCCAGGCCTGCAATCCCGTCCTTCGTGATGGTCTGCGGTTTCAACTCCCGGCCTCGCAACAGGGTAAGGGTCTCCTCGTCCAGCTCAATCGAACGGATCCCCCTGAAAATCCAGAGCGCCACGTCACAACCGAACGCCACGGCCAACGCCGCAATGACCACAACCACCGCCAGCGGCGAGAGAAGGGCCCGGATCCGCGAAGCCAGGAGGACAAGGAGCGTCGCGAACAGGAAAGCGGCCGCGTCTGTTGCCAGGAGGTAGCGAAGGTGCGCCGGGAAGCTTGTCTTTTCCATCTCTGGCTCTTTTATACCGCAAACTGCGTTTGTCTTGACAGAGCAACCCCCCGCCGCTACCGTGCTCGCGGTGGGAAAAGCTGTATTGCTCCTGGAAGACGGGACACAATTTGAAGGGCAATCCCTGGGCGCAGACGGAGAGGCGTTCGGGGAGGTTGTTTTCAACACATCGATCACGGGATACCAGGAAGTGCTTACCGACCCCTCCTACCGAGGTCAGATCGTCACAATGACCTATCCGCTGATAGGCAACTACGGCATTGTTGCGGAAGACGGGGAGTCGAAGAAAGCATGGCTCTCCGGCTTCGTTGTCAGGGAAGCCAGCCTGCTACGGTCCAATTGGCGCTCAAACACCGACCTTCAGACGTGGCTCCGTGAGCAAGGTGTCGTCGGCATCCAGGGGATAGACACCCGGGCCCTGACCAGGCACCTGCGCATCAACGGGTCTCAGCATGGGGTCATTTCCAGCATCGAGCAGGAGCCAGCCCTTCTCAAGGGCAAGCTGCAGGCCGCGCCGCGCATCGTCGGAAGGGACCTCGTGGCTGAGGTAAGCTGCGACACTCCGTATGAATGGACCGAGCCGGCCTTCGGAGAACAAGCGCCGCGCGAAACCAGGTACCACGCAGTCGTAGTGGACTGCGGCGTGAAATACAACATTCTGCGCAAGCTCGTTTCAGCCGGGTGCCGGGTGACCGTCGTGCCGGCGTTCATGAGCGCAGAGGAGATCCTTGCCCTGCGTCCGGACGGCCTTGTGCTCTCAAACGGCCCGGGAGACCCTGAACCGGTCTCCTATGTCATTGACTGCGTGAAAAAGCTCATCGGGAAAATGCCCATCTTCGGGATCTGCCTGGGGCAGCAGATCCTGGGGCTGGCGCTGGGCGGGCGAACGTACAAGCTGAAATTCGGCCATCACGGCGGCAATCACCCGGTCAAGGACACGAGAACGGGCCGCATTGCCATCACGACGCAGAACCACGGATTCAACGTCGACCTGGAATCCATTGTCCACCCGGGAACGCGCGGAACGCACATCAACCTCTACGACGGGACGGTGGAAGGCCTGGAGAACCAGGAAATGGGATTTTTCAGCGTGCAGTACCATCCCGAGGCCAGCCCCGGCCCGCATGACGCGGCGTACCTGTTTGCAAGATTCACGGGCATGATGGACGCCCGCCGGGGGGCATGAGGGCATGCCCCGCCGCACCGACATCCACTCAGTCCTGATCATCGGAACCGGACCCATCATCATCGGACAGGCCTGCGAGTTCGACTACTCGGGGACCCAGGCGTGCAAGGCCTTGCGGGAAGAAGGGCTGCGCGTCGTCCTTGTGAACTCCAATCCAGCTACCATCATGACGGATCCCGAGATGGCGGATGCCACCTACATAGAGCCCATAACCGTGCCTGTCCTCTCCAAGATCATCGAAGCAGAGAAGCCTGACGCCCTGCTGCCCACGCTCGGGGGACAGACGGGCCTGAACATCGCCATCCAGCTGGCGGAGAGCGGCATTCTGGAGCGTCACGGAGTTCGGATGATCGGGGCTGACAGGGAAGCAATCCGAAAGGCGGAGGACCGCAAGCTTTTCAAGCAATCCATGGAGCGGATCGGCCTGGAAGTGCCGCGAAGCGGCCTGGCACACTCCCCGGCGGAAGCGCGCGCCACGGCGGATGAGATCGGCTTTCCGCTCATCATCCGGCCTTCGTTTACCCTCGGGGGCACGGGAGGCGGCGTGGTGCCCACGGCAAAAAGCTTCGAGGAGATGGCCAGCCGCGGGCTTTCGGCCAGCATGATCTCGGAGATCCTCATCGAGGAGTCGATTGCGGGCTGGAAAGAGTTCGAGCTGGAAGTGATGCGGGACAAGGCGGACAACGTGGTGGTTGTCTGCTCCATCGAGAATCTGGATCCCATGGGGGTGCACACCGGGGATTCCATAACCGTGGCGCCCGCGCAAACGCTCACCGACAGGGAATACCAGCGGATGCGCGACGCCGCTATTGCCTGTATCCGGGAGATCGGGGTGGAGACAGGAGGGTCGAACATCCAGTTCGCCGTGCATCCGCAGACGGGCCGGATGGTCGTTATTGAGATGAACCCGCGCGTGTCACGCTCTTCGGCGCTCGCATCGAAGGCAACCGGGTTTCCCATTGCCAAGATTGCCGCGAAGCTCGCCGTTGGGTACACGCTGGATGAAATTCCCAATGACATCACGAAGGACACCCCCGCTTCCTTCGAGCCGACAATCGATTACTGCGTCGTGAAGATCCCCAGGTTTGCATTTGAGAAGTTCCCCTCCGCGGACCCCACGCTCACCATCCAGATGAAATCCGTGGGGGAGGTGATGGCCATCGGCCGTACGTTCAAGGAAGCGCTCCAGAAAGGGGTCCGCGGTTTGGAAATCCGGCGGCCGGGGCTGGGCGGAGTTCAGGGCGTGTCCGATGACGGCCTCCAGGAGATGCTGTCACGACCCACGGCAGAGCGCCTGTTTCAGATCCACGAGGCTTTCTGCCGGGGATGGTCGGTGGAGCGGGTCCATGGCGCAACGAGCATCGATCCGTGGTTCCTGCGCAACATGAAGGAGATCGCGGATTTCGAGCCGACCATCAGCCGACAGAACCTCCGCCAGGCGAAATGCCTCGGGTTCAGCGACCAGCAGATCGCGGCCAGGTTGGGCAAGGATGAGCAGGCGGTGAGGGACCTCCGGGCGGCGGACGGGATCCTCCCTGCTTATAAGCTTGTGGACACATGCGGGGCTGAGTTCGAAGCGTACACTCCCTACTATTATTCCACGTATGACGCGGAGGATGAGGCCCGACCGTCGGGGCGGAAGAAGATCATGATCCTGGGCGGGGGGCCGAACAGGATAGGGCAGGGGATCGAGTTCGATTACTGCTGCGTGCATGCGGCCTTTGCCCTCCGGGAGATCGGCTATGAGACGATCATGGTGAACTCCAATCCTGAGACGGTCTCCACCGATTACGACACTTCCGACAAGCTGTATTTCGAGCCCCTGACCCGGGAAGACGTTCTGAACATCGTGGAGCGAGAGAAGCCGCACGGCGTGATCGTGCAGCTCGGCGGGCAGACGCCGCTGAACCTGGCGGTGGGCCTGGAGAAGGCCGGGGTTCCCATCATCGGGACAAGCCCGGATTCCATTGACAGGGCGGAGGACCGGAAGCGGTTCTCCGAGCTGGTCAGGACGCTGGGCCTCCGGCAGCCGGAGAACGGCAGCGCCGTGGAGGTGCGGGACGCGCTGGGCATCGCCCACGGCATCGGCTATCCCGTGCTTGTGCGCCCCAGCTACGTTCTTGGCGGCCGGGCAATGGAGATCGTGTACGATGACGCGAGCCTGGAGCATTATATGCGGCGCGCCGTGTGGGCTTCTCCCGAGCGGCCCGTTCTGATCGATCGGTTCATCGAGGACGCCATCGAGGTTGACGTGGACATGGTGAGTGACGGCCGCATCTCCGTCATTGGCGGGATCCTGGAGCACATCGAAGAGGCGGGCGTGCACTCGGGGGACGCGGCAATGGTGCTGCCGCCGCACACCCTGCCGCATTGGATGATAGAGGAGATCCGCCGCTACACGCGGCTGCTTGCGGAGGAGCTGCACGTCGTCGGGCTGATGAACGTCCAGTACGCGGTCAAAGGCAAGGAGCTGTACATCATCGAGGTGAACCCGCGCGCCTCCCGCACCGTGCCATTTGTGTCCAAGGCAACCGGGGTTCCCCTGGCCAAGATCGCCGCCAAGGTCATGGTGGGGATGAGCCTTGAGGAGGCAGGCTTCACGGAGGAGGTGATACCCCGCCACATATGCGTCAAGGAGTCCGTGCTCCCCTTCGCGAAGTTTCCCGGAGTGGACATCATCCTGGGGCCCGAGATGAAATCCACGGGCGAGGTCATGGGCATCGACACGGATTTCGGCAGGGCCTACTGCAAAAGCCAGCTCGGCGCCATGCAGAACGTCCCCGTGAGCGGCACGGTCTTCATCAGCGTGAAAGACAAGGACAAGACGCAGCTTGTTGTCTCCGTGGCCCACCAGCTCATGATGCTGGGCTTTTCCATCGTCTCCACCAGCGGGACCGCCAAGTTCCTTACGGCGAACGGGATTGAGGCTGGCGTGGTCCGCAGGGTCAGTGAAGGCGCGCCGAACCTCCTTGATATGATCAACGGCGGAAAGGTCCAGCTCATCATCAACTCACCGTCAGGGAAAGGGCCGCGCCAGGATGAGGTGTCCATCCGCTCAATTGCAAACTCGCGCGGCGTCCCCGTGGTCACCACCATGCCGGGGGCTGACGCCTACGCGCAGGGCATCAGGGCTTTCATCCGCGGTGAGCTCGGCGTGAAGCCCATCCAGCGCTACCATGCCGGTTCGCTTCTGCGGTGAGCTCCCAGGGCCCTGAACCGGGAAATCAGCCGGGATGTCCGCCGCCCGCCGCCCGCTGATCCGGCAGTGATTCGCTCCAGCATGCTGGAAAGCTCAGCAAGGGGCTCCACCTCCCGGTTGAGGACGCGGTAGACACCTCCAATGATGGGCAGGGAAAGCTTCCCGGCCAGCTCATTGACCCATTTCGCGGTGACAACGCCTTCGGCGATGTAGCCGAAACGCGGCATGCTTTCGATCACCTGGTCTATCGAGGAGCAACCCTCGATCAATCCCTTCAGGATTATCTCGCGCCCGAAGCGCCTGTTCCTTCCGTGGACGCTGCGGCAGGTGACGTCCAGGTCTCCGACGCCGGCAATCGAGGTGAAGGTTTCGGGGTGCGTGGCACCCATTGCCTTTCCGATTGCCTGTATCTCGTTCAGGCCGGCGGCCAGGAGGAGGGATTCCGTGTTGTCGCCGAAGCGCTCTGAAGTCTCTTTGAGCGCATCAAGCATTCCGAAGGCAATGGCGACGACGTTCTTGAGAGCGGCGCTCACCTGCACCCCTCGGACGTCCAGGGAGGAAAAGACCACCAGGGCCGGGCTGGACAAGAGCTCCCGCACCCTGATGGAGTTCCTGCCGCTTCGCGACGCGCTGATCAGGCCGGTGATCTTGCCCTGGGAAACCTCGATGGCGTGGCTTGGCCCGGACACGTAGACCAGCTTGTTCCTGTACAGGCCCGGCAGATAGTCCTCCACCGCATCCGTGACCAGCCGGATCCCGCCCGGGGTCTCGATCAAGCCCTTGGTGAGCAAGGCGATCACGGACCGTCCCTCGCGGATGTCAGTGCATGCGGTTATTTTTCTCACATTCGAAAGGAGGTGGAGCGAAGGGATTGCGATGAAAAGATAATCCTTGTCTTCCGCAGCCTCGGTGAGACTGGTCGTGGCCGTGATGTCCTGCGAAAGAGCTGCGCCCTGCAGGTACAGGCTGTTCGTGTGGGTCCGGTTGATTGCGGAGGCAAGGTCCGGCTCATGGCACCACAGGTCGACGAGGTAGTGCTTTTCCGCCAGCACTTTCGCGATGGCAGTGCCCCAGGCACCGGCTCCCAGAACGCCGATTTTCATTTGGACCCCGTCCGCCATCTGTCTGTCCTTCCGCTATCTGGGGGTTTTCCTCAACAGCTTCCTGTCCTGCTCCAGGATCCTGCTGTCGGGATATGCCGCCAGGCCCTGATCCAGGACGCTCCGCGCGTCCGCGAGCTTTCGGGCGTTGTAGAGCTGGGCGAATGCGGCGTGCATGTACCCTTCGTAGTTCTGGAGCAGGACCGGCTGCGCTCCCAGCTTCTTCATTCCGTCCGTCACCACCTGTGCCGCGGCCAGGTATCCCGTGTTCCTTGCTTCCGTTTCGGCCCTCAGCTGAACAAGGGAAACCGAGAGATCCGTCCAATCCGGCTCATCCAGCGCGGCCTTGACCGGGGGCTGGGACAGGAGCGCTTCCGCGTCTGGGAAGCTGCCCGCTTCCAGGAGGCTGACCACCCAGTTATGATAGACAACCCGCTTGAGCTGATCCAGGTCCACCGTGCCGCCAAAGGACGCCTTTACCGCGTCCAGGAACTGGGCGGCCCGAGCGAAGTCATTCCTGTCCGCCATTGACTGCGCGTAGGTACCGAGCACTCCGGTTATGATTTTTCGGGATTCATCGTTCGTCAGGAGCGCGTACAGGCTCACCGCGGGGGTAACGGCGTCACGGAAATACCGGCCGTCCGTGTATTCCGAGGCCCTGTCGTACAGGATCAGCCCCAGAAGCTCCCGTTCTCCAATGGCGTGCCTGTCGCGATAATTCGTAGGGGGCACATAGGAGAACCCGGTGAGCTTGCCGAAGCTGTCAGTGAACTCCTTGCGCGTGCCGGGGTTGTAGCCGTACGGGTTTGTCGTCTCCACGTCGATGGGCTCCCCGTCCACAAGGACGGTGCAGAATGCGTGATCGGTCGTGCGTATGCCGCCGACCGAAAGTCCGACAGACCTTGCCAGAATCATGTACAGGACCGCGGAGGAAACGCAATTGAATACCCCCGTCTCGAGGGCTGTATCGATCCTGGTCTGGCGCTCGGAGTAGGAGACAAGGAGGTTCTTGTGAAGGAACGTCAGGGTCTTTTCCGCCAGCTCGGCCTGACGGGTGACGTCCGCAACTTCGTCCCGGAAACGAAGCATCAGGGAGCCCAGCTTCTCCTTGTCCGCCGTTGCCGCATCATCCGAGGCGCCGGAGAACTGCAGGCCGGCGTCGATGAGGGTTTCCACAGGCAAAGGCTCCCTCATTGTGGAAAGCTGCTCGCTCAACGGAAGCGGGGTAAGCTCGGGGAACGACTGAAGGCCAGGCCTGCCCTGCGCCGCAAGAGGTTGCAGAGAAATCGGGAGAAGCGAAATCACGAGAATGGAGAGAAAAACGACGTTTCGGCGGTCTGGCGGCATCCATCTTCCCGGAAACAAGATCAACATTCCTCTGGAATCGCGTCAAGGTAGGGGAAAGGCATGCCCCTGTTGCGCTTAATGGGCCAAAGTACTATACTGTTGTATAGTATATGGGAGCCGGGTACATTCACTTCCGATCCAACTATTCCCTCCTCCGGGGCTGCCACTCTCCTGAAGAAATCTGCCGTTTCGCCAGGGAGCGAAACCTTCCTGTCGTCGGCATGACCGACATCAACAATTTCTACGGGCTCATTCTCTTCCTGCTTGCAGCTGACAGAGAGGGGGTGAAGCCTGTTGCGGGGGTGGTGGTCGAAAAGGGGGGCCGGGAGCTGTTCACCGCTTACGTGATGAACCGGAAAGGCTACGGCAGGATCTGCCGTGTGCTCACCGAGGTCCTGACGGATGCTGAAGGCTCCTTTGATCCGGTGTACGCGCTGTGTGACCGGGGGTGGGACGGCCTTGCCATTCTTTCGTTCCACCCCGACGTCCTGGATCGCCTGGCACTCCGCGAGAGGGCCGGCCTGTACGTCCAGCTGACATTCGGCAGCCCTTTCTCTTTCCTGGCAGGCTTTGCCCGTGAGCGCGGCCTGCCGATTGCCGCCGTCCATGAGACCGTGTTTTTCGATGAATCGGATGAAACGCTGTATCCAGTGCTGCGCGCCATCGACCTGAATACCACCGTGGAGCGGGTGCCGGAAACGGAAAACCTGGGAGGCCGGCACCGGTTCGTGGAGCCCGACTCCATGGAAAAGTTTTTTTCCGCGGTGCCGGAGGCCCTGGCGAACACCGAGGCAATTGCACAGGAAGCCGATGTCACCGGTATCATCAGTCCCCGGTATGTCTTTCCGGCATTCCAGGGGCTTTCGGAAGAGGAAACCTTTCGGCTTCTCACCAGTTTGTGCGATGAGGGGGTGCGCCGGCGCTACGGGGGCATGAGGCCCGACATCCGCGAGCGCCTTGACTACGAGCTGGCCGTCATCCGGGAGAAATGCTTCGCCTCCTATTTCCTCGTGGTGCGGGACATCGTCCAACAATGCCCGCGCACCTGCGGCCGGGGAAGCGCCGCATCCAGCATCGTCTCCTACCTCCTGGGCATCACGCACGTGGATCCCCTGCGCTACGCGCTTTTCTTCGAGCGCTTCCTCAACAGGGGCCGGAAGGACCCGCCTGATGTCGACGTGGATTTCCCGTGGGACGAGCGGGACAAGACACTGAAGTACGTCTTTCAGAAATACCATGACCACGCGGCCATGGTGGCCAACCACGTCACTTTCGGCCCGCGCTCTGCCCTGCGTGAGCCGGCCAAGGCCCTGGGGCTGCCTGAAGAGGAGCTGAATGTCATCGTTCGCGCTTTTCGCCAGGGGCGGCTGGACGACATTCCCCCCTACGTGCGGGAGGCGGCGGCCCGCATCCGCGGCTTCCCCCGCAACCTCGGCACCCACTGCGGCGGGGTGGTCATCACCCCCGGGCCCATCACTGACTACACCCACGTGCAGATCTCGCCGCTGGGGTACCCCCTCATCGCCTGGGAGAAGGACGCCGCGGAGGACGCCGGCCTGGTGAAGATCGACCTGCTGGGGAACAGGTCCCTGGCCGTCCTGCGGGACGCCCTGGAGATGGTGGAGAGAAACCACGGGGCCCGGCACGAATGGGAGAGCTTCGACCCCCTGTCGGACACGGACACCCGTGACCTCATCGCCGAAGGCAGGACCCTCGGGGTCTTCTACGTGGAATCCCCTGCCACTCGGCAGCTTCTCACCAAGATGCAGAGGGGAGATTACGAGAACCTCGTGATCGCAAGCTCCATCATCCGGCCTGCAGCCAACCAGTACATCCGCACTTTCGTGAAGCGCCTGCACGGGGCGCCCTACCAGCCCCTGCACCCTCTCATCGAGCAGACACTCGCGGAGACTTTCGGCGTCATGGTCTACCAGGAGGACGTCTCACGGGTGGCCATCGACCTGGCCGGCTTTCCCATCGAGGAGGCGGACAGGCTGCGAAAGATTCTTTCCAAGAAGGACCGGGACCTCAAGCTCCCTGATCTGCGGGAGAAGTTCTTCCAGGGCGCCCGAGGCCGTGGAGTGAGCGAACAGACCATCGTGAGGGTCTGGGACATGATCCTTTCCTTCGACGGCTATTCCTTCTGCAAGGCGCACAGCGCTTCCTATGCACAGGTGTCCTACCGGGTGGCATATCTCAAGCGTTTCTACCCCCTGGAGTTCATTGCCGCAGTGATCAACAACGGAGGAGGGTTTTACGGGCGGCAGACCTACGTGGATGAATGCCGACGCATGGGCTTCGAAGTGCTCCCGCCCGATGTGAACAAAAGCAGGTGGGAGTACACGGTGGAGGCATCCGGCCTGCGCGTCGGCCTGGGTCAGCTCAAGGATGCGCGGCGCGAGCTGGTGGATGCCCTTGTCCAGGAGCGCGATCGTGGCGGGCCATATGCCGGCTTCCGTGACTTTCTTCTGCGCGTTCCCTGCAGATTCGAGGACATTCGCGTGCTCATCAGGTCCGGCGCGCTGGACTCGGTGTCGGACGGCTGCACCCGGCCGCAGCTTTTCTTCCGCTGGCAGAATGTCGACAGGGAGGAGGGCCTGGGGTTCCTGCCGCCCCCTCCGCCGCTCATCGGGGACTATCCGGAGCGGGTGAAGCTGAAGGACGAAGTGAGCACCCTGGGGATCGTCGTCACGCGCCATCCCCTGGTGCTGTTTCGACCGCGGATTCTGAGGATCGTTCAGCGCGGCGGCCTGGCGCCTTTCATCCGCTCCATCGACATTCCAGACCATAGAGGCGAAAAGGTCTGGACGGCCGGCATCCTTGTGACAGGCAAGGAGGTTTCCACGAAAAAGCGGGAACCCATGATCTTCGTGAGCTTCGAGGATGAGCTGGCCATTTATGAAACTGTCCTGTTCCCGGGGTCTTTTGCCCGGTTCTATCCACTCCTGGACGACGGGTGGGCGTTCCTGGTGTTCGGCCGGGTGGAAGACGACCTGGGGGCTGTTTCCATCAGCGTGGAAAAGCTGCTTCCGGTTTCGCGGAAAAACGGGGAAGCGGCGGAGCGGGACAGCACGCGCCTTTTATCTCAGCCGGCGCTCCCGCCGATGTACCCTTCCGCCCGTAGGAGCTCTGCGCTGAGGATCCCGCCGCCGGCAGCCCCGCGTATCGTGTTGTGAGAGAGGCACACGAAGCGGTAGTCCAGGATCCTGTCCTCACGCAATCGCCCCACGGTGATTGCCATGCCCCGGCCGGCGTCCCGGTCCAATCTCGTTTGCGGCCGGTTTTCATCCTCGAAATAGCGCAAGAACGGCTTGGGCGCGCTTGGGAGGCCAAGTTTCTGGGGCCGCCCTTCGAAGGAGGCCCACCGCTCCCGCATCTGTTCCATGGAAGGCTTGCGCTGGAAAGAGACGAAAACCGCCGCCAGGTGGCCGTCGGTCACGGGCACGCGGATGCACTGGCTGGTGATCACGGGGTCCTTCGCGCTTACGATCTGCCCTCCGCGGACATCGCCCCATATCTTCAAGGGCTCGATCTCGCTTTTCTCTTCTTCCCCGCGGATGAAGGGCATCACATTATCTTCCATTTCCGGCCAGTCCTTGAAGGTCTTGCCGGCGCCCGAGATGGCCTGGTATGTGCAGACAAAGACCTTCTGGATCCCGAACTCGCGCAGAGGATGGAGGGCGGGGACATAGCTCTGAATGGAGCAGTTGGGCTTGACGACAATGAAGCCCCGCTTTGTGCCCAGCCTTTTTTTCTGGGCGTCGATTGCGGCGAAGTGCTCGGGGTTGATCTCGGGGAGGATCATGGGAACGTCGGATGCCAGCCTGTTGGCCGAGTTGTTCGATACAACCGGCACCTCTGCCCTGGCATAGCTTTCCTCCAGTGCCCCGGTCTCATCCTTGGGCATGTCTACCGCGCAGAAAGCGAGGTCCAGCCCCTTGCTCACCTCGTCGACGAGCGCCGCATTCTTGACGGTAAGCCGGGCCGCCTGCTCCGGCATGGGGGTTGGCATTCGCCATCGGTCTCCCACCGCCTCGCGATAGCACTTGCCCGGCAGAGCGCTCGCTTGCCGCGAGAGCCACCACCTCGAACCAGGGGTGCTGGGCCAGAAGGGAGATGAAGCGCTGGCCTACCATGCCTGTGGCACCGATGACACCGACCCTGAGCTTCTCAGGCATCTCGAGAGATCCTCCTCTTGTAAAGGAGACACAATACGAAGATGAGCACGGTTGATCAAGAGCTGGCCGTCGTTGACAAGCCATCCGGCCGAGATTATTCTGGGCTCGCCCGGGGTCGGTTCTGCGGGATTGGAGTCCCGCCGGTGGGGATTTTTGCGCGTCTTCCTGTCGGGCGGCTAGCTCAGTTGGTTAGAGCGTCTGGTTTACACCCAGAAGGTCGGGGGTCCGAGTCCCTCGCCGCCCATTCCGTAACTGCTTTTATACGTAAGGCGATAAGAGGATATGCACGTTTCTGTGAAACCTGCTTGACAACGGCTTCAACTGAATTTAAAATCTATCCTCATGGGAAGGCATGCGCGTGTCTTGTCCCTAATCGAATGGCCGAACGGTTACTGGTACTACCGGCTCCCGGGGATGAAGGGCTACAAGACCACCGGGACTCGGGACCATCGTGAGGCGGTCCTCTTCACTCAAGGGAAGATGAAATCCGCCGAACTCCTCGTGCGGCGGCGCGCACCGTTGCTCAAGGAATACTCGGCGGATTTTTTTGTCTGGGATCGCTGCCCGCATTGCAGGAAGCTGCGCGAAGAGGGCCGGCAGATCACCAGGCGCTACGCTCACGGCCAGCGCCTGCTCCTCGAGAAGTACCTCCTCCCGGACCGCATCGCCGAGAAGCCGCTCAACACGATCACGCGCGCCGACGTCCTGGACTACCGATCGCGCCTGGCCGCCTTGCTCGGCTTGAAGGTGAACACCGCAAACAAGGCCCTGGCCGTACTGAAGACGATCCTCAAGGAGGCGCTCTTCAGGGAGGACCTCGCGCGGGATCCGACCGCCGGCGTCGGCAACCTGAAAGAGGACCGCGGGGAGGCGGGGATCTTCACCGCGGAGGAACTGCTTGCGCTGTTCCCGCTCGAGGGCCTGGGCCCGTGGAAGAACATCCAGGACAAGACGGTCTTTCTCATGGCAGCATCGACGGGGATGCGCCGCGGGGAGATCCTCGCGCTCAAATGGCACCATGTCGACTTTGAGCATAGCCTGGTGAATGTCAATGAAGCCTGGAAGAGCCGGGACGAAACAGGAACTCCGAAGTGGGGGCACCGGCGCGTTGTACCGCTTCCCGACTTCACGGCTGCAGCTCTGCGGGATCTCTGGGAGCGCCGAGAGCCGAATCTCATCGGATGGAATTGCCTGGTCTTCTGCTACATCGACGGCTCGCGCCTGGGAGAGACCTGGTGGGCGAAGGCCTTCGCTGGAGCAATGAAGAAAGTGAAAATCGGCGAGGGTGAGAATCAGAAGGTCGGCATTGACGTGAGAGTTCGAGGGATCAAGCCGCATTCCTTCCGTCACACCGTGGCAACGCTGCGCCGGGATGCCGGCGAGGATCCCGCGAAGATCCGCGCGGCTCTGGGATGGACGAACGAGCGCACCCAGGGCGGGTACACGCACTTCGATGCAGACATGCTGCGCTCGAAAGTGATCGACGGATATGGAGCAAGGTAACATGAAGCAAGTTGCATGGAAGAGACACCGCGAAAAAAGGATGCGCTGGCTGGGCACACAGAAGGAACTGATTTCTTTTTTCTATGGCCTGATCGAGGAAAGGAAGATCGGCAAAGAGGCGAAGTCAGTTTACGCCGCCGTGATTGCTCACTGCTTCGTCAACAGATCTGGGAAGACCATCACTCCGGCGCAGCTACGTGTGGTGAAAAGCGATGTTTTGCAATGGAACAAACGGAAATTGGCGAGGAAAAAGTGTAACATTGAACGAGTAACGATAAATGCATTAAAGGGAGTTTGATGGAATGACAGGGAAAAGGAAACAGATTTAACCCTGTCTGCGCTCTCCTGAATGCCGTAATTAAAAGTATAGTTCAATTCCTGCGCTCTGGTTGCGCTGCTATCAATTAGTCTTATCATCATTCGCGTGAAGCAAATTATTCTGAGGGTGCCTGATCGGGTCCACAAAGAAATCAAGACGGCCGCGGCTCAAACTGAACAGTCAATGCAGGCTCTCATTCTCGAAGCTTTGCGCACCTGCGACACAGTCGGCCAGGCAATCGCGAAGATGAAGCAGGACCAGGACTGAGGCGCGCACCGTGGGGATCCTCGAGAGCATGGCCGCAGCGATCGAAACACAGACAGCGAAGATCAACGCGCTCGCCGCAGAGGTGGCCGAGTTGCGGCAGAAGGTCGCGCCGGCGCGAGAGATCTACACGCTGCGCGCCCTATCCGAACTCCCCGAATCGCCTAGCTTGAAGAGTTTGTACAACCGGCCCGAACTTCAGCCGCGCGGCGGAGTCCCTGACGGATACCGCGGCGGTGCGAAAGCTTGGTATGCGGCCACAGTAGCTGAGTGGAGGCGCCAACTCGCGCCAGGCCCTGCGGCCGAGCCGTTCGAGTCGCGACTGAGGGTAGTTCAATGATGGACGAAATCGGAGAAATGCACGAGCGGATTCTCCAGTTGGCGAAGGAACCCCCCGCTGATGCTCGCCATATTCCTCCGCGCATTTACGGTGAAGAAGCTCGAGCGAAAGAATTGGTTGAAGGCCTTGATGTACTCTAAGGCCGCAGAACTCTTTCGGCTAGAACTCAAAGCTGATCGGATCGCACGAGAAATGGCAGGCAAGACATGACGCCAGACGGCCTCGAGGCGACGCAGGAAATTACCGATTTCCCTGAGCCGACCGCTCTCGGCTTTCCCGAAGGTCCGGCGGAGCCAGCGCCCGAGGAGACAGCGCTCAACGCGGAGTCCGCTGAGCCTACTTTCCCTCCAGAGCAACTCAAGGCCGAGCCGGCTCCCGAGCAAGGTGGCAACGGCCAGAGACCCGGAGATAAGTCGAGAAACTTTTCCTCAGAACCATCTATTGCTGAACGGCACATGCTTTCGCTGCTCCAATCGGCCATGACTTCCGCTGAACTCCTGGACAAGCACTTCGAGCCTATGTCTTGGCTCGTCCAGGATCTGGTCCCTGCAGAGGGGCTCTCCGTGCTCGGCTCGAAGATGGGCAATGGGAAAAGCTATTTCCTCCTGCAGCTCGCGGCGGCCCTTTCTACCGGGACGCCTTTCCTCGGCCGACAGACTAAGCCGCCAGGGCGTGCTGCTAATCGCACTCGAGGATTCCGAGCGGCGCATTCATGCAAGACTCGAGCAACTCAAGATCATCGGTACCGACAAGCTCATCATTTTCACAAGGTGGGCAAAGGGCAAGCATGCGCTGGAGGATCTCCGCATCATTCTCCGCTGTCACCCCGAAGTGCGCACCGTGATCATCGATCCGATCGTGAAGTTCATCGACCTGCTCGATTTCGACTTCAACGAATACGGCGGGGCCTATGATCGGCTCACGCCGATCAAGGATATCCTCGACGGCCTGCACGTGGCCGGCATCTTTTCGCATCACTGCAAGAAGTCCGTCTCCGAACTCGATGCTTTCGATGATCTCTTGGGCTCTACCGGCTGGGGCGCGGCTTGTGACACGCGGTTGGTGCTCCGGCGCGAGCGTGGGAGCGACGAGGGCACACTCGTTGCCGGCGGCCGGGACGTCCTCCACTCCGAGAGCGCCTTGCTCTTCGACGGGGACCGCGGCTGGCAATACCAGGGAACCGTGGCGGACGTGAGGATCTCTGAGGAGCGCAAACAGATCCTCGAGCTCCTGGACGAAGCAGGCCCGTTGTCTGTAACCGAGGTTTCAAAGCGCCTGGAGAAGAATTACAGCACCATACGGACGCTGGTCCAGAAACTCATGAAGAGCGGCAGCCTCATTCATGAGGGCAAGAAGGTCACGCTCGCCACTAGAAAGAGTGTAGTCAATGTAGTCAGTGTGGCAGAAGAAGAGGAAGGAAAGACTACAGAGACGACAGAGAGCATAGAGACTACAGGGACGATAGAGACGATAGAAAAGAGAGAAGAAGATGACTCTCTCTCTTCTCGCGCGCGTGCGCGTAAGGACACCCTCGAGGGGATCAAACAGAAGTTGAGCCTTTACCGGGCCGAGGAAGTCCTTGAGCGAGCCAGGCGGACGCTTGAACAGGTTGAAGGCACGGAGGGCGAAACGTGAGCGTTCCGCATGGAATATTTCGGCGGTTATCAAGGATACCTCCGCTCTGAGCACTGGAGGCAGGTCCGCGCTGAGACTCTCCGCCTGGCCGGCTATCAGTGCTTGCTCTGCGGCAGCGGGAAACATCTTCAGGCGCATCACACGGATGAAGGGTACCAGCACCTCGGGGAGGAGATCCCGGGGGTCCAAACCCGGGCCCTCTGCGCGGCCTGTCATGAAGCTTTGAGTGTTGGCAGGGAAGTCCTCCAGGGCGCCGCCGTCGACAAAAGTAGACGCGGGAGCGCCTCGTGACAAAGAAAAAGGCCTTAAATGTGCGCCGAAAAAAACCGCAACGTTCCACCCAGAAAAGAGATAGGAGAAAAAAGAGGCCTACCCCCTCCCCCCGTGATCGAACCTGGAACCTGTCAACTTTGCCCTCCGTTCGACGCCATTTAGCGGCGATTTGCACGGATCTGAGCGAAAACCGATACCGTTCGGTGATAGGACTCAGCAGAGCTCGCACGATGATCTACGGACTGTCCACCGTGGCGGGGATCCTCAAAGCGGAGCTGGAACTCGAGCTTGAACGAGAAGTGATTACTCGGCTCGCGGTTCTTGAGCGGAAGATGGAGGGGGTCTGATGTTGCGACATGATACAATGAAGCGGCTACTTGCAAAGATCGAGGAACGCGAGAAGGAAATCGACAGGATCCACGGCGCTGCCGAACGCCTCGCGCTCTCATGCCTGAGCGATGCGGAACTCGAGATATTGGCTGGGACGGGGAAGCGAAAGAGGCGGAACAGCGGCTCGAGGAGATCCGCGCGCAATATGCCGCATGCAAGACAGCGGATGAAGCGCGCGAACTCTATCTGACCTTTTTCCCGGGTGTGGTGACTTTCGACAATCCGACTGAGACCAATCTCAAGATGATCGGCCTCTCCGCTCGCATGCGGTCCGGGAGATCCGACCAGCAAGGACCGGAGGCAATCAGGCCATGAACATGCGGGAGCTGCTCGAGTTCATCTGTTTTCAAGAGCGGCTGCGAGATAGGCGGCGGCAGGAGGAGGTCAGCCGCGGGGTTTCCTCTTTGAGCCGGGAGGACTTGCAACGGCTCCGACAGACGGTCTTGAAATACAACCCGAGGGGGGATCTGAATCCCGAAGTTGTCGAGTCGATGAATCCTGAGGACCGGCTATTTTTCGATGGGTTGATGGACAAAGCATTCGGGTCTGATGGCTGGAGCCTAAGATAATGGGCAAATTCTGGCGTCGGCGGTTGATCCGTTCGGGCGGAAAGAAAGGGCTGAACGATGGAACTTATTGAGTTGATCCGGAAGGCCGCAGAAAACCCCACCAAACACGTCGAGGAGATGGAACGGCTCACAAAGGACCAGGCGTGGGTACGGATGATTCGGCGAGCGCTACAAGACGCGCCCTGGCGGCATCTCTGGAGATTTCGACGGATGATCGTTGCTACCGTCGGGCTAGACAAGAACCTCGTCAAGATAATCGACGAGGAACGCGCAGAGAGAGGGAGAATTGACATGAGTGAACTTAGCAGGCTTTTTGATCAGCTTGAGGGACGCGTTTACCGTTGCCTTGAACTTGCGGGTTTTCATTGGGAAAGTGACTCCGAATACTTGAAGCGGATGGCGCTTGTCCGGCGCATCGAACGCCTCACGAAAGTCTGGTACCACGAAATCCACGCCGAGGCTGTACCCTCCTTATCGCGCAGAATTGCGGAGCTTGCCCTCAGGCAAATCTGGCCGCTGAAGAAAGCGCCCTATACGCTACGAATCCAATGGGTTGCTCCGGGAAGGTCGAAAAAGGGCGAGCCGGAATACGAACAACCTTGCGTGGTCAATGGCTTCACTTCACTTTGCGCCGACAAAATCTACATCGCTTCTGACATAGACCCCCGGCGGTTTCCATTTACCATCGCCCACGAAATTGCCCACGTCGTTCCTCGCGCGCGTATTCCTCCGGAGGCGGAGGAGGATGAGGCTGAGGCCTTCGCACGGCGGGCGGTCCGCGCGGCGTACCGGCCTTCCGATCTGTTCCCATGGCGCGGGGCATGACTGGCGTTCGATACCCCGCGCAATTTTTGCAGTCTTATCGGAGGGAGAGGAGAAAAAAAGATGAATCGATCGATCGGGATGTTTGGCACGCCATGGCATGCAAACGAGCCGGTGACCGAGGGAGAAGCATTCGAGCGCTGCGCACTTACGCCGGGGGAACCGGGGATGATCTGCGGGGCGATCATGTCGGCGAAGGGAATCCTGATCTGTAGCCGTGCAGAAAAGACCGCCGACGAAGTGCGACTTTTCGGCATCGGGAGCGCAGGGGCTCAGGTCCTCACGGTTCACCGCGGAAGCGGGGAGATTTTCGCGCTGGGCGTGAGCGTGGTTTGGTAGGGAGGAATCTATGGGCGACCAGGTTCAAGTCCTCGGGGTTTGCGTCGACAAGCAGCGGCTCGGCTATGCCGGCGTGAGCTTAACGCACATGTCCGACTCGGCAGAGCCTAGCATCGCAGCCGGATCAAAGGTGGAAATCGGAGGCGCGCTGTATCAGTTTTCAGCCGATGAGACCGGACCGGCTGGGCGGGAATCGGCGCAAGCAATACCGTCTACATTCTGGTCACTCCAT
The DNA here is from genome assembly GCA_963710335.1 of uncultured Spirochaetota bacterium. Taxonomy (GTDB): domain Bacteria; phylum Spirochaetota; class Spirochaetia; order SZUA-6; family Fen-1364; genus Fen-1364. The sequence continues at coordinate 97,093 of CAVQAA010000008.1, forward strand.
CGGGTACGACCTGCGCGTGGTCCTATACGACGACAGCACCGACCTGGAGCACAAGCAAGCAAGGTTTCTACATCGCCTCGGATCGCGTGATCGGCGGACTCTACAAAGACGCGGGCGGGAACTATACAGCAAAATGGCTCTATGCTGGTATGGACATGGTGGGTCCCGTTCCTCGGTTGCTACAGGAAAAGATCGAAATCGGCAACTGGAACATGGACACGACCAATACTGTCTCGGTTGCCCATGGATTGAATTCCCTCCAAAATAGTCGGAGTCAAGGTGCTTCTTCGCAACGATGACGATTCCCGCAGAACTCCACTCGATGGGTCAAACACCATAAATCCTCCAGCCGGAAATTATTTCATAAATGGTGCGAACGTTGAAATGTGGAGGGCTGCCGCCGGCATCTTCGATAACGCCGACTATGATTCGGTTGGGGGCTACAATCGCGGCTGGATCGTAGTCGAGTACGAACCATAAATCAACAAAATGAAGAGATCAAAGTTTTCGTTGATTATCTTAGGAGGGGGGCTCATCCATGACGACAGCTGCAGCTCTCGAGGTATGGAACGAAAGGGACCTTCGGCAGGAACTGCTCAGGATCGCCAATTCAGGCACTTCAGGCAGCGCCGAAGAGTTCTACGCTCGCTCCTGGGCTTTGATCACGCGCTGCGGGCCGGGCAATCCTCGGAGTATTACATGAGCCGAGTGATCACAGAATGCTGCCGTCCCCGTTGGGCGCGCCCGCATGGATGAGGCCTCGTTCGCCCAGCTCTATAAGAGCGTTCATCTGAGGCGTTTCTTCTGGGCTGAAGCGCGCCGCCTGTTCGCGAGGGATGAGGCCGCCCAGAAGGATGCGGTCCAAGAAGCGTGGCTTCGCATCTCTGCTCAGCCGGCCGGCCAGAGTTTCGGTGACTACAAGAAGCACGGCGCAAAAGCGATCAAGGCAACGTACAAGCGGCTATGGCGTCGGCGGGGAAAAGAGAGTTCAGCGGACCTGGAGGAACCCGGGGAGGCTCTACGGGCCCTGACCAAGAAAGCGATCGATGGAGACTGGTAGAATGACACGGCAGGGCTCCGCGGAACGCAGCCTTGCCCCGCCAGGCGCAAGGATTTCGGGGTTATCTGACCGCGTTCGACTTGGAGAGATTGAGGAAGACCCTTTACATAAAAATGTGGTATAGTAGACAGGGGCGGGCCACAGTCGAGGAGTGATGAAGCCTCCTCGAAAGCAGGAGAAAAGAAATGTCTCTTGGTATCGTTGTCAAGGGAACGGAGGGCGTGGTTCTAGCAGCAGATAGTCGTGTCACGTTGTCGGCACAATTGCCTAATGGAAGCACCTTGCCAGTTAATTTTGACAACGCAACAAAGTTGATACATTTCGGAAGCCCCCATGAGTTTATGGCGGCGCTTAACTATGGACAGGCTTTAATCGGACGGCGCACGGCAAACAGCTATATCCAAGAGATAGAACGGACGCTTGGAGATACCAGACTCTCTATTGAGCAATATGCTAAGAGTTTGGGCGTATTTTTTACACAAAAGTGGGTCGATGCAAGAATGCCTGTGCAGAGTACTCCCGGCCTTGTTCCGATGATCTTTATCGTAGGTGGGTACGACAAGGATGAAGATTATGGCTCCGTCTATCTTCTTTCAGTACCTAACTCTCCCGATCCACAGCCCCAAAACGTTGGACAGTTCGGAATGACTTGGGGAGGGCAGCTGGAGGTAGCAAATCGCATAATCCATGGTTATGATCCGGCATTGGAATCAATCATAAAGGCAGTATTAAACTTGGATGATTCACAAATGGCCAAGTTAGTACCAGTCTTACAAGCAAACTTGGCGGCAAAAATTCCATACGATATGCTGCCTTTGCAAGATTGCATCGATCTGGCTTCATTTCTGATAAACGCTACGATCAGGACACAAAGTCTTTCAGTCGCTGTCAGAGGTGTCGGAGGGGAGATTGAACTCGCAGTTATCACAAGAGAAAAGGGCTTTGAACAGCTACATGAAAAGCACCTTCATGCGTGATTCCTAGGGAGGTGACGTATGAGAATAGACCCGATAGTTCGAACCGAAAGTACAAACACCGAGATTTGGGGCGCAGAGAAGATTCACGTCTTCAATTATGTAAATAATGTATTCAACGTTGCGGTCCCTGAGATTATCATGTCTCTGGAACCCTATCTAAGGGAGGTAGATGACATTCGCGACGCTCAAGAAGCTACGATGATCTTGGAGCTCAGTGACGAGGGCGGTAAGGCAGGGATCATAGATTATCGTGAGTACCGGCGAAAACGGTCCGGAACTTCCTAGGCGTCATTACAGAGTCAGATTGCATCCGAACGCTGCGAAGGCTCTCGACGCCCTCGATGAGAAAGTTTTCAATCAAGTAGACAGTCGCATACTTGAGCTTGAAAATAATCCTCGCCCCGCCAACTGCCGCAAACTATCTAGTTCACCATACAACCTCTATAGGATCAGATCAGGGAGATACAGGATAATATATTCGGTCAATGACGCGGAAAGTACCATCCTTGTTGTTGCTATTCGAAAGCGCGATGAAGCTACGTATAGAGATATTTGATTAAGGAAACCGCATTCATGGTCATGTACGGCCGTCATCATGATTGCTCACTTATCTTGCGGATAGGTCTCCGGAATCGTATTCGGTGGTATTGCAGGCGTCATGCAATCCCTGAAGGTAGACAATAGCATTGTTGCATGCCAGAATAGAATTGTTCTCTTACACTGCCAAAAAGTGAGGTGTCCATGAGCGGCATCATCTGGCAATCACTAGTCGCGGTCGGGGCGTCGGTGGTCGGCTGGAGTCTTGCCATGATCGGGCAGGCTGTCCAAGCCAGGAGGGAAAACAATCGGGAGCACTACTATAAGGTCCTTGAACGAACAGAAGACATCTTTGCGCGGTGCTCTGCGCTGTCCGATTCTGTGTATGATTTCCACCAGAAGAGTGTGAAGCTTGCGTGGTGTCTTCTTCTGACGATTCTATTCTCACAGATTTCATAACAAGGTTTCAGAGTCAGCTCGCATCCATATATCTCCGCCTGAGGATATTCTACCTCGGAATCAAGATTGACCCCGCTACGATAAGCAGAATGGCGGATGACCTTGCTGATGAAGTGAGGGAAATGTGGATCATTCGCTCTCGCACGCCGTGGAGCTTTGGGGGATACAGAATTCTCGCGACAAGCCAGTTGAATCAGATAAAATGAGAATCCTTCATCAAGGCTTTCGGCAATGATTTGTGGCGTGATCATTGAATGTATGGTCCCTATAGCTCGATTAAAACGGCTGCGAAACTTCGAATGAGGACGAGCCCGTCTCCGTTACCGGAGCAGGATGCCTGATCCAACTCAAAGGCGTACCTCTTGATAGCTATCGGGAATCATGTTACATGTGTAACATGATTCGATGAACCTTCGGAACATCCCGCTCGAGTTGCGCGATCGCTTCAAGGCGGTGTGCGCAGCGAAGGGGAAGACCATGCAGGAGGCAATCCTCGGGTTTATCAGGAAGGAGGTTGAAAAGGGCAGGCCCGGAAAGTAATCTGGGTCTTGCCAGGGATAGACTGATCCTCGCGGGAAAGCCGGCCCTCGGACCGGTTGCCCTGGCGTCATTTTCCAAGGGATCGCATCTTACCAAGGAGGCGCAACGTGTCCGATAAATCTACCCGGGGATCCATCGCTGAGGAGGTCGCAGAGAGGGCAACGAAGCTTCTCACGGCCATTGAAAATCTGCTTGAAGCCTGCGACGATTTCGAGTCCGAGATCGGGGATGAGTTGCTCGATCAGTTGAGCGAAGAGCATCGAACGGATCTTCTTATCGATGCGGCAGCGGCGAGCGGAGTGCTCACCGGCATTATCTACAACATGCTCCTGACGCTGAGCCGACGCGCCACGGCGAAGCAGCCCGATGGGCCGGGGGCGTAGTCATGAATGATCTTACCTTGAGCGCCGGCATGGCGCAGGCCTTCCCGTCCCTCTACGAGGGGCTCAGGAAGGCGCAGTCCATCCTGGACAGCATCCAGAGCTTCGAGGACATCGAGCGGGTCTTCCTGCTCGGCGCAGGGCTCTCCCCGAACACCTACCGATCGTATCTGCAGGCGGTGAGGCAGTTCTACCACTTCACAGAGGGCAAGCATCCTCTCCAGGTCCGCCCGGGCGATATCGAGGCCTTCTATGACGACCTGGTCCAGCGCGTCGACCGCAACACGGCCTATTTGCGGATTCGGGGCTTGAAGAAGTTCTTCGAGGGGATCCGCAATGTGTTGCCGATCTACACATGCCCGTTTGAAGTAATGACTCAAAAGTTACCTGAGAAACTCAACCGGACGCAGGAAGGGCAACCGCACGAAGAAGGCGCTGACCATCGCCGAGCTGCGCGCGCTCCTGGCCTGGCTCGAGGAGGACCGGACTCCGCGCGGCCTCGAGGATCGCGCGATTGCGTTCATACTGGCGACGTCGGGGTTGCGCGCCTCGGAGCTCTGCAGCCTGCGCTGGCAGGACCTGGATCAGGTCGACGGCACCTGGACGGCACGGTTCATCGGGAAGGGCGGGCTCTCCGCGGAGCAGGAACTCTACGCTCCCGCGGTGGAGGCCTGCCGCGAGTACTTCCGCGCGGCCTTCCATCGGGATCCCCGGCCAGAGGACGCGCTCTTCTGGACTGTGCCTTCCTTCCCTGGCGCCCAGCCGCGCCGATGCTGTACCACGTGCTCTGGGATAGGGTGCGGAAGATCGGCGCTCGAGCTCGCGCCGCGGGGATCCTCAAGCGCGAGTTGCAGTTCTCGCCTCACCTGTTCCGCCGATCATACGCGACGGCGCTTTACAAGTCGGGCATGGGCTTCAAGGCAATCCAGGAGAAGACGCGGCACGCAAATATCGAGGTCCTCATGAAGCACTACGTCGACGACAGCGAGCCGGCGGGCCCGCACTTCGACAAGATCCTTCAGGAGGCGACAGCATAAGCGAAGCAAGAATCTGCCCTTTATGTCAGGGCGTGACAACAGGCAGGGCGAGCGGACCGGCGAAGAGAAGCTCTCGGCCGGCCACCAGTATGGAGGTACATCATGGAAAACGGAATCAGGCTCATCGACCAGGAAAGCAAGGACGCTGGCGCGGCAGAGACCGCGCAGAAGACTTGGGAAACTCTCGAGCCGATCTACGACGACATGACGGACGTCTCGGCCAGGTTGTGCGCGATCGTGCACCTATTGGAAAACCGCTCCGAGTCAATCGACCGCTCGGCAATCCCCGGCCTCGCTTCCATGATGGAACGCGAGGAGAAGGAGATCGACCGCCTGAGCGGCGAACTCAAGGACGCGTTGCGCGAACTTCGACCACCGCGAGGGGCGACGGCATGAATCCTGCCGATCGAGAGGTCCTCAAGAAAAAGATGCTACGTGAGGCACTCGAACGGATCGACGCGGAAGCCGAGGCCTATCTCGCGGCGTGGTTGGCGGATCACAAGGCGCAGTCTCGGACTCTTGATCCCGCGCGGTTCTATCTCCTGGCGCGCGGCCGCGCTCCGCTCGACGTGACGGCGCGCTTCCGCTCGGCAGAAGCCTCGGCACCGCGGAAAGATAAGAGCGAGCAATCCTAATGAGGGAACGCATTCGTTGAGTGCAGATTGGTAATTTACAGGAGGTAAAGCAATGACCACTTACCATTTCGTGAAGATCCCAACGGGACTTGGCAGGAAAATCGAGAAGCTGGCCCAGCTCGAGAAGCTAACCGTCGAGGAGGCCGCCGTCGCTACGCTCCTTACGTATGTCGATTGTATGCTCAAATGGCAACCGATAGATCGCGGGCCGAACAAAGGCAAACGGTACCGCGTGGCGCTCAAGAAAAATACGAAGGCACAAGCGAAGCGAGCCTTGCGGCGCGCCGCATAGGACCTCTTCCTTTCCTCAGTTGCAGACCCCCGGATCTCCGGGGGCCCAAGATTGCAGCGACCGCGACCAGATAAGCGGACGAATATGATTCGTGAAAGCCCCAGGTCGGGTCTCCTCCAGGGGCTTTTTCGCGTCGATCTACTCTAATTACAGACTTGTAGGACGAAAAGCGGCATGCGACAATATGACCAGTTCGTTAAGGCATGAAAGTGAGGTCTAAGAGAGGACATCTATGAAAAGAATCATCGCGATCTCGGTGAGCCTTCTTTGCGCCAGCATCGCCTTTGCTCAGCAGGGAAAATGGCAGGTTCAGGAAAGCAAGGATCCTTTCAAAGACACTTCTCGCGTCTTCTTCGGAACTGATGCGACAGAAGGGCGCGGAGTTTACGGCGACCCTGTCATGCTTGTGATTAGGTTCAATGGGGATGATGTCGACCTTTTCATCAATTGGCATACCTTCATTACCACGGAAAGTGCGACCATGGTCCTGCTACGAATCGACAAGGATGAGGCATCCGAAGATCCATGGATAATGTCGGGCGACGATCAGGCGACTTTCTACAACGGCGAGCTCAAGCGTTTCTTCAAAGACTCCTGAAGGCTTCCTCGCTTGTCGCAAGAGTAACACCATTCCAAGAGAATCCCATCACGGCGATTTTTTCCATGGAAGGCCTAGGGAAAGCGATTGAAAAGTATCCTGATATAAAGAAATGGGTTGAAGCCGCAGACGAGGAATAGCGACCTGGGCAGACTGACCTTCTGGTATCCGGCCAGAAGGTCAAATTTCAACTCTATTTCAAATCTATGTTTCCCTGAACGGGATAGATACGGGAATGACCGCCCTGGCATTGGATAGAAGAAACATACAGACGGGAACGCCCGGGATACGTGCGGGAATAGGGTGATCCGCTTTACACCCAGAAGGTCGGGGGTCCGAGTCCCTCGCCGCCCAAATAGAAAACCTTTGCTATCCCCCAGTACCCTTCGGTAGCGAACGTAATGAAAAGCAAAACAGAGGCGCGCCGCGGGAGACTTTCGTTTGCTGCGACACTTCCGACGCTGCGCGCTCTTTACTTCCCATGTGTCCCACTCTATTATATTGGCTCGAGGAATGAGCCTGGCCGCTTCGCCTTTCTTTGCTAGAATAACAGTCGTCAAGATCCTCCATCTCGCCATCCTCTGCGTCACGTATGGACTTGGCGCCGCATTTTTCCGGGCCGCCTCGACCGGCCTGAGCACGCACGCCTTTTTTCCGGAAACCTACTTCGGCTGCATTGCGGCTTCGGCGGCCGTGAGCGTGCTCGCCCTGTTCGTGCGTCCCGGTCTGTGGCTCTACGCCGTCCTGTTCCTGCGGACCTACCTCCTCATCGTGTTCGGCTACAGCATCGGCGCCTTCCTCTCCTCCCGGCTGGTGCTGGGCGTCGGACTGATGATGGAGATTGGCGTCCTCGCCGCGTTCCCCATCGGACTGGTCATCGGCGGTTGTGCCCTGGCCGTACTTGCCCTCGCGCAGGCCCTGCCGGCCATCTTCGGCTCGAACAGCCTCGTGGACGCGCTCGTTTCACCCACGCCGGACCAGCTGGTGGCGTACTGCTTTGTCCTGGCAGCCTTTGCCGTGGCGGCGTCACTCCTTGCGCGCATTGCGGCGCGGCGCGAGGAGCAGGAAGAGCTGCTTCGTTTCCAGGAGGCCAACCTCGACACGCTCGCGGAGCTGAACCTCAACCTCCAGGGCTACGCGCGGACCGTGGACGAGGAGTCCTCGGAGCGGGAGCGCAACCGCATCAGCAGGGAGATCCACGACATTTCAGGCTACATATTCACCAACCTCGTTGCCCTGATGGACGCTGCCGGGAGCATGCCTCGAGACGACCAGGCGGGGCTCACGGACGTGCTCATTACGGCGCGCAAGACGGCCCAGGAGGGACTGCGGGAGACGCGCCTTGCGCTCCGCAGGCTGCGCAACGAGCAGCCCCAGGTGAGCAACGCCCCGCGCGCCATCTTCAAGATCGTCTCCATCTTCCGCAAGATCACCGGCCTCGAGGTGACACTCAGCCTCGGCAATCTTCCCAACTCCCTCAGCCAGGAGCTGAGCCTGGCCCTGTATCGCACCGTCCAGGAAGCCCTCACGAACGCAGTGCGCCACGGGAAGGCCTCCCGAGTCAGGGTGATCTTCCAGGTGGAGGGAGAGGAGCTGCGGCTGACCATTACAGACAACGGAAAAGGGGCCTTCGATGTCGTGAAAGGGATCGGCATCACGGGGATGGAAGAGCGGCTGGGCGCTCTCGGGGGGAACGTCAACGTCGGACGGGCGCCCGAGGGCGGGTTTTCCCTGGCCGTGCAGGTGCCCATCAAGGCCCCTGCGGATCGTGGGTAGCCGGGAGTGCTCATGGAGAAGATCCGCCTGCTGATTGTCGACGACCAGGTCCTCTTCCTGGAGAGCCTGTCCACCTTCCTTCGCAACTATGCGGCGGACATCGACGTGGTGGGGCTCGCAAGGAACGGCAGCGAGGCGCTGGAGAAGGCTGCCGCCCTCCACCCGGACATCGTCCTCATGGACGTCCACATGCCGGTCATGGACGGAGTGGAGGCAACGGGCAAGCTCCTGGCCTCACAGCCTGGAGTCCGGATCCTTATCTTGTCCACGTACGACGAAGACGAGTACGTCCGCCGCGCTTTGAAGCTGGGAGCTGCGGGCTACCTGTTGAAGGACATATCACCGACTGAGCTCATCGCGAGCATCCGCGCGCTCAAGGGCGGGGCGGTCCAGATTTCGCCCCAGGTGGTCGCAAAGCTCATGAGGAGCGTCCTCAGCGAGGAACCCTCGCCGGCCCGTGAGATCGCCGGTCGTTTGGAGTGGTTTGAAAGTCTTACCCCGCGAGAGCGGGAGGTCTTCACCCTCATCGCCCGCGGCTACGACAACGCGCAGATCGGTGAGGAGCTCCACATGGCCGAGCACACCGTGCGCAACCACGTGAGCATGATCTACTCCAAGCTCGGGGTGCAGGATCGGTTCCAGATCATCCAGCTCGCGAATAAGATCCGCTACCACGAATAGGTCTCTGGCAGGCCTAAGGGTCTGCGGGACAAATGTACCGGGCGGATCCCGCGCCTTTCGTGACATCTGTCTCTTGCGGGAGAGGCAGGCCGGTCGCACACTCTCCACGGCGCCCTTGAGGGTGTCGAACCATTCCCAGAAGGAGGCCTCTCGTGAAAAAAGGATTGGTCACAGCGCTTACATTGCTTCTCTTCCTGGCGCTCGTGCCGGGGGTCTTTGCCCAGCAGAAAGTCACCGTATGGTGCTGGGACCCCAACTTCAACGTCTACGCGATGAAACAGGCGGCTGCCGTCTACAACAAGACGCACCCAGGTGTCCAGTTCGACATCGTCGACATGGGGCAGGACATCGAGGCGAAGATCAGCGCCGGTCTGCAGGCGGGAGGCTCGGGCTTGCCGGACATCGCCCTGTTCCAGGATTTCCGTATCGAGCAGTTCCTCCATGACTACCCGGACGCGTTTGTTGACTTGAAAGCAGCGGGTGTGGACTTCTCCAAGTTCGCTGCCTACAAGGTCGGGCCCATGAAGGTTGGCAGCAAGATCTACGGCATCCCGTTCGACACCGGCTCCACCGGCCTATGGCTGCGCACGGACTACCTCAAGGCCGCCGGGCTCAATCCGGACAACTACGCGGGAAAAAACCTGAAGTGGTCCGACGTGGTGAAGCTCGGGGTCACAGTGAAGGCCAAGACGGGCAAGCCTCTGCTGGCCTACCAGAGCGACAACTTCGACATGATGCGAATCGTGGTGCAGTCCACCGGCGGGCAGTTCTTCAAGCCGGATGGATCGCTTGATCTGCGCAATGACACCTTCAAGAAAACCATCAACCTGTTCAAGGAGCTCAACGACAAGGGCCTGCTGTACAGCGTGGTCGGTTGGAGTGACTGGATCAACGCCATCAACAGCGACAAGAGCGCGGGCTTCCTCAACGCCATCTGGATGGTCGGGTCCGTGAAGTCGCGGCCGGAGAACGCGGGCAAGTACATGATCATACCCACACCGCTGATCGAAGGCGTGTCCAGCGCAGCCAATGCGTCCAACAACGGCGGCTCCAGCTGGTACGTCTTTTCCTCCAGCTCCAACAAGGCGCTCGCCGTGGACTTCCTGAAGTCCGTCTGGGCCTCCGCCACGCCGGAGGCGCTCGCCTTCTACAACACCATCCTCAAGGGTGCCGGCGCCATGGGGACCTTCATCCCCAGCCAGAGCGGCTCCAATTACACAGCGCGTGACGAGTTCTTCTACAAGAGCCAGCCCATCTACAAGGATTTTGCCACCTGGATGGCCAAGGTTCCGGTGCTGAAGTATACGCCGAACTACGTCCCCATGCGCACCGCGGTCGCGAATGCCACGTTCAAGTACTTCCAGGGCAAGCTGTCGAGCGTGGATGACACCATCGCCGCAGCCGAAGCCGAGTACAAGCAGACCATGGGGCAGTAGACACGGTCGGGCATCTCAACGGCTTCCGTCCCCGGTCCGCCCCAACGGGCGCGGGGCGGGAGCCCTTTTTTCACAAGACGAACCGTCAGGAGAAGCCGTGACACAACGAGGAGACTACGAACGATATCTCAACCGATTCGGATGGTTTTGCGTCGCCCCATCCGTGCTTTTCTTCTCAGTCTTCATGGCCTATCCCATCCTCTCGTCTCTGTACTATGTGACGCGTCGATGGAAGGGAGCGTCGAACACTTTCATCGGCCTGGGTAACTTCGTCCGCATGGCCCGTGACAACGTCTTCCAGGCTGCGCTGGCGCACAACTTCATCTTCATGGTCATCCAGGTCCCCATCATGATTTTCCTTGCCCTGCTGCTTGCCGTGCTCCTGAACCAGGGTATCAGGCGCCTCCGCGGCACGCTGCGCCTGGCCATCTTCCTGCCCAGCGTCACTTCGCTGGTCGTCGTTTCAGTCCTGTTCCGGACTCTCCTGCAGACCAACGGGTTTCTCAACAACGTGATGCTGAGCGGGCACCTTATCACCTCTCCCATTGGCTGGCTCAGCGACGCATTCTGGGCCAAGGTGACCATCATATTGGCCATCACCTGGCGATGGACAGGGTACAACATGGTCTTCTTCCTCGTGGGGATGCAGAGCCTCGACACGCAGATTTTCGAGGCAGCGGAGGTGGACGGCGCCTCCAAGGCCCGCCAGTTCTTCACCATCACCGTCCCGCTCCTCCTCCCTATCATTCTCTTTTCCGCCGTGACCTCCACGAGCGGCACCATGCAGCTCATCGACGAGCCCAACATACTGACGTTCCAGGGAGGTCCGTCGAATGAAACAATGACGGCGGCGCTCTACATCTATCGTCAAGCCTTCTTTGTCAATTTCGACTTCGGGTACGCTACCTCGATGTCGTACGTGGTGGTGATCATCTCCGGAATCCTGGCCTTTATCCAGCTTCGGCTCCTGGGCGGAGAAAGGCGCGCGCAATGACCGTAGTCGCCCCGTGGTCCCTGGGTCGCATTCTGATGTGGATCGTGCTGCTCGTCTGCGCGGCGGTGAGCGTATTTCCGTTCTACTGGATGCTCAACGGCACGACGCTGAACCCGAACGATGTGCTACGCGGCATCCTCGTGCCGGGAGGGGATTTTCTGTCCAACTGGAAGCAGGCCACGACGGCCTACAATCTGCCCCTCTTCTTCACGAACTCCCTCCTGATCGCGCTGGTCACCGTTGTCTTCGGCGTCGTGATCAACGCCATGGCCGCGTTCGGCTTCGAGAAGTACCACTCCCGGGCCAGAGACCGGGTTTTCGGGATCCTTCTGCTGACCCTCATCCTCCCGCAGATCGCCATCGTGGTCCCCATGTTCAAGCTCTTCTCCTTCCTGAAGCTGCTCAATACGCGCGCCGCAATCGTCCTGCCTTCTATCATGTCGGTGTTCATCATCTTTTTCCTGCGCCAGAACTTCAAGTTGTTCCCTACGGAGATCATAGAGGCGGCGCGCGTGGACGGGGCGAGCGAGCTGAGCATCCTCGTGCGCATCGTGGCCCCCTCCATGCGGGCGAGCTTCGCCTCGGCGGCGATCTATATGTTTCTCACCCAGTGGAACTCCTACCTCTGGCCGCTCATAACCATCCTTAACGACACGATAAAAACGCTGCCCATCGCGATGGCTTCCATCATGGGCGCGTATACCATCCAGTACGGCGCCCTCATGGTCATCGTCTGCGTCTCCACGCTGCCCGTGCTCATTCTATTCCTGACCATGCAGAAGCAGTTCATCGCGGGCCTGCTGGGATCTGTGAAGTAGGCCGGCACGGCACCGTCCTTTTGTTTCGACAGGCCCGCTGGTGTTAGCCTCCGCCTTGAGCCACCGGGATTAATGGTATCAGTCGTGGAAGGTAGCACTCTTGTCTCCCATGTCGTAGGTCACCGGGACGGGGGGATACCACACCATCGAAGGCATACTGTCATTCTTGAGTTCCTCCTTCTGACCCGGACTCATGCTGAAATCTGTGCTGCCGTCCTTGAGGCTGTTATCGAGCAGTGACACTGAGACGCTATGGGAAGAATGGTTTAGGAGTGCCCAATGCGAAAACAGGCTGCATCCACCCGCCACCGCAAGGAGCATGGCCAGAGCCACTACCCTGGCCACCAGAAACAACGCCTTTTTCATATATCCTCCAGTCCCCACCGCAGTGGGTCTCATTGTCTGGAAATGCAAACAACATGCCAAAAGGGGCCTTTTGTTATTTCCTTTTGGATGAAAGACTTATGTTTCAGTTGACGAGATGCAAGATGGCCACCCCCCGCAACCCGGATTGCGCCGTTGCAACACAAGTTGCAGGAAACAATTAACCTGTTTTGCGCGGGTGCTCTCTACGAAGCGGCACGCACTCGGTTGAAGAGGAAATGCCTGATCATGAGCCAGGGGAGCCGGATTATGATCCAGCGGGCAAAGCTCCTGAAATGTTCGTCACCGGACATGACCTTGAAGTAGCGCAGTATCGTCTTTTGATCCGCAAGCAGGGGACCGAACACCAGTCGGGGAAACCGGCTGGAAACTCGCATGATGAAGGACGACCAGACCATGTCCCGCCTGTAGCTGGCGTAAAAGGCGTGCTGATACGTAAGAAGGGTCCGTTTCGAGAAGTCCCTCCCTTGGAACGCGAGCGCCGCCGTGCGACCCGCCAACCTGCCCGACGCGACCGCGTAGCGGATGCCCTCACCGTTGAAACAGTCGACGAAACCCGCCGCGTCGCCACAGAGCATAAGCCGGTCCGCTACCACATCGTGCCGGAACTCTGTCACCGGGATGAAACAGCCCTTCGAGGGCACCTCGCCGTCGATTCCGTGCAGCTTGAGATACGCGGCAAAGTCGCGCCGCAGGGACTTCGCATCGCTCATCGCCCCCCCGATACCAAAGGAGATGTGATCCTTCTTTGGGAAGGCCCATGCATAACCGTCCCGGATGAAGCCGTAGCGAAGCTCCGCGAGATTTCGCATTTTTCGGTCGATTGAATCCGGGGTAGACGGAACATCCGCGACAAGACAGAAACGCATTTCGCGTCTCCTCCATTTCGGGCGTACCGACCGGGCGACGACCGAAGAAACGCCATCCGCGCCTATCACCAGGGCGGCCTGATACTCTGCCTTCTCAGTCATGACGATGACGTAGTCGGTGAGAACCCGTATTTCCCGGCAAGCTTCCGCTTCCGCGATCCTGGCTCCGGCTTCCACGGCTTTTTCGACGAGGAACGCATCGAATGTCGGCCGTGAAACCATGGTTGCCACGCATTGATCCACGCGCACCTCGGTGAGGATGTTGTTCTGGATTCCCCACATGCCGTAGCATCGACGCTCGATGACGCGTTCGGGGAGAGGGAAATCCAACTCCTTGATTGCGGCTGCCGAGATCCCTCCCCCGCAGCGCTTTTCCCGCGGAAGCTTTTGCTTTTCGATGAGCAGCGTTGAGAGGCCGGCGTTGGATGTGGAACGCGCAGCGGATGCTCCAGCAGGCCCGGCGCCGATCACGATAACATCGAACATCTCCATTGACATCCAACCTGCGTCACTTTACCGGCAGGGTATGCACGTTCTGGATGCCCATGTTTGTAAGTTGTTGCGGATCCCAATACACATCGAAGAGCTGGTCGGGCAATCCGGCGTTGAGGATGTAGGAGGACCACTGCGCGTGCTGGACAACGTGATTTCCTTCGAAACTGTCCGATGAAACCGGCAGAAGCGTGGCGGCGTCGAGCCTGACGATATCCTTCGATACGCCACGATTGCGCGAGGGATCGCGAGGCTCAAAGATCAGTTCGTACACGTCGGCTCCCACGGTGAGCGTGCACGCGCTTTCGGCAAGGTAGGATTGCATTTTTTCCAGAGTGGCTTGCAGATCGCCCTCGTCAAAAGCCAGCCCGCGGACGGTGGTTGCCTGCGGATCGTGCTTGTCCACGGTGATGGCGAAAATGGAGAGGAGTCCCCCTTTCCTGCCGGTCACTCTCCCGTCATTCTTGTAGACACCGATGCTCCCCGTGTCTGCGAATCGGTTTCCTTTCAGGATGTCCATGCGGATAAAGCGAGGCTTTTTGAAGTACAGGTTGATCGTCCGCTCCTCGTAATTGTCGCCCTGGCGACAGTTCTCATACATCCTGCACTGGTAGTCCGAGACAGACGCGTACAAGGCGAGAAAGCTTTCAATGATGGACTGGGGCGTCGGAGGATCTGCAAACGATGGGGGGAGGGGAGAGAGGAGAAGCATGAGTGCCATCAGGCCAATCAGGCTTCGTGGCATGATTTTTCTCCCTTGATTTCATAGACGGTGACGGGCTCTGTCTTGCCTTTGAGGGTAATCGCTCCCAGGCATCTGACGTCGATGAAGTCTTTTACTTCCGCATAGCAACCAGTGCAGATCACGACGGAGCCGACCTCAGCGACCGCCTGCAGGCGCGAGGCCGTGTTTACGGGGTCCCCGATCGCAGTGTAGTCCATGCGCTGCGGAGACCCCACGTTGCCCATGATCACTTCACCCGTATTGACGGCCGTTCGAGAGTTGAAGACCGGGGCATTTTCCGCGCGCCATTTCTCCTGCAGGACGCAGAGTTTTCTCTGCATGGCAAGGGCGCAGCGCACAGCGCGTACGGCGTCGTCGGGCTGTTCGCCCAACGCGCCGAAGACGCCGATGATCGCGTCGCCCACGAATTTGTCCACCATGCCGCCGAAAGAGAAGATCAGGGCCGTCATCTCCGTGAGGTATTCGTTGAGTTGCTGGATGATCTCCTCGGGCTCCTTCACGGCAAGCAGGCTTGTGAACCCTTGAATATCGGAGAAGAGCACGCTGACCTTCCGTCGGGATCCGCCGAGCTTCAGCTCCTCGGGATGCGCCATGAGCTGCTCCACGACGTTGAAGCTGACATAACGCTGGAGGGTGTCGCGCAGCTCTTTTCGCTTTTGCTGGGCCTCGAAGAGCTCCTTTTGCTGGAGGAGGATGCTGTCGAAGCGGCGATGCTCTTCGCGCGCGAGGTATCCGCTTACGACACCCGTGATCACGAAAAAGAGGGAACGGATGAGCATGACATCGAGAGGGAACGCGAGGCCGCGCGAATACAGGCCTGCCGCATAGAACGCGGAGAAGAGGACGGGAGAGATAATGGCGCCGATGAATCCGTACCGGGCCGCGTGGGAGACAAGGAGAACGAAATACCAGAGGTAGATGTCCGTGCGCCCCGAAAAAAAGATCAGTACAGCGGAAATGATTATGTCTCCCAATCCAGAGACGACGCTGACGGTCATGATGTATTTTTTCTTGTCCCTGATGAAGAGCTGCAGGGTGCCGTTGTAGAGCACGGCAATGGGCAGGGCAATCCAATAGACGGTGGAGGAGACGACAGGGCTCAGGAACTGGACAACGGAGCAGGTGCCGATCAGGATCCAGCGAAGGATGACGCCTGTGCGCTCGATGAAAAAAGCCCGTTCTGTGGAATCCAGGACAAGCTGACCGGACAGGTTTTTGAGCGACATTTGCTGCTCCTTCAAAGAAAACGGCGGAGCGATGACGTCTGCATCTTGATTATAGGAGGGCCGTTTGGAGCTGACAAGGAGCGAAATAGTGTCGCCCCTGGCGAATGTTCTGAGTGGCATAGCACCGCAGTAGCGCAGGCATCATTGAGGTGGAGCTCTCGGGTTTCTGTGGTGATGTCACCGCTGAGCGCTTTTAGCCTAATCACGACGTCTATTGCAACATCGCATGCCTTATCAGAAGCTTGAGTTCCCATAATGGTCCCGCTGGAAACTGGATAGGTTCCGCTATAAGGCGAGAAAGCGTTGAACCAGTATGTAGTCACATGTTGCAATGAAGTCCAATGAAGTCCGCGTCCGCAACAGTGAAGTCTTTGGCGCCGGGATCAATCTGGCAAACAAGACTCTCGCTCATGCCTGTATCGGTTACAAAGGGACTTTCAGGAACTTCATGGTAGTACTCGACCACCGTGTGAGTATAGATAGGCCAGAACTTTTACCAAATCGTACCGTACCTCAAGAACACCGCGCTCAAACGAGTGAGGTCAAGGGCGCCGAGACACGGCCGGTGGCGAGATAGTTCCGCGCTGCGATGAGCGAGACGGCAAGGAAAATGACGATGACGCCGCGGCCCTCCTTACAGTTTGGTCATTGTAAAAACCAAGCCGGTGAAGTCAGTGGGGTAATCTGTGTTGCTCACGGCCACCGTCAGAGTACTGCCGCTGAAAGAGTACAGTATGTAGAATACATCCCCCGGGGCTGTCGTAGTAGTTGCGCTGCCTGTAAGTGTGACAGTTGCGACTTTCCATAGGATGTGTTTCAGAGATGTGTCGTAGCTTGTAATCGGTCCAGTGTCCGTCTCGGTATCGGTAGCGGGGACACGTTTGCCAAAAATCGTCATCGAGGTTTCACTGATCGTAAAAGTGATTGTCCCGGTAAGCGGAGACGGAGCCGGTCCTTCCCATGTGCCTACGAATTCGGGAGGCGTGGGAGGCGTGCTTCCATCGTTCCCCCCGCCACCCGTGCATGTGGAGAGGGAGAGGGCAGTCATGATGCTCATGAAGGACAATAGAAAGATCTTGAGATAAAGCCGATTCTTTTTCATTTTTTCCTCCTCATACGTGACTGAGCGTCGAGCTTTGATGAGGAGGAGCACGAGCTTCTGGAAAGGCGTAGCAGCGGCAGGGTCGAAAAACCAACACGGAAGTCACCTCTTGACCGAGAAGACTTCGCAAGATCGTGTCAGTTTGTATTGACTTCATTCTATGCCATGCCTGTCACCTGTCAATAGCGCCCGCCCCGAGTCGCCACTCTCAAAGAATCTATATATATTAAGACCTTAATTATCAAAGGGAGAAGGAATGAGTGATCAACTCAGGGCCCGTCAGATGCCTGCAGGGCCCGCAACAGCCCGCGACGCAGCACAGGAGGGACAGCCTGTTTCCCATTGGCTGGCGCCCGTCCTCGTGGCGCTCATCGGCGCCTTCATGTCGATCCTGGACACGAGCATTGTGAACGTGGCCATTCCAACAATGATGAATGTGTTCAACGTAGGAACCTCCGAAGTGCAGTGGGTGAGCACGATCTACATGCTTGCCCTGGGCGTGGTGGTTCCGTTCTCGGGTTGGCTGGGCGACAGGCTCGGATTCAAGCGGCTTTACGTGCTCTCCATGGGCGCTTTCGTCCTGGGTTCGATGCTCTGCAGCGTGGCATGGAGCTTCAACGCGCTCGTTTTCGCACGGGTCATTCAGGCCGTTGGCGGCGGCATGATCATGCCGACCACCATGGCAATGATCTTTCGCATGGTGCCGCGGACACAGTTTGGAAGCGCAATGGGGGTGTTTGGCATCGCCCTCCTTGTGGCCCCCTCAATCGGGCCCACGCTTGGCGGCTACCTGGTGGAATATGTCGACTGGCGCTGGATTTTCACGATCAACCTGCCAGTCGGTGTGATCGGCATTCTCCTGTCCCTTTTTGTCCTGCCGGAGTTCCAATCAAAACACCCGGGTCGCCTGGACGTGGCGGGTGGCGTCACCTCAGCCGGAGGGCTGTTCTGCCTTCTGCTGGCTTTCACAAAGGGTGCCGACTGGGGTTGGGGCGCGGAGCAGACTGTGCTCCTTTTCGCCGCCAGCTTCTTTGCTTTTGTGCTCTTCATTTACCTGGAGCTCACCGCGGAGAACCCACTCCTCGACCTGCGCGCATTCAAGTACAGGTCATTTACCATGGCGAACTTGATGGTCATTGTCACGAATATCGTCATGTTCTCCGGGCTTTTCTTCCTGCCATTGTTCCTGCAGAGCTTCCGAGGGCTTGGGGCCATGGAGACTGGACTGCTCCTGATGCCTGGCGCGCTTGTCTCAGGGCTGATGATGCCCGTGGTAGGCAGGCTTTTCGACAGGATAGGCCCCCGACCGCTCGCGCTCCTGGGCATCATACTGCTGGTCTTCATCTCGTGGGTGTTTCACTACATGAACCTTTCCACCGCCACCTCGACGATCATATGGTGGAACATTCTGCGCGGCCTCACCCTGCCGCTGGCCAACATGCCGGCGCAGACCGCGGCCATGGTTGATATTCCTACGCAGCTCATCGGCCGGGCTTCCGCGCTCACGAACATCATCCAGCGTGTATCAAGCTCCTTCGGGATTGCCGTGCTTACTACGGTTCTCACCACGCGGCAGACGCTTCACGGCGAATGGCTCGCGTGGACTGTCAACCAGGGAAACTCAACTGCCATGGCAGCGCTTTCCCACATCGGGGCCCTTATGGGGGGAGGCGCGAAAGGACAGGGAATGGCGCTCGCATACCTCAAGGGAATGGTGGTAAAGTCCGCATTCGTCAACGCCATCGACGACGTGTTCATCATAACCGCCATCATATCTGCTGTGGCAATCATCCCCGCATTCTTTCTGAAAAAGGGCAAGGCGGGCGCGTCGCGTGGAGGCGCGATGGCCGAATAGCAGAGATTTAGAATAGACTTATTGACATATTTAGAGATAAATTGCTCTCTGGAGTAGATCTGCTCGAGCCTTCCCCTTGTACTGCAGTCTGAAAAAGAATATGGTGCATGCGATGAAACGTCGGGTGGTGATCACCGGAATGGGAACTATCAATCCCCTCGGTGACTCACTTGAAATATACTATCGGAATCTGATCAAGGGGATGTCAGGAATTCGGCGGTGGCATTCCCTTGATATGACCAACATCGAGTGCAAAATCGGCGGCGATCTCGGGGACTACGACTGCGCGGCTGCCCTTGGCAAGTTCGAAGAGTCCCTGGGGCCGGCAGCCCTGAAAAAAATAAGGAAAATCTTCCGTTCAACGACGTTTTCCGCCAAGGCTTCGGTCCTGTGCACGCTTTCCGCCTGGCAGGACGCAGGCCTGTTCAAGTCAGGAGTGGATCCATTCCGCACGTCGGTCATCGTCGGCGGGCATAACCTGAACTCAAATTACATCCATGAGAACTCCAAGCGATTCCAGGAGGACGAGGAGTCCGTGGATCCCCTGAGCGGCGTGGAGGCCATTGACCCCAATGTACCGGCTCTCCTGACGGAGGTCCTGGGATTGCATGGGCCTACTTTCACCGTAGGGGGTGCGTGCGCCAGCGGGAACCTTGCCCTCCGCGAAGGGGTGCGGGATATCGAGTTGGGAGAATCCGACGCCGCGGTGATTGCCGGGGGTCTTTTTGACGTGTCTCCGGGAGACATTCAGGCCTCTGTCATCATCAACGCGGTGGTTGTGAAGCCCGAGTACCAGGAGCAGCCCGAAAAAGCCTCCCGTCCCTTCGACGCATCCCGCGCGGGGTTCGTGTACTCCCATGGCGCCGGAACGCTGATTGTGGAGGAGCTGGAACATGCGCGTGCGCGCGGCGCGCCCATCTACGGAGAGGTCCTGGGCGTACGGGCCAACGCCAACGCGTGCCACCTGCCCGCGCCGGCCGCTGAAATCCAGGGACGCCTGATTGGGGAGCTTCTTGCGCACACGGGAACAAAGCCGACTGAGGTCGATTATGCCAGCTGCCACGCCACGGGAACTCCCGGTGGGGACCTGGAGGAGATCAAAGCCATCAAGCTGGCATTCGGTGATCACGCGTATAAAATGAAGCTGAACGCCGCGAAATCGATGCTGGGTCACACCTGCTGGGCGTCCCCGATCATCGAGACCATTGCGGGCCTGCTGGAGATGAAATACGGGCAGCTTCATCCCACCATCAATATCGATCACCAGGATCCCCAGGTGGACCTGGATGTGTGCGCGGCCGGGCCCGTTCCGCATCGTATCCGCTACATGCTGAAGAACTCCTTCGGCTTCGGCGGCATCAATGCTTGCAGCCTGATTCGCCGCTACGAGGGGTAGTTGATGGGCAGGGACGGTGCAGCCGCTTTCATAACCGGCGGTTCGCGCGGGATCGGCAGGTCCATCGTGCTCCGCCTGGTCAGGGAAGGTATCCCCACAGCGTTCACCTATGTCGGCAATGAGGAAGCGATGCGGGAAACAATGCGCCTGGCTGACGCCGCGACCGCAAACGTCGCCTTGCGCGCCTACAAGATGGATGTCCGGAACGCGGCTGAAGTCGAAAATGTCGCAGAGAAGGTCATGGAGGACTTTTCGCGCGTCGGGGTCATTGTAAACAACGCGGGGGTGATCCACAATAATGTGGCTGCCATGATGACGGACGAGCAGTGGCAGGACGTCATTGCCACTGACCTTTCGGGCCCGTTCTTTGTCATTCGAAGCTTCCTCAGCCACATGATGAGCAAGCGATGGGGACGCATCATAAACATCTCCTCCCTTGCGCAGGAGGGCTCAAGCGGCCAGGCGAACTACGCGGCCGCAAAGGCGGGGCTCATCGGACTCACCAAGACTCTGGCCCGCGAGTACGGATCACGCGGCATCACTTCCAACGTGGTGACCGTGGGGTACGTCGAAACGGACATGACTGACGCGCACATGGCGCAGAAGCTTCATGATATCTGGCTGGAGTACTGTCCGGTCAAGCGGATCGGGAGCGCGGAGGAAATCTCCAGCCTTGTGAGCTACCTTGCCCGTGATGAAGCGGGCTTCATCAACGGGGAAGTCATCCGCGTTGCGGGGGGACTCAGCTATGTGCCTTGAGGGAGCTTTATGAGACGCATCGGCATCGAGAAGATCAACTTGTACGGATCTTCACTCTTCCTGGACCAGAGAAAGCTGGCGCTCGCGCGAGACCGTGACCCGCAGAAGGTGGTTGCGGATTTCCTGATCGACACGCGCTCGCTGAACCCGCTGTACGAAGACACGGTCACCATGGGCGCAAACGCCGCTGCCCCGCTCCTGGAAGGGGAGGACAAGGAGGACATTGGCCTCCTCATCGTGGGCACGGAAAGCAGCATCGACTTCGGCAAGCCCATCAGCACCAATATTCTCGGCGCCCTGGGCCTTCCTTCGAACGTTCGCAACTACGAGACGAAGCACGCCTGTTACAGCGGCGTTGCCGCGCTGGATACGGCGCTGAACTGGCTGGCTGCCGGCCTGAACCGCGGCCGCAAGGCCCTGGTCATCTCGACGGACTTCTCCCGCATGCACCTGAACACGAAAGAAGAGTTCGTTCTGGGGGGCGTCGCGTCAGCCATGCTCGTGAGCGACTCGCCGAAGGTGGTCGAGTACGAGCTTCAGAAGAGGGGCACGTGGACCACCGACGTGTATGACACATTCCGCCCCAGCGCGCGGCACGAAATGGGCAACAACGAGGTGAGCCTGTACAGCTACCTGGATGCGCTGGAAGGTGCGTATAAGGATTACATCTCGTCGTGCAACGGCGATGCCCCTGATTTCGACAGCGCATTCGCGCAGAATTGCTATCATACCCCATTTCCCGGGATGGCTTTTCAGGCCCACCGCACCCTGTGCAACCTGGTGAAGCCCCGATCCAAGGCGGAGATCAAGGAGAGCTTTAACAAGAGGGTTCTGCCCTCCCTTCATTACGCGCGGCGGGTCGGATCCACATACGGGGCCAGCAATTTCCTTGGAGTTTGCGGGATAGCCGCGTGCTCCACCGGCATAAAGCCGGGGGAAAGGATCAGCTTCTTCTCCTACGGTTCCGGAGCAATCGGGGAGTTCTACAGCGGCATTCTCTGCCCCGAGGCGCGCGACGTGGTGACAGGAATGGGAATCGATGCGGCGCTGGATGCCCGGCGGGAGGTGGATGTCGCGGAGTACGAGGAGATAGAGAGGCAGCGGGAGGCCCGTATAGAAGCGGAAACCTACACGCCGGATTTGTCTGTCCCGACCGGCTGGTACGACAAGCATTACCTCGGGAAAAAGAAACTCGTTCTTCGCCAGGTCAAGGACTTCTACAGAAAGTACGAGTGGAGCTAGCCGGTGGCAAAGGTGGAGCAGTACGTGGACTCCCAGGTGGCCGTCATCACCCTGAATGATGGGGAGCACGGCAACCTTCTCGGCCTTGACAGCCTGAAAGACCTGACGGCTGCTGTCGACAGATCGCAGGCGGATCCGGCCGTTCGCGCGGTCCTTCTTCGCTCCAGCGGGCCCGCGTTCTGCCTGGGCATGGACCTGGCGCGGCTTGCTGAGGCTCCTTCCCCTGCAGCGGAAGCCGAGGCGGAGGCGCAAGCGGCAGTTGCCCTCTACGCCGAGCTTCTGCACGGCATTTTTGCTTCGCCGCTGCCCTTTGTCTGTCTGCTCCAGGGCGATGTCAAAGCGGGGGGTGTCGGTCTTGCCTGCGCATGCGACATCGTTCTGGCAACCGAGGAAACCACTTTTGAAATGGCGGAGGTCCTTTTCGGGCTGATTCCCGCAAATGTTCTGCCATACCTGCTTGCGCTCCGTGTGCCCGCCCAGAAGGTGCGTTACCTCGTGATGAGCTCGAAGAAGATCGCCGCCGAAGAGGCCGTGCGCCTGAATATCGTGGATGAGCTGGTTCACCAGGACGGCATGGAGGCGCGGGTCCGGGAGCTCTTGAAGAGGCTTCTTCGATCGTCGCCCCGTGCCCTTGCCGATGCAAAGGCATTTACCACCGAGTTGCTGGACGCCCCGCCGCGGGAGGGCGGAGCGCTTGCCCGCCAGAAGCTGCTCGAGATGTTGCGCGACCAATCCGTTCTGGGCGGCATCAGGGCGTTCCAGGAAGGGAGCGTTCCCTCATGGTTTGCGCGATTTCGGCCCGCCGCTCCGCTTGCCCCGCACGGGGGTTCGAAACGACAGGAGGCGCGGCAATGAGCGGCCGCATGAAGCTGAGTCGTGAGCCTTCCGGGATCACCTGGTTGAAAATGGATGACCAGAAGGGCCGCAACGTTTTTTCCCATGAGTTTGTCCAGGACTTCCTTGCCGCGCTGCAGGACGTTGAGCAGGAGGGCAGGACAAAGGTGCTCGTGGTCCAGGGCAGGGAAGATGTTTTCTGCGGGGGCGCGGAGAAGAAGGCGCTGCTCGACCTGTGTGACGGCAAGGGCGCTGTCATCGACCTGGTGATCAGCGAACGCCTCCTGGAAACTCCTTTTCCCGTGATTGCCGCCATGGAGGGACACGGGATCGGGGGCGGGCTTGCCATGGCCCTGTGCTGCGACGTGGTCATAGCGGCGCGTGAGAGCCGCTACGGCGCTGTCTTCATGAACATGGGCTTTACGCCCGGCATGGGATGCTCCACGCTGCTGGCGGAGCTGGTGGGGCCGTTTCTCGCAAACGAGATGCTGTTCACCGGGAAGAGGTTTCGAGGCAGCGAGCTTGCGGGCATGGCGACGAACATCAACTACATCCTTCCCCGCAAGGAAGTGCTGGCAAAGGCCCGGGACATCGCGGAGCAGATTGCGGAGAAAGATATCAGGTCCATCGCGTTGCTGAAGCACGCGCTGGGCGCGCGGAAGAAAAAACTCCTCGTCAAGGCGCGGCAGCAGGAGGACCTGATGCACCGGATCAGCTTCTCGTTTCCCGAGACGCGTCGGACGATAGAAGAACAGTATCCAGAGTAAGGAAGGAGACATTCGGGCATGGTCGGCGTGGATTTGCACGGAAAGACTGCCCTCATTACCGGCGGCACGCGGGGGATCGGCCTTGCTTCCGCGCTTGCGCTTGCGGAGGCCGGCGCCCAGGTGTTCCTGACGTACAAATGGGGGAGCGCGGGGCTGGATGAAACGGCCGAGCTTTTCTCCCGATCCGGCGCGCTTCGGCCGGGCTTCTTTCAGGCGGACGCCTCCGTTGAAGAGGATACCGTCAGGCTGATGGAGGAGCTTGCCGGCTCCACCGGGAAGATCGACATCTTCATCAGCAACGTGAGCTTTGCGCTTCGCACGATGAGCCTGGAGGATTACAAGAAGAGGTCTTTGTTCAAGACCCTGGAGTACAGCACGTGGCCCCTTGTGGACTACACGCGCCGCATCAAGGCCCGGTTCGGAAGCTATCCCCGGTACATCCTCGGGATTTCCAGTGACGGCCCGGACCACTATTACCAGGGATATGATTTTGTAGCGGCATCCAAGGCCATGCTGGAGTTCTTCTCCAGATACCTTGCCGCCCACCTGTTCCCGGAGGGTTCCCGCGTGAACGTGCTGCGGTTCGGCACGGTGAACACCGAATCCTTCCGCGCCGTGTTCGGGGAGCGGTTTTTCACTTATATGCAGGAAAACGGGGTGCCGGCGGAGGCAATGCTGACGCCGAAGGAGTGCGGGAAGGCCGTTCTTGCCATGTGCAGCGGGCTGCTGGATGCGGTCAACGGCCAGATCATCAGCGTTGACTACGGGCTCCCCTTCAAGGATAATTCGATGATGAGATATTTATCGCAGGAAAGCGAAAGGAGCGGGCAATGACCAAGGAGCAGATCATGGACGTTATCAAGAAGAACATCGTCGCGAATATCGACGACATCGATGGCGCGACGATAGATCCAAAGAAGTCCATGAAGGATTACGGCGCAAACAGCCTTGATATGATTGAAGTGGTCTCGACGACAATGCGTGAGCTGAAGATAAAAGTGCCGCGCTCCGAGCTTACCGACATCAACAATATCGAGCAGCTTGCTGACAAGTTCATGGAATACGTGAATAAAACCAATGCCTGACAAAGCACTGAGTTTCAGCCTGGCGGATTTCTTCTTCAACGACAACCCTGACGTGCTGACCCCTCCCAGCGACTACCTGAGCTGGATCCAGCACCCGAAGATCCAGGCGGCAATGCAATTCTTCGGGCAGCAGTTCGTGACGGCGCCGCGCGCGGAAGCGGAGGTCCTTGACGCCTCCAGCGGCAACCGTCACAAGGTCATCAACATGACCTCGTACAATTACCTGGGTCTGTCCTCCCACCCTGAGGTCATCCAGGCCGCCAAGGAGGCTCTTGACGTCTACGGTCTGGGCGCCAGCGGCGCGCCCCTGCTCTCGGGGACGTTCGACCTGCACGTGGAGTTTGCGCGCAGGCTCGCAGAGTTCAAGCAGAAAGAGGACTGCCTGCTGTACTCGAGCGGGCTGGGCGGGAACCTGGGCGCCATGCAGGGCCTGCTGCGAAAAGGCGACATGCTGATCCTGGATGAGCGATGCCACAAGAGCCTGATCGACGGCGGCACGCTTTCCGGGGCGAAAATGCTGTTCTTCTCCCACAACGACATGAAATCCCTGGAAGCGATGCTGGAGAAGAGCAAAGGCAAGCGCGTCCTGATAGCCGTTGAAGGTGTGTATTCCATGGATGGAGACCTGGCCCGGCTGCCGGAAATCGTGGAGCTGGCTGATCGGTACAAGGCCGCAACGTACATCGATGAGGCGCATTCCACGCTGATGTTCGGGCCCAACGGACGAGGCGTTGCAGAGCACTTCGGGGTCGAAGACAGGATCGGCGTGAGCTTCGGGACCCTGAGCAAATCATTCGGCGGCGTCGGAGGCTTTGTCTGCTCGAATGCGGCCATCATCAACTACCTGAAGGGCTACTCCTCCCCGTGGAACTTCTCCTGCTCTCCCTCGCCACCCATCGTGGCGGGGCTCATGAAGGCGCTGGAAATCGCCACGCGGGACTCCACCCTGCGGGACAAGCTGTGGGCCAACACCGCTTATCTCAAGAAGGGGCTTCTTGACCTGAAGCTCAACCTCGGCGGCAGTGAATCCCAGGTGATTCCGATCATCATCGGGGCATCTGGGGAGAAGCTCATGCAGTTCGCCGGAGAGATCCAGAAGCGCGGGTTGTTCCTCCAGCCGGTGGACTTCCCGGCGGTTCCCGCGGACGCGCGGAGGTTCCGTATCTCGGTGTCCTCGCAATTCACCCGTGAGCTGATGGATAAAGCCCTCAACATCATCGAAGACGTCATTGCCAAGGGGCTTCGCTCGTAGGGTGGACTACCAGGAGCTTTTGAAGCGTAACCGGAAAAAGCCGCTGGCAACCGCCGGCAGCTTCGCGCCTCTGGGCTGGGGCAGGGAAGAGATCAAGCTCATCCTGCCCCACCGGGAGCCTTTCCTGCTTGTGGACAGGCTCACCGGCGTCAACTTCGATGAGGAGTCCCTTTGCGGCCTTCGCTTTCTCTCTCCCCAGGATCCGATCTTCTCAGGCCACTTTCCCGACTTCCCCGTGTACCCGGGATGCCTGGAAGTGGAGATGATAGGCCAGCTGGGTCTCTGCCTGAGCTACTTCCTGGATAAACGCACCACGGTACCGCCAACGCAGGTCGTTCAGCTTCAAGTTCGCGCCACCAGGATACTGGGGGCAGCCTACCTCGAGCCGGTGCTCCCCGGCAAAGAGGTGACGCTGCTGGCCAGGAAACTGGACCATGACGAATATTTCGCAAGCGTGATGGGCCAGGTCATCGTCGATGAGAAGGTGGCCTGTGTGGCAATCTGCGAAGTCTGTTTTCTCTAGGGCACGTCGCTAGCCGTCGAATCGCGAGAGCGTGATGGCGGCGTTCTCCCCGCCGAAACCGAAGCCGTTGGACAGGACATGCTTCACCCGTGCGTCGCGCGGCTGATTGCGCACGACGTTCAGCATGATCCGCGGGTCCTGCTCAAACTGGTTGATCGTGGGGTGGATGACCCCTTCCTGGATGGCCAGGATGGCGGCAATGGCCTCCACGGCGCTTGCCGCGCCCAGGGGATGCCCAGTCATGGACTTCGTGCTGTGCGCAGGCACTCCGCGGGTGCGGTCCTTGAATACGACGTTGATGGCCTTGCTTTCAGCAAGATCTCCCAGCGGCGTGGAGGCGGCATGACAGTTGATCAAGTCTATCTGATCGATATTGAGCTTCGCGCTCTCCAAGGCACTGTTCATGGCCTGCGCGGAACCGCGGGAGTCGGGGTGCGGTGCCACCAGGTCATGGGCGTCGCTTGAGAAGCCGTAGCCGGCAAGCTCCGCGTATATTTTCGCCCCTCGTTTCCTGGCGTGCTCCAGCTCCTCCAGGCAGAGAACTCCTGCCCCTTCACTCAGCACGAATCCGTCCCTGTCCTTGTCAAAGGGGCGGGACGCGGTCTCCGGCGAATTATTGCGTTCCGAAAGGGCCATGATATTTCCGAAAGCAGCAATCCCGCTGGGGAAAATCGGCGCTTCGGCGCCGCCGGTGAATATGGCATCCGCCATCCCCATCTTGATGAGAGATGCAGCAACGCCCAGGGCGTGGTTGCCGGTTGCGCACGCGGAGTTCACGGAGAAGCACGGTCCCTGGAGATTCCACTCCATGGCAAAGTAGCCTGACGCGGTGCTGGGAATGCACATGACGAAAAACGGCGACGATGACTGCATCCCGTCCTGGAGCATCTTGCGCGTGTTGTTGTACCGGGTTCCCACTCCGCCGTCACCGGTTCCTATGATCACTCCGTAGCGCTGGGGCGCTTTATCCACGTCAAGCCCTGAATCGCGTATTGCCTGAGTTGCGGCGATCTGCGAAAGCACGACGTAGCGATCCAGCCTTTTTGCCATCTTTATGTTCTTGAAGTACGTCGAAAGGTCCGGTAGATCTATTTCGCCGGCTATCTGCACGGAATAACCATCAATCGGAAACGCCTGGAGGCGCCGGACGCCCGACTTGCCTTTCTTCAGATTGTCCCAGAACTCCTTGACGCTCGTTCCGATGGGATTGATTGTTCCCATTCCGGTTATGACCACTCGCACTTCTCGCGGATCCCTTGTCATAGTATCCAAATTGTTTCCTTCATCTCATCAGTATACTGGATAATTAGCCCCCGATTATCAACCGTCACGGGGGATGGTTGTCAAGGCGCCTCCGGGCCAGTACCATGACAGCCTATGGCGTTTGCCCAACCGGCCTGGACCACCCCTTCCGGGCGGCTAGTGTTGAGGCCAGGGGACATTCACCTCTGGCTGGTGTCGGCAAACGCCCGCCCCTCCGTACAGAAACTCAAAAGCCTCCTGTCTTCGGGGGAGATCGAGAGCTGTTCTCGAATGATCCGACCTGTGGACCAGAACCGATACATAGCCGCCCGTGCAGCGCTTCGCCAGATTCTGGGAAGCTACCTGCGCGCACCCCCATCGAAAGTCATTATAGCATATTCCGGGCTTGGAAAACCGTACCTGGGAGACCAGCCGGATTCTCGGCCCCTGCATTTCAATGTCTCGCATTCGGGAGACTTCGCCCTCATTGCCGTCAGCCGCGGTCTGCGGCTGGGGATAGACATCGAACGCGTACGCGAGATGCATGCGGCGGATGACATTCTCAGCGACTTTTTCAGCCCTGGGGAGCAGGCCCTGGTTCAATCACACCCGCAAGGGGAGCGGGCCGAAGCATTCTTCCGAGTCTGGACGCGCAGGGAAGCCGCCACAAAGGCAGTGGGAACGGGTCTGATGAGCTCTTTTTTGCGTTTTTCCTTGCCCGGGCGCCCCTCGGTCCTCTTCCGGGTTCTGCCTGATGCTGCCTGAATCAGAGCACGAGGCTGCAGGGCTCCAACCGTGGTGGATGCGCGACCTCAACGCGCTTGCAGGCTACGCCGGCGCTCTTTGCGTGGAAACAAAGAACCCCGAGCCGGTTTTCTTGCGATTCTCATTTTAATCCTATGTAATCCGTTTCTCCCTGAAAAGGCCCGTTATTCCCGGCCAGCCGAAGGCAAAGCGACCCCAGTAGAGCCAGGAGAAATGAGGATCAATTTTCGTCAATGGCTTCCATCGCCACGCGGAGTTTGAGAGCCAGTAGGCTTCAAATTGCCGGTCACCGCGAAGGTTGAGTATCATGCTTTTCTCGCTTTTTCTGGCGGTCGCGGGCCACAATTTCCCGGATTTCCCGGATCGTCTCTTCCTCGTCCTTGCCGCCAAGAAGCACCAGTTCCAAGACCATGGTCACAATGGTAGCGACGTGTGATTGCGGTTCGTTTGCGGGAAGGTTAAATCCTCTTAACGAGACGCTTCAGTCTTCGGAAAAGAGGAAAAGCTCGAAATCGATGGAACCCCGCGCAGAAAAAGGGTCACCGCTTTGAGCAAGGACGAACTGAAGGGGCCTCCATCTGACCCTCCAGCCAAGCCCAAGCGGCACGTCTTTGACAGGAAATTTCACGCGGATTCCCGATTCCGCAACCGCGCCCAGCACGTCGCGCTCTCCCAGCGGAATCGAGCGGACCGGGGTTACCGTGGAAAGCTGCTCGAGCCCGACGAACGGCCCCAACCCGATGTCCAGGTGGGCAAGTCCATCGGCAAACGGCAGTCCTGCCGAACCCACTAGGGAATACTCCGCATACATTGTGTCCGTTGCATCCGCGTGATAGCTGCTGAACCAACCCTGCGCAAAGGAAAACGAAGCCTCCCCGTACAGCCCTTTGCGGTTTCCAAGAATCGTGCCGGCAAGCCGAACCCGCTGAGCAAGCGAGGAGCCGACAAGGAGGCCCAGGTCCAGCGCGAGGGGTCCGGGGTCGGCGGAAGAACGAGGAAGCCCCAGAACAAAGCCAAGGGATCCGTTTGTTTTCCTCATGATCGGCGAGTCTTCAAAGGCAAGGGCAAGCAAGCCGACGCGAAACTCGAAGCCGAGATAGGGCCCGTTTTCGGCCGCGTCGACGGCGGCAAGCGTGCTGGGGGCGGTTCCTCCTGCAGCACGCCACCCGCCGTCGATTGCCAGGAGCGTGCCGGGCCGGGAATAGCGAATACCCGCAACCCCCAGCATCGAAGCGCGGGACGGGATCGACGCCCGCCCTGCCACGGCGAGATACGGTGAGAGAGGTAAATCGGTGCCGAGGAAAAGCTTGAAAAAGCCAAGGGGAGAAACCGCGAGCCCCCCGCTGTAGCCGGTGGGAACAGGACGCTTCACGCCCGTTCCCGAGTGCAAGGCTTCTTGAATCAGTAAGCCGCCGAAGTTGCCGGTGGCATCGAGGCCCGCCCCGACGGAAAGCCATGCCGGCGCCCTGGGGAACACCAGGATCGCTGCGCCAATTGACGCCTGATCAATCCGGCTGCCTTCCGACTGGCCGTTTGTCCTGTCCGTCAACCCGCTTGTTGCAGCGAGAACCCGTGCCGGGCCCAGCGGCATGCTGAACCGCAGCCCGAAGCTGTCCAGGTCGTCCCATTCGTTCACCGGCCCCGGGCCGAATGAATCGTTCGTCAGGGAGAGGACGCTCGGGGAATCCAGTGGCTCGGGGGAAGGGGACAAAAAGGGGTCAAGGGCAAGGGAAGAGGCTTGCGTCGGGCCCGAAGCAATTGCCGCGCCTGCCCCAAGGAAACGGATGAGAAGCAGAAAGCGCACGTCGAGCTTCGTGCCCGTCTGCGCTCTTCTCACCTTCGAAGGGTTCCCACCGCGGAACCCTGGATCATCTCTTTGGGTCCACCGTTTCCCTTTCGGCCCAGCAGAGCGTAGACGAATCCGTCGAACAACAGCAGCAGGTAGTACGTGGCCAATCTCCAGACAAAAACTGCAATGACCGTCGGGCCCAGGGCTCCCGTCAGGCCGGAATAGACCAGAGCGAAGGCGCCTTCAACGCCGCCGCTTGCACCAGGAGTGGGAATGTAAAAGACGACCTGCCAGAGGATGACGTAGGTGATGATGACCTCGAGGAAAGGCACCGAAGCCCCGGTAACGCCCTCCAGGACGAACAGGAGGGAGTAAGCGTGCAGAAAAATGTTGCCTACTCCCAGGAGAATGTCCAGGATCATGGCCCACGTCTTCTCCGACCACAGCATCCGAACGTTCTCCCGCAGCCTTTGCGACCATCTGTGCAGGCTGGGAGCCCAGTTGTGCTTTCCGCTGACCCGGCCGATGAGGCGCCCCAGGACCGTCCTCTCCAGCGCGATGGCCAGGCCTCCGATGAAGTGTGGTCGGATGAGGAGGATCAGGAGCAGCACGGTCATGCACAGGGAGATGCCGAGGGCTACGTACATGAGCCGCGCACCCATGCGGAGGGAGGACGCGATCCACGATATCTGCGTGAGGAACAGAAGGGAGATGAGCAGGGACGTCATGGCCTGCTCGACGAACCGAGACAAGATGACGTTCGTCGAGGTTTCCGGGGGGACCCCGACCGCGCTCAAGTGATAGATCTGGAAAGGCTGCCCGCCCGCCGTCATGGGAGTGATGTTCGTGAAGAACGTTCCCACCGCGCTGTTGTAGAAAGCCTGCACGAACCTGATGCGGATCTGAAACTGGGCCAGAACGAGCATGAGCCGCAGGGAGTCCACGACATGGGAGGCAATGAAGAGAAGGAGAGGAATGATGAAGTAGATGATCTTCACCTTGCGGATTGCGTCGATGATCTGGGTCCTGTCCATCAGCAGGGACAGGATGGTATTCACTCCGAGGCCCAGGATGACTGCAAGAACGACGAATCGAAGAATCCGCCGGAAGCTCGAGCGATCGCGGAAATCGAACCCGAGCATCATCCGAGAGAGTTCACAATTGCCTCGGCAATTGCCTCCGCGCCGTTCTGCGGGCCGACCTGCGAAAGGCGCTCCATGACATCCTTGCGGGTCAGGCGGTTCTTTGCCATCAACGCTATGCGCTCCACGAACTGCCGCGGCCGCGGACAGTACCAACCGTACCCGTTGTCGACTATGAAACGCATGTTCTCATGCTCATTCGGTGCGCCGATGTGAGTTACGATCAGGGGGATGCCCTTCTTCATGGCCATCATTGCGTAGCCAGTCCCGCACTTGCCTGCCAGGACATCCGCCGCCGCCACGATTCCGCTGATGTCTTCCTGGTAGCCCATGGCGACCACTTTGGGGCTGGAGAACCGTTTCTTCACGTTCCTCAGAAGGTCGTCGTTTCGCCCTGTCAGAACAAGCAGAGTCGCGCCCTCTCCTCCAGCGACGAACTCCTGGATGAAACGCATTGAATGGCCAATTCCCTCCCCGCCGAGGCTGAGGATCACTGCCAGATCGTTCTCAGGTATGCCCAGGCGCTTCTTGAAGACCTCCGGGGGCGCCCCGTTCATGAGGAGGTGGGGGTGCACCAGCATGGGAACCCGGCGCATTTTTTCCGAAGCTACACCGAAGTGGCGAAGGCCGTCTTCGATCTGGTCCGTGAGGGTGAAATACACGTCTGCCCCGCAATTGATAACGCCATATGTCGCTCCGAGCTCACCGTAGAAGTAGAAAAGGGGAGTCGAGCTTTGGCCTCTTGCCATGGAGAAGAGATGGGAACATGCCCAATGGCACGACATGATCAGATCAGGGTTGTAGCTGGCAAGAAACTCCGCCGCTTTGGGCACTGCAGTTCGGAACCCGCGGCGGTTGAGCGCAGTGACAAGGCGTGGCGCCAGCTTCTCCAGCGCGAAAAGGAACTTCGACACCAGGGGAGGCATTTTCAGGAAGACACGCCACAGGTCCTCGAAGGTCTTCTTCATCAGCGCGTCATCAAGGTCCCGTGCCGCGTCCATGATGCGGATGTCCCAGGTGGGGCGCATCTGGTGCACGTAGTAGGCGATTGCCTGGGCCTGGACCAGGTGGCCAAGGCCGGCAGAGAGGTAGGTCATGAGAATCTTTTTTCTCATCGAGATTGCTCCGATCTTTGCATTTTCATCCGGTTTCCCTTCCCAGCCTCAGCGTTCGGGCCCGGCCGCGGTAGGCGATGCAATCATTCAAGATGCCAATCAGCGCGTGGTGGAAGAGTGCGTACAGGAATGAGCCGGTAATTGCCGTGATGGCGCCGGCGATGATGCCAAGAATGAACGCCCCCAGGACTTCAGAGTTGGGATGCCCCAGATGGTAGATGGTGGACAGGAAAGTGGACACCATGACTACAATAACCAGGCTGGGCACCGAGTGCGGAAGCAGCGCCAGGAGCGAGAACAGGATTACTCCCCGGAAGGTGAACTCCCAGGGCAGGTAATACAGGACCAGATAAGCCGTCTCGTAGAGGATGAAGCGGACCGGCCCATTCATGGCTTCCTTGGAGAAGGGGTAGTGCTGGCGCAGTACCGGGTCCCGGAGGCCGAAAAAGAGGCCCAGCAGGGAAAAAGGCAGCATGACCACGGTGAGGATCAGGCCGAGCCTCCAGTTGCCCGGTCCGAGGCCTGACGACCAGGGGGTCAAGCCGACTGGTGCGCCTCGCAGAAGGATCACCGCGATGGGGACAAGGAAGAACAGCACGAAGACGCTCACGAAGTAAGTCATCACCGGGGTGAAATCGTTCCCTGCCTTCCGCATGAGGTTGCGGACGTTGAGCACCGACGAAAGAAGGAGAAAGGATATCCCGAGGGCGCCGAAGAGCACGGCGTAGGGATCTGAGAGGATGGAGACAATTGTCGTTGTTACCGAGGTAAGCCACTCCATTTTCATTACCTCCGCTGCGGCCTGCTCAATTGTCCGTACGCCTTTTCCCTGGCATACCATTCCATGATGGAGTCCAGCTGGCGTTCGAGGTTCTGGTCCGGCTTGTAGCCAAGCTCAGCTATGGTCCTGGAGATGTCGTAACTCGTGTCTCGCGCGACCTTGGCCACCGGGTAGAACGATGAGAAAGGCACCTTGACCGCCGGGAGAACCGCGTGGACGGCCTGCAGGATCAAAGCAATCGTGTATGCGACGAATATGGGCACGAAGACACGCTGTCTTTTGCCGAGCCTTTCCTGGAAGAACTCCATGAGCTGCCGCCAGGTTATGTCCTGGCCGTTGGTGATCGTATACGAGCAGCCGTTTTTCCCGCGCATCTGGCACGCAAGGTGGCACGCTGCAACGAGGTTTCCCACATAGCAGAAGCTCAGGAGACGGTCGCCTTTTCCCACAATCGTCGGCCAGCCTTCCTCGATTCCGCTGAGGACCCTCAGGCTCCCAGTTCTGTCGTTGGGACCAAGGACGTCGGTGGGGCGCAGGATGACGACGGGAAAGCCCGAATCGCGGAACTCCTTCAGGAGAAAGGCCTCCGTCATCTTTTTCGCGCTCACGTAGGGCAGGATTGTTCGCGCGGGTCGACCCGGACTCTGCTCCGAGATGCCCGTGGCCCGGTAGCCGAGGGTAAGGGCGGTTGAGATATAGATGAAGCGCTTGAGGTCCGTGCCGTTCTCCCGCAGGCGACGAACAAGGTATACCGTCGTATCATGAATCTCCCGCCGAGCCTCCTCCATGCTCATGCTGTCGCTCAGACGCGAGGCGGCATGGATGATGTAGTCGATGCGCGCCGGAAGCTCATAGCTGTCCGGCTTGGCAAGGTCTCCCCTGATCAGGTTGACCGGGACGCCTTCCAGGAAATGCAGGTCCGAGGTCTCACGAACGAGCCCGTAAACTTCGAAGGAGTGATCGAGGAAATATGAGCACAGGTTTGAACCGATGAAGCCATTCGCGCCAGTGATCAGGACCCGTTCCATTAATTCTCCTCAAGCCCCGCGCCGCGCCCGGCGCCTGCGCACAGTGTCTTGTCGGTAGAATGCGCACAGGAGCCGATAGACGTCCGGATACTCACCATGCAACACCTCCGGCTGCTCGAAAAAGTACTCGCTTGCCACCGCGAAAAACTCAGCGTCATCCGTGGCTGCATAGGGATCCATTCGCAGCCTTTTCTTCCTGGACGAAACGCGCCGCTTGAGGTCTTCGAACGCCCGTGAAAAGACGTCCAGCCACTCGCGGGGATCCATTTCCGGGTGAAGTGAGGGCCGTCCGTTCACCTCGCCGTCCAGGAGGTCCAGACGGTGAGCGGCCTCGTGGATGACCACGTTGTAACCGTCTCCCCATCCCGACTCTTCTACGTCCTTCCATGACAGAACCACGGGTCCCGAGTCCCACGATTCACCGCTTTGATCCTCTTCCCACTCGTGAGCCACCCCGGCGCTGTCAAGCTCGCTGTGCTCGCCGGTGAACACATCGGGAACAATCACGATCGTCTTCCAGTTCTCGTACCATTCCATCCCGAGATTGAGAATGGGCAGGCAGGCCTGGACGGAAATGACCTCGCGGACCACCTCAGTCGGCTCGAGCCCGTCTGCTCCCTCAAAGGTCTTCTCCTGGAGGAAGATCGTCGCCATCCCCCGAAGCCTGTCCCGCTCGTCACGCGACAGTCCGTCCAGGATCGGATGATCCCTGAGGAGCCATTCCCATGCTTCCTCCGAAAGAAGCCCCTCCCTGAGGATGCGCGACCGGCGAATGCTTCGAAAAATTCCCACGATGAACTTCCCTGCGATGCACCTTTGACTTTATGGCATCGCAGCGAGCCGGTCAATATTTGGCTGGGGCTGGGAGTGGCGACATGCATCGGCGTCCGAGGTACAGGCTTTTCCTGCGTGAGCTGACACGATATGTTCTTGCCTGATGAAGCAATCCAGCGCCCGATGGGAGTCGAACCCACGTCATGAGCTTGGAGGGCTCAGGTAATACCGTTATACGACGGGCGCGTTGCGTTGGTGTGCAATTTACCCGGGCTGCATGGAAAGGTCAAGGGAACGGAGGCTGGAATGGGGACTCGGGGGGAAATCTTTACCTCGAAAGCGAACACCGCGAAGCGGACGTATTTCTTCAATGTAAAGGAGAACCGCACCGGGGGTGTCTTTCTCAATATCGTCGAGAGCAAGAAAAGCGGAGACGACCAGTTCGAGCGCCGGTCCGTCATCGTGTTCAAGGAGGACCTCGCTGTATTCCTTGAGGGCCTCGAAGCTGCCTTGCGCTTCATCAAGGGGCAGTGACCCGGAAGGAGAGGCGCTGGATCCGCGATGGTCCCACGGCCAGCACGACCCTGCGGTGCTCCTCCGTTGGATATCCCTTGTGTCGCTCGAATCCGTACACCGGTTCGATCCGTGAGTATTCCTCCATCCAGCGGTCGCGGGCGGTCTTCGCCATGATGGAGGCCGCCATGATCTCGGGAACCGTCGCGTCGCCCCTGACAATCGCGTTTGTCGGTATACCACATGCGGGGCAGAAAATTCCGTCCACAAGCACCATTGAGGGGCGGACCGGGAGCGCCTGCACAGCCCGTCTCATGGCAAGGAGCGCGGCGTTGAGTATATTCAATTCATCGATTTCTCCATTGGAGGCCCAGCCGAGGCTCCACGCGATGGCTGTGCGCCGAATCAACGCTGCCGCGGCAATCCTTTGCTCCAGAGCGAGCGCTTTGGAGTCGTCCAGCACGTCCCGCGGGAAGTCATCGGGAAGGATGACCGCCGCCGCTGTCACGGGGCCTGCCAGAGGCCCGCGCCCTGCTTCGTCGACGCCGCATATGAGATCGTGCTCAATCATTCAACAACGCGCCTTGACCACCCCCCTGCATGGGGTGTTAACTGAGTGCCGCTGGGAGCGGCAGAACGCCCTTCAACGGGCAGCGTAACGCATTTCGACTGGGAGCGAAAGTGTTCTTAAAGACGCTTGAAATCTTCGGATTCAAATCCTTTGCAGACAAGGTCAAGATAGAGTTCACGGACGGGGTGGCGGCGCTCCTGGGGCCCAACGGCTGCGGCAAGAGCAATGTCGTGGATGCCATGAAATGGGTGCTGGGAGAGCAGTCGTCGAAATCCCTTCGCGCGGAGAACATGAATGACGTGATCTTCGCGGGCAGTGATTCGCGCAAGCCCGTGAATGTCGCTGAGGTGACCCTGACGGTCTCCAACCAGGACGACGTGCTTCCCCTGGACCTCCCCGAGGTCTCAATCCGCCGGCGGCTGTACCGCTCAGGGGAAAGCGAGTACTTCATCAACGGAAACGTCGTGAAGCTGCGGGAAGTGCGCGAGCTGTTCTTCGACACGGGAATCGGGAAGTCCGCGTATTCCATCATGGAGCAGGGGAAGATCGACCAGCTCCTGTCCACAAAGCCGGAGGAGCGCCGCTTTGTCTTCGAAGAGGCTGCCGGCATCACCCGCTTTCGCGTCCGCGGCCAGGAAGCGGAGAGGAAGCTGGAGAAAACAGAAGAGAACATGCGCCACGTCGAGGGAATTCTGGACGAGGTGCGCAGAAGCTACACGTCCCTCAAGGTTCAGGCGGATAAGGCGGAGGCCTACCGCAAGCTTCGTGAGGAGATTTTCGAGGTGGAGCTGGAGATACAGCTTCTCCGCCTGAAAGGGTTGCTGGAAGACAAGAAGAAGCGGGAAGGGCGCCTGGCAGAGAAGGAAAAAGCCCGTGACGAGATCCATCACGCCATCGACGCCGGTACCGCCTCGATTGCCCAGCAGGCGGACCTGGTCAACTCCATGGAGTCCCAGCTCGTCGAATCCCACAAGAAGCTTTATCAGCTGGACATGGAAAAAAACACCCGGGAGAACCAGATCCACATCTACCGGGAGAGGATCGCCGAGCTGGAGCGGAGCATAGAGGCGGACCAGGTCCGCGAAAAGAACGTCGCAAAGAAAGTGCAGGAGCTGGCAGCGGAAAACCAGCGCCGGGAAGCAGCCCTTGCGGAGCTTGCCGGCCGTATCCAGGAGACGGAAGGCAACATCGAGGGATTCACTCGGGATATCGACGGCTTCGGGGCGCGCGTGCGGGCCAATGATGAGACCATCCGGGACAACGGCACCGCCATCACAGGGCTGGAGTCCGCCATGGAAAGCCTGCGGGCTGAGCTGCGCGAAATCACAGAGGACATCGTGACGCAGCTGGACGCCCGGCTGAAAGAGATGGGGTACTCCTCCGCGGAGCGGCACGCGGTGGAAGGATCCATCGAAGAAGCCCTGAAAAGCCTTCGAATCCAGCTGAGCGGCAAGATCTCCATTCTGGAAGACGCCGTCCGCGTGGAAAGCGTCTCCATGGCGGAGCGTGACAAGATTGTCCAGAATACCATTGCGGTGCTGAAGGCATCTCTCGAGAAATTGTCCGCCCTGGAGCAGCTTTTCGGGAGATACCGGGCATTTGCCCCGTCTTTCCTTGATGAGTTTCTGGCTCCCCAGGGCATCATCACGCGCAAGAGGGACGTTGATGAGCGGATCAACGACAACACCGGCGCACTATCGCGCCTTCGCCAGCACAATGAGCGGCTTTCCCGGGACAACGACGCTTTGCGGGAGAAGATCGAAGAGTACCGCAAGACGCTGGAGGACCTGAGGGTCAACCTGGCGCGGCTGCAAACCCAGCGGTCGGGACTCCGGGAGGAGATGGAGAGGCTGGCGCGGGAGAAGGCGGAGCAGGAAACCCTGCTTTCGGAAATCGGGCTCCAGGTGGACCAGACAAGGCAGAAAAGGGAAGAGACGGAAAAGAGGATTGCCGCGGCGGAGGAAGAACGCTCGCGGTTCGAGTCGGAGGAGCGCGAGGTGCGTTCGGCCCTTGCCGGTCTTGAAGGGCAGATCACGACACAGAACAAGGAGCTTCTTGCAAAGGAGGAGGATCTGAAGCAGCGCAACGTCCTCCTCTCCCGCGCCCAATCCGAGATCGAAAAGATGCAGATCGAAGTGGCGGAGATCCGCACGGAGGTCCGTGACCTGCACACAAGCTTTACCGAGCGCTTTTCCCGGGACCTCTCCGAGTATGAGACGCGGATTCCTGACCTCGTGCCCAACCGCGATCTTCGGCCCCGCCTGGCGGAGCTGCGTGAGGAGATGCGAAAGCTCGGACAGGTCAACCTCATGGCCTCGGAGGAGTTTGCCGAGGTCAAGGACAGGTTCGACTTTCTCACTGGCCAGCTGGGTGACCTGACGCGGGCGCGTGAGGACCTGAAGAGGGTGACCACGGAGATAAGAACAGAGTCCACCGAGCTCTTTCTCGACACATACAACAAGATCAAGAGAAACTTCCATACGATTTTTCGCAGGCTCTTCGGCGGCGGAAGGGCGGAGCTGCGCCTGGAGAACCAGGATGCCCCCCTTGATTCGGGGATCGAGGTCTTTGCCCAGCCGCCGGGAAAGAAGCTGGAAAACATCCACCTCCTGTCGGGCGGCGAGAGATCCCTCACGGGCGTGGCTCTCATGTTTGCGATTTACATGGTGAAGCCGTCGCCGTTCTGCCTTCTCGACGAGATCGATGCGGCCCTTGATGAGGAAAACGTGGGGAGGCTGAGCACCCTTCTGAAAGAGTTTTCCGGGAACTCGCAATTCATCGTCATTACCCACAACAAGCGCACGGTTGCCGGAGCCGACGTATTGTACGGCGTGACGATGGAGGAATCGGGCGTGTCCAAGCTCGTTGCCGTCCGGCTGGAGAACAAGGAGCGAGGTGAAACTGTCTCTTCGGCTGCCCAGGCTTGAGAAGATACGCGGAATCCTGAGCCGGGGCGCGCCAGGGCGCGGCGTTCTGGCGCGCGGAATCCCCCGGGAGGCGCTTTTCATCGCGGCGGTCGCAGTGGCCTCCGCCGTGATCACGCTGATCGTCCTGACGGCCTCATTCAACTCCAGGGAGCGACGCGCGGCCCAGGAGGCGCGCGAAGCGCAGGGCAAGAGCATGGCTCCGCAGGTGGAGCAGCTGTCCGTGGATGATTTTCTCCTGCCTGCCGCGCCTTCCGCCGACAAGCCTGCCGGCTACTATCCCTTTCGGCCGCGCCTTCTTCGATGGAGCCGGGAGAACGTCGAAAAGTTCTGGGTTTCGCCCCGACGGATTGCCACGGATACTATCGGTACGATTAATGACAGGAACATGGAGAGCATGTTCGAGAAGGTGCCCTAGACAGGGATGTACGTGAGTACCCGATCGGCGGGTACGCGGTCGGCCTCGGGGAGGGGAACCGATGCGAAGGATACCTGAAGTTTTTTTTCTCGCTGCAATGGGGATAGCCCTTCTCTCGTGCGCTTCGGGCCCCCAGCAGAAACCGTCTCAGCAAAAGCAGCCGGATTCCGCTCTCCCGGCAACGTCTCCTGAAGCCAAGGCCGGCCAGAGTCCCGCGGAGGATTCCCTGCCGACCGAGCAGACGGCGCGGGGTGGTGGTGACCAGCCGGCGGACATTTCGCTGGGACTTCCAGCGGCCCCGCAGGCGCGAACCGGTCCGGAGGTCCAGTCCGTGCAACCGGCAGGGCCTTCAGAAACCGAGAAGTTGCCACTTACCACACCCCAGCCGCCTGCGGCAGTCGCCGACCGGAAAAGCCCTGAGCCGGCTGCCCGAGCGCAGGAAAAGCGAAAGCCCGCGGCAGGAGCCATCAAGCCGCAAGCTGCCGCTCCAGGGCAGGTCGCCACGGCGCAAGCGGCCTCAGGGCAGGCTGCTCCGGCCCCGGCAGCCCCAGGGAAACCGTCCCCGGCGCAGGCGGATTCAGGGCAACCCGCCCCAGCGCAGGCAGCTTCAGCGGCTGCCCAGACTGCCAACCCTTCGACCCCTTCGACGTACGGCAAATTGCGCGAAATCTACGCTCGGGAAGGCGACGATCTGCAGATCGGCCTCGACGGCCCGGGCTTTCTTTTCCTGGGCTTCCCGGATCGAAGCCCGAACGGGGACGGGATGTCTTTCAAGGGGAAAGACACGCGAGACGGAAAGACGTGGTTCAGCTTCAAGGCCTTGAAGCTCGGAACGTATGACCTGGACTTCCTGAGGCAGGACAACAGCACGGGGACCTCGTCAAAGGAAACGGTCAGGGTTCACGTGGTCTCCGACGCGGACTTCTCCGCGGCAGTCGCGCAAGGTACGCAACAACCCGCTGCTTCCACCGAGGCCGCGGGAGATCCGGCTTTTGCCGCAAAGCTCACGAGCCTCGGTCAATACGATGCTGCCATCGCGGAGCTGCTCAAGGGCTACCGGGAGGGCAACCCGGATCTCAACGACCGTATTGCGCAGCTGTACCTGCGGACCGGCGCCTACGATGCAGCCGGGAAGTACTTCTCGAGAAATCTTGCAGAACAAGGCCAGTACGGGGACAGCGCGGTGCTCGGGCTCACCCAGATCGCCGTGGCGCAGAAGGACCAGCCGGAGCTGCTTTCCCTGCTGAAGCGGCTGCTTGCCGTGAAGGCCCCCGGGCTGGAGGAGACTCTCATAGCCGCCGCGCGCCTGGAAAGGGACAAGCAGGAGGCGGGGCTCGGGATAGACCTGGCTTCCGAGTACATCTCCCGCTACCCGGACGGCCAGTGGCGCGATGAGGCGGACTACGTCCTTGCCCAGCTGCTTGAGCTGGATTCGCAGTTTCGCGATCTTGCCCGAGCGCGCGCGACATACAAGGAGATCCTGGACCGGTTTCCCGAGAGCCTTTTTGCGTCCCGGGCGCGCGCGCGCATAGGATATATCGACAGGCACTTTTTTGAGATCAGATAACCCTTCGCATCAGCGTCGCTCCTTGACACTGCCCGTCGATCTCGGTATATATTGGCCTGTTCAATACTTACGAAGAACGGACACTGATGCTTGATAAATTAAGCGGCAAGCTTGCTGATCTGATCCGGCAGATCGGCGGCAAGGCCCAGATATCAGAAAAAAACATCCAGGACGCGATCAACGAAATCAAGATCGCCTTGCTCGAAGCGGACGTGAACCTCCGGGTGGTCCGCAGGTTTGTGAATCAGGCCACCGAGGAAGCGCTGGGGGAGAAGGTGCTGCGCTCGGTCACACCGGGCCAGCAGTTCGTAAAGATCATTTACGACAGGTTGGTCGCGCTCCTGGGAGGACAGAACCAGGGCCTGGTGTTGAAGGGGCCCGATACTCAGTCTGTCATTCTTCTGGCAGGCCTTCAGGGCTCGGGCAAGACGACCACCGCGGCCAAGCTTGCCGTGATGCTCAAGGAACAGGGACGCAAGCCCCTTCTTGTAGCCGCGGACCTGCAGCGGCCTGCCGCCGTGGAGCAGCTCGTCGTCCTGGGAGAAAAAGCCGGTGTCCCGGTCCATCGGGAGGCCGTCACGGACCCCGTGCGTGTTGTGGAGGGCGCCCTGTCGCGGGCGCGCAGGGAGCAGCACGACGTAGTCATCGTGGACACCTCGGGCCGTCTCCAGGTGGATGAATCCTTGATGGCGGAGCTGGTACGGATCCGCAAGGCCGCGGCGCCTGATGAGGTCCTGCTGGTGGCGGATGCCATGACCGGACAGAACGCCGTGGAGATTGCGCGGGAGTTCCATGAAAAGGTCTCCCTGACCGGCGTGATCCTCACGAAGTTCGATTCAGACACGCGGGGCGGTGCGGCGCTCTCCGTCAAGAGCATTACGGGCATGCCCGTGAAGTTCGTTGGCGTCAGCGAGAAGCTTGACGGCCTGGAGCCGTTTCATCCCGAGCGGATTGCCTCTCGGATCCTCGGCATGGGTGACGTGGTCACGCTGGTCGAAAAGGCGCAGAAGACCATGGAAGCGGGAGAGGCGCTGGCCCTGCAGGAAAAGCTGGCCTCGGAGACTTTCACCCTGGAGGACATGCTGGACCAGTACCGGCGAATGCGGAAGATGGGCAACCTCCAGTCGATCATTGAGATGGTCCCCGGGCTCAAGGGATCAGGCGCTGAGGACAAGATTGATGAGAAGGGAATGAAGAAGGAAGAGGCCATCATTCTTTCCATGACTTTTCCCGAGCGGCGGAACTACCGTATCATCGGCCCGGGAAGGCGTGCGCGGATTGCCCGTGGAAGCGGGACCTCGGTGTTCGAGGTGAACAGGTTCTTGAAAAAATTCGAGAAGACGTGTCTCATGATGAAAAAGATGTCCCGGAACACGAAATATCAGGCCCAGGTGCTGTCACAGCTCGGCGCCAGGGAATAGGAGGAGGACGCCAGTGAGCGTGCGCATCAGGCTGAAGAGGTTCGGAACCAAGAAAAGGCCTTTCTACCGCATCGTGGTCATGGATTCCCGGTCCCCCAGGGACGGGCGTGTGCTGGAGGAGATC
Organism: uncultured Spirochaetota bacterium; assembly: GCA_963710335.1. Classification (GTDB taxonomy): domain Bacteria; phylum Spirochaetota; class Spirochaetia; order SZUA-6; family Fen-1364; genus Fen-1364. The sequence goes on from CAVQAA010000008.1 coordinate 140,018, forward strand.
GGTCTGTATCATCCGATTGAGCCGAAGGAGAAGCAGATATCCCTCAGCGCAGACCGGGTGAAGGACTGGCTGTCCCGAGGAGCCACTCCATCGGCCACCGTCAAGAGACTCCTGAACCGCAGCGCCAGAGGATAAATCCTGCTTTTGCCTCTGGAAGGAGAGACACGTGGAAAAAGATCTGGTGGAGTACATTGCAAAGACCCTCGTGGATGACCCCACCGGCGTGGCCGTGAACATGATCGAGGGGGAGAAGTCCACGATCCTCGAGCTGAAGGTCGCCGACAGCGACATCGGGAAAGTGATCGGGAAGCACGGCCGCATCGCCAAGGCCATCCGGACCCTGCTGAGCGCGGCGTCGACCAAGTCTGGCAAGCGAGTGGTGCTGGAGATCCTGGACTGACGGATGTATGCCGGGTTGCCACTGGGCATGCCTGCTGATTTTCTTGCTGTCGGTGTGATCACCGGGACCCACGGCCTCAAGGGCGAGGTCAAGGGAAAGAGTTTTTCGAACGAGCCCGGGCGCTTTGCCGGGCTCACGGAAGCCCTTTTCAGAAAGGGGGAAAAGGAGAAAACGCTTCGCATCGAGCTTGCGCGTCCGCACCCCCAGGGGATGGTGCTGAAAATCGCGGGCGTCGACACTCCTGAGGAAGCGCGCCGCCTTGTCGGCTTTGAAATGTGGGTGCCGCGTGAGCGCGCATCCCGGCTGGCAGACGGTGAGTACTACACTGCGGACCTGTGCAAATGCAGCGTCTGGTTCGGAGAGGAGCTGATTGGGGCCGTGCGCTCCATCTGGGAAGGCGCAGCCAGCCAGCTCCTGGAGGTCAAGAATGCGGCTGGCAAGACCTTCCTGGTCCCCTTCACCGATCACTTCGTCGGAGAGGTGGATGCGGCCGGCGGGAAGATCTTCCTGAGAGAGGATGAGATCGTCCGGTGATGATCACCATTCTCACCCTTTTCCCGGGACTGTTCGACGGGTTCCTGACGAGCTCCATCCTGGCGCGCGCCATCTCGCGAGGGCTCATCGAGGTAAGGCTGGTCGATATTCGCGATTACGCGAAGGACAGGCACAGGGTCTGTGACGATGCCGCGTACGGCGGCGGGCCCGGGATGGTCATGAAGCCAGAGCCTATTGCGGGGGCTCTCGAGGCAATCGGCGCCCGGCCAGGCGGGCTTGAAGCCCCAACGGGCGCACGGGTGGCTTACCTGACTCCCGCAGGCCGGCCGTATACGCAGGCGCTCGCATCCGAGCTTGCGCAGGTGAAGGAGCTTGTGCTCCTGTGCGGGAGATATGAAGGGGTCGACCAGAGAGTGATCGACGCCTTCGTAACGGACGAGATTTCCATCGGCGACTATGTGCTTTCCGGGGGTGAGGTCGCCGCCATGGCGGTCGTGGATTCCATTGCGCGGTTGATACCGGGCGTGATAACGGGGGATTCGCTGGAGGAGGAGAGCTTCGCCTCCGGGCTCCTCGAATACCCTCACTACACGCGACCGGAAGTGTTTCGCGGCGTCAGCGTGCCGGAGGTCCTTTTGTCGGGACATCACGAGAAGATACGCCGGTGGCGCCTGACGAAGAGCATTGAGAAGACAATGAAGCTCCGTCCGGAGCTGCTGCAATCGGACAGCCTTCCGGTGGAGGCGCGGGAGCTGCTGGGAAAGATCAGGGAAGAAGGAGTGGAAAAATGAATGCAATGAAGGCGCTTGAAGCGGAGCAGATCAAAGAAAAGATAACGGAGTTCCGCATCGGCGATACGGTGAAGGTCCACTACAAGATCATTGAAGGCAAGACCGAGCGCGTGCAGGTTTTCGAAGGAATCGTCATCGCGATGAAGCGTGACGGGCTTCGAAAGACGTTCACTGTTCGCAAGATCAGCTACGGGGTGGGGGTGGAGAGGATCTTCCCCTTGCACTCGCCCAAGATCGCCAAGATCGTCCGGGTGCGGGAAGGCAAGGTGCGCCGCTCGAAGCTGTATTACCTGCGCGGCAGGTATGGCAAGGCCGCCAAGGTCGCCGAGCTGATCCATCGCAAGCGCGAGCGGGTTCCGGAGACGGGAACCGTCGAGCAGCCCGAGGCCGCGGCGCCTGAGCCCTCAGAGAACGGCTGAGAGAAGGAACGCCGGCTCCCCGTCGTGAGCGGGCCTTTCGCGGCACCGGGCGCCGCAAGCGGCGCCATCCAGATTTCACTCCGACCTGGGCTGAGGCTCAGACCAGGGGACACGGTCACGCTCACCGTCATAAAGCCGCTTGATGCCGACAAGTGGGCGGTGGCAATCGGCGGACGAGTCTATCCCGCGTATTCCCGACTCATGCTGGAGCCCGGTTCAATCCTGAAAGCGCGAGTCAGCTCCTCGGCCGGCCGCCTGCTGCTCTCCCTGTCCGAGCAGCCGCAGGATCCGCTCAAGGCCGTGCTGCACCGGGAAGGCATACCCGGAGGCGTCACATCGGAGATCATTGCGCGGGCCCTGGTGCTGAGCGGGCTTCCCATCCGCAGCGAGATTATCGACAAGGTGAAGGCGCTCCTTTCCCGTCTCAAGCTGCCGGCTCACAAGGGGGCCAGGCTGGCCGCAACCCTCATAGACAAGGGGATAGACCCCGGGAGTCGGGGCGTGGACGCCCTGCTGGGGATGCTGTCTTTCGGCGAGCGCGGGGGAGGGGACCCGCGGCGCTATCGGGGAAAGCCGCTGCCGGAGACGGCGAAAGCCGTCAAGGCGTTTGCCTCGGGACTGGCGGTTGACAGCTCCGAAGCGCCGGATGCGATCCAGGCGTTCAACCATGCGCGAGGTGGGGCGCAGACGTGGGTTGTCGTGCCCTTTGTCTTTGATGCGGATCGGGAGCGGTTGGCAGGCACCATAAAGATGCTCTATGACCCTTTTCGCTCGCGCCCTCTCAGACTTGTCCTCACTGTTTCCGGAATCTCCTTTTGTCTTCCCCTCGAGGGGAAAAAGAAGAAGCTGTCCATCTTCTGTGATGATCCGTCCGTTGTTGCCGGCATGCGCCGAGGACTGGACAGCTTGAGGGCAAAATTCCATAACATGGGGATGGAAGTTGACGATACTATACTTGGAGGGGATGCCTTTGATGGGTTTTCCCCCGTCGCTGAGGGAGCCTCGCTCCCGACGATAGATGTGGCGGGGTAGTTCGTGACGGGGCACGAAGACAGGGCCGTGGCCATCCACTACACGGAGGAATTGCCGGCGCCCATTGTCGTGGCCTCGGGGAGGGGACGGATGGCAGAGGCCATCGTGCGAATTGCGCGTGAGAGCGGGATCACCCTCGTATCAGATCCCGACCTGGCGGCCGCCCTGATCCCGCTGGAAGTCAACTCCCTCATACCTGAGTCCCTCTACGAAGTGATTGCGGCGCTCCTCGTCTTTGTGCGAGGCTTGAAAGCAGAAGTAAAATGAAGAGTATCCGAACAAGCGACCTTCGGGACGGAATGATGTTCGACAAGCCCGTTTATATCGACGGGGACAATGTTTTCGTTCCTCCCGGCGTCCCGATACGGCAGAAAGACATCGACAGGCTCACGCGGTGGGACATCAGTGAAGTCCGCACCGACGGGTCCCCCATAACAGAGGAGCAGAAGAAGCAGTCGGAAAAGAAAACCGACGCCGCCCTTCTCCGTGACCTTCCCGCGGAAAAGAAGAACATAGATGCGTACCTGCGCGCCATCGACGAATATGAGCACATCTCCACCGCCGTCGCGCAAGGGGAGGAGATCGACCGCATGCGCATCGACTCAGTGGTGAATCTTCTCCTGGAGCGGATCAAGGAAGGCAAGAACGAGATGATCCAGCTCATCCTCATGGCGGGAAAGATCGAGCGCAAGATTGCGGCCGGGGTCATCAACGTCACCATCCTTTCCACCATCATGGGGATGGTGCTGAAGTTCACCAGCCATCGCCTCATCCAGCTTGCCACCGGCGCGCTCCTGCACGACATCGGAATGGTGAAAGTCCCCAAGGTGATACTGCAGAAAAAGGAAAAGCTCTCCCCTGAGGAGTTGAACCAGATCCGCACGCATCCCATCCACTCCTATCGCGTGATCTCCAAGGAGTTGAAGTACCCGGAGGAAATCGGCGTCATAGCGCTGCAGCACCATGAAAGGTGGGACGGGCAGGGCTATCCGCGCAAGCTCCATGGGGAAGACATCAATATCTTTGCCCGGATTGTGGCCGTGGCGGATGCCTACGTGGCAATGATCAACAACAGGCCCCATCGAAACTCCATGATCGGCTATAGCGCCATGAAGAACGTTCTCAACGACAACGGCAGGCATTTCGACCCCAAGATACTGAAGGTATTTCTGGAAAGCATGGGAATCTATCCCATCGGCAGCATCGTGCAGCTGAACAATTCTGCTATCGGAAGGGTGGTGGAGACTCACACGGAAGCCCCCCTGCGGCCCGCAGTGGAGCTGATCATCGACGAGTACGGCAACACTCTCGGTGAGCGCGAGATCGTTGACCTGCTTGCCAAGAAAGGGGCCTTCATCGTCAAGGCGGTGGACCCGAAGTCCCTTGCTCCAGCGCCGGGCAACGCTGCGCAGGACGCGCGCGCGGCCGGCTCGTGAGCAGGGTGGGAGGCCGGAAAGTGCAGGCAGTGACGCGAGCGTCGCGACAGAAGGGAACCGCCGGTGAGGAGCGCGCCGTTGCGTGGCTCTGCTCCCGCGGCTGGGCCATCAGGGAGCGGAACTTCCGCACCCGTCGCGGCGAGATAGACATCATCGCGGAAATGGGCCCGCAGGTGATCTTTGTCGAGGTAAAGGCCTGGGAATCCCTCCCGGAGAGCGAGCTGGAGTACTCTCTCTCGGCCCGAAAACAGGGCCGGATCGCACAGGCGGCAAGATTCTACATGGCGCAGAACCCCGATATCGCGGGTCGGCCCTTGCGGTTCGACGTGATTTTCATCAACACCCGCACGGCCGTGATCCGTCACATCGAGGGAGCTTTTAATGGAGGGGTCGACTGATGGTGCGCACAGCCAAGAAGACCGATCCCCAGAAGATCGCCGAGCTGAAAATCAAGATCCATGATGAGGAATACCTCTTGCAGGCCATCCAGAAAATAGCGCAAGATCTCACCAAGAACCTTGAACATGGAGAGTAAGGGATGAGCTCCCGAAGCTTTCGGCGGCGGAACAACAGGCGCAAACACAGCAGACCATCGGCAGGGTCGGACACCAACAACCCGGCTCAAGGCGAACCCGCGGGGCAGGGCAGCCCGGAAGAGCCCGCGCAACGCGGCAACCAGTCCCGGGGACCCCGGCGGGAGAACCAGCGGCAGGGGCCGCGCGCGCGCATCCCTCCGGGAGGAAGGCGCCCGCCGGAGGCCTACGTCCAGCGCCCCGAGCCTCTTGTGTTCCCCGATTGTCCGATCTGCCGGCAGCCGGTCAGGGAGCTGCCATCCGCACTGACTCATAAGGAAACAGGGCAGCCGGCGCATTTCGACTGCATCATGCACGAGCTGCATGACTCCAACGAGCTTGCGCCTCAGGAGAGGATCTGTTACCTCGGAGGCGGCAGCTTCGGGATACTGGAGTTTCGGCAGCCCGGCGGCCCGGGAAAGTTCGTCATCCGCAAGCGCATTCAATACGAAGAGAAAGAAAAGGCTCAGGAGTGGAAGAAGCCGCTCCTGATCTCACTCTGATCCGGCCTGCCCTATTTTGACGCTCTCAACTCATCCAGGACCTGGAGCGCTTTTGCCTTGACCGTGCGCAGGTAATTTCCCTGCGCAATTTTCACCAGAAGTCGGTATGCCTCCGGGTCCTTGATCCCCCCGGGGGTCTTCTGCGCGAGCTTTTCGATGGCCAGGCTTATCGCGTATCCGAAGTTCTGGTCCGGAGTCGTGGGATCTTCCATGTTATAGGCGAACTCTATCGCCTGGACTACTTCGTTGTTTGGATTCATCCCCAGGCTCCCCAGCGCGTACGCGGCCTCCGCCTTGACCATGGGCTCGTCATCGATGAGCATCACGCGAATCAGCGCGTTCTTTGACTCCTCGGTGCCGACGCGGCCCAGCAGATTGGCAGCTCGCCGGCGCACCTCGGGGAAATCATTGATCTTGTGCCCGCTTTCGCGTGATATTCGTCCCGAGCCTTCCATTGCAAGGTATTCGAGGACAAACTCGGTCTGCGCGGTGTCTGAGCCGCTCACCCCGGCGTCGATTTTCTTTTCCAGGTCATCGAGGGCGCTCAGCTTGATGTCCAGGTCATCTGATGCGGCTTTTTCCCTCAGAATCTGAAACTCGATGCTCTTGAGGAACAATTCCTCTATGGTTATTTCCTTGGATCCGGATTGCGTTCCGGCCTGGGCCCCGGATTGAGATGCCGCCTGGGATCCGGCCTGGCTTCCCGGTTGAGATGCATTCTGAGCGCAAAGCAGGAGGCCTGGCGCAATGAAGAGGAAGAGCGTCAAGGCGCCTGTGACAAGGAAGCGCGGGAAGACTCTGGCTGTGGCGCCTGCGGATTGGATCTTCACCGCGGTATGAGCGTTATCGTCTTCTCTCATGTCTGCTCCCGTTCCTTTCTTTCAACTTTGATCGGTCGCCCATATTCCCACTTTCCAGCGTCCGTTCTCCCGTACGAGATAATACAGAATCACAGGCCTGCCATCAACGATGGTCAAAGCCTTGACGTGCGTTTCGTCGACAAAGTTGATATCGGTGAGCGCGGCCTGGACCCGGCTGCGAACAACGACATTTTCAAAATAGTCCCTCAAGGTCCGCAGGACGATCCCGCTTTTTTGAAGCACGCCGCTGCGGGACACCGTGTCGAGAAACGCGGGATCACTGGTCCTTGCGATATAATCTGCCGTGAGGTAGGAGCGCCACCCGTTATAGTCTTCCGCACTGATGAGTGAGGTCACGGAAGCGATTACCTGTTTCACCTCGTCGAACGTCTTGTTGTAGAGCTCCGGCGTAACGACAAACTCTTTCTGTGACCCTGCCGAGGGCTGCTCCGGGGATGTCTCCGAAGAATCGTGGGAAGCGGCCTTCGGCTGCGAAGAGCATGCGAACAACGCCACCGCGGCAGCGACAGGGATGCAGAACCTCCACGCCGGGCTCATTGTCCACAATTCTATTCACCGGCATGCTGTTTGTCAAAGATTTTTGGGGCTCGGTGAGCCGGACTTGATGCGCGGGAGAAGCTCCGGTATTCTCACCCGTATGTTCAAGGTGCTTCTTCCGGGAACATTCGACCCTCCGACGAACGGCCACCTCAACATTCTGCGCAGGGCGTCTCGGCTCTTTGATGCAGTGCAGGTGGTGATTGCCGTCAATCCAGAAAAGTCGTATCTCTTCAACGCGGAAGAGCGGCTTGGCATGATGACAGCGCTGGCGCGGGATCTCCCGAACGTCTCCGTGTCGACGTGGAACGGATTGATAGTAGATTTTGCCGACCGGATCGGGGTCCACGTGATCGTCCGCGGGGTGCGCGCCCTTGCGGATTTCGATTACGAGTTCGAGCTTTCCGTCATGAACAGATCCCTCAACCCCAGGATTGAGACAATCTTCCTGCCGACCGATCAGAAATACTCGGTCATCCGCTCTTCCGCAATCAAGGAGATCGCCGGCTTCGGCGGGGACATTTCGGCCATGGTGCCGCCCATGGTGGCCAAGGCGCTCCAGGAGAAGCTCCATCCCGCGCGCCGTGAGCAAAGCCTGACGCCTTGACATTCCAGGGGCGTTAGTGTAGCTTTCCGTGCAGTCACGGTCAGCGCCGTGGAAGGTATTCACGATGTCGCGGCAGGAGCCGCGATATGTGCGTGTCTCATCACTACATAATCGGGGTGACGAATTATGGCTTTGCCGAAAAGAAGAATATCACGGGCCAGGGGACGCCAGCGTCGCACTGCAAACATGCGCCTCGCCGTCCCGACACTCGTGGAATGCAGCAACTGCGGGAACCGGGTCATGCCTCACCGGGTGTGCCCCAAGTGCGGGTTCTACAGGGGAAAACAGATCCTCAAGCCGGAAGAGATGACGTGAAAGTAAAAATGGGGAACAACTCCGCGCATTGATTGACACCATTTCAGAGGAGGTTGAGTTGTATGGACGAGCTGTTCGAGAAAATGAAAAAACTCATCGCCGACAGGCTTGAGATCGACGAATCAAAGATCACCATGGATTCCTCTTTCCGCCAGGACCTCGGCGCAGACAGCCTGGACACATATGAGCTCGTGTATGCCATCGAGGAAGAGCTCGGGATCAGCATCCCGGACGAAAAGGCGAATGAGTTCGAAACTGTTCGAGATGCGTTGGATTACATCCGCTCACAGCTGAAAAAATAGGAAGGTTTTGTTCAAGAGAAACAGACGAGCGCCGGCCGTTTCGCTGCGGCCGGAGCGGAAGAAGGAACTCCAGCTTTTCGAACGGCATGCAGGCATCCGGTTCCGGGAGCTGGAGTTTCTCAACCAGGCATTTACGCATCGTTCATTCGCGAACGAGCTTGGCGAATCGGCTGAAAATAACGAGAGGCTCGAGTTCCTGGGAGATTCCGTGCTCGGCCTTGCCGTCAGCGAGTACCTGTACGAATCCCTGCCGGATCAACCGGAAGGGGAGCTTGCCCGCATCAAGAGCTTTGTCGTGAGTGAGGCAAGCCTTTCGGAGATTGCCCGAGCGCTCCGTGTGGACAACTACATCCTCATCGGCCGCGGAGAGGAGTATTCCGGGGGGCGCTCCAAGAAAGCCATCCTTGCAGACTGCCTGGAAGCCATTATCGGCGCCTACTATCTGGACTCGGGATTCCAGCCGTCGCGGCTCTTTGTCCACCAGATGCTGATACCCGAGATCAACAAGGTCCTGGAGAACAGGCACGCCAAGGACTACAAGACCATGCTGCAGGAGTACGTCCAGAAAAGAATGAAGACGTACCCCAAGTACAAGGTCGTGCAGAAAACCGGTCCGGACCACGACAGGACTTTCTGGATCGAGGTGCATGTCGGGGACAGATCCTTTGGAGCCGGCAAGGGAAAGAACAAGAAGGAAGCAGAGCAGGAAGCGGCTCGCATCGCCTACGAAGGGATGCATGTAGCGCAGAGCCCCGCCCGCTCAAGCCGATCTTCGTCGTCTCCCTCTCGCGGAAAGCCGGGAACAACCTAGCCTCCCAGGCGTTCGCGGTGCAGACGCGCCGCGATCTGCAGGAGCTTTTCCCTTTCGTTCAAGCCCGGATCTTCCAGCACCGCCTGAAGCAGTTCCTTCAGGATGACGCCTACTTTAGGACCCGCCTCAATGGAAAGTGTCTTCATGAGGTCATTGCCGTCCACGGCCAGCTGGCGAATGCTGAACGCCCGGCTCCGCTCCATGACCAAGCGCACTCGCGAAGCAAAGTCCGCCAGCCCCTGGGGGAACGCGGAGGCATTTTCACGGCACATCCCGATCTGGTCCGCCCTGCGAAGGGCCATGAGGTCATCGATTTTCTGCTCTCCAACCCGCGCTATGAGCCTCCGAACAGCGGCATCGGACCATTCCTCCTGGTAGTTGAACATATGGTGTGCCACCAGGTGCACCACATCCTTTACCACGGCAATGGGAAGCTTCAGCCGCATCAAGATTGCCTCGGTCATGTCCGCGGAAGTCTTCTCATGCGAGTAGAAGGTCGGACGGCCGTCGGATTCGATCTTGCAGGTGCGAGGCTTCCCGACGTCGTGCAGGAGGGCGGCCAGCCGAAGAATGAGGGAAGCCCCGGGGGCGGCGTCACATGCGTACAAGGAATGGGTGAACACGTCGTAGCAGTGGAGAGTCCCCTGCTGCATGCCGACCCCCTCAAGGAGCTCGGGGAGGATGACCCGCAGGATGCCGGTGTCCTTCATGAGGAAAAGGCCGACTGAAGGTACCGGGGATTCCAGGGTTTTCAGCAGCTCATCCCTGATGCGCTCCGCGGACACTTTTGCCAGCACATCGAGTGAACCCGGGATGGCCGACTTGGTGGCCTCATCGATGGCGAACGAAAGCTGGGCGGCAATCCTGCACGCGCGCAACGGGCGAAGACCATCCTCGTGGAATCGGGCCGACGGGTCCCCAATGGCCTTGATGAGTCCTGCGGCAAGGTCCTGGCGGCCGCCATGCGGATCGATGACCGCGTCGGTAAGAAGGTCATACGCCATTGCGTTGATGGTGAAGTCCCGGCGGGAAAGGTCGTCGAATATCGTGGGGGCGAAGGAGACGCTGTCCGGCCTTCTGCCGTCGCTGTACCCGGTCTCCGTGCGGAAAGTCGTCACCTCGAATGTCGTTCCATTGAAAAGCACCGTGACCGTCCCATGCTTGATGCCTGTCGGTATGACCCGTCGGAAAAGACCGGAAACCTGCTCCGGCAGCGCATCCGTGGCTATGTCGTAGTCGGTATGGGGCCTTCCCATAAGAGTATCGCGGACCGCGCCGCCAACCAGGTAGCATTGGAAGCCTGATGCACGAAACGGGTTGGCGAAATCTCTGACGATCCGGGGAATGTGCATGGCCGCTCAAGTAAATAGGTTTCAGACGGGGAGTGTCAATAAAAAGCCGTCCCGGCAAGGCGAAGGCCTGCCGAAGGACGGCTTCATCGAATTGAGCCGGTCGAGGCTTAGCGGAACAGCTGCAGGACCGTCTGCGGCTTTGTGTTGGCCTGCGCCAGCATGGCCGTGGAGGACTGCACAAGGATCTGGTCCTTCACGAACTCCACCATCTGCGACGCCATGTCCGTGTCCCTGATCAGGCTCTCCGCGGCCTGGAGGTTCTCAGCTCCCACCGCCAGCCCCTTCATGGCGTACTCCAGCCTGTTCTGGTAGGCGCCCAGGTCCGCCCTCTGCTTGTTGACGATCTTCAGAGCGTGGTCAAGCACCCCGATGGCCGCGTTGGCGTGGTCGGGGGAGGACAGTGAGATGAAGGTGGCGTTGGCAGGCAGGCCGTTGGCCCCCTGGATTCCCAGCCCCTGGGCGGTCATGGTGCCAATGAACACGCGGGTTCTCTGGTCCATGTTGGCCCCGATCTGCAGCCACATGCTGCCGGTGATGGCGTTCTCTCCCGTGGAGCGGGCGAAGCGGCCGGTGAGCATGTTCATGCCGTTGAACTGGGCGTGGGAGGCGATGCGGTTGACCTCTGCCACCAGAGCGGAGACCTCGACCTGGATCTGCATGCGATCCTCGTCGGAGTAGATGCCGTTGGCGGCCTGCACGGACAGCTCGCGCAGCCTCTGCATGATGTCCTGGCTCTCCTGGAGATAGCCCTCAGCGGTCTGGATGAAGGAGATGCCGTTCTGGGCATTGTTCTCCGCCTGGCGCAGACCGCGGATCTGGGAGCGCATTTTCTCCGAGACCGCCAGCCCGGATGCGTCATCGCCCGCGCGGTTGATGCGCATGCCGGATGAGAGCTTCTCCATGTCCTTGTCCGCCTGGATGCCGTTGAAGAACAGCTGGCGGTCGGTGAAGAGAGCGCTCATGTTGTGATTGATGATCATCGAATCCTCCTTGAACGTGTCTGTCCCGGACGTCCCTGTCCGGGCAATCTCTCCCTTCAATGGTCGGAAGATTCCCAAAACGCTTGAGAAAATCCGGATCGGCGGGATGTCGTTGAAAGAAACCCCTGAAACGACTACTCTTGAGGGCACCAGAGATTCGAGAATGCGGGAAAAAACCAGGCTCGAAGAGCTTTCACTGGCTCTGCCGGAGAAGGAAAGAAAAGACCTTCTTGAGAGAATCACCCGGCGGATGGAGCGCACGGAGGGGGAGGAGGCTTTCCCCGTGGAGCTCAAGGAAGATGAGCGGGAGAAGATAATCTCCCACGAAATGGCGGAAGCCAGCGTGTGGGTGCGCTTTCTGGTCTGGTTGCGCACGTTCCTGACCGGCCGCACCAGGAGAGAAGTTTTCGTCGACATCCGCCTCAGGCAGCTCAAGTCACACATCCAATCGTTGAATCCCGGGCTCACAGGGTTCGACACGAGGGACCTCTCCCCGAAGTTCGCCCGAAGGCTGTTCCAGCTCTACCAGCACGTCCGACCCCTTCTTCCTTTGTATCACGCGTTGAGCTCGGACAAATCCTTCCGGGGTGAGGCCTTCTCCTGGATGGTGGAACGTCGCCTGGAAAACGCCAGGAGCAGGCTCGAGCAATTCGTCTCCGAGGAGGAGATGGAGGAGCTGTTTGCCGGCACCGGCCAGACGGAAGACATCCGGAAGAGGCTTTCGTCGCGGCTCAACGAATATGTGAGGGAGATCCCGGAGTCATTCCTTCTCCAGCTGGAAGAGCAGGCAAAGCTGCACCTTTACCTCGGCAAGCTGGTTTTTTTTCCTTTTGCGACCCTGTTCAGATACTTCAACTACCTCGTCGCGGATTCAGACGACGAGGAAAAAACCCCCATCTTCGAACACGCCCCCGCAATGCTGACCCTTGACCTCCTGGAGAAGCTGTCAACCGCGTTCTCTCAGGTGCTCGGACTGGCTCCTGACTATCCCTGTGCGGAAGAGCCCATTGCGTACTACCTCTTCGTCCGTTCCGGCCTCCGGCCCCTGGAGGAGACCGACAACGCAAAGATCGATCCGGAGCTCATACGGGTGCGTGCGGAGATTCATGCCCTGACCGGTGAGATCGAGCAGTTTGAAAAGTCGGTGCCCCTCCTGGACATCGTTCGATACTTCAGGGCGGATCCCTGGTACCAGATGGTGTCCGGCGTGCCGCAGCTCTACCTGAGAAGCCTGTATCTCGCCACGCTCAAGACTCGTCTTGCGGAGGAGCTGGAGCAAAGGCTGGGAACCGTCAAGGAAAAGGTCATTGGGAGGAAGATCCAGGAGGTGCTCAAAGGGGCCCGTCTGTCCGAGTTCATGAACCTTCGGGAAGTCGCTGAAGAAGCGCTCCGCAAGGAGGGGTTTCCCTATCTCACCTGCGTGAGGAGCTTGACGCTCATTTACAATTACCTGCTGCAGCAATTCAAGGGAGTGGTTCAGGAGGCGGCACAGCTCCTTTCGGCAACGGTGCTGGCAAACAACCGCATCACGCAGAACCGGCTCACGCAGTCTGTTTCGAACCTGGAAGACCTCGAGGCCCGGATCATCCTGTTCGACCGCTCCCTGTCTCCGGACGAGGAGGACGGAAAGCAGCTGGCGCGGTTCCGCTCCAACCTTGCCACGGACCTGCTCTCGCAGAAGGGGTATCGCGCTTTCATCATCCAGAAGGACAGGGAAGGAAGAGACCTCATTGAAAAAGCGCAGGAAGGCCTGGCAGGAGTCCGTCGGATCCTGGAGGAGATCCGCCTGAGCACGTTCGAAACCACCCGTTCCATGCTGAAGACGCTGCACGTGTACCGGGGCAGGAACCAGACCCTCGGTCAGGTTCTCTCCACGCGCTCGGAAGCCATTGGGACGTTCCTGCGGCTCCTGGATCAGCTGGTGGAAGTGGAAAAGGGCGACTGAGTTATCAGCTCTCGAAGCCGCCGGGTCGTCTCCCGGGGGTCCTCCACAAGGACCCGCTTGCCTGCAATCAGGTCAGCAATTCCCGTTTCCCGGGGATAGCGCGGGATGATGTGAAGGTGCAGGTGGTTGATGGACGCCCCCGCCGCAGGGCCCATGTTGAAGCCGATGTTGTAGGCGTGAGGCGCGCAGGCCCGGTCCAGCAGATCCAGCAGTGAGCGCTGCAGGCCGGCAAGACGGCTTTCCTCTTCCGCGGTCAGCTCCCGCACGTCCTCCACATGCCGCAGGGGATAGACCATGAGATGGCCGGGGTTGTAGGGGTAGAGGTTCACGGACGCAATGAACAGATCGTCTCTCCAGATGCTCAAGTCCACGACATCGGGATTCCTGTCTCGTACCATGCAGAGAATGCACCCCGACGGGTGCTTCCCTTTGACGTAAGCCATCTTCTCGAAGTTCAGGAAATAGGAATGGTCCGCCAACGCGCTACTCCAGCCCGCCCAGCTTGTCCAGAAGATCAAGGGTCTGGAGGTCTTTCGGCGTCAGCTTCTGGCTTGTCGCAAGGAAAAGGAACTTGATGAGAGCTGGATATTTTGCCAGAAGCTCACCGTACCTTGTCAGGATGGCAATCGTCGCTTCCTGTCTCTGTGCGGCCCTGAGCTGACCGGCGTCCTCAGCCACCTGCCGCGGAGCCAGCTGAGAAAGGGCTTTTTCCCGCGAATCGACGAGATTCAGGTATGCGGATCTCAGCTTTGCATAAAGCTCGGCGTCAGGCATTTTCAGAATCACAGGGGAAATGGAGATGAAATCCAGGCGTGGAAAGCTTTCCTTCAATCCCCGGACAAGCTCAGCGCTGAAGGCGCTGGCATCAAGGGCCTGGCCGGAGGGGTCCGGGGCCTGCGGTGTGCCGTTTGCCATTCCAAGCGCCAGCTCCGTGGCGCGCTTCTGGATCTCGCTGTCCACCTGGTCGTACCAGTCCCCGATGTTTTCCTGCCGCAGGCCTTCGTTTGCCACAAGCTCGGGAAGCGCATCCGGTCGGATTCGGTAGAGAGCGGAGAGTTTTATGTCGACGGAGAAATCCGGCCTCTCGGACATGAGGGCGGAGTAGGCTTCCGCAGAGGGAAGGAGTGAACGGATTTCAGCGTCCGCTTTTTCCGTGCTCAGGACGATGCGGTAGAGTGTGATGGCACGGGGTACCAGCCGTTCCCAGCGCCAGGTGAATCCTGAAGGGTTTATGACGGTTTTTTCGAATCCCCGTGACGTCGTGAAAACGACAGCCCACGTATCGGGGCCAAGAGAAAGCTGAACCCAGCCCGCGAAAAAACCGACGAGCACCAGCACAAGGAGCACTGCCGACGGGATGTACCAGTAATTCCGCATGACTCTTTCTCTGCCAGCCGCCGCACGGTCGCCAGAGCGACGGCCGGCGCGCTGGCGCTTCGTTTGAACGTGAACTATATTGTATCCCGGATGAAAGAATATCCTTTCCTCACCCGCCTGTCCAGTTTCACGGGGAGAGCGGTTGTCTTTTTCCTCCTGCTTTCCGTGCTCCTGTTTTTCTTCTACATCCTTGGCAACTATCAGGACTTCCTCGACTCCACGCAGCTGTTTCTTCTGTCCCTGCTGAGGCTCACTCTTTCCCTCGAGCTTGCAAGCGGAGCGTATCTTGCCATTTTCCTTGTCCGCAGGAGTCTCCATGAGCACCGTCCCTTTGTCCTTCGCTGGGTGCTCCTTGCGTTCTGCATGACGGGCTCGGGCGTGCTGCTCCTTGTTCTCCAGTACATCCGCGCGTGGCTGCACGCCTGAAAAACGGCTATACTTCGCGCATGCCCGGCTTCACGATTGAATCTCCCGCTGCAATCCATTTCGGCGTCGATTCCCTTGCAAAGCTCGGCGAAGTCGCGGCGTCGAACGGACAGCGTGCGCTTCTTTTGAGCGGCGCTCGCTGGCTGGCGTCTTCGGGCTGGATGACGGAAATCAGGAAGCTCCTTTCCGGGCTCGATCTCCAGGTGCTTGCGTGCTCGGAAGGGGAGCCCTCCACGGAGTCTCTTGCGTCATCCCTGGAAATGGCGCGCAGCTTCTCCCCATCGGTGATCCTCGCAGTCGGAGGCGGGTCCGTGATGGACACTGCCAAGGCACTTTCGGCCCTCCTTCGGCACGGAGGACCAGTTCAGAGGTTCCTCGAAGGGGTGCCTGGATCGGTACCGGTGCCGGGCCCCGGCGTTCCGTGGATTGCTGTGCCCACGACTGCCGGCACCGGGGCGGAGGCGACGAAGAACGCGGTCATACGCGCGACGGATCTCGGCGTGAAGCGCAGCATGCGCTCTCCACACTTGATGGCGCGCGCGGTGATCGTGGATCCCATGCTGACACGGACGCTTCCTCCCACGGTGACGGGGATCTCGGGCCTCGACGCGCTGACGCAACTGGTGGAGGCATATGTCACCCCGAAGTCCAACCCGTTTGTCCGGTCCCTGATCGAAGGCGCATTCCCACCCATGGTCATTGCGCTTGAGCGCCTTGTCACGGAACCGCAGGACATCGAAATGCGCTCCGCAGCCAGCTACGGGGCGCTTATCTCGGGAATAGCTCTGGCAAACGCAGGGCTGGGGGCGGCGCACGGGTTCGCCGCCGCGCTGGGAGGCATGTTCGAGGTGCCTCACGGGCTTGCATGCGCCGTTTCCCTGCCCCATGTGCTGGAAGCAAATGCCGATTTGATAGGAAAGCCACTGGCGCGCCTCACCGGCGCGATTCGCGGAAAGCAAGGTTCGGCCCCGGACCCCGTTCAATGGCTTGCCGACAAGGTGAGGGAGATCCTTCGCGGATTCAAGCTTCCGTCGGATCTGCGGGAATTCAAGATTCCTGCCGAAAGGATCAGTGAGATCGCGGAGAAATCAACGGGATCAAGCATGAACGGCAATCCAAAGCAACTGAGCCTCGCGGAACGGGAGAAACTCCTCACGAAAATAATCCGGGGAATGGAGACTCCGGGACCATGACGAAGGCTGTCCGGGGCGCAATCCAGGTTGAGAAGAATGAACGCCGTGTCATCTACGAGGCATCCCTGAGGCTTGCAGGTGAGATTCTCAAGGCGAACGCCATCCGTCCGCGTGACATCGTGAGCATCGTTTTTTCCCTGACCGGTGATCTGGATGCAGGAAACCCCGCCACGGGCCTGCGCGAAGCCGGGTTTGCGGAAACTCCTCTTTTCTGCGTCCAGGAGGCCAGCGTGGACGGCGGCATGGCCCGGGTCATTCGCGTGCTCGTCACCTACAACGGAAAAGCAGCCAGGAAGGCCGTGGCGGTCTACCTTGACGGGGCGGAGGCGCTCCGTCCGGACATGGCACTGGAGAGACCGCAGTGACCTTTCCGTCCAGTGTGTGGCATGTGTCACGGGAGTATGCCGGCCTGGCGGAGGCTGGCGGCGTGAAGGACGTGGTCAGAGGATTGGCTGATGCCCTTGCGCTGAAGGGCGTGCCGACCACGGTTGTCTTGCCTTTCTACGGCTTTCTGCACCGAGACGATGATCCTGGCAGGCCCGTCCTTTCTTTCACCGTGTCCCTTCCGGACCAGGACAAAGGAAACCGGCTCTTCGCGGAGCAGGTCCAGGTTTTTCAATCGAAATCGCGGGATGTAAGGCTCCTGCTGGTCGAGTCGGCTCGCTATTCCGCCCTCCGCGATGTCTACACCTACACCGCCCAGGATGAATCGGAAAACCACTGGCGCAAAAAGGGAACCGGGCACTGGGATGCCCATCAGCTCAACCTCCTGCTCCAGATTGCCGCTCTCGAGGCCGCGGCCAGGCTCGAGGAATCTCAGGTGCTTTTTCATTGCCACGACGGCCACACTGCTTTTCTCCCGGCTCTCATGAGGGAATTACCGTCCTATGCCGGGCGCTTCGCGTCGTCCGCCGCTGTTGTGACGATTCACAACGCGGGCAAGGGCTACCACCAGGAAGTGTGGTCGCCCGAGTTCTCGGCGCTTCTGACCGGGTTGCCGCACTCCGTGCTTCAGAAAGGGATGCTTGACGGCACGGTGGATCCGCTTCTGCTGGCCGGCTCCTACTCACTTTTGTGTACAGTCTCGGAGCAGTATGCGCGGGAGCTGCTTGCGGAAAAGAACGGCGAGGTGAGCGGCGGCCTGGGGAAAGCCTGCCGGGAGCGCGGCATACCGCTTTCCGGGATCACCAACGGCATTGATCCCACGCCTTGGGATCCTCGCCTCCCTGAAGTTTCAGGACTTCCGTTCCGGTTTGATCCCTCCGGTGGTGACCTGGCTGGCAAGGGCAAATGCCGCCAGAAGCTCGAAGCCGGCCTGGGGCTCCCCGTGGCGCCCGGCGGAGAGCGATCTCCCCTGTATGCGTTTGTCGGGCGTCTCACCGAGCAGAAGGGCGTCGATGTCCTGTTCAAATCGTTGAAAGAAATCCTTGCAGAGAAAGCGGGCCCGGTGTTCGTCGTTTTGGGGTCGGGGGAGAAGCAAAGGGAAGACATGTTCTCATGGCTTGCAGCCCAGGCCGAGCCGCGCGGGAGACTCTGTTTCATCCCCCGCTACGACCCGGAGCTGGCGAAGCTCATCTATGCGGCAAGCGATTTTTTTCTCATACCCTCCGAGTACGAGCCCTGCGGACTGACGGACTTCATTTCCCAGATACTGGGAAGCATCCCGATCGTCCACCGGGTCGGGGGTCTTGTGAAAGTACGGGATGGGGAAACGGGATTTTCCTACGACGAGCAATCCCCCGCGGCCTTGTCAGCGGTTGTGCGGAAAACGGCCGGCCTGTTCGTCTCCGACCCGTCCAAGCTTGAACGCATCCGAAGAAGGTCGTTTTCCGAGATTTTCTCCCGCCACACCTGGGACAAAGTTCTGGAGGACGGCTACCTGCCGTTCTATGCGAAGGCAGTCGAGGGATCATGGCAGACGCTGATGTGAGCCTGAAGACTTCCATCGACGTGGCGCGGATCCGTCGCGCTTGCCGCGTTGCGGAGGATTCTCTTCATTTTCTCTCGGGCCAGATCCATCCCGGGGTGACAACAAAGGAGCTCGACCATCTGGCGGCCCGCTTCCTGTCCAAGCATAATGCGGCGCCTGCCCTGCGAGGGTATCGGGGTTTCCCCGGCTGCATCTGCACATCCGTGAACAACGTGGCCGCTCACGGAATTCCTTCCGACAGGACGCTTGAGGAAGGAGACCTGCTTTCCCTTGACATCACCGTCAGCGTCGACGGCTGGTTTGGCGATGCCGCCTGGAGCTTCATCATCGGGAAAGGCGGCCCTGACAGCCGTCGCCTTTTACGGGCGGCATGGAAGGCCACGCTTTCCGGAATACGGGCAGCCCGGGCGGGAAATCATATCGGCGACATCGGCGCATCCATCCAGAAAATCGCCCGGGAATTCGGCTGCTCCGTCATTGAGGATTATGTCGGGCACGGAATCGGCCGGGCCATGCATGAGGACCCCATGGTGCTCAACTTCGGAACAGCCGACACGGGGATGCGGATAGTGCCCGGCATGGTCTTCACCGTGGAGCCCATGCTGAACCTCGGCGGCCGGGAAGTCCATGTCACCGAAGACGGCTGGACACTGGTTACCAGTGATGGCAGCTTGTCCGCGCAGTTCGAGCACACCGTGGCCGTGTTTCGGGATTACACCGAGGTCCTTACGTATTCGCGCGGCGACATCTTCGAGGCCATCGACTACCCGCCGGTTTTTGCGTAGCTTGCGTTGACACCAGGAAAAACGCGTGATAAAACAGGCCTAGCCGGCACATCGTGAGTCGAGGGCGGATGCCCGACAACTCCTTGTGCTGCAAAGAGTTTGCCACCTTAGCTCAACTGGCAGAGCACGTGATTTGTAATCTCGAGGTTCTCGGTTCAAGTCCGAGAGGTGGCTTAATTTGATTATTTATTATATAAATTCCAACGGAAGGCCGGCGCTTCATTCCCTATAGCGGTCGAGCTCGCGCCGTACAGAGAAGAGATCAATCGCGCGATCCCGCTGATACGACTGCTGGTTCATCGCGCTAACTCGGACTCACGTCTCAACAATGAGGTCCACTTCTCCTGACTCCGATGGATTGTTTGCAAAAAGTTTGGTTTGAGAAAACTCCGACGTGGGGACGTGCAGCGCGGTCATGCGCCTCTTTGGAAAGACTTCTTTAAGTGTGTCAATCGTAGTTTCCAGTGTAAACTTACGTGCATCAGTTCTGAGATAGATGATAGCTCTCTCCTTGAGGAGAAGTCTAGACCTTAAGAGTACTTCCCTAAGCATTTGTTTATAGATCGTTCTATCAGAAAATCTATTGCGATACTTGGAACTGTTCCACATGGGTTTGGGAGGATACCCCAGAAGCCACAAACGCAGCCATTGATCATAGAAGTAATTTGTCACTCCGCAGTACGGTGGAGATGAGAAAAGGAGAGAGACACCCCTCTCAAATCTGGTGCCGATAGGCCACGAACTGCTACGCAACAGTGAAACACTATCGCCAAGGAAGGCAAAGCTCCGGGTTATCTCAGGTAATCCCTTTGCGTACCGCCATTCGATTCTCTTTTGAATGAAATCCAAAGCATCTATCTCAGGCGCAAAACGATTAGCGTTCTTCCACCAACGTACGGCATAAGATGGTGATAGCGACTTCGTTTGACGCATTTGATTCGATAACGCCTGACTTTGCTTTCCGTGAAGGTAAACCATTAAAATGGCAGCAGTCGTCCAGTCTGCTTGACATCGACGCCAGTTTAAGATTTTCCTTGCTGCTAGGCAGGAATTGCCTTACCTTTGGGGAAAAGCACAAATGGAAAAACTCTGGAAGCTTGTCTGACTCGGCGCGAAAATGCCCCGAAAGTGCGTCAATCTGCTGCAATCTATGGATGACTTCGTCCTTTGTGCTGGGACTTATTTTCGCCTTTGTATAGACCCAACCGACGGGATTCAATTCAATCCCCACCCCGATCCGGCCTTGTGTCGATGCACTGTAAACAGAAGTGCCCCTCCCGGCGAAAGGATCTAGAACCACATCTCCCTCATTGGAGAAATTACGAATAACTCTGTTCGCAAAAGAAACCGGAAACATCGCATAATACGGGCCAATTCCAGCCCAGCGCTCTTCTGCGGTTTTAAAGGTTCGGGCAGAATCGATCACCTGCCAGCACCTCCCATGAGCGCTTGGGCAAGCTGTTTTAGGACCTTCGCGCCAAGGTGGAGAGGAATGGCAGCCTGCGCATGCGCGGATATGAGAGGGGATAGAGCATTTAGATACCTTGATGAGGCGAGTTTGTCGAGCATTCCGCAATACGTCGAAAATTGAGGAAATAGGCCTGCATCGTCAGATTCAATCGAGTCCTGAGCCTCTGTTAGAAAGGGCAGGTTTCCAACAATTCGTGCACCGCTCGGAGTCTTGTAAAAGAATTTGCGGCCAAAGTATGTATCTATCCCATAACGTTTCGGGCTGTCGGATTGTTGAATGCGCTTCTTGATATAGCTATCAGTCAACAACATATAGTCCCGACCTTTGAAAAGAACTTCCCCGGGACTTTCTGTCTCATCAATCTCAGCAAAATGATTGACGAAATCTCCGCTCTTCTCTATTCCAAGAATGAGCAAATCAGCCCCGGTACATTCCTGAACCTTTTTGTTAATTCTTTTAAGCTCGCTACTGATTGCAGCGCTCAACCATGCTGGAGGTCCAAACACAGCAAGCGGTCCGTCTACAAAAAACGCTATTCTCCCCGCATGCTTTAGCAGATCCCGTTGCTCGAGACAGCGCAGGAGATGCACTACAAGAGTTCTTTCCCAGACTTGCATGACGAGGCCAAAAGCCTCGCCATTCGATCCAAGATCGTTGAACCGTTCGTGGATTCGTAATGCGTCCGTCGAGAATATCGGGCGACCGCAGCTTGGGCAAGATGTGCTTCCAGGAGGTATGTGAAAGGATGCATCGCACCCTTCGGATTCTGAATACGGACATTTTTCTGTTCGTATTTTGGGCTTCAATTGAAGCAAAGCCTCAAAAGTGTCTAGGAGCGACTGCCGATCATCATCGTCAAAGACGGCTCCTGCGAAATGATCAAAAAGTTCCTCACGAAAGGAGGCTCTTGAAGAATGTTGTCGTCTTGTGACAACGTTGCTGCCGGGGAAAGCAGCATCAATCGCCGCGGCTTTCTCGGTTTCCCGAAATTGAACTGGATCTATTGGGCGTGATTCCTCTAGCTTGGTTACAAGATCCATGTCCATGAGTACGCTAGCTACTGTGCAATAGCCTATTTTCGCACCTGGATACCCGTTGCGAACGGGGATTTCTTGGCTGCTGCCATCGATTGCTAGTACGTATCGGGGCACACCCCCGGCTGGTTCGGAAAGAGGAGTCGGCATTAACTCAGATTCTGCGTCATCGTCCGCGGATTTCCTGATATTCGAACGACGGAGGAGCTGCTGAACTTTTTCTGACTCAGTTATCCGCCGTAATGGTTCATAACTTGCGAATTCTCCTTCGTACGGCAAAATCAAATCCTGCCTTTCCTATGTTTCTATCGCGAACCGATCGATCTGAACTGGAATCACATAGGGATTCGACAGCGTTTTGACTCGCAGGAAGCCCTTGTCCTGAGCACGGAGAATACTGCGTTCAAAATCTGCGAAATCATAGAACTTACGAACTTCGCGTGTCTCATCCGTGTTGTTCAAATGACCTATGAACCAGTTTGCCGTATTTCTCAAAATGTTCTGCTGAATTGAACTTACTTCTTGAGTGGCATAAACCAGCCCGAGATGGAATTTAGCGCCTTCCTTTGCAGTGAGGACCCAAATGTCTCGAAAATCCATTTCACGCGAGGATGGCAAGATGTTATGTGCCTCTTCAACATAAATCAGAATTTCAGGCGGCAATTCTCCACGCCGGAACAATGCCTGATTCCCATCGAAAATGACTTTCATCACGCGGTCCGCCGCGGCCTTATTGAGGTCGGGATTCCCGCTCGATTGATCAACGATCACCAATCTGCCTTCTCTTAGATGGGTGTAAATGTCAACGGCGTAGTCTCCGCGCGTTGAAGGCGTATGTTGCTCGTTCACTCGTCCAACAAGGCGTGAGCCGTTCGGATGTGCGAACATCTCGAGAATCTTCTTCAGGTCGTCGTCCGCCCAGGATCCGGACGAAGAAGTTCGCACATAATTAATATCGAAGGCTCCAAACCCGGCACTATTGTCCGTAATGTATTTTTGAAGAGATCGGAGAGCCTGATCCATTTCTGACCAGGAAGGTCTCGGTTTCCGAAGAATCGCGGCGCAACTACCATATTCAGCTGGGTCCTTACCAGTTCCGTTGGTTGAATCTCTTTCCATCGCCTCAAGAAGCTCGCGCTTAAAAAGCCTTGCTGTTTGTGGATTTAGGTTGCTCGGGGGAGGCAATCCCGCTTTAAAAAGAAGGGCCCGGTAACAGAGTACCCTGCGTTCATAGCGAGTTTGGGCAGACACATCAGTCGGGTCCGGTTCGTCAAAAGTAACGTCACGAAAATTCTTGATGAAGATCGAAGTTTGATCAGCAAGGGCATCGTCTAAGATGCTCTTGCCAATTTGAAGGTTCTGGTCAACATAGAAATTGAGAAGCATGAGGTTGCGGCCCGGATCGTTCGGGTGAGGAGTAATTCCATAGGTAACGACGTCAGCCCGAAGGGCCTCTTGCTCTTCAAGCTTGCCGGTTTTCCACACGTTCTTGATGGCCTCAGGATTTAGGTTTTTGGTCGTTGCGTCTTGTGTATTCTCATTTGCATATTCACCGTTAGGATCGAAAATGATTTGACCAATTCGAAGCTTCGCTCTTGCCCATCTCAAAGCGAAAATAGCCTTAACGATGATCTTCGTGGTATTAGATTTCCCCGTTCTGGTCATTCCAAAGAGAGCCGACTTTTGACCAAGTAGATCGGTTGGAGTTAGGACAACCGGCACGCCGTCAACCTGCTGAAATGGTCGACTTGATGAGGCATAACGAATTTCCCCAATTCGAACAGGCTGGGATAATTCAGCATCGCTTGTTTGCGGACTCCTGTAATTCGCAATCGCTTCGAGCACTTTTGCACGAGGTTTGAATACTTTGAGTCCACGATTTGGATAATAGTTGCTAAGGTCTGAGCCAAATGAAAGTTGATAATGTGGGCGACTGTCTGTGCCTATGTTGTTGATGTAATAGGTTCCAAGAACTCGACAATGTATGCCTGCGTAACCTAGAACATTGTGGGTTGTCGGATCCATTATGTCGCGATCGTCCCAATTCTTGTCCACGTCACCACTCACGCGCTGGGCGGTCTCGACCCTCACCCTAAGGGCTTCTTGAGCGTTGGGCAGATCCGCCTTGTCTATGACGCGCAAGAGGACAATAGAAGCATCCTCGGTCCGGACGTCAATCAATTCCGACTGGCGGACTCGAGTGGCAATCAAAAACGATAAGGCGGGAATGCCTCCAACTCGCTGTCTGTGAAAATCGTGGATTTGAACGAGAGCATCGTCATATCCAAGGGAATAAACATCACCTACGTAAGCAGCATCTTCCACGAGATTTCTGAGTAACAGGCTCGCCCTCTTTAGGTCGTCTCCCAAATCGGGTTGACTCAATTTGCCTTCCAAACTTGAAAGAACGTTAGCCATCGGATCCTCCTCTCGGGAACGGGGTTCCGGATCTAGATAAAAGACCGCGATTGTCTGTGAAATCCAGTGTTTTAGATGCTATTCCCCTTGTTCCTCTCCGGCCTCTTCAGCCTCCTGAGTGCAGCGATCACATAGTCCGTGTAGGCTGAAACAAATGCATACGAGTTATCTGCAGCGCTTCGAACGAGTTCTTCAGAGAAGGAGAGGCTTTCTGATCTTTTCCCCATATAGATCCGTAACTCAAGGTACTGTCCCTTCAGATCCAATTCGTGTTCTGGCAGGATTAAAGGTTTCTTTTTCCATTTGAAGACGAGCTTTATCGGGTCGATACCCACTCCAGCAGCCAGGCCGGCGACGAGCTCTTGGATTCCGCTTTTTCCCGGGTCGTTCTCACCCAAGGGAGGCTTCTTTCTCCCCTCCCAGAGTTTGATTCTATCAGAGAAATTGGACTTTTCAACAACTTTTTTCTGTTTTTCGCTCTTTTGCTTCCTTGGCCGAACGACGGCGCGGTGATAGGGTCCTTGCAATTCAACAGATCAATTAAGAATGCGTGCCTTGGTATATCGACCAGTCTTCCATCAGGGGGTTACGCATGGGGAAACTCACGCAGGTCTTGGTCAAGAGCAAGGAATGCACCGAGTCTGGTTTCCCGAAGAAGCTCAGTGTCTACCATCTCGGGGAGGCCAGGAGGGTTGGCAATTCCTTTCGCGTAGACGTGTTGGTGCTCAGGGAACATGATCTTGAGCTTCCCTCTCCCCCCGCACACCCCAGGCGACATCAGCTGAGGACGCGCGAGAACTCGTCATCCAGCATTACCGGGGGCTCGCGGAAGACATGAAGCTCGACATCCGGGTGACCGAGCTTGAGGCGCGCTGAGGAAGGCCGTTCTGGGCGCCAGGAGCGGGGGCCTAGGCACTCAGGTTGGCCGATTTACACAATGGCTTTATCCCTCGTGCTGCTGCCTTTGCAGCCGTTCGATCGCATTGTAGATCCTCACGGAATACGTGAAGCGTGACTCTTCGTATTCAAGCCACTCCCGGACATCCTGTTCAAGGAACATGATGGCGTGCCGGTTTTTCCCCAAGGAGATGGTAAGCTGCCATTCCGACCCCGAAAAGTTGAAGCTCCACTCAAATGCGAATTGCGCAGGATCGACTCCCCTGGCGTGCATGATCGCTTTCACGTGATCCAGGATGGCGTCCTTGCCGCGCTCGATATTGTCGTCGTTTGCCTGCAGGTGTTTCACTATTCATTCCTGCTTCCTCCTGAACCATGCCCGCTGCGCGAGCCAGCATCAGCGCGCCTCCTGCGCATCATCGGCCAGCGTGACGGCTATCCGTAATACTCAATAGTACATAAGTCTTGCCGAACTTTGAGACTTTAGTAACGACGGCGTTCTTGATCCAATTTCCTGACGTATCGAGGCTATAGGTTCCCATCTCGGCGACCGACCTGTCGGTTTTATAAAAGGTTTCGCTAATTTGGTAGCCCTTCTGGTTGAACTTGCGAATCACTTTCCCGGAATATGCACCATTGGCATCGAAATCGTCCTCTTCAGTCTGATCTCCCTTGCTATCATAAAGAAATGTAGCCTTGCCTATCGACTGGCCGTCCTCATAATAATTTGCCCATGAGATTTCGCGTCCCTTGCTGTCATACCGGAAAGCGTCTTTGGAAACAGCTCCCTGATCGTCGTAAATAATATCTTCCTTCAAGTTCCCGTGACTATCATAGCTAAATATTTCCTTCCGATCATCTTGCCGTTCAAATCGTAAGATGTCCATTCCGAGAGGAGGCCAGCATTATCGTGGCTGTAGACTATTTTAACGGAGACCGTTCGCAGCATATAAAAGGGTATTGGCGGCTTCTGCACTGCATTTCTCGAGGACGGTCCCTCTTTGAGCAGGGCAGAACCGATCCGGGACAGCCCGCGTAACGTTCGCCAGTTGTATCCCGAGCCTGCCTTATTGAACTGTCACGAAAACTCCCTGAACGGTCGCGCAGCCGACTTTCTGAACCACGGTCCAGCTTGCGCCGTTGTCGGTGGAGATCCCGAGGTAGCCACTCAGAGTCCCCACGTAGATCGTTGATCCGACCGCATACGCACTATATATATAGCTGCTCCACAGCCCATTTGCGGTAGTGTAGTTGGTCCAAATCGAACCACCGTTGGTGGAAACTGACAAGCCACCGAAAGTGGAAGCGTATATCGTCGATCCAGATACGAAGACGTCCCAGACGCCGCTGCTTCCCAGGCCACTTGTGTGGTTGGTGGATGTCGTGCCGCCATCGGTCGAAATTGACAGACCGTTCGCGGTTGCCGCATAGACGGTCGAACCAATTGCAAAGACGCCGTTGACCGTATTGTCTCCCAGCCCGTCAGCGGTTGTTCGGTTGGCCCAATGCGCGCCGTTGTCAGTCGAAATCGAAAGGCCGCCACCGCCCGATATACCCTGGTTGCCGGTTGCCGCGTAGATCGTGGAGCCTACAACGGCGACGCCGAGGACCTGAGGGCTTCCCAGGCCTTGAGTCTTCGTGTACGTTGTCCAGTTTGCACAGTTATCCGTGGAAATCGACAAGCCATTGAAGGTTGCCGCGTACACGTTCGAGCCCGACGCATAGACTCCCAGCACTTCATCGTTTGCCAGACCCTGGGCAGTCGTGTAATGGCTCCACGTTGAGCCGCCGTCTGCTGATACCGAAAGGCCCGAGCTCCCGGTTGCCGCATAGATGGTCGTGCCGGAGCCTCCGGTAGGATTGCCAGGGGTGACAGGTTGTGTGCAGGTTGACAGGAGCGCGACCATTGAAAGCAGAAGAACAAGACTCAGAGGCGAAAGCTTCTTCTTGCTGATTGCCAACATTCTGATCCTCCGTGGAAAAATTTTGAACGGACTGTTTGAACGGACTGAAAGAAACATATAAACCTTTTCGGGCGACGGCTCAACCCGACGAGTACTTGACAGAGGTCGATGATTTCTCATATGAACTTGAGGCGAGCGCGGACTTGGTCGTACATGCGCGGAGCGCATTTGCCTGCTCGGCCTTCCGGCCATCCGTAGAACAGCGCAGCTGTGCGGAGCCTCGGCCGGGCTCGCCCGTCCATGGGCTTGGGGAGATTCCCGAGTGGTCAAAGGGGGCAGACTGTAAATCTGTTGGCTACGCCTTCGAAGGTTCGAATCCTTCTCTCCCCACGAGCCTTCTTTCCCCGGGTCGGGAAGAAGGCTTTTTTGTCGATAAAGCACCATGCCGCAAGACGTCTTCTATAAGAAGGGCCTTCGCTTCGAGTGCACGCGATGCTCGAAATGCTGTCGCCACACCCCGGGGTATGTTTTTCTCTCTGAGGCCGACATTGAGCTTCTTGTTGCCGCCCTCGGCGTGCCCAGACAGGCCTCTCTCCTTCAGTACTGTCGTCGGGTACGGTACGGTCCGGTGCAGCGGATCAGCCTCAAGGAAAAGCAGAACGTGGACTGCATTTTCTGGAAGGACGGAGGCTGCTCGGTGTACGAAGCGCGGCCGCTGCAGTGCCGCAGCTATCCGTTCTGGAGCTCTTGTGTTTCCTCCCCCGAGGAATGGGAGCACCATGCCCGGCAGTGTCCGGGCATCGGAACCGGGCCATTGCACTCCCGGGAAGAAATCGAGAGCTGGCTTGCTCAGCGGATCAAGGAGCCGTTCATTGAGGTCGGGGGCTGAACCCGTGGGAGGTACTTATCTTTCGGACAGTGAGGAGAACGAGCTGTATGTGCTGCTCAAGCCTCGGGAAACAGGGCTTCCCGAACCGCTGAGAGATCTTCTCCGTCGGGTCGAACGCTCCCTTTATGAACGGCTGACGATCGAAGAGATCGAGGGCCTGAGCCAGCGTTTTTCTGGAAACGAGAAAACATGAAAGAGAGCAGCCGTGAAAGACGCTGACCGCGAAAGATCCTGGCTGCAAAAGGTCATGGAATCGTTGATTTCCCGCCCCGCGAGCGATATTTTCAGGTTGGGCCGGGGAAGGCCTGACAGATCAATGAGCAGACGCGCACTCCTTCTTCGGATCACGGCTGTTGCCCTGGGAATCGTCCTGGTGCTCGCGGCAACAGCTTTCTTTGTGAACTCCAGTCCACTCCATCGGGCCCCTGGGGACCGTCTTTTTTCCATACAGAGAGGCGAAACTCTGTCCCGTATCAGCCAGAGGCTCCAGGAGGAAGGCTTCATCCGTTTTGCTCCATTTCTCGACGTCGTAGGCAGGATTCGCGGAACCCAGGGCGCTTTCAAGGCGGGATATTATCGGATTCCGGCGGGCGCAACGGCGCTTTCCATTCATTGGCTGCTTGTGGACGGCGCTCAGACCCTTGAGAAACTGACCATACCGGAGGGTTGGACCTCCACCAAGATAGCCCGTCACCTCGAAGCTGAGGGAGTCTGCAGCGAAGCGGATTTCCTTGCAGAAGCGCGATCCCCCGAGCTTCTTTCCAGGTTCGGCGTGCAGGGCCGCAGCCTCGAGGGGTACCTTTTCCCGGACACCTACTACGTCCCCCGACCATTTCCGGCCGATGCCATGGTCGAGCTGATGGTAAAGACTTTCTTCGAAAGCATGGCAGGGATAGACCCCGGCTGGCGGGAGATGTCCCCGGAAAAGCTTCGTGACACGCTGATCCTTGCTTCGATCGTTGAAAGGGAGTACCGGATGCCGGATGAGGCTCCTCTCATTGCCTCAGTCTTTTATAACAGGCTGCGACGTAACATAGGGCTTGAATCATGCGCCACTCTTGAATATATTATCACGGAGATCCAGCAAAAGGCACACCCGGAGTACATCACGGCAGAAGATGAGAAGCTCAACTCACCCTACAACACGTATAAGTGGGCGGGTTTGCCGCCTGGGCCGATATCGAATCCTGGAAGGACAGCGCTGGAGGCCGCTTTCCATCCCGCACAGACGGATTTCCTGTATTTCGTCTTGCGTGACCCCGACGCGGGAAGGCATTACTTCTCGCGCAATCTGAGCGAGCATAACCAGGCGAAGTACCTCTATTTGAAGAAATCGTAGGGGTATGCGGATACCGGAAAGTACACTCTCCGAGATTCAGAACCGCCTCGATATCGCGGAGGTTGTTGGAGAGTATGTCTCCCTGCAACGCAGGGGGGGGAGGTACTGGGGGCTGTGCCCCTTTCACCAGGAGAAGTCGCCGTCTTTCACTGTGACGCCGGAGAAGGGAGTTTACTACTGCTTCGGATGCCACAAGGGAGGCGGGCTCTTTCAGTTCGTCATGGAGGTCGAGAAGCTCGAGTGGCGTGATGCCGTTGAGCTGCTCGCAAAGAAAGCAGGAATCGAGATCCCGCAGGGCGATGCGGGAGGGGAGGGCGCGAAACGAGGGGCGCTTCTCGACCTCAACAAGAGGATTGCGGGAAGCTTCCACTGGCTCCTGTGCGAAGGCCAGCAGGCGGAGACTGCCAGGAAATACCTGGCCTCCCGCGGCGTGACCAAGGAGACAATCGACAGTTTTCAGCTCGGCTACGCTCCGCCGGAGAGGGAATGGCTGCACCGGTTTCTGCTGGAGAAAAGCTACTCCGAGGAGTTCCTTGCGCAGACCGGGCTTTTCACGCAGGGGAGGGGCGGCACGGGAACGCTTTTTGCCAATAGAGTGATGTTTCCCATTGCCAACGCCAGGGGGGAAACGCTGGCCTTCGGAGGAAGGGCAATGGGGGACGCCCAGCCGAAGTACCTGAACTCTCCCGAGACGGCGTACTTCCGAAAGGGAGAGAACCTTTTCGCGCTCGACAAGGCGGCCGCGGCCATTCGGGGCTCCGGCTCGTTTGTCCTTGTGGAGGGATACATGGATGTCCTGGCGATGCACCAGGCCGGCGTCAACAATTGCGTGGCTCCGCTGGGCACCGCCCTCACCGAATTCCAGGTGCGGCTTCTGAAGCGCTACGCGCAGAAAGGCATCCTGGTTTTCGACGGGGATGAGGCAGGGCAGAAAGCCACCATGCGGGCCATCGAGATGCTGGAGCGCCAGGACTTGATTGCCCAGGTGGTCGAGCTGCCGGAGGGGCAGGACCCGGCAGACTTCGTGCAGAAAGGGGAGACGGGGAAGCTCCTCGAGCTGCTTGAAAAACCGGCGGAGAGCTTTCGCTACCTGACGGCAAAAGCCCTTGCCGGGCGTGACCTTTCCACTCCCCAGGGCAGGGAAGGGATTCGGGATTTTCTTTTCCCTTTCGCAGCCGCCGTGAGCTCCCAGCTGAGAGCCGACGGGTATCTGACGCGGATTGCCGAGTCCCTTAATGCGGAGCCCGAGGCCGTTCGCCGGGATTTTGCGGCCTGGCGGGCCCGGGAGAAGGATCGGAGCAGGGGCAAAGTGGCGGAGCGGACAGAGGGCTCCCAGCCTCTTTCCGGGGATCTTTTCCTTCTGCTCGCCGTCGCGGCCAACCGCCAGCTCT
Source organism: uncultured Spirochaetota bacterium (assembly GCA_963710335.1). Taxonomy (GTDB): domain Bacteria; phylum Spirochaetota; class Spirochaetia; order SZUA-6; family Fen-1364; genus Fen-1364. Next base: position 170,450 of record CAVQAA010000008.1, read on the forward strand.
TCCCCCTGGTGCGCAACGGCGGCGTCTCGATTTCCGATCTCGACGATGAGCGCGCCCGGGCGCTCTTTGTCGCGCTGGAGGAATCCTTCCGGGCCGAAGAGACCGGGCTGGATGCCTTGTGCGCCCGAATCGAGTCGCCTGCCCTGAAAGACCTCGTGGTCCGCAAGGCAGCGAGCGGTGAGTTCGACATGAACCAGGAGAAGCTGGTCAGGGACGGAGTGCGGCGCGTGCGGCAGAGGGTGCTTGCGAAGCGCATCGAGCTGCTCGGCGCGGAGATGAGAAGGATAGATCGCGAGAGACCGGATGCAGTTCGCATGCGGGAGCTTCTCGCTGAGAAGATGCATCTTGACGACGAGCTTGCGAAACTGAACACGGGGGCTGCAAGGGGTTGAAAGCGAAAACAACGACGAAACACAGGCCAGCGCCGCACGCGGCGCCGCGGGAATCGGCTCGCAAGAGAGAAAAGGCCTCCGGGAGGGCCGCCGCAAAGGCGGTGCGCGGGGCTTCCGCCTCCCCGGTGAGCACTGAGCTTGCGGATGACCCCGCCATCAAGAAGCTCCTCGAGTATGCCAAGGGCAAGAAGAGCGTCAGCTACGACGAGGTGAATGACTTCCTCCCCGACGCCATCGTCCATTCCGACCGGATCGAAGAGGTCATCGGCCTGCTTGAGAAGCACAACATCAAGCTGGAGGATGAGGAGATCAGCCTCGAGATCGAGGAAGAGAAGCCTGGGAAGGACCGCAAGAAGCTCATCTACAGCGACAAGGAATCCTCGGTAGATGATCCCATCCGCCTCTACCTGCGCGAGATCGGAAAAGAGAACCTGCTGACCGCAGAGCAGGAGGTTGAGCTTTCCAAGAGGATGGAAGAGGGGGAGAACATCATCAAGGGGGTCATCAAAGACTCCGGAGTGCTCGTGCGGGAGTTTCTCCGCCTGGGACTTCGAGCCACCTCGGTGAAGGACCCCCGGGAGATGAACCTCACCAAGAAAGAGGCCACCGAGTACCTTGCCGAGACACGGAAGCTCGGGGCGTACTACCGGGAGCCCTTCAAGGACCATCTGCCCGGCGTGAAGCGCTACATGGAGATGAAACGCCAGACCGAGTCGGAGGGCGGGGACATCTTCGATGACGCCTTCCTCGAGATCCGCAAGGACGTGGCGGACTCCCTCAAGAAGGTGGAGCTCCGGCCGGAGGACATTGCCGCCATTGCGGACCGCCTGATCGCCGTGGCGCGGCGCATCCGCTCCATCCAGAAGGAGATGGGACGGGTGGAGAAGCGCCTTCACATTGCATCCGCGAAAGACATGAAGTCCCTTGTCCGCCGGATCGCCGTCAGCGCTGAGCGGGAGAAGCTGGAGAAAGCCGCCGGGATGGGGGTGGAAAGGGTGCGGGAGCTGCTCCACCTCCACCAGACCAATGAGAAGAAGCTCCAGCGATACGAGGCCGTGTTCGAGAACAAGGGTGAGGACATCCTTGCCATGGCTGACGAGATCGAGCGCGGACGAATCCTCATGAAAGAGGCCAAGGATCGTCTCATCAAGGCGAACCTCCGCCTGGTCGTGAGCATTGCCAAGAAGTACACCAACCGGGGCCTGCATTTCTTCGATCTTGTGCAGGAAGGGAACATCGGGCTCATCAAGGCAGTGGAGAAATTCGAGTACCGAAAGGGCTACAAGTTCTCTACCTACGCAACCTGGTGGATCCGGCAGGCCATTACGCGATCAATCTCCGACCAGGCGCGGACAATCCGCGTCCCCGTGCACATGATCGAGCAGATCAACAAGGTCATGCGGGAGTCGCGGCAGCTGATGCAGGTCCTGGGCCGGGAGCCCACGGACGACGAAGTGGCGGAGAAGCTCGGTTGGGCGACGGGCCGGGTGAAGGCCGTCAAGAGCGTTGCCCGTGAGCCGATCTCCCTGGAGACTCCCATCGGCGAAGAGGAGGACAGCCTCCTGGGAGATTTCATCGAGGACAAGGAAGTGGAGAGCCCGTCCAACATGACAGCCTTCCGGCTGCTGCAGGAGCAGCTGGAGTCTGTCCTGACCACCCTCCCTCCGCGGGAGCAGGAGGTGCTCAAGATGCGCTTCGGCCTGGAGGACGGCTACTCGTTGACGCTGGAAGAGGTGGGCCTTTATTTCAACGTGACGCGCGAACGGATACGCCAGATCGAGGCAAAGGCGCTCCGCCGGCTGCGCCATCCAACGAGATCCCGCCGTCTCAAGGATTATCTCGAACACTAGGGCAAGGAAGAAGGAAAAAACATGGCACGCACAGTCTATGACAAGCTCAGGGCGCTTCAGGATGTTCTCTCGAAGAAGTTCGAGGTGGAGAAGGAGATCCTGGAGATCCCCAAGTCTCTTGCGACGAAGACGGAGTTGCTGAACCGCCTGAAGAAATCCTTCATGGACAAGAGCGCCACGTATGAGGCCGCCCAGGCTCGTGTGGCGGACCTCGGGCAGAAGCTCATCGAGGCCGAGCAGAGTCGCGAAGGCTTTGAAGGGCAGATGGACGTCATCAAGACGCAGCGCGAGTACGAGGCCCTGGACAAAGAGATCAAGGACGCAACGGAAAAGGAAGGGCAGCTGAGGAAAGAGGTGCAGCGTGAGCAGGCCTCCCTGGAGGAGCTGAAGACGGCGATCGAAAAAGAAGAGATGATGATCCGCAAGCAGGAAGAGGACGTCAAAGAGGAGCAGTCCAAGATCAAGGTGAAGATCAAGGAAAAGAACGGTGAGCTGAAGAAGCTGCAGGGGGAGGAGAAAAAGATCACCCCCGGCCTCGATGAGGACATCCTTTTCAAGTTCGAGCGGATCATCAAGAGCAAGTCGGGATTGGGCATCGTTTCTCTTACCAAGGGCGTCTGCACCGGGTGCTACATGATTCTCCCTCCGCAGTTCGTCAACACCGTCAGGCTGGGTGAGCGGGTGGAGTTCTGCCCGTATTGCAGCCGTATCCTTTTCTACCAGGAGGACGAGGAAGGAGAGAGCCTCGAATCCGCGGTCATAGAGGAAGAGGCCGAAGAGGAAGAAGAGGAAGAGGAGGAGGAAGAAGAGGCGCAGGAGGAAGAGGAAGAGGAGATATAGGCTCACACATTGTCGTCCCTTGGCCGACAATGTGTGAGGGCAACGGGGCTCCTGTGATTTCGAATGCTCACCCGACCATCGCTCCCGCCAAATCGCTTTAGCGAATTGGCTGCCGCGATGGTCGGGCTTGCACATTATCGACCTGCGGTCGATAATGTGCAGGGCAGATCAGGTCATCGCTCTCCAGCACGCTCGCTGCGCAGCGCGCACAGGCGTGCGGAGAGAGGAAAGTCCGGGCTCCAGAGAGCAGAACGCCGGCCAATCACCGGGTCCCGGGTCTCAGCGCCTGGCGCGGAGGTCCGGGAACAGAAAGTGCCACAGAAAACAAACCGCTCCTGGCAAACCCGCAAGGGCTTGCGGAGGGAGTAAGGGTGAAAAGGCGGGGTAAGAGCCCACCGCCCGTCCGGTGACGGACGGGGCACGGAAAACCTCGTTCGGAGCAAAGCCAAGCAGCAGGGGGCTGCTCGCCCTTCCGGGACGCCTTCGCAAGGAGACGTACGGGAACCTGCGGGTAGGCTGCACGAGGGCGCGGGAAACCGCAGCCCCAAGAGAGATGGTGACCCACGACAGAACCCGGCTTATCGATCTGCCCTTTTTCTGATATTCATTGAGCGTGCCCGGTGTGAAAGACTGATGATCCTGAACTACGACCATTATCGAACCGGCCAGCGCAAGCGTGGCCGGCGGACTGCCGCCATTACGCTTGGTGCCGGGGCGCTCCTTATCCTGATCGTGCTGGCGCTGGTGCTGAAGCTGCCCTCCCGGCTGTTCGATCCCGGGGTGATGCGTCAGGCGCCGGGAAAGCTGCCTGATCTGTGGAAATCTGAGAATTATGAAGCGGTCATCGCAGCGGCGGACTCACAACTGCGCGGAGACCCGCTGAACGCCGCGGCTCTTTCCTATCGCGGCTTCGCCTATTTTTATCGAGCGGCGGCGGAGAACGCCCTGGAAGAGAAGCTGCCATACCTGGATGAATCCATCGTCTCGCTGAGGCGCGCCTTGCTTGCCAATACTCCGTTCCCCGGGGAGGCGGACTACGTCCTGGGCAAGGCATACTTCTACAAGGGAAAGTACTATTACGACGAGTCTATAGCCTTCATGCAAAGCTCCATCGCAAAAGGGTATGTCCAGAAGGATTCAAACGAGTACATCGGCCTGGCCTACACCCAGCTGGGTGACTACGACAAGGGCATGGGATACTTCCTCACCGCCCTCAAGGATGACTCGGGTGACCTGCTGCTCTTGACAATCGGGCAAACTTATTACCAGATGAAGCGGACCGGAGACGCGATCGACTACCTGCTTCGGACTCTCAACAAGACCGACGACAAGGCCATCGAGAAGCGCGCTCGGTTCCTCTTGGGCGAGATTTATCTCGACAGGACCGAGCTTTTCAAGGCCGAGGAACAGTACGCCGCGATCGTGAAGATCGATCCCCAGTCAGCGGACGCGCACTTCTTCCTGGGAGAGGTGTATGCAAAAATGAACGACCCTGTGAAGGCCAGAGCGGAATGGCGCAACGCCCTGATCATCGATCCTTCACACTACGGAGCCAGGCTCCGTTACTACCCCGCAAGGAGGTAGTCCGGTGCGCAGCAAAGGGAGGTTTTCCTGATGGCCTGGGACAGGATGTTTGAAGCTTTTTCAACGGATCTCGGCATAGATCTCGGTACCTGCAGCACGCTGGTTCACGCTCGGGGTAAGGGGATCGTCCTGTGCGAGCCATCCGTTGTTGCCATGGAGCGTGGCACGAAGAAGGTCATGGCGGTCGGCACGGAAGCCAAGAAGATGCTCTGGAAGACACCCGGAGACATCGTGGCCTTGCGGCCCATTCGCGACGGCGTGATTGCTGACTTCGAGGCCACGGAAAAGATGATCCGCTATTTCATAGAGAAGGTCATCTCCCGCCGCTGGTTCGTGAAGCCGCGGATGGTGATCGGCGTTCCCACCTGCATCACGGAGGTGGAGAAGCGCGCGGTCCGCGACTCTGCGGAGCAGGCGGGCGCCCGGGAGGTCTACCTCATCCAGGAGTCCATGGCCGCCGCCATCGGGGCCAATATCCCCATCCTCGAGCCCGCCGGTCACATGATCTGCGATATCGGCGGCGGGACCACGGAGATCTCCGTCATCTCCCTGGGCGGGATGGTCGTCACAAACGCCATCCGGGTTGGAGGGGACGAGTTTGATGAAGCCATCATCAAGCACGTGCGGAACGTGCACAACCTGATCGTCGGAGAGTCCACGGCGGAGAACGTGAAGATAACCATCGGAAACGCCTCGCCCGACAAGAAGATCGACAAGATGGAGATCAAGGGCACGGACGCCATCACCGGCCTCCCCCGGAAGCTGGAGATGGATTCGGTGGAAGTGCGGGAAGCCCTGCAGGAGCCCATCAACACGGTCATAGAGGAGATCAAGAAAACCCTCGGCCAGACGCCGCCGGAGCTGGCGGCGGACATCGTTGAGCGCGGCATCGTGATGACCGGAGGAGGCTCCCTTCTCAAAGGGTTCCCCAAGCTGATTTCCAAGGAAACAGGCGTCCCCGTCATCCTGGCAGAGAATCCACTCTTGTGCGTGGCCCTCGGAGCCGGGAAGTTCCTCGAGAGCCTCGTTCGGGAGAAGAACTCCAAGTACTTCAACGTGAAGACTTGATCCCATGCCCGGTCTGTTCGAGGGCTTCGTTGCCAGGCACAGGAAGGGCGTCACACTCGCCGTTTTGATCGTCGTGTCACTCGCGTTCCTCCTGGTCTCAAACCGGGCGGTCGTGATAAAGCCGAAGGAAGTCGGTTTGTCCTTCGTGGGCTTCTTCCAGAAGGGGTTCACCGGTTTCTTTCGCTGGTTCGGCGACACCGCGGGCTCCATCAGGCAGCTTAATGCCGCCCGGGACGAGCTGGATGCCGCGCGAGCAAAGCTGCAGGACGTGGACCGGGTCACCCGCGAGATCGTGGAGCTGCGGCGCCAGAATGCCATGCTGCGGGCCCAGCTGGATTTCGCGCAGACCCTGGCGCCGGATCGCATTCCCTGTGAGATCATTGCGCGGGACTCGGACAACCTTTTCTCAACCATCACCATCAACAAAGGCTCGCGCCAGGGGGTGCGTCCGGGTATGCCTGTCGTGGCGTTCCAGGGAGACATGGAAGGCCTTGTTGGGAAAGTGCTCTCCGTGGGGCCCGGCGCATCCCAGATCCTCCCCCTCTATGATCCTCAATGCCTTGTGTCGGCCCGCCTGGACAGCACCCGGGACGAAGGCCTGGTGAAAGGGGAGGGGAAAGATCATGGGACGGTTCTCCTGCAATACGTGAAAAAAACGGCCAAGGAGGCCATCCAGTACGGGGACCTTGTTGTCACCTCCGGCCTGGGCGGGCTCTACCCGAAAGGGATCAACCTGGGCCGGGTTCGCGACATCCGGGCCCTGGCGTATGAGACCTCCCTTGAAATCGAGGTGGAGCCCATCATCAATTTCGACAGGCTCGAGTATGTATTCCTCATAGATGAGGAAAGCGCTCCGGGGGTCTCAGGAATGCCTGGTGCCGCGGGGACGCAGGCAGCGCCGGGGGCGCCAGCTCAGTGAGCAGGGACTTTCGGATAACACTGTTCACGGTCTTCGCCCTTGCCCTGTGCATCCTCCTCCAGTCGACACTCCTCAACCGGATTGCCATCAAGGGAGTCCGCCCGGACCTGGCGCTGATTGTGCTGATCTTCGTCTCCATGCGCCGCGGCTCCATGGTGGGGCAGGTGTCGGGGTTCGCCGCCGGTATCTTCGAGGACCTGATGAACGTCTCGCCGCTGGGTTTCCACTCGCTCATGAGGACTCTCATCGGCTATCTGTACGGGGTGTTTGCCGGCAATGTGTTCATTGATCCTTTCCTCATGCCCATGGTTCTCACCGTGATTGCCACCATCCTGAAAGGCATCTTCGCGGGAATTGTTTCGGCGATTTTCGGCATCGCCTCATCTGGCTTCATCACATTTACGGGGAGACTCTGGATCGAGGTGGCCTATAACGGTGTTCTGGCTCCGTTCCTTTTCGCCCTCCTCAGCCTCTTTCGCATCTTCAAGCAGGCGGACAAGGAAGGAACCTGATGCAACACGGGGAGCGGCAGCAGCGGCGGCGGTTCGTTTTTCTCACCGCCATCTTTGCCTGCAGCATTGGCTTTCTTGTCCTGTACCTGTTCTGGCTTCAGATCGTGAAAGGGTTCGAGTTCAAGCAGCGCGCCAGGGACGTCTCCCAGCGGGAGGTCCCCATCCCCGCGCAGCGGGGGGAGATCTTCGACCGCAACGCCGATGATCCCCTGGTCTTCAACGTCGACTCTTTCGCGGTGGACGTGACTCCTGGTGAAGTGGCCCCCACGGACCTGCCCGTCCTCATGCAGAGCCTGTCGAAGATCCTTGCGGTCCCCCTGGCCGACATCGAAAAGAAGATCCCGCCGAAAAGCTATCATACGTATCAGCCGGTGGAGATTTCCAGCGGTGTCACCCTACAGACGATCTCCGAAATTGCGGAGCGCTTGTCGGACTTCACGGGCGTGAGCTGGCACAACAAGCCCATCCGAAGCTACGTCGAATCCAGCTCCCTTGCGCACGTCATCGGCTACGTGGGAGACATCACCCATGAAGAGCTGCAGGTGCTGTACAACCAGGGCTACGAGCCGGGGGACGTGCTGGGGAAGTCGGGAATCGAGAAAGAGTATGATTCCATCCTGAGGGGAAAAGACGGCACTCGTTTCCGCCTGGTGGACGTGAAAGAGCGGCGGATGACCGGCGAAGAGCAGGACGTGGTGCCGCCCGTGCCCGGCAGGAACGTGGTGCTCACCATCGACAAGCGGATCCAGAAGCTCGCCGAGCAGGCGCTGGGGCCGCGCAAGGGCTCCGTGGTTGTGCTCAAGCCCGCCACCGGTGAGATCCTGGCAATGGTGAGCTACCCGTCGTTCGATCCAAACATGCTCTTCTCCGCGAATGCAGGAGACTACTTCAACAAGCTCTCCCTGGATCCGTCATTTCCCTTCATCAACAGGAGCATCCAGTCCGTCTATCCCCCCGCGTCCACGTTCAAGATCATCATGACAACGGCAATCGTGGACGACGGCACCATACCCATCAACCGCATGGTGCATTGCACGGGCAAGCTGGAGTTCGGCGACCGGGTCTTCAATTGCTGGCAGAAGACCGGCCATGGCTATGAGGATCTGTTCGGCGGGCTGGCGGACTCCTGCGACGTCTATTTCTGGACAATGGGCAATGAGCTGGGCGTGGACAAGATAGATAATTATGCCCGTGATTTCGGCGTCGGGTCCCTGACCGGCATCGACCTTCCGGAGGAACGGACCGGTCTTCTTCCCACTCCCGACTGGAAGGACAAGATCAAGCACCAGAAATGGCTGGGCGGTGACACCCTGAACCTGGCCATTGGCCAGGGTTTCGTCACCATGTCTCCGCTGCAGATGGCGGATGAGGTTGCCATGGTCGCAAACAGCGGCGTGGTCTACCGGCCGCACCTTCTGAAGGAAACAAGGGATCCCTTCACGGGACAGGTCCTGTCAACGGTCACCCCGGAGGTCCTTCACGAGTCGCCGGTAAGCAAGGAGACCTGGCACACGGTTCAGCAGGCCTTGCGCGGCGTCATCACAAAAGGCACAGCCGCGCCCGTCATCACCACGAAGGCTGTGCAGATTGCCGGCAAGACAGGGACCTCGGAGACCAACGTCGAGGGACAGTGGCATTCGTGGTTCGCGGCGTACGGCCCTTTTGAGACAGACAAGCCGGAGGACAGAGTGGTGGTGGTGGTGATGGCGGAAGGCTCCCCCAACTGGGAATGGTGGGCGCCCAAGGCTGCCAACCTGATCTTCCAGGGGATTTTCAACAACCAGACCTATGACCAGGTGCTTGCGACGCTGAGGCCCTGGTATGCACCCGTGGTCGGAAGAGTGGAATGAACCGGACCCTCCGCTTCGCGTGGTTCCCGAACCTGTGCGGCTGATCGATCCTGCCCGCGATCTGTCCGGCATCCTCCAGAGCGTGGAGAAACCGGCCCGGTACGTCGGCGGCGAGTACGGCTCCATCGCGAAGGAGGGTGCGGCTCTCACTGTAGCCATCTCGTATCCCGATCTCTACGAGATCGGGATGTCCAACAATGCCGTTCGAATCCTCTACAACCTGCTCAATCGTATTCCGGATGTCCTGTGCGAGCGGGTGTTCGCGCCCGCCCCTGATTTCGAGGCTCGCCTTCGCGGCGCTGGAATCCCGCTGTACTCCCTGGAGACGGGGAGGGCGCTTCGCGATTTCGACCTTATCGGTTTTTCAGTCGGGTACGAGCTCACGCTGACCAACGCCCTCGCAATCCTTGAATGCGGCGGCGTGGCAGTGGAAACGTCCCGGAGGGGAGACGGGGAGCCGATTGTCATGGTGGGAGGCCCCACGGCAGGCAACCCCGTGCCCTTCGGCGTCTTCGCGGACTGCGTCTTCATTGGTGAGGCGGAGGGCTGGGCGGAGCGAGCCTTCTCGGACCTTGGTCGAATGAAAAAGCAGGGGGCCTCCCGGTCGGACCTGCTGGCTTACCTGCGAGCTGATCCTTCTATCTGGCACCCGGGACGCAAAGAGAAGGTCAGGCGGGCGCTCTGGAGGGGCTTCGCTTCCCATTTCGCGGACACCTGCTTTCCCGTGCCGAGCATGCGGGTGGTGCAGGACCACGGCACCGTGGAGATCATGCGCGGGTGCCCGAACGCCTGCCGGTTCTGCCACGCAACCGTGTATTACCGGGCGTGCCGGCAGAAATCGCGGGACCTCGTTGCCGAGGAAGTGCAGCGTCTTGTAGCGGCCGGGGGGTACCGGCAGGTGACGCTGTCCTCGCTGTCCTCGGGAGATTACGGCGGGATTCACGAGCTGGTGCGCGATCTGAACGCACGGTATTCACCGCTGCTTGTTTCATTTGCCCTGCCTTCCCTCCGGGTGGATTCCCTTGGGCTTCAGCTGCTTGCGGAAATATCCCAGGTGCGCAAGAGCGGACTCACTTTTGCAGTGGAAACGGCGAAAGACGAGTGGCAGAAGGAGGTGCGCAAGAAGGCCGGGCTGGAGAAGGTGGTCGAGATCATCAGGGAGTCGCAATCCCAGGGGTGGAGAGCCGCGAAGTTCTATTTCATGGTCGGCCTCCCCGCATCCTTTGACCAGGATGAGTCATCAGCAATTGTGGAATACCTCCTTGCGGTGCGCGCCGCAACAGGCATGTCCTTGAATGTCAACGTGGCGGGTTTCATTCCCAAGCCGCACACCCCGTATGAGCGCGCGGCCCAGATGGACGAGGAGAAAGCCCTGGCAAGGATCATGGCGGTGAAGGCGGGGCTGCGCGGGACCGGGTTCAAGGTCGGTTACCACGCCCCGTTCCTGGCCATCCTCGAAGGAATAGTTTCTCGGGGCGATGAGAAGGCGGGCCGGCTGGTCCTGGATGCCTACCGGAAAGGCGCCCGGCTGGACGCCTGGGAAGAGCATGTCAAAACTGATATCTGGCGCGAAGCCATCGCCTCTGCCGGCTGGGACGTGGTGGCAGAGACGTGCCGGCCAAGGCTGCCGGATGAGAAGCTCCCGTGGGACCTCGTGGCCCTTGGCCTTTCCTCGAGTGAAATCTCTGATGCGCCACCCGCGGCTCTGGAATCGGGGCCGAAAGCGAAGCTGGTGCCCAATCCGGGCGATGTCGCGTCCCAGGCTGTCGCGCCGAGCGCCGCCCCCGAACGGGTCCGCGTCCTCTTCAGCTTCTCAAAGACCGGCCCCGCCATGTTCATTTCTCACCTGGACCTCATGACGGTCATGGAGCGAGCCTTGGCCCGGGCAGGATATCGCGCCAGGTTTACCGAGGGGTTCAACCCGAAACCGCGCCTGGAGTTCGCCAGCCCCCTCGGGCTGGGGATCGCCTCCCAGGGGGAGATTGCCTGCATCGACCTGCACGACTTCGACTCGGAGTCGTCTTTTTCATCGCGAATGAACGCCGTCCTTCCTTCCGGCATCGCCATCCGAAAATCAGCCCTTATCCCGCCGCCCCAACCCCTGTTTCCCCGACGGTCCCTGATGTCCGCCTGCTGGGGCGCCGAGTACAAAGTGAGCGGTCAGGGGGAGGTCCGCCTGCTGCGCCTGAAGGCATCGGAGCCCTCGATCAGGAAGACCATGGAGGCAGAAGGAACATGGGGTGCGGCGCGCGCCCTGCGCACCCGCACGTTCGCGAAGGGGAGAAAAGATGAGCCTGTTTCCTACTTCGAGGCGTTTTGCGGCCTGTCCGCCTCTTCCGATTTGACCTGATTCCACAGGGCGTCCATGCGGGAAAGGCCCGCCTCAGCAACGCCGATCCCCTGCGCCTGCAGCCGCTTTTCCAGCTCCCTGAATCTCCGTTCGAACTTCACGTTCGTTGAATGCAGTGCAACGGAAGGATCTATTTTCAGAAAACGCGAGAGATTGACCACGGAAAACAGAAGGTCTCCCATCTCATCTTCAATCTTTGCCGGATCCGCTTGCGCTGCGGCGTCTGCAAGCTCCCGCATCTCTTCCGCGATCTTGTCCCAGACCGGGCCGGAAGCCTGCCAGTCGAACCCGACCTTTGCAGCTTTCTTCTGCAGCGCGAGGGATTTCTCCAGAGGCTGGAGCGCCTTGGGCAAGTGGTCAAGCGTCGAGCCCGAAGCGGCCTTGTCCCCCTTTTCCGCCGCCTTTATCTCGTCCCAGCGAACCAGGATTTCCTTGACGGAGTCTGCGCTGGCGTTTCCGAATACATGGGGATGTCGCCTCACCAGCTTCTCATGGATTGCGCGGAGCACAGAGGACACGGTGAATGCGCCCTCCTGCTCCTTCATCCAGGCGATCATCGTCACAAGCAGGTAAAGGTCCCCCAGCTCTTCCTCCAGATTCTTCTCATCCCGCGCTTCTATGGCGCTGACGGCCTCCCAGACCTCTTCCACCAGGCTGGAACGAAGGGTTGCCGGAGTCTGGGCCCGGTCCCATGCGCAACCCTGGGGGCCGCGGAGGCGTTGTATGGTTTCCAGCAGCTTTGCAAAAGAAGCCGCCGGGCTTGAGTCACCCGATTCCTGCCGGCGCGGCACACCGCGCGTTTCACCGCTCATGGCGGCCAGTAAACAGGCCGGGGGATGGGGTGTCAATACAGGGGCTTTATTTGGATGCCGAAATAAGAGTGCGAAGCTCGCGAGCCAGATCGTCGCCGTTTTTTGCATCGAGGATCCGGTCGTTGATGCTGACGATTGGGCCGTGGGCGCACATTCCCCGGCACGGAACGGTTTCCAGGGAAAACATTCCATCCGGGGTCACTTCGCCGCTCGAAATCGACAGGGTTCTACCGATGGCCTCCAGGAGTTCCTGGGAGCCATTTTTCGTACACGTCTCTCCCCTGCACAGGGAGATCCTGTAGCGCGCGGGAGGGTCCGTGCGGAACATGGGATAGAACGCGGCAGTTTCCAGGATCTTTTCCCTCGTTATGTTCAGGAAGTCCGCGATGTAGCCGATTGCATCCTGGGAAAGGTAGCCGAATGTCTTTTGCGTGTCCTCGAGGATCCGCACCAGGTACTCCCTCTTGGGTTGATACCGAGCAAAGACGTCAATCAGGGCCTGGGGCGGGTTTGTTCGGGCATCGTTGCCGGAAGCAGGGAGGCTCTCCTTCTTGCGGCGCTTCAGATAGTGGGAGAGGATGGCAAGTCCCAGCGCGATGTTCTCATTGCGGATGACGATATCAGAGGGCACGGCGAGCTGCGTGGGCGAGAAGTTCCAGATGGCCTTGATCCCCAGGGAAACGATACGCCCGGCAACCGCTTGCGCGGCATCCTTCGGCACGCAGATGATCGCAATGCCCACGTCGAAGCTGCGCACGACCCTCTGGAGAGACTCCATGGGGAGGATGGTGAACGCGCCCAGGATGCTTCCCGTCTTGGCGGGGTCATTGTCGAAGATGGCAACCAGGCGAAGTCCGTATTGGGCAAGCCCCGGGTACTGGCTGAGCGCGGATCCCAGGTGGCCTGCGCCAATCAGGATGGCCGTGTTCTCGTAGTTGATGCCCAGGAACTCTTCAATTGCTTTTTTCAGCCCCAGGATTGAATACCCGGCTTTCGGCTTTCCCTTGTAGCCGATCAGGGACACGTCCTTGCGTACCTGGGTGTCGTCGATGCGGAAGAACTGGGCCAGGTGCCGGGAGGATACATAGGATTCCCCGCGCGCCTGCATCTCCGCCAGAATCTGGTGGTAGAGCGGGATGCGCCTCAGCGTCTGTTCGGGAATCGGATGATCGATCGTTTCCAGGAGCTCTCTCGGTTCCACGTGTCTGCTTTCAGGGAGAAAGCTTTTGCAGCTGATCCTGGAGTGAGAGGGTGTTCTCCACTGTCCGGATGCTGTCCGCCGCGGGCTGGTACTTGGGATCAATCACCAGTACCTGCTTCCACAGCTCAATGGCCTTTGCATAATCCCCGTTTGCGAACTCGTCGACCCCCTGCAGGTAAAGCTGATCCGCGTGGGCCTCCCTCTCCGCCCGCCCGGAGTCCCCCAGGTCGAGCTTCGCCTGAATGCTGAACTTGTCCAGCGGGCTGAGCTGCCCGCTCAAGTCGAGGTTGTAGTTCACGTCGAAATTGAGCGTCCCAAGCTGGATCAAAGTGCCCAGACTGAGCCGCGGATTGTCAGCCTTCATCAGGACGCCGCCCTGCAGGGAAAGGAAGCTCGTCATGGCGATGGAGGTGCCGACGGCCACGTTCCACACCTCGGCCGGGGGCTGCCACGGAAACATGAACGGGTAATTGAAGTCAGCGGCTATGGTCCATGGGCGAAACGGGTTCCATGCAATTCCCGCGCTTGCAGTCTGGGGAAGCGTTTCATCCGACAAAGTGGTGATTCCGAGGTTTTTCACCGCGGCCCCAACTGAGAAGTTGCGGGTTCGGGAGGAGTAGAACTTCAGCAGGTTGAAGCTGGTCTGGACGCCGAAATCCGCCATGACGGCCAGGGAGGACTGGTTGGCGGCGAAAACCGCGGGGATGTTCCGGTAGGCAACCTTCAGATTACCCCCCAGAGAAATCCCGCTGAAATAGTAACCGGACAGGAAGTTGTAGGAGGCGTTCGCCGTAGCCACCGTTTCCGTGATGTAGTCCTGGGCGCCAGATACCCCCCATTGATTATACGCCGTGAAGGGAACATAGAGGAACTTGCCCCCCACCCCGATTCCCAGGTCATTGAACCGCATGGTGTAGATGATTCCTTCCATGTTCGAGTCAGCAATCCATGCGTGGTGGTACAACGACAGCTCGGTGCGGTCCAGACGCGAGCTGGCTGCCGGATTGGATTCCATGAATCCCCCGTCCGCGGCCATGGCAGTGTAGGCCGTCCCCATCCCCTCATACATCCCTCCCATGGGTATGAGCAGCGTGGGGAAGACGGTGAGCCCGGTGTTGGGGTCAGCGAAGTTTTTCAAGAGGTTTGTCCAGGCGGAATAAAAATCAGCACTGTCCGCCCAGGACATGGCTGGAATCGTGACGAGAAGGCAGCAAATGGTGAAAAATTTCGCGCCTTTCATCGGGTACAATTATACATCGGTTTACGCGAAGAATCCATACAGGGGTACGTAAGGCGTCAGCGTGGGGCTGACCACGAGTCGATTTTCGTCGATAATAGAAACGTGGGGTTCTGTGCGGACACGTAGCCTGAAAGCCCTTGCGTTATTCGTTTGCCTCCTGTTCGTTCCTGCCGCTCCGGCGGTTTCCGGCGGGCAGGCAGAAGTGAACATGTCCGACGTCCAGCGCCTCATGAAACAACTGGACTACCCCGCCGCCCTCAAGCTGCTGGCCAAGATCCAGCGTGAGCACCCTGAAAGACGTGATGAAACCCAGCGCCTGATCATGCAGATCATTTCGAATCAGGGAAAGGAATACAATCAGGTCCTGGGCGAGCTCATCCATGTGCTCTATGAACAGCAGGACTCGGAAAAAGCGCTTCCCCTCATCATTACACTGCAGAAGCTGGACCCGAACAGGTCCGCCGGCGAAGCCAAGAGGTCGCTTCTCTACGTGAGCTTTCTGAAGCTCATGGATTCTGCGGCCGGCCTGCTGAGCCAGGGAAAACCGGCCGAGGCCCTTGACCTCTATCTCCTGCCCTTGACCGACCCCGCGAAAGCGGGGTTCGACATGGACAAGTCGAGCTTCAACGCAGCAGGGTACGGTGACATCATGACTGCCAGCGTTCGGGAAACCGTGGCAAGGATCACGGATACGGCAGCCCTTGCGCGAGGCGAGATGCAGCCCCTGAGAGAAGCGCAATCCGAGCTCAGCTCTTTCGTGACATCTGCAACCGGCAACCAGAGCCCGGACCGGCTGGACGCAATCCTTTCCCCCCTTGCGCAGGCGCGCCAGCAGGAAAGGACCGTGCTTGCCGCGGTTTCGACCCTTGACGACGTGACAAAGGCCGTTGCCCACAGCCCTCAGGGCGCCGCGGGAGAACCTTATCTTCGGTACGTCGCCTCACTTTGCCAGGGGAGAAAGGGCAAGCCGCCGGAAGGAATCGCGCAAGCCATGGCCATGATGTGGGAGCCGGGTGCGGATACGGCAGCGGATTCCGCTGCCACGGCGGCAGCGTCAGCTTATTCGGCCGCCCGGCGGCTGTTCGACCAGGGTGATTTATCCGCAGCCGACCCGAGGCTTCAGGAGGCCTATGATCGGGGGGTCCTGGCGGTCAAGGCAATCTCCTTCGCTGCCGGCACGCTCAACCCGGCGGCCGACTGGGGGTTCTCCCCTGACGATGCAGCGCGCCTGCAGACCCTGCTGGGAAAGATCTCCCAGAGCCAGGAAGTGGCGGCGGAAGCCTCTTCCCTGCGGACCCTGATCTCCCTCCAGAGAGAAGCGCAGGCCCTGCCTTCGCTGTCCACCCAGGACCCGCAGGTTCTCTTGTCCGCGCGAGCGCAAGCCCAGGCCCTGCAGGACACGTCCGCTCAAGCAAGCAAAGAATGGCTTGCAAGGGCCGCCGACCTGACCCGACAGAGTGAGACGGGGCCTGCCCTCGGCGCCCAGATCGAAGCCGCGGGCGCAATGGCGACAAGATTCGATTCATTCACCGAAGAGCTTTCCCGCAGGGACCTGGACTATGCGGTCCCCCTTGCGCGGCTCGAGGCTGGACAATTCGAGACGCGCCTTTCGGAAGAGGGCAAGCTGCGCATCCAGGGCCAGGACAAGCTGAACGGCACCGTGAACGGCAGGCAACCGGGGCAGGATGTCTTTGTCCAGAGAAAGCCGGCGGAGGCGCTGAGCGTGTTCGACCAGGCGTCGACGGACCTGAGCAAGATCCAGGCGGACATGGAAACCTACAGGGGGAAATGGAGCTCGGACAGGAGCTATGTGGCCAGCAGCGCCTCGGTCGCAGCGCTTCTCACAAGTCTCGACGCCACCGGATCGAAGATCCAGACGGAGGCCAGCGAGCTTTCCCGGCTCACGCAGCTTGCCGAACAACAGCACGAGCAGGCGCTGACGAAACGCAAGGAGGCAGACCTTGCCTTTTCCGACGGCAGCAGGGCATTTACGGCAAAGCAATACGATGGGGCCAAGCTCCAGCTCGGTGACGCGCGCGATCTCTACCTTGATTCGCTTCTCCTTGAAGAGGACCCGGGCGTGCGCAAGCGCTACACCGTGGAGATACCCGCCCTGATAGACCGGATCAACAACGCCATCGTGGAGCAGTACATAGCGGAGGTGGATGTCCAGGTGAGCGCCGGGAGAAAGCTGTTCGCCAACGGGGAGTTCCTCAAGGCCTTTCTCCTCCTGGAGACCGCGCAAGGCCGCTGGAAAGCGACCCTGGGAGACAGGCCGAACACGGACCTGGACAGTCTGCTGGAAAAAGTCCGAAACGCCCTTCGGGTGAGCGGCGGACGGGACCTTGCGCCCGACGATTCCCGGGCCCCGGCGGTCAACGGTTTTCTCAACCTTGCAAACGAAAAGGTGGCCCGTGCGGACAAGATGCAGAAAAGCGACCCCCGGAGAAAACAGCTCCTTGACGATGCCTACGGCAATGTCACGTCGGCGCTGGACGTGGCCCCGGTCTACCGCACGGCAAAGGCCCTCCAGCTGCGCATACGCAAGCTGCAGGCCAAAGACGATGCGGCTTTCCGGGCAGAGGCCAGAAGCGAGATCGATGAGATCATCTCCGAATACCACAACAAGAAAGGCCAGCCCGAGCGGCTGTATTTTGCTCTCAAGGACTACCAGGACCTTCTGCCCGACTACCAGCCGCTGAAAGATGCAGTCCAGGAGCTGGAAATCAGCCTGGGCTTCCGCATCCGGCCGCCGTCGGCCACGGATATCTCCCGCTCCAATGACGCGCTGACGCAGGCACAGACGCTCTATGACCCCGCGAACCCCCTGACCTTCGACCCCGCGCTCGGGGATCTGGACACGGCCATCAGGCTCAATCCTTCCAACGCCCTGGCCATCGCTCTTCGCCGCACGATCCTCCTCAAAGAGGGGAGTCCTGAAGCAAGCGCCATCTCCTCGGCGGGGTTGGCCAGGTTTGCGGAAAGCAAGCGCCTCTACAACACGGAGGATTATGCCAGCGCGTACAAGATCCTTCAGGGGCTCATGACCGCGGACAAGCGTAACGCGAGCTACCCGCCCCTCGCGCAGCTGTATCTCCTGACACAGCAGAAACTGGGGTTGAGATGAGCAGGCTCATTCGAACGTCGCTCCTGCTGTGCGTGATCCTCCTGCCCGTTCCCGTCCTCCGGGCGCAGGAGATTTTTTGGGAAAGGCCGCAGGTTTCCGATGACCAGCAAGTGAGATATTCCAGCTCGTTTGCCGGGGACGGGCGGATGGCCGTGGCATGGGAAGAGATCGTTCCCCAAGGCAACGGCAGCGGCGCAATCTACCTCTCCCTCGGCGCCAGCCGTGACGGGGCCACCTGGACATGGCATCGGCGATTGTTCGGGCCCATCCAGTACAGCGGCCTGGAGTCGGGCTCCGAGCCCCAGGTATATTCAATGGTCATTGACCGGGCGGGAAGGATTCTGGTGGCGGTGACCTCTGCTGAGCAGGAGATCACGATTCTTGCCTCCTCTGATTCGAACCTGACTTTTGTCCCGATTGCCCGCATTCCCTCACAGCAGTCTCTCGTGGCTCCCAACCTTTTCCTCACTGATGGCGGGACGTTGCTTCTTTTCGCCACGCAGGCAGCCGGCAACCGGTCAAGCCTGTCCCTGGCGTGGAGCTCGTCACGGGACGGCGTCTCATGGACTGCCTTTGCCCCCTTCATCGCGGCCGGCGAGCCTGGTGACGGCATCCAGCTCCAGCCCGACCATGTCTCTTTCCACGGACGGGAGATCATCGTCTTCCAGTCGCAGAAGATCGGGGCGGATGACTACCAGGTGTTTGTCAAGGAGAGCCTGGATGGTGGCGCAAGCTGGCAACAGGCCCGAGAGGTCACGAGTCTTCCCGGCTTCAAGGAAACAGTCAGCGGCACGGAGTTCCAGCCGCAGAGCTTCAGCAACCAGAGGCCGCGCATCGCCAATCTGGGAAATGCCGTGGGCCTGGCCTGGGAGCGCACGCTCCTGGGAAGAGCAAGCGCGAATCTCTACTACTGCGAGCTGGATGGAGACGGGGCCGCCACCACGCCCATGCAACGGGTTGATCCGGCCTCGGGAAGCCTTTTTGCGCAGGTGATCCGTTTCCGGTCGCGAGAGCTGCTTCTGTACGAGCAGAGCGCCGCGGGAGCCTACCGCGTGATTCTTTCGGAGAAGAACCAGGCCGTCTGGACCCCGCAGGTGCTGGGCCGTGGTCTTGCCGGCAGCTCGCAGTTTCCCCACGCGGTGGTTTTCAAGGGCTCGTTGTACGTGTTCTGGGAAGAGAAGAGTGCTGCTACATCCCAGCTCGTCGCCCTCCGCCCCAAGACATCAGTGTCGGCCCCGTCCCTCATTGCAGTGGGCTTCCAGCCCGGCACTCCGGTAAGGAGCGACGTTGCCACCGTGCGCTGGAAGCAGCCGGACGACTCAGTGGGGATCGAGTTGTACGACGTGACGGTCAGCTTCGGCGACACCGTCGTGGAAAAAAAGAGGCTCACCGCAGACACTCCCGACATTACCTTCTCCCGGCCTGTCACCAAGGACGGCACCTGGCGGATCGAGGTTGTCGCGCAGGACATTGCGCATAATCGCTCCCAGCCGGTGTCCCTGGACTTCGTCCGAGACACCACCCCGCCACATCCAGTGGCCATCAACCCGCCTCCCGTGGACGCGGCCGGCTTCCTTCTCTCCAACTCTTTCACCCTTACCTGGACCCCTTCGCCGGACCAGAACGTCGTGGGCTACACATGGGAGGAGCAGAGGGTTGCGGCGTCTGCAGAGGAATACCAGTCCAACAAGGTGAAGCTTTTGTCTCCCCCGGCCGGCCCCTGACCGCCGGAACCTCACTCGCTTTCAACAACCTTGAGAACGGACTTCATGCCTTTACCGTGGAGGCAATAGACAGGGCGGGCAACGTGAGCCAGCCTTCCACGATTCTCCTTGGCTTGAACAAGTTCAAAGCTTTCACCGCAATCTACGCGGTGCTCTCCTCCACTGACGAAACCGGGAACGTTCACCTGACCATCCGCGGGAAAGGTTTCATTACCAATGGGGCCGTCCAGACGGTCTTCCTCACCCGCAGGGACACGCCCCCGTATGATCGTGAGTTCGCAGCCGCAACGGGCGGCTTCTCGGTTACAAGCGATACGCAGATCACCGGCCCGCTCCTGGACAACACGGTCCCCACGGGCTCGTATATGGTTGGCCTGCTCCAGACGACGGGGAAACCGTATTTCTGGTCAGGGGGGAGAATCGATTTCGAAGTGCCGGGGACCATCAAGGAAGGCAGCCTCAACGTGCTGCTTCCCCGCTGGATCGGCGGGGGGGCTCCCCGTTACGGCGCTCCGCTGGACAAGCTGATCGTGGTCCTGCTGGTGGCCATGCTCGTCCTGCTGGGGCTCGTTTCCGCGCGGAAGATGGTATCCGTTGCGCGGGAAGGGGCCCTGATCCGTGGTGAAGTTCTGGCCCTCCTGGAGGGCAGGCCGTCTGTCGCCTGGGAGGAAAGGAAAACGCGCATGAAAGAGCTTCAAAGGAGAGGCGTCGGCCTCCGTCTCAAGTTCACCCTTCTCATGGTCGTCCTTGTGACGATCATCGTCCTCATCGTTTCCGTGCCCCTCGGCGTGCAGATGATCGGACAGCAGAGCCAGTCACTGGCGGACGGGCTTTCGAAGCGCACGAGGCTGCTCATTGGGACCCTGGCCACCAGCGCCGAGGCCGAGATACGCAAGGGGACGACGAACGGCGGCGACATCGGGATTGCCACGGTCCCGGACATCATACGCCCCATGGAGGAGGCGCGTTTCACCACGATCAGCGGACCCGCGGATGTCCTGCGCTTCCCCAATACCCCTGCGCGGGATTTCGTCTGGGCCAGCAACAGCGACTCGTGGAAGAAGCGCAAGGCCGCTGGCACGTTCGAGGTGGCCATGGAGCAGGAAAAAGACGCCCTGTCCGCCGTTGTGGTGCCGGACCTGCAGAAGCGCATCAACGACGCGGCCCCCAGGAGCCTGGCCGCGGAGCTGGACGACTGGCAGAAGGCCCGGGACCGCTACCAGGAGCTCGACGCAATGCGGGCTCGAACGGCGCAGGAGCAGTCCGAGTACAACGGCATTCTGCGGGATCTGCCCAAGAAGATTTCCAACATCGACTCGGCCCTGAAGACTCTTCCTGAAAACGACGTGTACAGCGAGCCGCCTTTCGACCTGCACAAGCCGCTTGCCCCGCGGTACCTCTTCTATAAGCCGATCGTCTACTTTGTTCCCGGTGACAGGTCCTTCTACCAGGGCCTTGCGCGTCTGGAGGTCGACACCACCACAATCACCCGGCAGATCGCGGCTTCCACCAACAGCCTGATCAGGAGCACGGCGCTCATCGCTCTTGCCGCAATGGGCCTGGGCATCCTGGGCGCCATCCTCATGGCCAACATCACCGTCACTCCCATCCGGAGGCTTGCGCGTGGAGTGGAAAAGATCCGCGACACCGAGGACAAGGAGGAGCTGAAAGGCCATACCATCAACGTGCGAACCCGCGACGAGATCGGCGTGCTCGCCGATACGGTGAATGCCATGACGCGGGGACTGGTGGAGGCCGCGGCTGCGAATAAACTGCTGCTCGTCGGGAAGGACGTGCAGAAGATGTTCCTGCCCCTTGTCAAGGATAAGGACAACAGGAACAGCAACACCGCGGAGCAGGAGAACGACGACGTCGTCATTTTCGGCTATTACGAAGGCGCAAAAGGCGTTTCCGGGGACTACTTCGACATCAAGAAGCTCGACGACACGCACTACGCGATGATCAAGTGCGACGTTGCCGGCAAGGGAGTGCCCGCGGCCCTCATCATGGTGGAGGTTGCCACGCTCTTCATCAACCATTTCCGCGACTGGCTGAAGCGAAAGCAGCAGATCCTGAAAATCACGGATCCAAAGGAGAGACAGACGGCGCTGCGCGCGCTCGAGAGGGTCGATTCGCTCGTGTCCACGATCAACGACATGGTCGAAGAGCGCGGATTCGTCGGCCGATTCGCCGCCCTTGCGGTATGCATTTACAACTCGACCACGGGTGAGGCGAGCTATTGCCACGCCGGCGACAACCTCATCCATACCTTCAAGGCAGCGGAACGCCGCATGGTCCACAAAGAGCTTGCGGGGGCTCCCGCCGCGGGCGTTTTCCAGTCCGCGGACATGCCGACCCCCTACGCGCAGGTCATCCACAAACTCGATCCGGGAGACACCCTCTTCCTCTATACAGACGGTCTGGAGGAGGCTGAGCGGTATCTGCGCAACTCGCAATTCGAGGTTGTTCCGTGCGATGAGCCGGGGCTGAAGGATGGCGAAGAACACCTTGGAACGCATAAGAAGGGAGAGACGGACGAAGAGTTCGGTCGGGAGCGGATCGACGGCATCATCAACGCCGTGTTCAACAACGGTCACTACCGCCTTGTCCGCAGCCACAACCCCATCGAGAATGAGGAGCTCGATTTCGATTTTTCCACGTGCACGGGAACCGTGAAGGAGGCAGTCCTTGCCCTCGTTGCGGTGGAGAAGATCTACCGCATGATTCCCGACCCGAATGCCGGGCTCCAGAACAGGGTCATGGTAGACGCAAAAGTGGCGGAGTTCCTGAAGCAGCATTTCGTCCAGCATGCCCGCTACTTCTCCCGCCCCGTCGAGGGCCAGCAGGTTCCCGGCTATGTGACATTCACCCATGCGCGGGAGGACGAGCAGTATGATGATCTCACTCTGCTCGTGATCCGAAGGAAATGACCTGCCGATACAGGAGATAATGAGAGAACACACTATGAGAAAGATCCTTTTCGCCGCCGCGTTGATCACGGCTTTCGGCTCCCTCGGGTTTGCACAAAGTGCCAGCGTCACCATCCAGAACGAGGAAGCGGTCACTTTCTACTACACTCTGGATCCTCAGGACCTGGCCCAGGTCACGGCAGGGAGCCCGTCTGCGGCAACGAAAGTCGCGGAGTTCTTCGCGGCGCAGGCCACGGAGCCGCAGTTTCAGACCCTGGCTCCCGGCGCGCAGGCCACGTTGAGCGGGCTCAGCGACGGCGCGCACCTGCTCATCGGCTTCTTCGCGGTGGAAAACCAGGATACCTTCCCGGTTCGAGTGATCACTCTGCAGGCTGACAGCACCATGGGTGAGCGTTTTTACGCGGTGTATGGCAGCCCGGCCCTGGTTGAGGCAACCCGCGGGGTCGGCCGGCTGTCGCAGTTTGTGCGGTCTCCGTCGTCGGAGCAGGCCGCACAGGCAACCCCGGCGCAACCCGCGCCAGCACAGGCTGCGCCAGCGGAGGCCTCATCCGCGGAGGCCGCGCCCATAGTCTCTTTTTCCCCCGCCTATGATCCCGTGTATTTCACCCGTGAAGCGCAGGGAGACTTTTCCGTCCAACCGATTGCAAGCTCGAGCTCGTGGACCCTTCAAGGAACGCACATTGCATCCCTTCGGGCCCATATCGACGAGGGAACGCTGACGCTGTCCCTGACGTCGGCGGACGGCTTCTCTCCTGATGTGTCGTATTTCATCTACGCTTTTGCGGCGCGCGCCGCGGGGACGCCGGACGTTTTTACCCTGGAGCTTCGTCCCCTGGCTCTTCCCGACAGGGGAGCATGCATCCTGTGGCAGAAAGCCGATGCAGCCGCCATTCCGACGATTTTCGGCACCGTGAAGGTGGAAGGAAACACAGCTACCCTGGTGGCAAGCTTGAAGGACGAACCGGCGGCCGTGCAGGAGCAGCTTTCCGGCGTTTCTTCTTTTGACCTGACCTCGTGCCGGTTCGACACGGCCAGCAAGGCTTACGAAGAGTTCTACTTCGCGACGGTTGCGCTGGCCGACATTCCCGTCACACGTTGAACCGTATCAGGAGCACATCACCGTCTTTGACGATGTACTCCTTTCCTTCCAGCCGGACTTTGCCGGCCTTTTTTGCCTTGGCGAAATCCCCGCCGTCAAGGACGTCCCTCCAGTCCGCCACCTCCGCGCGGATGAAGCCCTTGGCGAGATCGCTGTGGATCTCACCTGCGGCAGCAACCGCTGTTGCCCCTTCCCGGATGCTCCACGCCTTGCATTCGTCGTCGCCCACCGTGAAAAAGCTCACCAGGTGAAGCGTCGCGTACACGTGACGGAGAAACCTGTTCTTGGCCGGCTCGGTGAGCCCCAGGTCCTGGAGGAAGTCCTTCTGGTCCTGGGCGGGAAGCTGGGCAATTTCCATCTCCATGTCCCCGCGGATCGGGAAGGCGTCGACGCCCATTTCCGCCGCCTCCGCAAGAAGGTCGTCGTGACCAATAGCCTTATCACCCAGATTCACGATGACGAAGAGCGGCTTGGTTGTGAGGAACCCGAACCCGGCGAAGAGCTTCTGGTCGTCCGCCGCGAAAAACGAGCTGCCCAGCGGTTTTCCCGAGCCCAGCCGGGAGACGATCTGCTGCAGGAGATGGTACTCCCTCCCGTCCTTCTTTGCCTCCTTTTCCAGCCGCGCGACGCGCTTTTCCGCGATCTCATAGTCGCCAAACACGAGTGAATCCATGACCTTCCGAAGCTCCCGCAGCGGCGTGGAGCCGGGGATGGCAGCGGGCACTGATTCGTTTTCGAATGCGCGCACGACAATCGCAATTGCGTCCGCCTTCCTGGCGTCCGCAAGGCCGGCGGGGGCAATTCCACCCTCCTCGTCATGCTCGAAGGGAAGATCCTTGAAGAGCACTGTCGCGTGCGTGAGTTTCTTCGGGCTGTATGCGGCGGCAAGCTGGTCCAGCCGGTCGTCCGGGACCCTCACCTCGGAAAGGTAAGGCTGGCGCTTCCCTCCGCCAGAATCTCCTGTCGGGGCGGTCTGCCCGGTCAGGGCATTAAAGATCGTCGTTTTTCCGGATCTTGCAAGGCCGACGATGACTGTTTCCATGTTTTCTCCTGGAGTTGCGGGCTTGCGCGTCGCTGGCAGTCACGATATAACGAAGTCCGCGGTTCGTGCGGACACGGTATCCGCGGCATTGAGACGAGTCAAGGCGATCGCAGTCGAGGTGAGAGTGAAAGCGCGTTACTACTGCGGAAATTGCTCTCGGGAAGTCAGCTCGAACGCCACGGCGTGCCCGTACTGCGGCAGCGGCTTCACCGCTGTCCGCTGCCCCAAGTGCGATTTCGAAGGGAGGGCGCCCGAGTTCGTGGACGGGTGCCCGTCATGCGGGTACATGATGACGGGCCATGAAGTCCGCGTTCCCGCAATGCCCGGCCCGAAAAAGACCCAGAGCACGATGTCACGCAGGTTCTATCGTATCGCCGGCCTCGTGCTCCTGGCCCTCTTTGCCATTCTTATCGTCCTCCTGCTGCTCAGGCCGTGAGGTTGGCGGTTCAGTACAGGAATCCAAGGCCTCCGCCTCCCAGGAAATAGTAGCTGGACACGCTGTCGAACTCTCCCGCAACGATTCCCGAGGCAAGAATGCGGGTGCCCGGAACGAGCCAGTGCACCTCTGCGCCCAGCTGAAGGGGGACCGACGAGCCCAGCGCCGGAAAGCCTCCCGGCAGGGGCTGCGTCCGCATGGACACAGACAGACCCGTCATGACACTGCCCAAGTCTGCAATGATCCCTCCGCGAATGTAGAGAAACGCAAGCAGACTGGGCGTCGTGGAGCCATACGGCGACCACAGGGAGGTGGTCACGCCGAGGGACCCCAGGAGGCTCACCGGCCCAAGCACGAGCTGCAGGGGCAGGGCGACATCCAGACCGGTGAAATTGGCAAAGGTATCCGTCAAAAGCACGTTCCCGCCCGTCGGAGAGGAGTCATATTGGAACGATGCTTTCCCTTCCACGGCTGCTTCCAGCCCGTACTCTCCGGTCGGGGAAAGGAAGTTCCACCTGATTGCCGCGCCCAATGCAAAGGGGATTGCCACCGAGCTCGGGATGATTGCCCCCGAGGCATCGATCTCCAGCCTGCTGCCAATCCCCAGCCGGATCCCCAGGGAAAGCGGAGCCCGGAAAACAGTCCCGACGGAATAGGCTGCACCGAGCACGGAAGCCTGGAACTCGTCATTGGGGAGTACTTCTGCCACGGGGGCGTAGAGAAGCCCGGAGCTGCCGCTCCAGACGCTGCGAGGGGCAATCTTGAGAGTCCTGTCCACACTCAACGCAGCTTCCTGCTGCGAGGACTCGCCGTCGCTTCCCTGCCCGGAGACAACCAGCCGATAGTCTCCGTCAGGGAGAGCGTCACCCTTGCTGTCATGAAGGTTCCACATGAAGGTCTGGTCCCAGGTCGTGAAGCCAGGAAGAATCCGGCTGTAGACGACCTCGGATCCCTGGTTGTAGACATCAACTTGCCCGCTGCCAGGCCCGCTCACGGAGAACACCGCCTCCACGGTGCCCAGCAACCCAGGGTTGTCAGGATTGACCCGCGCGTGTGGGAGGGAAAGGCTCGTAATGCTGAAAGGCGTCTGCGTGAGAGTCACGGAGAGCGGGGTGACGACCTTCTCCGTGATGATCACGCTTTCGCGGAAATCAGCGTATCCGAACGCCCTGACGAGCACGGAATAGCTGCCGACCGGCAGCTCCTGGAGGCCGGGAGACACCGTGGTGCTCCCTACTGTTATGATGCTGTCCGCCGGTGAGACATCGATCCGAAGAAACCCCGTTATCTCCACCAGACTGGTCTGGTACAGCATATAGTCGCTTGTGAATTGCAGCCACGTGGATACCTCACGGTAACCTGACTTGCGGAGGGTGAGCCGGTGCCATCCCTGGGCAATGTCCGTCACGATGAACGGCGTCAAGCCCTTGAAGTCGCCGTCCACCCAGACTTCCGCGCGGTCGGGATCCGAGACGACCTCGAGGCCCTGTTTGCTCGTCGGCACCTCGGTGGGCGGCTTCTCCTGGGGAGCCGCAGTCCCTTCGGTGACGGTCACCTTGCCGGCTGTCGACCCCGAGGATGTGGCGCAGGATGCCAGGAGCGCTGCCGCAAGGGCAGCCAGGAGAAGCGCTGTCTTGGAGGCGCAGTGGCCGGTCATCACGAGGGGAGTGTAGCCCCCGAGAGTTGCGGAATGCAAGGATCCTCACGGCACAGGCATGGCACAGCGCAGCCGTGCCATGCCTGTGCTAGGGGTCTTGAAAACCACCGATAATGGGAGGGATGATGCGACCTGCCATGGTGTTGACGGTACTTCTTTCCATCCTTGTTCTTGCGGCGCCGGGTTCTGCCAGGCTCTCGGCACAGGCTGCCTCATCCGCTGTTCAGCCTTTGCCCCGCGGCTTTCGCGGCATCACGCTCGGCATGGACCTCGACCAGGTGAAGAAGGCGCTTGTTGCGGATCCTCTGTTCGGCTACCGGGGGGACCCTGATGTCAGCCTGCTGCCTCAGTCTCATCAATACCTCATAGAAAGCGCGGGAGCCTCCTACGTGCGCCGGGCCTATTTCCAGTTTGCCGATCAGAAGCTTTTGACAATGATCCTGGTCCTGGATACGGAGAAGATGGACCACTTCTCCCTGTTCAGCGCGTTGAGCGCCAAATACGGCCAGCCGACGAGCCTCAGCCCCCAGGAGACCGTCTGGCAGTCGGATACGGTGCGGCTCTCCCTTGAAAGGCCCCTGACGGTGAAATACATCGACAGGGCGATGTTTGCCTCTCTTGTCGGCAAGGGCGGCAGCCCGAGCGACCTGGAGAACCTTTCGCGAGAGAAGTTCATTGAGCAGTTCTGACCTGGGACCGGACCAGCGGATCGTCCTGAAGCCAGGTCGGGAGTCACCTGCCCGCAAGCGGCACCACCCCTGGATCTACAGCCAGGCGGTCTTCGAGGCGACAGGAGATCCATCCGGAGAGGTCGTTCTTCCCGTCTTTGCATCGGATGGAAGCCCGGTCGGCTGGGGCTTCTATTCTCCGGAAAGCCTCATTGCCGTGCGCATGGTGAGCTTCACTGCCCAGAGGCCCTCGGAAGACTGGGTTGAGCAGAGGACTGCCGCAGCGCACAAGCTCCGCGCGGGCTTCCAGCTCGATACCGATGCGTTTCGGATTGCCAATGCAGAGGGCGATTTTCTGCCGGGACTCATCCTGGACCTGTACGGGGATACTGTCGTGATGACCGCTCACGTGCTGGGAATGGAGGCGTTGGCTGATCGCATCTGCGCGTGTCTGACCGGACTTCTGCCCGGTGTGCGGGTCTACTTCAAGCGGGACGAGCATTATGCCCGGGTGGAGGGACTTTCCCGGTCCTCCGGATACCTTGCGGGAAGCGGCGACGGGACATGCATCATCCGCGAGGGAACTGTCCGGCTCAAAGTGGATTACCAGGCAGGGCAAAAGACCGGCTATTACCTGGACCAGAGGGAAAACCGTGGCATGATTGCCCGGTCCAGCGCAGGCAAAAGCGTGCTTAACTTGTTCTCGTACACCGGCGCCGTGGCTTTGACGGCCGCTGCGGCGGGCGCGGTGCGGGTTGTTTCCGTGGAAAGCTCGCATCGCGCCATTGAGGTTGCGCAGGAGAATGCCCGCTTGAACCCGCAGCTGGGGCGGTGCGCACTTGATTGGGTGCAGGCAGACGTTTTTTCATTCCTGGAGAACCCTGGCAGCCATGACGTTGTCGTGGCTGATCCTCCCCCTTTTGCCAGAAGGAGGGCAGAGCTCCCGGGGGCGCTCCAGGGATATCTCTCCCTTTTCCAGCAGTGCCTGCGGATCCTGGCGGCGGGAGGACTGGCATTCCTGTTCTCCTGCTCCGGCGCCGTCGACAGGCCGACGTTCCGGGACCTGATCGTGGAGGCTGCGCGCAGGGCCGGAAGAAGGGTCAGGCTGCTCAAGGAGCTGCACGCAGATCTGGATCATCCTGTGGCAGCCACGCACCCCGAAGGGGAGTATCTGAAGGGATGGATGGTGCATGCGGAATAGGACGACACCTGGGATCCGTCATGTCCTGATGGCGAGTCTTGCCCTTGCCTTGAATGGCTGCGTCCATAATCTTGACAAAGTGGTCCTCAGCATTGGCGGCCACCAGGTCACGGCGGAGGTGGCGCGTACGGACAGCGAGCGGGAGCGGGGTCTCATGGGCCGCACCCATCTCGATCTGGCACAGGGGATGCTGTTCATTTTCGACCGGGACGATCACCTCGAGTTCTGGATGAAAAACACGCCTCTGCCCCTTTCCATTGCTTTCCTCAGCGCGGAAGGGAAAATCCTGGAGATCCGGGACATGGAGCCTTTCGACTTACGGACCATTCGGTCACGGTTTTCAGTCCGCTACGCCCTGGAAATGAACAAGGGGGCGTTCCAAAAGCTGGGCATAAGCGAAGGGGATGCCGCGGTTTTTCCGGACGGCTTTTCCCGGTAGGCCGGACCTGACGGCTTTGCGCCGGCGGCCGTGCCGGCTATTCCTTGTCGTCTTCGGCAAGCTCGGGGAAGAGCTCGAAGCCGGGCTCCTCTTCGTCGCTTGTCGGTTCACGCGTGAGGATCTCGACTTTTCTTTCCACACGGGACAGGTCTTTTTCCAGGGACCGTGCGAGCCTCATGCCTTCCTCGAAGAGCGCCACTGCCTCTTCCAGGGGGATTTTTCCCTCCCGCAGCTTCTCTGCGAGCTTTTCCAGTCTCTCCAGCCGGTCCTCAAAGCTTTTCGTCGGCATGCGTCTCCTCCACGGTTGCGCTCATTCCTCCCTGCGCCAGCCGGATGTCCAGACCGTCCCCTGCTTTCACACCCTGAGCGGACAAGAGAACCTTTCCCGTTTTTCCGTGGCTGACCACGGCGTAGCCCCTCTGGAGGACCTCAAGGGGCGAATAGGATGCCAGCTCTCGAGCGGCAAGCTCGTACCGGTGACGGCTCTCCGCAAGCTTCCCTTGAAACCCCAGGCTGAGCTCTTCCCTGGCATCGTCAAGGCGTTGAAGGCGCGGCTGAAGAAAAAGCCGGACATTGCGCTCCAGGTTTTCCGGCGCGAACGGTCCCAGGAGGAGACGGACCCTTTCAAGGCGCTGGTGAATGGATCCCATCATGACGGAGCTGAGCCCGGCCACCCGGGAAAGAAGCTCGGCGCTCGATGCCGCCACCATCTCCGCGGCCGCGGATGGGGTAGGGGCGCGAACATCGGCAGCC
The DNA here is from genome assembly GCA_963710335.1 of uncultured Spirochaetota bacterium. Classification (GTDB taxonomy): domain Bacteria; phylum Spirochaetota; class Spirochaetia; order SZUA-6; family Fen-1364; genus Fen-1364. Next base: position 200,144 of record CAVQAA010000008.1, read on the forward strand.
AGGTCCGACAAGGACACATCCGTCTCATGCCCAACAGCGGAGATCACCGGCACGGGGCAGGCCGCTATTGCACGGACGACGATTTCCGATGAAAAAGGCAGGAGGTCTTCCAGCGAGCCTCCGCCCCGGCCGACAATGATGACCTCCCCGAGCTTCCACCGCGCGGCAACCTCGATCGCGTGGGCTATTTTCTCATCCGCCCCTTCTCCCTGGACCGGCGTGGGAAGGACAACGACGTCCATTCCCGCGTTTCTCCTTCGAAGCACCCTCAGGATATCCCTCACTGCGGCGCCGGTTGGCGAGGTAATCACCGCGATGCGGGAGGGAAACATGGGCAGAGGCCTTTTCCGGGACGCATCGAACAGCCCTTCGGCCGCCAGCGCGCGCTTTCTCTCCTCCAGCAGGGCCAGGATATCGCCCTGCCCGGCCGGCGTGAGAGATTCACAGATGAGCTGGTAGCCGCCCCGCGGCGGATAGACCGAGATGCCGCCGGTTGCCGTGACGAGCATTCCGTCCAGTGGATTGAACCTTACCGCTTCAAGCCTTCCCCGGAACATGACGACGGAGAGCACGGCATTCTTGTCTTTCAGGCTGAAATACCAGTGGCCGCTTGCCGACGGGCGGAAGTTCGATATCTCCCCTTGAACCGTCACCCACGGGAAGCCGTCCTCCAGCGTGCCCTTGATGAGCTCCGTGATCTCCGTGACCGTGTAATGCGCGCCCGCAGAACGCGGCGTCGCGTCTTGCATAGCCAGCAGCCTACACCTTTCTTGAACTTCCCGGCAATCTGTCGATATTATCAGCGAGGGTCATGAAGAACATCGCCGTCATCAACGCAATTGATCTGCGCCCTCCTGCAGCACGCCCTCTTATCGACGGGGCGTCATCATTCACGAGAGCCATGGAGTTTGCCGGCAGGCTCCCCGGCGTCAGCCAGGTGGTGATTCTTGCCTCTTCCGACGGCGTCCTCCCCAATGAAACGCCATCCAACGGCCGCGTGATTGCGCGTTCTTCGTGGAGCGTGGCGGATCTCACAGCGGAGATGGAAAAGGCAGGCGAAGGATTCGAGGACTTTTTCTACTTTTTTGCCGACTGGCCTTTCCTGGATCCCGTCATTACCGCCCGGATGCACGCGAACCATCGCAGGTACTGGGCTGACTATACCTTTGCTGACGGCTTTCCCCAGGGCCTCACGCCGGAGATCGTGACGCAGCAGGCGATAGGCCGGCTTCGGGGCATGTCCGCCGCCGACAAAAACCGTCCCGACAGGGAGACCTTGTTTGCCATCATAAGGAAGGATATCAACTCATTCGACATCGAGACTGAGCTGGCGCCCGCGGATTTGCGCCTCCTGCGGGTGTCTCTTTCCGCCGATACCGAGCGCAATTTCCTCCTTCTGAAGCGGATCGTCGCAAAAGGGGCGCGCAACGCCGACTCGGTATGCAGGGCTCTGGAGGAAGAGCCCAGGATGCTCCGGACCCTGCCCGCTTTCTTTCCCGTCCAGGTTGTGGAGAGATGTCCTCACGCCTGCTCCTACTGCCCGTATCCGGTGTTCGCTGGAGACGTCACGAACAAGACGGGCGTCATGGACCCTGAGAGGTTCAGCGGCCTTGCGGGGAAAATCGCCACTTTCTCGGGGGATGCGGTGATCGACGTCTCCCTCTGGGGAGAGCCGGCCCTCCATCCGCGGATATTCGAGATCATCGGGGCCGTGCTGCGCACGCCGGGGCTTTCCCTGGTCATCGAGACTTCCGGCGTGGGCTGGGACCATGAGCTGTTCACCCGGGTGAGGGATTCCTTTGCCAGGCAGCCAACCTGGATCATGTCGCTGGACGCGTCCACGGAGCAGATGTATCAACGCCTTCGGGGCGCGGGCTACGCAGAGGCGGTGAGGACGGCGGAGATCCTTCTCTCGACATTTCCCGCTACAACCTGGGTCCAGGCAGTGCGCATGAAGGAAAACGAGGAAGACCTGGAAGTATTCTACAAGTCATGGAAAGCGAAGACTGAAAACATCATCATCCAGAAATATGATTCCTTCAGCGCTTTCCTTCCGGACCGCAAGGTCGCCGACCTCTCCCCGGTGAAGCGTTTCCCCTGCTGGCACCTGAAGCGCGACATGGCAATCCTCATCGACGGGACCGTTCCCCTCTGCAAGGAAGATGTGCGCGTGGAGCATAAGCTGGGCAATGCGTTCACGGAGGACCTCGCCGCAATCTGGGACCGCGGGGAAGATGCTTATCGGAAGCACATCTCGCAGAAGTACCCGCATATCTGTGCAGGCTGCGATGAGTACTACACGTACAACTTCTGAGGGCGGTCATGGCCCGGGCGCCGCCCCCAGCCGCGCGCCCTATACGGTCATTGGCGGGCCACGGTGGGACCGGATCAGGAAGTACCCGTACGGTATGACGCTCCTGGTCCTGAGCAGGGGGGACAGGCTTTTCCGCAGTGAGCTGATTTCCGACCTTCTCTCCCGTGAGATCGGGGAGGTGGTATGGGTGGAAGGGCCTGAGCCTTCCGCCGACATCGAGACCCTGGCCAGGGAATACCCGAACGTCAGGTTTCTCCTCCTCAAGGAGCCGGCCACCGCGGGAGAGCGCATCAACATCGGCATTGCGGAAGCTCGCTCTCCATTCGTCGTGTGCTTCTGGAGCGACATGCGCCTGGCCCGGCTTCCCCCGGGACTGCCGGAATCCCTTGAGAAGTCCGGATCCGTTTGCACCGTTCCCCTTTCACGCAACGCCCGGCTCCAGCCAATACCTTCCTGGCAGTCCCCGGTGTGGAAACGACGAAGGCTTTCCATCGCGTTTCGGATCCCCCGGCGCGAAAGAGAGCTCACCCTGTTTCCTTTCGACTACTGCGGCCTCTACGACACGGAGAGGTTTTTGCGCACCGGAGGGTTCGATCCTTCCATTGCCAACCCCTATTGGCAGAAGCTCGACTTCGGTTTCCGCTGTTTCCTCTGGGGAGAGCGGATCATCGGTTCTTCAGAGATCGCGGTCACCTATACCGCCGCTCCCCCCACGGATGACTCGACTCCGGATCAAAGCTACAAGCTCTTCTTCCTGAAGAACATGGCCGTGCGAATACGCCGGGAGATGGGTGTGCTGCCGGCCCTGTGCGCCGTGGACTACTTGATCCACTCGGATGCCAGCCCCCTGTATTCGCTTCGGGAGTTCGGCGCGGTCAGGGACTGGGTAAGGACCCACAGGTTTCGATTTCGCAGGGATCCGCGCGACCTCATCCAGAGATGGGAGGCTGATCCGTGAGCCTGGGCGTCTTCATCCAGGTCAGGCTTGGCTCCACGCGCCTGCCCGGCAAGGCGCTGCTTCCCCTGCCCGGTGGCACCATCATCCAACACGTGATGCGCAGCATGTCCCGCGTGCCCGCTGAGGTCAGGGCCCTGGTGACCGAAGCGGGGAGTGTGGAGGCGCTGTCCCCTCTTGCCAGGGAGGAGGGGTTCCTTGTTTTTGTCGGTCCCCGCGACGACGTCCTTGCCCGTTACTGCATGGCAAGCAGAGAGTTTGCAGTGGACCAGGTGATCCGCGCCACCGGCGACAACCCTCTTACCTCCGCCGTGCTGGCCGGAAGCGTCTTTGACCACCATGTGAAAAGTGGATCGGACCTGAGCCATTACCTGGGCATCCCACTGGGAACCGGAGTGGAAGTCATCCGCTCGGAATCGCTTTTTGCCACGGAGAAGGAAGCGGCGGAGCCAATGGAAAGGGAGCATGTCACGCCGTTTATCTACCGGCACCCTGATCGGTTTCGAATCGAGGAGCCCCTGGGGCCTTCCGGCCTGCGGCTCTCCGAAGCCGCGGTGACCGTGGACACGGAGGAAGACTACGCGCGAGTGAGGCGGATCTTCGAGGAGCTGTACAGGGGAGAGCCCATCGAGGCCGACCAGCTGATCGGTTGGCTCAAATCAGCAACGAGCGCCCGGGGGGAGCGCGCATGAACGCTCGCCGGACGTATCTCCTTGTGCCCGCCGGCGGAGCCGGTGAAGGGCTGGGCCATTTGACGCGGTGCCGGCATCTGGCCCAGCAGCTTGCCAGCGGAACGCGGCACCAGCCCCGGCCGCGCATCACATTCCTGGCGTCTCACCTGGACGATGCATCGCGCAGGCTCCTGCGGCGCCTCGCGGCGAACCGGAGCGGAAAATCGCGGCCGGAAGTCCTGCTCCGGCTGAATCCAGGCAGACAGTGGGACCTCATTGTGGTGGATGACCGCGCAACCTCCACGGAGGAGCTTCAGAGCCTTCAGGCCAGCGGCCCCGTAATCTGCCTTGATGAAGGCGGCGAGGCAAGAGGATCAGCGTCGTTCCTCATCGACGCAATCCCCAGGCTTCCCGGGGGCGAAGCGCCAAACCTTTCATCCCTCTCGTTCCTCGAGCTTCCCGCGCGCTCCCGGCGCAAGGTGCGGTGGCCCCCGCGAAGGGCCCTCATGAGCTTTGGAGGAGAAGACAAGGAGAACCTCAGCAGCCGGCTCCTTGAAGCGCTTCTGGCACACGGCGTTTTTTCCCCTTCGCAGATCACGCTGGTGGAAGGCCCGCTGTTCGCCAGGCACGAGTGGCCGCGGGGGGTCACGGTGATCCGCCATGCAAACGGGCTCTCGCGACTCCTCCCTTTCAATGACGTCGTGTTCACGCACTTTGGAATGACCGCCGTCGAGGCGTTTGCCTCGGGGGTTCCTTCCATCCTTCTCAACCCCGGCCCCTACCACGCGCGCTTGAGCAGGGCAAACGGCTTCCCGGAGATAGGGACGGGCGCTCCTGATGTCTATGCCCTCAAGGCGCTCCTTGCCGACCCGGCGTCCATGCAGGCCCGCGTCGACAGCCTCAACGCCCGGATGGGCGCCCGGCGGAACTGGCTCCTCCCCACGGTGCTCGGAGCCATGCGGCCGCAGGGAAAACCACGGTGTCCTGTCTGCGGCCGTGACGGGAACACGGTTCTGGAACGGTTCCCCGACCGCACCTACCGGGCGTGCAGCGGGTGCGGCGTCACGTACCTGGAAAGCTTTGCCACCGGAAGAATGAAATACGGGGCGAAGTATTTCGGCCGGGAGTACAAGGCTCATTACGGCCGTACGTATCTGCAGGACTTCGAGGCGATAAAGGCAGCGTCGCGCGAAAGGCTTCGCATCCTTCGCGGAGTTGCCGCAAGCGGCCTCGACGGGGCAATCGTCGACGTGGGGTGCGCTTTCGGGCCTTTTCTCTCCGCGGCCTGTGACGAGGGACTTCCCTGCGTCGGGATCGATGTCTCGGATGAGGCGGTTGAATACGTCAGGAAAAAGCTCGGCGTGCCGGCAATTTGCTCTTCGTTCGAAAAAGTGCAGGAAAAGCACCTTCCCAGCAGGATATCCGCGATTACGCTCTGGTACGTGATCGAGCATTTCACGGATGTCGACATGGTGCTTCGCAAGGCATCAGCGCTCCTTCCTGCCGGGGGCGTCCTTGCCTTCTCCACCCCGAATGGAAACGGGATTTCGGCTCGGAAGAACTTTCGCCAGTTCCTTGACAACAGTCCCCCGGATCACTTCACGATCTTCCGGCCCGCCGGCCTGGGCAGAATCCTGGCCTCCCATGGCATGGAGCTTCGACAGATCCGAATCACCGGCCATCATCCGGAGCGTTTCCCCGGCTTTCTGGGAAAAGCCGCGCAGGGAAAGAGGGAAGGCTCGGGGCCTCTCGGCTGGGCCAGCCGGCTGTTCGGGCTCGGTGACACGTTCGAGGCTTATGCCGTCAAGGTGGATCAGGCATGACGAGCATCATGATTCTCGGAGCCGGCATCATGCAGATACCCGGCATCCGCCTGGCCAGGCGCAGCGGCTGGACCGTCATCGTTGCCGACGGAAACAAAGAGGCCCAGGGAAGAGCGCTTGCCAATCATTTCGAGGTCGTGGACCTCAAGGACAGGGAAGGTCTTCTGGCCCTTGCAAGGCAGTACCGCGAGAGTGTCGGCCTTGACGGCGTTTTCACGGCAGGCACTGATTTCTCCACCTCCGTTGCGTGGGTGGCGGAGAAAATGGGGCTTCCGGGCATCCCCTTCGAGACGGCAATGCGCGCCACGGACAAGTGCCTGATGAGGGAGGCGTTCCTGAGGGCGGGAGTTCCCAGCCCGAGATTCGCCTGTGTTTCGGGATCCACGGACCTTCTCTCCATCCTTGGCGGCCTGGACTTCCCGCTTGTCGTGAAGCCGGTCGACAACATGGGGGCTCGCGGTGTGCGCAGGGTCGATTCCCGGGAAGCCCTTGTCGATGCGTGCCGCTCGGCCATTGCCCTTTCGCGCTCTTCCCGCGCAATTGTCGAGGAGTTCGTGGAAGGCCCCGAGCTGAGCCTCGATGCGGTGGTCTACCGTGGGAAAGCAACCGTCTGTGGAGTGGCGGACAGGCACATTTTTTTCCCCCCGAGCTTCGTTGAGATGGGCCACACCATGCCCACTTCCCTGGACCCGCGAACCGTTGCCAGTATTGAGCAGGTCTTCGAGGCGGGGATCCATGCCATTGGGATCGAGAACGGAGCGGCAAAGGGCGACATCAAGCTTGCCCCGAGCGGCCCCATGGTCGGAGAGATCGCCGCACGGCTGTCCGGCGGATACATGTCGGGCTGGACATTCCCTCTTTCCTCCGGCGTGGAGGTCACGCAGGCGGCCTTGAACATCGCCGTTGGACTGCCTCCGGGCAACCTTGCCCCGAGGCTCAGGAAAGTGGTTGCGGAAAGGGCGTTCATCTCCATCCCCGGAAAAGTTGCCCGGCTGGTCGGTGAAAAGGAAGCGCGCGGGGTGCACGGCGTCTCGGAGGTGTTCGTTCGCGTCGGCCCGGGAGACACCGTTGTGTTTCCTGCGAACAACGTCGAGAAGTGCGGAAACATCATAGCCGTCGCGGACAATCGCGACGCGGCGGTGCAGGCGGCCCGGTCCGCCCTGGCACGGATAAGCATCCGGCTGGAGCCTCTTCACGAAGCGACAACTCGGTACCTTTTCCAGAAATCCGGAAATGATGCATTCGAGGTCATAGATCCTGACCTGCTTGCGGCTCTCCAGGGGCAACCCCCCTTCCGGGGGAGACCGGAAAGCCTGATGCCGGGCCAGGCCGTTCTTGTGCAGGGGATTCCCGGCGCGGAGGAGCTTTCCTGCAGGGACTGGCATGGCCTTTCCGTCGAAGAGGCGCTGCGAATTGCCCTGGACGGCATGGGCTGTCTTGTGGACGGCTCGAATGAAGGGGGCTTTGTGCTCTGTGGCTTGTTCTGGCGGGCTCTCCTCCGGGGAAGCGCTCAGGGAGCCCGTTATCTCCTGGAAAGCGTTCAAGAAGCTTCGCGGAGCGGCGCCTTGGGGCGGTTCCTGGCGGGGTTATGAGATTCTTTCGCCTCTTTCTTGCATTCCTCTTTGCCCTGACATTCTCCATGAACGCTTTCGCGCAGGAAAAGGACCTTCTGTCGATAGTCGGGGAGCTGGGAGCAGGCCTGGAGTGGGACCCGCTTCGCGACCGGGGGGTCATTTCCCTGGGAGACGATCGGATTTCCCTGGGCGTCGGATTGCCCCTGGCCCTCATCAACTACCGGCTTGCTGTCTCCATCCAGGCGCCGACGCGCCGCGACGGCGCGGTGTGGCTTGGCGCGGAGGCGGTGGCCGCCATCAGCAAGGCGCTTCAGCAGGACAGGCTGGCGCGAACTGCCGGGCACCTTCGCATTGCGGCCGTTCTCATTGACCCCGGGCACGGCGGTGAAGACCCCGGGGCAACCGGGAGCCACACGGTAGGCAGGAAATCGGCCCCCATCCGGGAGAAGGACGTTGTGCTGAAGATCGGGCTCACTCTTTCCCGGATGCTTCAGAAGGCGTTTCCTGACAAGGACATCCTCCTTACGCGCACCGACGATACATACGTCTCCCTGGAGAAGCGGGCGGACACGGCCAACAGTCTTCTGGGAAAAACAAACGACACCGTGCTCTACATCTCCCTTCACGCCAACTCGACGTTCAACAAGCTGAGCAAGGCGAAGGGCTTCGAGGTCTGGTACCTGCCTCCGGAGTACAAACGGACACTCCTGGAGGGGAAGGACCCTTCAACCAGCGAGCTCATCCCGATCCTGAACAGCATGTTGGAAGAGGAGATCAGCGTGGAGAGCATCGTGCTGGCCCGTGAGATTCTCTCAGGGCTCGACGCCTCCATCGGGGACCTCACGGAAGACAGGGGATTGCGCCAGGAGCCCTGGTATGTGGTTCGAAACGCGAAGATGCCGGCCGTCCTCGTGGAGGTCGGCTTCATGTCGAGCACCGAGGAGGCGGGACGGCTTGCCGATGACGCATACTTGAAAGGCATCGCGGAGGGACTGTACACTGGCATCCGCTCGTTTATCACACGGTTCGAAAAATACGGGAGCCCCGGTGTTCAGCAACCTTGACTTCATCCTCGACATGCGCCTGAGAGGAAGACCCGCAATTGTCGGATATGTCATCCTCGGCACCCTTCTTCTCTCTGTTTCCGTCTTTCTCCTGGTGGGGAACGGCAGGGTGGAGAGGATCCTCTACTTCCCCCGGGAATACGGACGCGGCTTTGTGGCTGAGCCCCGCTTTCTCACGCGGCATCGCGGCCTGGAGGACAATATCTCGGAGCTGGTGAGCGGCCTTTTGCTGGGGCCCGCCCGTAACGACGCCGCCCGTCTTTTCCCGCGCGGAGGCACGGTGCGATCCGTCATGGTGCGCGGGCGCACGCTGTACATTGATCTCACCTCGCAAGTGCTCCAGGACGACCCCGAAGTGCCGCTTTCCGGCACGGATGCCCTCGACGCGCTGGGCAGGTCCATACGGCTGAATTTCCCCCGCGTGCATGAGATCGTTGTGTACATCGACGGTCAGGTGCCGCGATTTGCGGCAAAGAAAAATATTTGACAAAGCATTTCGCGTCACTATAATTGTGCATGTGACTCCGGAACGACCTAGCTGCGAAAGGAGCAATGCATGAAACGGCTGGCCATTTTTGTTGTCGTTGGGCTGCTTCTCGGCGGAACAGCGCTGTTTGCTGACACGTCAATGCTCATCGACTTCTCGAAGCTTACTGCCGACACCACCCTCGGGACCCAGACAACCCCGACTGAAAACGGGCCGACGATCATCGACTACAGCAACGTAGCCGGTGCGTCGTTCAGCGACGCGGAGAAGGCAGTAATGAAATCATCGCTGGCGCTCGGCAACTGGGGCGTCGAGCTTGCCTCGTCCGCGCGGTCGGTAGCCAACCAGAGCGTAAGCTTCACCAAGGAAGCAACCGTCTCGGCAACTGCCAAACCTTTCAACGGTGAGGACATGGCGAACAAGAAGGTGCTCGGAGTGCGCGTGCACTTCCCCATCGACCCGTACAACTCATGGGCCCTGGTCACGCCTCCCTTCGACATCCCGGCATACGCCGACAAGACCGGACCTGACGGCGTCACCGTTGCCGCAGCGGACAAGGGCCTCGGCACGAAGTTCGAGGATGGTTACGGGGTCGTGAAGAACGTTGGCGTCCTCAAGAGCCTTTCCATCACGGTCTACGGCTCCAACTACCCCAACGGCCTTGGCGTCATCGTCTCAGACCAGGACGGCAAACAGCAGACCCTGTTCATGGATTACCTGCAGTTCGACGGATGGCGAACCCTGACCTGGAACAACCCGAACTACGTCACCGACGTTCGTAACAGGGAGCTTCGCCGCTTCCCGCTGTATCCTCAGGGCATGCCGTACATGAAGCTGGTCGGTCTGGTTCTCTACCGGGACGCTGCCCAGGCTGGAGGCGACATCGTCACCTACTTCAAGGACGTCAAGATCACTTACGACAAGGCCCTCATCTCAACGCAGCGTGACATCAACGATGAAGCGGTCTGGGGCATCCTGCAGCAGCGCCAGGAAGCGCGCAGGCTGGCCGAGGTGAAGCGCCTTGGAAACATCCAGGTCCTCCGCTTCCTCGAGAAGGAAAAGATGGACGCTGGACAGACAACCACGACAACGCCGCCGGCAAAGCAGTAAACAGCAGAGTCACTGAACGGAACACAAAAGAGGCCTTCCATAAGGAAGGCCTCTTTCTGTTTTCAGAGCGTTGCCTGGATGCCGAGGAATGCGTCGAAGAGGGTTGAGAATGCCAATGGGAAGAGCTTGAAGTTCGTTTTGATTGTCCATACAACCCCCGGGGTCGCGAAGGAAACGTAAGGTGACGTGACGGTTTGCAGTATCCCGGGGGTGGTTGTCGAAGAGGATTGGAACTTGAAGTTGCCTTCGATGCCTGCGCGGATGGACGTTTTTACGAGATCTCCGAAATACGCGTTGACGTTCACATCGAAGTTGCCGACTTCTGCCGGGTTGTAGAACTGCTGGTAATACGCCGGGTGCCAGAAGAAAGTCGGGACAATGGAGAACTGGCCCAGGTGGAGCCGCGGCTCGAAAAGCAGGTAGAAAAGGTTGATTGTGAACGAGGAGCTGGGGTCCCATTCGGGAATGCCCACCTGGGCAAAGAACTCGACGTCCTTGTTGGTCGCGTACAGCATGAACCCGCCCCTGTAGAGGCCGTAGGTCGAAGAGGGAGAATAGGTGCCGCCCATGAACCCTTCGAGCTTCACGACATCGAGGTTCAACAAGGCGCGCAGGTCAAAAGAGTAGGAGCCAAGAGGTTGCGGAAGGGTGAACACTGCTCCGAAGGGCATGCTCAGCTGATCGTTGAAATGCGTATCCTCGTAAGCATACGCGCTGAGGCGCAGGGTCTCCTTGATGGGCGTGAAGTCGACCCTGACTCCGGTCCCATCCGCCTGGTAGATTCCCTGGTAAAGGGGACCGGACGGGAAATACATGAAGCCGCTGTAACCGGTGGCGAACGTCGTGGCCCCGAAGAATGAAAAACCCTCTCCCGTGCAGAAGTAATCGTTCTGCCCGACGAAATAGGAGATGTCGATTGGGATGCCAAACACGTCCCTCATGATGACGCTGGCTCCATAGAATCCGAGCGGACTGGGCCATGACTGCTCCAGGGACAGCGAGGGATTCATGCTGCTGATGAAATTGAGGTCAACCTGGGCGCCGAACTTGTAGCCTCCGTCCACCTGGATGACGATGTTTCCGTACGTCTGCAGGGCGAACACGCCATTGTAAGGGGATGCGTGCGTGATGAGCTGGAACGTCGGGACACTGATATTGGCTGGAAACGCCAGGACAGAGACAACGAGGAACAGCGCAATGACCGCTCCCTTCAGCAGAATGGGACTTTTCGCCATCACAGCCTCCTTTATGACGAAATACGCTTGAATATGTACCTTTCGAGGACCTGCCTGTCAGAGGCGCTCATTGAGTCGAACCGGACCGCCAGCACGCGGGACTTGCAGATGACGACGCTCCCGGCGGGGGCCAGGGGTTTTCCGGCCAGAGCGAAATCCAGCCGCGAAATGGGGATGCCGCGAGTGAACAGGTTGTTCTCAGGCGGGTTGAACAGCTCTATTGCAATTCCCCCGAGGCTTATGTCGATTATCCGGCCAGACATCAGCGACGTGATGCCGGGAACGCGAAAAGAAACCCGTGTGAGCTCATCCGGGTCCGGGCTTAGGCGAATGTGCCTCCTGCTGGCGTTATGTGTGGACAGCTTCGACAGGATGGCTTCAAGCTTGGGTTTCGCGGTTTCGGGGCTGAAGGGCTTCAGAAGGTAGCCGGCCACGCCGATCTCCACCATTTTGCGCACGAACTCTTTGCGGGTCTGGATTGTATGGACAATCACCGCTATCCCGCGGGTAGCTTCCGCTGCCTTCAGGTCGTCGATGAGCTGGATTCCGTCGACGTCCCGGTTGTCAATGTCGACGATTGCTCCCTCGATCCCTTCCTGGGTCTTGATTGCCTCAAGGGCATCTCTGCGCGAAGCAACGGGCAGGCCCTTGATCCCGAAAGAGAGGAGGGCGTAACAGAGGGCTTCCCTGACTGCCTGCGCGCTCTCCACGACGAGAAAGATCGAGGAAATACGCGGAGAACCGCGCGGCACGAGCACCTCCTTGACGACTCCCGGCATACTACACAGGAGAGAATGAGGCGTCAATCGAGGGAGGGACCTCGAGAACGCTCGCTGTTCGACGCCGGAGAGGCCGCGTGTATTGACAGGAAGCGGCTCCACCGTCTATGGTGCAATCCGCAGGGGCGGCTAGCTCAGTCTGGTTAGAGCACCAGCTCGACACGCTGGGGGTCACAAGTTCAACTCTTGTGCCGCCCATCGCCAACTCTTTACGTTGTAAAGAGTAATTAAGAAGGGACCGAAAACGGACCTTCCAAAAGCATCGACTGTGACACTATCTGTGACACTGAGGGTCGCAGATAGCTTGGAGGTGCTCTATGGAACGTCCCAAGCGGCCCTACTCCTTGTTCAAACGACCCGCCATACGATTCCGCCACATCTACTACTGCCGCTTTCGAGGCGAGGATGGCCGCTACCTTGCCCCCGTGTCTACTGGGCAGTCAAACAAAGCAGCGGCGTCGAACTGGGCTGATGAGGAGATCAAGAGGGGACACCACATCCAGCCTGGCAAGCGGGGAACTCTCTTCGACGTATTCGTGTCAGGCTTCTGGTCTTTCAGCGGGGAGTACATCACTCGTCAGCTCGCGCGCGGGGGACACTTCTCTCGGCGACTCGCAGAAATGCGCGCGGCCCAACTGGAAAAGTGGATCTTGCCCTCCTTCAAAGGGAAACCGCTCGGCGGTGTCCGACGCCACGAGATCGAAAGTTGGGTGATGAACCTCTATCGCAACTCGGGTTTGACTCCGAGCACAGTTAATCGCTGTCTGACGAATCTGAAGATACTCATGGCAGAGGCGACTCGCCGAGGCTTCTGCGCAGCCGATCCTGCCGCTGGAATCGCGATGCTTGCCGAAAGGCGCAAAGAGCGAGGAGTGCTTCTGCCAGAAGAGATCAAGAAGCTTTTCGCGGTGGACGCCCTAGAGAAGGTATGGAACGGGGAGCCAATGTTTTTTGCCGCTGCTATGTTGGCCATAACTGGAGGATTACGGGCTGGAGAGATCCGAGCGCTGCGAGTGATGGACGCGCACCCTGACTTCGTGACTGTTTCGGGAAGTTGGGAAGAAGGATTTGGGCGCGGCGGGGCTAAGTGGGGGAGTGAGCGCATCGTGCCGATTCCCAGTCGTACGTCAGATGAGCTACAGGCGATTATCAAGTCAAATCCATACCACGATCCTGCGGATCTCATCTTCGTAGGCTTTAAGCGTGGGGTCCCGGTTGGCAAGCATGTACTCTCCGATCGCTTCAACGAGGCGTTGGAGCGGATCGGTGTGACCGAGGCGTTACGAAAGGACAGGCGGCTGGTGTTTCACAGCACCCGCCATACGTTTAACTCAATTATGCGCGGCCGCATCGATTCAGGCAAACTCTTTCGTATCACCGGCCATTGACAGGAGTCGACAAATATTATCTACACGCATGTTCTGCCGAAGGACTTGGAGGAAGTGCGAGCGGTCCAAGAGGAGATACTCAGCGTTCCCCAGACCAAGAGCGCGTCGTAGATTAAAGGAACCCACGCTATTTGGATGCACTTCATAAAATTGCACAGTGAGGACAAAGATGCGCTTCGATTGAGGAAATGAGCGCTATCTTTCGCAAGAACCAATCTGGATTGTCTCGGGCTTTTTGACCGTTTGCTGCCGTCTGCACGTGCTTGACGGATTCTTGTGATGGCCATAGAATCCGCTTATCCCATGAAGCGGCAGCGCATCCGATGGGATCGGCCCTGGTGGCTCCCAGGAGTAGGAGGTTGCGCTGCCATATCTTTTCTCCACAAAACTACTGGCTTTTTTCAACTATTTCAAACTGCTTGAAACGCTAGCCTTCGAGGTTAACGAGAGTTAACTGGCTCACGACATGTTGCTTGCTGACGTCTGCTGCTATCGTTGGATCCATTCTGTAGCCAAACCCCTTGGTGGCTCCTCTTTGCTACATCGGGCTCATAACCCGGAGGTCGCAGGTTCAAATCCTGCCCCTGCTATATAAGCCCTTTCGTTGAAAGGGATTCCAGACCGCCACCGGAAGACCGGCGCGATCCGCAAAGCACTGTAGACGGCTGTAGACAAGGCAGCCTGTCGAAGGGAGCGGAAATGCGCCGTTTTTCATTGTACCGCCGCGGCCGAATCTGGTACGCGCAGATCAAGAACCCGGCAACACGCCGCTACATGCCGGGACGTTCCACGGGCAAGATGAGCGAGAAGGCCGCCGAACGTGTGGTCGACGACTGGCTGCAGAACGGCATGCCCGCGCCAGCGGAAAAGCCAGGACGGCCGATCGCGGAAAGCTTGGAGATCAACACAATCATCTGGACGATTCGCCAGAAGGCGCTTACGGCGGCCGATGCGGAACGGATAGTCCAGACCCTCAAAGAGCGGGAGCTCATCAAGACGGCGGTCGCAAAGGCCGGCCCAGGGGACGAGGGACTGCTGGGGTTCCTTCGCCGATTCTGGGACTTCGAGGGAAGCGCGTACGTGAGGGAGAAACTCGCCCACGGGCATACGATCGGACGCCGGCACTGCTATGACATGGCGGGCTGGATCCGTACATGTTGGAAGCCTTTCTTCGACACCGCGAAGCGGCTCGGCGACCTTTCCAGGGCTGATCTGAAGGCCTTCTCTCTTTGGCTGAAGGAAGAGCGCAAGCTGACAGCGAAGAGCATCAACACCGCGCTTTCAGCGGGAACGGTCGCTCTGCGCTGGGCGTACGCCGAGGAACTGATCCCAGCGAATCCGGCCGCGGGTCTGAAGAAGTTCTCCGGGGTCCCGACGAAACGAGGCGTGCTCACGGAGGAGGAGGTCAAGCAGCTTTTCAAGGCGCCTTGGAGGGACGAGCGCGCTCGCCTCGAAAACATCCTCGCGATGAGCACAGGTCTCCGTGCGGGGGAGATCCTGGCGGTTCAGGTCCGCGACGTCGGGGATGATCGCCTCCACGTTCGGCACTCCTGGAGCAGCATGGACCGGTTGAAGGGTACGAAGACGGGAATGGAACGGTCCGTCCCGTTGCTCGCCTCGCTTCGCGGTCCCTTGCTCGACCTTGCGCGGCGCAACCCCGCCGGCGTCGGGCCGACCAGCTTCGTCTTCTGGAGCGTGGACCGGCCGGACCGACCGATGGACTTTCACTTCCTGCTCGACGGGCTGAAGGATGCACTCGTCAGGATGACACTCACCGAGGAAGAACGGAAAATCCCAGCGAAGGTCGAAGAGGCTCGGCGGCGATGGAAGGGCAGGCAGATCGTGTTCCATTCCTGGCGCCACTACTACGCCGCAAGGATGGCTGATCGCCTGGAGTCCAGAAAGGTGATGCTCGCGACCGGGCACGCGAACGGCGCGGTTTTCGAAAGCTATGCCGACCACGCGACGGCGGAGGTATTTGAAGAAGTCCGTTCGGCTGCAACGGCGGCTTTCGCAGAACTGATGCCATTTCAGCGATGAATTAAAACTCTTGCAGAAGTTTGGATTTGGACTGTGACTTCTACCGTGTGAATGTACGACTCGGCAGAATGCGCCTGTACAGGGCAAATCGCAAGGTCCCGCCGACTGAGAGATTCTCAGGAATACCCGCGTTGCCAAAAAGTTGCTCACACTTTTGCTCACACGGATCAATGCGGGTAGAGAAAAGTACGCGGCGAGGCGCTCTCGGATTGATCCCATGGCCTTCTACGCGCTCCTGAGGGGTGCTTCGCGCGGGAGATGAACCCTCGCGACACACCAAAGGCGGGCGAGGATCGGTCTCTTGACGCCTGCAATGGCACGTATACACTAAACACAAAATCACTGGCGGCTCTTTGTCGGCCCGTCGCACAACTTCGTTCAACAACCCCACCAACAAGAGAAGCCCTAAGGAACGGAGGTGCAAAGTGAATAAGCGAATCGTGATCGGCTTGGTTCTTGCGGTCCTTCTGGCGGCTTCGGCGTATGCACAGACGACTGACTACCACTACTTTCAGCTTGTAGAAAACGGAACGCCGCAGGATGTGCAAGCCGCTATCGATAAGGGTCTAGACGTCAACGCCGTGGACAAGGAGGGCCACACTTTGCTGATGCATGCAGTGAACAACCAGAACCCTCTGGTTATCACTACGCTTTTGAAGGCTGGCGCGGACATCAACGCTAAGGACACGACATTCGGCGGGACCGCGCTGGTATGGGCCTCCGGATGGAACCAGAACCCTGAGGTGGTTACTGTGCTCCTTGCTGCGGGCGCGGACATCAACGCCAGGGACAACTACGGTCGGACTCCGCTCATGGCAGCCGCCAAAGACAATCGGAACCCCGAGGTTATAACCACGCTCCTGAAGGCCGGCGCAGACGGGAAGGTGAAAAACAACGCGGGAAAGACCGCCTTTGATTTCGCGCAGAGCAACTGGAAGCTGAAAGGCACCGACGCCCTAAAGCAACTCGAAGAAGCGTCAAAATAGCGAGAAGCGCCTTTTCCCCCCTCCACGGAGGACGCTCTCGCGGATTGATTACAAGGCCTTCTATACCCGGTGGCCCGTAGGTGCCGCCCTGCCCGTCGAACTGCTGCAATTGCGTATTTCCCTGTCTACCTATCCCCCTGCTTATGTTAGTTCATGGAAATGGAGGTACGACGAATGAAACGGTTTGTCGGTCGCCGGGCTGTCAACAAAAGTCGGACAAAGTCGGAAAGTCCGCTAGGAGCATAGAATCTGCCCTATAGCTTATCTCTGCTCGCACGCAGCCGGGTCCTCGACGTTACAGAGCGCTTCCGATCGGCGGTATGAGCTGATATGATCGTCTCGGAGGATTCAAGACCATGAAAGTAAAAGAGCTCATCCGACAGCTGCAGCAGTATGATTCCAACTTCGACGTGGTCTGCTGGACCGAGGACTCCTCACTTTTACCGCCAGGGCACCTATTCAGGGTCTTGGAGATTGAAAACGTGACAGAAGTCGAGGGGCAGAAGGTGAAAGGTCCGGACAATGTCCCATCCTTGAAACTCGAGCGTGGCCTCCCTAAGCATGCCGTAATCAACGTCACATCTGATTTCTGATACACCGCTGCAGACTTCTGCAATCCGAGCGGTTCGGGGTCAGGGAAAAAGCGCCCTGGCGCGGGGGGATCCGATGATACCTAGGATCAAAAAGCCAACTGAAGATTCGCAAGACGTTAAGGATGAAGCATTTCTAAGGCAACATTCACCGCGACCAGGTAGCGCCGCGACAAATCTCGACCAGATACGCGAGGAGCTCACTGCGGCGCTGGAAACAGCAAGGACCGGTGCGCAGGCCGTTGACCGGGACGCTCGCTCGTTCGCTCTGGGCCGGGTGTCCGCGCTTAAGGAAGCGATCCAGCTTATGGACAAAGCGCTGCAGGACCAGGCCTCAGCACGGATAAAAGCAGCCGCAACCGGCTAAGAGCTGACGGGACCATCGGCCACATCGATTAGAGGAGCTCGCATCATTTTCGCGGGGTTCGAACTGCGGTCCACTGAGGAGATTATCAGGATAGCTGCCGCCGGCAAGGGTTGCGTCTCTTTCGTCGAATCGAAGAGAGAGTAGCTGCTGTCAGAGATGCTTCGGAATGGATTCTTATCATAGGAGGCTCGTCAATGAATTACATCTCCGAGGTCACGCGGAGGGGAAGTCCTTATTTCTTCTGTAGATTGGGCGGGCCAATTGCCAGCGGTCTCGAGCTGCCCCTAGAGATCGATGCCGCCCGCACGCATTGCGGTATTGCTATCCCGCGCGAAATCATCGTGGATATGGACGACGGGGGCGGCTACCGTCGAATTGTTCGTATCGCCGCAAATAGCGCGCACCTGTCCAGAGTCTTGGTGAGGTCCTGAAAGCATGCACTTGTCACGGGGGCGGCAGAACCATAACCCCACCGATCCGCGTAACAGACGAGCATCAGATTGGTGGGCCGGTAGTGTTGCTCAAGTCTATCAGGTCGCAGTTGATTATGGGGTATTTTGCGTGGGCCTACCCCGACCTAGGGTATGATCGTAGACGCCCGGCCCGGTGTAAGGTAACCGGCGGATAATGACACGGTCCCTCGTTGTGGGTGGCAGCCTAAGTCGCCCTACAACGCGTGCTCGTAGACCCTGTATTTGCGATAGGGTTTTCCGCCAATCTTCAAGGCAGTATTGGTCATGTTGACGTTATCCTCTTCGACCCAGGACATTTCCCCGCCGTAGTACCCCTTGCGTTTTCCGGTTACGAAAGTGTGGTAGTACAAGGACAGGTCGATACCCCGGTTTCTATGGTCCTTCAGCACACCCATGCTGATCGTACGGAGGAACTTCGTCGTCTTCTTTGCTGTGAGAAGATGAAACACCCCGAAAGGCAAGAGGCGACCGTACGCCGCCTTGAAAGCCACGTTGAAGTCCGGCAGGGACAGGGAAACTCCAACTGGCTTCCCGTCCACCTCGGCAAAGAAGATCAGCTCAGGATCAACGGCCATCTTCAGATCCTTTGCCATGAGCTCAAGCTCGGCAGGCGTCATGGGAGTGAAGACGGCATTGACCTGTTCGAACTGGTTATACAACTCGTTGAAGCGCTTGATCTCACCCGCATAGTCCTTCATGTTCACGGTCCTGATCGTGAATCCCCCCTTGGCCTCAACGCGCGGCATGATCTTGGCCAGGCGTTCAGGGGTATCTGCGCTGTCCAGCAACCATGCAACAAGATCTTTCCATTTCCTGTTTCCGCAGTCCTGGATCAATCGGTCGTAG
This sequence comes from uncultured Spirochaetota bacterium, assembly GCA_963710335.1. Taxonomy (GTDB): domain Bacteria; phylum Spirochaetota; class Spirochaetia; order SZUA-6; family Fen-1364; genus Fen-1364. The sequence goes on from CAVQAA010000008.1 coordinate 218,846, forward strand.
TACGGCGGATTGTAGGACATCAGGAGAACGGGCGGTCCTTCGAAACCCTCGATCTGGCAGCCAATGAGATCGTTAGCATTCGGCGACATGGGGCCAATGATCCGTGAGCAGCCCCTCGCGCCGGCCCACTGGAAGGCAGCATCGAAAAGAGCTTTTGCAGCCTCGAGGTCATTTCCGCACTCGAACCATCCCCAATAGGCGGCCTTCTCCTGGTGTGTCTTCTCCCAGATCGAGTCATGGATAGCAGCAATCCTGCCTGAGACGGCTCCGTCCTTGCGGGCCAAGAAAAACTCTGCCTCTGCGTGCTGGTAGAAGGGGTGCTTTTTGCGATTGACCTTCCGGTAATCATCCATGAGAAGCGGGGGCACCCAGTTCTTGTCATCCTTGTACAGCACGTAGGGAAACTTGATGAACTCACGTGTTTGCCTCTTCGTGGCAACCTTTTCGACGTTCACTGTCATAGACACACCTCTTTTGAAATGCTCGTTACAATCTTGGTAGGATAGACCCTCGTAATCGAAAACACAATATCGCACATTTGTCTCTCTTTTTGTCCAAAGAAGTATTTGACCGGCCCCTTGGCTTCCTCGCCTCAATAGATTGAGAGCGCCGGGCGTTGAGCCGTACCGCCTGGACCAACGACTGCCTTGCTGCGCCACACACAACTTGTCCTGCACTTACGCGCGCAGTACAGTGTCGGCAGCTGCGGAAACCTCATTCGCTCAGAGGCGACATCTGCGGCGCTCGAGGCACTCACGAGTTTGACGGGGACCTACCGCGTTCAGTGTGGACTTGAAATTGAGAATCGGGAAGGAGGGAACGCTGTGAAGACACACATGCCGCTTTTTTGCTCGCCGTTTGCCGTACTCGCCCTGTTCGGGCGCGCGAGCCCTCCTAGCGGTCTCGGACCGCTGTCGCTGGTGGCGGTCCTGGACACGCAACGGTACCTCGGCCGGTGGTATGAGATTGCCCGTTTTCAGCACAGCTTCGAAAAGTCTCTTGTCGGGGTTACAGCCGAATACAGCCTACGCAATGATAAGAGGATTCAGGTCGTCAATAGCGGGTTCAAGAATGTTCTCAACGGATCCTACGAGGAAGCGCGCGGGGTCGCTTGGGTCCCTGATCCCCGCCGGCCTGCAGCGCTGAAGGTAAGATTCTTTTGGCCGTTCGCGGCGGATTACCTTGTCTTTGGGTTGGACTTGGAAGGCTACTCCTGGGCGTTGGTGGGAGATAACTCACGCAAGTACTTGTGGCTACTGGCCCGCACGCCTCAGATCAGCGATGATCTCTTGGAGAAGATGAAACAGATCGCCCGAGACCAAGGATACGATCTTTCGAATCTATACACTGTCCCGCAGAAGTCGAGGTGAAAAGGCCGTGACAGGGTGACGTGTATCCCCTCGCTTCAGAGTCTGGTGAATAGCGCTTTCATGGGTTCCAATGGCTTTGCTCCACCAGGACAGGCGGGTTGTTAAAGCGCGAGTTCTCAAATCAAAATGTGGGAAACGGGCATGAGGGAGAATCTCCTGCAAGGTGATGGGCCGATCGTGGCATATCCGATGCGCCGAGACAGGCTGATCAGAGCAAGCCGCAGAACAGGATGAGGAGCTAGGCATGGAAAAGACGAATATCGTGATCACCGGCTCCACACGGGGCCTCGGTTTCTGCATGGCACGAGAGTTCCTCCTACGCGGCTGTGCCGTCATGATTTCTGGGCGGACGGAAGGCTCAGTGCAATCCGCGCTCAAGATTCTAAAGAAGGGGCTCCCGGGTGCCAACATTCTCGGGTTTCCCTGCGACACCAGGAATGCTTCTCAAATGCAGGCACTCTGGGACGAGGCCAAGAAGGAGTTTGGCCACGTCGATCATTGGATCAATAACGCAGGAATCGGCCAGCCCATGCTGCTCCTCTGGGACCTGTCTCTCGATGCCGTTGAGGATATTATTGGAACCAATGTGATGGGTGCATTTTACGGGGCGTGCGTTCCCATGCGCGGCATGGTTAAGCGGAAGCAAGGAGCTATATGGTTCATGGAAGGGCACGGCTCGGACGGAAGGATTCGCAGAGGACTTTCAGCGTACGGGGCATCCAAGAGGGCTCTTCGCTATGTTGCTAGGGCGCTTGCTGTTGAGGCGAAGGGCACAGGTATCATGGTCGGCGCGCTCAGTCCAGGGATCATGATTACCGATTTCACTATGAAGCGGCTGGATCGTACGAACCAAGAGCAGTGGGAAAGAACGAAGAAGGTATTCAATATACTCGCAGACAAGCCCGAGACGGTTGCAGCGTTTCTTGTGCCGCGCATTCTCGGTGCTCGAAAGAGCGGGACCCTCATTGCGTGGCTGACAACCCCCAAAATCCTGTTTCGATTCATGACAGCGGGATTGACGAAGAGACGAGTAATTGAGGATTAAAAGCTGACGCTCCTCGGTGTGCGTGCAGGTAGAATGCCATGAAGGCGTCGCTATCACTCGTTGATTTTTCTGCTCGTTATCTGATACGGAGTTCCGTTCATGAAACCCTGCTTTGGACCCCTGGGAAGCGACTAATGGCGTAACTTCGACTGGGAGCCAGGACCGGCAGCCCCAACGACAAGTCACGTTCAATCGCCAAGGCGACTATCGGCCTCAATTTGGGATGCTGACGTTTTTTTCGGAGTTCTTGGTGTTGCTATCGTCCTGCGCTTGAGTTCGGCCCATGCTCACCAGGAACGAAGTACACGTAGTCTCGGAACTCTTCATTAGGGTTCCCGTCGCCGTAAGGGTGCTTCTCGTTAGCGTTCGCGTGGCAGGTAATGCAGAAGTTGCCCATGAAGATGGACTCTTTGCCGTTTGGAAGATCACGGGTAATCCAGAGCCATCCTCCCTGAGCGTGAGGGTCTTTCGGTGCTTTGACCATGATGGTTAGCTGAATAGGCATCTCTCCCGCTGCAGGCTTGGGCGTCTGGTAGACCTCCTTGACAATAACGGTGCCTTCGGGAAAGTCCCAGCGTCGCTTGCCGTTTTCGATTGTTGGTTTCGTCGTGAAGCCGACATCGTTCATCCTCGGGATGCGGAATCGATTCTGGTGACCAGGTATCGGATAGTCGAGAATCACATTCGTGGTGCGTCTCCATGTAAGGTAGTCAGGCGTCGCATAAACGGCTGTTTTCGCAGCCACGCAGCCCGCAAGTATTCCCGAGAGCGCAACCAGCGGCAGAACACCGATCCAAAACGCTCGACGTGTGCGCCTCTCTGTCATGATGACCTCGCTTGGCCGCTGAGGAGCCAGACATTTTGAGCCTCGTTCTTGCCTTTGAGTTTTACCGAAAACGGTCCTTTGAATTGGAACTCGGTCCCTACTGCCTCGTGTATCGCGTCGCAAACAACAATCTGCATCCCTTTGGCTATGCCGCAGAGTCGGCTTGCCACATTCACCGAGTCTCCAATGACGGTGAAGTCAGCCCGCCGCTCTGACCCGACCATACCATGGATGACCGATCCCGTAGCGATTCCCAGCCCAACTGTGAGGTGCTCAAACTCCTCGACACTCTTTGCACAGAGAAGGACGATACGGAGCGCGGCTGTGCAAGCGCGGCTCGGGGCCTTGTCTCCCGAGAAAACCGCCAAGATGGCGTCCCCCACGAACTTGTCGATGTCACCGCCGCAGCCTTGGATGATTTCGGACTGCTTTTCGAGAATGCCGTTCAAGACGTTCACGACCTGCTCAGGTCCGCGACGCTCCGTGTAGGATGTGAAACCGCGAACGTCCGTGAAAAGCAGTGTGCGGAGCACGCGCTTCGGTTCCTGCCCGGCCGTGATAGCGCCGATGGTTCCGGCGGAGACATACTTGGTGAGTTCGAAACGCTCATGAAGCCCTCCCACCATGGTGTTGACTGTACGGGCAAGAACTCCGATCTCATCGTTGCTCCCGACTTTCACTCTGCCCTCGAAGTTTCCTGAGGTCACTTGAATGCATACCTTGCCGATAGACTGCACCGGCCTCAGAACGACCCGTCGGAGAAACGACCCAATGACAAGAGCCAGGATCGCCACCATGACGAAAAAGCCGGCTCCGGCGCCGCCGATGCTGAACGCTTGTGCTTTGACAACGCCTGTCACGTCGCTTCGTATGTCAATAACCCCACGCACGGTATGGTCCGCACCGTGACATACGGTACACTTGGGCAGGTTGATGAGGGGCCGGTATGTCCGAAAGTAGGCTTTCCCGCCGGTAAGGGCCGAACCCACGTCGTCCCGGAAAAAAAGTTCCTGGGGCGGAAGGCCCGCGGCCTCAGCAAACCGCGGCGTCGGCATTGTCGTGCCAGGGGGTGGGGGCCGGTCCTTGACCTGAAAGCGCTGCATCTTCAGTTTCTCGTTCACTCTCTCGATGGTCCTATTGTCGGAGAAAGCCCTTGTCCCATCCCGACGGTAGAGCGTGATTGTCGTGGCCGCGTTGGTGAGATTGACTTTGGTGAAGTAACCCACAGCCTCTAGGGCATTGCCAGAGATCATCAGGGTTTCTACAGCGACAAAGTGGTCGTCCCCCTGCCTCATCAGGCTTTGGATCGTAAGCTGATTGCGAAAGGCCACGAGCGAAACGGCAAAGGCAACCATGATTGCGCCGATCCCCACGGCAAGCGCCGCAATCAGGATGAGATTGACCTTAAAGGTCAAAGAAAATGACCGAGGCTCTCCGGACATTCTCACATCATAACATCAGTGGTCTATGTTGCAATCATTTATCTTTTTTCTATGTGTAATTTATCGCATGTTACCTGACATGGTATTCAACAGTAGCTTAAGGATTGCGTCAGATAATCTATGAAATCTGACCTCGTCGTCGGCCGCTTGGCAGACCTACTCCTTCAGCGCACGCGCACCGGCTGCAGCGGTTCTGGCAGGCCGCGCACAAGATTTCGCAATTTGCAGCGCGCGGGTTCCGGAATGTGCCAGAGTGCAAATCTGAGCGCCTGTACACGCGCGAATGGCCGCTTAAGGTGCGGGCCACCGCTGCCAGAATGGATTCGGTGGGCATTACTCTGCCGAACCCGATTACAAAGGGCAGGATCAGAGTTATAGCCAGCCATCGGGGCAGCGCGACGACGCGAAAAAGCCGGCGGTAACGTAGAAGAAATGCGCTTGAAAGAGCAGTGCCGAGAATCCCGCCGAAAACGACTTCCGCGACCGAGTGGGCATGAACTGCGAGTCGTGAGACCGCTATGACCGAAGCAAGTAGGACTCCCAAGGCAACTCCGACTACGCGCCATGCATTCGTTCGTCCCAGGACCAGCGCAAATGCCACTGGCCAGACAAGGAAGGAAAGGGTGGCGTGTCCGCTCAGCCCGGTGAAATCCAGCGATGCGATGCCGAGCCGCCAACCCAAATAGAGGACTTTAGTGCAACTTAAAAACCCACCGCCTAAGGCGGTGGTCATGTCCTGATGGCTATGCCGTTAGAGTGGCAAAGTAGAATTGTCAGGGCGGATAGAATCTGCGGTGGCGCAGCCACGAATCGGGCGTAAAGCCACCACCTTTGGTGGTGGATAGGCCGATTCGAGCAGATTCTTTACTGCAACTTAAAAACCCACCGCCTAAGGCGGTGGTCATGTCCTGATGGCTATGCCGTTAGAGTGGCAAAGTAGAATTGTCAGGGCGGATAGAATCTGCGGTGGCGCAGCCACGAATCGGGCGTAAAGCCACCACCTTTGGTGGTGGATAGGCCGATTCGAGCAGATTCTTTACTGGTCGAGACGATCATTTCTCCTGCCGCCACAATAGCAAGCCACACCACACAGAGACGGCGGGTTGAAGCCGGCAGCAACAACACAAACGCTACCAGTACGGCACAGGGAAGCAGGATGGACGTGTCTCCGAGGTTGGTAATCGCGTACCACATCTGGCTGTCGGATATGCCTCGCTGATAAGACACTAACAGATGTATGCAGGCAATGATATCCTCAAAAACCGTGACGGTACCTACTGAGACACTTCGTAAGTCTATCGGCGTCTCAGCCAATAAGGCGAGATTGTGGTTTGAAAGTCGAACTCAACTTAAGTCACGTGAGCAGTTCAAAACCAAAGGCGGCCTCGACGATACACGTCGTGGGGCGGTATACGTCTACTTCCACAGTGACGGGCATGCCTTGTATGTCGGTCAGACGGGAGGGGGCGTCAAGGCCCGTATTCATTTTCAGACTGCGGCCCACGAGAAAACTCAATGGTGGCGTCAGTGGACAACAATGCGCTTCGCTCAACTCAAAGACGAAATGGACAGACTCGTTCTCGAATTGCTTTTGATTCTAGCCTACAAGCCTGAGTTCAACAAAAAACCCGGTGCAAAGAATCTCGACGAACTATTACCCCTCTGAAAAAAAGTGGCAGGCCACCATGCGCAAGGAAAAGAAGCCCCAAGCCCTCAGTGGACGCGCACCGCTGCGGAGGATAGAGCAACGATGCACCGCATCGCTCGCGGCGGCTTCTGGGGCTGAACGAGATTCACTTACTTCAGGCATTTCTGCCATCGAAAATTCTTCGCGTTCTTGTTAAAGCCACACGATTGTTTGAAAAATAAAGCCGTTCCGTGCCTTCGGCTCATGGAATACGGGAACAAAAAAGACCCTCAGGACTTTACAGAAACCGAGGTTCACCGATCATGCGACATGACTGCTGAGGGCAAATCAGTTTTTGCGGTGTAGAATCGGATCATGATCGTCGTCACATGAAATGAAGGATCGACCAAGGCGGAGCGAGGGGAATCGTGGTCCGTTGGCGGTACTGCTTCGCTTCCAGGAAGGCTGATCAGGTCGAGTCAAGGAAGACTATGCTTGCCACAGGAGGCACGATCAGTGGCCATTGACAGTTTGGGGCCATGCTTCTCTTCAACGTAGACCGCAAGGGCAGCGCTTGATGGAGATATGGGTTGGAGGCTGTTAAGAATGGCATTGCTGTGAAAGAGGCAGAAGGAGATTGTTTGATGTGATGGGGGAGGGTTTTTGCCGCTATCCGCTACCTTGCTGAAAAATCTGCACAAAACACAGGGATTTCTACAGAACAGCAGGTAGCGGAAGGGTAGCGGTAGCGGCAAAAATCCGCTACTATCTGCGAGATCCACCTTGGGTAGCGGCAATCCATCCGCTACCGCTACCTCCGACGCTACCCTAGAAATTTGAAAATTGGCCCCTTTTTCGAGGCTTTTTCGTTTGTGCCCAAAAAAGGTAGCGGAGTAGCGGCTATTTTTCGGGTGTTGATACACGAAAACGAAAACTCAGGCAAAGAGCCAACTATATCGGGCCTCGAATCCTCAAGAGTATTGCAGGCGATGTTTTCCCAGCCCCTCCGGCTTTCAAGGAAACCGCAGAAGCTAGACAGTCATCCATTTTGACCCTGGCTGATTTTATGTCACCTTTCGCACAGGCAATGGCGGCAAAGTATCATCTGCCAGTCCGTTGAGAAGGTAGTGCCAGTATGACCAAGATCGTGGTCGAAACTGCCCTGCCTCAGCGTTTTGGAGCGCCTGCCGCAACGAGCCCTCCCCTACGATGGCTACCAGCTCATGAATATCCTCAAAAGTGCCCATGTCCATGATTCGGGCGATCACACGCTGCGGGTACTCAAGGGCCTCCTCCGGTGAAAGCCACCAAACGTAGCGCTTCGCTAGATCAAGCAATCTTGGATCATGCATCGTTATGTTCTCGGTCAGGTGGGATTGTTTGGCTACACAGCGAGAAAGAAAGAGGGAGCGTTCTTTGATGTCGACTATCATTTGTTTCCATTGCAATCCCTGTGCAATCCCTGCAAATGAACAGTCTTGAGGATTGTGAGTTCTCAGTCAAGTCAAGCAAAGAGTATCTGATTACTCGAATAACAAAGACCAATTGAGGTTGTCCCGCAACCTATCCTGAGCGCGGCATAGCGGAACCGGGTTTTCATTGATTGGCCGCCCCCCTCATGCTATCATTCCAGCGGGAGGGGGAAATGCCTGTATTCAAAGAGTATGACCAGGGCCAGGGCGTTTTCCGCAGCATCAGGCCCAACGAACTTCTTGAGCCAGACCATCCCGCACGTGTGATCGACAAAGTGGTGGAGATGCTGGATCTGGGTGAAGTCTATGGCGACTACCCCGAAGAGGGAAATCCTGCCTACCACCCGCAGATGATGATGAAGGTTCTATTCTACGCCTACTACTGCGGTCTGATGAGCAGTCGGAAAATCTGGGACGGCCTGAAGGGTCGAGCCGACTTCATCTTTCTCTCGGGGGACCAGGTTCCCGACTTCCGCACGATCAACACCTTTCGCACGCGCCACATGAAGGTATTGCCAAAGCTTTTCGCTCAGATCGTCATGATCTGCATTCGGCTGGACATGGTGGACTTCCAGCACTTGGCGATCGACGGACAGAAGATCAAGGCAAACGCGAACTACAAACGGAGCAAGAACAGGAAGCGCAAGAGGCAATCCTACCAGAGGGTGAAGGAAGCAATCGCACGAGTGCTTGAGAAACCCGTGAACGAGGATTTCACCGAGGAGAAGAAAGTCGAGCGGTTGGAGAAGCTCCGCAGGCAGAGGAAGAGCCTTCTGAGACTGAAAAAGACTCTGGATGCTCTGGAGGACGAAGAGGCCACGGTGAACATGACCGATCCCGACGCCAGGGTGATGAAGCACAAGGATGGGAAAAGCCTGCCCAGCTACAATCACCAAAGCGCGGTGGACGGGAAGCTTGGCGTGGTGTGCGCCGTGGCTACTCGTGATGAATCCGACAAGCCCGAAGACCTTTTCTCCATGGTTGACCAGGCAAGGGAAAACACGGGGCGGGGGCACGAGAAGGTGCTGGCCGATCCTGCCTTCTGCGACTTTGAGGCTCTGCAACGGGCGGAGTGCAAGCGCGAGGAAGAGTACTTCCTGCCCGACAAGCTCTATCAGGTAACGGAGCATGGCACAGCGAGCCGTGGGAAATACGACAGGGACAACTTCGAGAAGAAAGACGGATCTGTAGTCTGCCCTGAAGGAAAGCCGATGGAGTTGAAGGCGGTAACGAACTATGAGGACGGCCATACGCTGAGCATCTACGAAGGCAAGGAGTGCGAGAACTGCTCCCAGCGGCAGAAGTGCACCAAGGGCAAGAACAGGACGATTGCAATCGACAGTCGTGAACCTTTTCGAGAGAGGATGAGAGAAAAACTGCGAAGCGATCGCGGACGGGAAACCTACATGAAGCGGCAGGGAATCGTCGAACCGACGCACGGCGACGATCAGCAGAACAAAGGATGGAGAGAACACCACCTCCGAAGGAAAGCGAAAGCGGCCCTGGAGTTCATGCTGGTGCGGATCGCGACGAACCTGGGAAAGATCGTGAGATATCGGGCGGCGCGGCTGATGGCGGCTCCGACATGAAGGGCAATCGGGGGTACCAAAGGAATGAACGTGCTCGCATAAGGCCTATGGAACCGCGATAGATCGCGCGCAAAGAAATCTGGGTCGGTCATCGACGCGAACTTACGGAGGCTGGGAAAACCTGGAAAGGTTATCAGACAGCCTCAATTATCAAGATCCTAAACATGCAGAGGTTCATTTGCTATTGCCAGTATCGCCGGCGATACTTTTGGGAATGGCGTAAGATCTTATAATAGGTACGTTTTTTTTATTTCCTGCTGGCAGACTCATGTTTTCTTTTTCCCGAGATTGGCCAGCAATAGACCGCTCCATGACGTATTTGACCACGATTCACACCGGCGTTTGCAAACCAAAGGGAGAGCATCCGGATGGACGGTAGACATTTATTATCTCCCTTCGACGCGTTGGAATATCCGCAATTTGTCGAGCAGCCTTAGCGTTATCTCCTTGGCCATGGCACCGGTCGCGTTCGACTCCGCGTTGATATGCGTGGCGAAAAAAAAGGTGCCTTGTCCGGTCTCTACGAAACCGCCAAACCAACCGCTGACGATTGTCGCCTCTGGACCTATGGCGGCGAATCCTGGTTCTTTCGTGCCAGACCCCGTCTTTCCATAGAGAGTTGCTCCGTTCCTCTCGTCGAGCTGAATGATTTTCTTCACGATATCGATGTTTCGACGTGAGAACGGAACATCATAAGAGTGAATTTTTCTTAGGACGTCTATCCAGGCCTTTGGAGATATACGGAGGGAAGATTGCTGCCAGAATTGAGTGATCCCGCCTGATATGTCTCTATTGCCGAAGTCCAGCGCATCAAGGAAATGCTACATCCGTTCAGGTCCTACGGCCCCAGCGATGCGCAGATAGTACCAATAGGCTGAGAGCCTTATCGCTTCAGCCATTGTTAGGTCTCGATTCCATTCCGCGTAGGGATAGTTCGTTCCGTCCCATGCGAAGACAGTATTTTCGTTCTTCACGATCTCCGTCTCGAGGCCGATGAGGGAGTTCACGATCTTGAAGGTTGAGCAGGGAGAAGCAGGTTCGAAGGACTTCTCTCTGTTGAAAATCGTGTATGTGCTAACCTTTTCATCGTACAGTACGAAACAGCCGTTATAGCCGTGAAAGTAGTCACTGAAATCGCTAATCGTGATTTTCTCTGATGTATCCTCCGGTGAACGTTTCTCCGCGCTGGGCGTGGCGATGCCGAGTATCGTCCAACAGAGAATCATGGCTACCTTAAACCGCATCGCCATAGCTCTTTGAGTGATCCCTTTGGATAGATGATTCTCTTTGCCTTCTGGCGCGGGTTTACTGTCCATTTCTGTCAACATCCTTGTTTTGGCTTGTCAAGCATTCATTTGAGATTGGGCTCGCCTATTTCATACCAGTTACGATGATCCAACCTCTTTTATAGTTCAGATTCGTCTCGACTCTGTCGAAACCCGTTCTCCGCAGTTTCTCAGTATATTCTCGATCGCTCTTGATTTGAGCCCTTTTCCACCATTTGCTCCGTTGCCTTGGATAGCGGTTAATAATCAGAAAGGTGCCGCCGCTTTTAAGAACCCTCGCAACTTCCGAAAACGATTCGTCTATGCCTGGCCAAAATTGCACTGTTTCGAATGCCGTCGCCAAGTCAACGCTGCTGCTCTCGATTGGCATCGCCGTGACCGAGGCATGCATTATTGATACATGCTTGCCTTCACTCGACGAACTTATCCGATTTACTTTCCTGGCAAGCTTGATCATTTCAGTCGAATGATCGACCCCTAGCAGTTTGTAGGTGCTGTTTTTGGTGGAGAGGAACTCAAGGAACCTCCCACCGCCGCACCCAATGTCCAAAATCGCCGAGTCGTTAGGGGGCAGTTTGTCGTTAAGATAGGATACGTATACGGGAGTTTGTGACAAATTCATGAGCAAACCGATGAGTCTGCCCAACAGCCCTGTTGGCCTCGCCCCCTGTCGTTCTATACCCACTTTCTGCGATCTCTAGGAATCCAGGTGACTGGCGAGAAGAGAGAATCTTATCTAAAACCTCGCGATCTCTACAACCTGTGGGATCTTGTAATCACCTGGCCGCATTCTACTGTTTCGTCGCATGGAGTCAAGACAAGTTTCGCCTGTTGTCACACAGAGAAGGCTGTAATCTTCGACAGCCCCACTGAACGCTTACAGACGAAGGAACCGTTCTAGGGAGATGAAACTGATGCACGGGTTCTACTCAATGTTGAGCTCTTGCCAGATGCTAGCGTTTACCGTCATCACAGTTATCGACGATATCGTGCGCTCATGAGGGAGTTCGAAGCATTGGGGATCATTTAAAGGAGCGGCCTGGTCATGTCCTGAATGATCTGGCCTTGAGTGTTTACGGTGATAGTACGAGTGGCTGTGAAAAAAGGATTACGGCTCTGGCCTCGGGGCAAGGGATGGCTTCTGCAGGCGCGGCAAAACGATTTAAGGCCGTGCAACTTTTATCGTCTTCTTTGGTGCTCAGCTGCAAGCAGGATAGAGTTATGAGTTCTGAAAAGTATCGCCGGCGATACTTCTTAGCGCCCATTCTCGTTCAGGGCTCAACCTTGATACTGAAATGCACTAGTGACGACATGGTTTACAACCAAGTCATTAAGGAATAAGGAATTAGAGAGAATTTGTTTACAGGAATCTGTATGTTTACATTCTAATTCTATTCATCAATTAGAATTACGAAGAATTGTAAACGACCTTTATCTTGTCCTATGGAATCATCAAGTCCCAGCTCTTAATCCATAGTGCAGTGATGGAGCCTCTGGATAACAAGAAGGTGGCATTCGTAAGCCTCAAGGAAGCCATCGATACCACAAGTTCCCAGGGTTCGCTTCGTCGTTACGCTCTTTGGTGCGTGACAGGCACTCCAAAACGCTGAGGACTGATTGCTTTGAACACTTCCGCAGCCATTTGGAATTAGTGACAAGAGATTTTTCGTGGAAGGTGCTATGCGAGAAATGCTTTCCACATAGAGGGTATCGCTTTCGTGGACGAAGTCGAGAACGGCTTTGAGACCAAGGCGGTCTGTGATCCTGCCGCTACCTGTCTGAAAAGATCCGATCAAGGTTGAACTGACGAAGCGCGCCTTCCTGCCGGTCCATGCTCTGATCCTCGGTCGAGACTCTCAGATAGGCGATGCGTGCCACGATTGCCTCCTTGTTCGCCAACATCATACCATGTGTTTACGAATTGTCCAAATTGTTTGCGAAAAGAAAGCGAACAGCGATCTATTCTATCCGTTAAGGTATGCCTTTACGGACATTGCACTTTGACATGAAAGACCAGGAGAACACGGGCGGTAAGTAATAGTTCAAATTCCCTTCACAATAGAAAACAAGCTGCTGCAATAGCGCGACAACGACTCCTGTAGAACTTTTTCGACGTGTCCCCACGCTGAGATTCGATAGAAAAACTATTCAGCCGATGATACCTGCCGCCCGCAATTTCTCGTACCTTTATTTTCGAGGATCTATCTCTATACATCCGACATGGACGAAGGATACCGGAGGGAAGGAACGTGGAGTGGAGAATCGCTGAGTGGGCCAAAAGGATCTGGGCTCCCTTGGAAGGAATGCAGTAGGTGAAACCGGTGCAGGGTTTCAATCAAGAGCAGGACCATGTCTTCAGTTATCATTCGCCGCCAGATCATGTGCCCATGGATCATCCTCTACGCAGAATCAAGAATTTGGCGAATCGCGCTCTGAAGGAGCTATCGAGGAATTTCAACAAGATGTATTCACCAAGGGGGTGGCCAATTATTCCGCCAGGAAAACTGATTCGGGCGCTGTTGTTGCAGGTGCTGTACTCCATCCGAAGCGAACGGCTTTTGATAGAGCAGCTAGACTATAACCTGCTGTTCCGATGGTTTGTAGGGTTGGCAATGGATGAGGAGGTATGGGACCAGTCCACGTTCTCGAAGAATCGCAAGCGCCTGTTGGACGCAAACATTTTGGGGAACTTCTTTTACAGGGTTTGCGAGCAGGCACAAGAGCAAGGGCTCTTATCCGACGAGTACTTCACAGTGGATGGGACGTTGATCGACGTCTTGGCCTCGCAAAAGAGCTTCCCAACCGAAGGAGAAGGGTCCAACGGGGTCGGGGCTGGTGGGGATGGGTGAAAAAAGGGTCTCGAATATCGGGGATAGAGAAGGTGCAGCGAGACCACAGGCCAATTTATCAATAGAGAAGCCGCAATTCAAACGCGGGCTTTCGGTGACAGTGTCTTTGATATTCGACGAATATGTCACTTAATTACTGCACACAAATCATATAGACGCTGATTGCGCCACTTAACGTCGGTACCTATATTTATGGCGAAAGCCGCTGGTCAGCTCTCGAGCGTAGGTCGCTCACGAGGAGTGCTCACGCCGCGGGGGACCGTACGCGGGACGAGGGCACCGATGGCGAAAAACACAGTGCGAGCTTCAGGCCAGAGCGACAGTACCGAAGCCAAACGTCTGGCTTCTCTTCCAATCGCAGAAGTCAAGGACATTGTTGGATTCAGACAGGAGGGGCTCAGCAGCCAAGAGACCACGGAAAGGCTCTCGCGGTATGGGCCCAATGAGCTTCCGGAGGAAAAGTCCAATCCGCTGCTCAAGTTCCTCTCCTATTTCTGGGGCCCTATACCCTGGATGATCGAGGCGGCGGCCGTCTTTTCGGCCCTCGTACGGCACTGGGAGGATCTGGCCATTATCCTCGTGCTGCTCCTCGTGAACGCCATTATCGGGTTCTGGGAAGAATACCAGGCTGGCAATACAATTGCGGCGCTGAAGGCGAAGCTTGCCATCACTGCGCGGGTGAAAAGGGGCGGAGCTTGGACTGCTCTCCCCGCGCGAGAGCTCGTTCCCGGAGACATCATTCGCCTGCGGATCGGTGATATCATCCCCGCCGATGCGAGGCTTCTCGACGGGGATCCGATTGAGGTCGATCAATCCGCGTTGACCGGGGAGTCGCTGCCGGTCACGCACGCGTCAGGCGACGCAGTGTATTCAGGGTCCATCGTAAAGCAGGGCGAGATCGAAGCACTCGTGTACGGCACGGGGAACAATACGTACTTCGGACGGACCGCTCAGCTTGTAGGAGAAGTGTACACCCGCAGCCACTTTCAACAGGCAGTGCTTCATATCGGAAACTATCTGATCGTCCTGGCCGTCATTCTGGTCGTCCTAATCATCGCAGTTGCGCTCTTCCGCGAAGACCCGATCCTCACGACACTGCTCTTTCGCTCTCGTCCTGACGATCGCCGCCATCCCCGTTGCTATGCCGACAGTGTTGTCGGTGACCATGGCCGTGGGAGCTCGATTTCTCGTCGCCAAGCAGGCCATCGTGAGCCGCCTCGCCTCTATCGAGGAACTGGCCGGGGTCGACGTCTTGTGTTCCGACAAGACCGGTACTCTGACGCAGAACAAGCTCACGGTCGGAGCAAGTTTCGCCCTCGATCCGACGGGCCCGGATGACGTCATTCAAGCGGCTGCGCTGGCAAGCCGCGCCGAGAACCAAGACACGATTGACCTTGCAGTTCTCGGCGGGGTGCGTGATCCGCAGAACCTCGCGGCCTACCGCGTTACCCATTTCCGGCCATTCGATCCAGTGCTGAAGCGAACGGAAGCAGAAGTTGAAGGTCCGGAGGGCGCCAAGTTTAAAGTCACAAAAGGCGCTGCTCAGGTGGTTCTTGCCCTCGTTTCGCCCAGCGCGGAAACCAGGGCTGAAGTGGAGAAGGCCGTGGAGGGATTCGCAGCGCGCGGATATCGCTCCTTGGGGGTAGCCCGCACGGACGGAAGCGGCGCATGGAGGATGCTTGGGAGTCATCCCGCTTTTCGACCCCGTACGGGAGGATTCCCGCTCGACGATAGACACCGCCAGGGACATGGGGATAGCGGTCAAGATGGTCACGGGAGACCAGAAGGCAATAGCCAAGGAAACAGCCCGCCAGCTTGGCCTGGGGTCCAATATCCTCGACGCCAACCATTTGTCCGAAGCGAGCCCTCTGGGCGAGGCGGGAGTCGCGGAGATCATCGAAGCAGCCGATGGATTTGCCCAGGTATTTCCTGAGCACAAGTTCAGAATCGTTGATGCGCTGCAGAAGCGCGGCCACATCGTTGGCATGACTGGTGACGGCGTAAACGACGCGCCTGCCCTCAAGAAAGCCGACGTCGGTATTGCCGTCTCGGGCGCCACCGACGCGGCCCGGTCGGCCGCGGACATTGTCCTGCTTAGTCCGGGCCTTTCGGTGATCGTGGATGCGATCAAGGAAAGCCGCAAGATATTCCAGCGCATGACTAACTATGCCATCTACCGGATCACGGAAACCGTTCGTGTGCTCCTGTTCATGACCCTGTCGATCCTGGTTTTCAATTTCTATCCCGTCACTGCCGTAATGATCGTGCTTCTTGCCCTGCTCAACGATGGGGCCATCATCTCGATCGCCTTCGACCGTGTGCGCGGATCGGAAGAGCCAGTCGCCTGGGATATGCGAACCGTTCTGGGCATAGCCACGGTTCTCGGCATCGCAGGCGTCATCGCATCGTTCGGGCTCTTCTATATCGGTGAGCGTGTTTTCCACTTCGACAGAACCTTCATCCAGACTCTGATGTACCTGAAGCTTTCAGTGGCGGGACACTTGACAATTTTCGTCACTCGGACTCGTGGACACTTTTGGTCATACCGTCCGTCACTTCCGCTTTTCGCGGCTGTCGCCGGAACCCAACTTGTGGCTACCTTCATCACTGTGTATGGGCTTTTCATGTCGCCTATCGGCTGGACGTGGGCTTTGGCCGTTTGGGCATACGCGCTGGTATGGTTCTTCGTCAATGACCTGATCAAGCTGGCAGCGTACAAGCTCTTCGGCAATAGGCAGGAGACTGTGCTGGACGCAATGAGGAAGGTGTGAGCAGGTTTCGAGAAGGAGAGGATCTGCATGACAGAGCTTGGAGGTCTCAATCACGAGGAGAAGATCTTTCTCGCCGGATGCATTAGAGCGATCATCCTCGCCGAAGGAACCTTGGAATCGTCTGAGTTGGACGATCTGGACAAAATCTACCGTAGACTCGGTTTCCACGACTACGAGGCCTGCCTTGACGAGTTCGAGGAGAATATCAAGGGCGAGGAAGCCTTTCTGAAAGAGGCAGAGCGGGTCACGAGCCCTGCGGCTCAGGACGTCATCCTACGCGTGGCGTACGAACTCTCTCTCCAGAACGGGGTGCCAGACGCTGCTCAAGAGAGCATTGAGAAAAAGCTGCGGGCCATCTGGAACAAGCCTTGAACGAGTCGCGGGGCGGCAGGCATGCGGGTTGCCGACAATGGGAACGGAATCGAGGATACACAAGTGACTGTCCCCTCGTCCTACGGGCTCATGGGAATCCGCGAACGCGCGCAATCCCTCGGTAGTCAGGGTTCTCATTCGCTTCAGAGAGGGTTGAGGGAGAATGCTCACCGCTGAGAAGCCGCTGCCGCGGCAGGAGACGCAGTGATCAAGGCGATTGTCTGCGATGATCATCCAATCTTCCGTGAAGGTCTCAAGAAGATTGTCAGCCAGTCCGGAGACATTACGATCGCCGATGAGGTGAGCGACGGGACGACCTTGATGGAGAAGGCCAAGGCTCACCGCTACGACGTGATAATCCTAGACATTTCGCTGCCCGGAGCGAGCGGGCTTGACGTCCTGAAGGATCTGCGCAGCGCGGACCACAAGATGCCCGTTCTCGTTCTCAGCATGCATCCCGAGGAGCAGTACGCGATGAGGGCGCTCCGCGCCGGGGCCTCTGGGTACGTGGCCAAAGCGAGCGTGCCCGAGGAGCTTATTACAGCCATTCGCAAGGTGGCGGCAGGCCGAAAGTACATCAGCCCCAGTCTCGCCGAACAGCTCGCATCTGAGCTGGACGGCTTGGCGGACAAGCTCCCGCACGAGAAGTTGTCCGACCGTGAGTTCCAGATCATGCGCATGATCGTCTCAGGGAGAAGGGTGAAAGAGATCGCCGCGGATCTCAATCTGAGCCCGGCGACGGTCGGCACCTACCGGGCCCGCATCCTGGCGAAACTCGGTCTTCAGAGCAATGCCGAGCTCATTCATTACACCATAGAAAACAAGCTGCTGGAGTAGCGCGACGACGACGCTTGTCGAATTCCTTCGAGCCGTTCCATATTGAGATTCGACGAGAAAATCATTCAGCTGATGATGCCTGCCAGCCGCGATTCCTCACACCTTTATCTTCCTGAATCTATCTCGATCCACGATGGACACCGAAGGGAAGGGATCGTGGAGGAGAGAATCGCTGAGTGCGCCAAAAGAATCTGGGCTCTCCTGGAACAGACGCCGGAGGTGAACATCCTGCATCTAGCCGAGGTGCTCGGGGGAAAAGGTATCATCGCCTATCAGGCCCTCGGGTGGCTGGCACGGGACCAGAAAATACGCTACGAGCAGAGGGGAAGCCAATTTTTCATTTCGTGTCACATTGGGGGGACATCAACGCCGCCCGATCAACGCCAAACAAGGAGGGAATCATGAAAAGTGGACTGTTGGGACTCGGGATGGTGGCAGTTGTGCTCAGCGTCGGGCTTTTGGGGTGCCAGACCACCAAGCCAGTCACCCCGCAAGCAGCCCAGCCGCAGCCGGCTCAGCCGCAAGTGGCCCAGCCGGGGGCGGCGCCGGGAACCCTCGCGGTCACTCCTGGATCCGCAGGTTTCTCTCCCAACAGCGACATGGTTATGGACACTACCATGAAGCTCGCGCTGTCCTACGGTCCGAGTGAGTCTGCGAACTCTTGGAAGCTGGAGTTCCTGGATTCCAGCCAGCAGGTGCAGAAGACATTCACCGGGGACGGCTCGAACCTTCCCATGACAGTGAGCTGGGACGGGAAGAGCGATTCTGGAAGCCTTGCGCCGGAAGGAACGTACACCGCGCGGCTCTCCGTGGACTACGGCAGCGCCTTCAAGCCCGGCTCTGCCACAAGCACCCCCTTTGTGCTCGACATTACTCCCCCCACGGGATCTATCACGCTCTCCGCGCCCCTTTTCTCGCCAATCGAGGGATCGCCGACCATCACGCTGACTGTTGATGCAAGCTCCTCCCTGGCAAAGATCGACAGCTGGAGGATGGAGATCTACGATCCTGAGAATCACCTCTTTCGGACATTCGAATCGAAGTGGCCGACAAAGAGTACAGTCTGGGACGGAAAGAGCCTAAATGAGGGAACTCAGGGAGTATCCTCTTGGTCCCGGCGTGGTCGGCTTCGTGAAGGTAAAATTGTGAGGGCCGACCGTTGAGCAGTTATGTAGGTGAGGGCACAACGGCTTTGACGCGCTCATAGTAGTCTACGGCCATTCTTGATAACCGCCGTCTACTTGACTCCTGTGGTAAAATGAAGGGATCTATAGCAATAGTTGCACTTGAAAAATGTCCATAGGAGGAAGTATGACACACCTTTCGTTAAGGTTCGTCTCACGCTTTTTCGTGGTTCGAGGAGTCATCGTAACAGCACTTGCGCTGGCAGCGGCCACGCTCTTATTTGTCAGCTGTCCATCTCCAGGTGGCGGGACAACTACCACAACTCCTACTACTCAGTATTTCCTTTACGTCGCAAACGGCGGCGGCAATACCGTCTCCGCTTACACGATCAATTCGAGCAGCGGGGCGCTCACGGCAAGCATCGCGCCCTTTGCAGCAGGATCGACCACCATAGGTGTCGCGGTAGACCCGACGGGCAAGTTCCTCTACGTCACAAACCGCGACAGCAATACCGTCTCCGCTTACACGATCGTCACGAGCTGCTACGGTGCGCTCATGACGGTAGACGGCTCGCCCTTTGTAGCAGGATCGTTGCCCATAGGTGCCGCGGTAGACCCGACGGGCAAGTTCCTCTACGTCACAAACAGCGGCGGCAATACCGTCTCCGCTTACACGATCAATTCGAGCAGCGGCGCGCTCACGGCGGTAAGCGGCTCGCCCTTTGCAACAGGAGCGGCCCCCTGGGGTGTGGCGGTAGACCCGACGGGCAAGTTCCTTTACGTCGTAAACGTCGGCAATACCGTCTCCGCTTACACGATCAATTCGAGCAGCGGGGCGCTCACGGCGGTAAGCGGCTCGCCCTTTGCAGCAGGAGCGGGCCCCTTTAATGTGGCGGTAGACCCGACGGGCAAGTTCCTCTACGTCGCAAACAACGGCGACAATACCGTCTCCGCTTACACGATCAATTCGAGCAGCGGCGCGCTCACGGCGGTAAGCGGCTCGCCTTTTGCAGCAGGATCGTTCCCCATAGGTGTCGCGGCAGACCCGACGGGCAAGTTCCTCTACGTCGCAAACAGCGGCGACAATACCGTCTCCGCTTACACGATCAATTCGAGCAGCGGCGCGCTCACGGCGGTAAGCGGCTCGCCCCTTGCAACAGGAACGCACCCCAGAAATGTAGCGGTAGACCCGACAGGCAAGTTCGTCTACGTCGCAAACTACGACGGCAATACCGTCTCCGCTTACACGATCAATTCGAGCAGCGGCGCGCTCACGGCGGTAAGCGGCTCGCCCTTTGCAGCAGGATCCCCCTCTGGTATGGCGATTGCCACGGTCACGGGCCCGTGAAGGAGCAGAGCGTCGGGGTGAACTCTTCTTCGCCTCTCTCTATGGGCGGGCCGGGTCGCTTAGAAACCCGGCCTGCCCCCGCCATGTTCACGTCTGGGGAGTCCGCCGAGCCCTCTTTACATCGTCTGTCTCAGTAGTATACATAACACAGAGTGACATTCTGGGGCTCACAGAGCCCCTAATGGCAAAACAGGCCCTCGGGAAACCTCGCCACGGTGCCACGGGCTGCTGGGTGGTCATCGCCAGTCGACGATGACCCCTGCCCCCGGGCCCCTGCTGGGAGGACCTCAGACCCCCTACTTGTGACTTACCCCCATTAAGCTAGGTGACAATATCTGCACTGTCGGGCCACCCCTCCAGCCCCCTGCGCCGGACTGCGCCCGGGTTGTCGCGGTACTGCGGCCCACGTCCAGCATCGCGGTACCGCGATCACGTCCAGCCCTCCGCGGTACCGCGGTGCCCACCCGGGCCCACCCACCGCGTCCGGGCCCTCTGGCTGTCGATTTCTTGCTCCGTGGTGGGGCGAGGTGAGACTTTCCGAGGACCTGCCCTACTGGAATACCTCCCTGGAAGGGCTAGGAGCGGAAGCCTAGCCCCGGGAGGAAACGTTTTGACTGGAGGGACGCTCGGCACAATCAGCTGCGGAGAATCTCCCGCATGACTTCACGGGAAGTCTGAGGGCGTTCCTCCGGAAAGTCGTTAGGCTCGCTCCCTCCGATGTAACTACAAAGACTTGATGCACCGAAGCGACAAGGCACTGAAGTTATTTCATGCCTATGAGGAGACGGAAAAGGAAGATCGGGCCGAGGAAAAGAAAAGGCTTCGACCTAAATGGATTTGGCCGCTCCTTTGTCTTGGCGGTGCGGCATTCCTGTTTTTCTATGGCAACATGGATTATTGGTTCTTAAAACTCTGGCTTTCCTTTTGCTCTTGCCGATGGTCAACGCTATGATAAAATACGTTAGATACCTAACTTAAAGGGTGATTTCGTCGAATCCGCGCAGGACTATCCCGTTATGGTCAAGGTACGGGACGAGTTCGACAATGTGGGCGAGCTCAAGTCGGTGGTTCCCGTGGACATCCTGGTGGAGAAGACCCCCACCGGGTTACGCATCCTGAGCTCTCGCATCTTCTTCAAGGAGTTCACGGCCGACTATCAGGACGTGAGGTCTGATCTTTCTGAGCAGAACACGAAACGCCTCGCCGACATGGCCTCGAAGCTGAAGAAGTTCCCCAACTATAAGATCAAGCTCGTGGGGCATGCGGTTATGATCTACTGGGACAACAAGGCGCTCGGCGATATCGAGCAGAGGGAAGTCCTTATACCCCTCTCGCAGGCCCGCGCAGAGGCGGTAGAGAAAGCCCTGGTCGACAGGGGGCTGGACTCCTCGATGTTCACGACGGAGGGGGTCGGCGCCTCGGACCAGCTAGTGCCCGACAGCGATATTGACAACCGCTGGCAGAACCGCAGGGTCGCCTTCTTCCTTGAAAAGTAAGAGAGGTTCTCGAGCCAAAAGGGCCACCCATCCCGCATAAGCCGCGGGATGGGCGGTCCTCGCTTATTTTCGCAGACAAAGACATATCGACTCGATGTCGATGATTTGATTTGATGAGAGCAATGGGATTCTCCTTCTCTTCCTTGCGCCAGATACCTGAGACCACGCGCAGCCTGCTCAACGCCTTTCTCTACGCCGTGGTCGCCGCCGGGAGCGCAGTCGCGTTCCTGTGGCTGACCAACCTCCTTTTCCGGGTGACGATCGAGCGACTTGCAGCGGGCTCTCTGCTCGTCTTCGTGCTGGGAAGCCTCGGCGTCATCAGTGTCACGTCGCTGGCCGCGGGAGTCCTCATGAACCGCGTCAGCCCGGATACCGCCGGAAGCGGGGTACCCCAGCTCAAGGCCGCCTACTGGAAGGATCTGGGTTTTGTCAGAATGCGCGCCGTCATCGTGAAGTTCGTGGGAGGGGTCCTGACCCTGGGAGGCGGAACGAGCCTCGGCCGCGAAGGCCCGTCGGTGTACGTGGGAGGAGGCACAGCATCGGGCCTCGCTGCGGCATTCGGGGTTCCCAAGACCGGCCGCCGGTTGCCTGCCGCCACGGGCGCCGCTGCCGCTCTCGCGGCAGCATTCAACACTCCACTGGCGGCCATCACCTTTGTGCTGGAGGAAATGCTCAACAACGAGTTCGGCAGCCGGGTCCTTGGCAGCGTGGTTCTTGCCGCCGTCTCGGGCGCCCTGATCGTGCAGGCGTTCCTCGGTCGGCAGCCGGCGTTTTCCCTGCCCTCCGTGGAAGGCGTGACATGGCTGATGTACGTGATTCTGCCGATCGTCGCGGCCGTTGCCTCGCTGATCGGGGTCGCGTTCCAGAGCCTGACTCTGTCGCCTGCGAGCGCGCGTTCGCGATCGCAGCCGGCTGCCTGCCTGGCTTCGTCCCGTCTGCGGATCGCTGGTCACCTGGGTTCTCGGCTGCGCGGTTTTCGCCGTCACCGGCCATACGGGAGTGTTTGGACTTGGTTACAACGACCTGTCTCTCGCGCTCAACAACAATCTGCTCTGGCAGGCCGCTGGTCTCCTCGTCGTCGCCAAGTTCGCGGCAACCGTCGCATCGTACGGCTGGGGCGGCTGCGGGGGAATTTTCTCGCCCACCTTGTTCCTCGGAGGACTCACCGGTCTTTTCCTCGCTGGAGTTGCGGGAACATGGATCCCGCTCACGGCCGCTGACAAGATCGTCCTCGCGGCGGTCGGAATGAGCGCGTGCTTCAACGCCGTAGTGCGCGCGCCTCTCACGGCACTGCTGATTGTCTTCGAGATGACTCACCAGTTCTCGATGGTCCCCGCCCTTATGTTCTGCTCGATCGTCAGCCAGGCGATTGCCCGGCTCGGCGGCCGCCATAATTTCTACGACGCTCTTCTTCTGCAGGATGGCCATGAACTCATCCAGATCAAGCCGCCAAGGGACCTGGAGAGCTGGCAGAAGCTTCCGGTGTCCGAAATCGCGCGCACACGCCCGGTTATTCTGCCTGATCTGGAACGCTCGACCATCCGAAGCTACCTGGAATCCTACCCATATGCACGGTTCCCTGTGGTCATGCGAGGCGAGATCCGAGGCATCGTGAGCCGTTCAGAGCTGAAGTCCGCCCTCGCCGCGAATGTGATTCCCCGGCTGACGCCCCCCGTTCTGTGCGGCCCTGATGTGACCATACGAGAGGTTGGGGCGCTGCTGATGGAAAGCGGCTCGGGAATGGTCTTGATCCGAAAAGGTTCGAAAGGGGATATCGTGGCAGTTATGACTCTCCATGACTTGCTTCGCGCCCAGGCGGCGTTGTCCGAATAGAACCAGCCGCAGGAAGTCATTTTTCTTCTTGCCGAGGCATGGAGGGTCAATTTTCGTTACGTTTGGGAGTAAACTCCGGGTGTCGCGAAGCCTTACAGAGTGAGAAGCTGGGGAAGGCTAAGCAGGAGGTTGGAATGGATCGCTACACAACCCGAGTCGAACTGCATGAAGCAGATGAAGAAGATTACGAAACACTTCACGAGGCAATGGAAGAAGAGGGATTCACCCACACCATCGAAGCCAAGGACGGAACCACCTATAAATTGCCAAGTGCAGAATATAACTATGAGGGAGAGATCGAAATAGGTGAGGTTCGTGAAAAAGCAAAATCTGCCGCAGCCACTACGAAGCGGAAGCATGCGATCCTAGTATCCCAAATCACAAGTCGCTTATGGTTTGGGCTTGAGGAATTGTATCGTGCTGGTGAGGAATGGTGACATCACCTGAAGCTTCTGAGGGTGATAGAAGTATACGTGAGGCTCTTCGCGAATTCGCTGTGGATTGTTTTAGCAAAGTCAATGGGCGTATATACATTTCCACATGATTGGCCTATGCTCGAAGGAGGAACGAGTATGGATATATCAAAAGAGATTCTTGATGAGCTACTGATGTGGCGGGCCCCACGCTCACCACAGGAAGGTTTCGCCTTTTTTATTTCGAACGGCAACCCTGATCTGGTCACAGCACTTCTGAAAGACGGCGCCGATGTCAATGCCCGGAGCGTAAACGGCGCAACTTCGCTGATGTGGGCTGCTGAGTTCAACCAGAACCCCGAGGTGATCAGCGTGCTCCTGAAAGCTGGCGCCGACGTCAATGCCCGGGACGAGAATGGCTGGACTCCCCTGATGTGGGCTGCCATCGGCAACCAGAACCCAGAGGTAATCACCACGTTACTGACGGCCGGCGCCGACATCGGAGCTCAGGGCAAAGGCGGCGCGACGCCGCTAATGTGGGCCGCGGAGTTCAACCAGAGCCCCGAGGTAATTAGTACCCTCCTGAAGGCAGGTGCGGACCTCAAGGCTCACGACAAGGCCGGGAGGACTGCGCTAATCTATGCTGCCATCGGCAACCAGAACCCCGAGGTGATCACGGTTCTCCTGAAGGCCGGCGCGGACACGAAAGCGAAAGACCGTTCGGGAGAGACAGCCTTCGATTACGCGCAGAACAACGAGAGGTTGAAAGGTACCGACGCCTATCGGCAGCTCGAACGGGAAGTGTAATCATAGGGCAGGCTCTCCACGGGTCGCGCCACAGCCCACTGTGCGCGTCGTTTAGGAGTATTTCTCGTAGGCACAAGGGTGCTGGCCACTGGTATGGTAGCCTTGGAAGGGACAAATGAGAAAGTGGATGGTCGTTACTGCCGCTCTTTCGGTCCTTGTCGCCTTCAGTTCAGCGTATACACAGACGATAGATTTCTTGGAGCTGGTAAAGACCGGGACACTGCAGAGCATACAGGTCGCCATCAACCAAGGCGCGGACATTAACGCTCGGGATAAGGTCGGCGGGACCGTTCTGATGTATGTCGAGGAGTACAACACGAACCCCGAAGTAATCACTGCGCTTGTTGCTGCTTGCGCAGACCCAAAAGCTCATGATAAAAACGGCCAGACCTCTCTGATGGCCGCCGTTTTCAACAACCCGAATCCTGAGATGATCACAGCACTCTTGAAGGCCGGTGCGGACGCGAAAGCGAAAGACCAATTGGGGGAAGACAGCCTTTGATTACGCGCAGTGCAATATAGACCTGAGAGGCACCGACGCCTATGTAATGCTCGAAGAAGCGCAGTACTGAGTGAGAAGAGGACGGCTCCGGGTAATGCCCTTGTCGGTTGTCTCGGCCCGCGCGGTCTGGAAAGGATATCCCCCGAGTTGCCGATAATCGTGACAGTAGCATAATTGACACGACGGCTGCTCCGTTCGTTCGGCTGGCGGGTGTTTCGGTGTTATCGGGATCTTCGCGAAGACGTTTACATACGTGCAATTACTGACGATTGTTCGACAAATCGCCGGGCATCCGTGAGCAATCTGATAGGGAGAGACCTATGGTCAAGGTGTTGTCAGAGCTGGTAACGCTCAGTGATAAGAGCGGCAGGCTCACGGCGATAGTAGCGGGGAAAGTATATGACAAGCCCCTGCCCTCCGCAAAGAGGAAGGTGCTCGGCGAGTTGGTATCAGACGCGGCTGTGCTGGCCCGGCTCGAAGGGCGGCTCACAATTAAGGAGTTTGAATGGGCTTCGCGGTTCTGGGGTCCCCCGGCTCACGATTGGTATGCGCCGTTGTCCGCGAGGTGATGAAGCGGCTTTCTGGCGTTCGACGGCTTCATTTCTTGCGAAGCCATTTGTCCATCACTCGGCCTTCCTCCTGGCCTTCATCTTTTACTGGGAGTTTAGAAAGGGAACAATCGTCATTTCACCATGTGGTATTCACTGAGGGCCATAGCGAGCCACTCTATCGAGCCGTCCGGTGAAATGAACTTTCCGCGGAAGTAACCGATCATCCGATAGAGAACGGACCGCTTGACGAAGAGTGAGACTAGCGGCTGAATAAGCCGCGGAATGCTCTTGAATACGTCCGTGGTATGGTACAACCTGGTGGCGGCGTTGGTACATCCGGCTCGCTGAATGCACGGAAAACATAGATGGGCCAGTTTCGGCCGGTCGAGAGGCTGGACGCTGTAGCTTGAGTCCAGAAGGCATTGCCCGTGGACGTCTCTCAATTCACCGAACACCGTTATCGAGCCGGACACGAGGGCCCAGCGCGCCGCGACCGCGTAGCGGTTGTACGCTTTTCTCCCAGCGTCGTGCCAGGCCCGGCCGTCCCCCGGTTTCCAGGGCGGAAAGATGTTGCTGATGCGCAGGTCGCAGGAGAAACCGTCCAACTCGATGCGGACATGTGCTTTCGACCCCGACATGTTGAACGTGTTGTCGCCCAGCCGAAGATCCATCCGCAGGGAGGTTGTTTCGGTGCGGGTCAGGGGCAACCCTCCATTGTAGGTGAACACGCGGCCGCGCTCGTTCATCATGAGAACGGTCAGCCCCCAGGATTGAAACGCCGAAAAATGCCAATAGAAAGGATTGAAAACGAAGAATGTGCCGTTATCCGGCCTACCGACGAAGAAGAAGGATCGGGACTGCCAATCACCCGTGTATGGCTCGGCAGAGAAGATCTCCTGGGCTGCCACACTCACCCGCTCCGGCGGATCCCAGTTGGATGTATTTATTGTTAAACAGTCAAGAAAACAAGACTTTCCCCTCTTGTTCTCCTTTGGTCGGCAGCAAAGATGCTCGGAGGATGATTCGACTTGCTGCCGTGTCAAACTCCGGCCCCTATGGTCGCGGCTATCGGCAGGCGCGCGGCCCGTCCAGCCGGCAGGATGGAACCCGCCAGACCGGCTCCGATGCCGAGGGCTGCACTTAATATGAAGTGCCAGACCCTGTAGTCCGCATGGTAGATTTCCCCGAAGGGAATGGGGAAGTCCTTGGGTATGTACGCGGACAAGTCCACGCCCGCGATACCGAGCCAAGCCGCTACGGGCGCGGCGACAATAAAGCCGACAGCCGTTCCCACGCCAGCCAGCACGACGCTCTCGAGGAGGATGAGCCGCCTTGTATCGCGCGATCGAAAGCCTATCGCACGCAGAGCCGCGAGCTCCCGGTGGCGCTCACGCACGGACATCGACATCGAATTGAGGATACCGACTATGATCAAGAAGAAGAGGATGACTGCCACGAAATAGAAACTGCCGGAATCGGTGCGAACCCCTGAGATCGTAGCTTTTGCGAACTCTTCCCAGCCGTAGGCCACCGCGGACGGATAGGACCGAGCGTCCGAAGGGTCCGCGCCGGCCGATTTCGGCCCAAGACTATCCACGAAACTGACAGCGGCCTTCTTCACGTCCTCCGTCCGAGATCCGGAAAGGGCAATTCGTGTGACCTCGTCTCCGAGATCGAGAAGATCCTGCGCGCTGGAGAGATCGATATAGACAATCGCATCATCCATTGCGCCGAAGCCGAATGAAAATATCCCCCGCAACGGCAGCGCGACCCGGTTCTCCACGCCATAGCGATCGGTAGCCGAAATGATCACGACAGCGCCCGGTTGGAGACGAAGCTTCTTGGCAATTGTGGGGCCGAGAAGAAGGCCCGGAGAGCTGTCCAGGTAGGAACCGCGCTGGATTTTATGGGATAGAACAGTGACGCCGCTCTCGGCCTCGGTGTCGATCCCCTGCCCGAGGAGCCTCACCGACCCGGCGGGCGCGATGATCCTTGCGAGGAAGTCGATTCGGCCGCTGGCGCCCGTAACGCCGGGCATCTGGAGAAGTCGTTTCCGCGTCGCTTGATACTCGGGCAGGGTTAAGTCCAGTGGGAATCGCGCCGCCACCTCCTCGTAGCCTTTGCGAAGGATCTGGGCGGAGCCGGTCTGGAAATGAATGATCGCGCTGTAGATGTAAGTCGAATAGCCTTGGACCCAGCCAAGGGCAATGATCATGATAGCGACGCCAAGCCCGATTGCGATTGTGTTGAGAATGCTGCGCCGTCTATTCCTGAAAACGTTACGCGCCGCCAAGCCTGTCATGTTCATTTTTCCTCCTAACCATTCTTAAGCGCATCCACGACAGTGGAGCGAGTCCCTGCGAAGGCGGCGTACAGGCTTCCAGCAAAGGCGATGAGCACCCCAAAGCCGATATTCTCGAGCGTCACAAGGGGGTTAGCGCCGAAGAACATGACATCGCCTCCTCCAAAAATGTGGCTTGCCTCACCGATGGATAGCCCATGACGCTGGAAGTACAGGACGACGGGGAACGCAAGCGCGGCGCCAAGGATTGCTCCGGCGACGCCCTGGGCGGCTCCCTCCACGAGGACCAGGTAGGCCTGTTGCCGGCTTTTCATGCCTATCGCACGGAGCGTGCCGAACTCTCTCTGCTTTTCGAAAACGTTCATGAGGATGGCGTTGGTAATCACCGTTGCGGCTACGATAAGGACGATGATATTGATGATGAGTATGAAATTCATCGCTGATGCTGATAAGCACTAGCAGACTGCCTTGCATTTCGCCCCATGTACGCGCAACGCAGTCTTGAGCCTGGAGAAAGGTAAGCTGTGAGTCCCGTACCTCCGCCGCTTCGTCAGGATTTTTCAAGCGGAGCCAAAGCTCAGGGGATCCTTTCGTACCCAATAGATCGGTTGCAGTATCTGTGTCCGTAAAAGCAGAAGAAGCGTCGAACTCGCTATCGTCCGTTCGAAAGACGCAGGATACCGGAAGCTCGCGGTAGGCGGGGGCTCCGTTTACGTCCTCTACGAGGACCACGAGCTTCTGCGCGGCGGGTGCACCGACAAGATTGAGAGCCTTCTGCGAGATAGCTATTCCGGGACCGACAAATGGGAAAGTTCCCCTCAAGACGCCTCGGGAGACTTGAGAAAAGAATCCAGTATTCGCTTCTATCCCATCAATCCTGAGTGGGAGATTCTTATCGCCCGCAATGAGAAGAGCTCCAAAGGGGATGACCTTTTCTATCT
This sequence comes from uncultured Spirochaetota bacterium, assembly GCA_963710335.1. Classification (GTDB taxonomy): domain Bacteria; phylum Spirochaetota; class Spirochaetia; order SZUA-6; family Fen-1364; genus Fen-1364. The sequence continues at coordinate 247,649 of CAVQAA010000008.1, forward strand.
TCGCCACGCGGTTATCCAAACGGAAGTGATTTGCAACGGCATCCGTGTCCTCGATGTAATTCCTGGGCTCAAGAGGATCCAGCGCATCGAGCCGCGCCGTGCGTTCCACTATCAGGTGCGCACTTTCCTCGAGTATCTTCCTCCGCATCCGGTCTCGCATGCCCACGACCCATCCCGAAATGAACTCCATCACAAAGACCGAGAGCGCGATGGCCAGTATGATGAGCGCTGTCCGCTTCGGTCGCTTGAGCGCCGAGAGGAGCGCCATTCTAACGAGCATCAGGCGGCCTCCTCTTCGATTTCTCCGTCGCGTAGCTTCACGATGCGGCGCGCGTAGCGCATGACACGCGGATCATGAGTGGAGAAGATGAACGTGACGCCCTTTTTCTCGTTGAGGTATTTCATCGCCTCCAGGACCGTCTGACCCGTCGCTCCGTCTAGGTTGGCGGTGGGCTCGTCGGCGATCACGAGCCGCGGCTCGTTGGCCAGAGCTCGCGCTATGGCAACGCGCTGCCTTTGGCCGCCCGACAGCTCGTCGGGCTTGTGGGAAACATAGTCTGTGAGCCCCACAAGCCGCACAAGCTCCTCTACGCGCGCGCGGCGTTCGCGCTTGGGGCGATGAGCGAGCATCATTGGGATCTCGATGTTTTCCGCAATCGTTAGCACAGGAATGAGGTTGAAGCTCTGAAAAATGAATCCAATTTTCGCAAGTCTGAGGGTGGCCTCGGCGTCTTCGCCGACTGTCGACGTCGAGAGGCCATCGAACCATATGTTCCCCGAGGAAGGCCGATCGATGCAGCCGATGAGATTGAGCATTGTTGTCTTGCCGCAGCCCGAAGGGCCGACGATAGAGGTAAACTCGCCTGCCTCGATGGAGAGGCTGACGTTTTTCAGCGCATGAATCGTCGTGCGCCCCAGGGAATAGTCCTTGAAGACATTGCGAATATCGACGAGTGCCATGGAATCCTCCTTTTCGATTCATCCTTAGAACGAGAGCTCTACTCCCGTCCAAACCTCCAGTCCGGGGAACCCTGTGGCCGACGCTATGCTGTTGAACTCTCCATTCGCATCGCCGGCAAAGCCCTGCACCCGGACGAAAATAGTCACATCGCCGATGTAAACTTCCCCTTTCGCCTCGACGCTCACGCTGCCCCAGGGAAGAGCAAGGTCGGCGGCGGCCTGCAGGGAGAAAGCGTCCGACTTTTCCAAGTAAAGGGACAACTCAACATAGTTTCTCCCGTAGAACGGAGCGAAAGGAAGGTAGGCCAGCTCCGCGGAAGGCGTTTGCTCGATAAGACTGGCTATTTCCGTCTCATCTCTACCGGGAAAAATCCCGCGATAGGCGACTCCGAGCTCGAGCGATGCCTGCCCTATATCCACGCTTTTCCTGAGCTCGAATCGAAGTGACTCGGAACAGTTCTGATTCGAACCGCTCAGCGGAACAGAAAGCGCCGCCTCGAGCGAACTGAGGAGAGTGAGTATTGGCAGGGAGACATAGAGTATCGGCCGCACCTCACCGTTTGCTGCTCCCGAGGCATATGCGCCCGCTGCGACGTCAAGGACCCCGGGCGAGAATCGAATGAGCGCGCCTGAGTCGAGATCCTTGAGACCTGAAAAGGTCCCCTTCTGGGCCATCCGGTCGGCCGAAAGTATGGCAAGTGTCGATAGGTCAGAAGCAGGCGTCCACTCCGCGTCCAATCCCCAGAAGCCGCTTTGGTCAAGGAAGACGACGTCTCTCGCAAAAGGATTGACCGGTGAGCCGTAGGAGCCGACTCCGAAGTTCCGAAGGAGTATCCCCCCGCGAAGCGCAAGAGAAGGGAAGGGAAGGAGAGCAGCCTCGGCTTCGCGGACCTCGAGACTAAGGGCGTCCGAGAAGTTCGTCGGAATGATGTTAGAGGGCTTGTCGCCCTCGGCGTACGCTTCAAGACGAAGCCGGAAGAGAGCCGACGAGCTCTCAGCGGAGAGAAGAAGATCCGACTGTAACCAAGTCTTGAAGTCCGGACTTCCGACGCCTCCGGTTGTCGTTTCAGGATACGCAAGATCTGTATATACGGACGCGCTCCCCGTAGCGCCAAGCGTGAATCCAGCTATAGAATCTGCACGAAGTTGACCTCCGCTCACTGCTGCCGCCAGGACGGCGAGGCAGGACAGACCCAGGATTCGTGTTGCGTTCATCGCGTGAGCCATGTTTGGTTGAACATGGCGTCGGGCAGGTCGTTTCTTTCGCGAAGATCGCTAATGACCACGACGCTTCGCTCTCCCGTGCCATCTGCCGTCGTCATGATCATCCGACGCGGCCGAAGGCGCCCCGCAACGGTCGCGTAGTCGGACAACTCCATGGTCTTGAGCAGAAGGCCGCTCTTCGCGTCGTATTCGACCTTGAGCGGAAGCATGCCGTCCTTTTTCAGATAAATACGGATCGCTCCGTAGGGAACATCGTGTCGAAGCGCCTTGCCTGAGATGATCCACACGTCGACTTTGCCGAAATCCGGTGAGTCGATGCTTGCAGAGCCCCCGAGCGTGGCTTTGTAATCGTTCGCCCAGGACGGATCGCCGACGTCATTATTGGAAAAGGCGGTCCCCTGGAAGGACTCTCGCGGAGAGAGGCGCAAGGGAGTTCGGGACCCTGCCCTGGGGCTGTACATCCAAAGAGCGCTGGCGGTCTGGAGTAAGCGCGTTCCCTTCGACCTCGCAGGAGCGACGATCTCTATGAAGGACCCCAAGCCTTCCTTGCGTGAAACCTCCACCTTCATGGTCGACTCATCTCGACCTGGTTGCTCGGTTGTGATAGTGGCCGTCATACTGAAACTGGGTGGATACATGGTGGCATCGGTAGCCTTCATCGCTTCAGACGGATCCGGACCTTCGGCATATAACCCAAGGCCAGTCAAAATAAGAAAAAGAGCCATCAAACAAAGGACTCTGGGCTTTTCATCGATCATTTTTTCTCCCCCTTCCGATCGACGGAACCAAGCATTTCTTCCATCACTCCAAGGTATGCGTCGAATTCTTTCCGCCCCTTTTTCGTCAGGCGATAGACGGTCTGAGCCTTCATGCCGGCCACCTCTTTGCGCTTTTCGACGTAACCCCCTTCTATAAGCCGTTCGAGATGCGAGTAGACGGCGCCGTCCGTGGCGCCGAGGCGTTCGCGCAATGTCGTGAACGCGGCGTATTCGTCCATGTAGAGAAGAGCGACGATCGCCAAACGAGACTTTTCGAAGAAAATGCCGTCGAAGCGGGCAAACGGATCAGCCACGCGGCCGCCTCTCAAGCACCATCACATGGATTCCTGTAATCGCGTAAAGAGCCGCCGCGAAAAGGCCGGCGGCCACGAAAAGTTCCGGGCCCTGAGCTCCTGCGAATTCGAAAAGAAGTCCGACAGCAATGCCTGCGAAGGTCTCGATGAAGAGCGAGGCATAGCTCATCTGCGCATAGAAAACGATTGGCAGGGCGGCGAGCAAAACCGCGACTCCGGGAGTCAGCGCGACTAAGGCGAGGCGAGTCACAACAACCGTTAAGACGACCAGGGAGGCAATGCAGCTAAGAATGGCGCCCCCCAGGCGACGGTTGAAAAGCGGGAGCGCCTGTTTGCTGGCCCTGAGGGCGAAGGAAGCGCTTTCTGCTATCGTTCCAAGAATGAGTACAGGAAGCCAGACCCAAACGAGTGCCGTCCTGACATCCACGGAGGCATTCCGAAAAAGCTTATAGTGCACAAGAGTACCGGCGACGACGAGCACGGCCCACGTGAAAAATGCCCAAGGATGTATCAAAGGGAACTCGGTGCCCTCGGTGAGCAGCTTTCGGATCGCACGAATATCCTCAAAACGCTTTTCCAGCTCTTCATCTTTTCTTTCCATCATTCCTCAGCCCCTTTCGACCTTTTATGACTTCATTTCCCAAAGTCACTTTGAATCTCAAAGTAGCTTCTTATATTGGTAGCGTTTTTCTTTTAAGTCGTCAAGTCCTATGTGTTTGCAAGGCATTTAGGGCGCCTCTAAAAACCTGTGAAAATGATGACTGTGCAGTGTGTTATGGCTGCAATAACGGCAGCCCTCATATCTTCTAGGAAATCTGCCGACCCTCGGTAAGTCCTTCGTCTGAATGCGCGCACTGCGCCATCCAATCCCTATAAATTGCAACGGGGCTGACCGGACCAGGTTGAAAAGCAATATCGAAAGTGACAGCGAGAACAGTCGATTGCAATGACAGCATAGAGAAAACCGCGGATTCATCACACAAATCCCATGGCCTCCACCGGGAAGCCACATGCCTCCAAAGGCCGCTAACTCCTGGATCGTTAACTGAGTAGAGGCTGGAAGCCGCGCGTTTCAGCGAGCGTCTCCTCTTGTTTCCACTTGGAGCCGTTTCTTGGGGTACTGAAGAGTCAAGATGGATCAACAACCTATTTGATCGCAGCAACGAATCCTACTGTAACGAGTTCCCATGCACGCCGCACGGAGTCTTTGGCGTCAAAAGCTGCTTTCACTGACAAGGCAACGCATCAACGCTCTAACCTTGGACTCGACAAGCTTGTACCTGACCCGGTTCCTGACGCGTTTTCCCTGGACTATTCCGCTCCTGCGCAGAATGGCGAGTTGTTGCGACGTGAAGCTTTGCCCCAGCCCAAGCATATCGGCAAGAGCACTCACCGCATGATCGTCCTGGCTGAGAATCCAGGCAATCCTCAGCCTTTCCGGGTTGGCCAGGGCCTTGAGTATCTGGACACTGCGGTTGATCGATCTTTCCTGTGGTGAGTGCAATGTTGTCATTGTTCTCCTGCCGACTCCCGGTCGATGTGCTTCCTTACGCGCCGTTCACTTGCAGACTCACCTGGATCGGAATTCCAGCCTTTTCATAGAGCTTTCCAACAGGACAAGTGCTCATGGTCTTGTCGAGAACTCGCTGTAGCTTTTCACGTGACTCCTTCGAATCCGCCGTGACGACGCAGCGGGCTGCCGTGATTGTCGGCTGGTCATCCGGCTTGTCGGCTTCCACGACAACGACCAGGCGTTCGTAGGAAACCTTCGAGTTCGTTGCCACCACGGCCCAGATTGTCGAGATGCACCCCGACAGCGCCATGACGGCAAGCTCCAGGGCCGTGGGGCCCAGATCGTCCCCTCCTTTTGCTCCCGGCAGGTCCAGTACAACGCCATGATGACGGTCGTTGTCAACGACGGACTGGTAGCACTGCGCGACGTGCTTGGATGTGGATTTCATTTCCTCTTCTCCTGTGTTGCAAGACTATGGAAGGCTCTACGAGCCTCCGTTGAGCGTCAGAGTGGAGCCGGTGCGCACTTCCCGGAATGCATCGGGAAATCGTCCTTTCAGGTATTCCCGCGCGTCGTTCCCTGTGCAATGGCACGGACAGATCAGCACGGGATGGAGCTTCTCAATTCCATCCGCAAGAAGGGCAACGGCCTCGGGCAAAGCCTTCGAAAGATGCATGCCGCCGACGATTGCCCGCAGCCGTCCCGTCCGGGAGGCGCTCAGGGCGCAGGCCACCGTGTTGTAGACCCCTGCGTGGGAGCAGCCCAGGAAGACAACCACGCCGTTTGCCGTTTCGAACGCCAGCGCCTGGTCATCCAGAAGCGGATCAGGCGTTCTGCATTCCGCGTCGAGAAAGAACCTGCCGGCAGGCGCCTCAGTAGGAATGCACCTTGGAATCTCTCCCGTCATGAAAACCGCGGGCTGGAGGTGGGTTACAGCGTTCGTCCAGTGGACGTATTCCTTCCGCGCGGCGAAAAGCTCCCCTGCGCCAAGCGGGAAACCCGCCGCCCGAACCGTGCCGTCCACTGACTGGGAGTAGCGCTCCCTCAACGCTGCCGGATGCAGAAAGAGGTCTGCCTTCTGGCATGCATCCAGAGTCGCCAGCATCCCGCCCGTGTGGTCGTCATGTCCATGGCTGATTACCACTGCGTCGACTTCAGCCGGTTCGAGACCAGCCGCCGCGCATTCTCCAGGGCGGCCGTGCTCCGCCCCGTGTCGAAGAGCACTCGGAAATGATCCGCCTCGATCCAGACGGAAAGGCCATGTTCGGCCTTCAATTCGTCGGCTCCCGGCGAATCATCAACGAGAATCGTGAAGCGCAGGCTTCGCACGAAGCTCAGTGGTCGCATTGATTGCCTCCTGTCCGCAGCGTGCCTGCCATGAAGTCCGCCACGAGCGTCTCCGGCGTGTCAGCCGGAGCCCCGATCACCACCTGAATCCCGCTCTCCGCAAAAAGCTTCTGAGCGCTCGCTCCCATGCCACCGGCGATGATCAGCGTGGCTCCCTTCTCGGCCAGCCAGCGGGGTAGCAGGCCCGGCTGGTGCTCAGGGGAGTCCAGCTCCTGTTTCCCGATGATCTTCCTTGCCGCCTGATCCACGTCGAGCAAGGCGAAACTCTCACAGTGTCCGAAATGCTGCGATAGCTTTCCTGAAGCCAAAGGAATTGCAATGCGCATGTTTCCCTCCTTGTGTTTGTAGTATGAAGCAACGGCTGCGGAGCGCGACGACGCGCTCGCGCTCCAGGATCGGACGGATGACCTTCGCGAATGCCCTGCCCGTAGCGGTGTCGGGGTACTTCTGGATGTACGGCATACCCGCATCGCCCGAGACGGTAACTTCCGGCTCGATGGGGATGCGCCCGAGGAAAGGGACCTTCATTTCCTTCGCCAAGCGCTCGCCGTCACCGGTCCCGAAGATCTCGACGCGCTCGCCACAGTGCGGGCACACGAAGCCGCTCATGTTCTCCACGACGCCGAGCACGGGGAGGTCTCAGCTTTTGGCAGAAGGTGATGGATTTCCGAACCGCCGCGAGCGCCACTTCCTGCGGTGTCGTCACGACTATCGCTCCGTCTGCATTCTCGATAAGCTGGCAGATCGAGAGGGGTTCATCGCCCGTGCCCGGGGGGGCGTCGACCACCAGATAGTCCAGTTCTCCCCATTTGACGTCCATGAGAAACTGTTTGATCACCGCCATCTTCATGGGTCCGCGCCAGATGACCGCATCCTCCGGGTTTCGCAGAAGGAATCCTATGGACATGACCTTCAGATCGCCCAGCTGCACGGGCAGCATCGTCTGTCCTTCGGTGAGGATGGATTCTCCTTCCAGCCCCAGCATGCGGGGCACGCTCGGCCCGTGGATGTCCACATCCAGAAGCCCGACACGCTTTCCCGCGAGCAGCAGCGACAGCGCAAGGTTAACCGCCACGGTGCTCTTTCCCACACCGCCCTTGCCCGAAAGCACAAGGATCTTGTGGGCTATACCGGCCATGCGGTCGTCAAGCTTCTGTTGGTCGATGATTTCTTGATCGCCCTCTTCCATGCCACATCCTGCTCCGCGTCCAGCCCCATGACTCCCATCGCAGTGCCCGCCTTCGTGGCTGGCTTCCGCGGGATCATCCCGTCGATCCATTCGTTCCTCCTAGAAAAGCCAAAAGTGCGCTCCAGAGATTTCTGATGTCATTGCCAGACGGAGCGTCGGTTTCAACGACTGCCCTGGCCTGGATCTGGGCAGCAGTGACGCCCCGATCGTATCTAACCCGTCCGGCTGTCCTCGCTCCCAGCTCCGAGGCTCCCCTCTCGATCCGAGCGGTCATTTCCGGGTTCAGATCCCATTTGTTGACGCATACCGCCGTCGGGATCTCGAAGTGGCGGGCGAGGGCGAGCACCCTCTCCAGATCGTGCTCGCCTGACAGGGTCGGCTCGGTCACCACGAGCGCGGCGCTCGTCCCTGTAAGAGATGCGATGACCGGGCATCCGATACCGGGGGGGCCGTCGACAAGAAGAAGCTCCTGCCTCTCGCGCTCTGCGATCTCCCGAGCCTGCCGACGGACAATGGAGACAAGCTTCCCGGAGTTCTCTGCGGCAATGCCCAGCCGTGCGTGCACCATCGGACCGTAGCGGGTATCCGATAGGTACCATTCCCCCGAAACCCTTTCGGGAAAATCGATGGCGTGCTTGGGGCAGGATCGCACGCATACACCGCAACCGTCGCAGGCGGTGGTATCGACCGAGAATTGCGGCCGATCGAAGCCTTCTGCTTCCACGCGCACCGCGTCGAAACGGCAGAGCTCCCGGCACAAGCCGCACCCCGTGCAGAGGTCAGGCTTGATCAACGCTTCGTGGCCCGCGCGAAACTCCTCCCGCCGCCTCACGTGCGGGGCAAGGACAAGGTGTAGGTCAGCAGCGTCCACGTCGCAGTCCGCGATGACGGACTGCTTTGCCAAGACGGCAAAGCTTGCGGTCAGGCTGGTCTTGCCCGTTCCTCCCTTTCCGCTTAATACAACGAGCTCACGCATCGAGCCGACTCCCTGCAAATTCGAGACCGCGCGATGGCTTTCCGCCTCGATCACTATCCGCTCACCCAGGCCTTCGAAGAGAACGCGCATGCCGGGCAGGGCTTCCACCGCGGGCCGCCCGCGGGAATATGCCTCGGCTATCCGCCGGTCATCAGGCAGCTCCAGGAAGATCGGGATGTCCTTTTCTCCGCAGAATCTGCGGACGCTGTCATTTCCGGCATCGGCGCGATTGATGACCACTCCGAAAGGCGGCCCGACGGCGCGCACGGTCTCCACGGCCAGACGCAGATCGTTCAAGCCGAAGGGTGTTGGCTCCGTGACGAGGATCACGAAATCGCTCCCGCGCATGGCGGTGATCACGGGGCAGGAAGTCCCCGGAGGGCAATCGAGGATGGCCATCCCGTCGCGTCGTACCTTCTTCTTCAAGGCACGTATGAGCGGGACAGGCATTGCCTCCCCGATATTGAGTTGCCCCTGCAGGAAATCGATGCCTCCCGCGGTTCCTTCCCCGATGATTCCGATCGGACGAGGCTCCTCGTGGATCGCGCCTCCGGACAGACGCGCGCGCACCCCCCGCACCCGTGGCAAAGCTCCGGGAACACGAGGGGCGTCGTTTTAAGCGATACGATCGCGTGATACCGACAGAACTTCCCGCATTCTCCGCAGGCCGTGCACAGAGTTTTATCCACCCGGGGGACGAGGATGTCGGCATTTTCGCTCGAAACCAGGTTCGGTTTCAGAAAGATGGCGCAGTTGGGCTCCTCCACGTCGCAATCCAGAAGTTGTACAGGGTGCGGAAGGCAAAGGGCCAGATTCACGGCAATGGTCGTCTTGCCCGTTCCTCCTTTGCCCGAGGCGATGGCTACTATCACCAGTGGCCTTCCACGTCGGCGCTTTTGGCTTGCGTGAGCTTCCCGGATTCAAACGCGGCGATCGCTTCCGCAACGCTTCCGCCCGCCCCGGTGCAGACACGAACTCCTGCGTCTGAAAGGACGCGAAACGCTTTCGGTCCGCAGTGTCCTGTTATGAGGGATTCCGCGCCCGCGCGGGTCACCGCCTCCGCCGCCTGGATGCCCGCGCCCTGGGCGGAATCGAGGGCCTGCACGTTGTCCAAGGTCGTGTGGTCCCTGGTGGCCGTGTCGAACAGGATGAAGCTGGCGGCTCTTCCAAAGCGCTGATCGACCGGGGAATCCAGGGTCGGTCCACTCGCCGTTATGGCAATCTTCATTCCTTTGCCTCTTCGCTCTTCTCCAGCTCGGCGATGCGGTCCAGCGCTGATTTCTTTGCTTCCTCCAGGGACTGCATCTGTGAACGAAGGGCGGCGAGCTCCTGCTTGGGACTCATCCCCGAGCCAAAGCCGGCGGCTACACGCTGCCAGCCCGTCAGGCCGGTTGCCAGGAACATGTTCCGATTCCCTTGGCCTCGACCGCGGCCGTGCAAGTCTGTGCAGCCGCCGCGAAAACCTCCTCCTCCGCGAACCAGCACAGGATTGCCGTATCCGGGAGCTCCGCTGCCTGTGCAGTACCCGGCTGCCCTTCCCGTCATCGACCCCTTTCCATTCGGACCTCTCCTATCACCATGCGGCATATGAAGCCTCCTCGTTCCTTTTCCGGACCCGCAGTGGTCATCCACAGCGTGGTCCACCTCTTCTGCGGCGGAATCCTGTCGGTCCATGCCTACGCGGCCGGCAGCCCGCCATGTGAAACCTCTCGTCCTTGAGCGTGCCTTCCAGACATCCGTGGATGACTTCCTCGACATCGCCATGAACGAACGGGATGATCTGAATGCCCCGCGCTTCCAGGGCAGACCAGACTGGTGCCGATATCGCGCCGCAGATCACTATGCGCGCGCCGACCATCTCCAGTCTTTGCGCGATGGCTTGCGGAGATGCCTCAGCAAGCCTGATCTCCCTTCTTGCCGTCACCTTCCCGTCGATGACATCGACAAGGAGAAGGGTCTTGGCAAAGTCGAGGGTTGTTGCAACATTTCCCTGCCAGGCGGCTATCGCTGTTCGGCTCATCTCACAGATGTTCATGCATCAAGCATGCCAAGAACGAGAGGAACGGAGTCGGGCGTAATTCGTTATGCTAGCTATGATTAAGCTGCGGCCTTTTCGAAATGAAATCTTGCAGGTTGCATACTTGCACTCTTTTCGCTGCAAAGAGATTGCAGGAATGCTACGAATTGTCCACGGTGCTCATCGCATGACGGGTAGCGCTATGTCGGGTAGAGTCATTTTGCAGGAAATCATCCGGTTCTCGATGTATCCCGCGTCTGAATGAAAGGAGCGCTTGAAATGACCAGGATCGGCATCATCATCTGCTCGCGCTACAGGGATTGCGGCGGGGGAAAGTGCTTTCGGGCGCTGAGAGAACGCGTCGGCGCATTCTCCCGCTATCCTGCTGAGGAGTCGGTGGAAATCGTCGGCTATTCGAGTTGTGGAGGCTGTCCAGGGGGGAATGTCCAACATGTCCCCGAGGAGATGAACAAGAACGGTGCCAACGTCATCCATCTGGCCACGGGCCTCGTGGTCGGCTACCCGCCCTGTCCGAACATTCGTCGCTTCACAGCATTCATCGAGACGGCCTTCGGCCTTCCCGTTGTCGTGGGCACCCACCCCATTCCGCAGAAGTACATGGAGGTGCATGCCAGGCTCCCTTTCTGGCGGGAGAGCCACATGGAAGAGCTGGCGAAACCCCTGATCGAGGAGCCTGCGGAAATCAAGAGGGCATTCAATTGACAAATGATCAAAGTCGCAAAAAATCGATAGCCGACCAATCAATCTCGCCTTTGGCGTTGACGAGACCCGAGTCGGCGTGCACGTACTCGATCCTGCCGATGAACATCTCATGGGAGCCTGTCACAATCGTGCTTGCAACGGTGCACTCGATCGAAACCGGGCAGTCGAGCAGGATCGGCGCCTTGACCTTCACAGCCTCGCCGAGCCGGAGGCCGAGCTTCGCGAGCTTGTCTTCGTTGCGGCCGCTGTGGGAACCGAGGTAATTGAAGGCATCCCGCATCGATTCGGGGACGAGGTTCGCCACGAAGACGCCCGTTTCCTTGACAATTCCGTGCGAATATCGCGACGGCACTATCCCGACCATTATCATGGGCGGATCGTAGCTGCAATTGCAGGCATAGACGACGACCAGCGCGTTGTTTTTTCCATCCTTGCTCCTGCAGGATACCAGGACAGGAGTCTTGGGGTTGAGGGCAGATTTGGAGGCCGCTGTTTTTTTCTCACTCATGGTCGATACTCCCTCCAAGGCATGATGTGTTCGCGCTGCTTCCGTGCCGTAAGACGCAAGCGACGAGGAGTCCTGCGAGCCGTCACTCGCCCGGTTTATTCGATTCCGTGATACCGAGAGTCTTCATCTTGCGAAACAGGGTCGACTTGTGTATGCCAAGCTCCCCTGCAGTCCTGGCCCTGCTCCAGCCGTTGCGCTTGAGCGCGTTCATGATGAACGCCGCCTCCGACTGGCGGAAGCTTCGGTAACCGCCCTGCTCGCTGGATTCATGCTCCTGTCTTTCGCCGCATAGCGGCTCAGGCAGATGGTGCCTGTCGATCTCCCCGCTTCTGCAGAGGATGAATGCCCGCTCAACGATGTTCTCCAGCTCCCGGACATTTCCCGGGAAACTGTACGCCATCAAGCACGCCATGGCTTCGTCGGTCATCCCTGCGATGTCACGATCTTGTATCTGGTTCAGCTTCGCGATGAAATGCTCCACGAGAAGCGGGATGTCTTCCATGCGGTCGCGCAAAGGGGGAAGTGACAGGCATACGACATTGATTCTATAGAAGAGATCCTCCCGGAAAGTCCCTGCCCGGACCAGCCCTTCCAGGCTCTTGTTCGTGGCGGCGATTATCCTCACGTCGGCGCTGACGGGCTCCGTGGAGCCCAGAGGTTCATAGGACTTCTCCTGCAGAACGCGCAGCAACCGGACCTGCAGAGCCGGTGAAACGTCTCCGATCTCGTCAAGAAAGAGCGTGCCCCCCTCCGCGCGGGCAAAACGCCCGGGGGCGTCCTTTCGCGCGTCCGTGAAGGCGCCTGCCGTGTGGCCGAACAATTCAGATTCGAGCAGCGTGTCAGGAAGCGCCGCGCAATTCACGGCCACAAACGGTTTCTTCTTCCGCAGGCTGAGGGAGTGCAGGGCGCGCGCGAACAGCTCCTTCCCGGTGCCGCTTTCACCTTCCAGAAGAACGGTGCTGCCGGAGCGGGCAACGTCGGGAAGGATATCGAAGAGCTTGCGCATGCGATGGCTGCGGCTGATGATGTCCTCGAAGCTGTACTCCCGCTCGATCTCCTTGCGAAGGGTGTCGATCATCGTGAGGTCGCGGAATGTCTCCACCCCGCCCGCGATCTCCCCATCGCGGCCGCGCAGGATGGCGGTGGTGATGCTGATGGATCTCCTGGTACCCGATGCATCGAGTATCACCACGTTCTTCCCGACCACCGGCTTTCCCGACCGCATGGTCTGGTGCAGGGCGCATCGCCCCTCGCAGATGCTGGCGCGAAGGATCTCCCGGCATGGCATGCCGATGGCCCGCTCCCGCGGGGTGCCGGTGATCTTCTCCGCCGCGCTGTTGAAAGAGGTGATATGGAAGGACTTGTCAACGGTGAATACACCTTCCGTGATCGAGTCGAGAATGATGGTCTGGATCTCATCAGGCATTGGCGGGATTGTTTCCTGGGCCGTCCGCTGGCACCAACCCAGCATGGTCCACACCTCGCATTCGCGCAAGTGGCGCACAACGCTCTAGCAAGCAGGAGAGGAGCGTCAACATCAAACTCGGCCGCTGACGAACAGGAGGATAGTGCGAAGATGAGAAAGCTAAAGCAATATCCGATGGTCAAGGGTTGCCTATTCTTTGCGTCAAGCCCCTTTAGGCTTAAGCTTAGCCATATACTACCGCAGGGGCATGTTTCCATTTTCGATCTCAGAAACGGCTTGCAAAGCGGCATTTTCTGGGTTTGATCATCCTTCGTGTTGGCATCGTCTGCACAGCCCGAATAGGATCAGAGAGTGATCGTCGATGCGGAAGTCTTCCCTCCTGCTGATCTCGTCAATTTTACCCTTCTCCAGGTAGCAGTGAAGGTCGATGACACGGTGGCACTTGGTGCACGTCAGGTGGTGGTTGTTCTGGCTCTCGCACAAGCAGAAGGAGTGCGATCCGTCCGCGAACTCTATGCGGTCGAGGACCTTCATGCGTACAAGCTTCTCGATGGAGCGGTACACCGTGGCTCTTCCGATATGTGGGTTAGTGCGACGCAGCCTCCTTAATAACTCATCCGCGGAGAACGTAACACCCCTCCGTCCGAGCTGGATCAAGCATTGTGCTATTTCCTGGCGAGCCTGTGTCCATCTTTCGCTGAGTCCGCGGAATGCTTCCATGATTCTCTGTTCGATGTCCATTTACCCTCCTCAACTTTGTCGTAAATGATTACACTTCTTTCGCCACCTGAACAGCCTTTCGTGCGAGGCCATCTCGTACTCTGAACTGGCTTCGCAAGGGCCATTCGCAGGGGTGTGACAAGTCGTTGCCGCCTGGTCCCTTCAAACCTTAGCAGGCTGCTGACAAATTAGTTCCGGCGCGCTCGATTCTCATGTATATTCGCCTCCAGGGAGGGGCGGAGACATGATGGGCGAGACCGAAGGACAAGCGACATTCTATTACAACATGTCGATCGAGCAGTTTGTTCCTCAGGATCATCCGCTTCGCGCGATCCGACCGCTGATCGACAAGCAGGCCATCCGGCGCGAATGCCGATCGTTGTATTCCTCTGTGGGTCGTCCGTCGATTCCTCCCGAGCAGCTTTTCCTTGCCCTGGTGGGAGGGTACCTGCTAGGGATCACCAGCGAGCGAAAGCTCGTCATGGAACTCCAGTGCAATATGGCGCTGCGGTGGTTTGTAGGCTTGGGGCTGGAAGAACAGCCTTGGGATGCGTCAACCTTCAGCCAGAATCGCCGTCGGCGCTTTGATCGGTCCGGGGTGCTGGAACGACTGTTCGATCAGACGGTGAAGCAGGCGATGAAGGAGAAGCTCATCAGTCAGCATATCAGCGCCGATGGCACCTTGGTGCGGGCGAACGCCAGCTTCAAGAGCTTCGTGCCGATCGAAGTTGCAATGGACCCCGAGGAATACAAGAAGCGTCTGCGTAGCTCCGACGAAGAGGAGAAGCAGGATCCGACGGGTCCCCAGGATCCTGGCAATCCGACGGTGGACTTCCGCGGGGAGAAGCGCGGGAACAAGACTCACCGTTCAAGGACGGACCCTGATTGTCGTTTTGTCTCCAAAGGCAGCTCGGGCACTGGTGCCTACCCCGGCTACACGGTGAACGCCTTGATGGAGAATCGCAACCGCATCCTCTTGGGTGTCGGGGTAAAGATCTTCCACAGCAGCACTTCGGAGGAACGAGGGGCGTTGAGTTTGCTCGACCGAGCCAAGCACCGGTTACGGTTCAAGCCCACGAGCCTGGGGACCGACAAAGGGTTCTTCCACGAGGAGTTTATTGGGAAGGTGCTTCGTCGCAGAATCGAGCCCCATATCGCTGCCGACAAGCGCGGCAGCAGCCGTCTTCACATGAGGGTACGAATGAGGCAGCGAGGCCAACCCTACTACTGGTCCCAGCGGTGTCGAAAGAAGATTGAGGAACTCTTCGGCGAAGGCAAGGAGTTCCACGGCTTGCGACGCTTCAGGCGGCGTCATTTGTACCGAGTACGGGAGGAAACCTGGTTGATCGGATAGGTCCTGAACCTGAAGCGGCTGGCGAAGCTACTGACCGCTACGCCTTCGTTGGCGTAGGAGAACCTCCCCAAGGGCTGGCCAAGACAATCCATGGAAGAAATCGATTCAGATGCTCCACAGAGGCAACCAAAAACTTCAGCCCACGTCAGTTTGTCAGCAGCCTGTTAGCCACAGCACATCATCCATGGCTCGTTTCTTTGTTTTGTCGCGCAAGCCAACCCACTGGAAAGAAGGAATTCTCCTCGCCAATGGCTCCTTCTACTGCGTGTGAACTTCCTGATTGCGGCGGTTTCTTACCACCTCGTCTTCAGCCAACTCGAACGTAAGCGTGTTCCTATCCCCGCGATAATAAGCGCGGGTATATTCAAAGGCCGTATCGTCCGACAGATAGGACACAGTTTCGATGAACTGAATCGGATCCCCCTTCGCTATCCGCAACAGATTCGCCACATACTCGTCGGGCTTGACCGCCTCAATAGTCCTTGTGGAGCGTTTGATCGTTTCCCCGTACTCGGACTCCAAGACTTGATACAGTGAAGTTTGTCTCCATATCTCGCTCTAGCAGATGCGGAAACAGTTCGAAGGGGAGGAAACTTTGACCCAGAACGATCGGTTCGTTGTTCACCGAACGGAGCCGAAAAAGCTTGATGACCTTGCCTCACGACGGGACGCCGAGAGCCGCGGGTTTTTTCACGGGGGCATGCATCCCTGTTGATGGCGGCTTTTTGGTTGACTGCGTCTGAAGGAGTCGCTCGACTCTCGGTCCGGGCGTCCTATTGTGCCAAACGTTTCCGGCGAAGAACGTCTGGTAAGCCATCGGCAGCCGCAATGCATGGCTCAGGATCCGAGAAGCCTATCGTAGCCGGGCTGCCGCCGAAACCTTCGCTATCCTAAGAGCCTAGGAGCGCGTAGGGCGTAGAAGGGGCTGGCAGGACCTCAGTGCGGGCCTCCAATCAGGCAGTGGCGGGTGTGATTAGTTACTGATTCCCGATCATGTGTTCGCTTGAGAACATTCGCTTCAACCAACCGATACGGCCATAGCTGGGCTTCTTCTCGGAGCATAGCGGAACAGTTTCAGTAGGTTGTGTGTCAGGCAGACCAACGCCCATTCGCATCGAACCTTCGCTTGTCCGCGTTGCGAGAACCTCCGGAACCCTCGGGCCTGCTCAATTTGGCCGAACACAGGTTCCACGATCACCTTGCGCCGAGAGTAGACAGCCTTCCCCGTGCCTTTGCTCAGCTTCTCTCGCATGGAAGCCCACGCACGCTGCGTGGCAGTGGATGCCTCCGTAGGCACAGTGCCGGGAGCCCTCTCGCGACCGACTGCGATGTAGGGATCAACGCCACGAAGCTGTAGGTGCTGCACTCCGTCCGCAGAGAAATATCCGCTGTCGGCCAGCACCGCTTCAGGCACCTGCGCATCAAGCCCCAGCATCCGTTCGACCATCGGCACCAGGTATTCCTGGTCAGGGGACTGGTTACTCACTCCGTGCGCGATGATCACCTGATTCGCCTCATCGACAACAATCTGTGCGTTGTAGGCTTGGATGTACGCCCCGTCTTTGACCATGATGCAACTCTCGGGGTCGGTGAAGTTGCGTTGTGCCGTCGGCTTGGGCTTCCCATCCACTTCGCACGCAACCCGATGCAGAGGCAACTCCCGCTGGGAACTGTCACCCTCATCGCGGGCCTTCTTCCTCTTGGGCGCAAGGGCTTCTGCCTGTCGCTCGGCTTTCTCTGCGTTCGTGCGCGAGCGCTTGCGCTCATGGCCCGGCAGCGATTCATCATCTACCTTGGCGCGTTGCCCTTCGGCCTGCTCGCGTAACTGTGCCGCTCGTGCCTCGGCAGCTTCCTTCTCCAGTTCAGCCTTGGCTGCGCGAAGGCGCTGCAGGCGCGTCTGCCGTCGGGATAGTTCCTTCGGCAGGTCCTGTTTATCCTGCCCGGGCCCGTACAGCTCATCCTCTTCCCGATCGGTCTGCTCAGCGAGGCGCAGCAACTCCTTGACCTGCGCCTCCAAACGCGCCTCTTCCTCGTTCATTCGCTTGTAACTCATTGCCTTGTGCTTGCTTGCTGCCGCCTTGATCTTCGTCCCGTCCAGAGCCACAGACCCCAGCTTCACCAACCCGGAAGCCCGACACAGCCGCAGCACCTCCACAAACAGTCTGCCTAACGCTTCTCCGTGGTCAAGACGGAATTGGTTGATCGTCGTGAAATGAGGCTGCTGACCTCCGCTGATCACTCGAAAGGCAACATCTTCATAAGTTGCTCGTGCTATTCGACGCGAAGAGAACTCCCCTACGCTGTAGCCGTACAACAGCAGCCCTGTCATCATCCCTATCGCGTAGGGACGTTCTCCGCGGGGATCCTTCTTTTGGAACTCTTGCTCAATCTCCCCCAGGTTCAGCTGCTCCACAACATCCAAAATGAAGTACGCTAGATGTTCCTGTGGAAGCCAGTCCATCGGAGAGGGAGGCAAGAGGTAGGGCTGGCGTGGAGTCCAAGGACGAAAGCTCTTTTCTCCCATACAAAGAGAAAAGCAGATTACAGCTTGAAAGTAAATTCCCGCCCTGATCCCTGCTCCAATAACTAGGGGCAGGTATCTATGCCCTACGCGCTCCTAGGCCCGCCTTCCAGGATTCGTGATTGAAGTGGCGAGTGCAGACGGCAGCATTTGCTTTGGCGACATCGTGCGGTGGTGATGGGCCCTTGATTCGGTTGCGGTCTAATGCGCGGGTTTCCTCTTGGTCGAGATGCCGAGCGCCATCCAAATAGGGCACATGCCAATGATCGATGTCAGCAAGAATACCAGGGCCAGAACACCTAGAATTATGGACGCCACCGGTGAGAGCACATGCACGAAGTAAAGAACCACAACCGCGGCCACTATCGCAATTCGGATGATGCGGTCCAGAATCCCCATATTCCTTTTCATTGGTTCCTCCTGTCTGGCGCTTTGTCTGTTTGACAATATAGTGAAAGCAACAAAGATCTTCCGTGACTTCTGTCACAAAGCGGAAATAGTTTAGCACTCGCTCTTGGAGAGCACTTGCTTTCCGCACCACCAAAAAATCGCTCGCCGAGCTTCAATCCGACAGCTCTAAACGAGCCGAGCGCATCCTGCGGCGGGCTGGAATGGGTGCTCTATGATTCGTCGCCGCAAGGCTATGAACCTCGCCGCCGTGGTGGTTGCGCTGGTGCCGTCGGTAGTGGGTGGCATCGGCACGGTCTCTTCAGTGTGGCCCTTCATGGGCTTCGCGGGAATGTGATTCAAAGGGCCGCCATCAAAACGCTCAACAGGCAGTTTACGCTTGACGTCAATATCGTCGAGGGCCAACAGCTCTGGACGCCGGCCTTTACTCCGTCATCCGCCACCCCGCGTATCTCGGAAGCCTAGTTGCCATGCTGTAGCTCCGGGGCACGCTCGAAAACTGGCTCAGCATCATCCTTTGGGTGGTCCTACCGCTCGCGGGACTCCCGCACCGCATTTCGAGGAGAAGGTTCTTAGAGACCACTTTGGGATATTGGATGAGTATCCCAATCCAGGGGAAATACGGGTGAAGGCCCTGGTAGCAGTTGCACGGCTCATCCTGGAAGAGACGGCGGCTCGTGGCATTGCCGAGGCCCTTGGAGCATAGGTAGCGGAGAGGGGGAGGTGAGTACACTGCGTTGGTGGGGCGTCCTCTTTCCGCTCTGCAGATTGCGGTCCCGATCGGAATCAGGTAAAATTGCAAGAAGCCGATGGCAGAGAATCGCAAGAAATCTGACAAGCGTCCACCCTATAAGCGAAGCAAACAGCGTGAGCGAATTCTTGCTCTCCTTCGGTCAACGGACACGCATCCCACCGCAAACTGGCTATTCGGAAAGCTGAAGAAGGAGTTCCCCAACCTCAGCATGGGAACCATCTACCGAAACATCGGAATTCTCGTCCACCAGGGCCTGATCGGACGGATTGCCTTCGGCAGCACCTTCGACCGCCTCGATGCGAATGTGACCGACCACTACCATTTCATCTGCGAGAAGTGTGGTGCGATCATCGATCTGAGGCTGCCTGTCGAGCGTGGCCTGGATAAACGGGTTCCGACTTCCGAGGGTTTCGAAGTGCACAGGCACGCAATCGAGTTCTATGGACTATGCCCCAAGTGCGCGAAAAAGGGTTGACGAGCTACTCTACCTGTTTAATAATAAGAATCATTCCGAATATCATGCCAAAAGGGGCGTTGTCCCCTTCTTGCTTGGATCACGGAAATCTTGATTGAGGAGGCAAAACCATGTCAACCGAATCAAAGGGCTCCATAACCTGCGCTGCGGGCGGCGGCACGTCCAACCGCGACTGGTGGCCTAACCAGTTGCGGCTCGATGTCCTGCACCAGCGTTCCTCCAAGTCCAACCCGATGGGTGGGGATTTCAACTACGCGAAAGAGTTCAAGAGCCTCGACTTTAAGGCCCTGAAGAAAGACCTCCGTGAGCTGATGACCAAGTCCCAGGACTGGTGGCCGGCGGACTTCGGTCACTACGGACCTCTGTTCATCCGCATGGCCTGGCACAGCGCCGGCACCTACCGCACCCTCGACGGGCGGGGCGGAGGAGGCGCCGGCAGCCAGCGCTTTGCTCCTCTTAACAGTTGGCCCGACAACGTCCTCCTCGACAGGGCGCGCCGGCTGCTGTGGCCGATCAAGCAGAAGTACGGCCGCAAGATCTCATGGGCCGACTTAATGATCCTGGCCGGAAACGTCGCCCTGGAGTCGATGGGCTTCAAGACCTTCGGCTTTGGTGGCGGGCGCGAGGATATCTGGGAGCCGGAAAAAGACATCTACTGGGGCTCCGAGGGTAAGTGGCTGGAGGACAAGCGCTACTCGGGCGATCGGGATCTCGAAAATCCGCTCGCCGCAGTGCAGATGGGCCTTATCTACGTCAACCCGGAAGGCCCCAATGGCAACCCGGATCCGGTGGCAGCGGCCAGGGATATCCGAGAGACGTTCGCCCGTATGGCGATGAACGACGAAGAGACGGTTGCGCTCATCGCGGGTGGCCACACCTTCGGCAAAACCCACGGCGCCGGACCTGCATCAAATGTGGGGCCTGAACCCGAAGCGGCTCCCATCGAGGAGCAAGGGCTCGGCTGGAAGAGCAGCTTCCGCAGCGGCAAAGGTGGTGACGCAATCGGAAGCGGCCTGGAGGTCACCTGGACTACGACCCCGACGAAGTGGAGCAACAACTTCCTGTGGAACCTGTTTGGCTACGAATGGGAGCTGACGAAAAGCCCGGCCGGGGCGCATCAGTGGCAACCGAAAGGTGGCGCAGGCGCCAATACGGTGCCGGATGCCCACGACGCGTCCAAGCGTCATGCGCCTTCGATGTTGACCACAGACCTTGCTCTACGGTTCGACCCTGCCTATGAGAAGATCTCACGGCGCTTCCTAGAGAATCCGGATCAGTTCGCGGACGCGTTTGCCAGGGCGTGGTTCAAGCTGACTCACCGCGACATGGGTCCGCGGGCGCGCTATCTCGGCCCGGAGGTCCCTGCCGAAGAACTCATCTGGCAGGACCCCATTCCCGCGGTCAATCAGACGCTGATTGATGCAAAGGACGTCACCTCCCTGAAGACCAGGATCCTTGCCTCCGGGCTTTCCATCTCCCAATTGGTATTGACAGCCTGGGCGTCGATGTCGACCTTCCGCGGTAGCGACAAACGCGGTGGAGCCAACGGAGGGCGTATTCGCCTCGCTCCGCAGAAGGACTGGGAAGTGAACGAGCCGGCCGAGCTGGCGAAGGCCCTGCAGAAGCTGGGGGTGATCCAAAAGGCCTTCAACGGCACCAAACCCGGCGGGAAGAAGGTTTCGCTGGCTGACCTGATCGTTCTCGGTGGCTGCGCCGCTGTCGAGGAGGCGGCGAAGAAGGCGGGGCACACGATTGCTGTGCCCTTTGCTCCGGGGCGCATGGACGCTTCGCAGGAGCAGACTGACGCTGCCTCGTTTGCTGTGCTTGAACCGGTCGCAGACGGCTTCCGTAACTACCAGCGGAGGGGACTCAACGTGCCGGCAGAGGAATTGTTGGTGGATCGGGCGCAGCTTCTGACGCTGACGGCTCCTGAGATGACGGTGCTGGTTGGTGGCATGCGCGTCCTGAATGCAAACGTCGGACAGTCCAAACACGGCGTCTTTACCAAGCGGCCCGGGACGTTGACCAACGACTTCTTCGTGAACCTGCTCGACATGGGCACAGAGTGGAAGCCGGTATCGGACGCCAAAGACGTCTTTGAAGGGCGCGATCGCGAGACCGGGCAAGATCAAATGGACCGGCACGCGGGTCGATCTGGTCTTCGGTTCGAACTCCCAATTGCGGGCCATCGCAGAGGTCTATGCCTGCGACGACTCCAAGGAGAAGTTCGTGAAAGACTTCATCGCTGCCTGGAGTAGGGTGATGAACCTTGATCGGTTCGACCTTACGCAATCAGGGAAGAAGACACAGAACAAAAAGAACGGGGCGAAGCTTGCGAAAGCAGCGAAGGCGCCGAAAAAGCAGAAAAGTCGCAGGTAAGCAGAGGGCGGGGCGCGCCGACAAGGTGCTCTCCGCCATGCTCCCAACAGATCGAAAGGAGTCAAGGAATGATTTCCAAGAAGATGGCCGATCGAATCAACGAACAGATCAACAGGGAAATATATTCGGCATACTTGTACTTGGCCATGTCGGCGAGAATGACCGAGGCTGGCTACAAGGGAATAGGGAATTGGCTCATGATTCAGTTCCATGAGGAGATGTATCATGCCATGAAGTTCTACAACTACCTCCAGGACCAGGGTGCGGCTGTGCAACTGAAACAGATCGCAACCCCTGACTTCAGGGAGACCGCGGTGAAGGAACTGTTTCAGCATGTCCTTGAGCATGAGAAGGCTGTGACCAAGAGCATCCACGAGATCATGGCTCTGGCAATCGAAGAGAAGGATTACGCCACCCAGGTTCTGGACCAATGGTATGTCGACGAGCAGATCGAGGAGGAGAAGAACGCCTCCGAGATTCTGCAGTCCATTGACCTGGTGGGAAACACTCCGCAGGGCGTCTTTCTCCTGAATCTAGAACTTGGAAAACGCAAGCTCGGCGTACCGAGCAACTTCACCGAGCTGGGCGGCGGCGAGTAGCTCCGCGCTTCAAAGGGCCGCACCGTAGATGCCGCGGGCAACGCGGCATCTGCTTCGCGATATAGGTTTTCCCATTTCTTGAGAGGCATTCTTGTAATGCCTTCAATCGACTCAGAATGAAACAGGACAAAAAGTCCTGTAGTCTTGCTTCTGGCGCTGCACATGGTACGCTTATTGGTACGCTTTTGGTTGAAGCGTCTGACGGATAACGCCGCTTTTGGTGCTAATGACGCGTATTTCTGGCGGAAGACTGGTTATTTGGCGCATAAATCCACAGCGGAAGAGTTATCGTCTCGCCCTAGGGACTAGTTTGCACTATCAACGTCAGCTTAGCCGACGGGAGAGCGGATTACCGCTGCGAGCGGACTTATTGAGCTGGCGGGGGCACAGTAAGACGGAAAACCACGATGGCGGTCTCTGTCGAAGAAGATGCTTTCAGGCTATTAGAGAAAATTGGCTTCTAGCAGTTGCTGCGCAAACGCCTATAGCCGCGAGTGCCCGTAAAGAAAGAATTCGGCAGGCACCGCATCCGGGGCTACCGCGAGTGAAGTATGGTGTGTTGGACACCTGAAGGCTGTGTCGTTCGAAAAGAATCGCCCCCGAAGGCCTGCCGAATAAGATTACCCCCTGTTTTTACGAATTGGCAACCTCGACTCGCACAAAAGCAGTAATTTTGTTTCCGAGGCCATAGTTAACAGAAGCGACACGCACGAAAGAAATATAGCTGATGCCACGCGAAAAGTTCGAACATGAGCTTCAGTCGCTCAAGGATGAGATACTCACACTGGGCGCAATGACCGAGAGGGCGGTTGCCGAGAGCGTGCAGGCACTCAAGAAGAGGGACACGGCCAAAGCACAAAATCTCATTGACGACGACCATCTCATCAACGAAAAGCGCTACGCTATCGAGGACGACACCCTCACTATCATCGCTACCCAGCAACCGATGGCCGGTGACCTACGGACGCTGGCCGCAATCTTCGAAATCGCTACGGAGCTCGAGCGCATCGCCGACTACGCGAAGGGAATTGCCACTGTCGCTATGATCCTTGGCGAGGAGCCCCTGATCAAACCCCTGGAGGACATTCCTCGTATGTCGGACAAGGCATGCGACATGCTGCACCGAGCGCTGGACTCTTTCATACGCCAGGACGTCGAGGAAGCGCGCCGCATCCCGCCTGAGGATATTGAGGTCGACTCGCTGTACGAGCGAACTTACCGCGAGCTCATTACCATCATGATCAGCGACCCACAGACCACTGAGCAGGCCAACCGGCTCACATGGGTTGCACACAACCTCGAGCGTGCTGCGGATCGTGTAGGAAACATCTGCGAAAGGGTTGTCTTCTCAATCACAGGTCAGGGTGAAGAGCTGGACGGTCCATTGCCACGGTAAAGGAGCGCTATTGCTGCCGCCTTCTCGAGGCGGCTCCTCGCGATGTCAGGCCAGGGTGTTTACCTTCTTCCCCAGGTGTCCTTCAAGGGGAGGTTGGTACTTCACGTTCTTCGTCGCGAGCTCGGTGGGTTGAGATCTCTTGGGCTGTCCCGCGATTCGCTCGATTTGCCGGCTAACTATTGACTGATTGTGGTGAACTCTTTCTATGGGCTGGATCATGACTGATCCTCCGTAAGCGTCAAATAAACCCCACCCACGAGGGAGTTCGTTGACGTCGCTGAGCCGGCGGACGGGAGTCTATGCCAGTCGGCCGGATTCAAAATCCAGAAGCGACTCTTTGGGAATGTTCCAGGGTAGCAGGAATCGATAATCCTCAGGATTGGCGCTGTCGAGCAGCCTGCCAAGGACGTAGCACAAGTACAGGTAAGGCTCGATGCCGTTGAGCTTCGCGGTCTCGATGAGGCTGTACCAGGCCGCGCTGGCTTCTGCCCCCGCGGGACTGCCGGAGAGCAGCCAGTTCTTGCGTCCGACCACGAAGGGTCGTATCGCCCGCTCGCAAGCGTTGTTGTCGGGACCCAGCAGGGGGCTGTCCAGGTAGCGGATGAGCTTTGGCCACTGTCCGACGGTGTAGCCGATCGCCTTGCCCAGCGTTGTGGATGGAGGTACCTGGCCCTCTCGCTCTTCAAGCCACAGGTGCAGCTTCTCAAGCACAGGCTGCGCCTGCTCGCGGCGGCGCTGTGTAAACTGCTGCGGCGTAAGGTCCTGTTCTCGCAGACTGCGCTCAATCCTGAATAGCTCATTGATACTGGCCAACGCAACATCGGCGCTGCCCTTGGTCTTGGAGACCTCCTTGGCCTCGAAGAACTTCCTGCGCACGTGCGCCCAGCAGCCCACGTGTGTGATCCCGGGTTGGTTGCCCAGTTCTTGGTAACCGTCATAACCATCGGTCTGAATGAAACCCTTATAGTCACGAAGCGCGTCAGAGGGGATATTGCCTGCTCGAGTGGGATGGTACTGGTAGTCCACCACCGGCTGTCCGGGGCTTCCTCCCAGGAATACCCACATATAACTTTTGGAGGTGTTGGGCCGCCCGGGTTCCCCCATGACCTGTACGGTGGTTTCGTCGATCTGCACCACTGGTCCTTGGCGGATCTCCCCCCGCATCAACTCCCGCAGCGGGCGAAGCTTTTCAAAGACCGCGATGCTCCAATTGGCCATGTCCTGGCGGCTTATCTGCACACCGATGCGAGCGAATTGTTTCTCCTGACGGTAGAACGGCAAGGAATCACAGAACTTGCCTACCACGATGTAGGCCACCAGAGCGGGAGAGGCGATGCTCTTGGGCAGAAGCTGTACAGGAGGCGGAGCGATTCGAACCGCTGCTCGACTCTCGTCCCCCGAGCCTTCACAGGCATGGCAAGCATATTTGGGCCGCACGTGACGCCTCACCCGGATGCGGGCAGGAATCACTTCGAGTTTCTCGCAGGTCTCCTCCCCGATACGGGTCACCTGGTGCCCGCAGGCACAGTGCTTCTCTTCCTCACTGATATCGTGAATTGTCTCTACCCGAGGGATCTCGGGTGGCAGCGGCTTCCTTCCGCGCTTGCGTCGGCTATGGGCACGGACTTCGACGGTTTGTTCATCCGGCGGTTGGCTACTCTGCGCAAGAAGAATTTCTTCAGCCTCGTTGAATAGAAGAAGTTGACGGCGGTCTTCCTCGCTGAGCTTCTCGGCTCGACGACCGAAGATCCGCCGCCGCAAGAGCTGAATCTCCTCAAAATGCTTCAGCGCTTCATGTTGATACTCGATCTTCTCCGCGCGTTCCTTTTCAAGGCTGTCCTTGAGGTGACGAATCAGATCCTGCAATTCTCCAACGTTACTTGGAAGCTCTCCCAGTTTTTCATTCACCCCTGCACTTTATCACGAGCATCGGGACCACCGGTAGACCCTGCGCTACACCACAGTGCGATAGGCAATATTCTGATGGGCGTTCCAGAAATCAATCCCGCTCAACAGCATGCGCAGTTGCTCGACGCTGATCTCACGGGCCGCCTCCTGGCTTCGCGGCCAAGGAAACTTGTCTCGCTCCAGCCGCTTCTGCCACAGACAGAAGCCGTTACGATCCCAGTACAGCGCCTTCAACAACCGCCGCTCCTGATTGCTGAACAGATACAGGTGGCCCGAGAGCGGATCACCTCCCATGAGACCTTGCGCCAGAGCCGCCAACCCGTTGATTTGCTTTCTCAAATCCGTGGCCCCAGGACGAACGAAGACCTTTACCCTATCCCAGTCAAGAAACATGCGCTGCTTCCCGTGCAACGCGCAAAACTCCTCGGAGGATCTCTTCGCTGAACTCTCCGATGAGCTCCACATCGCCATTTACCCGAATGCGAAGGTGCAGCGCCGGGCATTTGTCTACAACAGGTACACCTCCCTTGATCTCGACGAACGCTGCGCTTGTTTCCGTTCCCCTCAGCCGCTTCGTCCATCGCCTCAAGGACTCCTTGCCCACACCCTGTTCACGGCACCACTGTTCGCGCGTCTTGCCGCTCTGCTTCCATGCAGCCACCAACGTGCGCCATTCCTCCGCTGAACGATGGCGCTGCTTTGCCCTGACCGCGGTTTCTTCCATCGAGGACCTCCTGAACCTTGTGTTCAGGATTCCCTGCTCCGGGTTATCCAACAAGGTGCGGTTGTTTTGACGCTTACAGAGATATTCGCTATAACCGGGAAATACCTCGCGTGCATCCATGCTCATTGCAGGTGCATTCCTTCGGGAAAGCGGGGGAGGGGAGTACTCATAAGCGGTCTTCTGTCGACTCCGCCACAACAGCGTGGCCAACGAACGGCCGTGGCTTGAAAAGTGACTCCCCGGAGTCTGCGGCACCCTACGATAGCTCGTAGGTGGGGGTGTAGAACCGGGCATGTTTAGGGTCAAATCTCCGCCCGTGACTCAAAGAGGTATGTGCCTCCCCCCGGTCCTCAAGCAACTGGCATTTGTAACTTGAGAAGTGATACAAAACTGAGGGCAGGCCAATTAAGCAACTCGAAGAAGTGTCCAGGGTCTCATGATAGGGTAATCATGCGGCTGCCCTGCGAAGGTCTCACCACGGAAAAGGGGGGAGAAAATGTCTGAGCCAAGAATCGCCACCAAACAAATGATTGAGCAACTCTTCGATGAGACAGCAAAGTCCTATAACCGAACTGGGCCAAACATCTTTACCATGACATCGTTTACGCGAGTGCAGAAGAATGGTGGGCCTTTTTGCTGACTTTTGGGACGCGTGCAACGATCCTAAGAAATGAACGAAGTGACACGCGCGCAGTTCAAGGAAGAATACCTTGAAAAGTTTCGCCAGGATGGCTTTCTTATATCAGTGGAAGTAATCTATGCAGTAGCGCAGCGGTAAGCGACACATCTCACTCGACCGAGACTATTGCGCCAACTCTGAAGATTCTCTTCTCAGAGCAGGTAGATGGCGGCGACACCGCTGTCGACCACGTACTTCCTTTTGACCGTGATTCCCTGCTCTTCGCAGATTGACTGGAGACCGTCGCGCTTGAGAAAGTCGCGGTAGTTGGCGTAGTGTTGCCTGCCCGCGCTTATCTCTGAGAGGGTGACCATGATCTTCCAAAGCCAGCCCTGAGGGAACGGATACGGCCCCCCATGATAGTCAACAAGCATGACGTGGCCTTTGGTGACTCGACGACATTCTCGAACTACAGCTGTCCGCATGGGCGCTGGCATCTCATGGAGGATCAGAATCACTGAAACGAGGTCGAAGCTGCCGTCCGCGAAGCTCATGTGTGAGGCGTCCATCAGCAGGAGCTCGGCCGAGTCGCCCAGTTTCGCTTTGGCGCGTTCCAGCATCGCGGGCGAGGAATCGATCCCGCACAGCCGACAGCCTTCCATTCGATAACGCAGGAGTTGCGTGCCAGTCCCGCAGCCGACATCCAGCACTGCCAGGTTCTTTCGTGGGGGACAAAGTCTGGCACCTGCTTCTCTGAGTCTTTTGGCGGCTGGCTCGTAGAGCCTGTCGTAGAATTTCGCGTGCAGCCGGTAAGCGTCCCGTTTCACTGGCTTGTCCTCCTTGTTGATTGTTCTCTTCAAATGGCTACGTCTTCCACAAAGTGAACCTGTCCTGATTTTGAACCAAAAGACATTCAAAATAAAGATGGCCGTACCTCCCTGCGGGCGCGCCATGGTCTAGCGGGCTGTTTGACGGATGAGGTATGATCGAGGCAGGTCGTGCAACTTGCACGCGAGGAGGTGGGTCATGGCGTCCTTTGTGACTCTCTATCGATTCACCGATCAGGGGCTGCGGAACATCAAGGACACGGTGACGAGAGTTCGCGCGGGCATGGCCGCGCTGCAGAAGGTCGGCGGCAAGGGTACGGTGTACTGGACGCAAGGCCAGTACGACATGGTGGGCGTCTTCGAATCACCAGCGGACGAGGATGCCGCAAACGCCGTCCTTTTCAGCATCCTTCAGGCTGGCAATGTACGGACCGAGACGATGCGAGCCCTCACGGCAGAAGAAATGGAACGCGCCTTGAAGAAGATGCCCTAAGAGGCCTTCCGGCTTCTTTACTCTGAGCAACTCAGCGACTGCGGAAGGATCCATTCCCCCGTCACAAGCCTCATGCGTGGCGGGCCGTGGCGAGACTTTCCGAGCCTCTGCCGTATTATTTCACCTCCCCAAACAGCTCCTCGTCGCTGAACGCGTCCCGTACATAATACCGCAGCGTGGTCGCTTCATCACTGTGGCCAAGCAGCCTCGAGACCGCCTTGATCCTGTGTGTTGCCGCCAGCAAGTCCGTAGCCCGCGAGTGCCGCAGCACGTGCGCCAAGACAGCGCGCCCCAGCATCCGCCGAGCAGCTCGCGCGATCTCTCTCGAGATGTACTCCCGCTTGAAGTGCTGCCCCGCGCGACTTTGAAAGAGATACGTGCCTTTGGGGTACAGCCAAGTCATCAAAATACAAAGCTTGCCTTGGATCAACCGAGCCAGTAGCGCAAGTCGATCCCTTGCTGCGCCTTTGCTTTGGAAACTTCTGAGATTGCGAAAGCAACCCGGAGAGACTCCATTGCAGAGTCGATTTTTGGGCGGCCGAACCACCGGTAGGGTGGGTCCAAAAAGCGCAATAGCAAGCAAACTGAAATAGTTGACGTTTCCCTATGCAGATCTGCGGGCAAGGATCCAAAGCGATTTGCCTTAAAAGGGTTCTATGGTATAATTCAAAGAAAGGGAAGAGTGGGAGCCCGTGGAATTGACGGCAGCCAAGATACTCAAACTTAACGGCGACATGACACCTGACTCTCCGATGATGGAGGTAGTCCGACGAATCCACGCTTTGTTTAACGCGCATGATCTTCCCTACTGTGTCATTGGGGGCATGGCGGTTATTCGTAACGGCCATGCTCGTACAACCATCGATGTGGACGTGCTTACCTTCAGAAAGGATTGGGTGAAGGCTCTGCCCCTCGAGGGAGAAATCGTAAGTGAGGGCGTTGACATCTGCCTGGACAAGAAAACAGGAGTTCGAATTGACATACTCTTCGCCGATGAAGATTGGGGAATGGTCATTCCTATGCCCGATCCGCGCAAGGTTGGAGAGTTCGACGTGTCCTTTGGAGCAACTTTCATAGGGTTACACGACTTGGTTCAGCTGAAAACCGCGGTCTATCTTGACAAGTTGCGTGAGCATGGCCCAGCGACAGCAGCCAAAGATCTTGCGGACCTCCAAGCCCTGATGAAGAACAACCTCGCGAAGTTCTCGAAAGAAGTGATCGAAAGCTACGATCCCGCCGTACGAAAGCAATGCATGGAGACCTTCGAGGAAGTAGTGCGGGAAGCGAGAAGTGGGAAAAAAAGGCGCAGAGACATCGAATTGTATTGAAGGTTTTCAGTCAAGTCGAGCAAAGTGTCCCGAATCGTCGAACCGCTGCTAAGGATTGGTTCCTGTTGAAAGTATCGCCGGCGATACTCACTAGTGTAGCGTCCGACAATTGGCTTTCATTAATCTCTTCAATGTAGTATCGTTTCGGATATGGTG
>CAVQAA010000009.1:0-154895 GCA_963710335.1 uncultured Spirochaetota bacterium
TCCCCTAGGGGCTATGCGTATGCGGGACGCGGAAACCTTCGTTCGCTACCTGGACGCGTGCTCAGGGGTAGGCCCTGGTACAAGTCTTCGAAGGACACCTTCGTTAACCCGCAAGGGTCACATGTGCACACCCGAACCTATCTCGTCCTACAGGAGTCACCGGATCCAAAGCCAGAAATCATTTCCGCGTTTGCGAAACACATGAGCCTCCGTCGTGAGGCATTCAAGAAAACCGGACCCCTATTACTGCCGCCACTGATACGCCTATCAGCCAGGATTCCATCCGCGAAATCAAGCGTATAACGAATTTGTTATCGCATTTTGCCTCTACGGAGCGCCTCAAGCAAGGCCGGGATTGCTGCGATGTAAGGTCCAAGCTTCTTTGCAGCAATCCCTCGTTTGCGCACAGCCTTAACATGTTTGCTGCCTATCCAGGCGGCGCGACTCTCTACACTTCTGCCAATCTATCAAAGCAGCGCGATGAACTTATTGGTTAGCTCGGCCGTACCGTCCGGCTTGTTAAGCTGCTTCGCCACATTGGGACAGGTTCCTGAAGTTGCAACATTTCCGTCCACTACGACACCGATGCCAGCATAGATGCCATCGGCTACCCAGTGCGCATCTTGAGGCTGGCACGTGAAACGCTTGCTTTTGAGAGCTCCAGCCTGCCACAAGGTAAAGACACCGCCATTTTGAGCAGCCAATGGTTTTCCCGAATGCCAGACGTGACTCACTATTTCGACGGCTTTTGGAATTGGCATGTCGGTAGAACCCATGCAAGGAACTATCACGCCGATGTAGTCGCTTGCCCGGACATCATCGAGTTTGAGATCGGGCAGCAGCGACGCTTCAGACCCCTTTACAAGCTCGCCAGAAGCCGATGCAGTGACGACATCGAAGCCCGCCTTATTTAACATGGCTTTCATGACCTGCGCTTCCTTGGTGAGCATCATGTCGATCAAGTCTGGAGGGGGTGTTCGCAGGATCATGAGAACCTTGCCTTTGCTTCCTGCACCTAGTGTCTGCACTGATACAAGAGCGCAGAAAAGCACCATCAATCCAAGCATTTTTGACTTCATTTCCTACTCCTTAACTGAAGACTGTTATCTGTTTCTACGGAGCGATAAAGATTGATAGAAACAGAGGTGTTGCAGAATGGAGCCTCCCGCCTCTCATCTACTTCCTCCTTCTGGCTTTCTCTTGTTGGTGGGTGCATGACAGACAGCAGGATGAGTCGACAGAGAGCAGCCAATGACTTTCTGTTATCCTATCCCCTCGAATGGCAAAGTCAAGAGAGAGACGGCCTATGCGGTCCTTTGGATATCAATCGTTGACTCCAATACTATAGGGTATATCATTAGAGAAATCGTTGGCTGCTCTCGCCGGCCTTCCCTACTCCTTGTCACTCAATATCAAAGCCAAAAGGGAAGCCCAGGGAGGAAGAACATGAAATGTCGAAAGTTGCTCCTTGCCTTCGCCTTGTTGATTCCGACTGCGCTCTTCGCCGAAGACCCGATCACCATCGGAGTGTCATTTGCCTACCTATGGCACCCTGTTCACGCCGCCATGTTAAGTGCGGCGCAGAAAATGGCAGCGAACCTTGGCGTCAGACTTGTCAGCCTCGATGCGAATGATAGCTATACGCAAGCGTCGGGCTTGCAAGACTTTGTCACTCAGAAGGTGAACGGTATCCTCGTCACGCCAATCGACACGGAGTCTCTCGTGCCGGCGATCAAAAAAGCGGTCTCTGCGGGGATTCCGGTAGTCACCGTGGACAGAAAGGCGAACTCGGACAAGGTGCTCGCGCACGTGGGTGTGGACGACGTGCAGGGCGGCCGAATGGCAGCGCGCTATGTTATTGAGAAACTCGGCAACAAAGGCACCGTGATTGAGCTGGAGGGACAAAAGGGCGCCTCCCCAACGATAGACCGCAAGAAGGGGTTCGACGAGGTGATTGGCAAGTCCAACGTGAAGCTACTCGCAAGCCAAGAGGCGGGATTCGACCGTGGCACGGCCTTTAGCGTCATGGAGAGACTGATAAAGGCTTATCCCAATTTTGATGCAGTCTTTGCCGCCAACGACGACATGATCTTGGGCGCCATCGCTGCCATCTCCGTCGCGAAAATTGACCCGTCGAAGAAAGTCACCATCGGCTGGGACGCTTCCGATGGAGGCTTGGCTTCTGTCAAGCAGGGTAAGCTCGGCGCCACCATCGAAGCGTTCCCGGACCAACAGGCGAGCCAAGCGCTCACCGTCCTCGTGGATTACATCAAGAACAAAAAGAAGCCGGAGGGCGCCGTTATTTACATCTCCCCGAAGTTAGTGAGGTCGGCGAAGTAGGGGTTCTCATTCCTCTCCACTACTCTTTGACTACTCCTTGTCCTTTTAGGGAATCGAACCAAAGGGTCATTCCAACGCCGCTTGATTCAGAATGAAACAGTGCAAGAAGTCCCGAGTCTCACTTCTAGCTCTGCACATGGTACGCTCAATTGGTACGCTCTTGCTTGAAGTATCTAACGGATAACGCCGCTTTTGGCGCTTTTGACGCGTATTTCTGACGAGAAATTGCTTGTCTGGCGTGTAAATCCATAGCAGAAGAGTAATCGCGTCGCCATAGGGGCTAAATGGAGCGCACGGGCGCTCCTTTTTGGAAGACCGTTCCTTCTCCTGATCGCCCATTGAGGACGGATCTGGAAGCAGTTGTAGATTATCAGGGTTTGCTGTCCTGCGGGTTGTCACTTATGTCCTCAAGTCCTTCCTCGTCATTGATCACAGAATCGAGCATGCTGCAGAACCCCACCGCTCCATCCCGTACGTTCGTCAACACGTTGGGAATCTCCGTAACGTCTCTGTTGGAGTCTACTAGATCAATCACCGACAACAGCATGCCGCGAACAATTCTCATAAGGTCTTGTCCGTCCATGATTCCCCCTTTGTCCGCCGTCCCGGAAGTCCCGGAAATAGAAGACTCTTCTTCTGACTCATTATAGGCACCTCTGGCGCCCGGGCAAGCCTGGGAACGGCCCTCACTTTGTGTATTTTTTCGCAACCGTATTTTTTCGCAACCGTTGACGGCGCACTTCCGAGGCTGTAGAATCCCAGCTTGGCACAGCACGTTATTCAGAAGCATTTTTGCCCCTCGGCAATCGTCATATTTTCAAAATAGTCTCGAGTGAAAAGGAGAAAGGAAAATGCGTTCAAAGCTGAAGTGGGTGGGTCTCCTGGTGCTTGCCGTGTCTCTCGGGTTTGTTCTTCTCTCCTGCGGCCCCGGGAAAGCAAAGGAGAGCGGCTCGATCCTGATCGGCGGCGCGCTCTGTCTCACAGGCATCCAGGCCCCCCTGGATGAGCCCTCTGTCCGCGGCGCGCAGCTTGCCGTGGAAGAAGTGAACAAAGCCGGCGGAGTTCTCGGCCGGAAAGTCGAGTTCGTCAACCTCGACGGCAAGAGTGATCCCGTCACCGTGGGAAACGTCGCGGTTGAGCTGATCAAGAAGGGGGCCAAGGCCATAATCGCCCCAAGCGATTTCGACTTCGGCGGCCCCGCCAGCAGGGAAGCCCAGAAGGTCGGCCTTGTCGGCATCTCGCCGTGCGCCTCCTCGCCCTTGTACGGCTCCAAGACCCTCGGGGACAAGCAGTTCACCATGTCGATGTGGAACACCACCATGGGTGCCGCCACGGCGGAGTTCGCCTACAACCAGAAAGGTTGGCGGACCGGCTACGTCGTAACCGACACTTTCATCGACTACACGAAGTCTCTCAGCCGCTACTTCATCCAGCACTTCCAGAAGCTGGGCGGCAAGATCATTTTTGAGGACACCTACGTTCAGGGGGCCCAGGACTTCTCCGCGCAGCTCGCGCGCCTGAAGGCAACGGGAAAGGCCGCGCAGTTCATCTTCATCTCCTCGTACATGCCGGACCTGGGAACGATCATCCGCTCCATCCGCGAGGCTGGCATCAACGTTCCCATCGTGGGCGGTGATTCCTATGACGATCCCGGACTTTTCAAGGCGCTGGGAGAGAAGTACGGAAGCGACATCTATTTCGATTCCCACAGCTTCCTCGCTTCCGGGGTCACGCCCGGGATGGACGCGTTCCTGGCAGCCTACAAGGGCAAGTACAAAGCGGAACCGGACGCGGTCTGGGTGGCGCCCGGATGGGACGCCGTCATGATCCTCACGGAGGCCATGAAAAAGGCGGGCAGCACGGACGGAGCGGCAATGGCCAAGGCCATGGAGAGCACGGAGTTCTCCCTGCTGACCGGCAAGCTCAAGTGGTCCAGCGCCGCCACGGGGCACGAGCCGGACATCGAGGCTCCGCTCATCCAGCTCGACAAGGCGGCGCCCAAGTTCATCGGCTGGGTGAGGCCGAAAGAAATACCCGCGCCCTGAGGTGAGTAGGCAGCACAATCTCGTCCTCCAGGGAGTCACGAAGGACTTTCCCGGCCTCCGCGCTCTGGACGGCGTAAGCTTTCTTCTCCGGGAGGGCGAGATCCTCGGTCTGATCGGACCCAACGGCTCGGGCAAGACCACTCTGATCAACGTCGTGACGGGACTCCTGCCGGCCACCGGCGGGACAATCATCGTGAACGGAGTGGACATCACCAGGATGCCCGCGTACCGCATTGCGCGGACGGGAATCGCGCGCACGTTCCAGACCATCCGGCTCTTCCGGGAGCTCACCGTGCTGGAGAACGTCCAGGTGGCTGGGGTCAGCATGGGTCTGTCACGGATGGCTGCCCGCAGGCGCGCGGAGAGCGTCTTGGAAGAGCTGGCGCTGGCAGAGTGGGGCCCGCAGCGAGCAGGGGCGCTTCCCTACGGTCTGGAACGGCGGGTGGAGGTGGCCCGCGCCCTTGCCATGGAGCCGCATTTTCTGCTCCTGGACGAGCCCGCCGCGGGCCTCAACGAGGACGAAAGCGATGAGCTTCTGAAAATGCTCGCGCCCATCCCTGAGCGCAAGAGCCTCGGGATGATGATCGTGGAGCACGACATGCGGCTCATCATGCGCCTGTGCCATCACCTTCACGTGCTGAGCTACGGCCGGACCATCGGGGAGGGGACGCCGGAAGAGGTCAGGAACATCCCCGCCGTGGTGGAAGCCTACCTGGGGTCCACGGAGGCGCGGAAATGAGCATCCTTTCCGTGACCGACATGTCAGTCCGCTACGGGGCAATCAGTGCCGTGCGCGGCGTGTCACTTTCCGTGGAGGAAGGAGAGCTGGTCGCGCTGATCGGCGTGAATGGCGCCGGCAAAACGACAACCCTCTCCACGATCGCCGGGGCACTCAAGCCGTTTCAGGGCAGCATCGTTTTCCAGGGCGAGCACATCCAGGGGCGCCCTCCCGAGTACATTACCCGAAAGGGGATCGCCCTGGTTCCGGAAGGCCGCGACATCCTTGCCAGCCTGAGCGTGGCGGAGAACCTCCGCCTGGGCGCGTTCGTCCGCTACAGCCGCAGGGAGTTCCAGCGGGACCTGGAGGAGATGGTGGGCCTTTTCCCCATCCTGGGGGAGCGCCTGCGCCAGGCCGGGGGGACGCTCTCAGGGGGAGAGCAGCAGCAGCTCGCAATCGCGCGGGCTCTCATGTCCCACCCGCGGCTGCTCATGCTGGACGAACCCTCCCTGGGGCTCGCTCCGGTCCTCGTTGACCAGATCTTCCAGCTCATTGGCCGGCTTCGCGAACGCGGTGTGACCATCCTCTTGGTGGAGCAGAACGTGGAACGCACGCTGGACATCGTCGACCGCGCGTACCTCCTTCATACGGGACGGATCGAGGTGGAAGGCACGCCGGAGCACATCCGCAATTTCGTGGACGTGGAAAGCGTGTATCTCGGAGGAGGGACCGGCAGTGATCACGCTTGATTTCATCATCAATGCGCTCAGCCTCGGGAGCACCTACGCGCTGCTCGCGCTGGGCATGGTGATCGTGTACGGCATCCTGAACCTCGTGAACTTCGCCTACGGCGAGCTGATCATGATCACCGGTTATTCCCTTTTCGTCCTTGCCCTCACGCCGGTCCTGCCGTGGTTGGTCATGGCCGTCCTGGCCGTCGGAGTGGCGGTGCTGACGAGCTACCTGACGGAGCGCGTGGCTTTCCGCCCGGTGCGGGAGTCGTCACCGACGGCCATGCTCATTACCTCTTTCGCGGTGAGCGCTCTGTTGCAGAACGCTGCTCTCCTGATCATCTCCCCGCGCGCCCGCGGCGTGCCGCTCCCTGACATCTTCAGCACCAGCGCGTCAGTGCTCGGCCAGGACGTTCCCATCCGCAACATCCTGGCCATCGTCACCAGCCTGGCCCTCCTTTTTCTTCTGGTGGTGCTTCTGCGAAAGACGGTGCTGGGCATTGCCCTTCGCGCCGCCTCGGACAACTTCAGGATGACGCGCCTCCTGGGAGTGCCGGCCAACCTCGTCATCTCCGTTGCCTTCGCCATCAGCGGCCTCCTTGCCGGCGTGGTGGGCCTGTTCTGGGTAGGCCGCACCGCTTCCGTCACGCCCACCATCGGCTCGGCGCCTCTGCTGGTGGCCTTCGTGGCGACGGTGATCGGCGGAATGCGGAGCCTCACCGGGGCGGTGGTCGGAGGCTATATCTACGGGATCGTCTTCAGCCTCATCGGCGTCCTCCTGCCGCCTGCCCTGATGGAGTTTCGGGAGGCGTTCATGTTCGTGGTCGTGATCCTGATCCTGGTCTTCCGCCCCGAAGGACTGATTCGCGGCGCGTACTCCTCGAAACGGGTTGGTTAATGATGAAGCTTACGCAGTGGTTATCCCGCAACTCCACGTTCTTCCTCCTGGCAGTTCCCCTCCTGGCGGCGTCCGCAATCACGTATGCAACGGGAGAGCTCCTGATAGAGCGCATCGTCACGGTGCTTTTCATGGAGCTGATCCTTGTGCTGGCGCTCCAGGTCTTCATGGGCAACTCGGGGATCCTTTCCTTTGCCGTTGCCGGCTTCATGGGAATCGGCGCGTACGGGTCCGTTCTCTTTTCCATGAGCCCGGCCGCCAAGGCCGCGGCCCTGCCGGATCTCTACCCGTTTCTCACGCACGTCCAGCTTCCGTTCGTAGTGTCCCTGGTCATCGGCGGCCTGCTTGCCGCGCTCGTGGCGGCCATCGTGAGCTATCCGCTCATGCGGCTGTCCGACGCCGCGGGGGTCATCACGATCTTCTCCCTCCTCGTAATCATCAACGTCGTCCTTGTGCACTGGTCCGCCGTCACCAACGGCCCGCGCACTCTCTTCGGCGTGGATCGGTACACGTACCTGGGAACGGCGACGGTATTCGGCATTGTCTTCCTGGGAGTGGCCTGGTGGTTCAAGGAGTCCTCAGTCGGGCTGAAGCTCCGCGCTTCGCGCGATGACGCCTACGCGGCCTCCTGCATCGGCGTGAACATCGTGGCCATGCGATACCTCGCTTTCATCCTGAGCGCGTTCATGGCGGGATTCTCCGGCGCCCTGTGGGCTCATTTCATCACCTCGTTCTCCCCCTACGCCTTCTACCTCTCCGCCATGTTCGTCTTTCTGGCCATGCTCGTGATCGGAGGGCCCCAGAGCGTTTCCGGGGCCGTGATCGGGACGGTCCTTGTAACCATCCTTCGTGAAGGACTGCGCTCCATAGAGAACAACGTGAACATGTCCCGCATCCTTCCCAGCGGCCTGGTCGGCTTCACCGAGGTGGTCATGGCATGCCTCCTGATCGTCATCCTGATCCTGCGCCCCGCGGGCATCATGGGCGGCCGGGAGATCGCCTGGCGGGACCTGTCATCCCTGATCCGCAGGGGCCGTGCTCAGGGCCCCTAGCAGAGCCCATGTGCGACACCCTTGCCGCTCTTCCGCCGGCCACCGCGAACGGGGAGACGCTTTTCGCCAAGAGCGCGGACTGCGAAGCAAACGAAGCGAACGCCCTCGTGCGGATCCCGCGCGCCCGCCACCTTCCCGGCGAGGCCGTGCGCGTGACCCATCTCGTGATTCCCCAGGCGCGTGAGACGCACGCGGTCCTCCTCACGAAAGCATTCTGGACCTGGGGATGCGAGATTGGCGTGAACGAGCTCGGCCTGTGCATGGGAGAGGAGGCCGTGTTCACCACAGAGATGAGTGAGCGCGGAGACGGGCTCATTGGCCCCGACCTCATGAGGATCGGACTCGAGCGCGCCCGGACCTGCCGGGAAGCAATCGAGGTGATGACTGCGCTCCTTGAAAAGTACGGACAGGGAGGGAGCGCCGAGCTGAAAGGGAACTCGCATTTTGACTCCAGCTTCCTCATGGCGGACCCGAGGGAGGCGTACATCCTGGAGACCGCGGGCCGCAAGTGGGCCGCGCGACGGATCGAGGATATCGGCTCCATCTCCAACGCCTTGAGCATCAGGACGGACTGGGAGCGCTGTCCAGCGGCGGGCGCTGGATCCCTGGACTGGGCCGCCACGTTCGCCCTTGCGGAGATTCCCTCCAAGCTGGGAGCCCCGCAGCGCCAGCAGGCCAGCTTCCAGGGCCTGGCGGAATCCCGGGGCCACATAACCGCGTCCACCTTTTTCGACCTGATGAGGCGGCATGGCGACGGCTATGACCCGGCCGCTGCCCCCATCCACTCGGGCCTCTGCATGCATGCCGGCCCCCAGAAAGACCGCTGGTGGCAGGCGGACGGCGTCATGGTGGCTGACATCCGGGGAGACGACATCCTGGTGTGGGTCACGGGAACCTCCGCCAATTGCCTGTCGATTTTCAAGCCCGTGTTTCTCAATCTCGAGCTGCCCGACATCGGCCCCCTCCCCACGGAGCACTTCGATCCGGCATCCCTCTGGTGGAAGCACGAGCTGCTTCACCGCAGGGCCATGGCGGATTTCCATCTGGTCATGCCGGAAATCCGGGCCTCCTTCGATGTCCTTGAGCGTGAGTTCCTGGCGGCCGCGCCTGCTGTACGGCGCGGGACCTCTTCGGAAAAGCGCGATCTCATGCGCCACTGCTTCGGCAGGGCGATGCGGGAGACGGAGGCATGGATTGCGCGGCTGCGCTCGCGAAACGATCTTTCGTTTGCGGATCCGTCCTATCGCGCGATGTGGGCAAAGCTGAACGCAGAGGCAGGGCTGGCCGGAATGCCGGCCTGAGCCTGGAGGAGGTACGAAGATGGCTGTTCGCGTATCGCGGGACAACGTGTTCTTCGCCTTCGGTCCTGCCCTGGAGCCGCGGGCACGCGCGAAACAAGGGGAGGAAGTGATCCTGGAGACGCACGACTGCTTCCAGGGCCAACTTAAGAGCGAGCGGGACCTGATCTCGGCGCTGGACTGGACCCACGTGAACCCCGCCACGGGTCCGGTCTACATCGAGGGCGTCAAGAAAGGCGATATCCTTCGCGTGGACATTCTTGAAGTCTCGGTGGGGGAGACCTCCATCATGGTCGCCATCCCTGGCGAGGGCACCCTGGGAGACGTGGTCACTGAGATGGAAACGGCCATTTTGAAGAGCGAGGGCAACGAGATCATCTTCCGCAACCTGCGCTTTCCCCGCCGGCCCATGATCGGCGTCATTGGAGTGGCGCCGGTCGAAGGCGAGGTCCCCAACGGCACTCCCGGTCCCCACGGGGGCAACATGGACTGCACGCTGATCACGGCAGGCTCAAGCCTCTACCTCACCGTTGGCGTGGACGGGGCGCTTTTCGGCGCTGGAGACTTGCACGCTGCCATGGGGGACGGGGAAATCGTGGTCTGCGGAGCTGAAGCGGCAGGGACTGTCCGCTTTTCAGCCCGCGTGGTGGACCTGCCGGGACTGCCCACGCCGTTTGTCGTCAACGGGAAGGTCGTGGCTGCAATCGCCGCGGCAAAAACGACGGACGAAGCTGCTTCTGAAGCCACCCACCGGATGGCAGATTTCCTCACGCGGCTCGTGGGCATCCCTTTGAACGATGCGGGAATGCTCATGAGCCTGGTCGGTGAGCTCAAGTTCTGCCAGATCGTTGACCCGCTGAAAACCGTGCGTTTCGAGTTTCCCCGGGACGTGCTGGGGAAGCTTGGGTTCACCGGGCTGGACTGAGGAGCTGCACAGGTTCAACAAATCACCGTCGTCCCGCGGCATCAGAAACCGGTTGAACATCCGTTTTCTTGATTTCCGGCGAAAATGGTATATCATGCCTCCTGTGCTCTTCTAGGGGGGCGGCTGTCGGAAAGGAAGGTTACATGAAGGAACGTTTGTTCTTGTCAATCGTGATTATTTTCCTGAGCCTGCTGGCAGCTCCCGTGTGGGCTGAAGGCGGGGATTCATCGACAGTTAATTTCTTTATCGAGCCAATTCTTCAAAAGGGGTTCGGCGGCACTTCGTACGACCTGTCGGCCAACGAAGGCGTCGGTATTACCGGTCTCAGCCGTCTGGAGTTCCCTCAGCTGTCCCTGGAAGCTGGAGCGATCCTGGGGATCTCCATCAGCCGCGGTGATGAAAGACAGTGGCTGATAGAGGCTGGCGCAGCCCTTTCCACATTCGGGTTCTCAGGGCAGATGAACGATTACGACTGGACCCTCTACTCCGGCTATCCGCAGGTACCTTGGAGCTACACGTACTCCAACGACAGCACGTCGAGCTGGCACGCTTCTTTTGAGGCTGCCTGGACGTTCGTGTACGCCAAGCCGTTCACTTTGGCGCTCTATGGCACGTACCGGTACCAGAGCCTCAGCCATGTTGAGAATAACGCCATCGGCTGGCAGTACGTCTTTGATACGACGACGAACGAATACCAGCTGTACGGCGTGAACCTTCAGCAACCCGACGTGCTCGAATACACCCTTACGACTCACACCATTGGTGTCGGCCTCCTTGCTGATCTCCAGGGCTTTCCCGGCTTCACCCTGGAGTTGCGCGCCGCCTACGCCCCGGTCTACGAGTCGGACTCGGATAACCACAAGCTCAGAACCAAGCTGTCCACCTCATCCGGCTGGGGCAGCGGGTTTTACGGAGATTTCAGGGCAATCTACCAGTTCGCGGGCGGCGGAGGAATCACGCCGTATGTCGCCCTGGATGGCGAGCTTATCTATTACGTTGTGAATACCGTGCAAACCCAGTACTGGTACGGAAATGCCGACCCATCCGCTCCTCAGGGGACTACGCTCACCAACATTGGCCACGTGGTGACAAGCGATCAATACCAGATCGGTCTCAGATTCGGTTTAAAATTCTGATTTTTCCCCTCTAACATTGACGTCCTGTTCCAGAGGGTCTATAATTAGTGCATTCAATCGCGAAAAAACTTGGTGGAGGAGGAATTTAAGTATGAGCCGCGCTAAAGGAACATTCAGAGTCGTGAAACTGATCGCAATTTCGCTTGTGTTACTAGGCGTTGCTCTGACTGCGGTCAGCTGCGGACAGGCCGGGAAAATCTATGGAGACGTGGTATGGGACGGCACCCTGTACTACAATATTGGCGGTGGGTTCCCGTCAACAAGCCTTATCTATGGTGCTACTTATCTGATCCAGGCAGGTACGTGGACCTATAAGTATTACGTTTACTATGGCGGATACTACTATCCATATGGAACCTCATCTCCGTACTACTACTACACCGGTACCTACACCGTCTCGGCAGAACCGGGAACGATTCCCTTCATAAATGGGACTGACAACTACTTCGAGCTCTATTGTTCGTACGCTGGCTTGGGCAAGACGGGCGCTGTGAGCTCCATTGTACCTCCTGCGGACGGCTCGGCGCCGGCTATTACTCCGAAACTCGGTACCCAGACCTGGACGCAGAACGGCCTGCAGATCACGGCCACGACCAGCGTAGCCAAGATGACGACGGAAGACCTTGCGAACATGAGCCTAGGCGTACATAAGTAGGTCCTGCTGGCCGGCCGCCTTTTCGGCGGCCGGCCAGGTTTTCTGTCTCGCCCTCCAAAATCCTCCCAACGAAGCATTTCATGCTGATTTTTCAAGCAACGAATTGCCCCCTGACAAGGAAGAGCCTTATATTATCGCCAGCCATGATCAAATGTTCCCAATCCTTAGAAGGAGGTAGGAAAATGAACATTTGGGGAA
This sequence comes from uncultured Spirochaetota bacterium, assembly GCA_963710335.1. Lineage (GTDB taxonomy): Bacteria > Spirochaetota > Spirochaetia > SZUA-6 > Fen-1364 > Fen-1364. The sequence goes on from CAVQAA010000009.1 coordinate 11,997, forward strand.
CATTCAAGATAGTAAGACGGATCGGAATTGCTTTTGTTCTTCTGGGGATTGTGCTTTTTGCGGTCAGCTGCGGGCAAGACGGAAATATCTGGGGCGACGTGATTTGGGACGGCACCCTATTCTACAGCATCGGGGGCGGCTTTCCCTCTAATGGTGTGATCTATGGTGCGACTTACCAGATTTCAGCTGGAACATGGAGCTACCAGTATTATGTTTAATACGGCGGATACTATTACCCCTACGGAACCGTTAGTCCCAGCGGCTATTACTACGGGAGCTATACCGTCTCTGCAAATCCGGGAACAATTCCTTTCATTAATGGCGCCGACAACTACTTCCAGCTGTATTGTTCGTACGCCGGAATGTACAAGTCAGGCTCAGTGAACTCTGTTGTCCCTCCTGCCGGCGGGGCACCTGTCACTCCCCAGCTCGGCACGCAAACCTGGACTCAGGGTAACCTGACTATCACCGTTACCACTCAGATAGCAAAGATGACTCCTGATGTTCTGGCCAAGCTGGGCCAGGGCGTAAGGAAGTAATCAGAACAAGCCGGCTGCCCCTTGGCGGCCGGCTTCTCTTTCAAATCAACTCAGACCTAATCTACCTGAACAGTTGCAGGACCGTCTGCGGCTTTGTGTTGGCCTGCGCCAGCATGGCCGTGGAGGACTGCACAAGGATCCTGTCCTTCACGAACTCCACCATCTGCGACGCCATGTCCGTGTCCCTGATCAGGCTCTCCGCGGCCTGGAGGTTCTCAGCTCCCACCGCCAGCCCCTTCATGGCGTACTCCAACCTGTTCTGGTAGGCGCCCAGGTCCGCCCTCTGCTTGTTGACGATCTTCAGAGCGTGGTCAAGCACCCCGATGGCCGCGTTGGCGTGGTCGGGGGAGGACAGTGAGATGAAGGTGGCGTTGGCAGGCAGGCCGTTGGCCCCCTGGATTCCCAGCCCCTGGGCGGTCATGGTGCCAATGAACACGCGGGTTCTCTGGTCCATGTTGGCCCCGATCTGCAGCCACATGCTGCCGGTGATGGCGTTCTCTCCCGTGGAGCGGGCGAAGCGGCCGGTGAGCATGTTCATGCCGTTGAACTGGGCGTGGGAGGCGATGCGGTTGACCTCTGCCACCAGAGCGGAGACCTCGACCTGGATCTGCATGCGATCCTCGTCGGAGTAGATGCCGTTGGCGGCCTGCACGGACAGCTCGCGCAGCCTCTGCATGATGTCCTGGCTCTCCTGGAGATAGCCTTCTGCGGTCTGGATGAAGGAGATGCCGTTCTGGGCATTGTTCTCCGCCTGGCGCAGACCGCGGATCTGGGAGCGCATTTTCTCCGAGACCGCCAGCCCGGACGCGTCGTCGCCCGCGCGGTTGATGCGCATGCCGGATGAGAGCTTCTCCATGTCCTTGTCCGCCTGGATGCCGTTGAAGAACAGCTGGCGGTCGGTGAAGAGAGCGCTCATGTTGTGATTGATGATCATCGAATCCTCCTTGAACGAAGCAGCCCGGACGTCCCTGTCCGGGGATCCTCTCTCCTTCAATGGTCGGAATAATCCAAAGAAGTATGAGAGTAGCTTTTCGGCCGTTGCCCTTCTGATGACTGGCGCTTTTTGCCCGGAACTCTTACAATCGCCCGGCTTTGTAAAAAAGGAGGAAAGGGATGAGCGGAAGTGGCTCCGTTGTTGCTGGAGTGATCGCGTTGGTGTTGTCTGCCGGCTCGATTCTGGCGGGATTCCTGAATCGAGTCCACCATCCGCGCCGTTTCATCGGATTCATTGTTCTTTTTGCGATCTTTCTGATTGCCGGGATATTCCTTCTTCTCAGGGGGAGGGCCGGCGGGGCAGGGAGCGCGCCCACGACCTCCAAATGATCGCGTGGCTGGGCGCCTGGGTGGGCTGGGGGTGGGGGATAGCGCTGATTGTCTGGCTTCTGGGCACCGCCTTCATCCTGCTTTTCGTCGACAAGCTTTTTCGCAGCAGGCTGTCCACGGCAGTGGCAATGGTGGTGTGGACAGTCCTGCTCCTTGCGGCAACGACAAAGGTATTCGGGCTAAAACCGCCCGGCGGATAGGCAAGGCCGGCTATCAGCCCGCCGCGGCGCCGTTCGCATTCCCGTTCACGAAGTTGTTGTAGTAGTACTCCAGGCCGTCCATCAGCGCCTGCCACGACGCCTCGATGATGTTCTCATCCACCCCCACCGTGTCCCATGACTGCTCTCCGTCTGACGTCGTGATGAATACCCGCACGCGGGCGGCAGTTGCCCTTTCCGGGTCCAGGACCCTCACGCGATAATCGGTGAGCTTCAGCTTCCCCAGGAACGGGTGCAGGGGGAGAAGGGCGTCCCGAAGGGCCGCGCTCAACGTGTCCACGGGGCCATCACCAACGCCGGCCCCCATCAGAAGGTTGCCGTTCACGCGGACAAAGATGCGCCCCACGCTCTTCGGCGGGGTCCCGGCTGCCTTGTAGTTCTCAAGGTGGTAGTTGCTCAGCTCCAGAAGCGGCGTGTACGTCTTGAGCACCTTCCGGATCACCAGGTCGAATGATGCCTCCGCCGCCTCGTATTCGAAGCCTTTCTCCTCCAGCTTTTTCAGCTCCTCCAGAAGTCGCGTCACTTCTTCTGAGCTTTTATCGAAATCCCCATGGCGGGCCAGTTTCTTGATGATGGTGGCCTTGCCGGCCAGCTCGGAAAGGAGGATGCGCCGCTCGTTTCCCACCAAAGCTCCGTCGATGTGCTCCATGAGGTGGGGAGCCTTGCTGATGACATCCGCATGCTGGCCGCCTTTGTGGGAAAATGCAGCTTCGCCAACGTAAGGCCATCGCTTCTCAGGAATGATGTTCGCTTTCTCCGCCACGAAGCGCGAAAGCATGGTGAGGTGCTTCAAGTTGGCGCATGCCGTGGCCTCCCGCCCCAGCTTGAGGCAAAGAGTGGGGATCAGGATGCAGAGGTTCAGGTTGCCGCATCTTTCACCCCAGCCGTTGATCGTTCCCTGCACGTGAACGGAGCCCCGCTCAACGGCGACAAGGGCATTCGCCACGGCGTTGCCCGTGTCGTCATGAAAATGGACCCCGATGGGTCCCAGCTGGGACCGCGGCAGCTCCTCCATGATCCGCGCCACCTCTGAGGGCAGGGTGCCGCCGTTGGTGTCGCACAGCACCAGGCAGTCCGCCCCCGCCTCACGCCCCGCTTTCAGAACGCGCACGGCGTAAGCCGGGTCATCCTTGTATCCGTCGAAAAAATGCTCCAGGTCGAAAAAAACCTCCCGGCCCTCCTTCTTCAGCGCGCACAGCGTGTCGGAGATCATGGCGAGGTTTTCCTCTTCCGTGGTCTGCAGCACTTGCTTCACATGCGCCCTCCAGGTCTTCCCCACCACGATCACGGTCGGGGTTTCCGCGTTGAGCAGCGCGGTGACCTGCGGATCCGAGGCTGCCTTGCCGCCCGGCTTTCGCGTGGAGCCGAAGGCCACCACACGCGCGTGGCGCATGTTCTGCTTTCGCATCCGCTGGAAAAACTCTGCTTCCTTGCGGTTGGAAAGAGGGAAGCCGCCCTCGATATAGTCGATTCCGAACTCGTCCATCGTAAGGGCAATCTGGACCTTGTCTTCCAGGGTATAATTGATTCCCTGGCCCTGCATCCCGTCACGCAAGGTTGTATCGTAAATCTGAACCCTCTCGTTCATCACGTATCTCTCCCCTGTCGCGCCAGGAGGTAGGGCATCCATCCCCCGTTCCTGACGATTTCTTCCATGAAAGGCGGAAATGGCGAAAACGACACTTTTCTGCCGGAGGCCAGCTTCACCGTTCCCTCGGACAAGTCGACGCAGATTCTCTCCCCTTCCCGGACTGCAGCGGAGATGCCGGGAACTTCGATGATGGGGAGGCCGATATTGATTGCGTTTCTGAAGAATATCCTGGCGAATCCTTCCGCCACCACGCAGCAGATCCCCGCCGCGCGGATGGCAATGGGGGCATGCTCGCGTGAGGAGCCGCACCCGAAATTGTCGCCGGCCACGATGACGGATCCTTTTTCCAGCGAATCGACGAACCCCGGCCTTGCGTCCTCCATGAGATGCAGCGCCAGCTCCGCCGGGTCGCTCGTATTCAGGTAGCGCGCGGGGACGATGTCGTCCGTGTTGATGTTGTCGCCGAAAAGGCGCGCGCGTCCGCTCAATCTCATTCCTCATTCCCCTTTCTGTCGGGAGCCATCAGCTCCGACGGGCTGGCAATCCGCCCCGCAATTGCGCTTGCCGCCGCGGTGGCGGGAGAGGCAAGGTAGACCTCGCTGGTCCTGTGGCCCATGCGGCCCACGAAGTTGCGGTTTGTCGTTGAGACGCAGCGCTCGCCTTGGGCCAGGATCCCCATGTAGCCGCCCAGGCATGGCCCGCAGGTGGGTGTTGAGATGACGGCTCCGGCATCCAGGAAGATTTCGAAGAGCCCCTCCCGCAAAGCCTGTCGATACACCTTCGGCGTGGCTGGAATCACAATGCATCGGATCCCGCGCGCAACCCGGCGCCCGCGAAGGAGTTGCGCGGCCACCCGCAGGTCCTCGATCCGTCCGTTCGTGCAGCTGCCAATCACCACCTGGTCGATCGTAATGTCCTTTATTTCCGATGCCGGATGCACGTTCTGCGGCATGGAGGGAGCGGCGACAACCGGCTCAAGCCCTGAGACATCGATCTTCACTCTCCGCTCATACTCCGCGTCCGGGTCAGGCGCCAGGCGGTCCCATGCACGGGTGGTTTTTCCCTTCAGGAACTCTTCGACCTTTGCGTCCGCGGCAAAGATCCCGTTTTTCGCTCCCGCTTCCACCGCCATGTTCGCCATGGTCAGCCTTGCTTCCACAGAGAGCGCATCGATGGCTGATCCGCAGAACTCGAGCGCCCTGTAGGTTGCACCCGATACTCCGATTTCTCCGATGAGAGTGAGGATGAGGTCTTTCCCCGTGACCCACGGCCGCAGGCTGCCTGTGAACTCCACGCGGATGCTCTTCGGCACCCGGATCCAGGCTTTGCCCGTGAGAAAGAAACCGGCAAGGTCCGTGGACCCCATTCCCGTGGCAAACGCGCCAAGAGCCCCGGCCGTGCAGGTATGAGAGTCAGCGCCCACCATCACCATTCCGGGGATAATGGCGCCCAGCTCGGGAAGGAGCGCATGCTCGACGCCCACCTCGTCCTGCTCGAAGAAACGGATGCCGGGGTGTTTGCGGCTGAAGTCACGCATCACTTTGACCTGCTGCGCGGAAAGGATGTCCTTGTTCGGCGTGAAGTGGTCCGGCACCAGCCAGATGCGCTGGGGAAACCGGGGGGCAGCGCCTGTTTTCTCGAACTCCTGGATGGCGATGGGCGCGGTGATGTCGTTGGCAAGGCCGAGCTCAGGCTCGATCTCCAGGAACTCTCCCGGCCTGAGAACCCGGCCACCCGCCGCGCTGCTCAGTATCTTCTCAGACAGAGTCATCGACATTCCCGTTTCCCTTTCGCGCAACCAGGTAGGCTTTCCATCGATTGAGCGCGTTGACGTATGCCCGCGCGCTCGCTTCCAGGATGTCAGTGGAAGCCCCCCTGCCCACGAATTTCCTCCCGTCGATCTCCACGGACGTGCTCACTTCTCCGATTGCCTGCTTGCCCGGCGTGACTGCCTGCACCACGTATTCAAGCAGCTTTGTCGACAGCCCCAGCGACCGGTCAATGGCGTTGAAGATCGCATCCACCGGACCATCCCCCGTGGCCGCCTCTTCGTAGGTATCGCTGCCGGAGAGGATCCGGACGGTTGCCGTGGGCACGGCGAGATTCCCGGACTGGATGTTGAAGTAGTCCAGGCTGTACGTCTCTGTTTCATGGCCCAGCTCATCGGCCACGATGACATACAGGTCGTCGTCATAGACCTCTTTCTTCCGGTCCGCTATGGCCAGAAAACGATCATAAGCCTTCTTCAGCTCTTCTTCGCTCAGACCGATACCCAGCTCAGTCAGGCGGTTTCGAAAGCCGTGAAGGCCCGAGTGCCGGCCCAGCACGAGCTGGCTGGAGTCCCTGCCCACGGACTCCGGGGTCATGATCTCGTAGGTCTCCCGCTTCTTCAGCACCCCGTCCTGGTGGATACCCGACTCGTGGGCGAAGGCGTTCTCCCCTGTGATGGGCTTGTTCCTCGGGATGGGGAAGCCGATGGTATTTGCCAGCAGGCGCGAGCTGTTGTAGATCTGCTTCGTGTTGATACCCGTGGTGAAGGGGAGCCTGTCCTTGCGGACGGTGAGGGCCATGACGAACTCCTCCAGGGAGGCGTTTCCCGCCCTCTCTCCGATCCCGTTGATCGTGACCTCCACCTGCCGGGCGCCCGCCTGGACGGCGGATACGGAGTTGGCAACCGCGAGGCCCAGGTCATTATGGCAGTGAACGGAGAGCACGGCCTTGGAGATGTTCGGCGTGCCCTCCATGATCTTTTTCAAGAATACGCAAAACTCGTCAGGCACCGCGTAGCCCACCGTGTCGGGGATGTTGATGATCCTGGCCCCGGCATCAATCACCTTTTCGATGATCCGGCAGAGAAAAGGGATCTCGCTTCGCGTCGCATCCTCGGGTGAGAACTCCACCTCGGCCACCTTGTTCCTGGCATGGCGGACCGCGCTCACGGCCATCTCCAGCACGTCCTCAGGCTCCTTGCGCAGCTTGAACTGCATGTGGATGGGTGAGGTCGCAATGAACGTATGGATCCTGGGGTGTACGGCTTCGCGGATGGCCTCGGCGGCCGTGTCGATGTCCTTCTCCAGCGCGCGCGCAAGGCCCGCGATGGCGCAGCCCTTCACCTGGCGGGCAATGAGCTGGCAACCTTCGAACTGGTGAGGCGAGGAGATGGGAAAGCCTGCCTCGATCACATCCACGCCAAGGCGTCCAAGCTGCAGGGCTATCTCCAGCTTTTGCTCCACGCTCATGGAAGCCCCCGGCGATTGCTCGCCGTCCCGCAGCGTCGTGTCGAAAATCTGCACTCTTTCCATCACTCTCTCTCCTTGCTTTCACTCGTTCTGTCCCTTGATTTGCCGCTCTTGCGCCGGGCCGGCGCGGCCCCCGGTACGGGCGTCTTCCTGCTCCTCTCAAGGGAAACAAGCCCGCTTCGCGCCATCTCCACGAGCCCGTAAGGCGAAAGGAGGGCGATGAAGTCGTCGATTTTTTCCGCCGAGCCTGTCAGCTCGAGGGACATGGTGTCATGCCCCACGTCCATGACCTGCGCTTTGAAGACGTCTGCCACCTGGAAGATCTCACCTCGCTGGGAGGGCCGCGCGCTCACCTTGACCAGCAGAAGCTCCCTGTGGAGCGCCGGCACCCCCGTCAGGTCCGTGACGCGGATGACGTCGATGAGGCGGTTGAGCTGCTTCTTGATCTGCTCCACGATGAGGTCATCCCCCTGGCACGCCAGGGTGATCCTTGTAACGGTGGGGTCCGAAGTCGCGCCCGCGGTGATGCTTTCCAGGTTGTAGCCCCTGCCGGAGAAAAGCCCGGCAATCCGCGCGAGCACGCCCTGCCTGTTTTCAACGAGCATGGATACGATGTGTTTCATGCGTTCATCATCTCATCAATCCCGGCGCCGGCCGGAACCATGGGCCACACGTTCGCCTCCCGTGAAATGTGGAAATCCAGGAATACCGGACGGTCGGTCACCCCGGCAGCCTCTTCAAGCGCCGGGCGTATGCCGGACGGGTCCGTCACGCGGATGCCCACGGCGCCGTACGCCTGAGCCAGCTTCACGAAATCAGGTGAATACGGAGGGCACCCGTCCCCCGGCTGCGCGCAATCGGGCGGGCAGTCGACATGCCGGCCAAGGCAGACGCCCGAGTAGCGCCGCTCATGGAACGCCTCCTGCCACTGGCGGACCATCCCCAGGTAGCCGTTGTTGAGGATGGCAACGATGACCGGCAGCTTCTCCGCGACGGCCGTGCCCAGCTCCTGGATGTTCATCTGGATGGACCCGTCCCCGGCGATGTCGATGACCCGCCTGCCGGGGTTGCCCAGCTGCGCGCCAATGGCCGCAGGGAACCCGTAGCCCATTGTGCCAAGCCCTCCCGAGGTGAGAAAAGTCCTCGCCTCGCGGAAGTTGTAGTATTGCGCGGTCCACATCTGGTTCTGCCCGACCTCTGTGGTGATGATGGCTTTCGGGAATGCTTCCGCTATGGACCGGATCACCAGCGACGGGGAAAGCCCGCCATTGCCGGGAACCTCGGCCAGGGGACGGGAGCGCATCCATTCCTCCGTCTGCGCCTGCCAATCAGCGATTGAAGGGTTGGCGGCAATGGGGAGAAAGTCCTCGAGGAAAAGCCTTGCATCCCCGACGATCGGCACTTCAACCTGCACGTTTCGGGAAATGGAGGACGGGTCGATGTCCACGTGAACCACCGCGGCATGCGGGGCGAACTGCTTCAGGTTCCCTGTTGCCCGGTCATCGAAACGGGATCCTATGGCAAACAGGAGGTCGCAATTCTGGACCGCCATGTTCGCTGCGTACGTGCCGTGCATCCCCAGCATCCCGAGGAACCGGGGATGGTCGCTGGGAATGGTGCTGATGCCCATGAGCGAAGCTATGACCGGAACGCCCGTGCGGTCAACCAGATCGCGGAACTGCTCCGCGCCCCCGGAAATGTTGATGCCCCCTCCGGCGTAGAAGAGCGGCCTCTTTGCCTCCGCCAGCACCTGCGCCGCCCTGCGGATCTGCAGGGCGTGGCTGCGGTAGACCGGGTTGTACCCGCGGATGGAGACCGACTCCGGAAGAGGCTCGGCGGAAGCTTCTGTCAGCACGTCCTTGGGAATGTCCACAAGCACGGGCCCCGGGCGCCCGGTCCTTGCTATGTGGAATGCCTCACGAATGATGCGCCCCAGGTCTTTCCTGTCAGCCACGAGGTAGTTGTGCTTCGTCACCGACCGGGAGATGCCGACGATGTCAGCCTCCTGGAACGCGTCGTTGCCAATCATGTTCCGAGCCACCTGGCCAGTGATGACAACCAGGGGAACCGAATCGAAGTTCGCCGTGGCAAGACCTGTCACGGTGTTCGTTGCCCCCGGCCCGCTTGTCACCAGGCAGACCCCCACGCGCCCCGTTGACCGCGCATAGCCGTCCGCGGCATGCACGGCTCCCTGCTCGTGCCGCGTGAGCACCAGGCGGATTTCCCTCTCCCCGTACAGGGCGTCGAACGCCGGTATGACGACCCCTCCGGGAAAACCGAAGAGGACCTCCACCTTCTCCGCTTTCAAAGCCGCAACCAGAAGCGAGGCGCCGCTGATTTTCATGGATTGCCTCGAACCGCCCCAAGAGACGCGGGGCCCACGCTTGCAGCATATGCATCCAGGAAGGAGCTCCCGGTGGGTTTTGACCTGGGGCTGAACGCGGCCATCCTCCTCTGCCATTCCCTGGTGTCGATGAGGAGATCCAGGGTCTTTCCCGGGATGTCCACACGGATCCTGTCGCCTTCCCTGACGATCCCCAGCGGACCGCCGGCCGCGGCCTCGGGGGTCACATGTCCGATGGAGGCCCCGCGGCTGGCTCCGGAGAACCTTCCGTCCGTGATCAAAGCAACTTCCTTGTCCAACCCGATCCCCGCTATGGCGGAGGTGGGTGAAAGCATTTCCCGCATGCCCGGCCCTCCTTTCGGGCCCTCGTAGCGGATGACCACCACATCGCCCGGCCGGATTTTCCGCCCAAGGATCGCCTCCTGCGCGTCCTCTTCACAGTCGAAGACCCGCGCGGGTCCCTCATGGACCAGCATGGAAGGGTCCACGGCCGCTTTTTTGACGACGCACCCCTCGGGCGCGAGGTTGCCTTTCAGCACCGCAAGCCCGCCTTCAGCGTGGTAAGGCTTCTCAGGCCTGGCGATATAGGTTCCATCAGGTTCAGGCGCTTTTTCGAACGGCGCAGAGAGGGGCTGCCCGGAAACAGTGACCGCCCTGCCGTCAATTCTTCCCATTTTCAAGAGCGTCTTCAGGACCGCGGAAATCCCTCCCGCTGAATGAAGCTGCTCCATGTAATGGGGGCCGGATGGGGCAAGAGAGCACAGGTGGGGAACTTGCGCGCTGATCCTGTCAAAATCATCCAGCGTGAGATCCACTCCGGCGCTCGCCGCAATGGCGGGCAGGTGCAGAGCCGTGTTCGTGGAGCCGCCCAGGGCCATGTCGAGGGCAACGGCGTTGAGGAAGGCCACCCTGGTGAGGATTTTCCGCGGGCGAAGGTCCCGCGTGACGGCCCTGACGGCCGTGCGCCCGGCTTCCCTCGCCAGCCGGCACCTGTCCGCGTACACGGCGGGGATTGTGCCGTTTCCGGGAAGCGCAATTCCGAGCGCCTCCGCAAGGCAGTTCATGGAGTTCGCGGTGAAAAGTCCGGCACAGGAGCCGGTGCCCGGGCAGGCATTGCACTCCAGCCGCTCAAGGTCTTCATTTCCCATTTTTCCGGCGCCGTGCTTCCCGACTGCCTCGAAGACCGCCTCCAGACCGACCTGCCGGCCGTCGAAATTGCCTGCCAGCATGGGACCGCCGGAGATGAGAATGGAAGGAATGTCCAGCCGGGCGGCTGCCATGAGCATGCCGGGGACTATCTTGTCGCAGCTGGCAACCAGGACCAGGCCGTCAAGCCCGTGGGCTTGCGCGACAATCTCCACCGAGTCGGCAATCAGGTCCCTGCTGGGAAGGGAATACTTCATCCCCGCATGGCCCATGGCCAACCCATCGCACACCCCGATGGTGCCGAACTCGCACGCCACGCCGCCTTCCGACCAGATTCCTTCTTTCACGTACTCGGCGATCTTCCGGAGGTCGCGGTGGCCCGGAATGAGCTCGCTGAATGAGTTGGCAATTCCGATCACCGGGCGTCCTGATGAAGACCGGTCCCACCCCAGCGCATGAAGCAGGCTCCTGTGCGGGGCGCGGGCCAACCCGTCCTGAATGGCCTTGCTTCTTCGATCCCTTCTTTCCATCGATCCTTCTCCCTTTTTTTCCCGCGGTGCCGCGCCCTGTCGCGAAAACCGCCTGAAAATAAAAGGGCCGTTCCCCCGAAGGAGAACGGCCCGCTTGATACGCCTTTCTGGCGTCAGCGATCTACCCCTCCGGGCGCGCGATTCTCCTTGCAAGGAGAAGGCTAATAAGGATGAGTCCACCGGAAATGAGGAGGGAAGAAATGGAATCTCGCTGACTTTCAACGGTCATAGTGAAAGAATATATAGTGCAGCAGCGCTCGACTGTCAAGTGGCAATGTTTTTTCTCTGCTCGAATGACTTCTGGAGGCGCCGAAGGGTCTGCATGAGCTTTTCCTCGGTGTCGATGCCGAACTCGCTGAGCACGGGTCTTTCCATCTGCTCAAAAGTCACGTAGCCGCGCTCGAGGTCGCTCATGGCGTTGGCCAGGTACACGCAGGAGACGACCTCCCTGTATTGGGCGGGGGCGCTGAGCGGATCATGATGATGCTTGATGCCGTACACAAGCTGGTCGGGAAAGTTCCACTTGCGCGCTATGAGCGCCCCTATCTCCGCGTGGTTCAACCCGAAGGAGAATCGCTCCAGGATGCGCGGCGGGATGTCCTTTTCCTTGCAGAACCTCGTCATCTGTTCCATGGCCTCGGGGTGGAGATACGTGACGATGATCTGGCCCAGATCGTGGAGGATGCCGGAAACGTACGCGTCATCCAGGAGGTTGCCCTGCGGCCTGAAGCTGCGCGCCAGGAGAAAGGCATAGAGGGCGACTTCGTAGGAGTGGTCCCACAACGTCTTCATCTCCGCGTACTGTTCCCGCATGATTTTCTGCGCGCCGTAAGAGTACAGGAGGTTCCGAAGGCCATTCATGCCGACGATCTTCACGCCCTGGAGGATGCTGTTCACCCTGTGCGGAAGCATGTAGAAAGCGGAGTTCACGAGCTTCAACAGGTCAGCGGTGAGCGCCGGGTCCATTGCGATACGATTGGCGATCCTGTTCACGGTGGCTTTGGGGTCTTCCGTGAGCTTGATGAGCTCCAGAACGACTTCCGGGAAGTGGGGCAGGGAATCCACGTCCCGCGCGATGGCCTGCGTGAGCACGTTGATCTTTTCCAGGTGGACCTTGTTCATCGGGATGAGGACGGAGGCAATTGTCATTCCGTCCCGCGCGTCTATGGTGAATGCCTCCTCCCCCAGGCCGAGCCTGCTGAGAAACTGCAGGAGGATAAGGATCCCCAGCCCTGCGCCTTCCAGGGAATCAAGGGGCGCGGCCAGGGCCTCCACGAATGAGTGGTGCGCTCGAGCGCGCGCAATGCGGTCATAAATACGCGCCTGCTCCCCCGGGGTCAGCTCCGCGGAGTTTCTCACTGAGATGACGAGGCTGCCGCGGGTAGTGTGAAAGGTGACCCCGATGAAGAGCTGCCGGCTGCGAAGCTGCTCCAGCCAGTGCTCCAGGCGCAGCGTCATGTCCGCTCGAAAGCCCTTCATGCCCTGCTGGTAGTCTTCCTCCCGGGTGATGTCCAGTCCCTTCTCCTCGAAATAGAGGCGCTTCGTGTTCGCTTTCTGCGCGTTGATGATGAGCTCTTTCAGGCAATAGGAAAGGGGATCCAGAATCCGTTCCTGGCCGAGCTCCGCAAGGTATATCTCGAGGATCCTGTCCAGAAGCGCATTGGAATCATGGGGGAGGCTGGTGAGCTTGAATGTCAGGGGGATGGATCTGAGGGCGGCCCTCTGGATCTCCGCGACGTCGATCCGGGGAGCCATTACGCGTTGGCGCCGCTGGGCTGGTAGGCCTGTGCCTTTGTTGGCTGCTCGACGCATCCGGGGCGCTCCAGGAAGGCATCCAGGGCCTGGATTCTCTTGAAGGTGTCCCGGTTCTGCACGAAGATATCCACGATGTCGGGATCGAAATGAGAGCCTTTCTCCGAGACGATGATCCTGAGGGCCTCCTCATGCGGAAGAGGCTCCTTGTAGCTCCGCCTGCTGGTGAGCGCGTCATACACGTCCGCAAGGGCCACAAGGCGGGCGGAAAGCGGGATTTTCTCCCCCCGAAGGCCATCCGGATACCCCGAGCCGTCCCATCTCTCATGATGGGACAATGCGATCTCTTTTCCGATGGTGAGGAAGGACTCCCGGTTGATCTCGCTGTCCACGGCTCTCAGGGCATCGCCTCCCAGCCGGGCGTGCAGCTTGATCTTCTCGAACTCCTCGGGGGAAAGCCGCCCCGGCTTCCTTAATACCGCGTCCTCGATGCCCACTTTCCCCACGTCGTGCAGGACGGAGGACAGGCACAGGTCCTCGATGTAATCCGGGGTGATGTAGTCCGCGTACTTCGGCAGGAGGGCGAGGCCGGTGGCCAGCACGCGCGTGTACTCCCGGATCCTCTCCAGGTGCTTGCCGGTATCCATGTCGCGGTACTCGGTGAGCCGGGCAAATCCAAGGATGGCCCCCGACTGCGTTTCGCGGATCTGCTGAAAAGATTCCTGCAGCTTCTTCTCAAGCCGTACCCGCTCGGTGAGGTCCCGTTCCATGATTGCATACGCAATCGTTTCACCCGTGGTGCTGGTGAGCGCCGAATAGGAGGCGTAGGTGAATTTAATGCTTCCGTCGCGGCACCTGCGGGGCACGTCCGTCTCCACGTGGTGGCCCTTGTTCCTGTCCACGCTGGCAATGATCTCCGTGATGGACTGCGTGCCGTTCAGGACCTGGAAAACTTCGCTGAAGTTCTTCCCGACAATGTCCATCCACGCATAGCCGTAGAGCTTCTCCGCGTAGTAATTGCAGTTGAGGATCCGTCCGGCAGGGTCCACGATGATGATGGACGAGAGTATGGTATCGAACAGGACGATGTAGTTGCGCTCCGAGATCTTGAGCCTGGCCTCCAGGTTCTTGACCTTCGTCACGTCCTTGAAATGCGTGGTGTATCCCGTGGCCGCCCCGCGATCATCCCGAAGCACCCAGGAGGTGTCCAGCACCCGGAGGGACTTTCGAGAGCGAGACCTCAGGTGCGTCTCCAGGTTGGAGACGGTGTCCGCCTCCGCCAGCCGCAGGATCTTGTCTTCCAGCTCAGCCGCGTGCGGATACAGGGATGCGACGTTGGGAAGAGGATCACCGCTCTTCCACTCCAGCAATTTGTAGAACGCCGGATTGGCGCACGTTATCGTGCCGCCAAGGTCCGCCGTGAACAGCGGATCATGGATGTTGTGGAACATCTGGCGCAGCGCAAAGGAGTCCCTGGCCTGGCTGGAGCCTTCCCCGTTGTGGACCGCCTTGAGCCGCACCAGGGTATAGTGCCCGCGGGCGCTCTCAACGAGGAGGGACGAAACGATGAAACGATGCGGCGTTCCGTTGCTGTCCGCAAGGAGAGTCTCAGTTTCCCGTCCGGGCTCGGTGCAGTCCAGGTGGAGGTCATTCAGGAACTCATTTTCCCGCGCCAGAATGTCGTTGGAGCGCAGCCCTGCGGTCTTCAGGAATACGTCATTGAAGAAAACGACCTTATGGTCTTCATTTATGATGAGGAAGCCATCAGCGAACTCTTCGATGATCCTGAGAAGCAATTCCGTCACGCGAAGACCCTTTCACCCGGGGGGACTGCCTTCACGGTACCACCCCATCCTCCTGCTGTCAACGCGACATATGATTTACACCGGCGGCGGTTTCTCTCTATACTACCCGGCCAGGAGCCGCGGATGAAAAAACTCCCCCTGTTCGCCCTGCTGGTTCTTGCTCCGCTCATGCCCCTCATGGCAGGGGACCTGGGCGCCGCCTGGATCAACGGGGAAGACGGGAACGGGAACCCGTGGCTGCAGAGCGTTGGTTCGTTGCCCACGGCGCCCAGCGGATTCGTCATTGGCCCCACCGTGGAACCGGCCTCCATCACGCTGGACGGCCAGGCCATCCAATCAGGGGGTACCGAACCGGCCGCATCATCGCCTGTCCGTTACCATGGCTACCCTCTTCCCGCAGCCTCGGACGGCACGCATACGCTGAGGATCAGCCTCTGGCGGCCGGATGAGCCGTCCATGCGGCCCCTGGTGGCAATTGTGCCGCAAAGAGGCCTGGGCGCTCGCATCGCGCTGCTGAACCTGCCCCTGGAAGCGCTGCCGATATTCGCGGGATTGCTTTCGCTCCTGCTGACCGTCCAGTTTCTTGTGCTGGGCCTGCGCCAGCGTTCGCGGGAGACTCTCTTCCTTGCGGCCGCGCTCCTTGCAAGCGCGGCCAGCGGCCTGTTCCCGGGCTTGTTCTCTTCATTCATTGACCGGGCCCTGGACCAGAAAATAGACCTGATCTCCCTTTTCGTGATGGGCTGCTTTCTCTCCCTTGCCTTCCTGGAGCTTCTGAAGTCATTCCGTCTCCGCCTGTTCCTTCCTCTCATCATTCCTCCGTTCCTGGCGGTGTTCGTGGTCGGTGCGGCAACCACTTCAGCGCTTGCATTTTACGCAGGTCTGGCAGAGCGGGTTTTGCTGGCCGGGTCGTTCCTTGCGCTGGCCATCGTGAGCCTGCGCAGCGTCCTGAGGGCCGGTTTCCGCCGGGCAATCCTGCCCATGGCGCTGGCAGGAGCGCTTTTCCTCTCCCTTGCCGGCAGTGCCCTGCTGGACTTCTATCTGCCCGGCTGGGGAGCCCTTGGGTTCCTGCCGGGGCTCGTCGTTGCGCTTTTCGAAGGGAACCTGCTGGTTACCGAGCTGTCTCGGACGCAGGAGATGTACGGTCAGGCAAGCACCGAGCTCATCGACAGGATAGAGAGCGACTGGGAAATGATAGAGCGGATACGCGAAGGCAAGGAGCTCCTCGAGAAACGCAACATCGACATCACGCGGCTGGCCGTCAAGCTGTTGGAGAGCGCGCAGAAACAGTCATTCACCATCGGCGGCCTGATCGTGTCCCTGGAGGATGCCGGCACCGGGGAGCAGCACGTTGTGACCAAGGAGAAGGAGATCCTGGGTCATACGGAACAGGTGGACGGGCTCATTACCAGCTTCAACGCCCAGATCCACGAAACGCTCGCTGAGATGGAGACGCTGTCACAGCGGTCGAACGTCATCCGCAAGGCGGTGAGCCAGATCATCGGCATCGCGGAAAAAACCCACATGCTTTCGTTGAACGCGTCCATCGAGGCTGCAAAGGCGGGCGCCGCTGGAAAGGGCTTCTCCGTTGTCGCGCAGGAAATCCGCAAGCTCGCCGACCTCACCAGGACCGTGTCCGACCATGTGACCGCCGTGATCAAGGACACCAACAGGGGAGTGGAGTCGGGGGTTGTCAGGATCAAAGGCCTGGGCACCGGTTTTTCAGAGATCATGAAGCGCAGTGAGGAGATCCGGACCATGATCGCGCAGAACTCCAGCGCGCTGGAGGACGTCACGCGCGCCCACAAGGAGATCCAGGACGGCCTGGCCGGCGTGGATACGCTGATCAGGTCCATCCTGGAAGTATCTCACGATCTGCGGATGATGACGGACCGCCTGGCAACGGCTTTCTCCTGGTTCGGCCAGACCCTCAAGCTCCGGGAAGAGCCGACCCCGCCGCCAGCGCGTGTCGTCACTCCTCCCGTTGTTCCCGATGCGGAACCCTCATCGTGACAGGATGCGGTGCGCTCAGGCCGACGGTGCCGGGCCTGCCAGGCAGAGCCACTCAGCTTCCACCGCCAGCTCATCTCCCACCCAGCCCTTGCCGGACTGGCGAATCATCGATTTGCTCACCCGAAGGTTGGAAATGACCATGCGGACCTCGTCACCGGGCCTGACCTGCCTGCGGAACTTGGCTTTTTCCACCGTGGCCAGCACAAAAAGCAACGAACCCTCGGATTCGCTTGTCATGCGCACGCCGGCGCCGCCGCATTGCGCCAGGGTCTCGATGAGGATGACCCCGGGAACGACGGGGTACCCGGGAAAGTGTCCGGGAAAGAAGAACTCGGTTTCCCGAAAACGCTTGTACCCGATTATCTCATCTTTGTCGGACTTTTCAATCCGATCGACGAACAGGAAAGGGTCCCGATGCGGGAGGAGAGATTTCATATCGGTCATGACAGGCACAGTAGCATGGGTAGGGCCGCCTGCAAAAGCGGATCAACAAGGATTGACTGCCCGAATTGACAGGGCAGGAGGGCAGATGGTAATTTCCGACTAATTTTGTAATGGATCAGAGGCTTAAACGTTCTGAGGGACGCGTTCGCCGGCAACGCCGAACGGTCTTTCTACCCAAACGGGGGGATAATCAATGGAACTGAATGAGCTGTACGCCCTGATGGAGAAATTCGAAAAAAGCGGGCTTTCCGAGCTCGTTTTCAAGCGCGCTGGTGATGAGATCTGCCTGAAAAAAGTCATTACACCTCCGGCAGCCCCGGTTCCCGCGGTGGTACACGTCCCCGCGGCCCATGCCCCGCATGAGCTTCGGGGCTCGTCGGCCGAAGCTTCCGCCCCCAAGACGCCGGGCGCCGAGATCATCACCGCACCTCTGGTGGGGACTTTTTATCGCGCAGCGGCGCCTGATGCGCCTCCGTTTGTCGAAATTGGCGACAAAGTGAAGAAGGGCAAGACGCTGTGCATCCTCGAGGCCATGAAGCTGATGAACGAGTTCCAGGCGGAGTTCGACCTGGAGATCGTCAACATCCTGGTGGAGAACGGCCGCATGGTCGAATACGGCGCCCCGCTGTTCGAGGTCCGGAGGGCATGATCCAGAGCCTTCTTATCGCCAACCGCGGGGAGATCGCGGTCCGGGTCATCAGGTGCTGCCGGCAGATGGGGATTCGAAGCGTGATTGCATTCTCCCAGGCTGACCGGGATTCCCTTCCGGTGCGGATGGCTGATGACCACGTCTGCATAGGCCCCCCGCCCGCGCGGGAAAGCTACCTCAACGTGCGGAACCTCGTCACGGCCGCAGTCCTTTCCCATTGCGACGCAGTCCACCCCGGGGTGGGTTTTCTTGCGGAGAACGCGGATTTTGCCAGGGAAGTGCGTGACGCAGGGCTCATCTTCGTGGGGCCGGACCCGGAGGTGATCGAGCTCCTTGGGGACAAGATCCGCGCAAAGCGCTCCGCGCGTGACCTGGAGATCCCGGTGATCCCGGGCAGCGAAGGCTCGGTGGAGGACGCGGGGGTAGCGCTGGCGGCGGCGAAGAAAATCGGCTACCCGGTGATCGTGAAGGCAGCAGCCGGAGGCGGCGGCAAAGGGATGAGGATCGTGCGCTCGGGTGACGAGCTGGCCGACATCCTTGCCATTGCTTCCCACGAAGCGGAAAAAGCATTCTCCGACGGGACAATGTACCTGGAGAAATACCTGGAGAACCCCCGGCACGTGGAGATCCAGATCGTTGCCGACCGCAAGGGGAATGTCGTGCACCTGGGTGAAAGGGACTGCACGGTGCAGCAGAACCACCAGAAGCTCGTGGAGGAGAGCCCTTCCATGGCGGTGGATGCCGGGCTTCGAACGCGAATGGGAAACGACGCGGTGCGCCTGCTTCAGACTCTCGGGTACACCGGGGCGGGGACCGTGGAGTTCCTTGTCCAGGACGGCAAGCACTACTTCATGGAGGTCAACGCCCGGGTGCAGGTGGAGCACCCCGTTTCCGAGATGGTGACGGGAGTCGACATCATCCGCCAGCAGATCCTTGCTGCAAGCGACAAGCCCCTGGAGGTGCGCCAGCCTGACGTCGTGCTTTCCGGGTATGCGGTGGAGTGCCGCATCAACGCGCGCTCCGCGGGCAAGATCACGCGGCTGCACCTGCCCGGCGGGTTCGGCGTGCGGATGGACACCTTCCTCTACGCGGGCTACAGCGTCCCGCCCTGGTATGATCACCTGGTTGCCAAGCTCATCGTCTCCGGCCACAACCGCCGGGAAGGGATCAAGCGCATGGAAGGCGCTCTCAACGAGCTTGTCATCGAGGGGATAGCCACGAACATCGAGTCCCAGAAGAAAATCATTGCCCACCCGACCTTCCGCAAAGGCGATTATGGAACAGGGTTTCTCGGGGAGGTGCAGAAGGAGGGCATTCTGTGATTAGATTCAACAGGATTGAGGAGTGGATCCGCGGCCGCACGGAGCACACGGTGCAAAGAAAGCGCGACGAACGGCAGTTCATCGACACAAAGAACTCATGCCCTTCCTGCCAGCGCCCCCTCAATCCCGCCGAGCTGGAAGCCACCCTGTACGTGTGCCCGCACTGCGGGCATCACTTCCGCCTTACCGCCTGGGAACGCATCCGTCATACGGCGGATGAGGGCGTATTCCAGGAGTTTTCTTCCGACCTGGAGTCCACCAACCCGCTGGCGTTTCCCGACTACGAGGAGAAGCTGGCCGCGGCAGCCCATAAAACAGGGGTGAAAGAAGCGGTTGTCACCGGACTGTGCAAAGTGGCGGGCCGGGAAGTGGTGCTGGCCGTCATGGATTTCAGGTTCATTGGCGGCAGCATGGGCTCCGTCGTGGGAGAGAAGATCATGCGAGCCATGCTGGTGGGCGCGGAAAAGAAGATCCCCGTCATCGTCTTCACCGCATCCGGCGGCGCGCGCATGCAGGAGGGAATCCTGTCCCTGATGCAGATGGCCAAGACCGCCGTGGCAACGCAGGCCCTGGAGAAAAGCAGGTGTCCGTATTTCGTCATTCTCACCGATCCAACCACGGCAGGAGTCCTTGCCTCCTTCGCCATGCTTGGTGACGTCATCCTGGCGGAACCAGGGGCGCTCATGAGGTTCGCCGGCGCCAGGGTTGTCGCAGGCACCATCCGTGAGAAAGTGCCGGAAAACTTCCCCCTTTCCCAGTATCACTTCGAAAGAGGATTCATTGACCGCATCGTTCCGCGCGGGGAGCTGCGAAAAACCCTGGGCTTCCTCCTGGCAACCCATGCGGTCCCGCAGGGAGGCAGGGGATGATTGACAACCAGTTCCGTGAGAAGCTTGCCGAGCTCAAGGCCCTTGCTGACAGGTCCAACCTGGACATTTCCCGGGAGCTGGGAGTCCTGGAAGCGAAGCTGCGCACGCCTGCCCCGCCGCCGGTGGTGAATGAAGCGTGGAAGCGCGTCGAGCTGGCCCGCCATCCTGAGAGGCCCACCACACTCCAATACGCGGAGAAGATCTTCGATGATTTTCTGGAGCTGCATGGAGACCGGACCTTCGGGGATGACCCGGCCATGGTGGGCGGGATCGGCCTTCTGAACGGAAGGCCGGTGACGTTCTTCGGCCAGCAGAAGGGCCGCAACATGAAGGACAACATCAAGCGGAACTTCGGGATGGCGCACCCGGAAGGCTACCGCAAAGCCCTTCGCCTGGCAAAGCAGGCGGCAAAGTTCGACAGGCCCATCCTCACTTTCATCGATACCCCGGGCGCGTACCCGGGCGTCTCCGGGGAGGACAGGGGAATCAGCCAGGCCATCGCCACGAACATGAAGGAGTTCGCCGAGCTTCCCGTGCCCATCATTGCCACCGTTCTGGGGGAGGGGGGGTCCGGCGGCGCCATCGGAATCGGCCTGGCCGACATCATCCTCATGATGGAGAATGCCTACTATTCGGTGATCACTCCGGAGGGCTGCGCGTCCATCCTGCTTCGTGACTCCAGCAAGGCGCCGCTTTCCGCCCAGCTCCTGCGGCTGACGCCCAAGGACCTCCTGGATTTTCGGGTGATCGACCGCATCGTCAGGGAGCCGCCGGGGGGCGCGCACAAGGATGTCGACGCGGCTGCCGCCACGCTCAAGTCGGACATTCTCAAGGCGCTTGGCGTCGTGTCGAGGCGCAGCGTCGAGGCGATGCTTTCACAGCGGCACGAAAGGTTCCTGAGCCTCGGCGTCTTCCAGGAGCAGGAGCCGCGAAGGAAAGGCTTCCTGCAGCGGCTGAGGGAATTCTTCTAGTCTCCGCACGGCTTCGCCGCGCTAGATAATCCCAAGCTTTTTTCCGGCTTCGCCCGCCACCGCGAGGATCCGGTCCAGCTCTTCATCCGTGTGGATGGCCATGTAGGAAGTGCGGATGAGAGTGCTGTCAGGCGGAACCGCGGGGCTGAGCACCGGATTGGTGAACACGCCGCCGTCGAACAGCGCGCGCCAGAACAGCAGGGTCTTCTCGAAATCCCGGATCAAAAGAGGAACGATGGGAGTCTCGGCCCTCCCGACGTCGAACCCCAGAGCCTTGAAGCCGGCCACGATCTTTCGGCCGATTGCCTGAAGGCGCTGAACTCGTTCGGGCTCCTTCTCTATGATGTCCAGGCAGACGCTCACCGCGGCAATTGTGGCGGGCGGCATGCTGGCGGCGAACAGGAGCGGCCGGGCAAAGTGCTTGATGTAGTCTATTACCTCGTCTTCCCCGGCGATGAACCCGCCGAGAGACCCGAACGATTTGGAAAAAGTGCACATCACGATGTCGGTGTTGTCCTTGACCCCGTAATGCTCTTCCGTGCCGCGCCCGGTGTTTCCCACGACGCCGATTGCATGGGCCTCGTCCAGGTACAGGCGCGCGCCGTACTTCTTGCACAGCTCGTGCATCTGGGGGAGCTTCACGATGTCCCCTTCCATGCTGAACACCCCGTCGGTGACCACGAGCTTGGGCGCATCGCTTGGCTCATGGGACAGGTACTTCTCCAGGCTCGCCATGTCGTTGTGCTGGTAGCGGTGGACTTTCACCTTGCCGCGCATTCCGCTGGCCAGGAAGATGCCATCCATGATCGAGGCGTGATTGAGCTTGTCGGAAAATACGTGCTCGTCCTTGCCCAGCAGCGCCGAGATTGCCCCGAGGTTCGTCTGGTATCCAGTCGTGAAGCAGAGCGCCCTCTGTTTACCCACGAACCGCGCCAGATGCTCCTCAAGCTCCTCATGCAGGACGAGGGTGCCGTTGAGAAACCTGGAGCCCGAACAGCTTGTTCCCCATTTTCTCGTGGCGGCCAGCGCGGCTTCTTTCACGCGCGGATCCCATGAGAGGCCAAGGTAATTGTTGGACCCTGCCATAATGAGCTCTTTGCCCTCCATGATCACACGAGTCCCCCGGCTCTCCTGGATGGGCTTGAAGTAAGGATAGATGCCTCTTTCCTGCGCCTCCCGTGCGTCTCCCCAGGAAAAGCATTTCTCAAATATGTCCAAGGTGGCCTCCCTCTGGGCGGATTTTTGCTACAGTGATACAATGCGAACGCGCGGCTTGTAAAGCCGTGATGACGAGTTACTAACTCAGGTCTTTGCTCTGGTGCCTAAGCATTGCCAACTTTTGGTACTGTCTCCCTGTCGAGGCTACATGTTCAGGATTTTATCGAAAAGGTCCAATCGCTCGCCGCTTGTCCAGTCTTTGCCGTCGAAGCCAACGATGCGTGCAATGATCCGTCCGGACCGGTCGATGAGGTAGTTCGTCGGAATGCTGCTGGCGCCAAATGCCGAGCCCACCGCCACGTCCCTGTCCAGAAGAACGGGGAAGGTCAGGTTGTTCTCCTTGACGAACTGTGCGACTTTTGTTTTTTCCTCACCGATGTCGACTGCAACCACCACGAAGCCCTTGGCTGAAAGCTTGTCATAGAGGGCCTGGATGGAAGGCAATTCCTGCTTGCAGGGCCCGCACCAGGTGGCCCAGAAGCTCAGGAAAACGATCTTGCCCTTGTAGGACGCGAGGCTTTGGCGAGTGCCGTCAAGCGACGCCAGGGTGAAGTCATCAGGAGAAAAAGGCTTCTCAGCGACAGCGAAGCCGGATTTCTTCAGCATGTCGGTGAGGTCGGACGGCAAGTCTACAAGGACGGGGCGCACGGCCGGCGAGGCCGCGGCGGTGTTTTCTTTGCGTGCACAGGACTGCAACAGAAACACTGCAAGAAGACAGCCTGCGGCGAGGAGCAAAGTTGGTCGCTTCATGACTTGAACGTACCGATTCAAACCGAGTTAGACAATGGTGATGAGCGCAGCAGGCTCAGGCAGAGCACCGTCGCGTTGTAAAGGCCGTGTGCCACGGCAATGACGTGGAGGCTGCGCCGTCTCAGGTACACAGCCGCAAACAGGACTCCGAGAGCCGCCGAAGTGGCAAGTCCAAGCGGCCCCTGGTAGGCATGCCCCGCGCAGAAAAGGAGCGTCGAAACAACCACGGAAAGCGGAACGGGGAATCCCAGCTGATCCAGCCTTTTCAGCATGTATGATCGAAAAAAGAACTCCTCCCGATAGCCGGCAACCAGCCCGAAGGCAACGGCCAGAGGTATCTGTGAAGGACCGCCCAACTTCCAGCGAAATCCGCTGGCAAGGTATTTCGCAACGTTCGAGGGCAGTGTCAGCACAAGAACCGCGAAAGGGGCGAAAACCGCAAAGCATCCCAGCAGGACGACGATGATTCGCAGCGCGTCGGCAGGGCGGAAGGAGGTGAAACCCCAGGACTCCAGGGGCGTTTCCCGGGAAAGGCTCGCGATGTAGACCAGGAGAAGGAATTGAGGGATGCCCACGATCATGGATTGGAGCATTTCGGAAGAACCGATCGGGCCGCGGGACGGAGTGCCTCCCTGCAGGAGATACCCGGGGAGGAAGAAGGCCAGGAAACAGAGAATCATTTCCAGGAGAAACCGCGTTTGCTTCATGATGCGGGCACCTCAGATTGGTATGGAAATATATGCCCTTTTTCACGATAATAGTAGCTGAAAACCATGGCTCTTGCGGTCGTCCTCCTTGCAGTCGCATTTCTCGTCGTCTTCACGCTGATAATTCTGCGCCGGGCCGGAGGAGGGAAGTTCCCCTGGCTGCAATTTTACCTCAAGGGCAGGGAATCCGGATTCGAGTTTCGGGAAATCAACCTGCTGCGCAGGGTGGCGGTGGAAGCAAAGCTGGAAAATCCGACCTCACTGTTCTGGTCCATGAAACAGCTGGACCGCTCCATCAAGGGGATCATCGTCCAATACCGGTCACGGTCCCAGGAACAGGACCCCGAATACAACAGGCTGCTCCAGAAGTTGTTCGAGCTGCGAAAGAGGGTGGAGTTCGACCTGCCCAAATACAAAGTCGGCATCAAAAGCACGAGAAAGCTGAACCCGAAGCAATCCCTTCGGATCATGCTGCCCGGGCTCGGTCCCTTCACCTCGGTGGTCGTAGAAAACTTGAACCGCTATCTCGCCATCTCCTATCCCCAGGGTCCCAAGCTTCCTGACGGCTTTTCGTGGAAGAACCAGAAGATCGGCGTTTACTTCTGGCGGGCCGAGGACGCCGGGTATTACTTCCAGACCAAAGTCCTGGAAGATTATCTGGACAGGAAGTACCCCATCCTCCATGTCCTTCAATCCGATAACCTGACCCGCACGCAGAAACGCAATTCCGTGCGCGTGGAAACGGATTTGCAGGCAGAGCTCTTCCCCATGAAGTCCATTGACCTCGCCAGTGAGACGGTGGAGCAGGGAAGGGGGCTTCGCTGCAGGATAGTGGACATCTCCGAGGGGGGCTGCGCAGTGCTCATCGGGGGAAAGGCGAAAGTGGGGCTCCCTCTGAAGCTTCAGTTCACCCTGGGTGACAACACGCTGGCCATGAACGGTGTTGTGAAGGGGATGAACTTCGATGAGAAGAAGAGCCGTTCCGTTCTGCACGTGCAGGCGGTGCCGCCGAGCCCGTCCATGAGAAACAGGCTTCTCACCTACGTGTACAACCTCTTCGGCGAACGGGAGACTGTCGGCCCCCCCAAGAAAATGGACGCGGCCAATCGCGCGGCAAAGCCTGAGGGGATCATGCTCAAGGCGTCACCGCCGGACCCCAACCACTCTTCGAACAACTGAGAGCCTTCGCCGGCTCGATTGCTATTCGAGGCGAGTGCAGATACTATCGCCGCATTACTTTGGAGGAAAGGGATATGAAACGTGCCCTCTGGATCCTGGTCGTGCTGGCCATTCCGTTGTTTGCAGCACAGGCCCAGGAGGCGAGTAAGATTCTGGATACCTACCGGCGCAATTTCACCATTGCCAGCCTGGATGTGAAGATCCAGATCCTCCAGGATGCGGCCTCCGGCAAGAACGCGGCTGACATGGGCCCCCTGTACGAGCAGGCTCTGGAGTTCGTGACTGACAATAGCGGCCTCATAGCCAGTGATACGCGTTTCAACCAGCTTGCCGCCATAGCCGCCGAGCAGATAGGAGTCCTCAAGTACGTTCCGGCCAAAGCAGGTCTCTGGAAGCTTTTCCAGGTCAATTCCGATACACAAACCCTGCAAAAGGCGGCAACCGCGCTGGGAGAGGTGGGCGCGGGTGATGCGGACATCCTTGCCAACCTCAATCACTACGTCGACACGCAGAACGCCAGTTTCGCGGGCGGCGTCCAGCCGGACATGATTGTCCTTGCCGCCTGCCTCCAGGCCCTGGGGAAGCTGGGTGACCCGTCGTCATTCCCCGTGCTCTTCACCGCGATGAACCTGGGGTATTCGGACAAGATAACCGCCTTCGCAAAGAACGCCCTGCTGTCCATCAAGGGAGACTTCCAGGCGCTGCTGACGGGTGTGATCAAGGAAAGGCCCCTGGCGGAGAAGAAGCTGGCCCTCCAGATGGCGCTGGACAGCGACAAGCTTACAAGCGACCAGAAGGCTCAGGTGGCCCAGTTTGCCCTGGACATCAGCCTCCATTCCAGCGCCGCGGACCTTGCAACCCGGACCGGCTATCGCGACATGAGGTTTGTCGCTGCAAGCGCCCTGGGGGACCGCAAATGGGCCCCGGCCGCGTCCCTGCTCACAGAGCACCTCGACACAACCATCGGTGAGTTCGACAAGGGGCTCGTCGACACCAACCATCTCCTGGACGCCATCAACGATCTTGGCGCCACCGGGACGCACGATGCCTCAGTGAGGTTGACCCAGTACCTGGTGCTCATCAATTCCTATACGGAGAAGGGCAAGGCCTACGATGAGAAGGTTGTCACCACCATCCTCAACGCTCTCGGAAGCCTGGGCGACAAGGTGGCCTTCGACGACCTGATGTATACGCAGTACCTGAACTACCCCACCGGCGTCAAAAAGGCCGCGCGGGCCGCGCTGGACAAGCTCAAGTGGTAGGGGCCGCCACGGGCCCCCATGCTGCGAAGGCATTTCACGCCCGCGCTCCTCGCTTTCTGCGTCATGCTTGCCTGTTGCTGCCTCAACCGGCTGCTGGGCGGACGCGACATACTGCTGGTCTGCGCCGCGGCCACAAGCTCGGCGATCGGGATTGTTCTCTTCCACACGAGACGTGAGCGCGCCCGACGCGCCGGTATTCTCCTCCTGTCAATCAGCTGCGGGTGTCTCCTTGGGCTCTGGTCGCTGGCCAGGATGACGCGGGAACCCCTCGCTGCCAGCCTTTCCTTCCCGGAGAAGCAGGTTTCAGGGTTCACCGGGATCCTGCTGCAAGACAGCGTTCTCACGACGAAGGGGGATACCCGCCTGCGTCTTTCCCTGAAGGATGCGGTTTCGCGCTACCTCGGAGTAACGGCGGCCGCCCGGGGAGAAGTCCTTGTCCGGGTCCGAGGCGATTATCGGTTTTCACTCGGGCAGGAGCTTGCAATCACAGCCGGGCTTTCTCGCCTGGACGCAGAAACCGGGGAAACCTGGACTGCCACGGTTGAAAGAAAAGACCTGGTTCGGCGAGGCTACGCGTCATCCGTCTGGTCTGCACGCGCCGATGCAAGGGATTGGCTGCACAGGGCCGTTTCCCGCGCCGGGTATCCGGCGTCTGCTCTCATGGAGGCGCTTCTCATCGGAAGCAGGGAAGATGTTCCCGCTGACCTCCATGAAGGCTTCAGAAGAACCGGCAGCCTCCATATTCTGGCGCTCTCCGGGCTCCACGTCGGCGTTATCTATGCCCTCTTGCTTGTCGTCCTGGGGTTTCTGCGGGGCAAGGCCTTGAAGCTCGTGATTGCCACCGTGGTTCTCATTTTCTATCAGGTGCTGGCAGGGTTCATGCCTTCCCTTCTGCGCGCCACGATCATGATCATATTGGCCGGCATTGGCCTGCTCCTGGATCGCGACGCGGAGCCGCTCAACCTGCTGTCCCTTTCAGGGATTGCCGTGCTGCTGGCACGCCCGTGGGAGGCTTTTTCCCTGTCGTTTCAACTTTCCTATCTCGCGCTCGCGGGAATCCTGGCCGTGGGACCTGTCATTCAGAGACCGCTGGAGGGCCGGGTCCCCAGGATCATCCTGGCCCCGCTGGCCATGTCCGTGGGCGCGCAGATTGCGACGTTTCCCCTGGTCGTTGCTCGGTTCGGCGTTTACTATCCTTCGGGCCTCTTCGCGGGCCTCATTCTTGTGCCGCTCACTACTGCCGTGCTCTGGGGCGGGCTCGCGTGGCTTGCCGTGTTTGTCGTGCCGTGGCCCTTTCTTCACGATCTGGGAGCACAGGGATTTTCCGTCCTTTATCGCGCCATCCAGGGGACGGCTGCGGTTTTCGGCAGCTTGCCGGGAGCGTCGATCAGTCCGCTGGCTCTGCCCTGGGTAATCTCCTTCTCTCTTGCGCTCCTGGTATGCCTGGCGCTGCTTGTCCCGGTCAGGCGACGCAGCCGTCGCTGCGCGGAAGCGTTCCAGCCGTGAACCACGATTCGCCGGCCGAGATACGCGCCGAGCTGGCACGACGCGGCTTGACGCTGAAGAAGCGCTGGGGCCAGAACTTCCTGATCAACCGCGGCGCCAGGGAATCCCTTGTCACATGGCTGTCACCTGAGGACGGCAAATGCGTCTGGGAGATAGGCCCAGGGCTCGGAGCCATGACCGAGCTGCTCCTGGACAGGGGAGCGCGGTGCATCGTCTTTGAGATCGACAGGGGCTTGTGCAGGTACCTCGAGGAGGCCTTCGGAGGGCGCGGCGGCTTCTCCCTGGTGCCGGGAGACTTTGTGAAGACCTGGCGCCAGGCGCGGCGGGCGCATGGCTCTCCGAGCTTCCTTCTGGGGAACCTCCCTTACCGCTCGGCCTCCCTCATGATTGCCGACATCATCGAAGGCGGACTGCAGCTGCGGCACGCCATCCTGACCGTGCAGCGGGAGGCTGCTGACAGGATGTGCTCGAAGCCGGGGCTCAAGTCCTACTCCTCTTTCTCCGTTCTCTGTCAGTCGGTTTTCACGGCGAAGGTTCTCGGGGACCTGAAGCCGGGAAGCTTTTATCCGGCCCCCGAAGTGGTCTCCGCCGTCGTTGAGCTGACACCGCGCCTTGATGCTCCCCAGGGGACTTCACTCGAGATCCTGGGGGCCCTGACGCGCGGCCTCTTTGCGGCCAGGAGGAAAACGATCCGCAACAACCTGTCCGTGGCCTCGTTGCCGGAAGGGATTCAATGGGAAAGCGTGTTGGAGGCGCTGGAGCAGGAAGGGATTGACCCGGGGGCGCGCGCTGAGGAGCTTCCTCCCGAGATCTTCGTTCGGACCGCGGCGGTCCTGGCTGCCCGCGCGCCGCGGGAGCCTAAAGAATCTTCAGATCTTTGAGCGCCGTTGCAAGCGCTTCCCTGTTTTTTGCGGACATCCTGCACATGGGAAGGCGATAGACTTCCGCCATCATCCCTTTCATGGCCAGGGCCGCTTTCACGGGAATGGGATTCGTTTCAATGAACATGGCTTTGAACAGGGGCAGAAGCTCGTAGTGCATTTTTCTTGCCGCGTCCCAGTCACCCGCGAGGGCCGCACCGACAAATCTGGCCATCCGATCCGGGACTATGTTGCTGGCCACGGATATGACGCCCCTGCCGCCCAGAGCCATGAGCGGGAAGACCAGGTTGTCATCCCCGGAGAGCACCACGAAATCAGCGGGCTTGCGGGAGATCAGGTCCATCATTTGCGTGATGTCGCCGCTTGCTTCCTTGACCGCCACGATGTTGGGATGCTTGGCCAGCTCCAGCATTGTGGGGGTGTCGATGTTTTTTCCCGTCCGCCCGGCTATGTTGTAGACCACAAGGGGAAGGTCAACGCCGTCCGCCACGGCTCGAAAATGCGCAAGGATGCCGTCATTGGTGGGCTTGTTGTAGTACGGGGTCACCTGGAGAGTGGCGTCCGCTCCAACCTCTTTCGCTTCTTTCGCATAATGGATGGCCTCACGGGTGTTGTTGGAGCCAGCTCCGCCAATCACGGGAACCCTGCCGCGGGCCTGCTCCACGACCACCCGGATGACACGCTTGCATTCCTCACCGTCGAGTGTCGGGCTTTCTCCGGTGGTGCCCACGGGCACAAGGCCCTGCACGCCCCCCTCGATCTGGAAGTCCACCAGCTTGCGCAGCGACTTCTCGTCCACCTTCCCGTCGTCGGTCATGGGCGTGACAAGCGCCGTAAAGACGCCTTCCAGCTTCATGGCTGTTTCCTCCTGAGAATGTCCTTGATGAAATCGCTTACCTCGAAGACGCCCTTCTTGCCCTGGATCCATTCAGCCGCCTGGACCGCTCCAACGGCAAGGCCGCCCCGGCTTCGCGCGGAGTGGGTGAGCTCTATCGTGTCGAAAGTGGAGTCAAGCAGAACGGTGTGGATGCCAGGGACGTCGCCTCCGCGCACCGAGGCAAAATGAAGCTCATCCGCCCCCGGGGCGCGATCCAGCTTTTCCGTGACAACCTTTTTCTTTCGCGCGTGCGTCGACGTTATGATCTTTGCCAGGCTGAGGGCCGTTCCGGACGGGGAGTCTTTTTTTCTTTTGTGATGCACTTCCCAGCCCAGGATGTCGTATTCAGGGAACGGGTTGGACAGCTCGGCGGCTGCAGCCACCAGCGCGAAGAACAGGTGGGCCCCGATGGAGAAATTGCTTCCATAGATGAGCCCGATCCTGCTGCCCGAAACGATGGACTTCAGGTCATCCAGCTTCGCGTACCATCCCGTCGTGCCTACCACGGCACTCACGCCGAACTTGACGTACAGGCGTGCATTGTCCAGCACCGCGTCGGCGTGGGAGAACTCGATGGCTGCATCCACGCCGCGCGCCGTTTCCTCCGTCAGTGACCGGGCGTCCGCCCCCGGCTGCTGCGGATCTATCCGTGCGGCGACCTGGTGGCCGCGAGAGCGCAGAACGCGCTCGACTTCCTGACCCATGGCCCCGTACCCGACGATAGCGACTCTCATGGTCCGGCATCATAGGACGCGGCAAGCGGAAAAACAAGAGTTGCTGACGGGGCGTTGCCCGTCTTACGAGGTCTGCGACTGGACGAGGGTCACCACGGACGTGTTGACCACGTCGTCCACGGAACATCCCCGGGACAGATCGCTGACGGGCTTGGCGAAGCCCTGAAGGAAGGGCCCGTACGCCTCCGCGCCGGCAAACCGCTGAACAAGCTTGTAACCGATGTTGGCGCTCTGCAGGTCGGGAAAAATCAGCGTGTTCGCTTTTCCCGCAACAGGCGATCCGGGAGCCTTCTTCGCCGCAACGGACGGGACAAGCGCCGCATCAGCCTGCATTTCGCCGTCCACCATGAGCTTTGGGTCTTTCTGTCGGATGATGGCCAGCGCCGCGGTGACCTTGTCCACCAGGGGATGGGAAGCGCTTCCCTTCGTGGAGAAGGACAGCATTGCAACCATGGGCTCCACCTTGAGGAAGGTCCGGAAGGACTGGGCAGAGGAAAGAGCGATGTCGGCCAGCTGCTCCGCGGTAGGGTCGGGAATCACGGCGCAATCCGCGAATACCATATGGCCATCCAGGCCCCACTTCTTGTCAGGCATGACCATCACGAAACAGGAGGATGCGGTCTTGATGCCGGGCGCCGTCTTCACGATGGTAAGGGCAGCGCGCAGGACTTTTGCAGTCTCACTGTCGGCGCCGGATACCATGGCGTCCGCGCGCCCCTTTCGCATCATCATGGCCCCCCAGTGCTGGGTGTCACCCATGAAGATTTTTTCTGCTTCCTCACGGCTGCTTACTTTGGCTTTTCTCAGCTCGTAGTATTCGTCGATGTATTCGCGGCGCAGGGACGAGGAGGCGGGCTCTTCCACGATCAGCCCGGCGAGGCTTACGCCCTGCTTCTTCGCTTCGGCCTCAATTTCCCTGGTGATCCCCAGAAGTGTGACTTCTTTCGCAAAGCCCCCGTCCAGAATGAGCCTGGCCGCTTTCAAGGTCCGCGGCTCATAGCCTTCGGGCAACACGAGCTTGCGCGGGTCGGATTTCGCCTTCTTGCGCATTTCTTCGATGAAGTTCATGGCGGGCTCCTTTGTTTTCCAGGGTGCGGACAGTATAACTTTTTCCCCGAAAACTGCAATAATCACGGCCATGACGATCGGAGTCTACGGGCTGGGAAGGTTCGGATATTTCTGGGCGGAGCAGCTGGCAGGCCATGCGTCGGTGTTCGCGTACTCGCGTGACCCTTCGCGCCCTGTCCCGCGCGGAGTAAAGCGGGTGGGGGAGGACGAGCTTCTCTCGCTTCCGGTGATCATCCTCTGCGTCGCGATATCCGCCCTGGAGGAAGTGCTGGAGAGGATGCGCGGCCGCCTGGTGCCGGACGCGCTGGTCATGGATACATGCTCGGTGAAGACGTACCCGGTGGACTTGATGGGGCGCCTGCTGCCCGGCTCCGTGTCCATTCTGGGCACCCACCCGATGTTCGGCCCGGATTCGGCCAGGAACGGCATGCGCGGCCTGCCCATGATCCTCTGTCCGGCCCGGATTGCCGGGCTGGAGGCGGAACGATGGCAGCAGTTTTTCACCTCCCTGGGGCTCGCCGTATCCGTCATGTCGCCGGATGAGCACGACAGGGAGGCCGCGTTCACGCAGGGAGTCACGCACTACATTGGGCGGGTGCTCTCCGATTTCGGCGTCAGGCGTTCCCCCATCGGAACGGTGGGGTTCAACAAGCTGCTGGAGATCGTCGAGCAGACCTGCAACGATCCCTGGCAGCTTTTCCTGGACCTCCAGCGATACAATCCCCATACGCGGGAGATGCGCGCCAGGCTGTCAAAATCCCTGTCATTGGTGATGGGCGCAATCGATGAGTCTCTCAGGGAGGAATCCACGCAATCGCCGTGAGCAATTGCCTTGACAGGCCACGGGACGGTATATACGCTAGGAACATGAACGGAGACTCGCATGGCTGAAGTCAGGATCAAGGACATCGACGAGCACGAAATAGACACGATCCTCGCGGAGGACATCGATTTCGAGGGGCATCTGACATTCAAGAAGCCCCTGATGATAAAAGGAAAGTTCAAGGGAGAGATCAAGTCCACAAGCGCGCTGTACATCGGCGAAAAGGCGTACGTGGAGGCAACCACGGAGGCTGACGTGGTCTCTTCGAAGGGAAGGCACAAAGGCGACATCCTGGGCCACTCGCGCGTGGAGCTTTTTTCGACGGCGAGAGTGGACGGGGACATAGCCACACCGGATTTCGTGATGGAAAGCGGCTGCAAATTCAACGGCAATTGCAACATGAGCGGAGAGCCAGCCGCTGCGGTCAGCAACGCCCAACCGGCCGGCGGACCCGGCAACCAGCAAAAGACCGTGGCGGAGCCTCCCAGGGTTGCACCTGAGGCTCCCCGGGTCTCTTCTGAGGCTCCTCGAAGCGTCCCTGAAGCTCCTCGAAGCGTGGAGGCCCACCGGCCGCCGGCCGGGCCTCAGCCGCAGCACCCGCAACAACATCAGCAGCAGCCGCAACAGCAGAAACCGCACCTGCCCCAGGGCGGCACCGGCGGTCAAGGCGGCGCGGGGGGCGGGCAGAAATGAGGCCGCGCAGAGTAGCTGTTTTTCTCCTTCTCTGCCTGCTTCTCCCGGCAGTATCCGTCCTGGCGCAGGACAAGCCGGACGCGCTGGAGCTCTACAGGGCCAACAGGTTCGAGGATGCCATCAAGGTCTGCCAGCAGGAGCTTGCTGAGTCGCCCAACAGCATCGACTCCCACGTGGTCATGGGATGGTCGTACTTGCGCCTCAAGAGGTACCAGGACGCTCTGGACACCGGCCAGAAGGCCGCCGGCATCAATCCGAATGACCCGCGGGTCGTCGAGATCCTCGGGGAGGCGGATGCATTTCTCGGCAAGTCCATGGACTCCCTCAAGAACCTCGAGGAGTACGTGGCCATGCGGCCCGACGGGGACCGCATAGCGCGCGTGTACTGGCTCATGGGGGAAGTGTACATCAGCCTTAAGGAATACCAGAACGCCGACATCTCCATCTCCACGGCGTTGTATTACGAACAGAACAACAGCCAATGGTGGTCCCGGCTCGGCTGGTCCCGCGAGCTGGCCGGGGACTGGAAATGGGCATCGGATGCCTACGGACACGCCCTGAAGCTTGATCCCAGCTCCACTGATGCACAGAGGGGCAAGGACAGGGTCGACAAGAAGCTCAAGGGCGGATGAGGTCACAGGGGATCAAAAGAGAGTTCCTGTGAGGATCGGGTTTCATACCCTCGGGTGCAAGCTCAACCAGTACGAGACAGAGGCTCTTGCGTCGGCCTTTCGCGGCCAGGGTCATGTCGTGGTGGGCGCGGAAGACGACGCGGAAGCCTACATCATCAACACGTGCACGGTGACGGGGCGGGCAGACCACAAATCCCGGGCCGTGGTGCGCAGTCTCTCCAGAAAACATCCCGCGTCCCTCCTCATTGTCACCGGCTGCGGAGCCCAGCTGGAAGCCCAAGCCCTTTCCTCCCTGGGGGAGAACGTGCTCATCGTCCCGCAGTCATCGAAGGGTGACCTTCTGGCCCTGGCAGAGAAGATGGGTCAGGCCGCCGACGTGCGGGGGGTCCTTGCGCGCCTTCGCGAAGGATCGACCCCGGCCCGCGGGGACCCGTTCGCTTTCCGGGTGGGCATGCTCAGCTTCCACACGCGGGCGTTCCTCAAGGTGCAGGACGGCTGCGATGCGCGGTGCGCATATTGCCGGGTGCCGCAGGCCAGGGGCCTCTCCCGGAGCCTGGAGCCGGATGAGGTGATCAGAAGGGCGGCGGAGCTGGAATCCCTGGGACATCGGGAAATAGTGATCACGGGCGTCAACATCTCCTCCTATCTCTCGCGGGACATCCGGCTTCCCCGACTCATTTGTGAGATCATCGGCGCAACGCGCCAGGCTCGCTTCCGCCTTTCCTCCCTGGAGCCGGAAAGCCTCACCGAAGAGCTGGCCGGCAGCCTGTGCGACGATCGCGTTTGCGCGCATTTCCACATACCCGTTCAGTCAGGGTCGAACAGCGTGCTGGCGCGCATGAGGCGCAGATACAACGCGGCGCGGGTCGTCGACGGCGTGAGCATGCTTCGCAAGGCAAAAGAGGATCCGTTCGTGGCGGCGGATTTCATTGTGGGATTTCCCGGTGAGACCCCCGCGGAGCACGCCGAAACCGAGGGCCTGGTGGCAAAGGTGGGATTTGCGGCCCTGCACGTCTTTCCGTTTTCCCCGCGGCCCGGCACCGCGGCCGCAATGCTTCGTCCGGTTGTGCCCCAGCGCGTACGCGATGAGCGTGCCAAGGCACTCGGCGCGGCGTCGCGCGCGCTTCGGGACCTCTACTCGCACAGGTGGCTGGGGAAAGAAGTGCAGGTTCTGGTTGAAGTGGAGTCCGGGCCACTGACCGCGCAGCAACCGGCGCGCTCGGCGCACGGTGTTTCCGGGAACTATCTCAAGGTGAAGGTGGAAGATGTTCCCTCGAAGGGGAGCCTGACAGGGAAAGTGGTTCGCGCCCGGCTTACTCAGCCCGGGGAAGTCTGCCGGGCGGCATTTGTCGCTGTTCAGTGACAATTTCTGGCAAACCAATATGCCCTGCGCTATAATCAATGAAGAACAATCAAAAAGTGCGTCAATGGCGTATGTGAATGCGGTGGAGGAGGTCGTTGGTGGCATCGAGCACTGTGAAGGCATGCGTACTCGCTCCCTTCCTGCTCCTGGCAGGCTGCTCCGCCTTTTTCGGTTTCAATCTCCTGAAAGGGCTGGACAAGCCGCCGGCTCCCAAGGCAAGCGATTACGAGGGGCAGGGCGGGCTGGACAAGCTCCAAACTGATCTGAGCTCGCCCGCGGTTGTGGCGCAATTGAAGTCGGACCCCACCACGACGCAACAGATTGAGAATTATCTCACCACCACGTATCTTTCCGGACCGCTCACGACACCCGACCAGCAGCAGGCTGCCATGCTCTACGCAGATCTCAATCTCAAGACGACATCGGGAGACCAGTTCGTCAACAATGCGGCAAACCTGGCCCTTTCGGGAAACGGGAGCGGCCAGACAATCCAGCAGATCCTCCAGGGGATAGTTCCGCCTGACGTTGCATCGGATCCCGTTAAGTTTGCCGCAATGGTGAGCGGTCTGCTCAACGCGGCGGCTGCATACCAGCTCCTGGGCGCCAGCCTGGCTGCGCCGGCCACAGCACCCCCCGGAATGAACATGGGGGACGTGGCGCAGAAAGCAGCGGTTGCCTACATGATGCAATCCGTGGTGTATGAGATCATCAATGCAAACACCGGCGCTGACACCAACTACGCAATCCAGCAGATGTACAACCTGTTGAACAATCAGGCCAATACGGTGCCCACCAGCAGCATTGATCCATTTACCACGCCAATCGCGCCGTATGATTCCACCAGTCTTTCGAACATCAAGAATATCTTTACGGTCGCTGGCGCGACCATGCCCTCCTGACAGCAAGGAAATCGAACAAGGCATACTGTATGAAGAAAGCATCTTTGTGCGGCGCTGTCATTTTCCTGCTGTTTTCGATATCCGCGTTTGCGGCTCAGATCGACGAAGCTCCGTTCCTTCCCCTGAGCCCGGCAATCATGGGGCAGGGGGGATCCTACATCGCCAGCGCGGAGGGTTATAATTCCTTTTTCTACAATCCGGCGGGCTTTTCCCGGGGAAACGGTGCGTTCACCCTCACATCCAGCACGTCCTGGATATATGCCAGGCCGGATCTTTTCATTTCGCAGATTGCGCAGAACATCGTCGGCACGCAAACCTCCTCATCGCTTCTCAACTTCATCAACTCGCAGGTCACATCGGGAGGCCTTGGGGCCGGTTCTTCCCTGGGCATCGGCTACGTCGGGGACGGCTTCGGCCTTGGGGCGGTGCTCATCCTGGACTCGTCGATGTTCGGGCAAACCCTCCTCGGAGTCACGGGAGACCTTACCGCGACTCTCGGCTTCATTGGCGGACTTTCCCTGCCGTTTGACCTGGGCGGAGGCATGAAAATCCACGTCGGCGCGGATATCCGTCCCATGATCCGCATGCACACGCCTGTCTCCAACAGCACCGCAATCGGAGTCATTACTGCCCTGACCTCGGGCGGGGACATCGGCGCGGCGCTCAACTCAGCCACGACGCTGTACGGCTCCGCCATCGCGCTGGATCTCGGAGCAATAGCAGACCTGGGGTGGTTTTCCGTCGGCTTGTCCATCAGGGACCTCGGCGGGACTTTGTTCAATTATTCTTCCAACTCGTTCGGAGCCGTCACGGGCAACCTTGCCGGCCACGGAGGCTTCCCCTCCGGGAGCCAGGTGACTGACACGTATGTCATTCCGATGGACGTGGGTGTCGGGTTCGCCTTCCATCCCGATCTCGGCCGGGTCAATTATTTCTTCGATCCGCGCCTGAGCTTCGACATGCGCAACATCTTCGGAGCCATTGACGGGAG
Organism: uncultured Spirochaetota bacterium; assembly: GCA_963710335.1. Taxonomy (GTDB): domain Bacteria; phylum Spirochaetota; class Spirochaetia; order SZUA-6; family Fen-1364; genus Fen-1364. The sequence continues at coordinate 48,332 of CAVQAA010000009.1, forward strand.
CGCGGACTTCTGGACGCTTCTTCACGCGGGAACACAGATACGGCTCATGAACCTCTTCACGGTTCGCGGAGGGCTCAACCAGGGTTACCTGACCCTTGGCGCCGGGATAAAGCTGCTCATCTTCGACATGAACATGGCAATCTTCACCCAGGAGCTCGGCGCACACCTGGGGGACAGGCCGAGCGCCGGAATGACATTCAACGTAGATCTGCGAATTTGAGCCCTACGAATTGACAAAGAAAAAACAGCTGCGTACATTACAACGGCCAAGGGGGCCGCTAGCTCAGCTGGTAGAGCAACAGCCTTTTAAGCTGTGGGTCGCCAGTTCGACTCTGGCGCGGCTCATTTGTGTTTCGAAGGTGAAGGCGGGCGGGAAAGGGCTTATGCCGGTCAGAATCGGATTGCGAACCCCGCTTCCAGGGAGGTGCGGCGCGCCTGAATGACCGGCTCAATATCGACAATCCTGCCGGCGCGCCTTTCGTTATCCACGGCTTTGAAGAGATCGGCAGCCTCCCAGATCCGGGAGACAAGGTAGACGATCATGCCTATCCCGGCCAACCCGACTCCTGCGCTGAGGCCTTGGCCGCCGGAGTAGAAGCTGGAGCCCGGTGGGACCAGGTCGCTTGCGATGAATGCGGCGCCGGCCCCCATTGAGATGGCGCCCGCCAGATCGGCAATCAGAAAGCCTTTGCCGTCGAGGCCGAGGTAGTAATGGCCCGTTCCATAACCCACGCCAAGGCCAAGGGCGTATGCAGACCATGCTTTTTTCGTGTTCCCTGGATCCTGCGCGAACGCCGTTGCCGCTGCAAGAAAAACCAGAAATGCTGAAAAAGCAAACCGTCCCATCCGAATCTTCAATACGGATAAATTCGTGTTGCGCCCTGAAAAAGTCAAACGCCTGTCGGGTGGGGAGAGCTTCCCCGATGCCCCTTATTCGGAAGGCGACGGCCGGGGGAGGAGCCCCGCCTGGCTCACGATCTGTGGCACGCGGTGCTCCCATTCAATGGCCATGATATGGACGCCGGCGACACCTTCTATCTCCTTCACCTGCCGGATAATCTCGCAGCAGATGCTGATTCCCTCCGCGGCTGCTTTCTCTTTCGGAGCGGCCTCCATTCGCTTGAGGATGGAATCAGGGATGATGACTCCGGGGATGTTTTCAACCATGTACCTGGCCATGCGGAAGGACTTCAGCGGTATGATGCCGGCAAGGATCCGGCACTTCGTGTGCACGCCCAGGGATCTGACCTTTTCCATCCAGTCCGCGAAAAGGGATATGTCGAACACGCATTGGGTCTGAGAGAAGTCCGCCCCGGCCGCGACTTTCTTTGCCAGAAGGGGAGCCCGGAGCTCGAGCGGAAAGGCAAAGGGATTTGCCGCTGTGCCGATGAAAAGCGGGACGATCCCGCTCATCTCCTCATCGCTTCCGAGTATGCACCGCTGGTCTCGCAGCCTCTTCGCGGTTGCAACGAGCTGGGTGGAATCGATGTCGTAGACTTTCTTCGCCCCCGGCTGGTCCCCGAGGCTGTGATGATCACCGGAAATGCAGAGGATGTTTTTCACGCCGAGCGCCGAGGCTCCGAGAATATCGCTCTGGATGGCAATGCGGTTCCTGTCACGGCAGGTCATCTGCATGACGGGCTCCACCCCATGCCTGACCAGGAGGGCAGCGCAGGCGATGCTGGACATGTGGACCATGGCGCTCTGGTTGTCGGTGACGTTTACCGCGTCCACGGAGCCGCGAAGCTGGTCCGCCTTCTTCTCCACGAAGGCAGTGTCGGTCCCGCGCGGAGGCCCCAGCTCCGCCGTGACGGCAAAGTGGCCTGCACAGAGGATCTTCTCCAGGTTGCTTCCCGCCTTCATTTGCCTTCCGCCTGACCGGTTTTCTCCAGGTAGCGTCCCTCAAACCCTCTTTGCACAAGCACTCCCTGTCCCCTCTCCAGCCATTCCCGCGGAGGCTGGATCACCAGCATGTCCTCCGCCCTTCCCTGTTCGCGGAGCCGCTCATAGATCGCGTTCCACGCGCAGCGAAGCCCGCCTCCCAGCTCGCAGGTCCCGTCGGACCTGGTCCCGCCGCACGGACCGTTGAGCACCCCTTTCGAGCACCGGGTGAGCGGGCAGATGCCGCCGGTCAGGCCCAGAACGCATCTCTTGCACGTTCGGCATCTTTCCTCGTACAGGCCCGTGTCGATGTCCACTCCGAGAAACATCGTGTCCAGCGCGGGAAAAACGGGCTTGCCCGGGTACCGGTCTCCAAGATGCTGTACGCCTGCTCCGCAGGCGCAGGAAAGCAGGCAGTCGCAGTCCTGCACCAGGTCCTCGACGTCCTCGAGGAACTGCGGGTTGCACTGCCGCTCCACGGTGGTGCAGGAAAAACGGACGGGCACTTTTTGCGCCCTTGCCATCTCCGTCAGCTCCTCGTTCAGCGCCAATGCTTCCCGCTGCCCTCCGGCCAGGCAGACGGAGGTGCAGCCCCCGCAACCGATCGTGAGAACGTGCAGAAAGTCACGGGGCCGCCGCGCTTCCTTGTAGCCGCGTATCAAGTCGAATATTTCCTGCAGCGGTTTTCGCGTCGCTTTTACCATGAGAGGATCCTCCTGGGGGCCGTCATGCGTTCTTTGCCCCGTCGTAGGTGCGAAAGACCCCTTTTTCCCTGCAGACGTTCCTTGCGCAGGCGATGAGGGACGGGATGCTGATTCCGACCGGGCAGTAGCAGCGCATGCACAGAACGCAGCGGTCCCACACCAGCTCGCTGATTTCGCGATACTCCGATTCTGACAGCCGGCCTTTTTTGCGGTAGATCTTTCCGATCGAGTTGATGGCCTTGTACGAAGGGGTGTATGTGGGGTCCCCGCCGCTTTCCTGGAACTTGAAGCAGCTTTCCGCGCACAAGGCGCAGTGGGCGCATGCCTGCAGGGACAGCCTGATCAACGTCCTGTTCCTGTCGAGCACCCGCCCGATGCGCTGCGCCGTGATGGCGCTGTTCGTGGGTGCGTTCATGCGCTTTTTCCCCAGGCCCTTTTGCCTTGACGCCGCCACGAGTACTCGCCCGAGACGAAGAATCGAGAGAAAACAAGGAACGGCATATGGCCAAGCTTCGTGAACGGGATGGCCAGCAGGAGGGCATCCCCGGACGCCACGTGGGCAACCATCAGCCAGGGGGACGATGAGACGTGGTGATAGGCCATGAGTCCCGTCACGAACGGAGCCAGAACAAGAAGGAGGACCACGTAGTCATACGTCGTGGAGAGAATCCGGACACGCGGGACCGCGATCCTTCGCACGAGAAAAAAGGCTCCCAGGGCCACCAGGACGACGGTAAGCCAGTCCGCAAGAGGCGCGGGGATGGCGGGCAGGCTGGCGTGGAGGCTCCGGGAAAGAAGCATGGTATGCGCGGGGAGGAGCAGCGGAACCAGGAACAGGAGGATGTGAAACGACAGGCTCACTGTCCTCATCGCGGGATGGGACATGAGTCTCGGTTGGGGAGCGCGCCGCAGGGGCGCCACCGTCGACGCGGCCACTGCCGGGGAAAAATAGCGCCCACGGACGGGCGTCTTCCGGGTGAGGCGCCGGTACTGCAGAATCCTGTACAAAATTCCAAGGAAAGCGACCAGGAGGCAAAGGCGAAGGACCGGCCCCTGGGCAAGGTCATACAGCGTCGTTGAAATGTCCCCCGGCTTCCTGGCGGCGCGAGAGGCCGAGCTTGCAGCATCCGCTCCCGAGCGCGAAGCCGATGCGTTTGCATCAGGAGCCGCGCGGGTGGCGGATGTCGTGGCATCTGTCGCCTGTGACTGGGAGATGGCGTGCGCCTGTTCTGACCATGCCTGCGCTGCGGTGATGCAGACGAAGATCACAATTGCGCGGAGCGGCCAGGGATTGCCTCTCCGGGACCACATGAGTGCCATATTGAGGACCTATGCTCCCACGATTGCTTTGAGTTTCTCAGCGGCCGTTGCCGCATCTGCTGCGTAACCGTCAGCTCCGATTTCCCGAGCGTACTGATCCGTGAGGGGAGCCCCTCCCACGAGAAACCGGACCTTGTCCCGAATGCCTTCTTTTTGGAACCGTTCGATGACCTCTTTCATTCCCGTCATGGTCGTGGTCAGGAGGGCGGACATTCCGATGGCTTTCGCGTCCGGGTTGTCCCTGGCTCCCTGGAGGAACTTGTCCGCGGACACGTCGATGCCAAGGTCCACGACTTCCATTCCGGCTCCCTGGGCCATCATTTTGACCAGGTTCTTGCCAATGTCGTGGAGGTCTCCCTTCACCGTGCCCAGAAGCATCTTCCCGATGGGTCTGACCCCGGCCTTTACAAGCTCGGGGCGCAGGATTTCCATGCTCTGGTTCATGGCGCGGGCAGCAATGAGCACTTCGGGGATGTAGACCTCATTCGCCTTGAAGCGGCGGCCGATTTTTTCCATGCCGTCCAGAAGACCCTTGTTCAGGATCTCTCCGGCCCCCTGCTTCTCCGCAAGGAGGGAGGAGGTAAGCTCCTTCGCCGCGCTCGCGTTGCCCTTCTGGATTGCTGCTGAAAGCTCCTGGAACGTCGCCATGGTCAACCCTCTCTTTCGTTGGTGCAGATTGAGTCTGCGCCAAAAGGGTCGTTCCGTATTGTACGATGGAGTGATCGTTTTGTAAAATTATGCTATTTGGAGCAGTGCATAAACAACTCCCCCTGGCACTGTAATCCCGTACGCAGTGCCGGGGGAGGGTTTTCTACGAGGTCTCGAACGTTATCTTTTTCGGGCCTTGGCGGCCGGTTTTTTCCTGGCGGCCGCTGGCTTTTTCCCCTTCTTGCGCGCCGCGGATGCAGCAGGCTTTTTGGCGGGCCGCTGCTGCCGGGGCTTCTTGGCTGCGCGGAGAGTCTCCTGCTTTTTCAGTTTCTTCACCAGTGACGAGGAGTAGTCCTCCAGGTGCAGCAGGACGTGGAAAATATCCTCCAGAGCCAGGTCGTACAGCTCGCGGGCCTTGCCGGGATTGTTGCGCGTCAGCTCCTTGACGTCGTGGAAGATGACAGCGGTGTTGTCCTCGGCAGCCACGATGTCGGCCGGTCTGCTTTTCTGGTGAAAGATGGTCGCGGTGCCCACCATGGCCCCCGGCCGGTAGCGAAGGCCCGGGTGTCCCGCGTTCTGCGCTGACCCGCGCACCACCTCGCAGACAAGGGCAGAGTCCTCCTGCTTCCTCATGATGATGTCACCGCGCCGGAAGGTATGCGCGGGGGCCTGCGCTGGTGCGCCCGGAGCAGGTTGAGTGAAGACGGAGCTGGCCGACAAGCCGCCGATCCGCTCGTATGATCCTGAGATCCTGAAAATGTCCGGGTTGACGAGCTGGTGTTTTCTGCCCAGCAGGGCGTCATGTTTTATGAATGCGAGGTTTTTTGCGATCTTTATTGCCTCGGAGTCGATGTCAGCCTCGGTGACCCCCATGAGGTTCTCCTTGACTGAGAACTCTGACGTGAAAGTGCACCCGGGCTCGCGGCATCTGACCTTGTACGTTGCTTCTTTGAGCCTGAAGGACATGATGAGCCTCCTGTCGATTCGACAATCGAATTCTATATGAAACTTGTGCTATTTTCCATCTATTCCGGGGAAAAAGCAACGCCCCGAATCCCCCGTCATATGCGACGTTTGACCAGTTTGCAGCGGGATGCCGGCTACCTTGCGCGGATGGCCAAGGGAACCATGCCGTGGATGGGGCGGGCAGAAGGATCCGCGCTGAATCGCCAAAGCCGCACGGCTTCCATGGCGGCGGCATCAACCTCGTTGTAGCCGGACGATGCCTCGACGTTCACGTCCCTGAGGACTCCATCAGGAGTGAGTATGAAAGATAGAAGGACCGTCAGACTGAGCCCCTGGTTGCTTACCCATTGGGGGATCCGGGGCCGCGGTGATGCAAGGAGCTTCCGGGCGCTTCCTGCGGCGGGCTGGTCCCACTGGAACCGGTAGTTTCCCTGTCCGCCTCCCCCTGAACCCGCTCCAGCCCCGCCGCCTCCACCCCCTCCGCCTCCGTTGGCTCCCGACTCTGCCCCGGACTGGCCACCGGTTCCCTGCGCCCCTGCAAGGGATTTGTCCAGGGAACCCAGGTCCAGCGAGCCCTTGGTGGGAGCCTGGCCGCCGCCCTCAACCAGCACGCCGTGGGCGGGAGCGCCCGTTGATGCGCCCCCTCCGCCGGGGACGGCTCCCGTCCCCGCCTGCGGCGTTCGGGAATGAGGGAAGACCGGTTCCTGGACAGGGGACGTGGCTTGCTGGGCGCCACCTGCCTGAGCGCTGCTGGATCCGGCCGTACGGAAGGCCGGCCCCGTGGGTTGGGTGGCTTCAGTGCTCATGCCCTGCCGGGGCGTCGGGATGACAAAGCCCTGGTCGGTTCCCGCGCGCGGCTGCGATGCGGAAGCCCGGCCCTGCGATATTCCTTGTGAAGGAGGCCCGGCCGGCAGGGAGTCGCCGCCCAGGGTTCCCGGCGCCAGCTCCACGCTTACCGGTACCAGGTTCGCCGGGTTCTCAGCGAGCCTCATGATGGCCAAAGCGGCGAAAGCAATGATGTGCAGGAGCACGGCCGCCAGGATTGCCGCCAGGAGGCGTCGCGAATCGCTGCGTTCCGGATCCATCAGATGCTCAACGGCACTCATATTCACGTCCTCTAGAAGCTCAGCCGGAGGCTCGCCACCACTCGGAACCCGGGCTCCACGTAAGGGTAAAGGCTCGGTCCGAAGCGGTCACCTCCCAGAAGAGGCCAGAGCAGGTCATACAGGTCGAGATGAAGCTGGGCAGGCTCGGCCAGGCGCACGAAGCCTCCGAGATCCAGCTCCGGCAGCTGGACTGATGGGGGAAGCCCCGTCAGCATGGTCATGGCCAGCTGGCCCCCATATGCGCCGGTTGTCTCCATGGCAATTGCCTCCGCCGTTATCTTGTCAACCGGGGCGAACGACGGTCTGTCCATCAGCTCGCGCTCCCAGCTGGCATCCAGGGTGACTCCCGGGACTATGCTCCAGCGGAGACCTGCGTGTCCGGTCAGGTGATTGGCCGGCTGCTGGTTGACCAGAAACAGCCCGGTCGGCCCATAAGGGGCGTTCACGGCAAAGGCATCCGACGTCAGCATGTTGGTGCTGCTCATGAACGAGAGCCCCGCGCGGACGCTGAAGTCTCCCGTCAGGGCAAGCTCGAAGGAAGCGTCTCCGAACCACCCGCTGTCATCCACCAGGTTCACAGGAATAAGGTAGGGGTTGAGCGCCAGGATGTCACCTTCATCATAGGGAACCACCCGATACCCGAAGGACGCGTCCAGGGTGAGCGCGGAGAAAGGTGTCCCGGTTGCGTGGATGGAGAAGGGGAGGAGGGCGGCCCCCTGGGTGCTCAGAAATACGGCTGCGGAGCCCTCCAGCAGAAGCGCTCCCGGAAAGTTCAGGCCAAGGGAAACGCCCGTGCGCAGGCGCTGCACCTGGTCGTCGTTGCCAGTATACAAGTGCGCCAGGCGGTAGCCGTAGTCACCGGACACCCCGGCGGTGAATATCCCCGCATGCGTGCTGGCAGACAGGTGAGCGTCCCCCTTGTACTCGCTGGCCTGTCCGGGGCCGGGGGGCTGGGTGCCGGCCAGGGTGAGGGAATCCGTGACCCCGTGGAGTGAGCCCTCAAGAGTCAGCCAGTCAAGCGGCTGGACACTGAGTGTCGCCGTGCCGTCGAGATTCCGGCCCAGCCGGTAGAAGTAACTCGTGCTCTGCTTTTGGAGGCCGGTTTCCTTTTCAACATAGCTTCCCTGGAACCCGCCATCGAAAGCCCCGAGCTTGCCGGACAAGCTTCCTGAAATTGCGTCGTCCCGGGTGTCAAACCCCGATCCCTGAGGCTGGCCCGAGATGCCGTCCGCCGTGTCATGGGAAAACGAAAGACTGGCCTGCGTGTTCTGGCCCGTGGTGGTCAGATTCAGGTTGCCGAGAACCCGGTTCTGCGATCCGGCGCCAAGAGTTGCCTGCGTTGCCAGGGGGCGGGGAGAGGCGGCAGCCCCGCCCAGGGGATCCGCGCCCTCAGCGGCCAGCGTCCGCGCGGGTGGCACCACGTCCAGCTCGGGAGCCGACGGCAGGATGACATCGCTTTTCACGATAACCGGGGGCCCTGCCGGCGGGAGCATCGTCTCCACGTTCTCCACGCTCAGGTCCTTGATATCGAGCGTCACTTCCGGCAGGACCAGCACGGGAGGAGAGGGCTGGTCGGCGGCCGCAAGGGAAGGAAGGAAAGCCATCAGGATGAAAAACGGCGCGATCAGCTTGCTCATTTTCCGGCCTCCTGAAGCTTTCGGGCCCTGGCCGTCCACGGCGAGGCGGGGAAGCTGTCGGTCATTTTCTTCACGAGCGCCTGAACCTGGTCCGGCCTCTCGCCCAGCTTCATCATCTCAGCGGCCCTGTAGAGAGCGGAAGCCGAGAAATCAGCGTCCGCAGCGCCCGTTGCCGCCGCGGTGACAAACCTCTTGGCGCCTTCCATCAGGTCGCCCTTGCGATAGAAGTACTCTCCCTGGAGGTACTGCGCCTTGGCGGCAACCACGCCGTTTCCCTGCGAGGCAACCTGCTGCAGCATCTGATATCCCTGGTCCACTTTCTTATCCCCACTGTAGATATACAGCCTGGCCAGGTCCGTGGTGGCCTCCAGGCGCGCCTGGCCGGTTGAATGAGAAATGCGCGTGGTAAGGTCTGCTTCCGTGGCGTCAAGCCCCTGGATCTGGTAGCGCAGCTTTTCCGCCGCTATGTCCGCTTTTGCCAGCCGCGCTTCGTCCGGGTAATCGGAGATGAACCGGGAGTACAGGTCCAAGGCGCGCTTGAGGTCGCCGGCGCCCACGTAGATTTCCGCGGCCTTGCGCAGCGACGCTGCGCGGAACGAGCTGGTGCGATACGCGTTGGCCAGTTGCTCCCAGAGCAGCGCCGCGTCGAACTTGCCCCCTGTGGCGTTTGCCGCCTCACCGCCCCAGTACAGTGCGGCGTCGTACAGCCGTCCGTTGGGATACTTGTGCCGGTAGTCCGTGAACGCGGCCGCCGCGCCCGCATAGTTGTGCTGATTGAACATCGTCTCAGCCAGCTTGTAGGCTGCTTCCTCCGCAAGAGGGCTGGACGGGTATTGCCTGATCAGGCCGGTGTAGGCGTCCATGGCGCCGGAGGGCGAGCCTGAGAGGGCCTGGAGGCCGGCATAATCGAACAGCGCGCTGTCTGCAAAAGGCGATTGCGGGGATGAATTGATGATGCGCTGCAGGGCAGCACCGGCATCCGTCAATCGCTTTGCGCTGATCAGGCTCTTGGCGTAGAGGTAGAAATCCTTTTCAGCCGAGTTTCGCTCCCCTTCAGCCGTGGCGGCCCGGGAGAAATAGTCCGCGGCCTTGTCGAAATCTCCGAGATTGAAATGGCTCCATCCCGCCAGGAACAGGATCTTCGGGGTAAGAGCGTGCAGCGGATAGGCCGTGGCCATGTCGTCGACGATGCCCGCGCTGCTCTTGAAGTCCCCCGTTTTCGAATAGGACCATGCCAGGTAGTACCGCAGATACGGCACGATCATCACAAGACCCGCGGCCTGGGCCGCGCCGGTATCGATTTTTCCGAGCGTTGCCACTGCGCCCGCATAGTCCTTTGCGGCAACCTGGCTGAGCCCCAGAAGGTAGGCGGCAAGTATTCCCGTGCGCGGATTTTTCGACGGGAGAAGAAAGCAGCGCGGGGGCTCCCTTTATCACGGACTGGTAATCCCTGGCAAGGAACTGCATTTCAAGCAGGTCAACCGCGGCATCGACGTCCGCGGGAGCAAGGGCGGTGTATTCCCGAAGCAAATCGGCGGCTGCCGCGAAGCTGCCTTTTTGCCGGTCGATCTCGGCCTGGAGGCGCAGGAAGTCCGGCCGGGAGCTCCCGGCAGCATCCCCCTGCAGGTAGCGCGAGGCCAGCGCTGAGCTCTGGTCGAGTTTCCCCTGGCGGAGCTCCACGTCTGCCAGCAGCGCCGCCGCGCGCGAAGCATTCCGGGATTTCGGATAGGTGTCCAGGAAGCGCGAGAGGATGCTCTCTGCAGCTGCCAGCTCACCGGAGTCCCTGGCAAGGACCCCCAGCGCCAGCATGACGGATTCGGAGGAAGCTCCCGGCTGGGCCGCGTAGTCCTGGAGCATGGACTTTGCCCCTTCCGTGTCCTTGCGGTCCTGCATGATTTTTGCAAGGTAAATGGGGACCGTTGCGTCCACCTTGTAGGACTTGCGAAGCGCCCAGGCCCTTTGAAGGTACGTCGAGGCCGGCTGCAAGTTCCCGTTCTTGTAGTTTTCCACGCCCAGGCCCGCCCAGATATCCACCATGACCTGCGGAGTGCCCGCAAAATGACTTTCCATTTCCCGGCCGATGGATTCCATCCGGGGAAGATCCGACTGGGATTCCGCTGCAGCAAAGAGCCTGCGATAAGCTGCGACAGAAATGTCCGCGCGCGCGTCTCGCAGGTCCGTGTAGATGACCAGCGCATCGGATTGGTGATTGGAGGCCCAGAGGCCTTCTGCGCGGTTCCAGAGAAACTCCTGTCTCAGGTTGGCGGGCAGTGACGGAGTGTCTGCGCCGGCGGCCAGCTGTTCCAACTCGTCATAGGATTTGTCCTTGAGGAGAAGGGAGGACAAGAGCACGAGCGCCGGCCCTGCAACCTCCGACTGCGGATAGCCTTTCAGGAGCTGGCGAGCGGCATCCGCGGCCTCGGGCAGCTTCTGCAGCTCCTCCAGATCCAGGGACTTGCACAAAAGCGCCCGCGGGACCAGCTGGGGGTCCTTTCCCGTTGTCAGGTATTCATTGATGGAGACAAGGCTCGGCGTGAAACGGGAGAGCTTGTACTGGGACAGCCCCTGCCACAACGGAACGGCGTTGATGTAACGGGTCCATCGAAAGCGCAGAGCCACGTCGGCCAGCACCTCGGATGCCTGCTGGTAGTTCCCCAGCTGGTACAGGCACACGGCCCGACGGTACTGCACGTCGGCAAGCAGGTCGGAAGAAGGGTAGAGTTGAAGGAACTCGTCGTACTCGACGAGCGCAGCGGTGTAGTTCTTGTTGAGAAACCTGCTTTCCGCCTCGGTAAAAAGCGCCCCGGCGGCCGGGGCTGCCCAGAGGGAGATCGGGCCTGCAAGCAAGATGAGAATTGCCGCGAGCCGCATGTTGGTTGAAGCGTATCGCAAGCGCCGGGCTGGCGCAATGGCCCAGGAGGATGGGCCACTGGTCCGAACGTCGTTTTCCATATATGTGAAGGTACCACGTGCATGGCGGCGCTCAAGTCATCCGTGAAAGGAAATTGGGGTCGAATTTCCATGACAATCCGATCAGCGGGAGAAATGATGCCCGGAGCGCCGCGCGATGCGGAGGTTCTGTCGTTGAGATTCGACACGAGAATCATTTTTCACATTACTGACCTGGGCTTGCCCGCGACCGTAGAGTTTGGCAGGAGCGAAGTGGCATGTTGTTGAAAATGCCATGACAGCGATATACAGTATTCTCGTCTGGAGGGCCCCATGAAAAAGCATGTCCGTGGCCTCGTCGTCGTCGCGCTGTTCGCCTTTGCCGCAGGGGCCGTCCAAGCAGAGAGTGGCTTTCTGGATTTCTATTCCCCGCAGTTCCTTGCCGGGATGGGGGGGACGGCGAACCTCAACTCGCCGCAGGGAACAGTGCTCAATCCGGCGGTCGCGGCAGGCAAGCAGAGGGTGACTCTGGACCTCAGCTACCTCGCTCTGACGGGAGTAAGCCCGTTCAACTGGAACGGAAACTTCATCAATGCCGGGGTCACTATCCCGACCGCCGCTGGGGTTTTTTCAACCACGGGCCGGTTCACCAACGCGAGCTTCGGCAGCCAGGGCCCGGACTGGGGCGCCATGGGCGGGCTGACGGCCGCGTTCTCCAAGGACCTCTTCCCGGACCTCTACGTCGGCGCCGGCGTGGGGTTTGAGTTCGGCAGTGATTGGGGCCTCGGGCTGGATCTTGGATTTCTCCATATTCCTGGCGACATTGCGTTCCTGAAAGATTTCCGGTGGGGCGTGGCAATGCTCAACATCGGGAAGGGGTATAATGTCTCCGCTGCCACTGGTTCCCTTGCCAATCCTCCCGTTTTCACACCAGCCATCGGCGCGCATTTCTCTCTTCTCAAAACAGACCCGGTGGTTCTTTCCTTCAGCCCTGACCTCAGCTTCCCTTCACTCGTGGACATGAGGGCCACCGTCGGTGCGGATATTCTCCTTTTCAATGTGGTGACCCTGAGCGGAGCCTATGTCTACGATCTGCGCGAGGCTGCCGGCATTGAGCCTGCGCGCTCCCTGCCGTTCTCATTCGGTCTTTCCTTCAAGCTCACAACGAACATCAAGCAGAACATCGGCGTCCTCAACGCCACCGAGCAGGGTTGGAACAGGAGCGAGGTCAGTACCACCATGGCCGCCGTGCCGCTGCAAAACGGCGTGTGGGGATTTGGCGCGGGGGTGAACGTTCCCCTTGGCGCCGTGGTAAAGACTCCGCCCGCCATTTCTCTGGACACCGCGGGTGAGAAATACATCTCACCGACTCTTGTCGGCGGGAAAGTGGACCTTGTTCTTCCGCTTGCAATAACCTCCAAGAGATACGTGAAGGGGTTCCGTTTCGTCATTCAGGATTCCGCCGGGAATCCCGTGCGGACAATCCAGAACAAGGAGGACAGGCCCGAGAACCGGGACCTGGGCAACCTTGTGAAGCGTCTTTTCTACGTGAAGCAGGGAATCCCCATTCCGCCTTCGATCAGGTGGGACGGAACCTCGGACAAGGGCACCGTGGTTCCTGACGGCACGTACAGCTATTACGTGGAAGCGTGGGACGACAACGGCAACATCGGCAAGACCCCGCTGGGCACCACGATCGTGAAGACGGTGCCTCCCAAGGTCACGGTGAGCGCGTCGTACCTCATCTTCTCACCGACGGGTGAAGGGACCAAGGCAACGCTCCCCATTCACCAGACCGGTTCCAAGGAAGACTCCTGGGCTGCCGTGATCAAGGATGCGGCCGGCGGGACGGTGCGAACCTTCGAATGGAAGGACTCCGAGCCGCCCGACTTTGCATGGGACGGCAAGAACGACAAGGGGATCCTGGCCCCTGACGGGGTCTACACCTACCGCGTCACAGCCACGGACAGGGCTCAGAACATCGGCGGCGCGGAGCTGGACAACATCATCATCAATACGCAGGCAACTCCAGTTCAGCTGTCCATCGACTACTCGTATTTCTCTCCAGGCACAGGCAGCCCCAAGCAGGCGGTGACCTTCAGCTTCGGGGTACCGGTGAAGACCGGAATCGAGGACTGGACCCTCGCCGTCTCTGACGCAGGCGGGACTGTGCAGCGGACTTTCTCCGGCAAGGGATCCGTCCCTTCAACGGCCGCGTGGGACGGGAAAGGCGACAACGGCAAGGTGCTTCCTGATGGCGGATACAAAGCCAAGCTGGCCATCGTGTATGTGAACGGGCACAATCCCACCGCGGAATCCCCGCTGATCACCATCAAGACAACTCCGCCCACCGCGGCCACCACGGCGGAATACGAAGTTTTCTCCCCCACGGGTGACAGCGAAAGGAACACGGTGACCATCCACCAGGACACCTCGGAGGAGCTGTTCTGGACCGGGACTTTCAAGGACGACAAGGGCAAGGAGGTGCGAAGCCAGGTATGGCGCGGCACGGCTGACAAGGTCTTCCAGTGGGACGGCCGCACGGATGACGGCAATCTTCTCCCTGACGGCGCCTACACCTACGTTCTGTCCTCCACGGACCGCGCCGGGAACACCGGCACCTCGAAGGTCATCACCTTGAGGATCGACACTCAGAAGAAGCCGGTCCGCGTTTCAACGGACCTCGCATATTTCTCTCCCTTTGGCGGCGGGACAAAGACGAAGATCAGGATCATCCCCTCGCTGGCCGTGACGACCGGCATCGAGTCGTTCGTCGTACGGGTGAAGAGCTCCAAGGGGGATGTCGTAAGGACGTTCAAGGGCTCCAACCGGCCTCCGGAGGAAGTTACCTGGGCCGGTATCGATGACAGCGGCAAGAGGGTTGCCGACGGCCAGTACGGGGCTGAGCTGGAGGTCGCATATTCCAACGGGACGCATCCGACGGCCCAGAGCAACCCGTTCTTCGTGGACAACCACTTCCCCCAGGTCGACGTGAGCGCGGATACGACCCTCTTCTCGCCTGACGGCACCAGCCGGCTGCAGTCCGTCACCGTCAAGCAGTCCTCGAGCGATGAGGATCTCTGGGAAGGGGAGATACACAACGCAAAGAACGAGCGCGTGCGCGGGTGGTTCTGGAAGGGGAAGGCCGTGGACTTCGCCTGGGACGGCAAGGACGACAACGGCAACATCGCCCCCGACGGAACATACTCGTATGTCGTGAAGTCCCAGACCAAGGCGGGAAACCAGACGGTCAAGGAGCTGAAAGGCATCCAGATCGACACGCGGCCCACGCCTGTGTTCCTGACTGAATCCGCAACCGGGTTCTCTCCCACGCCCAGTGGCGTGCCGAACACGATCACATTCACCCCGCTCGTGCAGCTGGCGGACGGCATCAGGTCCTGGAAGCTTTCCATCATGAATGCAGCGGGCACGTCAGTGCGGGATTTCAACGGCGCACCTCCCGTGCCGCAGACTGTCGCGTGGGACGGCAAGGATTCCGCCGGCGCTCTTGCACCGGACGGCTCGTACACGGCGGACCTCACCGTGGATTACCTCAAGGGGAACCTGCCTGAGACGCGCACGTCCCCGTTCGTCCTGAACGCCAGCCCGCCCAAGGTAGACCTGACGTTTGGCGGCGTTCCGTTCTCCCCGGACAACGACGGCTACAATGACGAGCTCACGATTGGCTTGAAGGTCAATGACCCCAGCCCCATCGACAGCTGGAGCATCCAGATTGTCGATCCGGAGAACCATCCTTTTGCCTCTTTCTCCGGGAAGGGCGCCCCATCGGACAAGATCATCTGGAACGGGCTGTCGGACACGGGAGAGCTGGTGCAATCCGCGGAAGATTATCCTCTTACGTTCACGATAAAGGACGTGCTGGGAAACACCGCAACCTACACGAAGACTATTCCCGTGGACATCCTGGTCATCAAGGACGGCAATAATCTCAAGGTCAGGATAGCAAGCATAACGTTCCAGGCGAACACGGCCGACTTCACCCATGTGGAGCCCGACAAGGCCGCCAGGAACATCGCCACAATCTCCCGGCTCGCGGAGATCTTCAAGAAGTACAGCCAGTACAAGATCACGATCCAGGGGCACGCGAACCTGGTGAACTTCGACAACCCGGCGCGCGCCAAGACGGAGCAGGAGCAGGAGTTGATCCCGCTGTCGAAAGCCAGGGCGGAGGCCATCAAGGAAGCGCTGATTGCACAGGGAATCGCCGCAGCGCGCGTTTCCACCGTGGGAATCGGCGGTGCCGAGCCGGTGGTGCCGTTCTCGGACCTCGACAACCGCTGGAAGAACCGCCGCGTGGAGTTCATCCTGGTTCGTAGCGATTCCGGTGGCCAGTAAGGTCCCGAGGTAAGGAGCGTACGATGTTTGCAGGCAAAACTCTATGGCAGATCTTCGCATCCGGCGGCGCCACGATGTACGTGCTTCTCTTCTGCTCCCTTCTTTCCCTGGCCGTCATCATCGACCGGCTCTGGACCTACTGGAGCATGACGAAAGTGAACAGGGCCGCCTTCATGCGCAAAATCCAGGGGATGATCGATCGGAAGGACCGGGACGGCGCCGTGGAAGTCTGCCGGGAGACGAAGGCGCCATTTGCCCGCGTGGCCCTGGCCGGCCTGGAGCTGCGGTCCCGTGATGAGAAGCTCATCGCAAGCACGCTGGAGCGCTCCGTCACCATCCAGGCGTCGCGCCTGGAGAGGCTCACAAGCATCGTCGGAACCATCGGAAACACGGCCGTGTACATAGGCTTGTTCGGGACCGTCCTGGGAATCATCAGGGCCTTCCGGGACATCTCCGCCATGGGGACGGGCGGAATGGCGGTCGTCATCGGGGGAGTGGCTGAGGCGCTCATCACCACCGCCACGGGGCTTGCCGTGGCGGTGCCGTCGGTCATTGCGTACAATTATTTCGTGCGGCGCATCGACGGGTTCGTGAATGACATGGAGCTGTGCGCCTCCGAGATGACGGATCTTTTGACACGCTGAGATGCGCAAGCTAGGATCGCGGCATACGAACGGGCTCATGGCAGGCATCAACATCACTCCGTTCACGGACGTGGTGCTGGTTCTTCTTGTCATCTTCATGATCGCCACCCCCCTGATCATCCAATCAGGGATGCGGGTCAACCTTCCCGCAACCAGCACGGCGGAGGCGCAGCCTGAGAAGAGCATCGTCGTGACCATCGATGCCTCGGGCGCGGTCTACCTGGGCAAGGACCGGGTAGTGCTCGACGAGCTTCGCCAGCGGCTTTCCAACATGCTTGCGCGGCAGCCCGGCTCTCCGGTCGTCGTGATGGGAGACCGGGGGCTTCGCTACGACATTGTCATCCGGGTGCTGGACATCGCCCGGGCCAGCGGCGCACGAAGGTTGTCGCTGGGTGTGGAGGTGCGAAGGGACTTGACGCCCTAGGAAGGCGCCACGCAGCACCATTTCGTCAATTCGTCATTTGTCCGGCAGCTTGTCCGTGGGTACGCGAAGCTCCTGAGAGTCCAGCCCGATTGCGTTTGCCGGCTTCTTGCGGTTGGACGGGCTGGGGTCTTGTTTCGTCTCCTGGCTTCCCAGGTGGTCCCGGGTGCGAAAGTATCGCGCCCTGGACTCAAGGACGGTTGGGTTCTCAATCGTAACCTGGCGGAACTGGAAGCTGAGGTTCGGGTCATCAGTCAGCACGCCAGCGAGCTTCTGCTGCCTCTCCACGGGGACACGTGCCATGCCCAGGATCTCCCCGATCCCCAGGGGCAGCGTAACGGGCTTGGTGCTGGAAAGCGAGATTCTCTCTTCCATGAGCTTGTTTTCCAGAAGCACATACGCCCGGGTCAGGGGATTTTCGAAAAAGCTGGATTGCAGCCGGATGAAAGTGAACCAGAGCCTCTGGCTGATTGCCGTGAGGATCCGGGCAATCGTGACGGGAGACTTCTCGAAGAGGCTGGCCAGGGATTCACGCGCCACGGGGAGAAGCTCGGTCTCTCCGATTGCAACCGCTGTGGCATTGCGCGGCTTGCTTGATACGATGGAAAGCTCGCCGAAGATGTCCCCTTCGCGCAGGATGGAGAGGAGCATCTCCTCCGGAGGCGTGACCTTGAGGATTTCCACCTTCCCGGACTTCACGATGTACAGCTCCTTGCCCGGTTCATGCTCGCAGAAGACCATCTGGCCGTCCGCGTAGCGTCGGGCAATGCCATGCTGCGTGGTGGGCGGAATCTTGACGCCTTTCGCGCTGAGCATCGATACGGTCTTCCGGGCCTCCGGGGAGTTGGCAGCCGACGGATAGAGCTGAAGGTGCGCGCTGAGCGCGTGGAAGGCGTGCGCATCGCGTCCCGCGCGCGCAAAGTGCATCCCCAGCTCGAACAGGCGCGCCTCCTCGTCCGACGGTCCTCCCTTGTCCGAGGGCACTGCCACCATGTCGTCATATGCGCGCAGCTCCTCGGCGAAGTAGGAAATGACGCGTGTTGCCAGCTCCGCGTTGGCCTGGACCGATTCGAGGAAGCGATCACGGCCCAGGACCGCGCAGGTGCAGTCGGTGCGGGCGACGACGGTTTCCATTCGTGGGCGCCGGCACAGGCAGGAGGTGAAGCCGAAGATGTCTCCGGGGCCGAGGGCTGAACGGAACCTCTTTGCCTCAGGAAAGCCGGAAAGCTCCACCTCTCCCTTCTCGATGACAAAGACTTCGCTGCTCTCTTCCTCTGATTCGAGATAGATGCGCGCGCCCCTCTTGTAGCTTTTCTTTGTGACTTCACTCACTGGCGGTCATCCTGCAGTTGCCCGGCGGAAATGCGCCACCGGGCACGACCGTGCTATTTCTTTTTGCGCAGCCGGTTCTTTCCTTTCTTTCCCCGGCTTTTCTTTCGCATTTTTTCGCTCCACGTCCTGTTCCAACTGACCTTCGCCATCGGTACTGTCCTCCCTTGCGATATCTCCCATAGTATATCGCCGTGGCGTTGTGTTCAACTCTCTTGACAAAGCTCGTTCATCAAGGCTATTACGAGTCCCGGTTGGAGGCAGGCGCCGAACGCGGCGCTGCTTTGACCATCAGGTCTCCTTCGTCTAGGGGTTAGGACACTGGGTTTTCATCCCGGCAACAGGGGTTCGAATCCCCTAGGAGATAGAAGGAAAAACAGTAAATCGCAACTTAATTACTTGTATAGTATAGAATAAGAAAGTTATTGATTAACTTTCCTTGGCATGGTAGCATGAATGTAGCAAAGAAGGTGCGAAGAATGCCAAAGGGAGATCCGCAACAGTTCTACCTCTACGAACGCAAACGCGCGGGAAAGCCGCCAGTGTGGTATGTGCGCTTCAGGAGTCCCGGCGGAGTCGTGGGCTCGCCCCTGAGCACGAAGTTATCCGACAAGGGAGCGGCCGAACGGTGGGCCATCAAACGCCTGTCCGACGCTCCGGCGCCTCCGCTTCGCAAGCCGAAGGTAAAAACCTTCAAAGAGTGGGCCGCCCCATGGTGGCGCTTCGATACCTGCCCCTACATTCAAGAGAAACTCGGCGACGGCTTCAACATCAGTAAGGCCTACGCCGAATCCCGCCGCAGCTACCTGGATACGCATCTGATCCCCGAGTTTGGCGACTACCCGCTCCCTGAACTCACCCCGGCCATGTTCCGCGACTACAAGATGCGGCTCTTCAAAGAAAAGAGGTATGCCCCTGGCACGATAAACAAAATCATCGGAACCGCCCGTATCATGTTCAACTACGCCTTCACTATGGGAGAGGTCCAGGACAATCCGGTGAAGGCTGTGAAGGAGCTGAAGGAGACGCCGCGCTCCCGCGGCGTCATATCCCTTGACGAACAGGCCTGTCTCTTCGGCCCTGCAGCCCTAGGCACATATCTGGAAGGGCGAGCTCCGTCATTACACGATGAACAGGATTGCGTCCTCAATGGGGTTGCGTCTCGGAGAGTGCCAGGCTCTCCGAATGCAAGACATCGACCCCACGGGATTCATTCGCGTTGACCATTCTTGGGACGATCGCCATGGAATGTCGGTCCCAAAGTGGAACAGCACTCGGATTGTTCCTATTCCCTTGGAGACGCGCGAAGCTATAAGCGATCTGCTTTCCTTGCATCGCTGGGGAGATCCCCTGCCGGAGGATGTACTGTTTTGGGGAGTAGATCGGGTCACCCCGCTGACAAAGACCTCCATCCTGAAACAGTTCAAGGCAGCGCTCGCTCGAATCGGCATCATCGAAGAGGATCGGGCCCAGCGCAATCTGGTTTTTCATTCCTGGAGGCACAGCTTCAACAGCTATGTGCGCGGGAAGATACCGGATGAGCAGCTTCGGCGAGTGATTGGGCACCGCTCCGAGGCTATGACGGACCGCTATGATCGCGACAAACGGCTAGAAAACTTGCGCGATGTTCTGGCCGTGCAGGAAAAGCTATTCAACTTTGCGAGGCCGGTTCAGGAGGCGCTTGTCGCGGGATCCGCGCGCCGGCCGAGCAAAAGCCGTAACGAGGAGGCCAGTTATGGGTGTTTTCACTACACACCAGACGCTAGTGAGGTTGGATTGCGATACTTGCGGAAAAAGCGTCCAGGCATCCCATGCCAAAATTGAACTCGCACTTTATTGAGATAAGGCAGAGAGAACCGGATTGGATTGTGCCCCTTTTTCTTGGAGAGCTGGAGGGGTTTGAAAAGGGTCCGACTTTCTGTTCGCAAGATTGCAAGTTGAAGTATCCCTTGGCAGGGCTGAAATGATACGGCAGACCTGCCGCACGTGGGGAGGGCAAGTGGAGTGAAGAGAGAAAGATTCCTGAACGCGATACAGCAGTTCATCGCTCGGGTTGCTGTTAGCGCTGGGGCCCCCACGCGTGGGAAAGGAAGCGGCGGAGTGGGAGAAAAAGCTCGACTATTTCTCGGTGAGAGGCTTAACCTCACCACTTTCGGGATACGTGACCCCAAGGCTTTCAAGCGAGGTCTCGACCGCAGTACCAGACAACTTATGGATGCGCTTCCGACACGCCTCCCGGAGCGTACACGCTGGGCGCTCTCCCGAAAGCTCCTGAACATCTTCCTCCGCGATTGCCTCTACACGACCTATCTTGATGAGGCCTACGGACTTCGCGCTGCAGAAGAATTGTTTGAAATCCCGCTAGACTTGAATACAGCAAAGCAGATTCGAAAACGAGCACGCGATCTTCCACAAGCACCCAAGCTTCCACAGTGGAACGGGGTTTGGCAGCTAACCACGGATGACTATTCGGCATATCAGGACGCGGCCAGGCTAGTTGCAAAGAGTAAGGATTATGGAATGGCGCGGGTTCACCTCGATGCTTACTGGTGGGGCGAGCGTAGCCAATTGCGGAAGGATCACAGTATCGGGGGGCTGAGAGGATAAGAATCACACACAGCAGACCTCGCGCGTGTTCAGTGTAACCTCAGCGGAAGCGCACGGGCTCACTTGACCTTCCTTTGGAACGTGATATCACTGAATCGTGGCAAAACGCATCGGCGAAATCATGGTACTCATGGGGGCCATGAAGTCCGAACAAATAGAGCCGATTCTTGCGGTACAGCGGGCAGGGGACAAACGTTTATTCGGTGAGATTGCGCTTTCCCTTGGTTTCATCGAGGACAATGCTTTGCGGCGCTATGCTGCAGAAAACAAGGTTTCCTCTTACACTTTGGACGAAGTGTTTTTTGGACATCTGACAGTCGCCGGTGGGCCGTTAGTCAAGGAACGCCTTGACATCCAACCTTGTGGGCGTACGATAGGATCAAAACTAGGATTCTCTACGGCGAGCTATTGCAGCCGTGACATTCCTCCAGAGCCAACAGGAGAAGCCCAAAGGGGGAACATAATGAAGAAACTCCTAATGATCCCATTGGCGTGTCTGTTCCTTTCTCCTTCGGTCTTGGCCCAAGACTTGCTCCAGCTTGCACAGACCGGGACGCCCGAGCAAGTACAGGCTGCAATAGCTGAGGGTGCCAAGGTTGACGACTTGGACAAGTTTGGCGCGACGCCTTTGATGTACGCAGCGATGCATAACCCGAACGCCGAAGTCATCACGACTTTGCTGAGGGCCGGGGCGGAGATCAACCATCCCAATAATGAAGGCTGGACTCCCTTGATGGACGCGGCACTACACAATCAGAACGCCGAGGTTATTACGACCCTGCTAAAGGCCGGGGCAAAGATTGATGACCGCAGCAAGGACGGCTGGACGCCCTTGCTGGCCGGGGCGCTCAACCCGAACACCAAAGTGATTTCAGCGCTCTTGGACGCTGGGGCGAAGATCGACGATCGGGGCCCGGACGGTCGGACGGCCTTAATCATGGCGTCTGGGTCTAACGATTCCGAAGTCATCACGACCTTGCTGAAGGCCGGGGCAAACGCGAAGCTCAAAGACAACCATGGGAAGACTGCCTTTGACCACGCCGCACTCAACGAGAAGCTGAAGGGTACGGACGCATTCGAGGCTTTGAGGAGGGCTGCAGGGGAATAGGCGGCGAAGAGGCGAACGAGCTTCTTGTCAGGTAAGATTCCAGCTTTTCAAAGTGTCTGATGGGTCGAGTCCCATTTTCTACAGCTATGCTGACTATTTGGATCAACAGAAGGAAGACTCGGTATAGTGCCCTGATGCGACGCTAGTTCGCGTCGAGGATTTCAAAGACCTTGCCGAGAGCCGATCATCGTGGCGATCTATCGAGGAGGTACTACTCGCTCTGAGCCGCGTCTTTTAGGCCGTCACGCTGTGGCCGCGGGGAAGGAAAATAGACGATGGAAACCCTTTGGTTCTCGAGAGAGGCCGATGATGTCTTAGATCCTCAGTACCTGTCCGAATACAAGCGAGGCATGGAAGTTTTCTTCTCCGACCTTATCAGGTTCAACGTTGATGTGTTCATTGTTGACAGGATCGTCGACTTCCCCTTCGCCCTTTTCGGAGATGCCGACGGCGACATCTTTTTCCGCACAGTCGTCCGTAATTGTTTTGAAATCTGCATCTTGATTGTGTTCAATCTACTCATTGATACAGATTCAGAAACGAAAAACCTCCGACAGTTTGCGAATGAGATTTCCAGAAATGTGAAGGAAGAGCATAAGGCCGAGTTTGAGGCTCACAAAGACAGAATGAGGAGAGCACTTGACTCCTCAGTAGGTTCTTTGCTCGAAAAGGCGAGATCCATCCGTCACAACATTATCGCCCACTGGAACAAGGATATTCATTGGGGCCAGGCCAATGCCTTCAACCTAAGCCTGATAGAGCTTCACCAGCTACAAGCTGAGTTGAACAATTTCTTTCAAAGCCTTGGATTCGAAATCGAGCATCTAACGCTCCCTCTTTCCTATGATCCGCGAGTAAGTCACCCGGTGGGAGCCGACAGCAGACCAGACATAGTAAGGCTGCTCGACTCAGTTGCGAAGGAGAGCTATTTCCTAAGAGAACCCGAGAATCATCCTCAGTCTTGGGAGTATGCTCGTTCACGTTATGACAGCAGAACTATCGAGAAGCTAAATCAATATCGAGAAAAGTTTGGCTTACCCCCCGCATAGAGAGGACTGGAAGTCGGGATTTCGAACTAAGATAAGTGGGCAATCCTTAGAACCCCGGTCATTTGGGGGTTAAGAGCGCGTCCACGGAAAGCTGGAAATCCAGCATTGGGGTTGGAAGGCTGAGAAAGTCGTGCTACGTCAAGAGCATAATCATGTCAAGGAGCGTCAGCTTCGGCGCCTTGTTGTGCGGTCCTCTTAAGAATTCAGAATTCCGTGCTTCATCACAATTCTAAGATCTTCGTCGGCGTTGCTAATGATCACTCTGGTACTGAAGGCTTCCGGTCCGATTTCTTGATACAATGTCCCAAAGATTTGGGCTGCACATCCGGTAGTCATGATCTGTACTTTGTCAAAATCCACAGTGACTACACTTGAAGCAACCAAAGCCTGGCGAATACTATCCAAAATGCGTCCTGCTACCAAGGGATCTGTGACCGTCGTTGTGAACTCTCTCACAAGAATGGTTTCCATGGTTATTGCCACCTTACATTAATATCGTCAGATTCGCGTAATTCCGGCAAGTCTACGAGCGAACACGCGTGAGCCAAGGAGAGCTGGATGATGGCAATCGTTCCTTTCCAATACCCGCATTGTGAAATCCTGGCTCGCCCTTCTGAAATGTTCATAGAGACCCCTTCACTCAAGAGTTTGAACCTACTGCCACTTTTTTGGATTAGTTCTTTGATTATCCACAGACCATAGCCCATGTGAAAAGTTCCTGGCTTGGACGTCACACCTTTTTCAAAGGCTTTCTCAAGTAGGACTTCCTTTCTTAAGTTGCTCCAAGTAGGCATAGCTCTGCGGAGGGTTGTAACTACACCCTGGCCGTTGTCTGCGCACACGATTTCACATGAACTCTGATTCCCACGAGCAACAATGACAGTTCCCGAATCCTCAGTGGCATGAGCCCAAAAGTTCGTAAGTGTTTCGCAAAGCGTTGTTGTAACCAGTTTTCTTGCTTTGGGAACCTGATAGAAGGAGTTAATCCGAGAAATAAAGTCTTCCTCAAGAAATGTTCGTTCCCTTTCTTCTCTTCTCAGAAGCCGCTGAGGTGCAATCAAATAATTGTTATTGGATGTCACCTTCAGGTCCTTGTATGAGCGGAAGAGCTTCTCTTTGCCTGCGCTGCTTATGTGGTTGTTCAAAATAGACTCAAATCCCGACGACCTAAACTCTGACAAAAGCTTTCCGTCTGGATGCCATATAAGGCCTGGTGAGTTGAAGCATTCCTTTTCCGATGAGTAGCTAACAAACTTATAGATGAGGAGCTGTCCGGCCAGGCAGATATTCCTAACCTTCGACAAATCAAGAATAAAATTGGGCACACGCCTGCCTTCGAGATCAAACATGAAAGCGGCAGAGTCAATAAACTCCTCAACTTTTGTGACGCCGAAGAATGGAGGGGGAAGCAGCCGCATTTCTATAACTTTTTGTATTCCGTCGAGAACCGTTCAAGCAGCTTGTCTTCCACTTTAATGTCTTTTCTCCTTAAGTCGGTTGCGAGAACGGAGCAATAGTCAGCAAATTCATCAACAATCGCGATAGATGCTTTGGTCAGGGACAAGCGATTGATGCTTGCAGCGCGACGCAGGTTCTTAGTTCGATCATGAAGCGCGCTAGTGGACCCGCTGTCGGATGGGTTGTAGGTTATTAAGAGGTTCGTGGTTTCTTCCATGGCAGCGAAAAGTTCCTGGAATACTGCCAATGTCCTGTCTGCGCGTTTCGTTTTTATGATATATTTGTAGTCTCGGCTTTTTAGGTAGAGCTGCAGGATGACGTTTGCCGTAAAGGCCACGATGCTAATGATGATTATGGCAACCAAAAGTGAGATGATTGATTGGTTGCCCTTCTTTAGGGTCGGGTCGAGGATCTGAGCGACCAATTCCGCCAGCTTGTTGAGATCCATAACGAAACGTTAACCTAGCCTTGCGCGAAGCGCAAGATTAAGGACCGTCAACGCCCTGTAGAGTGTTGGCAGCGGCCTTCTTCCCTGCCCAGGAGGAAATCCAATCTCAAAAGCAAGTTATTGTTGCAAGATAACCCCCAAAATATGACGGCTCCCAAAAAAACCGCGCGTGGCGCTCCGCAGTGTATAACAGAGCCATGGCATTCTTTGAGGAAATCATAGATGCGGCCTGGGCCCGCTCTGGGGGCATTTGCGAATGCCAGAGGGAAGGACACGGTCACGGCGAGCGCTGCGGCCAGCCCATTCTCTGGAATCTTCGCGGATCGGTGGGGAATGCCGGCTGGGAAAAGCATGTCGACGCACGAGTTGGGCAACGGACGTGCTCTCTAATTGCGTGATTCTGTGCACGACCTGCCAGGTGCCGCGGGTCGTGCGGGCGCACTGAAGCGGCGACAACTGCAATCTACCAGTTTCCTGCATTCTTGCTTACATAGGTTTTCCAATCTTCAATCAGCTCGGCAGCTTTTTGCGAAAACCTATCCAGCTGCCCACGATTCTCCAATGGCATTGTGCTTGGGAGAAGTGCCTCATGCGGTTCCCAATACATGTTTTCAAAAGTGAATCTGGTTCGATTGTCTTTAAGTTCGATTGTCAGCGTAAAGAATGTATTGACCGGCGCTATGGAATAAGTCACCGAGACAATTCCCTTCCCGATGATTTTGCCCTGTTCAGAGTCCTTGAATTGAATAACGGCGTCGCTTGATCCAAATGACCTTGCAATCCATTCAAGGGTTTTTGTGTATAGTTCCTGCTTTGTTGCAGAAACATCGACCACCTGTTGGTACATTCGGTCTGGCACAGGCACTGCCTCCTGAGATATGCACCCGGCGAATGCCGAAAGAAGAATGACAATTGCCGCTACTTTCACTTTTCACCTCCGTGGCCCTTGCCATTCTACATCCTCACCTCCCCGCTGTCACGGGCGGACGCCAGGAGTGGGCCGTTTGAGACTTTCGGTAGGGCTGCTGTGTAGTTTTAGACTCCGTCTTGCCGCGTCCAGGGCTTCCGGTGCGGTACTGGCACCGGCCCCACCATGCGCCGGCTCTCGGGGAGAAAATCCTGGAGAGCTGAGATGGTCCGGCGGGCTGTCATCGGGCGGATCTCCCCGGTGTCGATGAAATCACACTCCAGGGCTTCGAGGCATTCAAAGAGACAAGCGATATGGTGAGAGTCTCGCTCCTGCTCGCTGGGGCCCAGGCTCATGAGCTACGCTGTCCGCACCGCCTCCGGGACCCTTCGCGAACGGATCCAGGCCTCCAGCTCGCCGCGGTCGAAGCGAAGCCGACGTGCGGAGAGACGATAAAACGGAATGCGCCCTTCTGCTGTCCAGGCGTATAAAGTCTTTGTCGCAATCCCGAGAAATGCCGCGGCTCCCTTCGTACTGAGTCTGTCGCTCATAGAAAAAACTCCTGGGCTCTCTTTCAGCCCCACGTCCCGAGATACGTCCTCAACGCTACCGTCTGCCATATCGCTGCCCCGCTTTCGCGCTTCGCTCATGCATCCGTGATCGACTGCTTACCCCGTGCCGCTGCCGCTTCTGCAGGCTTGGCAAGTCCATGCATAGACTTGTTTCCCCCCGCGGGCGTCATCGGCGCCAGGCTCGGCGCTCAATCCCTCATTCAAGACCGGCGGCCCCAGTGGGCCATTTTCAAAAAACCATGCGCCGCTGCGGGCGCTCAATTCTCGGTTTCGCCCTCTTCGTCGATCCGGTTGGAAATGTATTCCGCCTGCTCGGGGGTGAGGGTTTTCAAGTAGTCAGCGAAGGCCTGCCCGCCGTCCTCGCTGCGGAGGTACAGATCCCGCGCCTTCTCGAAAGCGCCTTCATCGGCGTTCTTCGCCGGGTGCGAATCCAACATTTGCTTTGAGACGGGGGAGAAGCGGGAATGCGCCTTCACAGTGATGTGCGGCTTGTATCCCTCGGCTGCTTCAGCGAAAGCATCGGAAACGCCCATCCGGCTGCCGCCCTGGCCGCCGTGATCCCGATTCCTTTCGGCTTTTGGGTCCCACTCCTGACCATTGCCAAAAACCCCGGAAAAAGAATCCGGAGCTCCAGAATCGGCACCGAACATGCTGGCGCCGCTCTTGCGGTCGACAATCGTCTTTCCCGCAGGCTCCCTACTTGGGGAGGGAAGCCGTCGAATCTCTTCCGCCAAACTCACGTGTACCTCCTCAAAGTCTTTGCCTGGCGCTCAGGGCTGTACAGGCTGCCGTGACGCCACGGTGTCGCGTCGGGTTGCCTGGCCAACGGATCCGGCCCCTGCGCCTCTCCCGTGCCTTCCGCGGCCAGGCTGGCCGGGGTAAACAGGTCACTGGACAAAGGCGGCTCACGCCGAACTCGGCGGAGCGCTTCCACGAAGCTATGCATTCCCTTCGCAATCCTGCTCCGCTGCCTGGGGGCGTTTCACGTCAGTTCCGCCGACGTCATACCGGCGCCCACCGCCGTAAGGCGACCAAGGTTTGCCACCGGCGAACACGGCTTCATTGGGGCGGCCGTGCCGCGCCTGCGATATCACCGGCTCCGGCATGGGCTGCAGCGTCGTATTCATCCGTGCCTGTCTCGCGTTGATGGCGGTCTGAGCCGCCGCACTCTTTCCCAGCTTCATTGCTTGTCTCCTCTCACGTAAACTTGATGCCGATCCAGTGCCAACCCGGACAGCCCGCAGCCTTGCACTCGTATTCACGGCCTGGCCGCACTTCGACAACCTTCGTCCCGCAGTAAGGGCAAGGGGGTACGTTTCCCTGTGCATCGGGCTTCCACGTCTCGGCCCTCGTCGGTTCCCGCTCCTCCGGCGTGTGCGCTGCGAAGCGCGGGAAGTCCTCCGCGGGGGGAGGGAAGTCGGAAGATCTGGACGGGGCCGCTGGGGGAAGGCCTGCAAGATTCACACGCGCGCCGTGTACGAAAGAGTTGACCTCGCTCATCCTTGCAGCCTCGGGACAGCCGGCTCGTCAAGGTGCGAGCTCAGGAAAGCCTCAAGCCGCTCGCGCGGCATGGTCCCGAACTCTACCGGGTGCCGCGGCTGCTCCCCTACGAACTTGCGGAGCTGGTCGGTTGTCCAGTGCGTCCAGGTCAGGTGCATCAGCTTCCGGACTCCCGCCGTTTCTGCGAACGCTCTTCCGTGGCTTTCATCGCAGCCTGGAAAGCGGCTTCCTCACTCTCCGGCCAGACGCCAGGGACCGCAGCCTCTTTGCCGTTCGGCTCTTTCAGGTGCTCGAAGCTCCCGATACCGTTTCCACCGCCCGCCATCTCAAGGATCCTCCAGTCACAAAAGAATCTTAATCAAGAATCTCGGTTAAGATACTTTAGTTGAAGTTGTATCACAAAGGGTACGGGCTTTCAAGTAGAATCGGTGAAAGCAAAGCAAAAAAGAGAAAAGCGGCCAGCAGGCGCGCGCGTAGAATCGGCGCAGAATCGCGGCTACCTCCTCCCGCTCAGGGGGGCGTATAATCGACAGCCTACGGAGGGCGAAAAAATGAGTGCTGAGGAAGAAAAGAAACTGGAAGATGTACGGTCCACTTTCGTATCCCTCGTCAGATCTGTGCGCAATGGGATGGGCAATGACGGCCCGCTGCACAAAACCATTCTCGAATTCGAGAAGACACTGGACTACTCAAAAACCGAGCTCGAAAGCGCTGGCCTGAAAAGTGACGAACGGGCGAAATGGCAACAGTTTTTCATGCTATATCACAACCTATGGGAGTACACCGAAGCATTTAAAATGCGAGGATAGCGGCCTAACCTCATCCAGGATAGGACCTGCTACCAACCGCAACGGAGGAGAGGGAAAGCGTGCGCCAGCGCTCAGTGGGGGACGGGGTCAGACATCGTCTGGAGGTAACGGCAAAACCGACCCTCCTCCCCTTTTGGCTGGAGCTGTGGGGGGCACTCTTACGTGATGCTTGGATCACCAACCCATTCAAATCGAAGGTCTTGCGGTGTCAGCGTGACAATAAACGGAGTCTCTCATATACTTTCCAAGAGCCTTAATGGATATAAGGTGTTTTCTTATTACTTCGATGTGCGTCTGAAGGTCGGCGTTTCCCGAGCCGAGAGAAAAGAATTTTAGCGGGCCTTCGATGACAGCTTGGCGCTCAATCCTCCGTCTCTTAATTCCTCTGTCTCTTGTCAAAGCCAGCCAATTTTCTTGAGCTGCGATTGTAATCCAATCTACATCCTCCGTGCCCGCCCCAAAGCGATCAGCGTGAAGTATCACCTCGAAGCCCATGTCGATAAGGGATTGCTTGATTGTGGTTCCAAGGCAATCATCAACAAAGACGGTCACGCGGCTACATTCCGAGCGAGACTTTCATATTCGACGGCCTGTTGAATGAGTGATTTGTCGCAGCGATAGTCTGTGGCAAGGAAGTCGAAATCCTCCCCGGATGAGAATCGCTCGTATACGACCTCCGTAGGAATCCCTGCCCCTACTATGCTCGGTCTCCCAAAGTTGATTCTTGGATCTATCGCAATTCGAACTTGAACGCCACGGGGGTACAACTTCCTTGGAATGCCAGAAGCGTCTTTCTCAATCTTGAGTAAGCAATCAGCGAGCTCGGCCTTCATTTCAATCTGACCTCCGCGCGAAAGGTTGAGATATTCGCCGAAAGTCTCGATGAAGACATCAGTCTTGTCTGTCAAAAGATCCAGGTCAGACATTGGATGTTCTGTTCGGAAAGTATCTCGCGTTCTCTGGATTGCCTCCCGAATGTTCTTGAGAGGAACCCTATGCGCTCGCCGCATAGAGCTAAGCACGAAAAGCTCTATGAGGTTTCCAAATGAGAGCATGCTAGTTTCTTCGTCAGCGGGCAATATGACTCTCCGGAAAAAACGCTCTCCAGATTTGGTTTGATAGGGTTGTCCGCGAATCCATGCCCGTACGGTAGTCACAGGGATTGCCAGGTACCGAGCTGCCTCTGCGCAAGAATAAGCGGGAATCTCATTTATGCGTTTCAGGTATGGAAGGCGATCGCTTGCAGCCACGGGCAACAGCCTCCTAGCGCTGATTTCATGCTCACTTTGACATCATCGGCGATGCCAGTCAAGAAACAAGCATCACCTCCAGATACATGTGCTACCAGCGGAACGGGGGGAGAGGGCCGCGCGCGAGCCGCGGTTGGCGGGGGTGGCATACTGCTTTGGGTCCCACTTCCAGCGCAATTTGACCCCGCCCCCCCCTTGTCCATTCGTCCAGGCCTGCCGCTGCTCTCCCGCGGGGGATCTCCCCGACCGGGAGCGAGCAGAAGGCCGCGCGGCGCTGCTGTCAGACTTACTGCCCAGGGAATGCCTCTGTAGCGAGCGTGGCGGGCCTACAGCGCATCCAGGCAGTCCGAAACGGGTAAAGGGGCTCAACTGAGCCGTTTCGACTCAACCTGAGCAATATTGTCCCAAAAGGCTAAAGAAGTGGGAACGGGTGAGAAAGCGGCCTGCTTGCTACAATCCTTGCTACCAACATTGGCAGGAACGCAACTTGTTATGAGCATGCGCAATAGGGGAGGCCGAACTCATAGGATACCCTCAGCGGATATAGAGGCGCGAAAGGCGCTTTTCACAGAGGAGCGACCGAGGACGCCTTTTCTCTATAACGCGCGTTTCGTTGTGCGCCAGACACGCGGCCAATCCCATCTTATTCCTCTTCCTCTTCTTCCACCATTTGCAGCTCTTTCGGCCAACACAAAGCGGGCTGCAGCTATGAAGGCCCAATTGATCGACGTATCATCAGGATCCTCGCGGTCTGCATGATTTACCCAGGCACGAAGCTTACCGCTTCCTTTTCCTCTGCAAATCGCAAGATCTTTCTCGGTTGGCTTTGCTTTCTGTGAAGCCTTGGCTATAGCGGCCAGTACATCAGGATGGAGCTCGCCCGCGGTATTCTCTTTTGCCAGCTCTTCGCGTTGAGCATTCATGCGCTGTTCGGCATATCGACTGTAATCCTTGGCGAAGAATCGAGCCTTGTCAGGCCTAGTTGCAAGGCAGAGCTTCCAACATTCAAGGATAGGACCCTCTGTTGCGCCCTTCTTCATCGTCTCTTTGTAGACTTCCACCCACCAGACTTCTGAGTCCATGTAGCTGATGTCTTTGAGGACTGCTTTTCGGGCTACCTCTTTCATGCTTGAGCGAAGCGAAAAGGGGATTGAAGCTGCAAGAGCTTGCGAGGACCGGGGAGTTGCCGAAGTACGCGCTTCGTGAAGATCCCTTTTTCGTTCTTGAATCTCATTCAATGAATCTCGTTTGTCGGACACCGGTGGCGTATCACGATTGTCATGGGTGTCTGATCGGATTGTCGACCGTGTCCTATCAGGTATCTTTTGATTAGTCACCGGTGTCTCATCTGATTGGTAGCCGGTGTCCGTTCGGATTCCTGGTCCGTTGCGCCCCCACGGGTCAGTGAGATGGTATTTGTTTGCGCGTCCTGTTCGCTTCTTGATCACGTGTCTCAACGCTACAAGCAGCTCAACGTGTCGCTGGGCTGTTCGCGCATTGCATCGTGCTCGCTCGCCGATGGTGGTGTAGGACGGGAAGCAATCTCCTGTGTCATAGTCGACGAAGGAAGATAGTGCCGCATAGATTGCTATCGTAGTCGGATCAGAGACACGACTATCATCCAGGAGCCGGCGAGGTACCGGCGCAAAGCTCCCGGCAGGCCTTGAGGCCTCCCGCAGCTTCCTATCTGGGGCGGCCATCGCTCTGCCCCCTGTGACCGGTGGGAACGCTTGCGTTCGAGACTTCCGTCGTCGTGATGATCCGCGTGAGTCGTCCATCGCTCAGCACGAGTTCGATTCCCACGCGGCCGAATTGAAGATCCGCAGCTTGAGCGCGAAGCCAGCCGATCGCGCTCTCGATATCCCGCGGGCCGCTCATGATGGCCCTGCTCGCCTGGCGAGCTCCAGGCCGGCCGCGGCTGCCATCGCAAAGACACCGTCAGGGACCGGGCCTTCTCCGAGGAGAGCACTTTCCGCCCGCTGAAGCGCTTCCTCAAGGGCAGTGTCACTCATGCTCGGCGCTATTTTGCGGGCTTCTTCCAGACGTCCATGAGCCGCCGCGTAGCCTGCTACGACAGAGGCGTCGCTCATGCCTGGGCCTCGCGAGCCTTCGGCTCTACGCGGCGAGAAGCTCTGTAGGCCTGCAGATCGGATTCTTCGAAATAGCAGCGGCGCCCCAGCTTTGTGAAAGCTATTCCGCGCGAAGCGGTCAGGGCGTACAGGCTTCTGCGGCTGATCTTGAGAGCTGCCGCGGCTTCCTCAATGGTGAGTAGAGCGGTCATGGCGTGCCTACTTCTTTTCCGCCAGTCGCGCCCGCTCCTGGGCCTTTTTGATGTGCGGCGGCGGTTCCTTCGTGGGCGCTCCGGTCGTGTCGTATCTCTCGGCGATGAACTGTCGGGCGGCTGCAGCCGGGACGAGCACACGCTTTCCGACGTGTATGCTTGCAAGGGATCCGTCGCGCACCAGGTTGATGACCTTACGAAGTGAAAGCCCCATTTTCGCGGCCAATTCGGCCAGGCCATAGGCGATCCGGCCGTCCTGATCTTCGAGCATCTTGCTCATATTGTTGCTCCCTCCCATGGAGTGCACTCCATTTCTATCTTCAAAAAAAAGCCTGTTCATGCCGGGATTCCGTACCACCACTGCGATTCCTGTTTCTTGATCGCGAGCAGATCCAAAATGATAAAGGGACCTTCCAAAGCAATCCCTCGCTGTTTCATATTTTCGGGCAGTTCCGCCCAGGTAGGACCTCCGATCACAGATACTCGGTATTCCGTTTTGGCCCAGGTAACGATCATCCATTTGGACGAAAGGCGCGTCTCGTCCGCACTGACAATCTTCGCTTCGAATAAGGGTGACTCGATTGACCCGCGGACATCGATTATGAGCTTCCGGAGCAGCTCGAACGATCTGCCCTGTGTAAGCGCCTGAAGATCACGGATGATGCGCGCCACCATTATGTCTTGAAAATTGAAAGATCGCCGCGTGCCCTTTCCATCCTTGCGTTCCTTTTGCTGGTCAGGAAAAAGTCCCGCGCGTATCCAAAAGCGGAAGCGTTCCCGGAGCTGATCGGTATCTTTCCCGAACAAATGTTCGCGCACGACTTTCGTCGGTACACTCTGTGTCACGAATGGAGCGTACTCCATTATAGATGCACGGTCAAGTAGTGCTTGACCGTGCATGTTCGTTCACTTCCCACGGCAGGGCGCCCAGATCTGCCAAGAGGCCGCGCGAGCTGCCTACAAGCGTCGCGGCTGGTTAATCTTCTCTTTATGCTTTCGGGGCAGCGAGGCCGCTCCTACCAGGGCGGGGGTTTTCAAAGCCGCAATTCGGGCACGGATAGACATTACCCTTTCTCTTGAATCCGCCTTTTCCGCCTGTAATATTCTGTGAGCGATCTTTGCCAGGTTTTACAATAGGCGACTGGTATCCGCACTTCTGACATTTCATTGGG
The DNA here is from genome assembly GCA_963710335.1 of uncultured Spirochaetota bacterium. Taxonomy (GTDB): domain Bacteria; phylum Spirochaetota; class Spirochaetia; order SZUA-6; family Fen-1364; genus Fen-1364. Next base: position 81,394 of record CAVQAA010000009.1, read on the forward strand.
AACGCTCCCCTCTTCGCCAGTGTAGCATGTATGTCGCAAGCAAGCCACCCGGGAGCCTGTAAGTGATTGCAATTCACTGCGGTGTCATAGTATATAGAAGACAATCAAGGGATATTGCTTGCCCGTAGGGCAAACTGCCCTAGGAGATATCGGGCTGGAAGCACGGCGTGAGGTCTGGTGTTTCCAGCCCTATCTTTACTTGCGCCGAGGAGGCTATGTTGGCCGAGCAGCTGCTTCTCCCGCAGTCCCTCGAAGGCTTCCGCATCCACATGGTGGGCATCAAGGGAACGGGGATGGCGGCCCTGGCTGAGATACTGTGGTCCCGCGGAGCCCGCGTGACGGGATCCGACACGCGGGAGACGTTCTACACCGACGCTGTCCTGCGCCGGCTCTCCATTCCTTTCACGGAGGGATTCGCGGAAGCGAACGTCCCCGACGACGCCCGGCTTGTCATACACTCAGCTGCATACCGTCGTGAGGACAATCCTGAGCTTGCACTGGCATCCGCGCGCGGAATCCCGTCCATGGCGTATCCCCAGGCCCTGGGCCAGCTCTCACAGCAGTCTGATTCAAGCGGCGTGAGCGGCGTTCACGGAAAATCCACGACAACCGCGATGTGCGGGATCATATTGAAGGCCTGGCGCATGCCTGCAACCGTCCTGGTCGGGGCCGAGGTGCCCGCATTCGGTGACAGGTCCACGCTCATGCAGGGCGATCGGTATTTCGTCGCGGAAACATGCGAATACCGGAGGCACTTCCTCAACTTCCGGCCGGCTCGAATCCTCATCACCAGCGTGGAGCCGGATCATCTGGACTATTTCAAGGGGTACGACGACATCCTGAGCGCATTCGAGGAATATGGCGCTCTGCTGCCGGCCGGAGGGCAGCTCGTCTACTGCGCTGATGAGCCGGGAGCCAGCTCCGCCGCGTCGCGGATCCTTTCCCGCAGGAGTGACCTGAAGGCGGTTCCGTACGGTCGCACCGCCTCGGGGGCATTTCGGATCGTGGATGAGGACATGGGAGACGGCTGCAGCGGCTTCACCCTTGCCGGGTGGCCGCAGAGGTTCACCCTGAAGATCCCCGGCGCGCATTCAGTCCTCAACGCGGCAGGAGCGCTGGCGCTTTGCAGCCTGCTGTGGGCAAAAGAGCGCGCGGGCTCCGAAATGGATCTTGCATCCGCGGCCGCCGCGCTTGCCGCGTTCACCGGAAGCAGGCGTCGAAGCGAGATTGTCGGTGGGGCGGCGGGAATCCTCTTCATGGACGACTACGGCCATCATCCCACCGCCATCAACGCCACGCTGGAAGGGTTGCGGCGTTTCTACCCGAAGCGACGGCTTGTGGTGGATTTCATGTCCCACACATATTCCCGCACGCGCTCGCTCCTGCCGGAGTTCGGAACCTGTTTTTCCCGCGCCGATATCGTCGTCCTCCACAGGATCTATGCCTCCGCCCGCGAGCCCAACGAGGGAGGGATAACGGGCCGCGATCTTTTCAACGAGGTGGCGCGCCATCACGCAAATGTCCGCTACTTCGAAGACCCCCGGGAAGCCATTCCCTTCCTCATGTCCGAGCTGCGCTCCGGGGACCTCTTCATCACCATGGGGGCAGGGGACAACTGGAAGCTGGGACGCGAGCTGCTGCACTCCTTTGGAGTCAGGCCATGACCAGCATGACGGGTTTCGGCCATGGTGAATCGAGGGACCCCAGCCTCCAGATGGTCCTGGAGATACGGTCGTACAACAACAGGTTCCTGGAGCTTTCCATCAATCTCCCGTCCAGCCTCAAGCAGCTGGAACCGAAGGTCAGGGAGTTTCTCTCCGCCCGCATCCAGCGGGGAAAAGTCGAGCTCTACCTATCCATGATCGAGCTGGAGGAGGGGACCGAGGTTCTCATCGACCACGGGCGCGTGCGCGCCTATATGGCCGCGCTCGAGCAGCTGCGCCGCACGACGCGGATCAGGGAAAAGCCCGGGCTGGCTCATATCATCGGGCTGGACGGAGTCCTGAAGACCGTGAGCCGAAAGGACCCCGAGGCCTCCTGGGCAACCCTGGTTCCCCTGCTGGAGAAGGTATTCCAGGAGTTTGAAAGGTCGCGAGTGACCGAAGGCTCGAAAACCGAGGCGGACCTCCGCAGGCTTGCAGGGGAGATCCGCGGGAAGATTGCCGTCATAGAAGGGAAGGTTCCCTCAATCGAGATCAAGATCAAGGAAAGCCTGCGCGAACGCTTCCGGGAGCTCCTTGACGAGGGAATAGACGAGTCGCGGATCCTTGCGGAGACCGCGGTGCAGCTTGTGAGGTTCGACATCAACGAAGAAGTCCAGAGGATGAAGGCCCACCTGGAGAGCCTCACGGAGGCCCTGGGGCAGACGGGGCCACAGGGCAAAAGGCTGGATTTCATCTGCCAGGAGCTGGGAAGGGAGATCAATACCATCGGATCGAAAAGTGTCACGCTCGAAATCGACCAGGCGGTGATCGCGGTCAAGGACACGCTGGAAAAGATTCGAGAGCAGCTTCGGAATGTCGAGTGAAACCATCCGGCGAATCCGCCCCTGACGTAAAGCATAAAGTCGGGGCAACGCCCGCGGCAGACCCGAACCTGAGAATCGCAATCTCGGGCAAGAGCGGCTGCGGCAACAGCACCGTATCACGCCTCGTGGCCGAGATGCTGGGGCTGCGGGTCATCAACTATACTTTCAAGAACCTGGCCCGGGACAGCGGGATGAGCTTCGAGGAGCTGGCTTCCAAGGCCGAGACAGATCCGCAATACGACCACACAATAGACAGGATGCAGGTCGACCTTGCGCGCATGGGGGGATGCGTCCTGGGCTCGCGGCTGGCAATATGGCTCCTGCGGGATACAGCGCTCACTGTCTACCTCAAAGCAAGCCTGGAGGTGCGCGCAGCGCGGATTGCGCACCGCGAGGGGGGGGACCTCTCCGCCGTCCTTTCCCGTACTGCGGCAAGGGATAAGCGGGACCACGACAGGTACAAGAGGCTCTACGGTTATGACGTGGATCAATACGACTTTGCGGCGCTGGTGGTCGACACGGAGAAGCTTGACCAGGAGCAGGTTGCGCAGCTGATCGTGGATTTTTCCCGGCGTCAGCGCGGCTCCCTTGAATAAAAGCCGCCGGGACCATATATTGTTGCCATATGGTGTTACCACTCGACCTTCTCGAAAGCTTCCAGGGCAATGTCTATGAAATGACGTGCGCGGCCATGAAACGCAGCGTTCAAATCAATCTGGCAGGTGATGACGAGCTTGAAGCGAACAAGGGCAAGATCGTCTCCACGGCCCTCAAGCAGATTCTCACGCAAAAGGTACGGTATCGCCACCCGGAATCCTGAGATCTGCCCCCGTCTCATCGTTCTGTTCGGACCGACGGCCGTCGGAAAATCGGAGATCCTTTCATCTCTCCTGGACCAGCGTTTCGAGGTGATCAACGCTGATTCGATGCAGGTTTATCGCCATCTTGATATCGGCACCGCGAAGCCGGGCAAGGATGTGCTGGACATGCTCCCGCATCACCTCATCGATATCGTCGAGCCGTCTGAGCAGTACAACGCCGGTGAGTTCGTCAAGGCAGCCCAGGCACTCGTGAATCAGATCAGCCAAAAGGGAAAAGTCCCGGTTGTCTGCGGCGGCACGGCTTTCTACATTACCAGCTTTCTCTACGGCCTGCCGGAGTCACCGAGAGGGGACATTGAAACGCGGGACAGGCTGAGAACGCTTGCGCGGGTTGAAGGTCGCGACGCTCTGGTGCGAATGCTGGCCCAGAGGGACCCGGATGCTGCCCGGCGGATCCCGGCCGGGGATACCTACAGGATCATGCGGGCGCTGGAAGTCCTGGAGACGACGGGGAAATCCGTTTTTTCCTTCCCGTGGCCACGGACCCTTCGACACGATTTCCGATTCCTCCTCCTTGGCCTTCAACGCGACCGGGAGGATCTCTACCGGAGAATCGAGCAGCGCGTGGACGGGATGTTCTCCGACGGGCTCCTGGCGGAGGTCAAGAGCCTTCTCTCCATGGGGTACGGCCCCGCTGATCCCGGCATGAGGGGAATAGGGTATCGGGAGATCCTTGGCATGCGAAGTGGCTGCGCGACGCTTGCCGACGCCAGGGAGCTTATCAAGCGCAACTCGCGAAGATACGCGAAACGGCAATTCACTTTTTTCCGCTCCGTTGACGGAGTGGCCTGGTTCGATCCCTCGGAAGTCCCGCGCATGCGTGCTGCCATCGAAGAGTTCCTTGGCGATGCCCCTTGACCATTGGTTAACAAAATGCGCATAGTGTTTCGACAATGTAGGAAGCCGCGGCTCGAGCGCGGACCCGGAGTCGAAAGGAGTAGGCCCCGTGCCCTGTGGTAGGAAAAGAAAACGACACAAGATTGCCACGCACAAGAGGAAGAAAAAGCTGAGGGCTAACCGGCACAAGAAGAAGCTGCGCTAGCGCTCCGGGGCCATGCCCCGCAAGCGCGCGTTCTCCGGGAGGAGCGTGGGTGAAAGGCGTGCGAATAGTTTTTTTGCTCCTGTTTGCCGCCGCTTTGGGGACAGGAGCGGAAAGCCTGTGGTCGCCCGGCTTCAAGGGCTACCTTTCAGGAGGTCGTGGGCCCGCCGTCGGTGACGTTCTTGTCATTCAGATAGACGCCTCCTCCTCCCTCTCTTTCACTTCTTCCAGCAACGACGCCAAAAACCTCACTCTCGAGTTCACAGGCGGGGACTCGGGAAACCTCTTCTCGTTTCTGCCCCAGGTGCGCACGACCGGCTCACGCAGCACCACGGGGCGGGATGTGCTCAGCCTCAAGACGGAAATCCCGGCGGTGGTGAACGCGGTCAACCCGGACGGGACGGTGCAGGTCCAGGGGAGCAGGACTGTGTCTATTGAAGGCAAAAACGAGTCAGTGACCGTGAGCGGCACGGTATCTCCCGGCCTGGTCGATCAAAAAGGATCAGTCGCGTTCTCCCGACTGGCCAATTCACGCCTGGTTTACACGACATTCCTGACCGCCGGCCAGAACGTGCTTTCGCCGGCTGACGTACGCCAGATCCTTGCACCCGCTCCCGCGCCTTCCGCCGCCGCGCCCGGCGCGCCTGCCGGCGGTGCCCCCGCGGCTGCCGGCGCCCCCGCCGCTCCCGGGCAGGCGGCCGCCGCCCAACCTGCAGCGCCCGCGGCTGCGCCTGGTCTGGCAATCACGGACGCACGGAAGCGGCAGCTCCTTCTCCAGTATCTCAACCGCCTCATCGACGTGATTTTCCCGCAGTGATCCGAGGCGGATCGCGCGAAGCGCCCGCAGCCGCCTTCGCAGCAGCATCGACCTTGACCCGTTCGGAAGCGCGCTGTTAGAATCCCCCCGTGGCGTCGACGCACCTGCGTTCCTCCGAAACCAACGCGCATCCAATAGCCATCGGCTCCGCGAGCGACCTCAAGCGTCACTTGAGCGAAATCGACGTCTCGGACGACGAGATCGAGAGAATCTCGGACAAGTTCCTCTACTGCACCGTAAAGCTGGAAGGCGTGGACACGCGAGCCGCGAACCTCATGAAGACCAGCCTCGAGAGTCTGGGGGGCGCTCTTGCCATGCGCAAGGAAGCCCTCGAGTTCACTGTGCGGGAGACGGACGTCGTGATCTCGGGCAGCAGGCACACCCTGGGCGTCCTGGCCACCCGCCTGCGGGGTGAGCCATTCGGGTTGGACGGCATTGCTTCGGAGATTGCAGCCAGCATTTCCACCGGGGCGCGCATCATGTCATGGGGAAGCCGGACCCTGGACTTCACGCGGAAGACCTACGTGATGGGGATCCTCAACTGCACCCCGGACTCGTTTTACGCCGCAAGCAGGGCGGTCACTATCAAGGACGCCTTGAAAGCGGGGCGGGAGATGATCGAGGCAGGAGTCGACATCATCGACGTGGGAGGGGAGTCCACGCGACCAGGCTCCGACCCCGTTGCGCCGGAGGAGGAGATCCGCCGTGTCATTCCCGTGGTGCAGTCCCTGCGGGCCGAATCCGATGTGATGATCTCCGTTGACACCAGGAAAAAGGAAGTTGCCGAAAGGGCCCTCGATGCGGGGGCTGACTTCATCAACGACATCTCGGGACTGAGGCACAGCGAAGAGCTGGCCCGGCTTGTGGCCAGGCGCAAGGTGCCGGTCGTCCTGATGCATATGCGCGGGACGCCCAAGACCATGCAGCAAAAGCCCCATTATAAGAACACCATCAGCGAGATCCTGCGTGAGCTGCAGCCTCCCATCGCGTCGGCCATCGGAGCCGGAATCGATCCGTCCATGATCATCATCGATCCGGGCATAGGCTTCGGCAAGAGGATCCAGGACAACCTGCACATCATCAGGGAGCTCGCGTCCCTGAAATCCCTCAACTTTCCCATCCTCATCGGGCTGTCCCGCAAGAGCTTCATTGGGGAAATTCTGGCAAGCCGGTGGAGAAGAGGCTCATTGGCACAATCACCGCCAATACCCTTGCAATCATCAATGGCGCAAACATCATCCGGGTCCACGACGTCAGCGATGCGGTTGAGATGGTGAAAATCATAGAGTCCGTGCGCCGGATCGGGACATAAGGGAAAAGCGGGTGGATCAACTTCTGAACACGTGGGTCGCGCGCGAGGTCGTACGGCCTGTCCTTGATGTCCTCATGCTCGCCTACCTGCTCTACAAGAGCTGGCAGATTCTCGTTCAGACCCGCGCGGTCCAGCTCCTCAAGGGCACCATCGTCATGGTGCTCATCTACGCCGTGTCTTTTTTCCTGCGGCTCACGACGCTTCTGTGGATCCTGAACGTCCTGGTGCCCGGCCTCGTCATCGCAATTGCCATTGTGTTCCAGCCGGAGCTGCGCAAGATATTCACCCAGATCGGAAGCCGGGAATGGTTCCGCCCGGGGGCCAGGGCGGGGACCTTGCGGGTGGAAAGCCTTCTCAGCGCGGTCCAGCTCCTGTCCGCCCGGCGCCGGGGCGCGTTGATCGTTTTTCCGCGCCGCGTCGGAGTGAAGAACATCGTCCAGACGGGCACCGTTCTGAACGCGGAAATCTCCACGAACCTGATCATGACCATCTTCTATGACGGGACCGCCCTCCATGACGGCGCCATGATCATTGAAGGGGACAGGATCGTGGCGGCCGGCTGCTTCCTTCCCCTGTCCCAGCGGGAGGACGTGGAGAGCGCGTTCGGCGCCCGGCATCGAGCCGCCCTGGGACTGGCGGAGGAAAGCGACGCCCTGGTGGTGGTTGTGTCGGAGGAGAACGGCGCGGTTTCCCTGGCCCAGGACGGCAACATCCGCTATAACATCGGCCTCGCGGAGGTGGAGGCCGGCATCAGGAGCCTCCTTCCCCTGGCCAGGGCTGAAGGAAAGTCATCGTGAGCGGCAAAGGGCGCCTGCGCGGAATCCTGTCGGACCTGCCCGTCAAGGTGATCTGCCTCACCGCGGCGGTGATCCTCTTCCTCTTCCACAGGGTGAACACGATGACGGAGCGCTTCTTCAGCGTCCCCCTGGAAGTTTCCACTGCCCCGGGGCTCGCCATTGCCTCCGCGTACCCCAAGACGGTCCGGATCACGCTTCGCGGCTCCGAAGAATCGATTTACCCGATCCTGGAAGAGGACATCCAGGCCACCGCCGACCTGGAGGGCCACAAGGGACAGGGTGTGTTTCGAGCGCCCATCAAGATCTCACGCCGGGGAACTGCGGCGAGCGTGGAGCCGCTGGAGATCAAGGTCGAGCCCCAGGAGCTCGCTTTCACCCTGGAGCCGCTTGCGGAGCGGAAGGTGAACGTTGTGCCGGACCTGCGCGGCGCTCCCGCGTACGGCTATGAGATGGTCCAGTCCAGCGTGGCTCCGTCCAGCGCGCTTGTGCGCGGGGCTCGAAGCCGCGTTCAAGCCCTCTTGTCGCTTTCCACGGAGGAAATCGACCTTTCCGGACGCGCCGCGAGCTTTTCCATCCGGGCCAAGATTCTTTCTCCCAGCTCGCTGATCCGGATTGTGGGAGACGCGGCCGTGGATTTTCGCGCCACGATCCAGGAATCCGTGGTCGAGCGTACCTTTGACGCGGTGCCGATAGCAGGGACCGATATCCCGTCCCACCTGGCCTTGCACTCGGCCCTGCCCCTGGGCACTGTAGCGTTGCAGGGCACCCAACTGGCCCTGGACGGGGTCCGCGCCGAGCAGGTGCGCCTGCTGGTCGATTTTGCGAGCATCCACCGGCCCGGGCAATATACCCTTCATCCGCGGCCCGAGGCGCCTCCCGGGTTTACAATTCTGGACTGGACGCCGAGGGAAGTGACGGTTGATCTCGCCTCAGCGGGGCGATAGGAGGTTCAGAGGTGATCCTTGGGGTGGGCATCGATGTCGTGCACGTGGAACGGATCCGCAGGTGGCGGAGGGTGGAAGGTCTGTACGAGAGGTTCTTCCATCCGGAAGAGCTGGCCAGCGCTCTTCCGCGCGGGGAGACGGGGATCCTTTCCCTTGCCGCCCGGTTCGCGGCAAAAGAGGCTTTCGGGAAAGCAATCGGCTCGGGCCTGCGACACTTCGCTCTTCGGGACATCGCCGTGCTCAACGATTCCAACGGGAAGCCGTTCATGATGCTTACCGGGGGAGCCGAGGCGGCGTTCAAGGACTTCGGTGGAAGCAGGCTCGTGTGCTCCCTGTCGCACGAGAAGGAAAACGCGCTTGCCGTGGTTCTCATTGAGGGAGACGAGAGGTGATGGAAGCCCAGAAGCTCACGTTCTTCGAGAAAAAGCAGACCATGTGCCCTGTCTGCGACGCAAAGTTCTATCGCGAAGACCTGCTCTCCGGAGGAGGCAGACTCATTGCGGGGGACCTCAGCCTGGAGCTGCGGCGCCTGTACGAGCCGTCCAAGAAGTTCGGCGAGGTCGCGCCTCTCCTGTATCCCGTGACCGTCTGCCCAACCTGTTATTTTTCCGCTTTCGCCCAGGACTTCGCTTCGATCCCCGATAAGGGCTTGAGGCATGCGGAACAGAATGCCAACCAGAGGCGGCAGGGCGCCTCCCTTCTTTTCCCGAAGCTGGATTTCACTTCACCGCGGACCCTGTTCGAAGGCACGGCAAGCTACTTTTTCGCGATCTCCTGCTACGATTCCTACGACAAGAAAGCGAACCCTACGTACAAATCGGGGCTCTGCGCCCTGAGGGCCGCGTGGTTGCTGGATGATCTGCACGCGAAGTTCCCCGGCGACAACTGGAACTATGTGGCTCTGGTTTTCTATCGAAAAGCGCGGTTCTACTACCGCATGGCCCTGGAAAGGGAAAGCGGAGGCCTCGAAGCTTTTGATCAAAACCTTGCGTTCGGTCCTGATCTCGACAAGAACTACGGCTATTTCGGGGTCATCTACCTTGCGGCATACCTGGATTTCCGCTACGGCGCGGTGCATGATCCCGAGAAAAGGGCTTTCGAGCTTGAAAACGCCCGTCGCATGATGGCCAAGATTTTTGGGGTCGGAAAATCGTCGAAGAACAAGCCGTCGGTTCTTCTGGACAAGGCCAAGGAGATCTACGAGCAGATGGGAGAGGAGCTGGCAAGGCTCAGGCCCGAGACCCAGACGGCTGCGGGCGCTGATGATTGAGCCGGCCCCGGACCCTGGGGATTCCATGCCTGAGAGGAACATCAAGCTCATTGTTGCGTACGACGGCACGGATTTTCTGGGCTGGCAGCTTCAGAAGAAGGGCCGTACCGTGCAGGGAGTGATGCAGGAAGGGCTGGAGCGGATGCACGGGCACCCCGTGCATGTCCTGGCTGCCGGAAGGACGGATTCAGGGGTGCACGCAACCGGGCAGGTGGCGAACTTTCATACGGACATAGACTCCATACCGCCGGAGAAGTTCAGGGACGCGGTCAATTCGTACATGCCTCGGGATGTGCGTGTCCTGGCAAGCCAGGAGGTGGGGCCGCGCTTCCATGCACGCCGCTCGGCCCGGCTTCGGGTCTACCGCTATTACATTGTCAACGCTCCGGTTCTCCTTCCCCACCTCCGCAACTATCGCCATTGGGTCAAGCGCTCTCTTGACTTGAACAGGCTGAACGAAATGGCCTCCGTCCTCGTTGGCCAGCATGATTTCTCCTGCTTTTCCGCGGAGGGGGATGCCAACCTCTCCAAAGTACGGCAGGTCATGGTGTCTTCTTTCCACGCTGAAGGGGACACCCTGATTTACACCATTGCCGCATCGTCGTTTCTCTGGAAGATGGTGAGGACGGTGATCGGTACATTCCTCATGCTCGAAGAGCAGGGGCTCGGAGCTCCCGAGCTGCATCGGATAATCCAATCAGGCCGTCGGTCAAATGCCGGCGGAACCGCACCGGCGCGCGGGCTGTTTCTGGAAAGGGTGCTCTATGAAGAGGTCAATGGAATCCCTGCCGAGTCTCTGGAGGGCGCTGAACCTGGTGCAGGACTTCATGAGCTCGGGGTTCTCCCGTAAGCGGCCCGAGCTCGTCATCTCAGGGGGAGCGGAGGCGGAGACGCAACTCCCGCAGGAGCCGCCGCCCGCGGCCGCTGAGGATGACCTCCCGGTCATCGCCGCAGAGATAGCCTCCTGCGTCAAGTGCGATTTGTGCGCGGGGAGAAAAACAACCGTCCCCGGGGAAGGCAGCCTCCAGCCGCCGGTCATGTTCGTGGGAGAAGGCCCCGGAGAGGAGGAGGACAGGACGGGACGGCCTTTTGTGGGGGCTGCCGGGCAGTACCTGGACAAGTGGATCCCGGCAATGGGGCTCCGGCGCGGGGATTGCTTCATTGCCAACGTGGTCAAGTGCCGCCCCCCGCGCAATCGCGAGCCGCACCCTGAGGAGATTGCGGCCTGCCTGCCGTATCTCGAGCGCCAGATCCGCACAGTGAAGCCGCGCACCATCTGCTGCCTCGGGCGGATCGCGGCCCATACCCTCCTGCAGACCACGGCCAGCCTTGGAGCGCTGAGGGGGAAGGTCCACGTGTGGCAGGGCATTCCGCTCGTTGTCACCTACCATCCCAGCGCCGTCCTGAGGGACTCCACCCTGCGAAAACCTGTGTGGGACGATCTGAGGCTCCTGAAGACTCTCTTATGAGCGGCTATGCCCAGCTGGCCTTCAACCTCCCCGTAAGGCGCCAGTTCACCTATCGCGTTCCTGAGGGCATGGAGATCACGGTGGGAGGCCGTGTGAGCGCGCCTTTCGGCCGGCGCCAGCTCATGGGCCTGGTGATCTCTACGCCCGAAGCGCCACCGGAGGGAGTAGGGGAGATCAAGGAAGTGAAGCGCGTCATCGACGGCAGGGCGCTTGTCGATGAGGCAGCGATGGATCTGGCCAGGTGGATGGCGCGGATGTACATGTGCTCACTGGGGGAAGCAATTTTCACAATGCTTCCCGGCGGGCGCCGGGAGGGAGAATCGGATGAGCTCCCGCCGCACGTCGATACGGTTCAGCACGAGCTTGCCCCCCAGCAACAGGACGCCGTCCGTGCAATCACTCAATCGGACGGGGGATCGTTCTACCTTTTCGGGGTCACCGGCTCGGGCAAGACGGACGTCTACCTTCACGCGGCAGTGGATGCAACGTCGAGGGGCAAGGGGGTGATCTACCTTGTCCCCGAGATATCCCTCACGCACCAGGTGGTGCGCCTGTTTCGACGCACCTACAAGGATCGCCTTGCAGTCCTGCACTCCTCCCTCACGCCCTCCCAGAGGCTTTCGGAGTGGCTGCGGATCATGGACGGCCAGGTGGACGTGGTGATCGGCGCACGCAGCGCAATCTTTGCTCCCCTGCGAAGCCTGGGTCTCATTGTGATTGACGAGGAGCAGGAGGGCGCCTACAAGTCCGGAACTACTCCCCGCTACCATGCCAGGCAGGTCGCAATGTACCGCGCGGCCCGGGAAAAGGCGCGCCTGGTCATGGGCAGCGCCACCCCCTCCCTTGAAGCGTACCACTTCATGGGAGAGGGAAGGCTTGTTCCCCTCCGCATGCCCGTGCGGCTGAGCGGGGGAGAGATGCCCTCCATTGAAATCGTGGATATGCGCACGCAGCAGGGCCCTCTCTCCCAGACCCTGATCGATGCGATATCCCGGACCGCCTCAGAGGGCCGGCAGGCAATCCTGTTTCTCAACAGGCGCGGCTTCTCTTACCTCTTCCATTGCCGCTCCTGCGGGTATGAGATGGCGTGCCCTCATTGCTCCGTGGCGCTCACGTACCACAAGGAGAGGGAGAGGATGATCTGCCACTACTGCGGATCATCCGCGGCCCCCATCACGGTGTGCCCAACCTGCGGCTCGCTGGACGTTGGCTACTCAGGCTTCGGAACCGAGGGAATCGAGGAGGAGCTGGGGCGCAACTTTCCCCAGCTGGTTGTCCGACGCATCGACACCGACGCCGTGAGGAAAAAGCGCTCCCTCCAGCAGGTGCTGACGGACTTCCGGGAGGGCAAGGTCCAGGTGCTGGTGGGAACCCAGATGGTGGCAAAAGGCCTGGATTTCCCCGGCGTGAAGCTTGTGGGGATAATCAACGCCGACACGGGGCTGCAGCTTCCCGATTTCCGGGCGGCGGAGAGGACGTTCAGCCTGCTGGTGCAGGTTGCGGGCCGGGCGGGCAGGGCCCTTCCCGACGGCAAGGTGCTCATCCAGACTTTTCGGCCGGGCGCCTCGTCCGTGCGCCTGGCGCAGCAAGGGAAGCTGGAGGAGTTCTACGCTGAGGAGCTTGAGACCCGGCGGCAGCTCGGGTTTCCCCCCTTCAGCAGGCTGATCCGCGTAGTTCTGCGGGGGAGAAACAGGCAAAAGACGCTTTCCGCGATCAACGAGTTGAGCGCCGCTCTCAACTCATGCCTCGGCGGTTCCGCGGAGACCATGGGCCCGGCCGAATGCCCCCTGGCACGAATCTCTGGAAACTACAGGTACCACACGATTGTGCGCGCGATCAGGTTCTCGGAAACGCACGCCAAGGTGAGCCAGGTCCTGGAGGGATGGCGCGCTCCCGGCGGGGTCTACGTCGAGGTCGACGTTGATCCGCAGGCCCTGTTGTAGCGGCCGCCCGCTCCAAGCGCTCGCCGCCACTTGGCTCTTCCCGGGGTTTTCGCTACTATATGACTGGAAAGCAGTCAAGACCTCATGCTGAGCATCATCAAGCTTGGTGACCCCATTCTGAAAAAACATTCCGTTGTGGTCCCCGATATCAATGACGAAATCCGGACCCTCGTCGGCGACATGTTCGAAACCATGGAAAGGGGCAAGGGAGTCGGACTTGCGGCGGTGCAGGTCGGAGAGCTCCTGCGGCTGTTCATCACGAAAGTGCCCGGGGATGATCCCCGCGTGTTCATCAATCCCGACATTCTGGAGACTTCAATTGAGCAGGCCACCATGGAGGAAGGCTGTCTCAGCATCCCCGGACTGTACACGGAGGTCATGCGGCCCCAATCGATTCGCATCCAGGCCTGGAATGAGAAGGGGAGACCTTTCACGCTCAGCGCTGAGGACTACCTGGCCCGCGTCATTCAGCACGAGCTTGATCACCTCAACGGCGTCCTGTTCCTTGACCGCGTAGGACCGAAGAAAAGACAGAGGCTTCTCGCCGAGTACGACAGCAAAGTCGGTGTCTGATGCGCATTCTCTTCGCCGGCACGCCGCCCATTGCGGTACCGTCACTGGAGAAGCTTGCCCGGCAGGTGGGAGTGCTGGCCGTGCTGACTGCCCCGGACGCCCCGGCAGGCCGGGGCCGATCGCCGTGCCCGTCTGCCGTGAAGCAGAAGGCACTGGCGCTCGGGCTCCCCGTTCTTACGCCCCTCTCTCTTGACCAGGCGGTGCAGGCCGAAGTCAGGGCGCTGGGGCCCGATCTGCTGGTCGTTGTGGCTTACGGGAAAATCTTCAGAAAGAACTTCCTCGACTTGTTCCCGAGCGGCGGCATCAACCTCCACCCTTCGCTTTTGCCGCTCCATCGCGGTCCTTCTCCCATCACCGCGGCTATCCTTGCAGGAGACCGTGAAACGGGAGTCACGGTCCAGAAGCTTGCAATGCGGTTCGACACAGGCGACATCCTGGCCCAGGTCAGCGTTCCCCTGACCGGGAGCGAGACAACGGGCTCCCTGACTGGTTCTCTTGCGGAGGTCGGCGCCGACCTTCTTTCCAGCGTGGTAGAGAAAATGGCCGCCGGTCATGCCCTCACGGGGACGGCGCAGGAGGAATTCCGGGCCACGTATTGCCGGCTTGTTGCCAAGGAGGATGGGCTGGTCGACTGGACCGAGCAGGCCAGCTTGATCGAGCGCAAGGTTCGCGCGTATGACCCGTGGCCACGGGCACGCACGTTGCTGGCCGGAGAGTCGCTCCTGCTCTTGAAAACCAGTGTTCATCCGGATACCCTCGTCCCTGCGGCGCGCGCGCCGGCTCCCGGCGTCGTGCTGGCCGCGGACGGGGAGAACGGGATCCTCGTTCAGACCGGGCAGGGCATTCTCAAGGTGGAACGGCTCCAGCTGCAGTTCAAGAAACCGCTGGACTGGCGGTCGTTTCTCCACGGCCACCCGGATCTGCCGGGCATCCGCCTGGGCAACTGAGCAGGAGTGATATGAGGGATTTCATCTGGAAGGCACGCGTCTGGCTGGAGCAGGCGGCGGATTGGACGGTGACGTTCGTCCGCAAAGTCCTGCCCAACGCGGAAGACTCCGCGGAAACGCGGAGCTTGAAGCTTACGATTTTCCTGTTCGTCGGGATCATCGGACTGATGCTTGTCATCGGCGGGGTCACGTTCTCCATAGCCGTGCGCGGCCAGGATGAAACCCTGGTTCCCAACCTGGAGGGGAAGGACGTCCTGGATGCCCTCACCGATCTGCAGAGCAAGGAGCTGTATCCGGACATCCAGGTGCAGTATTCCACCAGCTATGACCGCAACATTGTGATCTCCCAGAGGCCCGCGCCCGGCACGCTTGTCAAGGCGGGCAAGCGAGTCACCCTGCGGGTCAGCAGAGGTCCCGTGATCGACAAAGTGGAGAACTACGTCGGGATGTCCCTGGATGACGTGAAGATCCACCTCCAGACCCTGTTTGCCTCACACACTCCGAACCTGATCATCAAGGAGCCCATCCTCTACAGGTTCGAAAACGGGACGGCCCCCGGGAAGATTCTTGCGCAAAGCCCGCAGCCCGGAGCTCCCATCACCCGCCTGACGTATCTCGAGCTGGTGGTCAGCCAGGATCAGACGGGGGAGACAATGGTGAGCGTGGGTGACTACGTGGGCAAGAACTTCCAGGAGGCGATTGCGGACCTCACGAAGTCCAACATCCCCTTTGCTTTCACCGTGCAGAAGTCGGCGTCGGGAAAGGCGCCCGGCAGCGTCATTGCGCAGAATCCGGGCCCCGGGGAGAAGATCAGCTTCGATCAGGTGGTGCAGCTGACCATGACCGCCCCCGGAGACGTGGGGAAAGGAAACGTGTTCGGGTTGTTCCAGTATTCCCTGCCGCAGGAGCCGATTGCCGTGGATATCAGCCTCGATATCGTCTCGGGCTCGGACCGAAAGAACGTCCTTGCGATGAAACATCCTGGCGGACCCCTGGCCGTGCCCTACGTCGTCCCTGACGGAAGCGACATTGTCCTGACGGTCCTGGACCAGGAAGTAACGCGGCAGAAAGCCACTCCCCTGGGGTTCTGAGACCATCGGGCCTGCGGACGGCCCGTCAAACCTTGACACCCTGCGCGGGCATTGTGTAGATTGTTCGCGGTTTTCACTAGCGAGCGTCGTAAAATGGCATTACCCCAGCTTCCCAAGCTGGAGTCGGGGGTTCGATTCTCCTCGCTCGCTCTCAAATTCCTTACCTTGTAAGGAGTTAATGACGGGACCGAAAACGGACCGTCCAAAAGCATCAACTGTGACCCTAAGTGTGACCGTGAGAGTTGCGTGGGTCAAAAGGAGTGCTTATGGAACGGTCAAGAAGGCCCTACGCTATCTACTCACGGCCACGCAAGAATAAGAAGGGATCAATTTACTACTGCCGATTCCGGTCCGAAGCGGGCGAATACACTACTGCAGTAAGCACCGGGCAAACATCTCGTGCGGCAGCCGAAAACTGGGCGGATAATGAAATCGCCAAAGGAAAGATACTTACCGCTAATAGGCGGGGTGTTCTCTTTTCCACCTTCGCTAAGGGATTCTGGGACTACGAGGGAGAATACATATCCCGTCGGATTGCCCATGGAAGGCATTACTCCAAATCGTTTGCGAAGATCCGCTCTGCACAGCTACGGCAATGGATCCTTCCTTATTTCAAGGATCGACCAATTGCGACCATTCAGCGGGCCGAGATTGAGACTTGGCAGATGAAGCTTTTCAGAAACGGGAAGATTGTTCCTGCAACGATAAATCGAATAACGGACAACCTGTCCGTGATCATGAAAGAGGCATGTCGACGGGGGTTTATAAGCGCCGATCCAGCTGCAGGCATTGAAAACCTGGCCGAAAACCCCCGACCACGCGGTATCCTGCTTGCAGAGGAGATCCATCTCCTGTTTGGGTCCGATGCGCTACAATTGAGGTGGAAAGGGGAGCGGCCCCCGTTTGCTGCCGCCTTTCTTGCCATTGCAGCTGGTCTCCGTATGGGGGAAGTGCGCGCGCTTCGAATAGCTGACGTTCATTCCGATTTCGTCGCGGTGACCGGCTCGTGGGAGGAAGGCTTTGGGCGCAAAGGTGCGAAATGGGGAAGCGAGCGCGTCGTGCCAATTCCGTCCCGCGTAGCCGAAGAACTTGAGATCTTGGTCTCTGAAAGTAAGTACAAAGACTTGGAGGACTTGATCTTTACAGGTTACCGGCGCGGCGAGCCGTTGAACAAGCATTTCTTGCAGAACAGATTCTACGATGCCTTGGCCGAAGCAGGAGTTGATGCAGGAGCCCGGCGCAAACGTGGCCTGGTTTGGCACTCAATGCGACACAGTTTCAATTCGATAATGAGAGGCCGAATCGACGGCGTAAAACTAATGCGGATTGTCGGGCATCGACAGGAGTCAACAAATTTGCTTTACACCCATGCCCTGCCTGAGGATTTGATCGCTGTACGAGCAGTGCAGGAAGGTATTTTCAACTGATTTGCGAAAAAAGCGAAATTTGTAGGGCAATTCACAGCGGCGTCGCTATTGAATTGCCTGACTGCATACCAGCGAAGTCAAGGACCATTAACTTCCTGGAAAAAGTTCCTTCCCTAGATCGCATCCTATAGCAGTTTCATCTTGCCCATTTACTCCCCTTCGTTTGGCTTTGCACTCGAATCTTAGGTTACTCGTCGGGCTCATAACCCGGAGGTCGCAGGTTCAAATCCTGCCCCTGCTAATACAAGCCCTTACGGTGTAAGGACTTAGCGACCGCTACCTGAGAACAGGCGTGTGTCCGCAATCCACTGTAGAACGGCTGTGTAGAACGGCCGTTCGGGAGAAGCGTGATATGCGCCGTTTTTGTTTGTACAGGCGCGGTAAAGTCTGGTATTGCAAGCTCTACAACCCATCAACCAAGCGTTACCTGAGCGGACGGTCCACGGGCGAGATCCAACGCGACGCCGCGCTTCTGACTGTCGCCGAATGGTTGTCAGGCGGAGTCCCTGAGCCAAAACAGAAGGGCGTCAGGCCTGTTTCAAACGTCTTTGAAGTCAACACCGTTCTGAGCGCTTTGCGCGTGATGCAGCTGACAAAGGCGGATGCTCAGAAGATAGTGAGCATTCTCCGGGATCGCCAACTCATTGAGACCGCAGTTGTAAAGGCGGGTCCGGAATCTCAGCCGCTTGTCTCTTTTCTGAAGCAATTTTGGAATTACACCTCTTCGCCCTACGTTAGAGAGAAACTCGCACATGAACATCGAATCGGAAAGCGCCACTGCTACGGGATGACTCTGTGTGTGAATAAGTATTGGGTGCCGTACTTTGCGGAGCGACGTTTGTCGGAGATCCGAAAGGCCGATCTCCAGGCCTTCGCGATGTGGCTGAAGGGAGAGAAGGGTCAGAAAGGAAAGACGGTGAATAACTGCCTCGCCGCAGGCACCGTTGCTCTGAGATGGGCAGCCGAGAACGAGTATATCCCTGCGAGTCCTGGCGAAGGGCTCATGAAGTTCAGCGGCAAGTCGGAAAAGCGGGGCGTGCTCGTCGAAGATGAAGTTTGTAAGCTCTTTGCCAAGCCCTGGCTGCATGAACGCGCATACGTCGGGAACCTCCTCGCTATGAGTACAGGGCTTCGTCTCGGGGAAGTGCTGGCCGTCCAGGTGCGAGATATCGAGACTGACAGACTTCGAGTGCGCCACTCATGGAGTGAGCAAGACAAGCTGAAAGGGACCAAGACTGGAGAGGAGAGAGCGGTGCCTCTACTACCAGACGTTCGCGCAGCCATGCTGGAACTCGCCCGGAAGAATCCACACGGCATCGCACCGACTGCCTTTGTGTTCTGGAGTATCGATCATCCTGGCAGACCAATGGACGCCCACCCCCTCCCGGAGGAACTAAGGACAGCGCTCGTCCGCATGCGGCTTTGTGAAGACGACCAGAAGAATCCCGCAAAGGTCGAAGAAGCTATGGAGTACTGGAAGACCAGGAAAGTGGTTTTCCACTCGTGGCGTCACTACTACGCTGCACGCATGGCCGACCGCTTGGAAGCACACAAGGTCATGAGTGCAACCGGGCACAAGAACGGCGCCGTCTTCGAGGCCTATGCGGAGCACCTGTCCGCGGAAACATTTGACGAGGTTCGCACGGCATCCGTGGAAGCGTTCGGCAGGCTCCTGCCTTTTGCGAAACCTGCCGAGGGGGAGTGATTAGCAAAGAGAACACATTGGACATTTTCGAGCCAAAGGCCCTCATTAAAGAGCTAGTCTCCAATCCAGGATTGCAAAGTGTCTGTGTGGATTTTTGCCGCTACCCGCTACCAGGAGCAAAAAAGGCCCCAAAACGCAGGGAATTCCACAAAAATACAGGTAGCGCTACGGTAGCGGTAGCGTTAGAAATCCGCTACTTCGTTCGTGAAAAAGCCAGGTAGCGGCAAATATCCGCTACCGCTACCTTGTCGCTACCGCATGAAAGATCAAAATTCGAGGCTTTTTCTGGGTTTCTAAGCCTTCGCCTAAAGCAGGTAGCGGGTAGCGGCATTTTCCCAGTAGTATTGATGCAAACAAAAAAGCTTATACTTTTGTAGAAATTGGATAAAATAGATGGCCGACAAGTGGGCTGCAAGAGCTGTTCATAACGGGTTTTTGTCTACCTCGTTACGATTATCAGGTGAAAGACGCTCTCCTGCGTCACACGCACCCATGCTCCGCAAAGACCAATAGATCCCACCTCATCGTGACAGCCACGATTTGTTAGCCTAACATCTGGAAGCGGTCTGTCATGTTGCTTAAAATGTGCGCGTTCTATGAACATGCCAGACAGGGGTCAATTCTCTTGGAAAGTATAGGGAGAAAATCAATGCGATCCAAAGACGGAAGCTCAGACAGCGACTATCTCGGAATTGTCATCCAACAGTCCCTTCAAGACGCGAACGTTGCGCTCCCGGCAAAGCTCATTGCCAGAAAGATTCTGACCACTTGGGCATTTCTTCTGGTAAGCGTGGCTGGGACTGCCATTGACGAACATATTAGGATGCTTCAAGCGAGAATGGTCACCGACGGAAAATGGTACGCTCACTACTTCAGGGGAGAGGAACTTGTCGTCGTCTTCCATGACGCTGTCTTCAAGATTAGTCTGAATCGGGCTACTTGGGGACCGGTAATCGAATATGGTCTCAAGAAAGGAATCCCCCTCGAACAACTAGATTTCAATCCCGCCACTCTTCAAGGGGCCAAAGAGTTTTTTGGTCTTGAAAACGTCCATAAATGAGCCAAACTAAGCTCGTATTCGTCTGGAGTGCCGTGCATGGAAAAACGTATAGCAATCATTACAGGTGCAACGAGGGGAATCGGGAGAGGCCTTTTCAAGAGGCTCTCCGGCTTGGGATACTCGATCGCAACAACGTACCACAGTGACGAAATGGCTGCAGACGATCTGAGGCAGCAAGCAAACCGTGCAGGAATCGATTACCTGGTTGAGAGGGTGGATATCGAGCAGTTGAACGTCCTACCACCATTCATAGACAAAGTATGCGATCGGTTCGGCAGAGCAGACTACTTGGTAAATAACGTTGGCATAGACGACTTCCATTCCATTTACTACTTAACTCTGCGGGACTGGAAGAAGTCTCAGGATATAATTTTGAATGCGCCGTTTGTACTCTCCAAAGCGGTTCTTCCTATTATGCGGGGACAAAGATTCGGCCGAATCGTGAACATCGGCGCCTCGTCATGGGACTTTTTCAAAGGCGTACAGCGCGCGGCTGCTTTTGGAGTTGACAAGGCAGCACTTGCGATTCTCACCAAAACGCTCGCCCTCGAGGAGATCTCCTACGGTATCACGGTCAACATGGTGGCACCCGGTAGTACAACGGGGGCTGGGATTCTGCCAGAAGAGGAAAGAATCCCGATTTCTCAAATCCCCATCGGTAGAAGAGTATCGATTGAGGAAGTTGTTGATGCCATCATGTACTTCCTTTCGGACTCCGCGGGCGGAGTAACAGGCCAGCTGCTTGGAGTTAACGGCGGACTAAGCACGTAGCCCTCCAGGATTTGGTGGGAAGGCGTGGGACTAGGGAACGCGAAAAAGAGTCTCGCAAAAGCGAATCCCCCGATAGCATCTCGAATCTCTTTCAAGCGGTCAAGTGGCGCGCTGACTACGGGTGGAAGAAAGTTTATATTGAATGCCCGCCCCTGGGGCGCGCTGAAATGAACGTCAAAGTCTATGACTCTCCGGAATTCCACGATGTCGCCTTTATCCGCAACAAGCTGGCCGAATACAATCGCATCCATGTGGAAGACGACAATCACAAGCCTTTGACCGTCATCTCTCGAGCGGCAGAAGGAACGATATTAGGCGGGCTCCTTGGCGGTACCTATTGGGGATGGCTTCACGTTGACTACCTGTGGGTCGACAGCGATCATCGCAGAGAAGGGATCGGGACTTTGCTGCTAAAGGCGGCCGAAGTCGAGGCACTCACTTGAGGGTGCAAACATGCCCACCTCGAAACGCACGACTTCCAATCGGTCGCGTTCTACACGAAGCGGGGCTACAAGAAGTTTGCAGAGCTTGATGATCTCCCTCCGGGACACAAGAAATATTACCTCATGATAGATCGCGTGCGGGGATTCCCTGAGGCTCCCCATGTGATTAGGACGGCCCATCTTGATTCTAATCATGGGCATTTGGTCCACTTCGCCGGCAAGCCGGTTCTCGGGTTACAATCGGCGCGAGGGCTCATGGTAATCAGGGACCTCTCGGGAATCAACAAGACGCTGCTCACGCCGCTCTGGGGTCGCGCGAAGGCCACGCGCGCCCACAGCCGTATCCTGGTCGACACCAAGGCTCTGGAAATCGTCGAGGGCTTGGGGCTGGATCTATCGGACTTCGACCTGACTCTCCATCCATCGAACGAATTGTTTGCGATAGCGCGGACACGAGCTCTGCATGATTGCGTTCGAGAGTATCTGGTCAATTATCCCGACGCCACCGTGGTCAATCTTGGAGCCGGACTGGATACCGCCTTTCAGCGGCTGGACAACGGCTCGTTGCAGTGGATCGATGTCGATCTTCCTCAAATCGTTGACTTGCGTAGGCGGCTGTTTGTAGAGGGTGACCGCTGTCGGTCGATTGCTGCATCCATTCTGGAGACTGAATGGATGCGGGAGATCCCATCACGGCCAGGTGGCCTATTTCTTCTTGCATGTGGGTGGTGGTCTATTTCAAGAAGTCGGAACTTCGAACACTCTTTTCCAATCTTATCTGTGATAGAATGAGGGCGGACGGTAACGACTTTGCTGCCGCACCCGAGTTCATAGGCAAGGTGGTGCGAGAGCATATCCGCTGGTGGGGAGGTCGCCCAGAAGAGATCCATGAGTGCGACTGGACTCCTCATGGGCGTTCTTGGTTCGTCCGCGGTCCGTTCGGCGGGGTACTCTTCGCGCAGGTGATCGGGCGGAACGGCCGTGCGGCCGACGGGCGCCAGTAATGCGTTCACGCAACGTAGCATAATGGGTGTCATGCGTGAAGGATCCGGAACAAACGGAGGCTGGTATGGAACGCACCTTGAAGGTGTCACTGAACCGATTTGCTACGGTTCCCTCGACACTGGTGGCGATACCGCCTGCCGAGCGGCCTCGGGCGCGGCCTCCCAGACGCCGTAGGTTCCGGCGGCGAACACCCAGCCCAGCGCTCCCCAGGTGTCGCCCTTGGTGATGAGGCCGTCGTCCGTACCCTGGTTGCTGCAGGCGAAGCCTTCCTCCTGCATCCCTGTGCCGCACAGCCCGTACAGGTTCCCCGGCAGGGACAGGAGTTGCTGAGTGCCGTGGAGAATGAGCTTGCTCACGTCGCCGAACAGCGGCTCTCCCGTTTCCCGGGCCAGGCGATTCCATCCCGGCAGGAACCATAGCGAGTAGTTGTCCACGACTCCCGTGCCCCAGAGGATGCTGATGCCACCCCAGCCCCGGGACGAGAATGCGTACGAGTGCAGCCGCGTGCCTTTCTCGAACGGCACGTCCCACAAGCAGTTCCACGTGAGCGCCAGGTCGCCGGCGCGACGCGCGCCGGCCAGGTAGTCCCGCTCCCGGATGGCGTCGTAGAGAGCAAGGAGAGCCATCATCGGGTAGGCCATGCCCTCCTTGTCCACGACGTTGGGATTGTCCAGCGTCCCGCCGCGATAGTCCCCGGACTGCACCACGGTCTGCAGGAGCCAGTCCCCCGCGCGCCGCGCCGCGGCGAGCAGCTCGGGCTCGGCCGTCAGGGCGTAGAGACGCAGGAGGAAGGGAATGATCGTGGACGTGGAGGACTTGTTGGCGCGGCTACCCTGCCCGAACCACCGGGCCGGCGTGGTGATGGGCGCGCTTTCCGGGGTGTACGCCCGCTGCCAAGTGCCATCCCGATTCTGTGTCTCCAGGAAGAATCGGCCCAGGGCCCTAGCGGCGGCCGGGATTGCAGGGTCGCCCAGCACGCCCGCCAGCAGGCAGAGGTCCACACCGGCTTCCGCCATGTTGCGAACGTAGTTTCCGGCGGCGCTTCCTGCACGCCGTAGTGGAGGGCGGATCCCACCGCGTCTCCGAACGGGGAGATGGCCCGGTGGCGCTCCACGTCGTAGAGCGTGTGCAGGAAACCGTTTGGAAGAACGCACTGCTGCAGGAAGGACTTGGCGATGTCGGCCGCGTTCGTCATCCAGTGGGGCTTGTTCCAGCGGCGCCCACAGATGGCCAGCATGAACGCGTTGTTGAGCTGCCGGCCGGTGAACCCATATTCCAGGACGCGCGGGAAGACCGAGCTTTCCAGGCGGTTGAAGCCCGTGCCATAACCGCTGGGCGGCGCGCCGCGGGCCACACGAGGATCGAAGTTCAGATCGAGCCCCGTGCAGCCACCCCAGGATCGTGCTAGGGACGCAAGACAGCCCATGCGCTCCCGGACGCAGGAGGCGAGATCTAGCGTGGTGCGCGGCGGCCGGTGTATCTCCGCGGCGCGCGCGTAGGCGCGGAAGCACGCCTCGTCGAAAGTGCCAGCCCGGAATGTCTCGATGCGGTAGGACACTTCGAAGTGCGAGGCGCGATCCAGCGGCAGCCCCGCCGTAATGGGCGTCAGGCGGTGAGACATCATCCTGCTGCTCGGCACCTCGGCAAACGGCAGGCTCGCCAGGAGCCCGCACGTGTCTGCACGGCGGTCATAGCCGACGCCACCGATGTCGGTGGAGCAGACGAGCGAGCTGGCACAGAGCCGATGAAGCGTCGAAGAGGCAACCCGCGCCGGCGTGGCGCGCAGGAGAAACAGACCCTGCCCGGCACGCTCGTCGAACGCCATGACCAGGGGGTACGCGGTCCGCTCCTCCGAGATGACCGCCCATCCCTTTTCGTCCTCCACGGGGCTGTAGTCGTAGCTCGCCCCCGGGACGAAGAACTTCCACGGGAACGATTCCAGCGGCAGACAGAATCGGAAGTGAACGCCGGTCGCCTTCCGGCCGCTTCCTTCCACGAGGATCACGCGGGTCATCGCCAGGCCCTGCTCGGTGACTTCCCACCGGTCTTCTATGCGGCAGCTGCCTGCGTCGCCTCCAAGATGGACCGCGCCGCGCCATACGCTTGGACCCACCTCCTGGAGGTTGTCGTACGAGACGTCGACGGGCTCGAGCGTTTCCCGAAAGAACTGCAGGCGGACGGGCCGATCGTTCAGGAGAATCGAGCCGACGTGGGCGCGAAGGCGAAGGGTCATTTCAGGCCTGCCGCCATCCCGAGCCCCGC
This sequence comes from uncultured Spirochaetota bacterium, assembly GCA_963710335.1. Taxonomy (GTDB): domain Bacteria; phylum Spirochaetota; class Spirochaetia; order SZUA-6; family Fen-1364; genus Fen-1364. Next base: position 105,677 of record CAVQAA010000009.1, read on the forward strand.
GACGATGCGCCGGTTCAGGAAGATGTAGATGACGACCACTGGGAGGACGGCCAGGATCATTGCGGCGAAGGCCTGCGTGAAGTTGGCCGTGTAGGTGGCCACCAGGAAGCTCACGGCCACCTGGACGGTCCGGCTGCCGTCGTTCTGGGAAAGAAGCAGCGCGTACAGCAGCTCGTTCCACCCGATAATGACCAGGAAAATGCTCGCCGTCATGGCTCCCGGAATGGAAAGGGGCGCGGCGACGTGGACAAAGGCCTGGTGCACGGATGCGCCGTCCAGGAAGCTCGCCTCCAGGAACTCCGCGTACACCGCTTCCCTCATGTGCGTGCTCACAATGAGGAAGGCTGTGGGAAAGGAGACGCCGGCGTATACCAGCGCAATGCCCGCCAGCCGGTCGTAGAGCCCGAGACGGTTCACCGTCAGGAAGTAGGGAATCATGAACGCGCTGGTGGGCACGAACAGGCCGAAGACCAGCAGGGTGTACAGGAGGCGCTTCATCGGGAAACGGAAGAGAAACACAAACGCGGAAAGGAGCGCCACCGCCGCGCCGGCCGCTGCGGAAGTCAGCGACACGACCAGGGAATTCAGCAGGTAGCGGAGCATGGGCTGCTCCTGGAGGACGCCGACGTAGTTGCTGAAGTCCCAGCGGATCGACACGAATGCCAGGGGCCGGCTGAAAAACTCGCGGTTGGGAAGAAACGAGGAGGCGAGCAGCCACAGGAGGGGAAGGAGGATGATCAAGAGAAAGAGCACGAGCACGACCGTCCGCAGGACTGCACCCGCGGAGACTCGGCGCCTCATGACCACCTCCTGTCCGCGGCCTTCTGCACCAGGAATACCAGGCCCATGAACACCGTGCCGAACAGGATAGCAGCCAGGCCGGCAGCCATGGTCATGCCGAACTCCCTGGCCCGGGTCATCTGGTAGTACATGAACAGCGGCAGCGTCATGGTGGAGTTGCCCGGCCCGCCGGACGTCATGATGAGCGGGTACTCGATCATCTTGAGACAGAAGGACGCGTTGAAAAGGACGTTGATCACAATGGCCCGCCTTACCAGCGGCAGCGTGATGGACAGGTCCTGCCGGGCGGGGCCGGCGCCATCCATCTGCGCCGCCTCGTAGTACTCCCGGGGGATGGCGGTGAGCTGGGCCAGGAAGATCAACATCGTGAAACCGATGTATAGTGCGAACGGAAGCATTGTGGCGGGCAGCGCCGATCCCGGGCGGGACAGCCACGCCAGCGCCAGGGAAGGAAGTCCCAGGGCTCGGAGGATTCCGTCCACGGGGCCGATAGTAGGGTTCAGCAGGAAATACCACAGGAGCGCCAGGGAGACCACGGACAGGATGTTGGGAAGGAAGTACGCGGTGCGGAAGAACGCCCAGCCGGCATGCCTTCGGGAGAGCAGGAGCGCGACCAGGAGACCCAGCGGCGTGTGAACGAGGGTGCCGACACCGATCCAGATGGCCGAGTTGGCCAGCGAGGTCAGAAAGTCGGCGCGACCCATGAGTGTGACGAAGTTGCGGCCGCCTACCCACACCATGGAGGTGACGCCATCCCAGCGAAACAGGCTCGCCGGGATGCTGTAGGCGATCGGGTAGAGAAAGAACGCGCCGACGAGGATGAGCGCCGGCGCGAGGTACAGCAGCGCCGTGCCGAGCCGGATGCGGTTCTGCACGAGCCTACTGGTTGTTGGCCTGGTCCAGCGTGGCGGCAAAGTCCGCCGGCGTCATCTTGTTGAGCGCCAGCTGCTCCACCAGGCTGGGGAGCTGGTTCATGGTGGCCGGCTTCAGGATCCGAGTGATCTGCACCATGCGCCGGTCCGCCGTGGAGGCGAGCTGGATGTTGGCCGACAGCTTGGGCCCCGCCTGGGCCTGGTCATCCGGTCCCAGCGTGAGCTTGCTGGCAAAGATGTCCTTCCCCTTGACGGCGAAGTCCTTCATGACCGCCTCCGAGGTGAACATCTTGAGGAAATCCGCCACAGCCGCCTTCTGCGCGTCAGTGAGGTGCGCGCTCGCGGTCCACGGCGTGTTGGCGTCCGTCACCACCAGGGAAGGATCTCCCGCCTTAATGAGAGGGGCCGGGCCCGCCACCGCCTGGGTGGGGTCCTTCATCTGGCCGTCCAGGATACCGATGAGCCACGGCCCGTCCGCGATCACCGCGGTACGCCCGGCCACGAAGTCCTGCACGCTCACTGCCCACTTTCCGCCCACGGCGTCCTGCGCAGCGTACTGGAACAGCTTCTGCAGCATCGTCGCCGCCTGCACCATCGCCGGGGTGTTCAGCGATCCGCTGTAGGCGTTGGTACCGCCGGCCTCACCTGCGAAGTATGACAACATGTTGGTGGCATGCCACGCGTCATCCGCGGTGAACAGAGACGCCGCACCAACCCCGATGGCCTTCAGCTTGTCCGCCAATGCAAAGAACTCGTCCCAGGTCTTCGGGATCGAGTCCACGCCCGCCTGCTGGAGAAGCACCTTGTTGAAGTAGAAGATGACGGGGCCCTGCTCCATGGGAATGGCGAGGAGCTTCCCGTTGTAGGTCATCGTGTCCAGATCGGACTGGTAGAAGCGGCTCTTCCACTGGCTGTCCATGTACGGCGTGAAATCCATGAGCTGCCCCGACTTGAACAGCGTGAGGTCGTTCGGGTTGTAGTTGAAGTAGAAGACGTCCGGCGGAGATCCAGCCGCCACCATGGTGCGGATCTTCTGCTGCATCGGTTGCCAGTCGGCGAAGTAGCTGAGCTGGATCGTGACCTTGCCGACGTGCTGGTCGTTGTACTGCTTCACGAAGTCGCGCAGCACGACACCGCGCGCCTCCTGCGGCGTGAAGTGGAAGTAGACCGTGAACGTCACGGGTTTTGCGGACTCGCTGGTGCCGGACGCGAAGACGGCTGCTACCGCACCGACGAACAGCAGGACAGCGAGGCCGAGCCAAGAGAATCGTGCACTCATTATGTCCTCCTTCCCGCGAGTATACTTTCGCGGTGCGCCCGCCGCAAGACGATTCCGGCCTCGCAAGGTGGACAGATCCGTTCCGTCGCCGCCCGATCAGTGCTCGAAGTGTCCCAAGGCCTCCGTGCCCGTGACGAGCGCGGGCCTGCCCCAGAACATGCGCATGATTCGAAGCGCATCCAAGACCTGCTCCTTCGACGCGTCCTCCCTGCATGGCCTTCTCTCCGTAGTTGCGCGTGCCGGCCGGCTTGTTGGCGGCCGCGTCCAATGACCTTACCTGATGACGAAGGCTGCCCCTTAACGTCGGCAGAAAAAGGCTACCGGACCATCGACTGGTTCAGGGTCCCGAGCGTATGAACATGAGTTTGGTAATGTTTACCTGCCGCGCCCACCTCCCCGCTTCTTGGCCGTTGTTTCTTTTCGATCTTGAGGTTCAGTGTACAGGCGTCTATGGTCTATTGCTAGCTTGGCGTCGTTTCGCTTTCAGCGCCCTTTTCTTGCAGCTCGTGCCCTGCGCTTGGATCATCACATCGTCGATTCCTAGGTGCCGCGGCTCCAAGTCCTTTGTGAGAGTTTTCTCTATAAAGCTAGTCAAATAGCAACGTGCCCCGCTCAAGGTCGAGATGCCGTCCCTATTCGTCACCAACCTTGAGCTGAGCCCGGAAGCGTTCCAGCAGAACCTCTTCCTTCATCATGTCGATGACAGTCTTGCCGGCGGCGCGAAGCGCGCCGGGTTGCTGCCTATTATCGCAAGCATCAGCCAGTCCGGCGCGCCCGGCGGTCTCGCGTCCTCGGTCATTCGCTGATGTGGTTCGGGGTCTCAGGACCTTTGGAAGGGAAAGGGGCTCGAGCGGATCGACGTCGATAAAGATATCAGTTTGTCACTTCGGAGGCACCGGGTCCTGTGATGGTGACAGCGCCCTTCATGCGGCGCGGCCGGGCGGGCTTCCTGACGGGCTTCTTTGTGGGCTTATCTGGAGCCCTCTTTTCCACTACCATGCGCGAGCTCGGCCGCCGGGTCTCTCGAGGACCTCGCGGTCCCATTTTCCAAGGTCTGCGCCCGCCTCGTACGTGCCGCGGCAGAAATCCAGAAGGGCTTGCGCGGGATCCTCGGCGGAGCGCATGTCGTCGTAGCGGAGCAGGAACTCGCCGAATTGGGGATGGTAGAACGCGGTCGGTGGCAGGATGGAAGCACCCTTGAAACCGGGAGGCTCCGGAGAGGCATAGGCGTAGAAGGCCGGCTCCGGGAAAACATCGCTGCCCGGCCAGAATCCGTAGCTTATCACCTCGTGGGAGTAGGCTTCCCGCGTCATCCTGTCGGCACCCTTACGCTCGGGAGCGCGCCGGCCGGAGAAAAAGCTCAACGCGAGGTCGAAGCTTCCCCAGAAGAAATGGATCGGGCTGCACTTTCCGATGAAACGGGAGCGATGACGCCGCAGGACGTCCGCTGTCTGGAGCAGGACCCGCCAGAAGCGATTTGCGTACTCGGCGTCGTATGACGCGTGCTCCTCGTCCTGATCACAGGGAATCGGGCTCCGTATCTCGCTGGGAAGGGTATTGATCGTGACCTCGATCTCCAGGGCCCGCAGGCACTCCATGAACTTAAGCTAGAACTGCGCGACGGAGCGCGGGATCAGCGGAACTGTTTTCCGTCCTCCGTTGCTGGCAAGAACAAAGAGCTGGTGGTCGATGAAGTCGAATTGAACCTCGAAGCTCCCGCCGTGCCCCCCGTTCCCGGGTACCGGGCCGGTCGTCAACCCGCGGGCCGTCAGAAACAGCGTCACGTGCCACCAGTGATTCTCAATCGGGCTCAACGCAAGTTTCACCTTGCCGACGATCTGCGTCCACAAATGGAGGGTCTCACTCGTGTCTTTCCACGCCAGGTACGGAAGGGCCGGCCACTTTTCCGCTTTTTCCATCATGGCAGGGCTACTCGAAGGCCACCTCGTCCACGTAGCACCACATCCAGCTCTCCCCCGGCTCATGAGACCTGATGATCGGATGGTGAGTCGCGTGGAAATGCTTCGTTGCATGCTTGTTCTTCGAATTATCGCAGCACCCCACGTGTCCGCAGGTGAGACAGAGACGAAGGTGTATCCAGGAATCGCCGATCTTCAGACAGTCCTCGCACCCTTTCGAGCTCGGAGCCACGTCCCTGATCTGATCCCGGTGAGTGCAGACTTGCTTCGGCGACTTGTTTTTTTCCATGAGGGCAAATATACGAAAGACTCCGGAGGCGGAAAAGCCCGGGGTACTTGACTGCCGCATGCACGGCGGCAAGAATGCTCAGCCCATGGAGTTCAGGACTTTGTTTTCTTTTCGCCTCCTCCCTTCCTCGAGAAACGGGCAACGCGATCACCCGGCAAGGACCTGAGCCGCGGCCTCCTTGTGCGGCTTCTCGCGAGCCTGCATATGACCATTGAGCCCGGCCTGAGCCCGGGAGGCCTTCGGCGGGTGAAGAGGTCGTTCCGGGACTTCGCCCTGCGCGTCGAAGGACATGAAAGCTCGTTACCCGGGAATTGCGGGACAGGGTTTCAAGCTCCTGATGGGCATCTACACCCTGGCCCTGGGGAGCTTCCCAGCTTGCTTCTCCTCCGGGCAACGTGGAGGCCGTGATCAAATCCGACAAGACGCTTGCCCCGTTCAGGATCGAGTTCGAGGCCTTCCTTTCGGAGCACGTGGAGTCTTTGTACCGGGGAACGAGGGAGCACGGCGCGTGAGGTTCGGGCTCGGCGCACCTTAATCAGCCGGCCAGGAGTCGCGCGGTCTCTGCAAGGCGGCTGCAGAAGCCATACTCGTTGTCATACCAGGCCGCAACCGAGATCATGCGGTCACCCATCACCCCAATCAAGGGAAGGTCCACGATGGAGGAGCGGGTATCTCCCACAATCCGCGACGAGGCGTATTCATCCTCCAAAACGTCGAGAATCCCGTGAAGCGCCGGTGAGTCTGAAGCCCGGCGAAAAAGCTGCCTCAGTGATTCGGCATCTGTCGCGCGTTCGACGCCGGCCACCAGCTCGACGATGCTCCCGGTTCGCGTGGGCACCCGATATGCTTTTCCGGTGACCTTGAGATCCGGCCAGATGAAAAGCAGAACCTTCGCTGCGCCGGAAGAGCTCGGAATGATGTTTTCCGCCGCGGCCCAAGAATCGCGCCGATCCGCCATGGGCTGGTCGGTGAGCGATTGGGTATTCGTGTAGGAGTGGACGGTCGCGAAGAACCCGCTCGCGATGCCGAGGTTCTCGCGCACGATCTTGACCACGGGCGCAAGCGCGTTGGTCGTACAGCTCCCCATGCTGATGATGTGGTGTTTCTTCGCGTCATAGGCGTCGAGGTTGATACCAGGAAGGAGAACAGCATCGCAGTCTGAGAGGGACTTGCTCCCTGCGCTGACAAGGACCTTCCTGGCGCCCCGATTCAGGTGAAGCTGCGCGTTCTCCCGTCGCGTGGCGAGCCCGGAACAATCCACCACGACATCAACGCCGAGCGCTCCCCAGTCGGGCACCGAAGCCTTCGTGTCAATGAACGCGATTCGCCGATCACCGATGCGAAAACTGCCCTCGCCGAAGGACACAGATTCCGGCCACCGGCCGTAGTTGGTGTCAACTTCGAACAGCGCGGCCATTGTCCGCGGGATCCTTGATGTCGCCGATGTGAGTCGGCGCAAAGAGTTTTCGCTCCAGCGCGTTGCGAAGCAAGGTCCTGCCAATCCTGCCGAATCCGTAAATGCCTATCGTTCCCATGTCGTTTTCCTCATGAGTTGAGAATAATGTTTGGGAAGCATCACGGCCAACTCATGGGACATTCCCTCCGGCGCTCGAGGCCTGTACGTCCTGCAGATAAGGGTCATGACGCAGCGAAAAACCGCAGAGACTTAGTCGATCCAGCATGTCGCGCCGCGCGACCAGCTCCTCGATGCGATCGGTCAGCCGCCGTTTGACGTCGGCCAGGTCGGCCACGAACCGTTGCGGATCGGCGTCGAGCAGGGCGCCGATCTCGGATAGCGGTACGCCTGCCTCAAAAGCGATTTTCCTGGGGGCGGTGTTCGTGGTTTCGCTGGTCCAAGGTGTTTTGACTACGCGTTTTCAGATCTCCTTTGCGCGAAGCCTTAACCAATACCGAGATCATGCGCTCATGATTAATAATCTTCTGGAGGGGATTACGCATATCTACCAGAAGATCAACTATATGGCACAAATCAAAGACGAGACCCTGGAGAGACAAAAAGCCAAGAGCAGGCCTTTCACGGGCGCGTTCATCATCTTTGGACTGGTTGGCCCGAGGGGGGCTTGAGCGATGGCTACATAACAACGGATCAGTTCATAGGGGGTAATAGGAATGAAAAAGCTACTAGTTCTTCGACCGGCTGAATTGGTTCCATAGTCGGTACCTCCCATAGCGGAAGGTCTTGCGAGCCTTGCGCCGCGTGAAGGTCCAGTTGATTCTCGTTCGCTTTCGGTCGGTCTGGCCGTTCCACGCCCTGGTTTCCGTTTGGAGCAGCCCCATGTCTGAGAACCTGCGGGTGCCCAGGCATTCACGCGCATACAGGCTTAGCTCGATCTCCGCCTGATTGAGCCAGCTTCCATGCTTTGGGGTGTAGTGTACGGTGAGTCGATCCCACAGACGACGCCCCTGCTCCTCGCCGAAGCAGTCGGTCAAGGACTTGGGGCTATGTGTGTTGAGGTTGTCCATGACCAGATGGATGGTACGAGCCGTGGCATAGCGCCGGGTGAGGTATTCGATGAGGCGAGCGAACTGCGCGCCAGAGCGATCCACGGTGGCTCGGGTGAAATGCCGACCTGCTTTGGGTTCCACGACGCCAAACACATTTGCTGTACCGCAACGTTGGTACTCGTTGTCGCGTTTGGAAGGCGAGCCGGGCTTGGCCGGAATCGGGGGGCGCACCTCGCGATGCAGCGATACCGGCTTCTCGTCCAGGCATACTACGGGTTCAGAGGCGCTATAGGGCTTTTCGTACAGCGCCAGCACGTCCTCCATCTTGCGGATGTACTGCGGGGTCAACTCTGCCACGCACCACATTTTTTTCCCGCCACGGCTTCAAGTCGTGGCTTTCCAAGAGCACCCGGACTGTCTCACGACCCACGCGAGGAACGAGGTTGCGTCTGACGGCCTCTTTGGCCACCAAACGTACCGTCCAGCGAGCACGGCCCTGCGGCGGCTGACTGCACACCATGGCAACGATGCGTTGCTTCTGGGATGCATCCAGAATCTGACTGGCTCCCGGTCGCTGCTTGTCGTACAAAGCCCTATCCAACCCGCCTCTACTGTAGCGATGAGCCAACTCACGGATAGCCTTTGCCGTCAGCGGAACACTCTGCGCAACCTGTGGCGCGGCCAGCACCCGCCGCCAACTGCTTCAGAGCAAGGGCACGCAAGACGACGCGTACCTGCTGGACTCCACCTCGCAGTAAGGATCGAATTTCAGCCAAATCCTCAGCTTTCAGACGAATAGGGATCGGTCGACGTGCCATAGGCACAGCATAGCATGAGAGATCCGCATAAGGAAGTCTCTATAGGAACTATTTCAGGCGGTCGAAGAACTAGAAAGCGCCGGAGAGAAAAACTTTGGCACGGGTGGGTAATGGCGAAACCCACCCGTGCCTATCAAAAGACAGGGAGGCAAGGTCGAGTTAGCCTTACCCTCCTGACTGTCATATGCGATCATAGTCCCACGAATCATTCGCAGTCAAGAATCCGCAGACGGGTAGAGTGGCCAGTCGATGCTATTATCCGGGATCGGGCAGAATTGGTGCAGTAGAGCTTCTGGCCGTGAGGCAACAGCCATTTTCACGCCCGGGGCTCGCAAACGCCGTCAGGGGCTTTTCGCATGGACCAGATGATGAAACCCTTGAGTTTTCCAACAGCCAGCAAAGCCTGTCGCTCGCGATCTCGAAACGGGCCGTTGCCGAAAGAGCAGACTGAGTTTCCAACCGGAAGGGAAAAAGAAGAAGGAAAGAAAAGGAGAGCTTGACGGCCAGCGCTTTCAGATATGAGTTGTGAGAATGGGAAGTGGACCATGGTTGCTGGAGATTGCTCAGGCGATGGCTAGTCACGAGAACGCGCGGACAACTGGCCTGTATGACAGACGCTCGAGAGGATCTTGATTTGAAATTATGTCGTCACTGGACAGACAGGATTACTTGTTGGAGCCATAGGAGAGGGGAGGGGAATGCTGCCTCCCCGGCTTCGTCCATCCTCAAAAGAACCGTGCCGAAGAGTAGAGACAAAAAAAGGTGATATCCAAGGTTCCTGAGAAGTTCACGCCCTTGTTCGCTCCCTTTCCCCGATAACATCTCTTTATTGGGATGTAAAAAATAGATTCGGCAGGCCCTCAGAAAGCATTCGGTAGGCCTTTCTACGCGTATAGAACCCCTACTGTGGCCTGTCCAAGACCTTATAGGGACGGCGGCGGTGCACCTCCGGGTCTATAGAAATGCGGTTCCGCGTCTGTTCCAGAGTTCCGGCAGATGTTCCAGTCGAATGGAACAAATGGAACAAAATAACCACATGAGCGCTGTCCGACATCGCGCTGTTCGACAGCCTTAAATCTTTGCTGTGAAACAAGTAGGCTTCCAACACAAGCGCCAATTTGTTGCCTCGGTTTTGGCATAACAATTGCAAGCTACACAGTATGTCGCACAGACCGAGAATTGCAACTAGACTCTTTTTGGTCTTGTCGTGGGAGTTCTGTCGCGAAGCACCGAGATCAACAAACGGGATGCCGATGGCGTTCAACGCTCATGCTTGGCTGCGGCAAGCAACCACGATCCAAAAGTGATCCCACTCGTTCTCAGTGCCGGAGCGGATATCAACGCCCGAAATAGAAACGGCGAATCGGCCCTGATATTTGCGGTGATGTTCCGGGCGATCACGCGATATGTCGAGAGTCACCCCGGGCTTGCGAGCGCGTGTGACCTGGCAGCAAGAGGAGGCCCCCGTGGACGATGGTGAACTAGGAGAGAGAAGGATTGAAGAGTTGGTGGCTGCCATGGTCGTAGTGCAGGGCATCGAGCCTATGCAGATCCTTTTCAAATGGAGTGTGCTGGAAGGAATGGTTCTGCCTGAACGCAACATCTACGAGGATTACCTATTCCAGGTGTTGGATTGCCTCCCCGAACCCCGGCTAATCCTAGACAAAGAGAGGGGACTATTATCAAATCAAACAAGCTAGCCAGGGTACTACTTGGCAAAGGTACTGGTCTTTCGGCCCTGCCCTCACTTGCCAACTCTGCAGATTGGGCGGCATCTTGCCGCAGGGCAGTCGAGAAGGCGGCAGCCGGGGAAACGGTGATTTTTCATGCTTCTCACTTTCCCGCGCCGCTTAACCACAAAGATTTGGAGATTTCGCTCATCCCGATTCCTGCGACGGATGACGATTGCGGACGTCTTTTGGCTATTGCACGTGAAGTAACCGAGCACAAAGAAATGCTACGTAAAATGTCAAAGGACAGACATCTGATGACAACTCTGATGAACGTGGCTCCCGTATTTATTGTTGCTTTGGATCGCCAGGCAAAAATCCTTCTTATGAATAAACCCATGCTCCATGCACTGGGGTACAGCCGTTTTAATGATTTGAAAGGGAAAGACTATATTTCGGTTGTTGTGGCCCCGGAAGAAAGGGCGCAGGTGAGTCGAATGCTTGCGCGTGCGTTTAATTCCGACAGAAATGCCGGGAGTTATACCGATGTATACATCCGGAAGGTGGCCGGGCGGCTCATCGAGTGGCATCTCAGCTTTGTTCATGACGAGACAGATGGGGAAGAGTTCGTTTTGGTCGTAGGTGTCGATGTGACAAAGCGTCTGGAAGCGGAGAAGCTGGCAGAGGAGCACGAACAACGGCTTGCACAGGCCATTCAGTTGATATCGTTGGGAACCATTATCTCAGGATTTGCACACGAGTTAAACAATCCAAATAGTTTTATCCGCTTGAATGCTTTGAATCTCGCTTCGTTCTGGAGCGAAGTGGCCCGCATCATGGACAAGGTCGCATCGTCTTCCGCCGGGCTATCCCTAAGAGGTATTCCCTACAAGAGAGTGCGTGAGCTTATTGGCAAAATGATCGAAGGGATCATCGATGGTTCGGATCGGATAGCACGTATTTCAGCCGACGTGAAAGTATTTGCTATGCAAGGTCGAGCGGAAGTCGGAGGAAGAGCAGATGTCAACTCCGCAATCGCCGCTTCTCTTCGCATTCTGGCCGACCTCGTTGGGAGATCTACCGATCGATTTTCCGTCGAGTACGGCGAAAACCTCCCGTTAGTTCCTGGCGATAGCCATATTCTTGAAATAGTGATTGGCAACATGGTGAGTAACGCGTGTCAGGCCTTGACGGACAAACACCAACGGATCTCTGTGTTTTCTGCGCGCGAGAGCGATGGATGGGCCGCGATCCGAGTTGTCGACGAGGGTGAAGGCATCTCGCCAAAGAATATTGAGCACGTTTTCGATCCCTTTTTCACCACCAAGCACGACCGAGGAGGGCTCGGGCTTGGACTTTCGGTTTGCCATGACATCGTCACGCGTCTTGGCGGCACGATCAGATGTCACTCGGCCCAGGGCAGCGGAACGGAGATGCTTGTCCGACTGCCTCCTATAGAGGTTCACGGTTGAAAGCTCCTCCCCACCCAGCGCTTCCCATACTTCTCATCGACGATGAGGAAAATTTCCTCATCGCCGTGACAGCATCTCTTGAGATCGCTGGTATAGAGAATGTCATTTCGTGCTCCGACAGCCGTTTGGCTGAAGGGTTGTTATCACGGGAAGACTATTCGTGTGTTCTCCTGGATCTATCCATGCCTTTCCGCTCGGGCTGGGATCTGCTGCCACAGATCGTTCGTGAGCTTCCGCTGACTCCTGTGATCGTGATCACTGCGGCAGATAAAGTTGACACGGCAGTGCAATGCATGAAGGCTGGAGCATTCGACTACATTGTCAAGCCTGTGGATGATACTCGGCTCGTCACCAGCGTCCAACGCGCTGTCGATTACGGAGAAGTCAGGACCGAGAACTCTCTTCTCAAGACGAAACTGTTCTCTCCAGCGCTGCATCACCCTGAGGCCTTCGTTCGCATCATCACACGAAGCGAGTCCATGCACGGAATCTTCAAGTACGTCGAAGCCATCAGCGGCACGGGGCTTCCTATCCTCATCGTCGGGGAGACCGGAGTGGGGAAGGAGCTCATCGCCCATGCCGTTCACGAGGTAAGTGGAAGAGGCGGATTGTTCGTTCCCGTTAACGCGGCTGGGCTGGATGATGCCCTTTTCTCCGATACGCTTTTCGGCCATATGCGGGGAGCCTTCACAGGCGCGGATAAGGATCACGCAGGTCTTATCGAACGCGCCTCCAAGGGGACTTTTTTTCTTGACGAGATTGGGGACCTCTCGCTTGACTCGCAGGTAAAACTCCTGCGGCTTCTGCAGGAAGGGGAGTTTTACCCGCTTGGTGCGAGCAAGCCCGCGGCCACAGATGCCCGGTTCATTTTCGCAACGTGCCATGACCTTCTTGCGCGGGTGCGCAAGGGCCTGTTCCGCCAGGACTTATATTATCGCCTTCAATCTCACTTGATCACGATCCCGCCGCTACGCGAACGCAAGGATGATATTCCAATCCTTATCCACCACTTTCTGCAACAAGCGGCGTTGCTCTTGAATAGAGGAATCCCCACGGTTTCCGAGGAGATTGTCCATCTTCTCGAGCGATACAGTTTCCCTGGAAATGTCCGCGAGCTTGAAGGAATGGTATCCGATGCACTCGCAAGCAGCTCTACCGATGTCCTCTCCCTCGATTATTTTGAGCGCAAGACTGGATATTCATACGTCTCTTCTGCGGCCCCGTCACACGATGAAGTAATGCCCCTGGATGATTTGAATCACACGCCGGTTGTCGAGAAAAAACCTCGCACTCTGAAAGAGTCTGAAGAGCAACTCATCCTTGAAGCGATAAAAAGCGCAAATGGAAATAGGACTCGTGCGGCGGCGATCCTCGGTATTTCACGCCAAGCTCTCTGTAACCGGCTTAGCCGCAAGCGCCAACGCAAGTGACACATTTCTTTACAGAGTTTTGTTTCTATCCGACACGTTTCGTTTCCCTCGTCGAATATAACCGAGAAACCTAATCGTCCACAAATACTTATTCCTAAATGAGTTAAGGCGGACATCACGCCTTGGCCTATCTCTTGCATTTCTAGTTCCACTGAAGGGATGTCCTTATCCGGCATCAAGTTCAGTGGGATGCTGGATCAGGAGTCATAGTGACACGAAACCTGAGGCGAGATGCCTCAGACGAGTTCCGACAGGAGGCACAAATGGATGAATCAAAGGGTCGAGAGGGGAATGCCGCCGAGGTGAAGCAGCTTATCAGCTTTACCGTGGGCGCCGAGGAATACGGCCTGGAGCTTTTGCGTGTGAAAGAGGTCATCCGCACGCGCCGGATTACATGGCTCCCCAAGGCTCCCCCCTGTGTCAAAGGAATCATCAACCTCAGGGGTGAGGTCATTCCGATTGTCGATCTGCGTGAAAGATTCGGGTTGCAGGCGCAGGAACAAACCGCGATGACCCGGGTGATTGTCGTGGAGGTAGAGGGAAAGCCAGTTGGCATGGTAGTGGATTCCGCCAGCCAGGTGGTTCGTGTTCCCGCTGACCAGTTCGATCCTCCCCCCACAGTGATGGGCGAGGGGTCACGGGATTTTATTACAGCGGTCGGGAAAACAGGTGACAGGCTGATCATCATGATCGATGTGGACAGGATTCTCAGCGCCGAGGAGATGAGCCAGATCGCCGGCAGTCTCCAGGCGGCGGAGAAGCAACCTGAGCTCAGCATGGCGTGATGCGGGCGACAACCGAGCGTCAAGAATCTGTATGTCACAGAGGAGGAGAGGAATGCTAAAGAACATCAAGATCGGTGTAAAGCTGATCGTCGTAGGAACGCTTATCATGGTGATACCGCTACTGGTGGTCGCCGTGATGGCGATCACCAAGTCAACGCAAGGGCTGAGCGCGGTGGAAAATGAGCAGCTTGCAGGGAGATCCGCTGATATTGCGCAGCTGATCGACAAGGTATTCGAGGAGGAGAAGAAACTATCCCTGAACTTCGCGATTGACCCGGATATCGTTGCGGCGGCAAACGCGGCGTCCGAAAAGCAGGCCGTGTTAGTAGAGAAACCAGCGCCAACACCCGAGAAGCCGGCTACGGGAAAGGTTGTGGCGGGCAAAGCAGCTCCGGCGCCGGTTACTGATAACACCGCTGCGGTCGCAGGGGAGCTCATCGATCGCGTGAACGCAAAGATGAAGCGATTCATGCAGACAAAGGGGCTGGGCGACAACTACCAGGTTCTGGTGTGTATCGGGTTGGATGGGGTTACGTTCGCAGCCTCTGACCCTTCGTATCTGAATGTCAACCTTTCTGGGAGAGAATACTTCAAGACCGCCCTGGCAGGCGAAGTGAACGCTGGCGAGGCAGGTTTGAATACAGTGACAAAAAAGCCTTTCGCTCCGTTCGCCGCGCCGATCCGCTCAGGAGACAAGATTGTGGGGGTGTTCGCCGCCATCGCGGACATCAGCTTCCTCAATGAGCTGATCGCGGGGGAAAAGATTGGAACAACCGGCTATGCATTTGTCACTGACAACACAGGACTAGTCCTAGCGCATCCGAAGGCTGAAAATGTCTTCAACCTCAACATCGCCAAGACGCAGGGCATGGAGGAGCTGTCAAAGAAAATGATCGGGGGAGAGCGTGGGGTCCACTCCTACGTGTTCCAAGGTGTGCCCAAGACTGCAGGCTTCGCACCTGTGAAGGCAACCGGATGGAGCGTCTGTCTGACACTCCCTGATTCTGAATACCTCGCAGCGGCGAACGATGTGCGAAATCTCATTTTGCTTATCAGTGTAATCGCCCTGGTGATCGCGTTCCTCATCTACCTGGCATTTTCCCGCACCATCACCAAGCCGCTTGCAAAGGGAGTGGCCTTCGCGGAGCTGGTGGCCTCAGGGGATTTTACCCAGCAGCTTCCCATTCACCAGAAGGACGAAATTGGCAAGCTCGCCGAGGCGCTGAATGGAATGTCGGCAAAGCTGAAGGACATGGTGGCCACGATCCAGGACAGCGCCGAGCAAGTGGCCTCCTCCAGCGAGGAGATCACCGCCAGCGCGCAGAAGCTGGCCGAGGGAGCACAGAGCCAGGCATCCAGTCTGGAGGAAACCAGCGCATCGGTGGAAGAGCTGACCTCGTCGGTGGACCAGGTGGCCGAACATGCGCAAAGCCAGGCTGCGGCGGCGGAACAGGGCACTGCCTCCATGACGCAGGTGCATAAATCCATAGAGGACGTGTCGAAAAACCTCACTGAGATAGCGGGACTTGCAGGCAAGTCTGTTGACAACGCGCTTCAGGGAGCGAGGGCGGTCTCTGAAGTCGTTGAGGGAATCAACATGATCGCGGCCAGCGGGGACAAGATCGGAGGGATCGTGACAGTGATCTCCGACATTGCAGACCAGACGAACCTCTTGGCGCTGAACGCCTCTATTGAAGCGGCACGTGCGGGTGAGCACGGAAGGGGCTTTGCCGTGGTCGCCGATGAGGTGAGCAAGCTGGCTGACAGGAGCGCTTCCTCCACCAAAGAAATCGAGAGCCTCATCAAGGAAAGCGTAAAGAACGTGGCCAGGGGGGTGGAGACTGCGAAGGGGTCGCAGGCGGCGATGGAGCAGATACGCGCGGCCTCGCAGACAGTGAAGGATATGATCGCCGGGCTGTCGGACTCCATGACGCTGCAGGTGGCGGCAGTGAGAGAGCTGTCGAAGGCTCTGGGCAGCGTGAGTGAGATGAGCCAGAGCATATCGGCGGCGACAGAGGAACAGACGACCAATGCGAAGCAGGTGTCGAAAGCGGTGGAGGCTGTGAATGAAGTGACGCAGAGCGCAGCCTCAGCGGCGGAAGAGATGTCTTCGGCTACAGAGCAGCTGGCCAGTATGGCGCAGGAGCTGCAGCAGCTGATGGCACAGTTCAAGATCGAAGATGGAGGCTCTACGCAAGGTAGCGCGCCAACCCGGGTTGCAGCGGGAGGGAATGGCCACACGAGTGGTGGTAACGGCAACGTAGACAAGAAGCCCCAACTGTCACTTGTGGCACACGGTGATCGCAGTTGATGGTTGGTGGCATCGAGGAGTCTTTGAGCGGAAATCGCGGCGCGTGAGGTCCCCGCCCTCACGCGTCGCACTTTTCATTCGAGCACTCCTTGGAACAATCGAGGTATTGAGAGGAGGGGTGACGGATGGAAAAGGGCGCGACCGGTTTTTTTGATATGATCGCAGGAACGCGCACGCAAGTTCAGGAATCGATGGAGCCCTATACCTTTGGCACCATGTTTACGTTTCCTGTGTAGGAGAGGGACATGAAAACGATTCAGGCGATCTTGGTATCGATATGGGCAGCGCTCCTTGTAATCCCGAGTTTTGCGCAGGATGCGCATCTTCGGACACTGGCGGCGACCGGAACGGTGCAGGAGATCCGGGAAGCGCTGCGGTCCAGCAGCGAGGTCAACAAGCGCGACGCAAGCGGAGTGTCGACGCTCATGCTCGCAGCGGGCAGCAATCACGATGCCGGCGTCATCACAGTCTTGATCAATGCGGGTGCAGACATCAACGCACGGAGTAGGTCCGGAGAGACCGCGCTGTTCTACGCTGCGCAGTCCAACCCGAACCCTGAAATGATCTCCGCGCTACTCACGGCCGGCGCAGCCCTGGACGATCGCGATGCCCTGGGCCGTACGTCCCTCATGGCCGCTGCCTGGGGAAACTCCAACCCCGCCGTGGTCACGTTGCTTCTCAAGGCGGGCGCCGACGCAAAGGCAAAAAGCGACATCGGCAAGACGGCGCTGGATTACGCCCGAGACAATCCGAGCATGTCACCAGGCAACGAAGCATATCTAGCACTCGAGGAGGCGATGAAATGAGCAAGAAGGAATCGCCAACTGAGGTCCCGCACACATTCGCATGGAGCGAAAGCCTGAGTGTCTCTGTCATGCAGATCGACGAGCAACACAAGAGACTCGTTGAGGCGATCAACGAGTTGAATAGCAAGCTCCAAGCCAGAAGCTCCCAGGAAGAGCTGACGAGGACTATCGAGGGGATTGTCTTTCTTGCCTCTGACAACATGAGGCTGGAAGAGGAAATGATGCAGGAGTTCCTTTTCCCAGGTTTCACGGCGCACCTTCTTCGCCACGCGGAAGTCTCAGCAACGTTGCATAAGTTGAGAGCGCTGTCCGAGCAGGTGGGTTTCGTGTTGGCCCCCGAGATCCCAGTTATCCTGATGAATTGCATGAGCAGTCACATACGGGATGTGGACTGCAGATACTCGGCCTGCTTCAACGGCAAGGGGATGAGGTGAGCTGCCATGAAGTTGCAGGAAATCTTTCGCAATTGCGCTTCCGGGGAAACCATCACGGCGGATACCCTGAGGAAGGTCCCCCATCTCAAGACCTGCTCGTACTGGGACAGGGCCACCTTTCTCGGCTGGGTTTCCTACCGCCTGCAATTTGCCAGCTACGACGGTGGCTTGGTGAAGTACGAGAACCGCGTCTACTACGTGAACGGATCCCAGATCGAAGCGCTTCGTCCCCGGACGAGATGGGATCTGCGAAAGAAAGTCGCGGTCGTTCAGGATTGAGGGAAGCACGCGCCCACCGCACCATTAGCCGGCCCTGGTCCAAGGGACCCCTCTTTGTGTTCGTTTCCCCCAGCTTGCGTCTGAAGTAGGGTGGTTGCCCGACACTTTCACTCGGGTATCGGGGAGTCACGACTCTGATTTGCTCGTGAGGGAGGGAGGGAAGAATGGGGAAGAGAGTTCTTGTGGTCGATGATGCGAACTTCATGCGCATGATCGTCAAGGACACGCTGAGTCCGCGAGGGTTCCAGATCTGTGGTGAGGCTACAAATGGAGCTGAGGCTGTCACCAAGTACCAGGAGCTCAAGCCTGACCTGGTGACAATGGATATCACCATGACGGACAAGGACGGGCTGCAGGCGGCACGAGAGATCCTGGCCGCTGATCCGAACGCCAGGATCGTGATGGTCACCGCCCTCGGGCAGGAAAAGATCCTCCTGGATTGTATAGCCCTTGGGGTGCGTGACTTTGTGGGTCAAGCCTTTCACCACGGAGCGCATCCTGTCCGCCGTGGAAAAAGCGCTGGTATAGAAAGGACGCGACGCATATGAAAATCAACGCGAAGCACATCAATCCTTTCGTGGAGGCGGCCATGAAGGTCGTGGCCCAGATCACGGGGATCGAGGTGAGGCGAGGCCATCTGTCCTACAAGGCCAAAGTGGAGCCGTCCTTCGGCGTGTCGATCATCATCGGAATCTATGGCTACCTCACGGGGCAGATCGTCTACAGCCTGGACGGCAAGCTCGCCGAAAGGCTCGTGGACAAGCTCCTGGAGGGGAAATCGCCACAAGTGAGGAAGATCATGTTCCTCGACTCCCTCGGGGAGGTGGCGAACATGATCACCGGCAACGCCACGGCGCTGCTCAACCAGAAACATGACCAGGTCCTGAGCATTACGACCCCGGCCATCGCGGCAGGGGACAACCTCAGCATCCATCTGGTGCCGAAGCCCGCTCTCGTGCTGGGGCTGATCACGCAGTATGGGCCCATCGAGATCAGCATCGCCGTCGAGGAGAAGGAAACCCTCAGCGAGACGGAGGTCTTCGAGGACACCCTGAGCGAGTCGTAGGTCCGGAGAAACATTCATGGAAGTGAAAGCCGAATACAGAACCATATTCTGCGAAGAGGCCGCGGACCAGCTCAGGGAATGGGAGGAGAGCCTCCTTGCCCTGGAGAAAGACCCCGGGGATGGCGAGCAGGTGAACCGCATGTTCCGCGCCATCCACACGATGAAGGGGTCCGCGGGATTCATCGGCCACCACGAGCTGCAGAAGGTATCGCACGACCTTGAGTCCTCCCTCCAGCAAGTGCGCGAAGGCAGCGGCTCTTTCGACTCCAGCACCTCTTCTCTTCTCTTCGAGGGGCTCGACTTTTGTCAATCGATGGTCGAGGCCTTCACCGAAGGACGCGAAGCGTCGGTGGACACCATGGACTTCCTGGCGCGACTGGCGGCTGAGACTCCGGCCCGTGCCGGCGAGGGAGGCGCGGGATCCCCGGTTTCCCGCTCTGACTCTCCCGTGCCCGCCGGCGGCCCGCTCACCACGTGCAGGCTGTCGATCCGAATCGACGGAGAGCCCCGGGAGGCGTACCTGCGATCTTTCATCTTGAAGAACAGGCTGGAGCGTTTGGGGAGGATTCTCGTCGTGGATCCCTCTCCGGATTCCCTCAAGGACTCAAGCGGGCCGTTTGTCTACGCTGTGACCCTCGAGACTGCAGCGATACACGCGAGCATTCCCGGTTTAATCAGCGTGGACCAGGTTAGCGTGTCCCTCGAGGCCGCCGCGGAGCCGAGAAGCGCCTCCGACTCTTCCTCTTTCGCGTCCAGCGGCGCCGTCAAGGCGCCACGGGTCGACGATGTTGTGCGCGTCTCCGTACAGAAGCTTGACACGCTTCTCAACCTTGTTGGAGAGCTGGTCATTCACAATTCGGGTTTCGTAGCGACCACCCAGCAGCTGCGGGAGGAGTACGGCAAGGTTCCCTTCATCTACGACCTGGAGCAGAAGACGGAGGCCCTCTCCGCCATCACCCGCGACCTGCAGGCAGGCATCATGAAAGCGCGGATGCTTCCTGTTGCAAACGTGTTCAACCGGTTTCACCGCGTAGTGCGAGACCTTTCCAAGGCGAGCCGCAAGACTGTTGCGCTGGAGGTTTTCGGCGAGGAGACGGAAATCGACAAGAAAGTGATCGACCGCATCGGGGAGCCTATTGTGCACCTTGTGCGCAACGCCGTGGACCATGGTATCGAGCCCTCTGAAGAACGGGCCGCAAGGGGCAAGAGCTCCCAGGGCAAGGTACGGCTGGGAGCCTACCAGGACGGAGACCACATCTGCATCGAAGTTTCGGACGACGGGCGCGGGCTGGATCGTAATGCCATCCTGAAGAAGGCCCTTGAGAAGGGGCTGATCGGACCCGAGGAAGCCCTGACGGCGAGTGCGGAGCGAATCCTGGGGTTCATATTCCTGCCGGGGTTCAGCACGGCGGAGCGTGTATCAGATATCTCAGGGCGCGGTGTCGGATTGGATGCCGTAAGGTCTGCCGTGGAGGAGATGAACGGGAGCCTGCGGGTGCGCTCTTCGCCCCACGCCGGCACTACCGTAACAATCACCCTTCCTCTCACTATGGCGATCATCTCCGCTGTGCTCGTGGGAGTCGCCGATTCAACCTTTGCCATCCCGCTTTCCTCGGTGAAAGAAATCCTGAAGATCCACCGGGATGCGCTTTCGAGCATCGGCGGCCGGCGCGTCATCCTTTTGCGGGAGGAGGTGCTGGCACTGATCAACCTGGCCACCGCGCTCCAGAAGGGAAAGGACGCTGAGCCTGATCCGGTGAGCGACGGGATGCCTGTGGTCGTGGTGGATTTCGAGGGCAGGAAGATCGGCCTTGAGGTGGAGAAGATCCTCAGGACCCGGGAGGTCGTCATCAAGAGCCTCAGCCGGCATTACCAGGAGATCGACGGGCTCGTCGGCGCTTCCATCCTTGGCAACGGCAAGATCGCCCTCATCGTGGACGTGGAGACGCTGATCCGCCAGCACTATCACGAAGCTGGCACCAACGGAAGAAATGGCAAGAAGGGTATTATCGACATCGCGGCCCGCGAGGACGCATCTCCTGAGCCCGCCCGGGCAGTCATCCTGGAACCGGCGAAGCCGGTTTCGCAAGCGCCGGCTGCGGCGGCCCCCGCACCCGCCCCGTCTCCCGCGGTAGAGCCATCCGCCGCCCCTGGGGAGAACTCCAGAGACGAGCATGACATTGGAGAACTTGCGAGGAAGGTCATCAACAGCCAGGGCACTCCCCTGGAGGAGGTGAACAACACCAGCGCTATCCAGGCCTCGATCTCCCTTTCCCAGTTCACGGGTCGGGAGGTCAGGGTGAGTTTTCCCGAGTCGCGCCTCATCCGGGTCGCCGAGGTGGCAGACGCCTTGGGGGGAGAAGAGACAACCGTCGGCGGCATCTACGTCGATGTGAAGGGCGAGCTGCAGGGCGGGATCCTGCTTGTTCTCCTCTTGGCCAACCTTCAGGAGATGGACGACTTCGTCCACGGACGGCCCGCGGGGACCGCGCAGGACCTTTCCAGTGTCGATCTCTCGGCGTTGTGCGAGATAGGAAATATCCTTGCTGCATGTTTCATCAATACTATGGCCGACAGCACCCGCCTGACGGTGGCTCCCGGGGTCCCCGAGATCAGCGTCGACATGTGCCTCCCGGTGATCGACTCCGTCCTGGCCCGCTTCAATCAGCCCGGAGATGAAATCCTCATGACGGAGGCCATCGTCTATGGCTCGGAGTCAGAAAACACTGTCTGTCACCTGATGCTTTTCCTGGAGCCGGCTTCCCTGGAGAAACTTATAGGCGCCCTCGAGACGGGGGCTGCCACGGAAAAGGCCGGCTGATATGGGAGGGGACATAGTGAACGTACGGATGGCGGAGATGAGCATAGTGGAGAGCTCCCACAGCCTCAAGACCATCCTCGGCTCGTGCGTGGGGGTGATTCTCCATGATCCGAATCGGCGGATCAGCGCCCTCGCCCACGTGATGCTTCCCCGCAGGGGGCGCGGGGATTCTTCCGTCGGCAAGTACGCCGACACGGCAATTCCAGCGCTCCTTGCCATGCTGACAGGAAGCGGCAGCCGTCCCTCCTCGTTGCGCGCCTACCTTATTGGTGGGGCAAATATGTTCCCCGCGGGAACCGAGAGCATCGGCTCGATCGGGGACCAGAACGTTGTGGCCGCACGCGAGGCGCTCCAGGAGATGGCTGTTCCCATCGTGTTCGAGGACACGGGCGGGACCCGTGGCAGGTCTGTGCTTTTCGACAACCAGCGCGGGGAGGTCTCGGTGAGGAAGCTGAACCCGGTGGTCACGGCGGGAGGCGGGTCGTGAACGCCGCGTTGCAGTCCCTGGGGCTTCCTATCCTGACCGACCAGACCTTCAACGATTTCCGAGCGCTGATCTTCGAGAAGACCGGAATCCGCATGCGCGACGGGAAGCAGATCCTCATATCCAACCGGCTGCGGCGGCGCCTGGTGGCGCTGCATCTCTCCTCCTACGAGGAGTACTTCTGCCTGCTCACCTCAGGGCGTGCCGGCCCGGAGGAGCTACACAACTTCATCGATGCAGTGAGCACGAATGAGACCTACTTCTACCGCGAGGTGAATCACTTCATCGCCCTTGGGAAGACCATCCTCCCCGAAATCCTCAAGCGCAAGAGCCGACTCAGCATCTGGAGCGCCGGATGCTCGACGGGAGAGGAAGCGTACACCCTGCGGATCGTCGTTGACGAGATCCTCGATGCGATCGAGGGCTACGGCCCTGCGACCGCCACAATCGTGGGGACAGACATCAGCACGGCCGTGATAGCTCGGGCGCGCCAAGGCGTGTACAACGAGCGATCCCTTCGCCTGGTGCAGCCCGCCGCCCTGTCGCGGTATTTCACTGACGCTCAG
This sequence comes from uncultured Spirochaetota bacterium, assembly GCA_963710335.1. GTDB lineage: Bacteria > Spirochaetota > Spirochaetia > SZUA-6 > Fen-1364 > Fen-1364. Next base: position 128,245 of record CAVQAA010000009.1, read on the forward strand.
GATGGCTGGCGGCAAGTCCGCGAGGAGATACGTGCGCGCGTCGATTTTCGCGTCCACAATCTGTTCAAGGATCCCCCTCCAGGAGGGCCATTTGACATCATCTTCTGCCGTAACGTGATGATCTATTTTGACAAACCCACCCAGTCGAAGCTGGTCGACGAGATCTTCGCGAACGCCCTCGACCCCGATGGGTACCTGTTCATCGGCCATTCGGAATCCTTGAGCGGCTTCTCTCGGAGGTTCCGCTATTCTGCCGCCCTCAAGGCGCCCATTTACCGAAAGAAAAAGGAGGCAGGACTGTGATACGCGTCATGGTTGTGGACGATTCGCCTCTCGTGCGCAGGATCGCCTCGGACATCCTCTGCGCGGACCCCGAGATAACTGTGGTCGCCACGGCAGCCACGGCGGAGTTCGCCCTGGCGAAGCTGCCCCGGGAGCGTCCCGATGTCATCACCCTGGACCTCGAGATGCCTGGTATGGGCGGGTTGGAAGCCATCAGCAGGATCATGAGCGTGCTGCCTACCCCCATCATGGTCATGAGCGCTCATGCCCAGAAGGGCGCGGATCTCACTCTCCAGGCGCTGGAGGCGGGAGCAATTGATTTTATTCTCAAGCCGTCGAGCTCACTGTCCGGGGGGCTTTCGGCCATTGCCCGGGAGCTCGTCGAGAAGGTGAAAGGCGCCAGCCGGGTCGTTCTCCCCCGGACGCCGAGCCTCGGCACCCCGCTCGAGGCTCCATCCGGCACCGGTGCGGCTCCTGTCCCGCGGCCTCGGGCCCCAGCTGTCGCAGCCCCACCAGTGAACGACCACGAGGGCTGCAATCTCGTGGCCATCGGCACGTCCACGGGGGGGCCGGTGGCGCTTAAGGTCGTGCTCACGAAGCTGCCTCAAGATTTCCCTGTCGGCATCGTCGTGGTGCAGCACATGCCGCCTATCTTCACGAAGGCGTTTGCCGACAGGCTCGACACCTGCTGCGCGGTGAGGGTGAAGGAAGCGGAGAATGAGGATGCCATCCTGCCGGGAAGAGTGCTTCTTGCGCCAGGCAACTGGCACATGACTGTGTCGCGCTTCGGGGGTGAGCCGCGCGTGCTTCTCAACCAGGGCGAAACGGTGAACGGTCATCGGCCCTCGGTGGACGTGCTCATGCATTCGGTGGCCCGGGAGTATGGCTCTCTGGCAATCGGAGTCATCATGACGGGAATGGGTAAGGATGGGGCAGAAGGGCTGCATGAGCTGCGCGTGCGCGGAGGTCGCGTCATAGCGCAGGACAAGGCGAGTTCCGTGATTTACGGAATGAACAGGGAGGTTGTAGAGAATGGCGACGCTCATGAGGTGGTTCCGGTGGACGAGATCGCCTTACGGCTGTGCGCATGTTCGAATAGCGGGATGCCTGCGAGGAATGCCCCATGAAGCTGAACGAGCGTTATGACCTGGAGAACATGAAAAACCGGGCTGAGGAGATGGTTTTCGAGGCCATCGAGAAGGAGATCGAGAAGGGGGGCGGGGACACGTGCACTTGCGAGGAGTGCGTCCTCGACCTCGCGGCGTACGCCTTGAACCACGTAACGCCGCGTTACTACACGTCGCTTCTGGAGCCACTGACTCCCCGTCAGGAGACTGCCCGCAAGGCGCAGGTGGAGATCGACCTGGCCATCGCTTCGGGCCTGAAGAAGCTGAAATGCCACCGGCACCACGAGCTTTAAGCGGGGTGGAGAGAGGAGGGATGACGATGCAGCACATTGTAGGGGAGGGGTTGAAGCAGATCGGACTAGCGGTTCCGCCCCCGATAAAGCCGCCCCGTATCCTGGTCCTGGAGGATCAGCCCGAGATCCGCTCGCTCATCGCGGCGATGCTGAAGATCCGCTGGTACAGCTGCGACGAAGCAGGGTCGCTGGCAGAGGCCCGGAGCCTCGTCGCGCAGCACCCCTACGACGTGTATTTCCTTGACATCAACCTTCCCGACGGCTGCGGACTTACCCTCGCCGAGGAAGCGGGCAACTCGCCTCTTGTCATCGTCATCACAGGGTGCAGCGATATCCAGACAGCTGTCCAGGCCATCCGAGACGGGGCCATCGATTTCATCACGAAGCCTTTTTCGGTGGGGGATTTGCTGCAGCGCCTCGAGAAAGCCATGGAGGAATGGAAATCCCGCTCCAGCATGAAGTACTACGCGCAGGCTCTGAAAAACCTCGTGGTCGTCAAGACGGACGAGCTGTCGCATACCTCGCGCAAGATGGACGAGATCCGCGACGCCACCGTGGCCGCCCTCGGGGCAGCGCTGAACCTCAAGGACCATGAGACATCGGATCACTGCAAGCGCGTCTCGGGGAACAGTGTGCGCCTTGGGGAGGAGCTTTCCCTCACGGGCCGGGAGCTGCAGAACCTGAAATGGGGAGCCTACCTGCACGACGTGGGGAAGATCGGGGTTCCCGAGTCCATCCTTCTCAAGCCGGCGGACCTGACCCCCGAGGAGCGCGCGGTAGTAGAGAAGCACCCGCTCTTGGGATGGAACATGTTGCAGGGCATCGAGTTTCTTCGGCACGCCACCGACGTGGTTCTTTCCCACCACGAAAGATTCGACGGGTCAGGATACCCCAACGGTCTGCTGGGTGCAGATATCCCTCTGCACGCGCGGATATTTGCCGTGATGGACACGCTGGACGCGATGACCTCCGAGCGGCCGTACCGGCCGGCCCTTCCGTTTGCAGTGGCGCGCCGCGAGATTGAGAGTCAGGCGGGGAAGCAATTCGATCCCGACGTCATCGACAAGTTCTTGCGTGCATCTGGGACGACCTGGTTGACCCAGCTCTTACGGTGATCGCGCGAAAGCGTGACGGTGGGCCTGTCCCGAATTCGCGGACAAAGCGTTAAGCGGTTAAGCAGTATTGTGAAAGGGGGGTAATGAAAAGCGATGGCAAACCTGAACTGCTTGGGGAAGTCGCGATGAAAGCCCAGGGAGAGGAGAACAATCAACTCCTGCAGAGTCTGGAGTCCGAGCGCTTGCTTCTTCAGACACTGATCGATAGCGTGCCCGACTTCATCTTCCAGAAGGATCGGGAAGGCAGGTACGTGCTCGCCAACCGTTCCCTGGCGAATGTCATCGGCTTCAGCGACCCGAAGGACATGATCGGCAAGACGGTTCGAGAGGTCTTCCCAAGGGAGAGCGCAGAAAAGTTCATGTCCAATGACCGCGTTGTCATCGCGACGGCCCAGCCATATGAGAATATCGAAGAGGCGGTGTTGTGCCCCGCAGGATCGCAGACATGGTTGCTGACCACCAGGGTGCCTCTCCTCGACAAGACCGGACACGTCACCGGAGTCATCGGTATCGTTCGCGATATCACCAAACGAAAAGAGCTTGAAAAGAAGAACCAGCAACTTGCAACGTTGGTCGAGTCCTCCGACGATGCCATAGTGGGCTTTGGCTTGAACCGCAGGATCACAGTATGGAACAGGGGGGCAGAGCGCCTCTACGGATACACAGCAGAGGAAATCATCGGTGCGCCGACTTCCTTGTTCACTCCTCCTGAACTCCAGGAGGAAGCACGGCTCATATACGACCGGGTCATGCAGGGCGGGCAGGTCAGGCGTTATGAAACGACTCGGTTGCGCAAGGACGGCTCCAGCATCATGGTCTCCCTTACTCTTTCCGCGATCCGTGATGTGGAGGGCAGGATTGTGGGCATGGCATCGACTGCCCACGATATTACCGCGCGCAAGCAAGCGGAGAAGGCGCTGCGGGAGAGCGAGGAGCATTTTCGCAGCGTGGTAATGAACGCACCGTTTGGGATCGTTCATTCCACGGCCGAAGGACGAGCCATCAGCGCCAATCCAATATTCGCGACAATGCTGGGCTACGATTCGCCGAAGGAGCTGATCGAGGCGGTGAACCGAAAGAACGTTGCTGAGGTACTGTACGAAAACGGCGCGACGCGTCACGCTATCGTGGAGAAAATTATGCATTCCCAGCGATGGGAGCGCTTCGAGCTCCGATATCGCCGCAAGGACGGCACGGCCATCACTGCAAACGCGCTTTTTCGTGCGTATAAGCATCCGGTTAGCGGCGTCGTGGAGCTGGAAGGGTTTGCAGAAGACATCACTGCGCACAAGCAAACGGAGGTGGCGCTGCAGGAGAGCAAGAGACAACTGACGAACATCATCGAGTTTCTGCCAGACGCTACTTTCTCCATCGACAAGGTAGGGCGTGTCGCCATCTGGAACAAAGCGATCGAGAAAATGACGGGCATTCCTGCCACGGAGATGATCGGCAAAGGCGACCATGCCTACACTATCCCATTTTATGGAGAGACACGGTTGCAGTTGTTGGATGTCGTTCTTAAGAACTGCGAGGAGACTCCGGCCCGGTATTCCAACATCACTCGTGAAGATGACGCACTCAGCGGGGAAGTGTTTTGCAGCGCCCTCCGCAACAATAAGGGAGCCTGGGTTTTTGCCAAGGCATCGCCGCTGCGTGATAAGTCTGGCAACATTGTAGGCGCGATCGAAAGCATCCGCGACATCACCGCGCGTAAGCAAGCGGAGATGGCGCTGCGGGACAGCGAGAGGCAACTGACGAACATCATCGAGTTTCTACCAGACGCCACTTTGGCTATCGACAAAGAAGGGCGTGTCATCATCTGGAACAAGGCGATCGAGAAAATGACGGCCGTTCCTGCCACGGAGATGATTGGCAAAGGCGACCATGCCTACGCTATCCCGTTTTATGGAGAGGCACCAGTGCAGTTGCTGGATGTCGTTCTTAAGAACTGCGAGGAGACTCCGGCCCAGTATTCCAACATCACTCGTGAAGGTGACGCACTCAGCGGGGAAGTGTTTTGCAGCGCCCTCTACAACAACGAGGGTGCATGGGTTTTTGCCAAGGCATCGCCGCTGCGCGATCAGTCTGGCAAAATTATAGGCGCGATCGAAAGCATCCGCGACATCACCGACTTCAAGCGGGCGCAGGAAGTGCTGCGGCAATCGGAAAGGCGATTATCCGATATCGTCGATTTTCTGCCCGACGCTACGTTCGCGATCGACACGAAGGGAACGATCACCGCTTGGAACCGGGCCATGGAACGGATAATGGGAAAAACGAAAGCGCAAATGCTGGGCTGCCGCAGCTATGAATACGCCATCCCATTTTACGGCTACCGCCGTCCCATACTCATTGACCTCGCTTTCGACAGTCGAGAGGAAATCGAAAAAAAATATGCATTCGTTGAAAGAAAAGGCGATACACTTATTGGGGAAGCTTTCGTTCCCTTGCTCCATGACGGCAAGGGAGCCCATTTTTGGGGGATAGCTACACTCCTGCGCGATGAAAAAGGAATGATTTGCGGGGCTATCGAGTCCGTTCGCGACATCACCGAGCAGCGCAAAGCAGAAAGCGAAGTTCAGCGTCTTCAGGAGCAGCTTCTCCAGGCTCAGAAAATGGAGGCCATCGGAAGGCTGGCCGGAGGGATCGCCCATGATTTCAACAATCTCCTGACGGCCATCCTGGGAAATGTGGAACTGATCAAGGCGAAGGATTTGGCGCGCGGCATGATCGCAGAAATCGCGGACGAAATTCAGAAGGCAGGTTTGAGAGCGGCGGCGCTGACACAGCAGCTTCTTGCATTCAGCCGCAAGCAGATGCTGCAGCCGAAGGTTATCGATTTAAATGGCCTGGTGGAGAATCTTTCGAAGATGCTGCGACGTCTGATTGGTGAGGACATCAAGTTGGAGCTGCGCCTTGGCGCCGGGCTGGGCAGCGTAAGAGCTGATCCGGGGCAGATCGAACAGGTCATCCTCAATCTTGCGGTGAACGCGCGTGATGCGATGTCTGTTGGCGGGAGACTCGTTCTGGAGACGCGAAATGCCGCATCCGGCGAGCCCCTCGGGCCCGGACGCGTCGACATACCGCCAGGTCCTTATGTCATCGTGACGGTGAGCGATAACGGCGTCGGCATGGACGAAACGGTGAAGGCACATATTTTCGAGCCCTTCTTCACCACTAAGGAACTCGGAAAAGGAACGGGACTGGGGCTGTCCACTGTCTACGGGATTGTCAAACAGAGCGGAGGCTACGTCTTTGTGGATTCCCAGCCGGGACGGGGCACGTCATTCACTATTTTCCTCCCGCAGGTGGACACCGAGGATACTTCTCGGGAGGCTCCCCCCATCGAGCGTAGGCCGAACGGTGGAACGGAGAGAATTCTCCTCGTCGAGGATGAGCCTAGCGTTCTACAGTTGACGACCCGCATGCTGGAAGGCTTTGGATACACGGTAATTGGCGCTCTCACTCCTAGTGAGGCTCTCTCGCTTCCGGTGTTCGCAGATAGTCGGGGGGTGGATCTGCTCATCACTGACATGGTGCTTCCCGGTATGAAGGGCACGGAGCTTGCCCGTCGGCTGCAGGAACGCTCGCCGGATCTCCGCGTGCTTTTCATTTCGGGATATACCGACGAGAGGACGTTCCGCGATGGGGTGCTGGCGGAGGGAAACGCGTTTCTCCCCAAGCCTTTTTCCGAGAACGTGCTGGGCAAGAAAGTTCGGGAGGTTCTGGACAGCCACCGCCCGTGATGAGCTTTAGATGAGCACTCTCTTGGCGATTTCGGGGTAAGGTACGGATAAAAATCATGGAAGAGCAAATTGCGGTGGGAGACGTCGTGCGATTCAAGGGCGGCGGATCGCCGATGACTGTTGAGAAGATAGAATGTGACGAAGCGATCTGTGTCTTTTCACTTGGTGGCAAGCAACGCTTAAGACTTGAAGTCCTTGAGAAGGCTCCTGAGGAACTTTACTGGTGGGGCAAGGGATAGGATGCAAGCATACCGCACACACTCGGTGCGAGAAGTCTCTTTCATAACTTCTCTGTATCCAGAGCCAGGGTGTTTCTCAGATACTTTTCCGTGATCGCGATTGCCGAGTGTCCCAGCCTCCGCTGAAGCCACCGTAGGCCCTTAGCGGCGTTCGCATCGACGAAGGCGTGTCGCAGGTCGGTCGGTGGTCGTGGAGGACCTTTCACCGTCGGCACTGAGAAAGGACAACGGCTCCCGCCCGGTTAGGAGGTCCTTTTCGGCTTTCTTTTTGATGATGCGTCTTCTGCTGACCAAAAGTTTATGTCGCGCCAGGTAAGCCTGGGAAAGGGGGATGAGTAGAACTGAAACCTTTCGATCGTGATCCTGCAGGTAACCAATCCTGCCTGGCAAAGACTGGTCATCAGCCAGAAGCGAGTCTTGCGGGGTGCTGGGGTGACCCAGACCGCGAAGCGTAGACAGCGATTGCAAAAGCCGTGTGATTGAGCCTCGATATTTGATCATCGTGAGAGCTTTCGTCGTCACAACAACGGGAGCAGCACCGTCCTACCGCAAGGACCTGGTAGAGATCGGTCTCACCGGGGTCCGAGAGCAGGGCAGATGCAAACAAGGATTACCCAGGAACCTGGGAGATCTTGCACTCTCCGCGTCCTGAGAAACCGGTAGGGGATAACGGAACAATAACCCCAGGCCTGTAGCTCCAGCGTTGAGACGCTACAGGAGGTGCGGCGAGGCACGACACGAAACCAACAGCGCGGGAAGCGGTATCGCTGAGTGAAGGAAACGAAACGAGGCGAGATGGGATGCAAGAAGTCTTAGCGCCCTAGTAGTACCGAAGAAGCAGGGGAACGTGCCCAGCGGACCCTGTGGAGGGAAGGGGGGCGTCGAGTTGTAGAACTGTTGGTGGGAAACACGGAGGATGCGATGGAATCCGAGGACGTGTCAACGAAACAGCAACGGATAGCGGAGCTTGCGAGGATACATCCAGAGGTGAGCTTCACATCTCTTGCCTACCACATCGATCTAAGGTGGCTCCACGAGGCGTACTTGAGAACGCGCAAGGATGGTGCTGTCGGGATAGATGAGCAGACGGCTGAGGACTACCAGAAGAATCTGGGACCGAACTTGAGGTCACTTCTGGAGCAGGCCAAGTCTGGCAACTACCGAGCGCCGCCTGTGCGGCGGGTGCACATACCCAAGGGAACATCGGGGAAGGAGACGCGCCCGATCGGCATACCGACCTTTGAGGACAAGGTGCTCCAAAGGGCGGTGGCGATGGTGCTGGAACCGCTGTACGAGCAGGAGTTTCTGAACTGCTCCTACGGGTTTCGACCAGGGCGCTCTGCTCACGATGCGCTGCAAGCTTTGTGGGAGCAGGCGATGGGGACAGGCGGGGGATGGGTAATTGATTTGGACATTCGAAAGTTTTTCGACACCATGGATCATGCTCACATCAGGGAGATTCTCAAAAGACGGGTGAGTGACGGAGTGATCCTGAGACTCATCGGGAAATGGCTGAACGCGGGAGTATGGGAGAAGGGCGAGACCAGTTATCCTGAGAAAGGGACTCCCCAAGGGGGAGTGATTTCGCCGCTGCTGAGCAACATCTACCTCCATGAAGTGCTGGACAAGTGGTTCGAAGAGGTGGTGAAGCCACGCCTGAAGGGAAAAGGATTCCTCATTCGTTACGCTGATGACGGGATCTTGGGTTTTGAGAATGAGGAGGACGCCCGAAGGGTGATGGAAGTGCTACCGAAGAGATTCGCGAAATACGGACTTACGATTCACCCCGAGAAAACGCGGATGGTGAGGTTCGTAAGACCTGAGAGCGAACCACCCAAGGATCACAACCGAGCGAAACGGGAGACATTCAGTTTCCTTGGGTTCACGCACTACTGGGGGAAGTCTCGCAAAGGGAACTGGGTCATCAAGCGGAACACCGAGAAGGGCCGCTTCGCCAGAGCACTCAAGAAAGTATCGGAATGGTGCAGAGGAATCGACATCTGCCGATCAGCGAGCAACACGCCCAGCTCACGCGGAAACTGATGGGCCACTACGCTTACTACGGAATCACCGGAAACTCTCGACTTCTTGCGAACTTTCGACATCAGGTGATTCGGGTATGGCGGAAATGGCTCAGCAGGAGGTCAAGGAGTGGAGGCATATCGTGGGAGAAGTTCATCCTTCTCATGCAGCGATATCCTCTACCGCCTGCGAGGATCATGCACTCTGTCTACTCAGCGAATCTATGACTTGAGGAACCGCATGCGTTAATCGCGCACGTGCGGGTCTGTGGGGGGCCTGGGCGGGTAACTGCCCAGGTCTACCCGGAGAAAGCAAAAACTACTGGGTCGGGAACACGGATCGCCAAGCCTTCAAACGGAACTCTTATTGTATGCGCTTGCAGCATGTCCAGGAGTCGAAGTTGCTGAGCATTAATTCCAAGGGCTTCAACCCGAAAGGGTTTGTCGCTTCCACGGCTGATCTCCGATATTAGAAACTCGACGTTTAGGTCTTTGGAAACGTAGTGAGTACTTCCATCGCCGGCTAACTCCTCCTCATAGCCGAGTTCCATAAGAACCTTGCCGACTTGCTGAGGACGTGAGAAGCGAGGAGGCCGTGGAATCAGAATATCTAAATCTGCCGTCCGTAGAGGCGACAACTCTGGCGGATTTTGGAAATACTTTCGATAGACAATCTGAGACCAACCGCCGACGACTATCAATCCGGGGAGCAGGCCTGCAGTGTCCAGCGCCCGGAGCAATTTTACGAATATCTCAATATCATCTGACATTCAACATCTTTCGTATTCTTCTTATGTCGCTGCTAATAGCGCTCAAGTCTCTATCATACTTTTGACGCTTTTGCACGAGTTGAAGCAATTCCTTTACCTTGGGGTCGTCTTCGCGGCCAACGTAGCTCTGGACAAGAGCCCGATACAAGTAGGTTCTGTTTGCTCTTCTCTTTGCTGACAGAGAGCCCTTGGGCAAGGATCTTCGTTGCTCTTCATATTTCCGCTGGAGAGCTTCTAGCCGCGAGAGCTCATCGCGTAAGATTGAATCAATAATGCTCAATTCCTAAATCTCCATGTCATATTATACAACATTGATAAGAAATATCAAGCGAGTTGTATACATGACAATCAGCTCCGTTTCTATATGGAGACAGTCTTGGCACGAAGCGATCGCAAAAGACGCACAAACTCCCGATTTGCCTTGAAGGCGACAGTTCCAGGCCTTGAGTATCGCCGGCGATACTCTGATTCTGAGCCCAACTTGTTGGTAGTGGGGGGGTGAAGTGCTTACAGCCAAGTCATCAAAATACAAAGCTGCCTTGGATCAACCGAGCCAGTAGCGCAAGTCGATCCCTTGCTGCGTCTTTGCTTTCGAAACTTCTGAGATTGCAAAAGCAACCTGGAGAGACTCCAGGCAGAGTCGATTCTTAGGCGGCGAACCACCGGTTGGGTGGGTCCAAAAAAGTTGCGTTTTGAATGAAAAGTTTCTCATGCATCAAGGAGAACACAGAGTAAGGCAATAGCAAGCAAACTGAAATAATTGACGTTTCCCTATGCAGATCTGCTGGCAAGGATCCAAAACGATTTGCCTTACAAGAGTTCCATGGTATAATTCAACGCAAGGGAAGAGTGGGAGCCCGTGGAATTGACGGCAGCCAGGATACTCAAGCTTAACGGCGACATGACACCTGACTCTCCGATGATGGAGGTGGTCCGACGAATCCACGCTTTGTGTAGCGCGCTTGAGCTTCCCTACTGTGTCATTGGGGGCATGGCGGTTATTCGTAACGGCCATGCGCGCACAACCATCGATGTGGACGTGCTTACCTTCAGAAAGGATTGGGTGAAGGCTCTGCCCCTCGAGGGGGAAATCGTAAGTGAGGGCGTTGACATCTGCCGGGACAAGAAGACAGGAGTTCGAATTGACATACTCTTCGCCGATGAAGATTGGGGAATGGTCATTCCTATGCCTGATCCGCGCAAGGTTGGAGAGTTCGACGCCTCCTTTGGAGCAACTTTCATAGGGTTGCACGACTTGGTTCAGCTGAAAACCGCGGTCTATCTTGACAAGTTGCGTGAGCATGGCCCAGCGACTGCCGCCAAGGATCTTGCGGATGTCCAAGCCCTGATGAAGAACAACCTGGCGAAGTTCTCGAAAGAAGTGATCGAAAGCTACGATCCTGCCGTAAGAAAGCAATGCATGGAGACCTTCGAGGAAGTAGCGCGGGAAGCGAGAAGTGGGAAAAAAAGGCGCAGAGACATCGAATTGTATTGAAGGTTTTCAGTCAAATCGAGCAAAGTGTCCCGAATCGTCGAATGGGCGCGAAGGATTGGCTCCCTGTTGGAAGTATCGCCGGCGATACTTCACTAGGTTGTCAGGGATTTTAGGTCCGATCGATATTCACCACGGAAATGCCCCCGTGTACCTAAGTCTACTGCTGAAAAAGAGTTGGCGTATCAGGGTAATTCGAAGTAGGTCTAGGAAAAATAGGATAGAACGAGTTCTTCTCAGTAATCATCTCATTTTCTCCGGGTGAACTCCTCCTCAAGAGGGGAGCCAGTTTGCAGGTCAACTGTCCTGCACCAACGCGCGCGTTTCGGAGCATCCGCTCCATGAGCCGCCCGTTTTCATCGTCACCGAACATGCAGCGCCTCAAGTCGGATTGGCCTTTAGGATTTCTCACATCTCCCAGCCACGCCTGTGCCGGTCACGGGTCAGATCCTTTCCAAAATCCTCTGCTACTTCTTTCAGTGTGGCGACAAGATATTCCCAGAATGTCGGATCTTTGGCAGTCTTGACGTATCCTGTTGGCAAGAACCGAGTGAGTTCATTCACAAAGGTGGTACGGCACTCTTCCGATTTCATGTCCACTATGCGGTCAGCCAGTCGCCGCGGAAACTCCCGCATCGTGACACGGTGCTCCTGCAGCTTTTCCGCCACCCGGGTAGGGACTCGATTGGCCGGTTTCTGGTGCAGCCATGCAAGATCCCAGAGATCGCGAGGCTGTAGTCGATTTCTCAACGCAATTGCCAAGACCTTGTCAGTGAACGATTCCCGCGTCGATTGCGAGCGTACCACGAGCCCAGAAGTGCCGAGATCTATCGCATAGTGGTTGGCAATGACTGCTGGAGCATATTCATAAGCCATCAGCGTACAGACATCAAGATTGATGCGCTGCTGTTTTTCGTCTTTCGATCTGGGTCGTGTAATTATCCGTATCGTCCAGGTCTTCGTGTTGCTTTCCTTGGGTCGCGGGTCCTCCACACTTGCGACAAGCCCGTATTTCTGGCGAAAGGCCTTGGTCATAACCGATGCCATACCACTCATTTGGGCAGGATTAAAACTTGGTCCGCCCTTGAAGTCGAGATCTTCACTCAGTCTATTTGAGCCATGGCAGAGGCGGAGATTCGTCCCACCGAAGAGAATCAAGCCCGACAAATACCCGTGCTCATGGAGCTCACGGATGATGTCATGGTGGAGAATCTCTTTTTCGATCGCTGGCAGCAGCGATCGTTGCAGGTCTTTTGCGCCTTGGAGAGCTCGCTGTACATGATCGTCAAACAAGGTGTTCACGCAACGCTCCTTCGTCGACGAGATGCAGATTCCTTCGAGCCGCACGGAGGTCCTCAAACGCTAGCGAAGCGTCCGCTCGGAGCAGCCTGCACCTATCGTCGTAAGACAGTCTGTCAGCCAGCTCTTCAAACCTCTTTTTCGAATGAGTGAACTCAACCCTTCCGAACTCACCGCAGTCAACAATACCGCTGGCGCCGGATGACATGAGGGTGATGTACTGAATTGGAGCCTGGGAGATGATCCCTAGTTCGCTGAGCACGGTTTCCTGAGATATGTAGTTGAAGTAGCCTGCCCGGAGCTTCGCTGCGATGTGATACAACTCATACCCAGTTCGTGGGGTGTCCGCGAGCAGGTATATTCCGCGACACGCTCGCGCGAGAACCCCGGTATCTACAGCTCGCAAGAGCACCATCTTGAGGGCGGGTCGATCAAGATCCGGTAACAGCGATCCGAGGTCTGCGACCGAGAAAAGATAATGCTCAGGAGACCGTATCGACCGAATAAACCGCTCCAGTGTCCTCACCGGCTGCATAACAATACCCGAAGAAAGTATACAGCCCAAAATCACATCGGTCAATATATAGTCATGAGTTTCGTTCCTTTATCTCTACTCCATTTCGGCCTCGGAAAACTGCAAACGGCCTTGTCGAATCAGTGCTTGCCCTGAACTGGTCGGTAAGCGTCAGACTTCGTTGTCTCCTGACGGCTGTGGGATGGCGTGTTCGACGCGGCGCTCTGGGCGAACGGCGCTGGCGGTCGTGATCGCGAGCAGACCGACAATCACAGCAGCAGGCGGGAGCGGACAGCCGCTACCCCGGCAAGTGCCAGGACGCCGCCGCCGAGCGCTGCGCCGAACGCGCTCCCAACGTAGATGCCTGATGCGTTGAGACCCACTGCGACAGGGGCCGCTGTAGGAACAAGCGCGAACAAACGATGCTGCTGGGGCACAATAGTGACGCCCACGCTCAAGCCAAGCGCGATCATTATGACGACCGCCGCGACCTCAGTCGTCCGCGTCACGACGAGCATCGCCGTGCAGACGGTGATACCACAAACGCCGAGGACGAGCGCGAAGCAGCCACCACGCCACCGGATGAGTCGCGGCACGGCAGCGGTGCCGACCGCCTGGGTGCAGTCTGTTACGGAGGTATGCAGCCCATCGGACATGATTGGGCCAGGAGTAGACCACACCGAGCTTCGAGTCGAGCATGAGAGCAGCGTTAGCCACGCGATTATGAGCTCCTCGGGGCTGCCCTTCGTTTCGACCTCCGGCCCGGGCCGGGTTCCGCGGGAAGTTCACTCGCTGCGACCCTGGCGATGTTCTTCGAAACGGTTTTGCGCTTCGGGGGGATCCCTCGAGAAATGCGAAAAAAGGATGAGCAGGCGGACCCAAAAGAGTCTTAGCCGGGTGCCTTATTAGAGGGCTATCGCGGCGGTCAACGTGGCGTCATGAAAATCCGCCGAGGGCCGCATCAAGATAATCAGGAAATAGAGGACATAGCAATGCACCCTATGCATCGAGTATCGCCGGCGATACTTTTTAACGCCTATTCTCATTCAGGGCTCAACCTTGGTATTGAAAGGCACTAACGACGATATGTTTACAACCAAGTCATTAAGGGATAAGGAATTGGAGAGAAATTGTTTACATAAATCCGCGTGTTTACACCCTAATTATCTATGCCAATAAGAATTACGAGGAATCGTAAACAGCCTTTATCTTGTCCTACCAATCATCCCTTGTCCTACCAATCATCCCTTGTCTTCGGGGTCATGACGCCGAATACGAGCAATCCCCGAAATGCGCCTGTAGATCCAGTCGTTGGTTGGCATATTCCCACCCCACGGCAGTAAGCTTCAGTATCGCCGGCGATACTCAGACATCATGGAATGAGTTGCGTGGCCTAAAGAGAAAGAAGATTGAAGGGGTAGGCTTGGCAGAAGTAGGCGTCGGAGAGCGTGCAAGCTGCTCGAAGGGAGTACGGAGCGGCAAAGCCTCAGGAATTGCCGGGCGCTCCGGAAACCAAGATGCCCGTACTGCCTGTTTTGTGGTGCAGGTTGTCGATGTTCTGCGTAGTGAGGACCTTCATGAGGCCGCCGCTTGCTTCCTAGGAGGCCAGCGCTCGTCGACGAGTTGGAACTCAGGATTGCTCAACTCAAGTCCGAGAACGTCCCGGCCAAACTCAGCGCGTTGGAAAAGGTAAGGTCGGATCCACCTGTCGGAGAGGTCCCTTGACCGTAGCGCAGCAAACGTGGGGCCAAGTACATTCCGTATTCCTCCCTGGTCGGTGAGATGAACTGCACGCCAAAGAGAAGATTCTGAAAGCGTTTGAGCCCGAGGTAAAGGGAGTCTGTGTCATGGCTGACCGCTATTGCTCTCTCAAAGAAGTTCCCGAATGCTTTGACTGATCGAATGAAGAATTAGATAGCAGGAGGTAGCTCCGGCATCTTGGACTCCTCGAGAGCGCTCACCGAGTCTGCTTGCCCGGCCGACCTTCGCTACCATCTCTCTTGTTGCCACCATTCCCCGTTCAGCAGCTTTTGACATATCCTCAAGGGCTTCTTTGAATGTACGACCGCATGCTATTGATCCTTCGAAGGCTTCCACGGCAGGGATCAAGGCGTCAAGGATCGTCTTGTCACCAACCTTCGCTCCACCAACTGAAGCGATAGACTCCACTCCGGCTCGGAGCATCTTCAGAAAACATTCGGAATCTATTTGATCGTATTCGACAGTTACCTTGCCCATAGACTTGAAAAAGCCACCGTAGAGAGGACCCATCGATCCGCCAACCTCGGTAAGAAGGGTTGTCCCCAGTTGGGTAAATGCTTGACTAAAGCTCATGCTCTTCCCGAGAGCAATTTTCGCGAAGCGGTCGAATCCCTTGTTCATGTTGACGCCATGGTCACCGTCGCCGATTGCGCCGTCCACTTCGCTCAAATACTTGAAGTTCTCAGAAATGGTACTCACCAAGTCAGTCACGATTCGCCCGCCGCTCTCATTTTCGAAACTTTGCATGTCTTAATCTCCGCACTGAGTGAGCCCCATCGAATCGCACTGCAAGTCGATCAGGGTTTTTAGCTCATCGTCCAATTTCATAAGACTCAGAGTAACCCCCATCATATCGAGAGAGGTGAAAAAATTCCCTACATAAGGACGGTTTACCCGAATCCCTTCTCTCTGGAGAACACCTTCGACCTCAGAGTAGAAAATGTAGAGTTCCATGACGGGGGTAGCACCAAGCCCCGACACCAACACGGCAACTTCGTCTCCCCGGGAGAATGGGAGGTCAGGGAGGATAATATCGAGACACATCGCCGCCATGTCTTTCGCCGATCTCAGGTCCGACACTTTGACTCCAGGTTCGCCGTGGTGGCCTATTCCCAACTCCATCTTCCCCGACTCGATCTGGAAGTTTGGCTTCCCCACAGCAGGAATAGTGCACGGGGCAAGACCAATACCGATGCTCCTGGTATTATTGACCGCCTTCTGGGCCGCAGCGATTACCTCATCTAAACTGCCACCGAGCGATGCCTTGGCGCCGCCAACCTTCCACATGAAGATCTCACCGGCGACTCCGCGCCGCTTTTGAGATTCATTCTTCGAGGCAGAGGGGACATCGTCATTCGCGACGACCGTCTTAACTGTCAGCCGTTGATCCGTGGCTTCCTGGATGGCCATCTTCACGTTCATGTTATCGCCAGCATAATTGCCGTATAGACAGGCTACGCCTTTGCCTCCATCCGCGGCCTTGAACGCATCAAGGAAAGCGTTCGGGGTGGGGGACGAGAATATTTCCCCCACCGCTGCGGCGTCAATCATATTCTTCCCAATGTAGCCAATAAATGCAGGCTTATGCCCTGAACCGCCGCCCGTGACGATGCCGACTTTCCCCTTTAGTGGGGCTGCGGCGTACTTCAGGACTCGGGGATTTGTCGTTGGCGACACTCGTTGCGGATGAGCTTTTACAAAGCCCTTTATCATGTCATCCACGACCATCGTGTGGTCATTTAGAATCCTCTGCATAGCCTACCCCTTTTCATCCCGCTTATTGAACTCTCGCTCGTACTCAATGATCCTTTCCACCTTCGGAGTAGAGGGGCCATCCTTGAAGACTGACTCAAGAAAGACTCGTAGGATTACCTTTGCCAACTCCGGCCCGATAACTCTGGCACCCATGGTTACAATTTGAGCGTTGTTGCTCTTGATGGCGCGCTCGGCCGAATAGGTAATCATGACAGAGCGCCGCCCGTATCCCTCTCACCTTGTTCGCCATGATAGACATGCCAATGCCCGTTCCGCAGAGCAATACACCACGTTCCTCGTTCCCCGCGGCGACTGATCGAGCCACCTTTACCGCAATGTCTGGATAGAGCGATGGCTTTTCGTCGTAGACACCGAAATCCACTGCTTCATGGCCAAGGACAGCAATTTCCTTCTTGAGGGTTTCTTTCAAGGCAAGTGCTGCATCATCGCAGCCGATCGCAATTTTCAAGCCTCTTACCTCTGATCTACCTATTGAGACGGTGTAACCGCCATCGATCACCAAGTTTGCGCCTGTAATAAGATCCGAGGCATCCGCAGCAAGGAACACCGCACATGCGGCGACCTCTTCGGGGTACCCAAAGCGGCGAACGGGTATCTTCTTCTTCATGGCCTCTCCCACCTCACCGGCCCAAGCCTTCTCTCCGAGTTCAGTGAGGATTACGGTGGGTGAAATAGCGTTCACACGGATGCCGTACTCGCCCACTCGCAAGCGAGAACTTTCGTCATGCCAATAAGTGCGGCTTTGCTTGCCGTGTATGCAACATGGCGGTCAAGCGAAACCATGCCCGCCTGGCTGGCGATATTGATGATTCGCCCATGATTTTGCTTCATCATGACTTTTGCCACAATTTGGGACAGGAGAAATGGCGCTTTGAGATTCACATCCATCGTCATGTCCCACTGCTCCTCCGAGAGGTTCTCCGCCTCGTCGAGAAACACGACACCGGCATTGTTCACGAGGATGTCAATCTTCCCGAACTCCTTGATAGTCCTTTCGACCGCGCTGGCAAGCTCAGATCTTTAGACGCAGTCGACCTTGAGTCCAAGAACGCGGCCGCCTTTCATGGAAGAGATTTGACAGTGCTATCAAGCTCGGGACTGATGTCTATGAGCGCGAGGTCAGCACCCTTTTCCTCGTAGATCGAGGCAATCGCACTACCGATTCCCTTTGCGCCACCTGTTATCATCGCAACCTTTCCCTTTAGGGAAAAGTTTCTGTCATAGTTTCTGTAGTCCATGACATTCCGCCTCTTCCCCGCACTCGCCTGATAGAGTGGGCGCGGCCATTTCTGGACCGCGCCCTTCCTATCTCTTGCTTCAGCGGGCCGTGAGTGCCTTCCGCTCAGTGAGCAACTGATCAACGTTTTCAAGTGTGATAGGAACCCAGGGAACGTTGTAGACCTTCTGAATATTCTTTCCCCAATCAACCTTCTTCCAGAACTCCGCCTTGGGCTTGTAACTCTCTCCGATGAGCACCCGGAGGGCGAGATCAAGGGCCCCCTGTGCCTGACCCGTAGCGTCCTGAAGGATAGACACCATTTCATGGTTCTTGACTGCTTGCATTGCATCCGTAACACCATCAATGCCCGCGGTCGGGAAATCCTTCATATCGAGACCTGCCTGTTTGACGGCCTGGATTGCGCCCAGCGCCATCTCGTCGTTCTGCCCAATGATCCCATTGATCTGTCCAGGATAGGCGTTGAGCCAGTCTTCCATCAGCTTCAAAGCTTCATCACGCGACCAGTTAGCCGTTTTCATCGCGAGAACCTTAACGTTCGGGTACTTCGCCAGCAGCTGAAGGTTTCCTTTGCGCCTCTCGATCTGGGCGGACTGCCCAATCGGTCCCTCAGGGATGACGACGTTTCCCTTGCCGCCCATGCGCTTGACGACAGATTCCGCCTCCATGTACCCTCCGACGACGTCGTCAGAACCGATGTACGAGGCAAGCAAGTCACTGTTCACGCGAGTATTTGAGCCTACGACGGGGATATGCGCCTTTGCTGCAGTTTCCACCGCCGCTGCTCCCGCCTGAATGTCGATGGGCACGAAGAGGATAGCGTCATAGCCCCCTGTGACCATCGTCTCGAACTGGCTCTGCTGAACGGATGCGTCGTACTGGCCATCGAAGACCGTGATCTTTACAAGCCCGCTTACCACGTCTGGGTGGCGCTGAAGAGCGGTAACCCACAGCCTCATGTATTCAGCCTTCATGCCGTACACCGCGGCTCCGATCTTGTATTGCTTGGCTTGGGCGAAGCTCACGCCAGTCAGTAGAGTCAGTGCGATTAAGACTGCGAAAATTCGTTTCATGGAAAGTCCCTCCTCTTTGCGTGGATTCTTCGGATTCCATGCGGATCCATGCGGATCCAATCGCATTTGTTCCAGACTTGCGGCTTCACGGCCGCTTCCCTCAACAATCTGCCTCCTCCTTTCTGCCGCTGGCGCTGATGTTACATTATGCTTACTATTCATTCCCCTTGCGGATGGAATCAAGGAAAACGGCCCCAATGATGATCGCGCCTTTGATGACCTGCTGGAAATACGACGAGACGCCAAGAAGATCGAGACCGTTGTTGATAATCCCGATGATGAGAGCTCCAAAGAGAGTGCCGACCAGGTCTCCCTGCCCTCCTGATAGGCTTGTTCCGCCAATGACCACGGCCGCGATTGCGTCCAATTCATATCCCGTACCAGCCTGAGATAACCCCGCAGTGGTGCGTGCCGTAAGAATTAGACCACCAATTCCGGAAAGGATGGCAGTAATAACATAGGCGCTGAAAATTATTAGGCGAGTGTTTATGCCTGATACCTTAGCGCTTTTTTCATTTCCGCCCACCGCGTAGACATATCGCCCGAACCTGGTCTTGTAGAGGGTGACCCAGGCTATCGCGAAGACGACGGCAAAGATGGCGACAGGAAAAGGAATAAATCCAAAAATCTCGCCCTGCCCTATGAAAAGGAATCTAGGGTCGATGTCCGGGATGGGCATGCCATCGGTATAGATAAAAGTGAGGCCACGCGCGATGCTGAGCATACCGAGTGAGGCGACGAAAGGAGGGATTCTCCACCGCGCGATGATCAATCCTGTGAAGGACCCGAGAAAGCCGCATACAACCATGGTGACTACAATCGCCATCCAGACGGGGTGCACGACTCCCCCCCGGAAGGCGCTTGAGACGAGGCTAGCCCCCACGACACCGCCGAAGGCCAGTACAGAGCCGACAGACAAGTCAATTCCGCCGGTGAGAATCACGAAAGTCATACCTATCGAGAGTAGGCCATTGATTGAAGTCTGGCGAAGAACGTTGACAAGGTTCTTCGGCCTTAGAAAATTAGGGCTTGCGATGGCAAGTATTGCGCAAAAGGCGAAAAACACGAACATTATGCCGTAGTCGCTCAAAACGGATCGCAACTTCCCTGCCGGTCTCTTTTGCGTTTCGTATTTATCCACAATAACGGGCATGAGTTCGTACCCCCTTCAAGTTGCGAGTTGCATTAGACGTTCTTGGGATAGCTGCGTCCGATCGACAATCTCCGAAATTCGCCCATCTCTAAAGACAGCGATGCGATCGCTCATACCGATTATCTCCGGAAGCTCAGAGGAGATCATAACAACGGCGTTCCCCTTGGCTGCGAAATCGGAAATGAAGCGATAGATTTCCCGTTTTGCGCCTACGTCGATGCCGCGAGTGGGCTCATCTAGGAGAAGGAGGATAGGCTCCGTCAGCATCCATCTTCCCAAGACGACCTTCTGCTGGTTCCCGCCGGAGAGGCGCTTCGCAAGTTGCTTGGGGCTTGGCGTTCGGATATCCAGCGAATTGATCATGTTCTTAACTTTGCTCAACTCTAGTTTCTCGCGGATGAAACTGAAAATGGAAAAACGCTTCAACGAAGCGAGACTAATATTGTGGCTGACCGAGCTCTGTAGGACTAGTCCACTCTCCTTGCGATCTTCGGTGACGTACGCAATTCCAAGCCGCAGCGATTGCGCAGGCTTTCGTACCCGGATGGGTTTCCCGTTGAAGTTTACGTGGCCATGGTCCGGCCGTGTAACCCCGAAAAGCGCATTGAAAAACTCGGTCCGTCCAGACCCCATGAGCCCGAAAATTCCGAGTATCTCCCCTCGCCTCACCGTGAAGCCGATGTCATGAAATTCCCCTCTTTTGCCGAACCCCGAAACGGTCAGCAACGGTTCCTCTCGGGGGATATTCTCCTTCACAAACTCTGTCTCCAGCTTCCTGCCGATCATGAGGCTAATGAGCTTATCTCGGTTGAAATCCGTGATCTGTCCTCCGCCTACCGCTTGGCCGTCTCTAAGCACGGTGACCTCATCAGCAATTTGGAAGATTTCCTTGATTCTATGAGTGATATAGATGATCCCCTTGCCACGCTCTTTTAATTTCCGCAGAACTCCAAACAGCTGATCCACCTCTTTCTCACCGATTGCAGAGGTGGGCTCGTCCATGATAAGGACATCAAAGTCGTATGAGAGCGCTTTCGCGATCTCAACCAGTTGAATGTGCGCTACCTTCAGCGTTTTCATCTTGGTTTTTGGATCGAGATCTATGCCGAGTAAGTCGAGATATTCTTTTGCCTTTCTGTTCAGACGGCGGTAATCGATAAAGGGATTAATCCCGTGTCCTTCCCTTCCTAGGAAGATGTTCTCGGCAATGGTCATGCCGGGGACCGGTGAAAGCTCCTGTTCGATGATTGAAATCCCAGCAGATATGGCCTGCCGTGGCATTGCAAAGCGGACAGGTTTCCCCCTCAAGTAGATCTCGCCACCGTCCCGCTGAATGATTCCCATGAGGATCTTGACAAGGGTCGATTTCCCGGCCCCGTTCTCTCCGCAGATTGCGTGGATTGATCCAGATTTCAAAACAAACGGAACGTCTTCAAGAGCGCGAACCCCCAGGAAGTGCTTCGATATCTTCCGTGTCTCTAAAAGAATTTCACCCAATGTTCACGCTCACCCCTATTTCTTAAGCACGCAGCGTGCCAAATCAAAGCTCGCGAAGGGAAAGACCTATATTCATTTCCCTCGAAAGGATTTATGAGCTTCAAAGTATTCTCCTTGACGGAGTTCAAAGCTGGAATGTATAATACACGTGTTCAAAAAATACGCATTCCTGACCAACACTGCTCAAGGAATGAACAAATGCGCGGTAAAATCCTAATAGTCGACGACAATACCAGAGTTCAAGAAAGTCTGTCGCAAGTCCTCATCCCTCTTGGATATGAAACGCAGGCAGCGTCAAACATGATGGGCGCCCGCTCTCTCATTGATACATCCACAGTCGACGTAGTTCTGCTCGATATCAAATTAGGGCGGACAAGATGGGATTGAGTGCCTTCGCGACATAAGAAAATATTACCCTTCAATCCCAGTTATTATGATCACCGGGTATGCAACCGTTGATAACGCAGTTGAGTCAATGAAGATCGGAGCCTTCGATTTCGTCCGAAAGCCACTTGATTTCGAAAGGCTCCTAAGAATCATCGAGAACGCTTTACACATGCGGGCAGTAGTGGGGGGAAATGGCGGCAAGGAAGCAGAGCCACCCCAACTTGTCACGGAACCAACGGTTGCATCCCCCAGGATGCACGAGCTTTTCGAGAGAGCGCGGCGCATCGCGCAGACTAACCTTCCCCTCTTGATTTTGGGTGAGCATGGGACGGGCAAGGAGATGCTCGCCGATTACATTCATTCAAACTCGCTTCGTAACCAGAAGACGATCCTCAAAGTAAACTGCGCGGCTTTTCCCGAAAGCCTGCTGGATAATGAACTCTTTGGTCACGAGAAAGGCTCCTATACTGGCGCCGACGTCTCCTTCCCAGGTATATTCGAACGTGCCGATGGCGGTACGCTTTTTCTTGACGAGATTGGCGACATGCCTGCTCTGATCCAAGCGAAAATACTTCGTGTTCTCCAAAATGGCGAATTACGACGGATCGGGGGAAAAAGCAACATCACTATCGACGTTCGCTTCGTCGCCGCCTCAAACAAGAACCTCACAAAGATGATGGAAAACGGACAGTTTAGAGAGGATCTCATGTTTCGGTTGAACGCTGCGATGATGTATGTGCCTCCCCTTCGGGAGAGACGCGAGGAGATACCCGTTCTCGCTGAGCGATTTCTCCAGGATCTCAACCGCAAGAAAAAGACAGTCATAAAAACCATTTCTGAAGAAGTCATGCACCGCTTCATAGAATACCAGTGGCCAGGAAATGTGCGAGAACTTGAGAATGCGGTTGCCTACTCATATGCCATCAGCCAAGGGGATACTCTTGGGTTTGAGGACCTTCCGCCCATACTTAGAATGGACATGAAACCCTCCGGTGGCACGTCACCTGCTGAACTCGACCCGCGGTCGCAAGCTGAAGCAGCTGTCATCCGAGAGACTTTACGGAAAGCGGCAAACAACAAGAAACTAGCCGCCGAGTTGCTTCACATGAGCAGGAACACGCTCTACAAAAAGATCGCTCTTTACGGGATCGGTGATCCGGATGGCTGACAATACATTCGTTTCCATACACGAGGTATTCTATTCATACGGCATCGTCCCCGCACTATCAAACATCAACTTTTCGGTCAGTCATGGCGAGATACATGCACTCGTAGGGGAACATGGCGCCGGTAAGTCAAGTTTAGCCATGATAATCTCGGGAGAGCTTCAGCCAAAGCGAGGCAACATTATCTTCGAGGGAAAACGATTCCTCCAACTTAGAAACATGACCGCGCTTCGCATGGGCATCAAGTTGGTACACCAGCAGATTCTGCTTAACGACTACTTCAGCGTTGCAGAAAGCCTTTACTATTCTAACAAGAGCGTCAATCGTGGTTTCTGGGTGAGCCAATCTAAAATGATTCAGAGCGCTACGGAGCTGTTCCGCCGACACGGAATTGCAATCGACCCTTGTGCACCGATCCGCGGACTTAACCTCTCAGAACGTACTGTTGTTGACATCATGAAAAGCCTCCAAACCAAGACCAGACTGCTGATTATCGACGAAGGCTTGGACAACCTATCAGCAGACTATTACTCGAAGATTCTCCCGATCTTATCAGAGAAAAAGGCTGAGGGGATGTCAGTTCTCCTCATCACCCACAAGATTGAAGACATTTACGCTGTCGCAGACCGTGTTAGCATCATGCGCAACGGCAAGATACTCGCGACAGACGAGGTTCGAAATATCGACAAGATGACTCTTCTCAGAATGACTTACACGCAGATGACGAAAAGCGCCAAACCGATCCGTGATGATAGGGACTTTCATACTTTTCTGAAGTATAACGAAGCAATCCTTCAATTTTTGCCAGTGAATTTGATCGTCACCGATCAACAACAGAAGATCACGCTCGTCAATGATTATTGCAAACAATACTTCAACCTCGTGGACCAATACTTCGACACCCCGCTAGAGGCGCTCTTCAAAGAGAGGAACCTGGACGTTTTCCGCCTACTCGTGAATGCGTTTGCATCTAAGGAGGAAAAGACCTTCTACCACCTTAGGCTTGTCTTCGATGCTTACACAACGGTTACGAACATCAAGACATTGCCGATAATGGATGGCAGCTTTGTCATCGGCAACATCATCATCATTGAGGATATCACTGAGTTCGAGAGGATGCAGCAACGACTCATTCTTTCGGAGAAACTCGCCTCCGTAGGGCTTCTGGCCGCTGGTGTCGCTCACGAGATCAACAATCCACTCGAAATTATCTACAACTATCTTGCTTTTATCCGTTACAATTTTTCCGATGAGCGACTTCTATCTGTTGTAAACACAATCCAGAATGAGATCACCAATATGTCGGGCATTGTAAGCAATCTCGTAAGCTTCTCTGACAAGCGATCGACTGAACTCGAGATCGTCGATGTCGATGAGGTGCTCGCAGAGACAATCGGGCTGCTCAGATACAACGCGGAGTACAAGAAAATTAGCGTAGAATGCAAGCCTGTTTCTGCGCCCCTCAAGCTCAGTGTGAACCGAAACGAGCTCAAACAGGTCATTCTCAACCTCATCAAGAACAGCTTTGAGGCGATGCCCGACGGGGGATCTATAGATATTAGTACCTTCACTACGGTGGAAGACGGGCAGAAAAAAGCAAATATCGTAGTTAGCGACACGGGTCCTGGACTAGCAGAAGAGGACATCAAAAACATATTCTTACCTTTCTTCTCGACAAAAAAAAGCGGGCAGAGCAACCTTGGCCTCGGCCTATCGGTGAGCTACGCGATCGTTCAGCGCTATGGAGGAAGTCTCATAGCAATGAATAACGAGGGGAGCGGATGCAGTTTTGCTATCAAACTGCCAACGCTCGTCGAAAACTAGCCTGCTTTGACGTTTGTTAGGACATGTCAGCAGAGTTGATCAATCTTTTTGTAATGACCCAAGTTTGGCTTTCGAGCGACTGCTCATTCGCGGGCCTGGTAGTCAGAAGATCGCTTATCACCCGGGGAAACTCGCATATGAGTATTCCATTCGCTGGTGGTATTCATTTCGATCTCATCCGGACCCGTCGCCGGCAAGCAGTTGATGAATATAAAGCAATAGGCTATAATCGAAAAGTCAATGGAAGAGTGGTCCTTGGGTTGCGGGGGATCGCTTCGAGGTAGGCCCGTAGGCTAGGAGGTTTCAGAAATGAAACTCTCGGCAAAGGGTGAAGAAAAGATGAAAAACCTTCTATCAACTGGGAAGAATGCCGACGCACTTGATGGCATTGAGCAATTCTTGCCTCATACTGAAATTGCCAAGAAAGTGACTTGGAGCCGCTTCAACCCTGATGTTCGAATCACAGAAGGGATGATCTGGCATCCGCCCAGTAAGAAAATATCGCGAAAGCCGCAGAATCAGAATCGCCAATCTGGACCAACCTGGGGTTATCTTTTTGGACAGATCATTTTGGGTCTTGTTGAAATCTTGATACCGCTTGGCTTCATCGTTGGAATGGTCTACTGGCGTGCACCATGGCTTTTCTGGGCAGTTATGCACTTTCTCAGGGGCGAGCCAATTCTTCACTTGTAGCGCCAGGATGCGTACAAAGGATGAAATCGAAGTCTTGACTCGGGTGAGAAGGGCAGTCCTTCCATGGCAACACGTTAGGGAACGCCCGCGGGGAACGAAAGTGCTGATACTTAACGGTTCAACTGCAATAAGGGTTGCATCCAGTACAGGACCGACGGTCTCGGGCGTATTGGCGATATTCCAGGGTGGCATTACTCATCGTCAATGTTCGGAAAGGAAACAAAGCCCCCGATGTTATTGCTCCCTCTGACACTGCCCATAGCCCCGTCTTTTGACTACCTCCCGGACAAGCCTTATAACCCATTTTTGATGCCGATGGCTATTTGCCTGAGAAGGGTTCAGGAAGCAGAACGTCTTTCACCTGATAGACGCTCGGGTCAGCGAAATCAACGCTCGAACAGGCGCCCGCGCTCAAGAGATCTCCCAATTGTTCTCTCGATTCTTGGCCCCTCATGGTGAGACGGCTTGAGGGCACCTATGCTTTGTTCTCTCGAGGGCTAAGGATTGGCTTCTTCTGTCGCTCCAGTTTTTTGTCAGTAATTTAGGTATGTATAAATAATATCTTAGGAGTTACGAATGAGAAGCGCAACTGAAGAGAATTATCTCAAAGAGACATATGCCCTCCAATTGGAGCACAATCAGGTGACTACCTCCATGCTTGCCGATCGCATCGGCCATGCAGCCCCAACTGTGACAAGTATGCTCAAGAAGCTCGCCAGCCGAAAACTGGTGAGCTATGAACCGTATCAGGGCGTGAGGCTGACCAAGTTGGGGAGGGCTGCTGCCTTGGAGGTGATCCGACACCATCGACTCCTGGAAACATATCTGAACCGGGCCCTTGGTGTCCCGTGGGACAGAGTTCACGAGGAAGCCGAGAAGCTGGAACATGTGCTCTCGGAATACTTGGAGGGCCTTATTGATGAGTACCTTGGTCATCCTGCAAGCGATCCGCATGGTTCTCCTATACCGGCCCACGACGGGTCGATCAAAGAGCCCGACAGATTGCGTCTATCTGACCTTCCAGCAGGATCCTCGGCGCAAGTCGTCGAGGTAGGCGACCGGGAACCAAGCCTGCTTACGCGTCTCGCTGAGATGCACCTGGGCTTGGAGACCAAGGTACAGGTTCTTGAGGTAGAGCCTATCGACCGAATAATTACTATTCGCGTGGCGGGACAGAAGCACGTCC
>CAVQAA010000010.1:0-801724 GCA_963710335.1 uncultured Spirochaetota bacterium
GTCCTGTCGCCACATCTCCATGTTCTGAAACGCTCGCTCTTCGTTTGAGAAGCAGGTGGCGAGGAAGTTCTTCACCCTACGAATCCCGCCATCATCTCTCGCCATGAGGATAAGATCGCCGTCTCTCTTGAAATACAACCTTCCGGCCAGGATCGTCTGGACATAGGTCAACGGGACGAACTTGAAGAGGTCGTGTGCCGGACTGCTTCCAGCAAGTGTCAATGGGTTCACTCAACGCTCCTCACGACGGGTTGGTAGTGGCATCGAATTTCTTGAAGCCCCTCCACTCTTCAATCAGGGGCGGAGAATGTCCAATGAGAGTTCTCCTGAAAACACCGCTTTTGGTGTCTCCAGCCACGTCTGGTGGTCAGTTCCCCTTGTCGATCTTGTATCCATCGAGGATGCGGTTCTTGCCAGAAGGTTGTCTGTACTTGGCAAGGGCTTGATGCTCGACGAGGCTGATACTATCACTTCTCCCATCCTTCGATGTTCACGCAGCGATGTTCTTCACCATGTTTGCCTTGATCCGAGAAACTCTTGGCGTGCTATTTCTAACGGGCGCCGTTGTTCTGCGAAAGCGAATGATAGCGACGACCATGTTTGTTGGATCGTCAGGATGAATGACACCATGTTCCTTCACCCATTTCCGTTTAGCGGCTTGCTTGTCAGACGGGAACATGGCGATGAACTTGTCGATGTTGATGAAGGTTTCGATGAAAAATCTATCATCCCATTTTGTTCCGATCGTGTAACGATAACCGAGGTCTTCCAGAGAGGCGTACTTGAAAGGAACCTTGTCAAAAACAATACGGCGTCCTGTGATGTCCTTGTTATCCAGCGTGTAGTGGATCGAGCCGCCTGTGGTGATAATCTGGTCTGCAGTTATCTTGACTTTCCCTGAGTCGACCCACAGCAGCGCATCCTCTTCATACATGGACTTGATATCGACAGCCCAATCACCGACAAGGGGGCTGGAGATGATTTGCTCGGCGTCCAGGAGTGATAGGTTGACCACCGCCAGAATCGCTACCATAAGGTGGCTTTTCATATTCAACTCCACAACTTGGAATGCATGGGTCTTTTTTCCTCGACAACACGAAAGTCGGGTTGACGCAAATCCATTGTATTGCTCGCCCGTCTGCCCGTCCGAGCCAACCCAGAGAGATAGACGGCAGCGGGGTTCGTGGCTCCGCCGGTGGTCTCTGTCACCATTGGAACCAGGTGCTTGAGGGTCGTCGCTGTCTGCGTGTTGGCAACTGCCATTGTCATAACCGATAATCCTATCACTTCAGACCTTTTTCTCCAAATTCAGATGGCTCTCGAATGAGGTCTGCTTCTATCAGGTGGCAAGCCGTTCCCTGATCGACTTGGGAAACAACTCTTCGATTCGATCAAAGATCGCCTCGGAGTTTCGATCGGCGTTCCCAAGCCTTTGGCTGATGTGTGTCTTGATGTTGGAGAGGACAATAGGCTCGTATGCCTCCCATTCGTCTCTGACCTTCGTTCTATTTACAAACAAGACAGACGGCGGGCGAATCCCTTTCTCACCTTTCAGGTAATCACCGATGGGGTACTCCAACAACGCCTTGCGATAGTTCATCTCCACCCCTTCACGGAAAATCTTCCAAGGCGAGTTAGCCCTCTTTGCCGCCTCCCACGATTCGGGAAAAAAGTTGGGCGTCGGCGTGATCCAGTGCCCGTGTTCCTTCCTGTTTCTGTGGTCAAAGCAAGAGCAGCAGTAGGCGGACATTTCTCCAAGGACTATGAAGAGCAGATCGAGAGTCCGATCGACCTTCTTGGCAACACGATCCAGATTGATAACCAAGCCAACGATCCCATTGGGACTTCTGGGACTGGAATCGACTATCTCGATGAACATTCTTGGTTGCTTGCTTCCATCACAAAGAGCAGCATCAACATAAACGAGATTCTTGTTTCGCTGTCCTCGTTCCTTTTCTGGTGCATTGAGATCACGAGGCAAATCCAGGCGACTGCCTTGCTCCTCGATCAGGAAATCATATTCTTTCCCGTTGATCGTGATCTTCTCGCCTTTTAGAGAACTCAAGACATTCTTGTGAATCGTGGTCTCTTCGGTCTTCGCCCCGTCGATTGCCGTCGCCATTGCCCCTCCCTTCCCGCCACACAATACACCAATGAGCGGCTCTAAATGCCCAGACTCTCCTCGATGGCAACGATGGGCTGAAAGTCCTCCAAGCGAAAATGGCTGTAATGCTCGGTCATCGCCTCTGTCGAATGCCCAGTCAGTTGGCGAAGGATCGCATCAGGCACCTTGCCTCGGAGCGTGCTGTTGAAGAAGTGGCGCAGCGAATGGAAGTTGAGTTGCCGCCTTCGTCGCTCCTCCTCCGTGATGCCGATCCGTTCCAGTGCCGTGTAGAGTGAGCGAGTGATGTCCTTGTAATAGATGGGACGCTCCCCATCAGTTGAAAAGACGAAGCCGCACGAACGACCTGCAGTGATTCGAGTGAGCCAGCGAGCAGTCTTTGTCGTGATCGGTATCTCCCTGATCCTCTTGGTCTTCGTTGGCTTCAACCCCTCATACCGAGAGTCCCAACTGTGAGCCACTGTGATGTATCCCTCGTGAATGTCCTCGATCCGCAACGCAAGGACTTCCCCCTGGCGAACACCGGTCGTGGCAGCAAGGAGCGAAGCGGTGTAGGTCATTTCATCTGCCCACATCTCACCGACCTTGTTCTCATCGAGAAGGGCTTTGGCTTCCTCAAGCGTGAGGATCGTTCTCGTTGGTGCTGCGTAGGATACCGGACGCACATCGCTGATCGGGTTGGATGAGATCAACTGCATCCGTTTCGCTTCGGTCAGCATCGTTCTCATCACGCTGTGGCAATGGTTGATCGCCGAGCCGGACATGCCGCTCTGCCGCAGGTCTCGAAGCCACTGCTCGATGTGTGAGGGGCGGATCGCCGACAACTTCAACTTGCCAAAGGTCGGAAGGATGTGGTTGGTGAGATATGCCCGTTGGTTCGCAATGTCTTTTTGGGTCAGCACCCTGCCTCGCATCAATCGGCTCTGAACATAGGGGCAGCGATCAGCGATCCACCAGTCGGTGGAGTATTCCTCGAAGGCAATCTCTGTGGCGGGCTGACCGAGGCGTCCCTCCTGGATCAGCCGGATCACGATCTGATGGGCAAGGGCTTTGCTGGTCTGTCCAGTAGATCGTCCTCCCGTGCGTCGTCCGTCAGCATCGTATGTGCGGACATACCAAACCCGATGCCCGTTCTGCAGCCGCCGACCATAGAGTGAGTAGGGTCGGTGATACCTCATTCGCTGATCATCCCTGGAGACAGTGCTGGAGACACGAGCGCTTCAGTATCACAGATCGAGCGGGCTGGGAAGTGAGGAAGCGAGAGCCGGATGCGAAAGAGCGAGGCTCAAGGGAAGTCGGTACAAGAAGGTATCTATTTGTTCCTAAACCGTAGGTCAGATGTTCGAGTCATCCCTGGGGCACCTTTTTGTACTTTTACTTTGACGCAGCCCGCCGCCAGGGGGCTGCGTTCCTTTCATATTGCCCAGAAAAGCCCCCTTCAGCGTAAGACCACTCGCCCCCGGCGCATACTTTGAGGTACAGAAGGTCTTTCGGCTGCAGCCCCCTTGAGGGGCGTCATGGGTATTCTGGCTACACAACTGGAGACACCGGCCCAATCACTCCTGGCGATCCGCACCGCTCGGCACTGCCCCCTGACGGCTTGGCGGGGCTGGCATTCGTAGCAACGCCCAGTTCGCAGTTGCCAGCGGCACTCTCCGCCGACAGTGAGACTACGAACGCATCCCTCGACTCGGTTTCAACCCTGACCCCGAAGACTGATCCGCCGCCTCCCTGTCCGTTATGAACTTCGCCAGTGACACCGCCGTATTTCGGATCGCCTTCAGCGTCTTGGGATTGATGCGGTCACGCTGCGTCCAAAAGCGATCCACCTTGATTGCGATGTTCTCCAGGTTGTTCGCCACCCGTTGTGCCTTGGCATTGAGATCGTCCACAGGTTGTTCAGTGATCTGTGCGGGTCTTGGTTTGGAGGCAAACGCCACGATGCGAGCGACCTCCCCCTTGTAGTTGCGTTGATTGGCTTTTGACGGACGCCCTTTCCGAAGCCGAAGATGCCGCACCAAAACCTGAAGCTGCGCTGGTGTTAGCAACCATTGGCTGCCGGTCTTCGGTATCTGCTCTTTCGCACACACCTTGCGGACGGCTTGTTCCGTGACCCCCAGCACTGATGCCACGTCGTTTATCGTCACCATGCCCTAATAATGCGTGTTGGCACGCCTTTATTCAACGATGGTAACCAGTGATTGGTAAGGAGGAGTGATGAATACCACGGTGATGAAGAGGCAGATGCGACCGCCTGCCAAGACCGTCAAAGAGGCGGTGGCAGTGGAACATCTTTCCGAGGCAAGGGCGGAGATGTTGAGAACCAAATTCAAGGCACTGAAAACCATCGGTGCCGCAGACGCCCAGATCGAGGAGTGCTACAAGGAGGCGTTCGACGCTGCGGTAGAACACCTGTTCGTCTACTACCGGCTGGGTGAACTGGTCGATCCGATGACCGCCACACCGTCGATGTCGGGTATGAACAACGGCAAAGGTGGGAAGGTAGATGACACCTTTACCAGCATCTCCAAGATCGCACGGCAGTATGCCACGGATAAGAATCCGACCTGTATCGAGACGATGCGAAAGAAACTCAACGACGCCAAGACGATCTTCCTGAATCCGCAGTACATCCGAACCGTCATCAACGACACCTGGGCAAAGAAGTCCCTTCCTACCAGGTCGAAGGTGCTCCTGGTGATCCACGCTGGTGTGGGCCGGACCGGCAAACGCACGGCAGCATCCGAGAAGACACCAAGCAAGCACGAGCGGATGAAGGAAGGGAACACGAAACTGGCGACCAAGACCGAGTTCGACGAGTTCAACAAGAGCGTGGAGAACGCCAACAGTTTCTTCAGGGCTGTAATCAGCGGATGGTCAAAGGCACCGGACTCCGAGCGTGAGCGGACACGAGCCAACCTGGTGCGGTTCCAGGGCTTTTTCAACGACCTGGCAACTTCACTCGGATACCCCATTACCGACAAGCGGATTACGGGCAAATGAGCAAGTTTCTGAACGCCTGGGAAATCGACCAGGCAATGAAGTTCTACAAGAACCATCCGGTTCTCGGACCGGCCGCTCAAACGCTGGCAAACCTGCGAGACGCATCCAACGCAAACTCGGATGGATGGCATTCCTGGCCTAAACCGGCGAATGCCGCAGCCAAGGTGATGGATTTGATCGACCCCAGTGATAATCCATCAAGTTTTCACGACCTCCAGAGGAAGGATGCAACCTTCGCCAAGTACAAGGCGGCACTTGTTCCACTCAAGAGGTTCCGAACCACGCACCCACAAATCCAGTTCGAGATCGTAGAGGCAAAGAAGTCGCTACTCTACAAGGTAGCGATTGAGGACTGTCCACGTTGGAATCCAAGGGACAAGGTCAAGTTCATCGAAAACTGGTATCTCGTCAGGAATGATGGGGTCGTAGAGCGATATGCCGACGACGAGGACGGTGGACTGTGGCGTACCAACGTTGGATCAATCGTGCCTGATGAATGTCATCTGGCAACAACAGCCGAGGAAGCCGAGTTCGAGTTGCGAAGGAAGGGAGAGACAAGATGATCGTGGTAGAAAGGAGGAAAGGAATGAGGACACCAGAAGAGATCAACAGGTACATCAACGGAGAGGACGGCCTTCCGCTGACCGCAGAGGAACAAAAGTTCTACGACGAACAGCACGCCATCTGGACGACGTGGATGCAGGATGGTGGAGGCAAGTGGACTGAGGAATCAGCGTACAGGGCAAAGTACAACGCCCTGCGCGTCCGCTATGGCTTTCCGCCTCTGCTGACCATCCACAACCAGGATGAACACGAGGAGATCAGGGAGAAGGTCGAGGAACTCCGCAAGCAGTATGGGCGTCGTCCATTCATCCTGGTCACCGACAAGCCCGATATGACCTCCGAACAGGTATACGCAAGAATCGGAGAAGGCGTATGAAGAAACGAAACCCGAATCTCGACCGCAGGCGTTCGACCGACGACAGAGTCACCAAAGCCAGGATCACGCTGCAGGAGGAGGGTATCGCCATCTTCCTGTTCGGACAGCACGATATGGATGAACTGGAAGCGTCCTTCACCGACGACGAGTGGGATCAGTTCGTGGCTGATGTCTTCAACATGATGTATGACGAGAAACTTGCCAGCCAACTCGGACGCCTGGGGGATCGTATAATGCGGTCGTGGCTCAAGGAACATCGAGCCGAGAAGAGAACTGCTGGATAGCGTAAGGTGTTCCGCACATCCGACCTGACGGACAAGCCCTGGATGTTAGCCAGGGCTTTTTCTGGCTCTACCACCTTTAGGCTTTCTCGGCGGATCATTCCCCAGAGCATACTTTGATATGTGGAAACAAAAGAACGCAAGCGAGAGTACAACCTCGACCGCTACTACGCAGACCAGGGCAAGTTCTGCGAGTACCAGCGGAACTACTACCAGGAGCATGCAGAAGAGATCAAAGCCAGGATGCGTCTCTATCGCAAGGGACTGGCTGCACGCAACAGGGCGATTGCTGACCTAGTGGTGGATTCGCTGGCTGTGGAAGCCACCGGCCCCACTCCACCCACCTGCAAAGAATCGCAGAGCAAAGATGGTTGACTCTTGCCGAGCCGGTAAGTCAGGCCCAGTGATCCGCACGGCTCGACTCTTCTACCGGCGACTCCGTGGACTGATGCTCGTGGCAAATTCGAACGCTCGTTTTTGCACACGGGCAAATGAAGAATTCTTCGTATCGTCGATGGGAAATACACACTTTTCGCAGTTTCGTCGCCAAGATAATGGCAATATGAAAGAGACTGAATACTCGAATCTCTCGATTCCGAGAAGCCTCAAAAACATCATTCGTTCCAGGGCGGCGTCAAACAACATGTTTGTTAGCGAATACCTCTCGAATCTAATCTTGCGGTCGCTGGAAAGGGGATCGAGCGCATGAATTTTTTGACAGCCGACCTTGACTCGTTGAGTCCTGACGATCTCCGAGTGATCGCCGAACACATGAACAAGCGGCACCGATCCTTTCCAGAAATCTGACAAGGGTCAGACCTCTTGAGAGAGCAAACAACCTCTCTTCTCCCTCCCGTTTGCTATTGTTCACCTCGTCAATGAACTCACCCAGTCACCAACCGGTGCGTCACTTGAGAAGGCTTCACTCCAAAGCGACACCCCACCGTGTTCACTCCTCACTGAAGTAGTCCGAGTCTATTCTCTTGATCTCGTAGGTCTGAATCGCATTTGTGTTGATGCCAAGGTTCTTTTCGATCATGTATTTCGCCAGAGTGTCACCATCAACCAAGACGATCTTGGCTTCGATTCCGTCTGCGTATTCCCTTGCTTCCTTCGTGAATGTGCTTGTCGTGATGAAGATTCCCTTCTTCGCCTTCTTCCCAAGGAGAGCGCCAGCAAACTTCTGGATTTCAGGTCGGCTAACGGAATTCTCCCATCTCTTCGCTTGAACGTAGATTGTATCCAGTCCAAGTCTGTCCTCTTTGATTATCCCATCAACTCCCTCGTCGCCGGACTTGCCGACGATCTGCGCCGCTTCCTTGAAGGTTCCGCCATAGCCCATCCTGACCAATAGGTCTACAACAAGTTTCTCAAAAAAAGATGCTGAACAAGAGGCTATTCTTTCCAGAATCTCGTCCGCAAGACTCTCGGCAAGCCTCTGATAGCCCCACTCCATCGCCTCTTCAGGGGTCTTCTCTTGGAGAGGAGTTTCTATGGCTTCCTCATCTTCTTCCGGGATCATCTTGGACTTGAGAAGGAACTCCTTGAATGGCTTGTATTGCTTTAGGGTTTTTGAGCGGACTTCGGAAGGATTTGTTGCAAGAAGTTTCTTTCCCTCATCTGTGATCTGAAAGTATCCCTTTTGGGGGTCGCTCAAGAGACCGGCTTTCTTGAGATAGGTTCTTGCCCAGCCAACCCTATTGTGAATAGTGTATTGAGTCCCACTGGGAGTCAGCGTCTCCCTTTCTTCCTTCGTCAGATTGAACTGCTTGGAAATCGACTCGACTGCCTCGGACAGTTTATGCGCTTTTCCTTCTTCGGCAATGCGAAGAAGGGGCAGCATACAGTCTTGGTAGTCAGGGATAGACATTCTCACTCCTTTCGACTTTGCCCTACCGCTCAAACGCCTAAAACATGAAGCCCGAAAGCGAAGTCCTATTCTGTCGCTGATTATAGCCGCTGCATCCTGAAGCGGCAAGGTCTTACTACTCATTATTGACAGATTTTGTCAGGGTGCTACACTGCCCAAATGCCACAAGTCCCAAGTCAAATACTCACGCTTGATGAGTTGTCTGCCTACCTCAAGATCGCCCGATCAAGTCTCTACAAACTCGTTCGTGAGGGCGGCATCCCTGGCAAGAAGGTGGGGAAAAGGTGGCGTTTTCACCGGCAGTCAATCGACAAGTGGCTTCAAGGCAACCAAGTCAGAACAGCGAAGCGGAGCAAGAGATGACACCACCCGTGAACTTTGCCGAGAAAGCGAACTTCATTTGGTCAGTCGCCGACCTGCTCCGTGGTCCGTACCGCCCGAACCAATATAAGGATGTGATGCTCCCTCTGGTAGTTCTCCGGCGGCTCGACTGCGTTCTGGAACCGACGAAGGCGAAAGTCCTGGCTGAATATCAGACGCTGAAGACAAAGGGGAAAGGGGTGCTTGAAGCCAGGTTGAAAAAGGTCACAGGCGTCCCGTTCTACAACACCAGCAAATTCACGTTCGCCAAGTTGAAGGGCGATCCCGATGGGGTCAGACCCAATCTCATCACATTCATCAAGGGTTTTTCGGACAAGGCGAGAAACATCATCGAGTCGTTCGGCTTCGAGGAGCAGATAGACCGTCTCGACAAAGCAGACCGCCTTTTCCTGATCGTTGAGAAGTTCGCTGCCATAGACCTCCATCCAGACAGAGTTCCTAACGACGAGATGGGCTATGTCTTCGAGGAACTGATCAGGCGGTTCAACGAAGCATCAAACGAAGAGGCAGGAGATCACTTCACCCCTCGTGAGGTGATTAGGCTGATGGTCGATATACTATTTGATCCCGATTCTGCGGTACTCACCACCAAAGGGATTGTGAAGACGATGCTTGATCCGGCAATGGGAACGGGCGGGATGCTGTCCATCTCGGAGGCTCATCTACACGACCACAATCCTGACGCTCGCCTTGAAGCCTTCGGGCAGGATTTCAATCCACAGTCCTATGCCATCTCCGGCTCCGACATGCTTATCAAAGGTCAGGACATCGAGCATATCGTCTTCGGAGATTCTTTCACGGCAGACGGCTTCAAGGATCGCAAGTTTGACTATCTGCTCACAAATCCGCCGTTCGGTGTCGAATGGAAGCCAGAGGAGCAGTTCATCAAGAAGGAGTATGAGGAGGGGGGATTCGCAAGGCGTTTCGGAGCAGGACTGCCCCGCATCAACGACGGCTCCTTCCTTTTTCTCCAACATATGATTTCCAAGATGAAGCCGCCAGAAGAGGGCGGCACTCGCCTGGGGATCGTATTCAATGGCTCCCCTCTTTTCACGGGAGGAGCAGGATCGGGCGAGAGTGAAATCAGGCGTTGGATCATTGAGAAAGATTGGCTTGAAGCGATCGTTGCGCTGCCGGATCAACTCTTTTACAACACGGGGATTTCAACTTACCTCTGGATTGTCTCGAACCGCAAGGAAGCGAGGCGCAAGGGCAAAGTCCAACTCATTGACGCTTCGTCCTTCTTCACAAGGATGAGAAGAAACCTTGGCAACAAGCGAAACGAGATTTCGGACGACCAGCGGGAGGAGATTGTCAGAATCTACGGCGACCTTCGCCCTGGCAAGTATGCCAAGATTTTCAAGAACGAAGAGTTCGGCTATCAGCGGATCGTCGTGGAGAGACCGCTCAAACTGAACTTCTGCGTGAATGACGAACGAATCCAAAGAGTGAACGAAACGAGTCCGTTTCAGGCTCTCGCGGAAAGCAAAAAACGCAAGAACGCCTCGGCAATCACAGCAGACCAGAGAGAGGGTCGTAAGTTCCAGGATCGGATTCTCGCCGTATTGAAGACGCTATCTGATGGGAGTGTCTCCAAGAACCAGAGCGAGTTCGAGAAATGTTTGGACAAAGCACTCGAAGAGAGCGGACTGAAAATGAAAACTCCTCTTTACAATGCAGTCCTTCACGCCCTATCCGAACGAGACGAGACCGCAGAAGTCGTGAAAGACGACGAGGGCAACAAGGTGCCTGATGCTGAACTGCGAGACTACGAGAATGTACCTCTTGGAGAAAAGATTAGCGATCATATGAAGCGAGAAGTGCTTCCTTATGTCCCCGATGCCTGGGTTGATGAAAGCAAGACCAAGATTGGCTATGAGATCAGTTTCAATCGCTACTTCTACAAGTATGAGCCGCCCCGACCCGTTGAAGAGATTGAGAAGGACTTGGAGAAGATTGAAGAAGAGATTGCTTCTATACTGCGGAAGAAGGCGGAATGAATAACGAGCAGCAGAACAGACCTCTGTTGAACACGGGAACGAGATGGCGAACTATCCGCCTCAAATACGCAGCGAGTCAAACGACACTGAAATCGAGCGATCCAGGTGTGAGGTATGTTGGTCTTGAGAACATCGAATCCTTTACAGGTCGTCTGATAGAAACCGATTCGCCCCCGAGCGACGGCGATGCGGTGGTCTTCTCCAAAGAAGATGTTCTCTTTGGCAAACTCCGCCCTTACTTGGCGAAGGCTTATCTGCCCAACGAAGGCGGAAGATGTACTGGAGAATTCTTGGTTCTTCGTCCGAAGTCATTGATGAAGAATTCCTATTTTACTATTTGCTGAATTTGAACTTTATCAACGACATCGACTCATCCACATACGGCTCCAAGATGCCCAGGGCGAACTGGGATTATGTCGGGAATCATCGCATACCGCTGCCACCCCAAAATGACCAGAAGGCGGTTGTTTCTTTGCTTGATAGGGAAACCACCCGCATCGACGCCCTCCTCTCCAAGAGGCAGCGCCAGATCGAACTGCTGGAAAAGAAACGCACTGCTATCATCACCCGTGCGATTACAAAGGGCCTGAATCCGAATGCCAAGATGAAAGATTCAGGCGTGGAGTGGCTCGGGGAGATACCAGCGCACTGGAAAGTTCAGCAAGCGAAACGCCTTTTTCTTGAAGTCGATGACAGGACGACGACTGGTGATGAAGAGTTGCTCTCGGTTT
Source organism: uncultured Spirochaetota bacterium (assembly GCA_963710335.1). Classification (GTDB taxonomy): domain Bacteria; phylum Spirochaetota; class Spirochaetia; order SZUA-6; family Fen-1364; genus Fen-1364. Next base: position 11,329 of record CAVQAA010000010.1, read on the forward strand.
CTCATTTGACAGGGGTGTCAAGGCGATCCGAAAAAGAAGTGAATATGTTCATGGCTGAAACACTTGAAGGATACAAGAAATGTCGAACAGATGATCTGATCATCAATACGATGTGGGCTTGGATGGGAGCAATAGGTGTGGCTCGTGAGGCGGGAATAGTAAGCCCTTCGTACAACGTTTACCGGTTCAGATCGAACAAAGTCCTTCCCTCCTACTATGACCTGCTTTTCAGAACCCCGCCCTTCGTCGCCATCGCAAAGTGCTACTCAAAAGGTGTTTGGACATCAAGGCTTCGTCTTTATCCAGAGGAGTTCTTTTCCATTCCCCTTCCGGTTCCACCATATGAGACGCAGATGGCGATTGTAGAGAAGATTCAGGAAGAGACAGGAAACTATCAGTTTCTGCGAAGCCGTATCGAGCAGTCAGTCGAACTGCTTCGTGAATACCGCTCCTCACTCATCACCGCTGCCGTTTCGGGTCGGATTGATGTTTCGGCGATGAAGAATGGAACAGGTCAATGAGCAAATACGACGAAGCCGCCTTCGAGTCAGCGATCGAAATCTATCTCACGGAGCAAGGCGGCTTCGTCAAACGCTCCAACGCCCAGTTTGATCGAGACTTCTGCCTCGATACGCAGGTCTTCACAGACTTTGTAAAGACAACGCAGCCGAAGGAATGGGACTATCTCTCCAACATACATAAGGGCAGCACGCAGAGCGTCCTGATCGAAGACCTTGTGCGGGCGCTGAACTCCGAGCATGAGGGCTGCCTTGATGTCCTCCGCCACGGGTTCAAGTGCTATGGAAAGCTGATCCACGCCGCCTATTTCGCTCCGGCGTCGGGAATGAACCCAGAAACCAAGCGTCTCTACGACGCCAACATTCTGACCATCACGAGGCAAGCCCATTTCAGCACCAAGCACGAGCAGAGTGTTGACATTGTTCTGACCATCAACGGGATTCCTGTCTCCACGCTCGAACTGAAAAATGCGATGACAGGGCAGACCTGGCGGAACGCTGTCCATCAATATAAGGTCGACCGAGACCCGAATGACACTCTTTTTGCCTTCAGGAAGCGGGCTTTGGTTCATTTCGCTGTTGATACTGACGAAGCATATATGACAACCAAACTGGCAGGGGCGAACACCTCGTTCCTGCCCTTCAACAAGGGTCGAGACAATGGAGCGGGGAACCCAGATAATCCCAAGGGCTGCAAAACCGCTTACCTGTGGGAAGAGGTATTGAGCCGTGATTCGCTGATGGACATCGTTGCCCGCTTTCTCCACATCCAGGTCGAGGAAAAGAAGGTCGGCAACAAGGTCATCAAGAAAGAGGCGATGGTCTTCCCCCGATACCATCAACTTGAGTGCGTGCGGGAACTCGTCCAAACGGCAAAGATCGAAGGAGCCGGGACACAACTATCTCGTCCAACACTCGGCGGGATCGGGCAAGTCGAACAGCATAGCCTGGCTCGCTCATCGCCTTGCATCTCTCCACGACGCCGAGGACGAGAAAGTCTTCTCCTCGGTTGTGGTCATCACAGATCGGGTCGTCCTTGACCAACAACTGCAGAACACAATCTACCAGTTCGAGCATAAGGCGGGAGTTGTCCGCAAGATCGACATTGATTCCTCACAACTCGCAGAAGCACTCACGACCGGCACACCCGTTATCATAACGACGCTACAAAAGTTCCCATTCGTAATCGACAAGGTTGGCGGCGACATTCATTCAAGAAGATACGCAGTCATCGTCGATGAGGCACACTCGTCAATGGGTGGAGAGACCGCCGCCGAAATGAAAGGCGTACTCTCCGCCGCCAGTTCCGATGATGAAGACGATCCAAGCATACATCCCGACCAGGAAGATGAGATTATCAAGGCGATGGGCAAGAGAGGTCGGCAGCCCAATCTCTCCTTCTTCGCCTTTACAGCCACTCCCAAATACAAAACCCTTGAGATTTTCGGGCGACCTGGTGCCGATGGATTGCCAGAGCCGTTTCACTTGTATTCGATGAGACAGGCAATCGAAGAAGGGTTCATCCTTGATGTGCTGGAACACTACACGACCTACAAGACCTATTACCGCATCGTGAAGTCCATCGAGGATGATCCCGAACTGGACAAGCGGAAAGCAGCGGTAGCCCTCGCCCGCTTCGTCTCGCTCCACCCGCACAACATCGCCCAAAAGACGGAAGTGATCATCGAGCATTTTCGCAACCACTCCAAGCACAAGATCGGCGGACTGGCGAAGGCGATGGTGGTCGCCCGAAGTCGGCTCCACGCTGTCCGCTACAAGATGTCCTTCGACGACTTCATCAAGGCGAAGGGATACACGGACATCCGCACTCTGGTTGCTTTCTCTGGAACCGTGAGTGATGGCGTTGCTCAATACACAGAGACAGGATTCAATCATTTCGGTGAAAAGGAACTTCCCGAAAAGTTTGCACTTCCTGACTACTGCGTCTTGATAGTGGCGGAGAAATACCAGACGGGGTTTGACCAGCCGCTCCTTCATTCGATGTATATCGACAAGAGATTGGCAGGCATCCAGGCGATCCAGACACTCTCCCGCCTCAATCGTATTTGTCCTGGCAAAGAAGACACATTCGTTCTCGACTTTGTGAATGAGCCAGAAGAAATTCAGGAAGCGTTCCAACCCTACTACGAAAAGACGATTGTCGGAGAGAGGGTAGATTACAAGAAACTCTATGAGATTCAGTCCAAACTTGCATCTTGCCTGGTCTATTACCCACAAGAGGTCGAAGAGTTTGCTCGGTTCTTTTTTGCTGGTCGCAAGAACGCCACCGCTAATGACCATGCCAATATGAATAGGATACTCGATGTGGCGATTGGCAGATTCAAGCAGAAGACCAACGAGGAAAAGGAAGAGACAAGGAAAGTCCTCATTTCCTTCAGGAACCTTTACTCCTTCTTATCCCAGATCATTCCTTTCCAGGACTCTGACCTTGAGAAACTCTACACCTACATCCGATTCCTCTTGACCAAGTTGCCGAAGAGGGAACAATCGCCCATCTATGACATCGAAGGCGATGTCGCTCTTCAATACTACCGCCTCCAAAAGATTTCAGAAGGGTCTATCGCACTGACGAAGGGGAAAGGTGGTAGCGTCGACGGTCCGGTTGAAGTGGGAACAGAAGAGGCGGAAGCCGTTAGAGAGGAGTTGTCCAAGATCATTGAAATCCTGAATGAACGGTTCAAGGCCGACTTCACACCAGCGGACGAACTCTTCATCGAATCCGTGAGAGAAGATGCAGTTCGAGATCAGCAGGTGCGGGAGGCGGCTGCTGCGAACACGATTGACAACTTCTCATTCATTTTCAAGAAGAGGATCGAAGACCTTTTTGTGGATCGGATGGAGCAGAACGAGGCTATCGCCGCCAAGTTTCTGAATGATGAAGAGTTCCAGAAAGTCGTTTATGCATTCTTGTTGAAGCAGGTTTACGAGAAAGTCAGAAGAGAGATGGGCGTAAGAGCGTAGCCTCCTTCCAATCTCGTCTTTTCTATAGTCACCTCTGCCCAGCCCTCAAAGTCATCGGGCTTCGTCCAGAAGCCGGAGTGTCATATGTCTGCTACTTGGCTGAAAGATTGACATCGAGAGATGAAGGCGCAGGTCGCTGATCTCTTTTTCGGTGGCTGCTTGGAAGGCCGGTTCGATAGCACTCATCACACTCCGTCATTCCATTGACAAAAGGCTTTTCGCAAGAAACCATTCACGATGGCTCTGCGGCTGACAAGATAATCTCGTGAAGTTTAAGAACCTCATTGGAGACCTCCAAGCACACATCAGGAGGGAAATCGTTGCCAGGAAGACTAACAAGGGTCGTGATCGCTACCGCAACAGTGGCGAAGTCAAATACCCACGCATCTACGGCTACCGCCAAACTCCTAACGGAGTTGAGGTCGTTCCCGATGAAGCAAAAGTCGTGCGGATTGTGTTGGGGCTATTCGTCATAGGCAAGACACCCGAAGAAATTCGGCAGGACTTGATCCGGCGTGACATCCGCAACCGATCTGGAAACCGCTTCACAATCGACGAGATCAAAGCGATGCCAAAGCCCGTGTATTGCGGAATGATCTTGGCAAAGTCGGGCAAAAAGTTAATCCCGTCCAAGTATTACGAACCCATCGTCTCGCTTGAAGTACTGAAAAGGGGGCAGAAGGCGCTTAACAAGGTCTCGAAGGGTGCGGAGCAATGCGAAATTCAGCCCGCCACAGATTGGAGAGCGGGTATTGCTGACCTCGGCGGAGGGTGAGCGGTGTCAGGGATGCCAAATGGGACTTTCTGGGGTTGCCTTGACGATCATGCGGTGTCTTCACATCCATTTTTTCACAAGTCGCTCGCACTCAAAATAGTCCTCGAACGCAATCCGTACCAGGTGTCGCCGCAGAATTCTGCCTAGCCCAACCGAGGTCACTTTCCAGAAGAAAAAGATCATTCTCATATTCGACCAGGGCGGCTGACGACGCCTCTCCCTCAACAGACGCAGCATCGCTTCATGTTGCCCGTGACAGGCGGCGCAAATTTCAACGCCTCCCATCTTGTAATGCTTCCATTCATGGCGTCGCTGAACCCACGCCTGGCAGTACTCGCAAGCATGAGATCGCACAACATCGCTTCGGCGACTTCTGCCAGTTGGTCTGGTGTCAGCGTGTCAGGGTTGATGGTCAGAAACTCTTGGGCAGTCATTTGGATGGGAGCCACTCCGTCTTCGCTGCGATCTCTCTGGTGAGCCGCAGGACGCACCGGAACCGCCGATAGTTCTCAAAGCACAACCGGATCAGCGAGCGCTGAATTTGCTTTCGACTGGTTGGCATCCACGACATCAGATTATCTTTGGCGACCTTTTCCCGACATCGGGCAAGGGTCGTTTGCTCTGCTGGAACTTGCTCTCGCAGGCGTCGCACACTTCGACTCCACCGATTTCGTAATAGCCATGCTCATCTCTTCGAGGCACCCATGATTCGCAGAACTCACAGGGAACCACATCGCACAATATGTGTTCGGCGACCTCTGCCAGTTGGTCAGCGGGAAGCGTGTCAGGGTCGAGAGTCAGGAACTTCTGTGCTTTGGTCATTGACATTTGCAAGGGGAAAGAGAGCGGGGCGATGATGAAGTTCGATCAAAGTCCTGTTTGAGATCGGCATCGCCCCGCCCGTGAGGTGTGTGTCTCTGTTCCCTTTCGATCCTCCTGTTGCTTTATCTTGCTGCAAAGCACCGACCCTTTCCAAGAATCGGGAAAGGGTCGTGTTCTCCTGGATAGCGGCAGGGTCAAACTGCCACCCTCTGCTGCTGATCCGCTCTGCGGCACCATTGGTGATACTTGCGCTGCGAATCACGGCGGGCTATTGCCATTATGGGCTTCTCGTATTTTTCTTCTTCAATACCGGCCTCTCTCGCCATGTCTAGGAACTCATCCGCATCAACAGAGTCCAGTTCCACACGGCTGGCAGGGCGTTTGTAAATCCGCTCAAAGGCAGCCATGATCCCTGGCTTCTCCTCTGGGGTGAAGAGATCAAAGGTGTATTCGGGCAGTTGTGGCTCCGCCTGGCTTTTCAGGGCGTCGCTCTGGGCTTTCAGCCGTTCTCTCTCGGCTCGCAGGTTCGCCCAGCCCATCTCGGACATCCTGCCGTGCGGCGATTCCGTTTCGGGGGAAAGCGCCTCTGCAGGGGGAGGTGATGACAAATCGACAGATGATGGATCGGTTTTCGCCTCATTCAAGTTTTCATCCATCTGTTTTTCAGATTGACCTGAATTCAATCTGTCATCCGTCATCTGTTTCACTTCATAGACATAGTAGGTGTTTGCACCGCTTCCCCTCGGAACCCTTTCCCCACACACCTTCGTCAGAAACTTGCCCATCCCTCCGGCACCCTTTGGCATCCTGCCGTGCGGGGTGAACCGCTTCGCCCACCTTTGGAACCTAATCGACGCCTCGGTAGCCGTGATGTCTTCGCCCACATGGGCATAGATGGGGTCTTGCTTGGGTTCTTGCTTGTCATCTTCGGCGTAGTGTTCAAGGCTGTCTCGCCACCAGGTTTTCACGGGATCAAGACCCTCCTCGATCTGCTCGACCTTTGCCTCCGTCGTCGGGATGCGGCTCCAATCGGAAGTGATTTTGGTGTTCAGGAGTTCATAGAGCAACCTGGCATATCCGCCGTTTTCCAGTTCTTCGATGATTGCCTTGAAATAGGGCCGGTCGTTAGCGTGATCACTCCCGCAAATGAGAACGAAATAGCGTCTATCTTTTTCTTCGGCGGGAACAATCCAACCGGCATTGCTCGTGATGAGGATATGAGCGTAGTTGTCAATCTGAAAGGTTGGCAAGTTCTTGGCGTTGATGTGAAGTTTCTTCGAGGTTATGAGGTTCTTCAAGAGAGACCGAACACGATGCTCGCCGGAAAAAAACGCTTCATCAAAATGGACGAGTAGTCTTCCGTTCAACCAGTCATTGAAGGAGTTTTCAAGAACCTTGCTGTCACCTATCGCATAGTAGGCGTTCCCCAGCAGTGGTGCGAGGACTTGCTCGCCGATGAAAGACTTACCAACTCCTTGCTCACCTCCGATTGCGATGGCTACCCCGTGCCTCTCCATCGGATGTTGGAACATGTGGCAAAGGCAATCCCAGAGATACTTGTAATGGTCGGTATTCCCCTGGCACACATTGTCCAGTAAGTGCATATGGAACCGAACACACGATCCTTCGGGTGAGGGATTTACTCCCCACCCTTGCCAAGTATTTATCTCACCTTCCCGATTCTGCTTTTCCCCCGGACGAAAGGCTATTTTGAGTGGTTGCTCCTTACAGCGCTCATTCCACCATTCAAGTCCTGCGCTTATTGTCCGTGTTTGTTCCGTAGTTGTCTTTACTTCATTCCCCTTCTTGTCCTTTGAGACTTTCGTTTCATCTTTATGGACATCGAAGGTGAGATTCCCCGGACCTTCCAGAAAGTTGGTTCGATTGTAGGCGACCAACTCTCCTTCTTTGAGAGCCGCCTTATCGAGTGCGTGATACCGGTTCCCGATCCTCACCATCTCATAGCGGTGTAGCCGAGCCTTGATGTTGTTCTTATAGTTTTCATCTCCCCAGAGTTCGCAAAGCCTCATGAAAACGGGTGCTATCTCGTCGTCGGTCAGCGGAGGGTCGCACCGCTGTTCGTTGAACTCTCGAAGACGATCCCCTACTTCCTCGCTCTGCATTGCCCCTGTGGGCAGTTTCTTGCCGTATTCGTAAAAGGCTTTCTGACGCTCTTCATTCTGATAGACCTTTGGTTCGCTCATCTGCCGTTTCCTCCTTCCCCGTGAAGGACACGACGCAGATCATCATCGGTGTGGGCCGGAGCTGGGGATCGGTGGGGCGAACGCTGGAAACGACTGAACACTCCTGCCGCTCGCAGGTAATTGATTGTGTCTGTGAGAATAGATTGTGTGTCGGAGAGTTCCCGGTGTAGTCGGGCTATCTCATGCACCAAGAGACGAGTTGTTTTGTCTGTCATTTTTTCCTCGCTATAGGACTGGAAAAAGAAAACGCCTAAACACACGACTTTTCCGACCCGTGTATTTAGGCGCATAGCGGGGATGCACAATGGGTCGGTTAGTCATTGTGTATCCTCGTGTCCGACGGCAAGCCAACGGCTTCTATCCGTCAGGCATTATCTTATGTTGTCCTACCTTCAACTATGCTTTCAGAACGCATTTTTCTGCTCGGTGGTATCCCATATCTCAAAGGAACGAGATGTCCCAGGTGATGGGCGCACACCCACCTCGCTCGATCCCCTTTCCAGCGACCGCAAGATTAGATTCGAGAGGTATTCGCTAACAAACATGTTGTTTGACGCCGCCCTGGAACGAATGATGTTTTTGAGGCTTCTCGGAATCGAGAGATTCGAGTATTCAGTCTCTTTCATATTGCCATTATCTTGGCGACGAAACTGCGAAAAGTGTGTATTTCCCATCGACGATACGAAGAATTCTTCATTTGCCCGTGTGCAAAAACGAGCGTTCGAATTTGCCACGAGCATCAGTCCACGGAGTCGCCGGTAGAAGAGTCGAGCCGTGCGGATCACTGGGCCTGACTTACCGGCTCGGCAAGAGTCAACCATCTTTGCTCTGCGATTCTTTGCAGGTGGGTGGAGTGGGGCCGGTGGCTTCCACAGCCAGCGAATCCCCACTAGGTCAGCAATCGCCCTGTTGCGTGCAGCCAGTCCCTTGCGATAGAGACGCATCCTGGCTTTGATCTCTTCTGCATGCTCCTGGTAGTAGTTCCGCTGGTACTCGCAGAACTTGCCCTGGTCTGCGTAGTAGCGGTCGAGGTTGTACTCTCGCTTGCGTTCTTTTGTTTCCACATATCAAAGTATGCTCTGGGGAATGATCCGCCGAGAAAGCCTAAAGGTGGTAGAGCCAGAAAAAGCCCTGGCTAACATCCAGGGCTTGTCCGTCAGGTCGGATGTGCGGAACACCTTACGCTATCCAGCAGTTCTCTTCTCGGCTCGATGTTCCTTGAGCCACGACCGCATTATACGATCCCCCAGGCGTCCGAGTTGGCTGGCAAGTTTCTCGTCATACATCATGTTGAAGACATCAGCCACGAACTGATCCCACTCGTCGTCGGTGAAGGACGCTTCCAGTTCATCCATATCGTGCTGTCCGAACAGGAAGATGGCGATACCCTCCTCCTGCAGCGTGATCCTGGCTTTGGTGACTCTGTCGTCGGTCGAACGCCTGCGGTCGAGATTCGGGTTTCGTTTCTTCATACGCCTTCTCCGATTCTTGCGTATACCTGTTCGGAGGTCATATCGGGCTTGTCGGTGACCAGGATGAATGGACGACGCCCATACTGCTTGCGGAGTTCCTCGACCTTCTCCCTGATCTCCTCGTGTTCATCCTGGTTGTGGATGGTCAGCAGAGGCGGAAAGCCATAGCGGACGCGCAGGGCGTTGTACTTTGCCCTGTACGCTGATTCCTCAGTCCACTTGCCTCCACCATCCTGCATCCACGTCGTCCAGATGGCGTGCTGTTCGTCGTAGAACTTTTGTTCCTCTGCGGTCAGCGGAAGGCCGTCCTCTCCGTTGATGTACCTGTTGATCTCTTCTGGTGTCCTCATTCCTTTCCTCCTTTCTACCACGATCATCTTGTCTCTCCCTTCCTTCGCAACTCGAACTCGGCTTCCTCGGCTGTTGTTGCCAGATGACATTCATCAGGCACGATTGATCCAACGTTGGTACGCCACAGTCCACCGTCCTCGTCGTCGGCATATCGCTCTACGACCCCATCATTCCTGACGAGATACCAGTTTTCGATGAACTTGACCTTGTCCCTTGGATTCCAACGTGGACAGTCCTCAATCGCTACCTTGTAGAGTAGCGACTTCTTTGCCTCTACGATCTCGAACTGGATTTGTGGGTGCGTGGTTCGGAACCTCTTGAGTGGAACAAGTGCCGCCTTGTACTTGGCGAAGGTTGCATCCTTCCTCTGGAGGTCGTGAAAACTTGATGGATTATCACTGGGGTCGATCAAATCCATCACCTTGGCTGCGGCATTCGCCGGTTTAGGCCAGGAATGCCATCCATCCGAGTTTGCGTTGGATGCGTCTCGCAGGTTTGCCAGCGTTTGAGCGGCCGGTCCGAGAACCGGATGGTTCTTGTAGAACTTCATTGCCTGGTCGATTTCCCAGGCGTTCAGAAACTTGCTCATTTGCCCGTAATCCGCTTGTCGGTAATGGGGTATCCGAGTGAAGTTGCCAGGTCGTTGAAAAAGCCCTGGAACCGCACCAGGTTGGCTCGTGTCCGCTCACGCTCGGAGTCCGGTGCCTTTGACCATCCGCTGATTACAGCCCTGAAGAAACTGTTGGCGTTCTCCACGCTCTTGTTGAACTCGTCGAACTCGGTCTTGGTCGCCAGTTTCGTGTTCCCTTCCTTCATCCGCTCGTGCTTGCTTGGTGTCTTCTCGGATGCTGCCGTGCGTTTGCCGGTCCGGCCCACACCAGCGTGGATCACCAGGAGCACCTTCGACCTGGTAGGAAGGGACTTCTTTGCCCAGGTGTCGTTGATGACGGTTCGGATGTACTGCGGATTCAGGAAGATCGTCTTGGCGTCGTTGAGTTTCTTTCGCATCGTCTCGATACAGGTCGGATTCTTATCCGTGGCATACTGCCGTGCGATCTTGGAGATGCTGGTAAAGGTGTCATCTACCTTCCCACCTTTGCCGTTGTTCATACCCGACATCGACGGTGTGGCGGTCATCGGATCGACCAGTTCACCCAGCCGGTAGTAGACGAACAGGTGTTCTACCGCAGCGTCGAACGCCTCCTTGTAGCACTCCTCGATCTGGGCGTCTGCGGCACCGATGGTTTTCAGTGCCTTGAATTTGGTTCTCAACATCTCCGCCCTTGCCTCGGAAAGATGTTCCACTGCCACCGCCTCTTTGACGGTCTTGGCAGGCGGTCGCATCTGCCTCTTCATCACCGTGGTATTCATCACTCCTCCTTACCAATCACTGGTTACCATCGTTGAATAAAGGCGTGCCAACACGCATTATTAGGGCATGGTGACGATAAACGACGTGGCATCAGTGCTGGGGGTCACGGAACAAGCCGTCCGCAAGGTGTGTGCGAAAGAGCAGATACCGAAGACCGGCAGCCAATGGTTGCTAACACCAGCGCAGCTTCAGGTTTTGGTGCGGCATCTTCGGCTTCGGAAAGGGCGTCCGTCAAAAGCCAATCAACGCAACTACAAGGGGGAGGTCGCTCGCATCGTGGCGTTTGCCTCCAAACCAAGACCCGCACAGATCACTGAACAACCTGTGGACGATCTCAATGCCAAGGCACAACGGGTGGCGAACAACCTGGAGAACATCGCAATCAAGGTGGATCGCTTTTGGACGCAGCGTGACCGCATCAATCCCAAGACGCTGAAGGCGATCCGAAATACGGCGGTGTCACTGGCGAAGTTCATAACGGACAGGGAGGCGGCGGATCAGTCTTCGGGGTCAGGGTTGAAACCGAGTCGAGGGATGCGTTCGTAGTCTCACTGTCGGCGGAGAGTGCCGCTGGCAACTGCGAACTGGGCGTTGCTACGAATGCCAGCCCCGCCAAGCCGTCAGGGGGCAGTGCCGAGCGGTGCGGATCGCCAGGAGTGATTGGGCCGGTGTCTCCAGTTGTGTAGCCAGAATACCCATGACGCCCCTCAAGGGGGCTGCAGCCGAAAGACCTTCTGTACCTCAAAGTATGCGCCGGGGGCGAGTGGTCTTACGCTGAAGGGGGCTTTTCTGGGCAATATGAAAGGAACGCAGCCCCCTGGCGGCGGGCTGCGTCAAAGTAAAAGTACAAAAAGGTGCCCCAGGGATGACTCGAACATCTGACCTACGGTTTAGGAAACCGCCGCTCTATCCAGCTGAGCTACTGGGGCCGGAGTAATGCGGAGGCATTCTACCGGCGCCCTCCCCGGCTGTCAATCGTTACCCTCCGTGAACTCCGGGAATCTGTACAGGGAATGCGCGTGCGCCACGTCGTAGTCCGGTATGGCATTTCCGGTCCGTACGCATTCGGACAGCCCGGCTTCTGCCTGGTCGATGGGAACATTCAGCCCGATTGCCACTTGCGCAACGGTGAGAATGCCGTTGTGCTCCCGCGCCAGCTTGAGGATGCGAACGGGAAGGAGAGGGTCGATGATGATCCGCGGAGCAGGAGGCTTGCGAGCGGTCCTGCCGGAGAAGGTCAGACCGACAAGCCTCCGCAGCAGGGTCCGCAGCTCCTGCCCGGCAAGGACCCAGAGACCCGCGCCAATCAGAACCCCGCCGACCACGAACGCCTCCACAAAAACCGGGAAGATGGGGCTTGCGCCGACGAAGATGCCTGCAGCCCCGGCTGCGATCAGCGTGTATCCTAGAATGCGTCGGGACTTCTCTTGCTTGGCCATCGAGCTTCCTGATCATAGCCCGCTGCGCGTACCTCGGCAACCGTGGCATATCAGGCGTTTTGTTTGCATTCCACGGTCAATCCCGGTATACTCTGCCACCGATGATGATCAGCGTGGTGATACCGGCGTACAGATGAGGAAAACTACATTGGTCCATGCCTGGAGTCCGTCCTGCGGGAAGTGAAGTGCTACGGCGCGAATGCGGAGGTGCTGGTGATCAACAACGCCAGCACGGACAAAACGCGGGAAGTGGCCTGCATGTTTCGGGGTGTCAGGGTGGTGGATGAGCCGTGCAAAGGGCTTTCCCGGGCGCGGCATCGCGGCTACCTGGAATCCCGCGGGGACCTGGTGGTGAATATCGATGCAGACTGCATCATGCCCCCCGGCTACCTTGGCCGGGTCCTCAGGTACTTCGCCGCCGACACAAGGCTTGCCCTCCTGACGGGACCCTTCCTGTACTATGACTTGTCGCAGTTGTCCCAGATCGTGACCATCATTTTCTATCTCTTTCAGTTTCTTCCCAATACAGTCGGCCAGAGGATCCTCAAGATCGGGGCGGTTGCGCAGGGGGGAAACTTCACGGCCAGGCGGTCCGCCCTCCAGAAGGTGGGAGGGTACGACACGTCACTCACGTTCTACGGGGAAGACACGGACATCGCCATCAGGCTTTCCCATGTCGGTCTTGTCAGGTTCAGCTTCAACATTCTCATGAAGACCTCGGGCCGCCGGCTTCGAAAAGAGGGCGTGTTGCGGGCAGGCACCCTCTACACGCTGAACATCATCTTCATGATCTTCAAGGGGAGGCCGCTGACGCGAACTCACCAGGACGTGAGGGTTGCATGAGCCGCGCCTCACGCGGGGACTCGGTCCTTTCCTTCCTGACCAGGTAGCTGGCAAAACCCAGCTTCACCAGTTTCTTCTGTGTGTCTGCAAGCTCCTGCGCGGAGAGGGCGCGCACGAACACGCGCGTGATCCCGAGCTGGCTTTTTTCCGTGGTCACGGTGAACCCGTCACCGGTCAGGAGGGAAGCGGTTTTTTCCGCATTTTTCTCCGTTCCGAATGCCCCCACCTGGATGGCGTACAGATCGCTGGGAGACACGAACTCGACGATCTGAAGGGACACATGGGCCACGCCGCTGTCAATCATCCCCAGCGCCTCTGCGGCGGCCCGTGAAAGATCGATGATGCGCCCATCGACGAACGGTCCCCTGTCGTTGATCTTCACCTGGACGGACTTGCCGTTGTCCAGGTTTGTCACCTTGACGACGGTTCCGAACGGCAGCGTTCGATGGGCCGCGGTCAGGGTGTTCGTATCGAACACTTCGCCGCTGGAGGTCATCCGTCCGTGGAACTTCCCTCCGTACCAGGAGGCAAGCCCGTCTTCGGCCGTGACAAGAACAGGGGAAAGGGTCAGCAGGAGCACCAGGATTATCCCTTTCACGAATCTCATTATCGGCTTTTCGCTCATAAAGTCGGCACTATGACAAAAATCGGGACCTGAGGCAAGGGGGAAAGTCCGTCACTGTACGAGAAGCTCGTATCGATGTTATATGTTCGGCGGAGGGCATAATGGGCGAACTTTCCGACGTGAAGAAGAATCTCGGCTTTGCCGCGGTGGACAGATTCGTGCGGGATGGAATGCGTCTGGGATTGGGGACAGGCTCCACCGCCATCTGGGCTGCGCGGAGGGTGGCGGAGCGCCTCTCAGAGGGCAGCCTCCACGGGATCACGGCTGTAACTACCAGCCTCCAAAGCGAGCTTGAGGCCCGCGCCCTGGGGATACCGCTGGTCACGCTGAACAACGCGTCGCTTGAAGGGGTGCTGGACCTGACAATCGATGGCGCCGACGAAGTCGATAGCGCCTTCAATCTCATCAAAGGCGGCGGTGGGGCCCTGCTGATGGAGAAGGTTGTCGCCTACGCATCGCTGCGCCTGATCATCATTGTCGATCATACCAAGCTCAGCAGACGGTTGTGCGAGCATTCACCGGTACCGGTTGAAGTGGTCGTGGACGCCCTGGAAACGGTGAAAAAAAGCCTGCGCGGGATGGGGGGAGAGGTGTCCCTGCGCATGGCCCAGCGGAAAGCCGGGCCTGTGGTCACCGACCTCGGGAACCTGCTTCTTGACGTCACCTTCCCGCTCGGTTTCGATCCAGCGCGAAGGGAGGAGGAGATCAAGCTGATTCCGGGAGTGCTTGAGAACGGTCTGTTTACCAAGAAGATTCCGGAGCTCCTGGTGGGCGCCTCAAACGGCGCCATAGAGCACCGCACCAGGGCCTGATGCCGTCCGCCGACGGCGCGCGCGGACGGCCCGGATGGGCCTATTCCAGGGCGACCTTTTTGCCCGTGCGGGCGTCCCGCACGGAGACTTCCTGATTTTCCCTCACATAGTCCTTCACATACTCCAGATCATCTGTCTCAACGAGAATCTCTCCATCTTTATATATGAGGTAGATCACGGTTTCCCTTTCTCTCTATAATATATCGACATATTCTACCACGATTGCGAGCCCAGGGAGAAGCACGTCGGAGCGCTCCAAGCACGCCGAATCCTTGACAGGAGACGGCCGGCCAATAGACTTGATGATGTCGAACGTCGCGCGGAGGTGAAAAGCATGATCTTCCTGGCTTCGCAGTTTCTGTTCATCCTGTTCGGGCTCATCGGGCTCGTCGTGTGGGCCTACTCGGACATGCCCCTGGTGATGCGGGAGATCGCCATCAACACGCGCAGGAACGCGGAGCAGGGCAGCTCGTATACCCTCATGAAGGTGCTGTCGGTCTGTTTGAAGATTTTTGCCGTCCTGTTATGGTTCGCCGGCGTTGCGTCCATCATCGTCCTGAACTTTGCAGGTACATCCCTGGGCAATCTCTTCCAGGGGGTGAGCGCTCCCTGAGGAGGCCGGCATGCGCATTGCGCGCTACGAAGCCGACGGCCGCGTATCCTGGGGCCTCGTAGAGTCCGCCGACGGGCGAACCGGGACGGTGAAAGAGCTGGCCACACCTCCGTTCATCGATTTCAAGATGACTTCAAAAGCGCATGCCCTGGATAAGGTGCGCCTCCTTGCGCCGTGCGTCCCTTCAAAGATCTTTGCCCTTGCCCATAATTACGGGGATCACCTGCAGGGGAAAGCTCCGCCCGCAGAGCCGCAGATTTTCCTCAAAGTCCCCAGCTCGGTGATCAATCCCGGGGAGACTATCCTCCTTCCCGCGGGCCAGGGCAGGGTGGATGAAGAAGCCGAGCTGGTGGTGGTCATGGGGAAACGCTGCAAAGGAGTGGGCAGGGCCGATGCGCTTCGCTACGTGCTGGGCTACACCTGCGGGAACGATGTCAGCGCCCGGGTGTGGCAGAAAAATGACCTGAACTGGTGGCGCGCCAAGTCCACCGACACTTTTTCCCCCTTTGGACCGTTCATCATCACCGACCTCGATCCAAGCGCTGCGCTCATCACGGGCAGGATCAACGGCCGCGAGGTCCAGCGCTGCTCATCGGCCAACCTCATCTTCGATGTCCCCGCGCTGATCGAATGGATCTCACGTTCCGTGACGCTGGAACCGGGGGACCTCATCTACACCGGCACCTCCGGTGATCCTGCGGAGCTGCACCCGGGGGACGTCGTGGAAGTGGAGATAGAAGGCATAGGCGTCCTTTCAAACGCGGTGGCGCAGGGTTGAAGAAAAAGGCGGCCTTCAGGCCGCCTTTGTGTTATCGCTCTTTGCAGCTATTTGCGAACCGAATAGAAAGCTCCCCGGCCAGCGTACGTGCAGACCCCTTCAAGAAGGTCCTCGATTCTCATGAGCTGGTTGTACTTGGCAAGCCTGTCCGAGCGGGAGAGGGAGCCGGTCTTGATCTGACCCGTCTCCAGCGCCACAACGAGGTCCGCGATGAAGCTGTCCTCGGTCTCACCGCTCCTGTGGGAAACCACCGCGGTGTAGCCTGCTTTCTTCGCCATCTCCACCGCCTCGTAAGTTTCTGTGAGCGTCCCGATCTGGTTCACCTTGATGAGGATGGAGTTGGCGATGCCGCGCTTGATCCCTTTCTCGAAGATCTTCGTATTTGTGACGAAAATATCGTCCCCCACGAGCTGGACTTTCTTGCCGAGCTTGTCCGTGAGAAGCTTCCAACCGTCCCAGTCCTGCTCCGCCATGGCGTCTTCCATGGAGACGATGGGATACTTGTTCGCCCAGCCCACCCAGAAGTCCACCATTTCGGCCGATGAAAGCTCGCGCTTGTCGGATTTCTTGAACACGTACTTCTTCTTGTCAACGTCATAGAACTCCGACGCCGCAGGGTCAATTGCGAGCATGACGTTGTCCCCGGGTTTGTAGCCCGCCTTTTCGATGGCTTGCAGGATGACCTCAGGTGCTTCCTCATTGCTCTTCAGGCTGGGGGCGTAGCCGCCTTCATCGCCGACACTCGTGTTGTAACCCTTCGCCTTGAGCACGCTTTTGAGGTTGTGGAAAATCTCCGCCATCATGCGGACCGCTTCCCGGATGTTCTCCGCCCCGACAGGCATGATCATGAACTCCTGGAAATCCACGGAGCTGTCAGCATGAGCGCCGCCGTTGATGATGTTGGCCATGGGCACGGGCATGAGAGAGGCGTGGTAGGCGCCCAGGTACTTGAACAGCGGGAGCCCAAGGAAATCCGCGGCTGCCCGCGCGGTTGCCATGGACACGCCCAGGATGGCGTTGGCGCCGAGCTTTGCCTTGGTGTCCGTGCCGTCGAGCTCCATCATCGTATGGTCGATGTCGACCTGCTCCAGGGCGTCAAGCCCCACAACCTCGGCGGCGATGATGTTGTTCACGTTCTGCACCGCTTTCAGCACGCCCTTGCCGAGGAACCTGGCCTTGTCCCCGTCTCGAAGCTCCAGGGCTTCGTGTTCTCCCGTGGACGCTCCCGAGGGAACGGCCGCACGGCCCATGGATCCGTCCTCCAGGACCACATCGACTTCGACAGTCGGGTTGCCTCTCGAGTCGAGAATCTCCCGCGCCTCGACGTATTCGATGATGCTCATGGTGGTTCCTCCTTTGAGTATTGGCCGAGTATGCAGACCGGGGCAGTCTCAGTCAACGGCCGTTGCGTCCGGCACGGGCAGGGCCTACAATGAGTTGCGATGAACTTCACCCTTACGACCCAGATGATCGACAAGATCGCCTTCGCCATGGAAGACCAGAAGGAGCGTTACGCGGTGGATGTCGACACGGGAGAGCTCATTCCGCTGTCCACCCGGCCGGGCTCGCTGCCCGAGGAAAGGTATGTGCAGCTTCCCCGCTGGGGATCCGCGGAGGGCTTTCATCTCATGGAAAGCTTTGTCACCTCGCTGGACAACCCCGTGTATCGCAGCGAGCTTGCCCATGCCCTGACGATGGGCAAGGGGGTGTTTCGGGCTTTCAAGGACGCTTTGAAGGCCAGCAAGATCGAGAAGCTCTGGTTCGACTACAAGGAGCAAAGGCTGCGCGGAGTCATCGTGAGCTGGTACAACTCCAACAGGGAGGCGCGCGGCCTTGCAATGCTCCCCGTGGAGCCCGAGGACACCGACGAGCTCGTGATGAGCGACTTCTCCTTCTCGTGGGACGTTGAGGGGCACGAGGATGACATTGTGCGGCTGGACCGGGACGCTTTCTTCGAGCTCTTCCCCGGAGAATCGCCCGAGCGCTTGCAGGAGAGGTACGCTGAGAAGCGAAGCGGAGTGCCGGCGCTCGGGGCCGATGAAGCGCCCATCCTGACAGCTGAGACCCCTGAAGGGGAGCTGGCCGGTTTTGCCTGGGGCCTCATCGAGGGGCGCTCCGTGCATATCATTCAGCTGGCCATCGTGCCGGGGCTGCGGGGGCTGGGCCTGGGGGAGGCGATATTGAGGAAGTTCCTCACCGACATGCGCTTACGGCAGATGAAGAGGCTCACCATGGAGCTGGCAGGCAAGTCGCAGAGGTTTTCGAATTTTTTCCAGTCCGTGGGATTTCGACCCGTGACCCAGGTGCTGGAGTGCAGCCTGGACGACCTGCCCTACTAGAACGATAGGAGCGCTGCGCCGCGTTTCGTGAGGATGGTCCGGGCCGCCTCGCAGAAGCCGGCCGCGCAGTCGGCCTTCGTGATGAACTCCGGCAGGTGCCTGATCCGCGGCAGGAACCGTCCGATGTTCCCCACCGCAATCGAATGGGGAAAGCCCTCGAACAGGGGCTCATCGTTGGGCGAGTCCCCGATAAAGATCGATCTTCCGGCCATCTCGGAAAATCGCGCGCCGGTATCCTCTTCAACGAACACCCGCGCTCCGGAAAGCTTGTCGAAGTCTCCGATCCAGAAGTTCACGTGGATGCTGGATACCTTGAAGTGAACGCCCTCTTCGGCGAGCACGCGGCAGATGGCCTCCACCTTTTCCGCGGGGAGCGGCGGCACATCCTCGCAATAGTCGATTGCCATGTCGCTGATGCGAAACGGCTGGTCCGCTGCCAGCGCGGTTCCCGGCACTTCTTTCAGGACGCGCCGCGCCACCCGTTGAAGGACGTCTCCCTGGGGCCGCGGGCTCATCAGGGAGCGCCGTTTCATCCCGCGCGCCGCCCTGTCATACGAGTAGACGAAGGCGCCGTTTTCTCCCACAACGGCGGCCACCGGCCACATCCGCGCAATGTGGTCGCACCAGCCGCCGGCCGGCCTGTGACGGGAACGATCTTGATTCCGGCGCGCGAAAGATCCCACAGCGCGCCATAGGAGGAATCGGGGAGCATGCCGTCGGTTGTCAGCGTGTCGTCGATGTCGGCGAACAGGTACTGAAGGTCGCCGCAGAGCTCCGCGGGCAGAGCGCTGACAGGGACCGGTCGCGGCGGGCTCACGGAGCCAGGCCTCAGTGCACAGGCCCGGTCTGCGGCAAATCGGCCTGCCCTCCGGTCCCCAAACCCTGCTCCGCCAGAAGGCGCAAGCGGGCCCGCTCGGTTCTTTCGTGCAGGCGTGCAAGCGTGGTCATCACGCGATCAGCCACGTGCTGCTTGGGATCCTCGACATGGTTGCGGCCGCGCAGGGCCTCCCGCCGGAACTCCGAGCACTTGCGCACCGGGCTCACCGTGTAGATGACCACGTCCTTTGCCACGAAGTCTTCGTCCATGCAGTCGTTGGGGTTGGGAATGAGGCAGTTGCCGTTCACCGCGACTGTGACCATGTAGGAGTAGAACTTCAGGTACGTGTCGATTTCTCGAAGGCCGCGGCCGGTGGAGGGGTCCCATGGCCTGTAGCGCGTGCCGGAGGGGAAGACCAGGATGAGCCGGCCTTGCTTGCGGAGGGCGTTGAGCATTTTCATGGCGGCGATGTTGATTCGCGCGCGCCTTTTCTCCGCCTCCCGCAGCTGCCGCGGGTCTGTGATGTTCCCGAACGAACGCGCCGGATACAGGACCACCCGGGTGAAGACCTCGGTGAAGGCCAGGACCAGCTTGCTGGTCTCATTCAGCTTCACTCCGGCAACGGACACAATGGAGTCGGCAATCCGCTGCGTCTCCTCGTTCCCCCGCTCCAGCAGCTCGTAGAAAACGGGGATGTCGAAGTTGCTATAGTGCTCCATGAGGACAAGGCAGGCCTTTTTCCTCTGGGCCAGGTGGCGCAGCTCGGTAAGGTGCTCGCGACCGATGATCCTGCTGCCGGGCAGCAACAAATCTTGAACGATCTGCCGCACGAGAGGCTTGTTGGTGGGGTTCCCTTCCTGGTAGACATTCATCTCGGTCACCATGGGAGAACCGGTTGAGCCGTCGATCATCCTGCGAATGATGTCGACGTACTTGCTGTTGTTCAGGACGGACTCTTGTTCCATGACAAATGGCTATTTTGGACGATGATGGAGAAAGCTGTCAATGTGGTCCCCTTGGCCCACTCACTGACGGCAATACGTTGTGCCTTTTTGCATCCCAGGCCGATGATGAAGGTATCAATGTCTGGGAGCGCTCTGGAGGAGGGCACATGAAGAAGCTCTGGGTGGCCGTTGCCGCGGCACTATTCGCTTTTCCCGCATTTTCTCAGGTGACTTTCACGGTAGGCAATTCGGGCGTGCCAGAGACCCTTGATCCCCAGCTTGTCTACAGCCTCCCGGAGCAAAGAATCAGCCTTGCTCTTTTTGAGAACCTCCTTACGTACGACGCCAAATCCGGCGACCCGCAGCCCGGTCTGGCCCAGAGCTGGGCCCAGGGCAGTGACGGGCTCACGTGGACAATTACCTTGCGGGAGAATGCGGTCTGGAGCGACGGGACCCCCATCACGGCCCAGACAGTCGTTGACTCCTGGCTGAGGGCCCTGGACCCCGACACGGGCTCGCCCTATGTGTTCCTTCTCACGGACCTCATCAAGGGCGCCGCGGAATACAATGCGGGCAAGGCCGCTTCCCAGGACGTCGCGCTCAAGGCGGTGGATGATCGCACCCTCCAATTCACGACGGTTTCCCCGGCGCCCTACGTTCCGGATCTGCTGCCGCAGCCCGCGTTCTCTGTTGTGCCCATGCACGTCATCCGGACCCACCCGAAGGACTGGACGCTGCCGCAAAACTTCGTGGGCAACGGGCCGTTTGTGCTCAAGGACTGGGACTCCCAGGCGCGCATTCTCCTGATGAAAAACCCGCGGTATTGGGATCAGAAAAACGTGAGAGTCGACCAGCTCATCTATCTTCCGGTGGAGGACAGCGACTCTGCATACGCGATGTTCCTGAAAGGGGCCATTGACTGGTCCACGGCCTTCCCGCCGGCGGACAAGCTGGCGGAGGCGAAAAAGAGGGCGGACTACGTGCTCAGCCCCGTGCTGGGAACTTATTATTACGAGTTCAACACCACCAGGCCGCCTTTCAACGATCCGCGGGTTCGGAAGGCTTTTACAATGGCCGTAAACCGTTCGGACCTGCTTGGAAAGATCATCCAGGCAGGCCAGGTTGCCGCTTACTCGCTCACCCCGCCCCTTGCGGGCCGGTTCCCCTATACGCCGCCGAACGGCATCGCGGAGAGCGCGGACAAGGCACGGAAGCTCCTTTCCGATGCGGGCTTTCCCGGCGGAAAAGGCTTCCCCAAGGTGCGGCTGCTCTACAACACAAATGACCAGCACAAGCTGATTGCTGAAGGTCTCAGAGACAGGTGGCAGCAGGTTCTTGGCGTTGCCGTCGACCTGGTTGATCAGGAATGGGGGGCATTTCTGCAGACCAAAAAATCGGGGGTCATGGGCGGGTTCGACCTCGTGCGCGCCGGTTGGGCGGCCGACTACCGTGACCCGTTCGCGTTTCTTTCCCTCTTTTCCTCCGACAACCGGACTCTCAACGACGGCGGATATGCCAGCGCCTCCTACGACCTGCTTTTGAACAAGGCCAACTCCCAGGCAGATGGGCCGGAGAGGATGAAGACGTTCCAGAGCGCCGAAGATATGCTTGTTGACCAGGACGTGGCCATTTTGCCGCTGTATTTCTACGTCTCGCAGAACATGGTGGACCTTTCAAAATGGGGGGGGTGGTATCCGAACGTCCTGGACGTGCACCCCCCGAAAGATTTTTTCAGGAAATAGAAGAAGGTACATTTTCGTAGCATATGATATCACATGATACAAATATGTAGGAACTATCAAGTCCGCCTCTGGATAAGAATTTAGCAAAATCCTAGTATTTTATTAGCTTTTTCTTAGCGTCTCCCCTTGAAACAGCGTTGGCACGAATATTGCTTTGTCCAGGGCAACACAGAAGGGAGGATGCAGATGCGTCTGAAATTCACATCACGAACACTCGTGCTCCTCGTGGCATTCCTGATTGTCGGAGCATGGGTTTCCGCGCCGCTGTTCGCCGACACGGCTCCTGCCGCCCAGCCCGAGGACCCCAGCGGGGTGAAGACAGGCACCGCGGCCGATATCGGCGCCACGGACAAGTCCACGATCATGGACCTTGCCAACGCAATTGGGCACAACAGGGTCGCCATCAACATCATGTGGACCCTGATAACGGGATTCCTCGTCATGTTCATGCAGGCTGGGTTTGCCATGGTGGAGACGGGGCTCACCCGCGCCAAGAACGTGGCGCACACCATGGCCATGAACTTCATGATCTACCCCCTGGGCATGCTGGGGTTCTGGGTCATGGGGTATGGCCTTATGTTCGGCGGAACGGGAGCCATCGGAACCATGGGAGGGTTCAACGGTCTCAACAAGGAGATCACCCTGACCCTTTTCGGAAAAACTTTCGGGCTCTTCGGAGGGAAAGGCTTCATGCTTTCAGGGGCCTATGACGTCGGTGCCTTCGCCCTCTTTCTTTTCCAGATGGTCTTCATGGACACAACGGCCACCATCCCGACAGGCGCAATGGCCGAGCGATGGAAGTATTCCTCGTTCTTCATCTACGGCATCGCGATCGGTCTTTTCATGTATCCCATCTACGGCAACTGGGTGTGGGGCGGCGGCTGGCTCTCCCAGCTCGGCGCCAACTTCCACCTGGGGCATGGACACGTGGACTTCGCGGGCTCTTCAGTGGTGCACATGTCCGGCGGTGTGATAGCCTTGATTGGTGCAATCATGCTGGGCCCCCGGATCGGCAAGTACAACCGGAACGGGACGCCCAACGCCATTCCTGGTCACAGCATCCCCATGGCGATTATCGGCACGTTCATCCTGGCCTTCGGCTGGTTCGGGTTCAACCCTGGCTCTACCCTGGCCGGTGCTGACCTTCGCATCAGCGTGATCGCCACCAACACGATGCTTGCCTCTGCCGGCGGCGCGCTCATGGCGACTCTCTGGATGTGGTTCATCCGCGGAAAGAAGCCCGACCCGAGCATGATGGCTAACGGGATGCTTGCGGGTCTTGTTGCGATCACAGCACCTTGCGCTTTTGTCACATCCTGGGCCGCCGTGGTCATCGGCCTGATCTCTGGTATCCTGGTGGTCGAAGCGGCGTTCCTGTTGGAACGCAAGCTCAAGATCGACGACCCTGTCGGAGCAATCGCGGTTCACGGTTTCAACGGAGCATGGGGCGTGCTCTCCCTGGGGCTTTTTGCCGACGGAACGTACGGCGACGGTTGGAACGGCGTGGCCGGCACCGTTCGCGGGCTCTTCTACGGAGATCCTTCACAGTTCCTGGCAGAAGTCTTCGGAGTCCTGGCCAACTTCATCTGGTACGCGGTCATAGCGTTCGTGGTATTCAAGGTCGCCGACCTGCTGGTGGGTGGAAACAGGGTCAGTGCAGCCACCGAGATGCAGGGGCTGGATATTCCCGAAATGGGCGTGCCAGGCTACTCCGGCGTCAAGATGGACAAGCCTTCTGAGACCATAATGTCTCGGTGAGCGGAGGAAGATGATGAAAAAGATAGAAGCGATCATACGGCCCGAGAAGTTCGATGATGTGCAGAAAGCAATCGAGCAGGTCGGCTACACGGGACTCATGGTGACTGAGATCCAGGGCCATGGAGCGCAGAAAGGTATTGTCCAGCAGTGGCGCGGGGATGAATACCGCGTGACGCTCATCAACAAGATGAAGCTGGAAATCGTCTGCAAGGACACCGTGGCGCAGAAGCTCGTGGATGCAATCATCGCCGCGGGCAGGACAGGCGAAGTGGGGGATGGAAAGATATTCGTTTCCACCATCGACCAGGCGGTCCGCATCAGGAGCGGAGAAACAGGAGAGAAAGCACTCTGAGAAGCCTCCAGCGAAAAAGTATGTAGAGTTTCATCGAACGCCCCTCTTCGATCAGCCAGAGGGGCGTTTCCTTTTCCAGGGGAGCTCTCACTTCGATCGAACCGAAAAAGTTCAAGAATCCTTGAAAGCGCGGGACAACCGTAAGGGGGCGGCCACCGGCACGGGCATGATGACGAAGGGAATCCCCTCCCTGTGGAGGCGCCGCTGCACAGCGAATGCGGTGTGGTTGAACAGGAGACGAGTGAGAATGCTCTCTTCGGGGAAAACGATCTGACCGCCGAAGAACACAGCGCCGGAATACTTGCGGAATATGCTCCGGGCAAGATCGCAGATCTCGTCGGAGACGTCAGTGCCTATGGCGGCGAAGCCTCCCGCGTAATATCCCTCGGCCTGCATGAACTTGACGTACTTGGCCAGACCGGCTTCCACGTGCTTGCGGAGGCTCTCGAGGCCCTCCGCGCCCTTGAAACGATCAGCGTCGATGATGCCTGCCTGGATAAAGAGCCAGTTGCGAAACGTATCCCCGAAAACCCTGCGAATGCTGAACAAGGTGTGCAGCCCGGTTCCGTTGAAGCCCGAGACAAGGAGCACCGCGGTTTTTCCCTTGGGGTCGAGCTTCGCGCGTGAGCGGCGCCTGCCGCCTCTGGATTCCACCTCGAGGGCCTGGACGTCACTTTCAGCCGCGGTTGTCATGAGGTGATCAAGCCGGGCAAGGCTCCTGCCCGCTTGATGGTAGAAGCGCTTGATTGCCACCGCACCTGCCACCAGAGTGCCGGTGATCAGGAGCGTGATCCACCCCCCCGTCTCGAATTTGAGCGCGACCTGTGAGACGAGGATGAAGCTGGTGAGAAGAAGTCCGACCCCGTTGATCAGGAGCTTGCGCTTCCAGGTGCGGCCCCGGCCCCTCTGTTTCCACCAGTGTCGCACCATGCCGGCCTGGGAGAGGCAGAATGTTATGAAGACGTTGATGGCATACAACACGACCAGGAGGCTGACAGAGCCTCGGGTTGCAAGCATCAGGACAAGGGAGCCTGTTCCCAGGAGCAGAATGCCGTTCTTGATGACAAGTCGCTCGCTCAAGAGGCTGAATTGTCCTGGCAGCCACCTGTCAAGCGACATGTTTGAAAGAACGGCGGGCCCCCCCAGAAAACCCGCCTGCGCCGCGACAAACAGGAGGACCGCCTCCGAGATCAAAGTGAAGAGAACGAATACGGACCCCGCCACTCCCCAGCCGCTCGCGATTTTTTCCATGAGAACCGCGTTCAAGGTCCTTCCCGGCACCTTCGACACGCCGAAGAGGAGGTAGCCGATCATGAGCCCGGCCGCCATGAATGCAAGAGATGCGGCCATGTAGCGCATGGTCCTCTTGGCTGTCTGGACCCTCGGCTCACGAAGGATGGGCATGCCGTTGCTGACCGCCTCGATTCCGGTATATGTCCCGGCTCCCATGCTGTAAGCGCGCATCAAGAGCAGAAAAACCCCGAAGCCCCCGAGGGCCTTGCCGGCTGCCCTGGTCTGCGCGAGCGTCGTCTGCGCCACGTCCCCCATGGAGGACATGTGAGTTAAAAGCGCGTAGAGAATGGCAAAAGTGTGGGTGACGAGGAAAAGGAGGAAGATGGGCACAAGGGGCACGACAGATTCCCTGACTCCCCGAAGGTTCATCACCATCAGGAGACAAACCCCCAGCACGGCAACAAGCAGCTTGTAGCGCAGCCATCCGAGGGGGAGAAAGCTGAACACAGCGTCGGCTCCGCTGGCAATCGAGATTGTGATGGTCAGGACGAAGTCGATGAGAAGAGCGCATCCCGAGATCATTCCCAGCGTGGGGGAAAGGAGCTTGCTGGCCACCGTGTAGCCGCCCCCTCCTCGAGGGAACAGCTCTGCGATCTGCGAGTAGCTTGAGGAAATGACGATGACGGTGATTGCCGTGGCCAGGGCGACGAAAAGGCCGAGGTGCCCGTTTGTCCCGAGACTGAGAAACGACTCTTCTGGTCCGTAGTTGGAGGAGGAGAGGCCGTCCGCTCCGAGCCCGACCCAGGCGAAGAACGCGATGAGGGAGAGCTTGTGAAAGACTCCGGGGTCCTGGATGTCTTTGGCTTTGCCAAGGATGATCCCCTTGAGCTTCGCTGCAATTCCCCCGTTTGTCGTGTCGCTCATGACTCCAGGACGCCTACTGTACAGGACCGCCTCTCCCGACGCAAGCGAAGAGAGATGCGGAACGGCAAGACGGAAAAAAAGAGGCGTCCACGGGAACCCCGTGAACGCCTGGAAGCAAGGAGGTGAATCACTGAATTGCCGCGTCGCCCCTTTCCGCGGTCCGGACGCGCACGGCGTCGTCCACGGGATGTATGAAAATCTTCCCGTCCCCGATCTGCCCTGTCAGGGCCGCCTTCTGGATTGCGCCGACAATCCTGTCAGTCTCCTCGTCGGCGACAACAAGCTCGATGCGCGCCTTGGTGACCAGGTCCACCTTGTATGTCTTGCCACGCACCTGCTGCTCCAGCCCTTTCTCTATCCCGTGACCTTCGATCTCGGAAATCATGAGGCCCGGGTGTCCCACCTGCTCCAGGGCTTTGTAGACATCGTTGACCTTTGCGGGTCGGACTATCGCTTCTATTCGCTTCATACTGCCAGCACTCCCTTCTCTCCTGTGCGGATCCTCATGGCGTCCCGCGCGTCCATGACGAAGATCTTCCCGTCACCCACCTGCCCCGTGAACAGGGCTTCCCGCATGATCTCCATCACGTGGGGAACGTCCCAGTCGTTGACCACGATGTCCACGCGGACCTTGGGAACGAAGGAGATCCCGTTGCTCTTGATCTTCAGATCTTCGTCGTCGTTCCCATTCCCGTTCCCTGGTCCGGTTCCCGCCGCCTTGCCCAGCTGACGGCCGAATCCCTTGATCTTGGTTACCGTCATTCCCAGGATCAGGTCTTCGTCCTTGAGCACTTCCACCAGGATGTTCAGGGATTCGGGACGGATCATGGCGGAAATCATCTTCATGCTGTAGGACTTCCGCATGCTCGTTACCCCGACATACGCAATGGAAACGATCAGCCAGCCTCCAGCGATGACGAACATGATGTACGCCTCGTTCTTGGAATCCGCGTTTCCGATTGCATAGAGGTAGACGATTGCCACAAGCATGACGAAGTTGGCAAGCACTCCGAGCGCGGGAACTATGTCATGCAGGATGACGTTGTGATCCGGTCTCTTCCTGTAGGCGACGATCGTCCACACGCAGGTCAGGCCGTAAAGCACGAAAGTTCCGAGGTTCGAGGCAAGCGTGATCCCGGTAAGCCCCACCACGGAGCGCACCCCGATTGCCCCGATGACCGCGCTCACCATGATAAGGGCGATAAGAGCGACATGCGGGATGGCGAACTTCCTGTGGATGAAACCCATCATGGACGGCAGCTCACGGTCCGCCGCCATGCCGCCCGTGATCCTCATGGCCGTGTTCATGCAGCTCAGTGTCGTTCCAATGACAGCGATGGCCACCGTGATTGCCATGCTGATCATCAGGCCGAAGCCGATCCCATGGAACACGTAGTTTCCGATCAACTGGGTAAGGTCGCCTATGGGCGCCCCGGAGGCCGCCGCGGCGTCCATTCCCAGGACGGCCTTGCCGTCCACGGTGCCGGCCAGCTTGTCGCTGATCATCGTGCCGGTGGCAAAGTACTCGATCAGGTACGCCAGGAGCCCTTGGACGATCAGGGCGATGATGATTGCTCGAGGTATCGTCGTTTTTGCATTCTTGGTCTCGGCAGAAAGCGACGTGGAGCTTTCGAACCCTACAAGGATCAGGATGGCGATCGTGGATTGGATCAGCACTCCGTTCAGCGTATGGGGTTTGACGACGTCCCAGGCGCCGCTGAAGACCCACCCGGAGGTTACTCCTTGTGGGTTATGGATGCGATAGTAGATGGCAAGAGCGCTGAAGATGACGAGGGATCCCCACTGGATCACGTTGATGACGATCGACGTGAACGTGGAGCCTGTGATCCCTCGATAAGCAATGTAGCCTGTCACGATGGTGAAAATGACACCGATGAGAGTCAGGTCGAGAATGGACAGGTTCTTGCCCGTGAACTGGTTGTAGAGGTAACCGATCAGGGTGGCCATGAATGCGACCATGACCCCCGGGTACACCCAGTAGAACAGGTGGGCCGCCCATCCCGTGCCCAGCTTTGCCATGCGGGCCACGGAGTTGGGCGCGCTTCTCTTTGCCCCCGATCGTTCGAGGAACGCTTTTTCCGCAAAATAGACTGCGCCCGCAAAGCCCGCTTCAGGATACAGCTTCGCGAGCTGCGAGTACGAGATTGCGGTGAGAAACGCGAGAACAAGCGCGACAAGGATGCCTGCCCAGATGTCGGCCGCCACCGATGTCCCGTTGGGCGCCGTGGCCGCAGCCTGCAGCTGGTAGGTAATCCAGAGGAACGCTCCCGGCGCGATCAGCGCCATTGCGTTCATGGACGCTCCCACAAGGCCCAGTTTGGGCTTCACCAGCGGGGAGCCTAAAGTCAGATCAGCCATGACTAGTCTCCTTCCGTACGAGAATGTTGCTGACCTTTAGCAATAATCGTGCCAATACGCGTCCAGAAAGTCGGTGACTCTTAATTCTTCGTTTTATAACGAAAAAGCGAGGTTTGCCGTGCTCTCGGCGTGCTAGGGAAGGATTACGAAAAGGCACTGGGGTGTAGGAATTGCCAAGGTGAGCTACGAAAATGTAGCCCAACTTAAGCAAAGAATCCTAGTCTGACAGGTCACGAAAATACAGCCGGTGCGTCTTCCAGACCTTTGCGCCCAGCGTCTGCAGGTCCGCAAGCATGAGCTCTGTCGTCTCGGCAATCTGGACGGCGTCCACGTACTGGAAGCTCCTGCGCGAAGCCACTTTTTCCAGCATGGAATACAACAGCGCGTTTCCTCCGAGCCTCTGGAACTTGGGAAGGATCCCCGCGCCGTTCACCACGAGCCCCCGTGTACGTCGGTACTCCGCCAGGAGACGGAGGATGGAAAGGGGGGTCAGGCGACCGCGGCCCTTTTGGAGGGCCTCGGAGAGATCGGGGAACCCGAAGAGGAAACCGGCAATCTCACCCTTGCACAGGAGAAGCTTGACCAGCGACGGATCGGCCACCTGCAGGAGCTCCCGCGTGACCTGCTGGATCTCCTTCGGGCTCAAGGGATTGTACTCGTCCCCATGGGACTGGAAGGACTCGTTGTACACATTTCCGATGTCATGAGCGTACCGGCGCAGCGCCGATTTGCTCTTGAACTCGGGTACTTCGAAGTTCCCTCTTTTCATCGCGATCTCTGCCACGCGCCTGACCTTGTCGGGAAGGTGAAATGCCTTTGCATCCAGGAGCATGGAAAGCTGGTCCCTGTGCTTGTGAAACCCTTCGGACTCCACGAGCTTCCCGTAATAGGGATAGTTGTAGCCCATCATCGTCATGGCTGCGCGATGCTCGAAGCCGTCCACCAGGATCCCCATGCCCATGACGCCGAAGCCCAACGGGCCCATGACCTGCCGGAGCCCCTTTTGTCTCATCCACAAGAAGGCCGCCTGGAACAGGGCATGGGACGCGGCGGAGTCTTCTTCGCAGTCAAAGAAATGGAAATGGCCCGTTTTTGCGCCGTGGTGCTCGTTGTAGGGAATGTTGTTGAAAGCCGCGATGGTCCCGACCGCGCGGCCGTGACGCCGGCAGATGAAGAAAGCAGCCTCGGACCTGTCGAAGAACGGATGCCTGTGGTCCAGGATGGCGCGCATGTCCAGGCGGAACTGCGGCACCCACTGCCCGCAGCCCGCGTAGAGGCGGTGCGGAAGCTCAATGAACTCCCGGCCCTGCGCGCTGCGTGCGGACTCCACGACCTCTAGTGTCACTGCATCCATGGAAGGATTTGTATCCGAACTGTCACACCTTGGTCAAATATCCGTGATTCGCTATACTCGCCTGCGTGAAATCTGTTTTCGCTGACACGCTGTACACGGGCAAGGAGATCGTGAAGCATACCCACGTCCTCTTCGAGGGAAACACCATCAAGGGAGTGTCCACCGAAAGAAGCGGGGAGTTCATCGGCAGGTTTTCCGTCGTCACTCCGGCCTTCATAGACGCGCACAGCCACATCGGGATGGAGCGCTCCGGGGAGCCCGGCGCCGAGGGGGAAGCGAACGAGCGCATGGATACCATGCTTTTCCTGGCGGACGCGCTGGATTCCGTGCAGATGGACGACACGGCATTTCGGGACTCCGTGGAAATGGGAGTCCTGTACTCGTGCGTCCTGCCGGGGAGCGGGAATATCGTCGGCGGCCGCTCCGCGATCATCCGCAACTTTGCCCGCACCACCACCGAAGCGCTGGTTGGCCGGTCCGGGATCAAGGCGGCTTTCGGCTACAACCCCATGTCCACCCGGGACTGGAAAGGGACACGGCCGTACACCCGCATGGGATCCCTCTCGCTTCTGCGCTCCCGCCTGGCTCAGGTCAAGAAGAAGCTGGGCGCAGGCAAGGGCAGGAAAGCCGCAGCCGGCAAAGCAGGCTCGGAGCTTGCCGCGGAGGAAGAGGTGATCCGGGAGATCCTTGAGGGCAGGCTGGGGCTGCGCATCCACGTGCACAAGATCGACGACATCGCAAGCCTTCTGCGTTTGCAGGAGGAGTTCGACATCCACGTGACCGTGGACCACGCATGCGACGTGAATGACGGCCATATCTACACGCTTTTGCGCGAGCGCGGGATCCCTGTTGTCTTCGGGCCGCTTGATTCTTTCGCCTACAAGGTCGAGCTCAAGCACGAGAACTGGCGCAATGTGCGGTTCCTGCTTGAATCCGGAGTTGATTTCGGCCTCATGACGGACCACCCGGTGATTCCCCAGCGCAACCTGGCCCTGGAGCTGCGGTGGTTCATGCGCTGTGGCCTCAACCGCCAGGACTCCATTGAGATCATCACCCGGCGAAACGCCCAGATCCTCGGGATCGACGGCCAGCTTGGGACGCTTGAGAAAGGGAAGTGGGCGTCGTTCGCGTGCTGGAACGGCGACCCGTTCGACATGACTCGATACCCGGTGAAGGTCATTGCGGAGGGAAACGTCGTGTATGAGGAACCGGGGCAGTGAGCAGGTTCACGGTGGTCATAGCGGATGACCGCTACGCCAGCTATCGTGAAGAAGAAGAGGTCCTTCGGGACGTCGATGCAGAAATACGCATCTTTCGCTCCGGCACGGTGGCGGATGCCAGGAAGGCGTTCGCGGGAGCTGACGGCATCCTGGTCAACCTTTTCAAGATGACCGCCGAGCTGATCCAGTCCCTGGATGCCTGCCGCGTGATATCACGCTACGGCGTCGGCTATGACAACGTGGATGTGGAGGCGGCCACACGCAAGGGCATCTGGGTGACCTTTGTGCCGGACTACTGTTTCGGGGAGGTGGCGGACCACGCCCTGGCGCTTCTCCTGTGCTGCATCCGCAAGATAGGCTACAAGGACCGCATGATCCGGCAGGGGAAGTGGAACCTCCATCGGGACCAGCCCTGCTATCGCATCGAGGGAAGGACACTCGGCATCCTGGGGTACGGAAACGCGGCGCACACTCTCCTGAGGAAGGTGTCAGGGCTCGGGTTCGGTCGCGTGCTCATGTGTGACCCCTACGTGCGGGCCTCCACCATCAAGGCGGCGGGCGCGGAGCCGGTGGATCTCCCTGTGCTGCTGGCCCAGTCCGACTACATCTCGGTGCACGTTCCGCTCACCCCCGAAACGCGGCACATGATCGGACCGGCGGAGCTGGCCCTTGTGAAGCCGGGCGCAATCCTGGTGAATACCGCCCGCGGGCCCGTCATCGACCAGGATGCCCTTGCCGAAGCGCTTGCAAGCGGCAGGCTGGGCGGGGCGGGGCTGGACGTATTCGAGACCGAGCCCCTCCCGGCGGACAGCGCGCTTCGAAAGCTGGAGACGGTGATCTTCACGGACCACGCGGGCTGGTACAGCGAGGAGTCGGTGGTGGAGCTCAAGACCAAGGCCGCCCGCAATGTCGCCGCCATTCTTTCCGGCGGCAAGCCTCTTTACCCGGTCAACAGGATTGAGAGCCGGCCCTAAGCGGCTCCGGCCAGCTCCTTCATCTTCCCCAGCACCGCGGAATACGGATCTCCTCCCCTGGCTATCTCCCTGACCAGCGCGCTCCCCACCACCACCGCGTGGGCATGCGGCGCCACCCCCTCGACCTGCACGGCGCTGGAAATCCCGAATCCGCCGAGGATCTTCACGGGTTGATCCGGGTTGAGCGCCCGGAGGCGCTGGAGAAATGAGATCCCGGCTTCGTCAATGCTGGTGCGGGCCCCCGTGGTACCGGTTCGAAGCGTCGCGTAGATGTACTCGGGACGCAGCGCACCGATCCGCAGGAGCCTCTCCTGTCTCATGGAAGGGGAGACCACAGGGACGGCGAAAAGCTTGAGCCGCTTTGCCGCCTCGAACAGACCTTCATCGTAGTCGGGGGGGAGATCAGGCACGATCACCCCGGCAACCCCGGAATCAGCGCATCGTGCAAGAAACTTTTCCATGCCGTGCGTGAAAAGCAGGTTTGCGTAGCTCATGAGGAAAATGGGAACGGGCACGTCACGGTGGATTTCCGAGACGAGGCGGAACCCTTCCTGTATCGTGAACCCCGCGGCCAGCGCTGAAGTGCACGCTGCCTGAATGTCGGGACCGTCCGCCGTGGGGTCCGAGAAAGGAAACTGGATCTCCAGGTACGCGCAGCCTCCGTCCAGGAGCCCGCGAGCGACGGCGCGGCTTGCGGTCCTGTCCGGGAAGTACGCAACCATGTGCGCCATGATGCGCCTTTCGCCGGTCATCGGGAGCCCCCTGCCGCCGGCGCGCACTCCGATGCAAGGAACGCCCGCCAGTTCTCCCTGTCCAGGTTGCCTGCCAGGATGAACAAGTCCTTGTCTCCCCGGCCCGACATGTTCACGATGATTGCTTTCTCAGCAGGGTAGGAGCCGGCCAGCTTCATCACGGCCGCCGCCGCATGCGCGGACTCCAGCGCAAAAACCATGCCCTCTGTCCGTGCGAAGAACTCCACGGCCGAAAGCGCCTCCGCGTCGCTGGCTGTCGTGAAATTGATGCGGCCGGTCTGGCCCAGGTGGGCCAGCTGCGGTCCTATCCCGGGGTAATCCAGCCCCGCCGAGATGGAGTGGGTGGGAAGGAGCTGGCCGTCTTCATTGGAAAGGAAGAGCGACTTGTATCCCTGCACGATTCCGGGCCTGCCCTTTCCGTTCATGCGCGAAGCGTGCTCTCCGGCCCGTGACCCTTTGCCCCCCGCCTCGACGCCAATGAGGTCGGGACCGTCCTTTTCCAGGAACGGGAAGAAGAAACCGATTGCGTTCGAGCCGCCTCCGACGCACGCCACCAGCGCGGCGCAATCGATATTTTTCTCCGACACCTGGGAGACGAGCTCCTTCCCGATCACGGACTGGAACTCGCGCACCATGTCGGGGTAGGGGGAGGGGCCCAACGCCGAGCCCATGAGGTAGTGCGTTGTGGGGAAGCTGGATGCCCAGTCCCGCAGCGCCTCGTTCACCGCGTCCTTCAATGTTGCGGAGCCGCCGTGGACGGGAACCACTTCCGCGCCGTAGCGCTCCATCCAGAAGACGTTCGGCCTCTGGCGCCGCATGTCCACTTCCCCCATGTACACCCGGCAGGGGATGCCGAGCTTCGCGCAGATGGCCGCGGTTGCAACTCCGTGCTGGCCGGCCCCCGTCTCAGCGATGATCCTTGTCTTGCCCATCCGCCGCGCAAGAAGGCCCTGACCGATTGCATTGTTGATCTTGTGCGCCCCCGTATGGGCAAGGCCCTCGCACTTGATGAATATCTTCGCACCGCCGAGCTCACGCGTGGCGTTTGCCGCGTACAGAAGCGGTGTCGGTCTTCCCGCGAAGTCCTTCAGCACCTCACTGAGCTCCGCCTGGAAATCCTTTGATTCCATGGCCGCCAGGAATGCTTCCTGCAGCTCGTCCAGGGGAGTGCGGAGCATTTCCGCAACGTAGCGGCCGCCGAAGCCGCCGAAAAAATCGTTATATCTCTGCATTTCGATCAATCTCCTCGAAGAAGACTTTGAGCTTTTCCCTGTCCTTGCCGCCGGAGGCCGCCTCCAGCCTGCTGGACGCATCGATGAGCTCCGGCCGCAGGGTGCGCACTACATCGCCGACGTTATCAGGGCCAATGCCCCCGGCAATCCACAGGGGGCCCTGGTCACCGACTGCTCGGACCAGCTCTCCCGGGATGCGTTTCCCCGTCCCCCCCGCCGCATCCGCGGACCAGGCATCGGCAAGCACGCGCGGGCATTTGTAGAGGCTCATGCTTTCCACGTCCCGCATCTCCTTGACTCGTACGGCCTTGTAATAAGGAAAAGCCAGGCCGGCGCACTCATCGGGTTTCTCTTCCCCGTGGAACTGGACCGCGTCTACCAGACCTTCTTCCAGCGCACGCTGGACATCGAGGTTCAGGCGGGGTTTTCCTCCGTCCCGCTCCGTGACAACGACCGCCACTTTCAGGCAGCTCAAGCCTGCAAGCTCCCTCATAAGCTCCAGGGATGCCCTGCGCTTTGACGGGGCCATCACGAACCCCAGCGCATCGGCTCCCAGGCCGATTGCGGCTTCGGCATCCTCCGGCCGCGTGATCCCGCAGATTTTGACCAGCGGGCGCCCCTGCCTCCTGCGGGCATACAGCCGTTTCCAGAAATCGCTTCGGGCCCCGTTTTGGGCCGCGTCGAAGCCGGCCAGGAGCGCGGGCACCGCCTCAGGTGACCGCATGGCCGTCTCACCGACAAGCACGCCGTCGAAGCCGCCTGACAGCGCCAGGCGCACGTCCTCCTGCCCGCGGATGCCGGACTCGAACAGGAGCCCGGGTTTCCAGTCGATGAGGGGACGAAGAGCAAGGGGATGGACCAGGTCCACCTTGAAAGTCGCAAGGTCCCGGCAGTTGATGCCCACCAGGGGCGGCGCAAGGCGTCGACATTTGGCCACATCAGAGGCGTCATGCACTTCCACCAGGGCGGCAAGCCCGCGCTTCCTGGCCGCGCCGTGGAGCAGCGCAAGGGAGCGCTCATTGAGAATCGACGCGATGAGGAGCACCGCATCCGCTCCCGCGCGCCACGACACCTCGATGTCCTCCTCGTCCAGGAGGAAGTCCTTGCGAAGCACGGCAACCGCAGGCAATGCCTGCTTGATGCGTCCCAGGTCCTCCAGGGAGCCGCCGAAGCTGTCCTCCTCCGTGAGGACGGAGATGTTGCGCACCCCCGCGCGCGCGTAGGCCCGCGCCTGCTCAACCACGTCCACCTCGGGGGCAATCTCGCCCCGTGACGGGGAGCGGCGTTTCACCTCGCAGACCAGGAAGGGATCAGAGCCGAAGGCCGCCAGCGGCGCCTCGCGGGCTTCCGGCGCGCGCGCGCCCAGCCAGTGCCCTTCCCGCGCCACGCGCTCCTTCCTGCGGGCAACGATTTTCTCCACGATCGTCATGCCGCGCTGACCTTTGTCGCCTTGCTGTCGGCCGGTTGCTCGCCCCTGATCCGCGCCAGAGTGCCCCGTGCCTCTCCCGATTCCAGGGCCTGCCGGGCGCGCAGGTATCCGTCACCTATGTTGCGTGTGATCCCGCAGATGTAGAGGGCCGCCCCGGCGTTCAGGAGCACCGCTTCGCGAACGGCATCAGGACCGCCGCCGTCAAGGATGGCGAGCGCCATCGCGGCGTTCTGCGCCGCCGTCCCTCCCTTGAGCGCGTCCACCGGGAACCGCGGGATGCCGAACTCTTCCGGCGTGAGCGCGTAGTCGCGCCGCGCGCCTGTCTCATCCACCTCCACCACGAGCGTGCGCGCCGAGACCGAGATTTCGTCCAGCCCGTCTTCTCCGTGCACGGCCATGACCCTTCGCACCCCCAGCATGTGCGCTGCCTCCGCCATGGGCCCGCAGAAAGACGAATCGAAAACGCCGATCAACTGATACGAGGCGTCGGCAGGATTGGAGAGCGGGCCGATCAGGTTCATGGCGCTCTTGATTCCCAGCTCGCTTCTGACCTTTGCTGCGTGACGCATGGCACCGTGATAGGTGGGCGCGAACAGGAAACAGAAGCCCGTGTCTCGCAGGAGCTTTTCACTCGTTGCCGGCGGGACGTCGACCGGAACTCCCATCTCCCGGTAGAAGTCAGCGCTTCCGCAGAGGGAGCTTGCGGCCCGGTTGCCGTGCTTTGCCACAAGGGCTCCGCAGGATGCCGCGACAATCGCGGCCAGGGAGGAGATGTTGAACGTCCCCAGCCCGTCGCCGCCCGTCCCGCAGGTGTCCAGCACCTTGCGGTCGCTTGCAAAGGGCTTTTTCTTGCGCCGAAAAACGGAAGCAAAACCCGCCAGCGTGTCAGGCGTAATGAGCTTCCCGGTCAGGGAGGCAAGAACGCCGCCAATCTGGGCCTCAGTGAGCTGGCCGTCGGTCAGCTCATCCATGAAGGCTTCAGCGTCGACCCTGTTCATGGCCTTTTCCTGCTGCAAGCCGCCAAGAATGGAGGACAGAGGGAACGGCTCACGACGGTAGCGAAGGAAATTGCGCAGGCAGCGCTTGCCTGTCTCTGATGCTATGGACTCCGGGTGGAACTGGAGCCCCTCCACCACGTGAGCACGGTGACGGACGCCCATGATCTCCCCGTCGGGTGAGACGGCGGTGACTTCGAGCTCCGGCGGCAGCGAATCGCGGTCAATGACCAGGGAATGATAACGGGTGAACTTAGCAGCGCGGGGCAGGCCGCGGAAAAGGCCCCGGCCGTCCAGCGACATCTCTTCGGTCTTGCCGTGAACAATCCGTCGCGCGGTGACGATCCGGGCCCCGAACGCCTGGCCAATGGCCTGGTGTCCCAGGCACACGCCCAGGATGGGGACCGTGCCGGCCAGCCGCTGGATGCACTCCACGCTGATCCCCGCTTCCTCGGGCCTGCCGGGTCCCGGGGAGATCACGATGCCGGCAGGGGCCATTGCGGCTACCTCGTCCACGGTTATCTTGTCGTTTCGAAATACCTCGACCTTGTCCTCCGTGAGCTCACAGAGATACTGGTACAGGTTGTGGGTGAAGGAATCGTAGTTGTCGATGATGACGTACACGGCTAAACCTCCTTGTATCCAATGGCCCTGGCAAGAGCGCCGAGCTTTGCCTCGGTTTCCTGGAACTCCTTCTCCGGCACAGAGTCGTAGACGATGCCCGCTCCTGCCTGGAGTACCATCCGGTCTCCCTGCTTCAGCGCGCTCCTGATGGTGATGCACGAATCAAGGGATCCGTCCGACTCGATGTGCGCCACGACCCCCGCGTAGAACCCCCTTTTCTCGGGCTCGAGGGAATCGATGATCTCCACGGCCCTGATCTTCGGAGCGCCGGAGACGGTACCGGCGGGGAACGTCGCGCGAAGCGCATCGATTCCGTTCTTGTCTTCCCTGAGCCTGCCTTCCACCTGGGACACGATGTGCATGACGTGCGAATAGCGCTCCACGTCCATGAACTCCGGCACGTCCACGCTGCCCGGTTCGCAGACCCGTCCCAGATCGTTTCTGGCAAGGTCCACCAGCATGAGGTGCTCCGCGCGCTCTTTCTCGTCCGCCAGGAGCTCTTTCTCCAGGGCCTTGTCTTCTTCCGGCGTTGCTCCGCGGCGCCGCGTTCCGGCAAGCGGGCGCATCATTGCCCTTCCGTCCTTTGCCTTCACGTGGACCTCGGGGGATGCGCCGAAAACCTGGAAGTCCTGGAAATCCAGGTAGAACATGTACGGGGAAGGGTTGAAGCTTCGCAGGGCCCGGTATGCCTCGATTGCGGGCATGCTTGTGTGAAGCTCGACCCTTCGTGACAGGACCCCTTGCAGCAGGTTCCCCTTGATGATCTCCTGCCTCACCGCTTCCACTCCCGCGAGGTAGGCATCATGATCGTTGGGTCGTGGGATGACCTGCACGGGCCAGCTTCTCTGGCTCGCGGCCATGAAATTGAAGTCCAGATCGTTGATCCGTTCTTCCGTCTCATCCAGGGCCTTCGCCAGATCGATGCTCTTTTGCCGGTAATTCAGGCCGACAAGGGAGATCGTGTCCGTGTAGTGGTCGAAGACCAGGAAGACATTCCCGAAAATGAACATCGCATCGGGGATCCCAAGGGGGTCCGGCTTCTCCCGAAGGCGGATGGTGTCGAACCTGGCGCAATACTCATACGAAAGAAACCCGATTCCGCCAGTTGGCAGGGGAAACGGGGTTGCCAACCCCTGGTGTTGTCCGCCGAAGTGAAGGAGCACATCCAGGATGTCCTGCGCTTTCGTCTTCAAGGCAAGCGTGGCGCCATCCCTGGCCATGAAGAACTCATCGCCTTTCTGGAAAACCCGGAAAGCCTCACGAACCAGAAGGAAAGAGTACCTCTCCTTGCCCCTGTGGAAAGAGGCCGACTCCAGGAGCGCACGCGCCTCCAGCTTCTTGGCAAGGGAAAGGGGCGTAAAGCGTTCCCCGTTGATGACCCGTATCAGGACCTTTTCTTTCTGCGTTGCAACAGCCATTCCGGCCTCCTCCTTCGAAACAAGCAAAAGAACCGATAAAAAAAGCCGCAGCACCTGTACAACAGGCACTGCGGCTTAAAAATAAAAAGCGCAGGGCCTGGCCTCCTCAGCCAGAACCTGCGCCTTTCGCGCTTCGCACAGCTACGCCGTGCTTGGCATGGTTCTGGCTATCCCCAGAACCACCACCAATTCGTCAGATTGCAAATAGTAAGGCGGGCAGCCCCGCTGGTCGAAATCATGGGTGGAACATACTGGAAGCCGCCAATTGCGTCAAGAGGGAAATTGACGAATTGTCCGGGAATGGTGATCTTCAGAGTTAAGGAGAATTCCATGGACACCGTGAAGGAAGTTCTGGCGGCCAAGGGCGGGAGCGTCTTCAGCGTGCGACCGAGCGCGACGGTGTTTGAGGCGCTGGAGGTCATGGCCGACAAGGGCGTCGGTGCTGTCCTGGTTGTCGACGATTCAAAGAAGCTGGTCGGCATTTTCTCCGAGCGCGACTACGCAAGGAAGCTCGAGATTCGGGGGAAGAATGCCCGCGCCACCCTGGTGAAGGACGTGATGACTTCCGAGATGCTGGGAGTGGAGCCAACTACAACGGTTCGGGAATGCATGTCGCTGATGACCGCGCGCCGCATCCGCCATCTTCCCGTGCTGGAAAAAGGGCAGCTGGTGGGCATGATCTCCATTGGTGACGTGGTGAAGACCATCATTACCGAGCAGGAGCTCATGATCTCGCAGCAGGCCTACATGATCGGGCAGTACGAGAGGTCGCTGGCAGGCGGGCCCTAGGAGCGCGTAGGGCATAGATACCTGCCCCTAGTTATTGGAGCAGGGATCAGGGCGGGAATTTACTTTCAAGCTGTAATCTGCTTTTCTCTTTGTATGGGAGAAAAGAGCTTTCGTCCTTGGACTCCACGCCAGCCCTACCTCTTGCCTCCCTCTCCGATGGACTGGCTTCCACAGGAACATCTAGCGTACTTCATTTTGGATGTTGTGGAGCAGCTGAACCTGGGGGAGATTGAGCAAGAGTTCCAAAAGAAGGATCCCCGCGGAGAACGTCCCTACGCGATAGGGATGATGACAGGGCTGCTGTTGTACGGCTACAGCGTAGGGGAGTTCTCTTCGCGTCGAATAGCACGAGCAACTTATGAAGATGTTGCCTTTCGAGTGATCAGCGGAGGTCAGCAGCCTCATTTCACGACGATCAACCAATTCCGTCTTGACCACGGAGAAGCGTTAGGCAGACTGTTTGTGGAGGTGCTGCGGCTGTGTCGGGCTTCCGGGTTGGTGAAGCTGGGGTCTGTGGCTCTGGACGGGACGAAGATCAAGGCGGCAGCAAGCAAGCACAAGGCAATGAGTTACAAGCGAATGAACGAGGAAGAGGCGCGTTTGGAGGCGCAGGTCAAGGAGTTGCTGCGCCTCGCTGAGCAGACCGATCGGGAAGAGGATGAGCTGTACGGGCCCGGGCAGGATAAACAGGACCTGCCGAAGGAACTATCCCGACGGCAGACGCGCCTGCAGCGCCTTCGCGCAGCCAAGGCTGAACTGGAGAAGGAAGCTGCCGAGGCACGAGCGGCACAGTTACGCGAGCAGGCCGAAGGGCAACGCGCCAAGGTAGATGATGAATCGCTGCCGGGCCATGAGCGCAAGCGCTCGCGCACGAACGCAGAGAAAGCCGAGCGACAGGCAGAAGCCCTTGCGCCCAAGAGGAAGAAGGCCCGCGATGAGGGTGACAGTTCCCAGCGGGAGTTGCCTCTGCATCGGGTTGCGTGCGAAGTGGATGGGAAGCCCAAGCCGACGGCACAACGCAACTTCACCGACCCCGAGAGTTGCATCATGGTCAAAGACGGGGCGTACATCCAAGCCTACAACGCACAGATTGTTGTCGATGAGGCGAATCAGGTGATCATCGCGCACGGAGTGAGTAACCAGTCCCCTGACCAGGAATACCTGGTGCCGATGGTCGAACGGATGCTGGGGCTTGATGCGCAGGTGCCTGAAGCGGTGCTGGCCGACAGCGGATATTTCTCTGCGGACGGAGTGCAGCACCTACAGCTTCGTGGCGTTGATCCCTACATCGCAGTCGGTCGCGAGAGGGCTCCCGGCACTGTGCCTACGGAGGCATCCACTGCCACGCAGCGTGCGTGGGCTTCCATGCGAGAGAAGCTGAGCAAAGGCACGGGGAAGGCTGTCTACTCTCGGCGCAAGGTGATCGTGGAACCTGTGTTCGGCCAAATTGAGCAGGCCCGAGGGTTCCGGAGGTTCTCGCAACGCGGACAAGCGAAGGTTCGATGCGAATGGGCGTTGGTCTGCCTGACACACAACCTACTGAAACTGTTCCGCTATGCTCCGAGAAGAAGCCCAGCTATGGCCGTATCGGTTGGTTGAAGCGAATGTTCTCAAGCGAACACATGATCGGGAATCAGTAACTAATCACACCCGCCACTGCCTGATTGGAGGCCCGCACTGAGGTCCTGCCAGCCCCTTCTACGCCCTACGCGCTCCTAGACACGGCGAAGCCGTGCGGAGGGGGCCCTACCCGAACACTTCTTCCAGCGCCGCTCGCATGACCGAGGGATCGGGATCGACGCCCGTCCAGTACTTCACGCCGATCACCCCCTGGTTGACAAGCATGCCAAGCCCGTCGATCACCTTGCACCTTTTTTCCGCGGCGCCAAGCAGAAGGCGCGTGCGGGGCGGGTTGGGGATGACGTCTGCCACCACCATCTCCGGCCGCAGGGTGGCAACGTCCAGGGGAAGCTCCGCCTCCACGTCCGGGTACAACCCGATCGATGTGGCGTTGATCACGACATTGGTCAGCGCCGGAACCTTGAAGCGCCCGTCCCAGGGCGCGTAGTCCACCTTCACTTTCGTGCGCTCTCCCAGGAGCGCCGCCAGCTCGCGGCCCCGGTCTTTTCCCCTGTTGGCAACCGTGATGCGGGCCACGCCGGCCAGGGCCAGCTCCACGCCGATTGCCCGGGCTGCGCCGCCGGCCCCGAAGAGGAGGACGTTTTTTCCGCGGGGGTCGATGACATCCCTGAGTGATTTCAGGAAACCCTTGCCGTCCGTGTTCTCCCCGACGAACTTTTTTCCCCGACGCACCACGCAATTGACGGCGCCCATCAGCCGCGCGGACTCCGCAATCTCATCGAGGAACGGGATCACGGCTACCTTGTGCGGAATGGTGCAGTTGAACCCGGCAAAGCCAAGAGCGCGCGCGCCCCTGACCGCATCCCCCAGGTCTGCCGGATCCACCTCGAGGGTCAGGTAGCGCCAGGCCAGCCCGTGATGGCGATACGCAGCCTCCACCATGACTTGCGTGGGGTTCTCCGCAACGGGCTTGCCGAAGACAGCGGTGATTTCCTGTTTGAAGCTCGGGGCCGTTTTCATGCGCGCACCTCCCGGTGCGCCCGATTCTACACCATCTACCTGCCCTCGGCCACGCGCAGGGGAACAAGGAAGGTGCTGGAGTCCTGGACAGGCTTTCCATCCTGCAGGACGCTCACGCGGGACTGTGAGCCGGCTGATGCCGCGAACTTCCCGTCCGGCATGATGATGGCCCAGCCGCCGTCCTTGAACACCGAGAGCTCGGCGATGCCCTCTCCGTGAGTAACATCGATGAAGGTCACCGAGGAGTCGCGGTTCAGCGAGTACAGCAGGCCGCTGCCGTAGAACAGCCCGATGGTGCCGCGCGCGGGGGCCGGAAGCTTTTCCAGGGACCCCGGCTTCCACCGTGAGATCCGCTCACGCCCCAGGCTGGTGTAGAGGAGGCCGTTTGCGTCGTCGAGGCACAGGCTGGCGGACAAATGCTCCCCGGGGTCGCTTTCCACGAGGGACTGGCTCTGATAATCAGGACCGGAATGCGCCAGCAGGTTCGTCGTCCCGTCCGCATCGACGCCGAGGGAATACAGTGTATTTGTACGGACGTCGTACATGACGTCGTAGGTGTAGCGGTTCGTCGTCGGAATGGGGTCCGTCTCCCCGGTATCCAGGTTGATTCTCACAAGTGATCCCGGCTCCGTGTCTCCCGGCTGGCCTCCGACGGCAACGGTGTTGCCCGCTGTGAGCGCGGCCCACATCGCTCCCGGACGCCAGATCTGCACGCGGGTGGCGCCGCTGGGGAGGTCAATGATCCGCAGGGTCCCATCCTTGGCAAGCAAGAGGCAGCGGCTGCCGTTGGACACCGCCTCGATCACGGGGCTTGCAAGCGGCGTACCAGCGGCGTCCCCGCCGGAGCGGAAGCTGCCGGTCCGCAGGTCCAGGATGGCATACACTCCGGGGCCATCTCCGGTCTGCCACACCAGCAGGGAATTATCGTCAAGGAATATCAGGTCCACGGGGGCCTTGAACGGGTTTTCCACCTGCAGGGACCCGATGGACCCGGAGTCGTCGGCTCCCTTGCGGGCCGCATCGGGAAGCCCTGTTGTGAACACCTTGACCCATGAGCTGGTGGCAACTGCAACGGCGCTTCCCCTCACGGCCATGCCGGTGAGGAGCGCCCGCGAGTCTTCGGGGAAGATCGAGATGCCGGCGTCAGTGATGGATGCAAGCTCTCCGCTGCCTGAGGCCAGGATGAGGGCTCCCTGGACAAAGCGCACAATTGCGGCGCGTGGGAGGGCAGCCGATTGTTCTGCCTTTCGCGTGAGCAGCCCCTCGGCAAGGTCCCATCGGGAGAGCGTCCCGTTGTCCGCAACGCACGCTATCCCGTCACCACCCGGCGCGATGTCGAGGGAGGTGACGCCGGAGAGGGAAGACCTGGCCCGGACCCTCCCGGTGGCAACGTCGATGAGGCATACCTCGCTGTCAGTGCTCCCGGCAATGGAGCTCAGATCCGCGGAAAGCCTGATGTGGGAGAGAAGCGGGACGCTTTGCAGATCCTCCACGAGCTTGCCGGAGGCGAAATCCCAGTACGAGATTTCTCCTGTCATGCGGTAGGTCATCAGGATCTTTTCGCTGCGCGAAAGGGTGGCGAACCCCACGATACCGAATCCTTCCGGGTGGAAGGCGACCGGTGAGCCGTCTGATGCATTGACGATATGCAGGCTTTCCCAGCGGGGAAGGCCGTACAGGAGGTAGCGCCCCGAAGCGGAGTATCTGAGAAAAAGGGGTTGGTCGCCGATGGGGATCTTGAACAGGCGCTCGCCCTTTTTCCAATCCCAGATGTCCAGGGAAAAGCTCTGAAGAGAGTCTGTCGAGAGGACCGCGAACCGGGTCTCCGCGGGACTCACGGCAATCATGCCGGCCTGAAGGCTCGTCACGGTGAGGCTCTTCACCAGGGACCGTGTGGCGGCGTCCCAGATCTTCACCGTGCCGTCCGAGCCCGCAGTGAACAGAAGACCCCGGGTCTCGTCATGATCGATGGCCAGCACGGCTCCCCTGTGGCCCGAGATCACGAGCGCCTGCGTGGCCTCATGGTCGGCAGCTCCGGCTCCCCATGCAGGGCGGACGGAAACCAGAGCCAGGCACGCAAAGATTCCCGACAGGAATATCGTCGCAGGTCGCTTCATGTTCGAATGTACCGATAACAAGTGACAGGGTTGCGGGTCAATCCCAGGATAGTTGCCTGCCTGCTCAGCGGAACAGCTTGAAGAATCTCGCAAGCACGGACTCCCGCGGCTCTTGAACCTCCACGCTGCCCTGGTTGTCTTGCGGCGCCATGGGCGCGGGGGTCTGGTCCGCTTGAGCAAGCTTGCGCTCCCGCTCCTCGACGTCCTGGTGCCTTTTGGCCAGGCGGTCGCGCGAGGTGCGGTGGAAATACTGTCCCATGTAGAGGAAAAGGGAATAGACGACGCCGACGGCAAAGCTGAGCATTGCCACCGCCACAATGGGAACATTCGGGAACCGTGCTCCGAACAGGTTGATCGGGGTCGTAGGACCGAGGTTCATGACAATCAGGACAGTCAGGAGCACCAGCAGGACGACGCTGAATATCACCCGTCCCATTGACTACTTCTTTGCGGCAAGGAATGCCTTGAGCTTACGGTCCTCAAGAACGGTGTGCGTGAGCATCCAGTCCTTCAGGAACTCCCGCACGCTGTGATGATTCGTCTCAGCCAGGAGGCGCTTCTCATCATCAAGCCTCCGTATCTGGGCCAGCATCTTCACGTGCTCTTCCCGATGATGATCAAACTCGGGGAAACGGCGTTTTTTCATCAGGCTCTCCTGCTCGGCGAACAGACGGCTGCCTTCTTTCTCCACCTCGCTTTGCAGCTCACGGCACGTCCTGGGCTTGCCGGGCTGTTCCAGGCAGTCGGCAAGATCCCGTACCACCTCGAAC
The DNA here is from genome assembly GCA_963710335.1 of uncultured Spirochaetota bacterium. Taxonomy (GTDB): domain Bacteria; phylum Spirochaetota; class Spirochaetia; order SZUA-6; family Fen-1364; genus Fen-1364. The sequence goes on from CAVQAA010000010.1 coordinate 55,698, forward strand.
AGACGCTTCTGGCGGTCGTCGGCCCTTGCCCCCAGCGCGTAGTCTTCCGTCCACTCGAGCTTTGCGTGCGTGCGAAACCAGGACAGGCGCTTGCGGAACGTCTCCATGAGCTTCCATTGCACGATGGGGATCTCCCGCAGGACCTCTCCAGGAACCAGGAAATACGAGCTTTCGCGCTCCGCCGTGGCTTCAAAAAGGCTCGGCGCTTTCTCGAGCACCGTCACCTCATCCCAGAAGCCTCCCGGCCCTAGTGACTCGAAGAGCTCGCCGGCCGCGGAAAGCGACACCTTCCCTTTTTCAACGATGGCCAGCTGAGACTCCCCCGTGACGCGCACAGAGTCTCCCGCGCGAGCGGTCATTCTGATCATGGCTTGCGCAATCCGGTTGGCCACGGTGAATGAGACCATCTCGCCGAACAGCCACGTGGACTGGAGAAAGCCGCGGTTCTCCCTGACCCGAAGGATTGAATTGCGCAAACCGTTTCGCTCCACGAAAGCGGCGTAGAGGTCCCGCGGGACAGAGAGCGCCGTGACAAAGCTTGCGGCCCGGTAGGTCCCCCGGGCAGTCTCCCCGGTCAGCGCCGTGACCTCTCCGATGAGCGCGCCGCTGGAAAGCATGAAAGGAGGCTTGTCCTCGGATTCCCGGAAATCCGCGACGCCGTCCAGGATCACCAGGAGCGCATCCACCTTGCTGCCCGACTTCTCGACGATTGCACCCGCGTCGAAGGAGACAGTGGGGCTGTTGGCCAGGAGGGCAATCTCATGGCTCGGGACCCCGGGGAAAGAGGCGGAGAGGTACCGGGTGGCGGTTGCCAGTGAGCGAAGATCGCGCGAAGCGGGAATAAGCACGTCCTCTGAGCCGAACGGGGCGCTTGTGCCGATCTCTTTTTCCGAGGCGGAGAGAGGGCCGGACTTGTGGCTGAAGTACTTGATTCGCGATGCGTCCTTGCGAAAATCCTCCGCGTTCCCGTGAATGAGACCGCTTCCAGCGTCGATCTTCTTCACGTCGACCGGCTGGAGAATTGTCGTGGTATACGCATCGTAGAAAGCCGATGTGACTCCGCTTGCTTTCGGATCATTGGTCACCATGCCCGCAAGGATCTTGAAATCGACGATGTCCGCGAGATGGGCGTATGTCTTGTATCCCCGTTCCCAGAGCGTCCGGAAGAAAAACACGGTCGTCTCGACGGGATGAGGAGACAAGACAGGCTTCACTTCCAGCCCGTCGAGATCGTTCCATTTCTCGGGAGCCAGGTCGCAGACTTCGAAGTAATGGCCAAACTCTCCCGGGCGCATCAGCATGAGGGCCGTGAGCTTCTTCTCCACGCTGACCCGTACGTACGGCGTTGCGTAATACTTCAGGCGCCGGTCCATGTGAATGAGCGATGTGAGGCCGGCGAAATGGTCGTCGTGCGCATGGGTCTGGAAAATCCCTTCCAGGTCGCACACGTTGATCCCCAGGGCCACGAGGGACTTGAGTATGTTCGGCCCGGCGTCGATGAGGTACAGCCGCCCCTGAAAACAGACAATGCTGCCCATGCAGGGCAGGTTGATGTTCCACCCGTCTCCTTCGCCGATATTGATGACTGAGAAGTATTCCCGGCTCGATGCGGCTGAATCCGAGGGAGTAGGACGTCGTGTATTCCTCCCCGGCCCCCAGGTTCATGTCGACTTCCACTGACTTTCCCTGGTGACGTATCTGGTAGCGGTTCAAGCCGCGCCGCCGGATTGCGACCCCAGGGGCAATCTCGACGCTTTCCTTCCCGATGACACGCATGTCAAGGAGCTCTTCCGTGCGGAGGATCCTGTCGAAAGCGAAACGCCGCTTGATCCGCATCATTTCCCGTGCTTCGACTTCCGAAACTCCGGCCTGCCGAAGCTCATCCTGCGAGGCGAGGCCGTAATTTCCCCGAAAGATATACTCTGCTTGCGATTTCACCTGGTCTTCGGCGCCCAGGAGGAGGGGCCGGCGTCCCGTGTTGTTCGGGTGCTTCGGCAGGAACATCCCCTGGCGATAGAGCATCTGCAGAACGGGAAACTCCGCCAGATTGGCAATGCTTCCCCCTTGGATCGGCGCATCGGAGAGGAGGATGGCGTTGGGTCCGGTCTCAAACGAGACCCCGTCCTTGCTGGTTGGGCAAATGAGACCCCGCTTCATGAGATGCTTTACGCTGTCCGCGGGGCATCCGCACTGTATTCGCAGGTCTGCTTCCGGTATCGAGACCCAGAAGAGTCCATTGGAAACCTTTATTTTCTCCATCTGAAGTCAAATATACGACCGGGAACTGCCAATGTCACGGCGCCTCTTCCATGAGCCTTTTCAGGCTTGCCAGTCCTCGAATGACGGCATCAGGTCCCCTCCACCCGTTGCCCTTGCCCGTGGGGACGCTCGACCGGCGGTCCATGGCAGCCCGCACGGTCATGAAACCGGCAAGCGCGGCGGGAGCAATATCGTTGGCATGATCATTGCCCACTACCAGCGTCTCGCGCTCGTGAATCCCGATGCGTTGGAGCCTGTCCGCTGCCAGGCGGAAAAGAGCCGGATCGGGCTTGGCAATGCCGAGGTTGCACGAGTACAGGCACAGGGAAGAAGAAAAGCCCAGATCAGCGAGGCTTGCGCCCAGGAGCGCGCTGAGGAAGAGGGGGGTGTAGAACTGCGCGTTGGAAACGATTCCCACCGTCACGCCGGCGCGCGCCAGAGATCGAAGGAGGTTTTGACAGCCCGGCATGGGCCAGGCGGGATGTGCGGCCAGCTCGTATTCGACGATCGCTTTGCGAAGCGCTTCCGGCCTCAGCGCCGGAAAAAGTCCGGCCCAGATGCTCTCTATGGCGACTTCCGGATGAGCGCTTCCCCGATTCCTGGCGGCGGAACGCTCCCGCGCTATTGCATCGTTCAGCGCGGCGTCGAGCTCGGAGCCCGTTGCGGACAGGCGGTAGCGGCGGTTCACCGCTTCAACCTCCCGTTTCTTCCCAGTCTCCACCCTTATGAGAAGAGTTCCGTAGATGTCGAAGAGCACGCATTGCGGCCTGCGGGGAAGACTCCCGCTCTCTTCTTCCACGGTGGGGAGGGGCCTGATCCTTTTCGACTTCCGCCTGATCAGGGCCAGGAGCTCATCCGCTGGGCTTTTCACCGGCCTTTTCAATCGAACAGCAGCCTCATCTGGTCCGCCCGCGCAAAAGCTCCCCTGACGCGTTCCTGCACTTTGTCCGGGGGAACCGCGGAAGGCTGCGGGACCGGACGGCCGAAGGACTCCAGCAGGCCGTCCACCCTGGCGGCGTAGGCTGCCGGACCGAATCGAGCGTGGACGGCCTGCGCGCGGTCCTGCGGCCGCTGCGAAAGAAGCGCGTCGAGGCTGCCGGCCAGATCGCGGTTGAGATCCCTGAAGGCAGACCTGTAGTCGCTCTGCCGGGCGGCCGCAAGCAGCCGCTCCTGGTGGGAAGCATCGAGAAAAGAATAGTCCACCGTCTCCTTGGCCAGGATTCGCGTGAGCTCCGCGTCCAGATTCTCCGTGGCACCGGGGGGAAGGAGCCGGTTGATGCGCTTCAGCTTCTCACGGTATCTCAGGAGGAGGTCTGACCGTTCGGCGGGGGTCAGCGGACAGGCAAGTCCGTCGTAAAAACGGGCCGGATAGCCCTCATAGAGGGCATCGGGGCCGGGGATGGTTTCCAGCCTGCGTGCAAGCAGGGGAAGGCCCCACTGGAGGGCGTGGACGAACAGGTAGCCGAAGCCCTCCTGGACGGAGCTGCTGAGAACCAGGTCGCACGCTGCCGCCATTCGTTCCAGTCGGAGATCGAACCGGCGGACTCCGGCGGCGAACTCCCCTGCAATGAGCCCGTCGCCGAAAGCGTTCTCAACGAGAGAGCTGTATGCCCTTTCGGGCTTCGAGATTCCGGGAAGAGTGACCACGAGTCTCAGGGGAATGTCCACGAGCCGAAGGAGCATTCCCGCCTCAAGGACGTTTTTGCGTCTGATGGCGCGTACGGGGTACAACAGCGTGCTCTGGCGAGGGTCGGCGTGCGGGAACAGGATCGCGCGCAATCCCTTCTTGTCACCGGTCCAGGGCTCTTCCACCGGCGTTGCGACGGGGTTCTCCAGGAGGAAGAGGCGGGAATGGTGGATCCCTGCGTCCCTCAGCAGCCGCCGGTCTCTTTCGTTGATCACCGCATAGCGCACCTGCGGCCCATCTGGATACAGGGGCAGGCTCACCAGCCTGTCCAGCGCGGAGAGATTGCGGTACCTGCCTGCCTCTGGAAAATCGTGAGGCTGCAGGATCATGCGGGGCCCGTCAGCCGCGCCGGCCAGCTTGAGAACCGCCTCGGTGAACAACGGGTTCTTGCCCAGGTGATAATTGTGGATCCACCAGACAGCGTCGCTGGCACCGAACTGTTCAAGCAGGGAGTCGGAAAGCCGCTGCACGCGCTCTTTCCAGATCACGCCGCCAAGGGAACGTTCGGTGCCATAGTCGATGTCAGGAAGGCACACGATCTCTGCTCCCGTGAAAAGCTTCGCGTTTTCCGGCATCCTGCCGACCACGATCTTTACCCGTGAGACGTGCCGCGAGTGCCTGGCAAGCGACTCAACGCCCTGCCGTATGACAGAGGTGATCCCCCCCGGTTGGAGATGATAGTGAAAAATCACGAGGTCGACGGAAGTTTTCATCGACTGCTGATACATTGATATGAAACCGCGTGGCCCTGCGTCAAACGGGCCGGAACGGGCATGCGAGAGAAGGCACGGGGAAGGTTTTCAAGGCTTTTTTCTCCCCTGGGCAGGCTGCTTCGTCGCCGACGCGTCAGCGGATCGGCCAGGGCAGCCCGGGCGGATGCAGGCTCGTACGTCAACAGGATCGTCTCGGACGCCATCCTTTTGAACGAGATCCCTTCTCCCACGGAACGCGAAGAAGCCCGGGCGAACCATATTCAGCAACGACTGAGCGAGCTGGGCTACCCGTGGAGCTTCGTCGATGAGCACGGAAACGTCAGCGCCCTCCTGCCGGCCCGCGACGCCCGGGATGAGCACGTTCTCTTGTTCACCGATATCAGGTGTGAGGACTATTCCCCCATCGAGAGCATGACAAAGCTCGAGACCGACCGCCTGCACGGGAGAGGAGTCGCGGAGATCTCGATTGCGGCCGCTGCGCTGCTGGTCCTGGCAGAGTATCTTGCCCGTAACCAGATCCAGTACGACCGCAACGTCATCTTCCTTTTCACTTCCTTCGACCCGGGAGAGGTGGAGCCGCAGCCCCTTGAGCGCTTTCTGCAGGCCTGGAAAGACCGCGTGCGATTCGCGGCCCATGTGCGGGGCCTGGAGCTCGGAGGCCTGGAGGATCGGCCCATAGGAACCTGCAAGCTCTCTGTGGCTGTACGCACCGAAGAGCGTTCCCTCACGGGAAAAGAGCAGTTCGCATCCGCCATCTGGGTGCTGGCCAGCATTGCTTCGCGCCTGGGGAGCATCCACTGGGACGCGGAGAACACGACGTTTCTCAACGTTGCGCGCATGGACGCCGGCTCCGGCTTCGGCTGGCCCGCGACCGAGGGCGTCCTTGAGCTTGAGATCTTCTCTCCGAGCGCCGCCGCGCTGGACGTTGCCCGCAAGGCAGTGGAGGCTACCATCGGGAGCATAGCCGCTGAGGCGGGGGCATCCGTGGAAACGCAGGTCAAGGCTTTCCTTCCACCGGCGGACCCGGAAATCAACGCGGGGTTGAACGCGATCGTGCACGGGGTCCATGATCGGCTGCGCATCAAGTCACGACCGGTCTCTGTCCCGGGGTACGTCTCCTATCTCAATTCCCTCGGCATTCCCGGTGTCTCTCTGGGCATAACCACGGGGAAGAAGAGCTACAAGGAAGAGTACGTGGACATCCGTCCCATCGAGGGCGGATTCCGCCAGCTCCTTGCATTCCTTGACGATTGCGCCGGCTGGCGGGAAGGCCCGCAATCATGAAAGTGGAAGGCAATATGCTTCGCAGCACGTTTCATCATGCGGATTTCCGGGACAAGGCCGCCCTGGTGGACCAGAAAGCAAGACAGGGCAGCAGGATTTCACTCGCCTTCCCGACGTTGAACGAGGAAGCCACCATCGGCAAGGAGGTGCTTGTTCTCAAGACCGAGCTGATGGATCGCTTCCCGCTCCTTGATGAGATCGCCGTCATTGATTCGGGATCGACCGACCGGACTCGCAGCATCGCCTCTGACAACGGCGCCAGGGTCTACTCCTCCGCCGACATCCTGAAGAACTACGGGACTCACAGAGGAAAAGGGGAGAACCTCTGGAAAAGCCTTTTTGTCCTGGAAGGCGACATCATCGTCTGGGTGGATGCCGATATCAGCAACATTGCCCCGAAGTTCGTGTATGGCCTTGTTGGGCCGCTTCTCCGGGACGAGCGAATCGGCTACGTGAAGGCTTTCTACGAGCGGCCGTTCCGCGCCTCCGGCGAGCTTGTTGCCACCGGCGGCGGCAGGGTGACGGAGATCCTGGTTCGTCCCTTGTTTTCGCTTTTTTATCCCGAGCTGGCCTGCCTTGTGCAGCCGCTCAGCGGGGAATACGCGGGCAGGCGCTCGCTTCTCGAGAAGCTTCCCTTTTCCGTCGGCTACGGCGTCGAGCTGGGACACCTGGTGGATATCTATCATACAGAAGGAATCGAAGCCATCGCGCAGGTCAACATGGATCGCCGGGTCCATCGCAACCAGTCCCTGCAATCCCTTGGAAAGATGTCATTCGGAATCCTGCAGACGTTCCTCAGCCGGCTGGCCAGGTACGGTGAAGGTCCAAAGCCGCCCGCGGGGTCGGAGCTCGTGTCGGTTTCGATTGCGGGAGAGGTCCCGAGCGTCGAGCATGCGGAGATCTCCTCGGAAGAGAGGCCCCCAATGATCGAGGTCGAAGAATACCGCAAGAAGTTCCATGGCTCCGGCCTCCCGTCGCTGCGGCAATAATTGGTTCCCCGTACCGTGTGTCGAATTCCTTCGACTCGGCTTCATGAAAGATTCGAGGAAAAAATCATTCCTCCGATGATACCTGGTCGACCGGCCAGTCCATACCCTTTCAGCATGGGGCCGAGAGACAGCGAAGGGGATGCGACGTGGAGGAGAAAATCGCCGAGTGCGCCAAGAGGATCTGGGTGCTGTTGGAGCAGACGCAGGAGGTGAACATCCTGCGCCTCTCGGAGCTTCTTGGGGAGAGGAATGTGGTGGCCTACCAGGCCCTGGGTTGGCTGGCACGGGACAAGAAGATACGTTACGCGCAGAAAGGGAGCCAGGTTTTCATTTCGCGTCATGAAGGGGGGGCCGGTGCGCCTCCTGATCGAAGATTGTCAAGGAGGGATGCATGAAAAAAGGGATTGTGAGCATTGTTGGGGCGGGGGCGGCGGCAATCGTGCTCTCGATGGTGCTTCTGAGCTGCCAGACGGCGAAGCCCAACACCGCCGGTAACTCCATCCAGACCGAGCAGGCGGGGCTGGCGCCCAACGGGGACAAGGAGCACTCCACGATAGATTTCTCCCTTGTGTTCGCAAACAAAGAGGGGATCAAGAGCTGGAAAGTGGAGATGGTCAGCGGGGGAAACCCGCAGAAGCAGTGGAGCGGGGATGCCAAGAGCCTTCCCTCCACGCTGAGCTGGGACGGGAAAAGCGAATCCGGGTCTCCGGCGCCTGAGGGCAGCTACACGGCGAAGCTGACGGTTGACTACGGCAGCGGGACGCCGGCGGCCACGGCGGAGAGCAGCTCCTTCATCCTGGACATCTCACCGCCGACGGGCAGCGTGAGCTTCAACCCGCAGCAGTTCAGCCCTGACGCGCAGGGGGCGGTGCAGCCTGTGACGGTGGCCATCAAGGGCAGCTCTGCGGTGGCCAAGCTGGACAGCTGGTCGCTGGACATCACAGACCCCAGCGGGGAGGTGTTCCGCAGCTTTGACGGGAAGTGGCCCAGCGCGGAGATCCAGTGGGACGGCAAGTCCTCAGGGGGGGAGGTGGTTGCCCCGGGGGCCAGCTACTCTGCGAACGCCACGCTGAAGGACGAGTTTGGGTTGACGGGGCAGGTCAGCGGGGCCATATCGGTCAGCGGGGCTCCGGCCACGACGGTGGGGCAGGCGCCGGGGACCTTCTCGGTGACGCCGCAGACCCGAGGGTTCGCGCCCAAGGGGACGGTGACCGTTGAGAAGCTGGCCCTTGCCTACGGCAAGAGCGACTCGGTGAAGAGCTGGAAGCTTGAGGTGCTGGACTCAAGCGGCAGCGCGGTGAAAAGCTTCACCGGGGACGGGATGAACATGCCCAAGACGGTGAGCTGGGACGGGAAGAACGACTCAGGATCGCTTTCATCCGAGGGCTCCTACACGGCGCGGCTGTCGGTGGACTACGGCGGCGCTTTCGCCGCGGGCACCACCACCAGTGAGCGGTTTGTGCTTGACATCACGCCTCCTTCGGGGAGCATCGATCTGTCGGAGCCGCTTTTCTCGCCGATCGAAGGCTCGCCCACCATCACGCTGACGGTGAACGCGACGTCGAAGGTTGCCAACATAGACAGCTGGCGGATGGACATCAATGATCCTGAGAACCACTTGTTCATGGCGTTCGAGGCCAAGTGGCCCAACAAGAACGCGGTGTGGAACGGGAAGAGCATCAAGGGGGACCTGGTGCAGTCAGCTGAGGACTACCCGGTGGTGGCCATGGTGCGTGATGAGTTCGGCAACGCGGGGGAGCTGAGATCGAAGGTGCCCGTGGACATCCTGGTGGAGAAGACGGCAACGGGGTTCCGGATCCTGAGCTCGCGCATATTCTTCAAGGCATACACGGCGGACTACCAGGACGTGAGGCCGGAGCTTGCCAGCCAGAACATACGGCGGTTGAACGACCTGGCGGCGAAGCTGAAGAAGTTCCCCAACTACAAGATCAAGCTTGAAGGGCACGCGGTGATGATCCACTGGGACAACAAGGCCCTGGGAGACATCGAGCAGCGCGAGATTCTGATTCCGCTGTCGCAGGCTCGCGCGCAGGCCATCAAGAAGGCGCTTGTGGACAGGGGGCTCAGCGAGTCGATGTTCAGCACCGAAGGGGTGGGGGCGTCGGACCAGCTGGTGCCTGACAGCAACCTGGCTGACCGCTGGCAGAACCGCAGGGTGGCCTTCTTCCTGGAGAGGTAGAGAGCAGCTTTTAAGCCTGGAAAGCAAAAGGGGCCTCCATCGGGAGGCCCCTTTGCGCTGGAAGGAGTTGAGATGGCGCAGTTCTACTTGTTATCAGTCCTGGCAAATCTGGTGGCCGGACTCACGCTTGCGGGAGACTACCTGGGAGAGAAGTTCCAGTTCCTGGCGTCGTTCAAGAACCTGCGTGAGAACAAAAAGGCGCAAACCGTCATCGGCATCATCGCGGCAGCCATCGGGATCATCAAGCTCTTCATCCTGTCCCCGGAGGAGACGGTGCCCATCATCGGCGACCTGCTTCCCGCGCTTGCGGGAATTGTTCTGGGCGGCATCCTGCTGATCGAGGCCTATCGCCCTCATGTGGAAAAACGCGGGAAGTCCGTGGAGAAGATCTCCAAAATGGTGCTGACCTATCGCGTCCCCGTGGGAATTGCCGGGGTTATAATCGCCATCCTGCATTTCCTCTTCCCGGGAGTCGTCCTTCTCTAAAGCAGATCGCGCGAAGCGCGGCCCGGCCTACACGTGTATCGCCCAGCCCTCCACGCTTCGCATGGCTTCACAGACGGCCTCCGAAAGGGTGGGGTGCGCATGGATCATCTCTGCAATGTCTTCCGGCAGCAGCTCTGCGGCGCGTCCCAGGAGCATTTCGTGGATGAGCTCAGTGGCGTCCGCGCCGACGATGTGCACGCCCAGGATTTCCTTGGTCTTCGGATCATAAAGGACTTTGACGAATCCCTCCGGCTGCTCCACCGCCACTGACTTGCCCGCGCCCCGATACGGGAAGCTTGCTTTTGCGAACGGCACCTTCTGCTCCGCGGCTTTCCACTCGGGAAGCCCGAAGCTGGCAACCTGCGGCTCGCAGTACGTGGCGCTGGGGATGGAAAGCGGGTCCAGGCGCGGATGCGGAGATTTCCCGGCCATGTGCTCGATGGCTATCTCGGCCTCCTTGAAAGCCACGTGCGCCAGCAGCGGGGTGTTGACCACGTCTCCTATGGCGTAGATCCCGGGAACCTTCGTCTGGTTGAAGTCTCCCACGGGGATGAAGCCCTTCTCCGTGGTGATACCGATTTTTTCAAGGCCTATTCCATCCGTGTTGGGAGTGCGGCCGACGACCACAAGAATCTGATCTGCTTCCAGGGTCTTTCGCGTTCCACTCTTGTCTTCCAGCACAACGCTGACGCCGCCGGCGCCCTTCTGCATGGAAACGGCTTTTGTCCCTGTGTACATCTGGATGCCGCGCTTCTGGAACGCGCGCGCAAGGACTTGCACCGCCTCCGCGTCCTCAATGGGAAGGATGCGGTCCAGCATCTCCACCAGGTGAACCTCCACTCCGAAGGCGTTGAACACGTGGCTGAACTCCACGCCGATTGCCCCCGCCCCGAGAATGATTGCTCTCTTGGGCAGCTTCGAGAGCATGATGGCGCCTGTTGAGGAAAGAACCTGTTGCTCGTCGAACTCGAAGCCCGGGATGATGCGCGGCCGGGAGCCGGTGGCAATGACGATGTTCTTTCCCGTTACCTTTTTCCCGTCCTTCAGGGTGACCTCGTTCTTCCCGGAAACCGACCCATCCCCCGCTATCGTTTCTACCTTGTTCTTTTTCAGGAGGAACTGGACGCCTTTGACCAGGGTGTCGGAAGCCTTGCGCGACTTGTCGAAGACGTGCGTGTAGTCGAAGCCCTTGGTATCCACTGCCAGCCCCATCTCCTTGAGATTGGGGATGGACCGGAACAGCTCGGCCTGGTGGATCAGGGCCTTGGAGGGAATGCACCCCACGTTGAGGCACACGCCGCCCACCTTGTCGCGCTCTATCACGGCAGCCTTCAGTCCCAGCTGCCCGGCGCGAATTCCAGCCACGTAGCCGCCGGGCCCGCCGCCCAGTATCACAACGTCGAAGTCGTAACCAGCCATGAATGCCTCCGTTATTTATTCTAGGCGAGGGCCAGCATCGGGTTTTCAAGCATGTCCGCCAGCTCCCTGAGGAACGCGGCGCCAACCGCGCCGTCTATCACCCGATGGTCGCAGGACAGCGTGACACGCATTCTTTGGCGGATCGTTATCGTATCATCTTTGCCCACAACGGGTTCTTTGCGGATTGCGCCCACCGCCAGGATGGCCGACCCGGGCGGGTTGATGACCGCGGTGAACTCGTCGATGCCCGAGGACCCGAGGCTGCTGATGGTGAATGTGGCCCCTTCATATTCGCTGGGCTGAAGCTTCCCGGAGCGCGCCCGGTCCACCAGGTCCGTCAGCTCCGCGTCGATGGCCATGATGCCTTTGTGCCCGCAATCTCGCACAACCGGGGTGATCAGTCCGTCCGGCTGAGCCACCGCGAGGCCGATGTCCGTGGCGGCGTGCCTGATGATGCTGTCCCCGTTCCAGGAGGAATTGACTTTCGGATGATGGAGGAGCGCACGCCCGGCGATGGCCATGAGGAAGGCGTTCATGGATGCCTTCTTTTCGCGTCCTTCATTCAGCCTTGCCCGCGTGGCAAGCAGCTCGTCCATGGCGATGGCAACGTTGAGGTAATAGTGCGGGGCGGAAAACATGGATTCGGAGAGACGCCGCGCAATCACACGGCGCATGTTGGAAAGCGGGATCACTTCGTCGCCCGGTCCCGGCTTGTAGATTGGTCCGGCCGCCGCATACGCAGCCGCCGGGCCGACTCCCGCGCCCGCGGGAACCGAGTCCAGGTCCCGTTTGACTATCCTTCCCTCAGGGCCGCTGCCGTGCACGCTCCGCAGGTCAATCCCTTTCTGGGAGGCAATACGCCGGGCAAGGGGCGAAGACTTGACTCTCCCCGTGGCAAGGGCCGCGGCCGGCGCGGAAGATGCGGCCCGGGTGGCGACCGCAGGGGCTCCTGTTGCGCGCGGCGCTCCCGGCGCTCCCGCCGGGGCTGCTGCCGGTGGCTGCTTTGCGGCCGTCGACTTGGAATCTGAAAGGAGCGCCGAGAAATCCTCCCCCGGCTTCCCCATGATGGCAATGGTATCTCCGACTCTTGCCTGACCCCCTGCCTGCACAACGATCTTGAGAAGCGTCCCTTCGGAAGCGGACTCATAGTCCATGGTGGCCTTGTCCGTCTCAACTTCGCACAGAACGTCGCCCGAAGCCACCGTGTCCCCCTCCTTTTTCCGCCACCGAACGAGCGTGCCCGTATCCATGGTGGGGGACAACGCCATCATCAGGATTTTCTCAGGCATACAGCACCCTTTTGACTGCATCAACGATCTTTTCCACGGAGGGCTGCGCGGCGAGCTCCAGGCCGTGGTTGTACGGCATCGGCACATCCTCTCCGGAGACCAGCTCCACCGCCGCATCCAGGTCATCGAAGCAATTCCTGGACACCAGCCATGCAATATGCGAGCCAACGCTTGCAAAAGGCCAGGCCTCGTCAATGACGACGCACCGGTTGGTTTTCCGAACCGATTCGTAGATGGCGGCCTCGTCAAGCGGCCTGATGCTGCGCAGGTCCACCACCTCGGCATCGATCCCCTGCGCGCCAAGTGATTCAGCGGCCTCCAGCACCATGCGAAGCGGCTTGGAAAACCCGATCAGCGTGACATCTTTTCCCGGGCGCTTGATGTCAGCGATCCCCAGGGGGATTACGAGCTCTCCATCGGGGACTTCCCCTTTCCAGGAGTACATCAGCTCGCCTTCCAGGAAGACCACGGGGTTATTGTCTCGGATGGAAGCCTTGAGGAGCCCCTTGGCATCAGCGGGGTTGGATGGGGCAACAACTTTCAGGCCCGGCACGTGCGCGTAGATGGACTGCAGGGCCTGGGAATGCTGCGAGCCCAGGAACTCCGCGGGGCCGTTGGGCCCGCGGAACACGATGGGGACGGAGAACTGCCCCCCCGACATGTAGCGCATCTTGGACGCGTTGCTGAAGATCTGGTCCATGGCCTGCAGGGAGAAGTTGACGGTCATCCACTCGACGATGGGGCGAAGGCCGGCCATGGCCGCTCCGATTCCGATCCCGGTGAAACCCTCCTCTGAGATCGGCGTGTCGATGACGCGATCCGGTCCGTATTTCTCCAGCAACCCCTGGCTCACCTTGTAGGCGCCGTTGTACTGGCCCACCTCTTCTCCCAGGAGGAGCACGCTGTCGTCTCGCGCCATCTCCTCATCAATGGCCGCCCGCAAGGCCTCCCGAAAGGTGATCACACTCATGCGTAGACGTCCTGGTACAGCGCCGAAGGGTCGGGCTCAGGGCTGTCCTCCGCGAACTTCACCGATTCATCGCACACTGTCTTGAACTCGGCGTCCATGGCGGAAAAGTCCGTTTCGGAGAAACTCCCGGATTCGATCATCCGGGCTTTCTGAATGACGATGGGGTCCTGCTTCTTGTATGATTCCAGCTCCTCCGGGGTCCTGTATTTCGCCGGGTCGCTCATCGAGTGGCCGCGGTAGCGGTAGGTCAGGACCTCGAGGAAAATCGGTGTGGACTGCGCGCGCGCTCTCTCTGCGGCGGCTTTCACTTCGCGGTACACCTCCAGCACGTCCATGCCGTTGACCTGGCTGCCCGGAATGCCGTAGGAGGAGCCCATGACGGCGAAGTCCGTCACGGAAGAGACGCGCCGGAAATCGGTCCCCATGCCGTAATGGTTGTTCTCGCAGATGTAGACGACAGGGAGGTTCCAGATCTTCGCCATGTTGAGGCTCTCGTGAAACGACCCCTGGTGGATGGCCCCGTCCCCGAACCAGCACAGCACCACGCCGCCTTCCCGGCGGTAGCGGATCTTCATGGCGACCCCGGTGGCCACGGGGATCTGCGCCCCGACGATGCCGTTGCCGCCGTACATGTGACGCGCGACGTCGAAGAAATGCATGGACCCGCCTTTGCCGCGGGAAACGCCTGTGGCCTTGCCGAAAAGCTCCGCCATGAGCAGCCGCGGCTCCATGCCGCAGGCCAGCGCGTAGCCGTGGTCCCGGTAGGCGGCAACCACGTAATCCTTGGCCAGGTCGATGGCCGCGATGGCCCCGACAGCCACGGCTTCCTGCCCGATGTAGAGGTGGCAGAATCCGCCGATCTTCTTGAGGCCGTACATCTGGGCGGCCCTTTCCTCGAACCGACGGATGAGGAGCATCTTCCGCAAGAGCTCGACCTGGAACCGGACGTCATCCCCCCGTGCGCCGCTGACCGCGCCATCCCCCGATACGGCGGGCGCGCCAGCGCGCGCAGCCTTTGTGCCTGCCATTGACCTTTTGCTCCTTCCGCTCAGAAATGGACGACTTCTTTCCTGCCCTCCATGGGCAGGAAGCGCGTGGCGTGCTCCACGACGGTTTCCAGGACCGCGACGTCCCGGTCGTCGTGCGCAAGTTTCCAGAACGTCCGCAGGCGCGGGCCAATGACTTCAAGGACTTCCGCCCTGAGGGAAGGGTTCTCCACCACGTTGATGGCGCCGCGAACGCTGACCACTTCGTCCAGTGACGGGGTCTGGAACATCCACTCCACCTGGGGGTGGGACTTGACCTGCGCCACCTTGGCAAAGCGGCCGGCGGTGATTGCGTAGATTGCCCCGGGCCTGTCGCGCAGGACCGCGGGGGTGAGCCAGCGTATGTGGGGTTTGCCCTCCTCATCCACGGTGGCCAGAAGGCCCGTCTTGTGCGCTTCTATGATCTCCTCCACCCTGTTCATCACCTGACGGCTGTCCATATGGTAGGAAGATAGAGAAAACCGGAAGGGCTTTCAAGCTATAGCCTTTTCGCTATACTGGGCCGCAATGCAGAAGCAGCCCTTCATCTGGGAAACGCATGGGATCCACGTTGGCACCGGAGGAGACCACGTCACCCACGGCATCGACGATCTTGACAGCATCGTCGAACAGGCCGTCGCAATGGGCTTCCCGTCCCTCACGTTCATCATCCACAGCCCGCGCCTCACCAGATTCCGCTACGACAGCGAGCGCGCCACCGACGTGAAGTTCATCCGCGGGGACGCCTCGTATTTCGCCTACACCGACACGATTGCGGGGCTGCGGGAGCGCCACGGGAAGAGGATCGACATCCGTTGCGGAGTGGAGCTGGAATGGCTGGGAACAGGCCTGGGGATGCAGTGGAGCAGGGCCAAGCTTTTTCAGGCCCACGGCGCGGACTTTGTCGTGAGCTCCGTGCATTTCGCCCCCAACGGCATCCCCTATGATGGCTCTGCCGAAGATACCGCCCGGCTGATCGAGGAAATGGGCGGGGTGGAGCGGCTCTGGGCCGCCTATTTCGATGAAATGATCGAGATGGTGGACGCAAGCTGGCAGTTCATCTCCGTGGTCGGGCACCTGGATCTGCCCAAGCTTTACGCCCCCCTGCCGTCCTGTCTTCTGGAGGACAACGGCGCTGATACCGAAACCGAGCGGCGGCTGTCCACTCTGCTGGAGATGATTGCGGAGCATAACCTCGCCCTGGATGTCAACCTGTCCGGTCTTCGCAAAGGAGTGGGCATTTACCCGCATACAAAAATACTGTTGAAGGCGTACACGCTGGGCATATCGGTTGCCATCGGAACGGACACCCATGATCCCGCCGACCTGGGGAGGGACTATGCCGCCGGCCTGGAGGCCGTCCGGGCGGCTGGATACCGCTACTACGTCTCCTTCTCCCGGGGGATCCCCGAGAAACGGCCGCTTTCACACGGCATGGAAGGCCAGTTCAAAGTCCTCAACCTCGGGACGGAGATCCTCAACCACAGGCTTGCGCCGCAGAAAAGGCTGGAGATTCCCCGCCTTTCCTTCGGCGGGGATTTTCGCACCCTTGCAAGGGTGTTTCCTGAGTCCTCGTCCCTCGGCTCGTTTCATGCAATTCGCGTGCGCAAGGAGGAGCGGTCGGTCACCATCAGCGATCGGCTCCCGGCCTACTCGGGGGGGAGACGCCCTATCTTTTTTCGCACCACAGGGACCTGCCCGGCACGCTGGCAATACTGCTGAATACGCTTGCCTCCGAAGAGATCAACCTGGAGACCGTGTGGCTGAACTCCCTTGATGACGGCACTGCCACCGCCTACCTCACGCTGAACGGGACCCCGGCGGCCATCCGCGAGGCGGTGGAGTTCGTCCTGGGCACCGCCGGTGACAGGTTCCTTCGCATCGACACAGAAGTGCGAGTCCGGCTCCCCCCGGTGAAGAAGGCCGCTGCTTACCTCCTGGAGGTGGATGGGGTGTGGCTGCCCATGCCCATTTCCCGCCAGATGCTCGTCACGGTCCATGCAAACAGGCCGGGCGTCCTTCTTGTTCTCCTCTCCGCTCTTGCCTCGCGCAACATCAACGTGGTGGACCTGCAGCTGGGCGCTCGCGGGGAAAAAGGCTTTGCCGCCCTGGGTGTGGAGGGTGATGAGAGAGACGTGTCTGAGCTGCTGACGCAGCTGGGACCCTCCTACCTGGAAGCGTCCCAAATCGTGCTGGGGGGTTTGAAATGACCGTGAAGACTTGGTGCCAGGCGGCTTTGAGCGTCTTGCCGTTCCTCCTTGCCGTCCTGCCTGCTTTCGCGCAGGGCCAGGGGCTGCCGGATGGCCTGTACGCGGAAATCGCGACTGATCGCGGAACCATCGTGTGCTCCCTGGAATACCAGAAAGCGCCCATGACGGTCTCCAGCTTCGTGGGGCTTGCGGAAGGTACCGTCGCGGCCAACGGGGTTCTTGGGAAGAAATTCTTCGACGGGCTTACGTTCCACAGGGTCGAGCCCGGCTTCGTCATCCAGGGCGGTGATCCGAACGGCAACGGAACGGGCGGCCCCGGTTATGAGTTTCCCAACGAGATCCGCCCCGACCTCAAGCACGATCGGGCCGGCACCCTCTCCATGGCAAATGCGGGACCGGATACCAACGGAAGCCAGTTCTTCATTACTCTGCGCCCCACGCCGAACCTGGACGGAGGCTACAATGTCTTCGGGTACGTGGTGGAGGGAATGGAGGTCGCCAACGCCATCCAGAAGGGCGACAAGATCACCGGCGTGAAGATCCTCCGCGTGGGTACCGCGGCCCGGGCGTTTGCCGTGACGCAGCAGAGCTTCAATGCCCTTGTGGCAAAAGCAAGGGCTTCGGAGCGTTCAACTGCCATTTCCCTTATCATGAAGAAGTGGCCCCGGCTCATAACCACGAAGTCAGGGCTCATGTACGAGGTGCTGGAAAAAGGATCCGGGGGCAGCCCCGCGCCCGGGGCAACCGTGAGCGTGAACTGTACAGGCATGCTGCTGGACGGGAAGGTCTTCGACAGCACGCAGGCCCGCGGATCGCCGGCAGTGCTGCGGATCGACAGGGTCATCAAGGGATGGACCGAGGCGCTTCTCTCCATGAAGAGAGGCGAGCGGCGGATGCTCGTCATCCCGCCGGAGCTGGCCTACGGCGAGGCCGGCTACCCGGGGGTCATTCCTCCGAACGCCTTCCTTGTGTTCGACGTGCAGCTCATAGACTTTTAAGCCGCCGATCTAGAAACTCCATTCTCTAAGCCCATTCCCCCACGCGGGTCTCACGTAATGCCGGTAATGTACACTACCGGCATTTCGCGCGAATCTGTTTGCGGAAAACGCCTCCGAAAATGGAGATTTGGCCGGCCGGGGCTGTTGACAGGAAGCGGCCATTTCGCGTATACAATGGTCGCGATGAGAAACGTCCTTGCGCTGGCAGTCAACCTGAACTGGTGGTGGTGGATCACGGGAAGGAAACCGCGGTCCGCCTGAGAAGGCGTTGATTCACGGTGAGACCGCAAGCGGTTTCCTTCCCCTGAAAATGAGAGGGAGGCCGCCTGCGGTTTTTTCATTGAAAGACCCGGGCAGAGGCCCGGGTTTTTTTATGCAGGACTCATGGCGGCCGTGAAGCCGCGGCAAAGTCTTTCCGAAAGGAGTCTTCCATGACGGACGACAGGATCTTCCAGCTCCCCACCCGGGAGATACCCAAGAAGTGGCTCAACATCCAGCCATCCCTTCCCGAGCCCATTCCCCCCATGCTCAACCCCGCTGACGGCAAGCCCGTTCCCCTGGAGGCTTTCACGCCGCTTTTCCCCATGGGGCTGCTGGAGCAGGAGGTGTCGCAGCAGCGCGAGATTGCCATCCCTGACGAAGTTCTCAAGGTCTACTCCCTGTTCCGCCCCACGCCGCTCATCCGGGCAAAGTTCCTGGAGGAGGCGCTGGGCACTCCCGCAATGATTTTCTTCAAGAACGAAAGCGTGACGCCCACCGGAAGCCACAAGCCCAACACGGCCATTCCCCAGGCCTACTACAACCAGAAAGAGGGCGTGAAGAAGCTTGTAACGGAGACAGGTGCGGGGCAATGGGGCAGCGCGCTTGCTTTCGCAGGGGCGCATTTTAACCTCGAGATCAACGTTTTCATGGTTCGCGCGTCCTTCGAGCAGAAGCCGTATCGCAAGATCATGATGGAAAGCTACGGGGCCAAGGTTCACTCGAGCCCGTCCAAAGAGACGCAGATCGGGCGCAAGATGCAGGAGGACAAGAAGAACATGCCCGGCTCCCTCGGCATTGCCATCAGTGAAGCCGTGGAAGTGGCGGCCACCTCCGGGGGGACGGTCAAATACTCCCTGGGCTCCGTGCTCAACCACGTGCTGATGCACCAGACGGTCATCGGGCTGGAGGCTCGCGCGGTGCTGGAGGACCTGGGCCTCATGCCGGATATCGTCATCGGCTGCCACGGCGGCGGAAGCAACTTCGGTGGCATCTGCATTCCTTTCATGGAAGATAAGATGTCGGGGAAAAGGAACATCGAGTTCGTCGCCTCCGAGCCTCTTGCCTGCCCGTCGCTCAGCAAGGGAATCTATGCCTACGACTTCGGGGATGCCGGCAAGCTGATACCGCTTGCAAAGATGTACACGCTGGGCCACGGTTTCATTCCGCCGGCCGTGCATGCCGGGGGCCTGCGGTATCACGGCGCTGCTCCCATCATTTCGCTTCTTGTGAACAAAGGGCTCATCAGGGCGGAAGCGCTTCGGCAGAAGGAGACTTTCGAAGCCGCGGTGCTTTTTGCCCGCACCGAGGGGATCATCCCGGCGCCCGAATCCGCCCATGCCATCGCCTCGGCCATACGGGCCGCGAAGAAGTGCAAGGAAACCGGGGAGAAGAAGGTGATCCTGTTCAATCTTTCGGGGCACGGGCACTTCGACATGGCCGCCTACGAGCAGTATTTCGCCGGCAAGCTGGAGGACTTCGAGTACCCCGAGAAAGAGATCCGCAAGGCTGAGCAGGATTTGCCGAAGGTAGGGTGACGCAAGCGGCAGGGCCGCCCGCGGGCCCTGCCCGTTTCTACTGGGGGAGGTACTTTTCCCGCGCCAGCTCGAACCAGCGATGGACCTTCTCGAAGAGGTCCAGGTAGTCCTGGTACTGGAGCTTCACGCGAATGTAGTCGATCAAGTCCTGGGATCCCATCTTTCTTCCCTCCATTAAGAGAGGGTTCTCCCGGTGCACAAGCGCGCTGAATTGCCGGTATTTTTCTATGATCGACTTCTCCACGCCGTTTTCCGCCAGCGTCTGCAGGAAGAGCGACTCCAGGTCTATGAGCCAGCCGTACACGATGGCAAGCCCGTGAATGACGCGGTATTCCTTGGTCGTGAAGATGATGAAAGGAAGCTCGTTGTCCACGATCCGCAGCTCGCGGAAGTCGAACAGCCCGTCCGGAAAGACCCCGGCATCGAGATCGGAAGAGCGATCCGAAGGAACCCCCTCCGGCGCCTCCATTTGAATCACTATCTCCGCGGCCTTCGCCTTGACCAGCCTGTACAGATCCTTCTGCTCGTCGCTGCTCGTCGGGGGATCCGGAAAACGCTCGAACAGAGCCAGGCTTGAATCCCGGGAAAAGTCCTTGAGGACTCCGGCCACTGCCATGTAGGCCCTGGCCGCATGAGCCTCGAAGGGCCGGCCGGCGCAATGCTCGTTCACGAGCGGGAGCGCGATCTTGTACAGGTTCTTGATGAGGCTCGTTCTCTCCAGCTGGTCTTCCGACTCCCGAAAGCCGTTCCAGATCTCAAGGGGCTTTACGCCGTCGACCGTCTGGAGATCGAAAAAAAGCTCGTGGATGAACTGGTCCATGCGCTCACCGGTTCCTTCATGCATGCCGTACTTCCCTCCCGAAGTCTGCGGCTTCGGGACCCAGGGCGCTGCGGGTGGCCATGAACACTGTTTCCCCGCCCCTGATCCATGCAGCGGGAGTATCTGGATCTCCCGCCCGAGCCCTTTGCAGCGCCGGCGCCTTTTCCTGGCCGGCGACCAGGAATATCACTGTCCTGGCAGCGTTCAAGAGAGCCGGACAGAGGGTGAGGCGCCAGCCGTGCGCGGCCTGGGAGTGGACGGCCGCAGCGAATCCCGGGATGTCCGGTCCCACCTTGCGGTTCCCGGAGGAGAGATGGGCCACGCCGTCGGGAAAAAGGGAGGCGGTGTGTCCGTCCGCCCCCATGCCCAGGAAGACGAGGTCAGCTTTGCCGTCCGGCATTGCGGCCCGTGCTTTTTCCGCGTATCGCGCGGCGCAATCCACCGGCTCCCCGTGGCCTGCCTCCCATGAGATCACCGTGGAGGCCGGCGCGTTTATCAGGCCAAGGAGGCTCTCTCGGGCCATTCCTTCGTTGGACTGAGGGTCGCCCAGAGGCACCCACCTCTCGTCGCCGAAAAGCCACACCAGGCTGTTAGCCGGGACTTTTTTCGACGTGATCTCCCGCGCAAGAAGGCGGTAGGCATCCCGCGGCGTGCTCCCCCCGGCCAGCACGATGACGGCGCGCCCGCGCTCCCGGAGTGCGCTTTCGATTTTTCCCAGGGCCAGGACGCCTGCTGCCTCTGCCAGTGCCTGCGGGTCTGCGTATGCGCGTGTTTCCACTGCCACGCTTCAGCCGTCGATTCGACCCGCCCGCTCCAGCACTTCCTGGTAGACCGGGTCACGCGTAACCGAATCCACTTCTTCAAGGAGGATCTCACCGTCAGAGGGGAACTTGTAAGCGCCGCGCTCCGCCCCATTTGAGACGCAACCCCCGCGGGTGCAGCCAATAGCGATTTCCTCGGCCCCTTCGAAAGAAAAACGAAGCCGAAAGCCTTCCGACAGGGGGAACCCGACCGTTGCGTGCACAAGGCTGATCTCTTTGCCGCTGCGATGCTTGAATGAGCCGATGCCGGCTTCCCCGCTGCGTGTCCAGCCCAGCCGGGTTGAAAGCCAGAGGAAGAAGAGCAGGCCGTCCGCCCGGAAGCCGCCGTCCAGTATGACGGACTTGATCAGGGGGAGCCGAGGCCGTGTCTCCTGGAGATCGAATGCCCTGGCAGTGAGCTCGCGCAGGACGCGGCTTCGGCGCCACGCAAAGTCGGAAATGAAAAACGCGCCACCCGCTTTTTCCCGCACGGCCCGAAGGTTTTTCATGGCAGCAAGGGATGCCCCGTGGTCATCCGAGGAGTGTCCCGTATCCACGATCAGCTTGTCGATGAGGCTGGCCGACTCCAGGACCGGCGCCTGCCAGTGATCGTCGGATCCGCTCAGGGTGTCCGGCAGCCATGCGAAGACCGGCAGATCGCGGATGAGAAGGGGCGCCCACGAGCCCGGGTCATCCCCCAGCCCGTCCGCGCCGCTTTCGATTCGCACCTCTTCGAAGCACACCCCGCGGTTTCGCCTGTCGGGAAAGCACCGCCCGCTCACCGTGACCCCGGTCTCCGGGGCGTCCACCTGTTCGATTGTGATGATGCGGGCCGGTCTGCGTCCCAACATGTACTGGAGGGACGAGGCAGGGGGATCGCCAAAGATCACCAGCGTGAAAAGGTTTGTCTTGACCCCTGAGGAATACGGGTTGGATTCTTTTTCCCTGATGCGTGCGATCTCGCGTTCGATAGAGCGCGGGTCCAGGACTGTGCTCACAGCCGCCTCCATTTTCTCTCCGGCGTGCCCAGGAGGCGCGTCGCGGCCTCCGGTCCCGAGCTTCCCGCCCGGTAGAACGAAAGGTCGGGTTGACCGGTGTCGCGCCAGCCGCCGAGGACTTCCGTGATGAACGCCCAGGCGGAATCCACCTCGTCTTTTCTCATGTACAGAGTCGAGTCACCAACCATGGCATCCAGGAGGAGCCTTTCGTACGCGTCGGGAAGCTCCTCTCCGAACGCCGATCCATAGGAGAAATCCATGTTTACTGTGCGCATGTCCGTGGACGGACCGGGGATCTTGGAGTTGAACCCCATCATAATGCCCTCCTGGGGCTGGATGCGGAAGGTAAGCACGTTCGGAGGGGTCCCCGCCGGATGGCGATCGGCAAAAAGCAGAAGCGGAGGCCTCTTGAAATGGATGGAGATCTCGGTGGTCCGCCGTGAAAGCCGCTTACCCGTGCGCAGGAGGAAAGGCACGCCGGCCCATCGCCATGAATCCAGCCGGACGCGAAGCGCGGCAAAGGTTTCCGTGGCGGAAGTCGGGCTCACATCCTGTTCCTGGCGATACCCGGGCACATCGGTCCCATCGACGATTCCGTGCTCGTACTGCCCCCTGACGGTCTCCGTGGCCACCTCCTCCGCGCCAATGGGCACGATGGACTTCAGGACTTTCACCTTCTCCTCGTGGATGCTGTCGGGATGCAGATCCACGGGCGGCTCCATGGCAACGAGGCAGAGGAGCTGAAGCATGTGGTTCTGCATCATATCGCGGAGCGCCCCCGCCTGCTCGTAATAGCGGCCCCGGGAGCCGATCCCGATGGTTTCCGCCATCGTGATCTGAACGTGATCGATGTAGCCGTTGTTCCACACAGGCTCGAAGATGCCGTTGCCGAACCTCATCAACTCGATGTTCTGGACGGTCTCCTTTCCCAGGTAATGGTCGATGCGGTAGATCTGCTCCTCGGAGAAGGCGGCTGCGATGCGATCGTTCAAGGCCCGCGCGCTGGCAAGGTCTCTTCCAAGAGGCTTTTCTACTATAATACGAGCGAATCCCTGCGACTGGTCCGCGAGCCCGGCCTGGTGCAGGCGCCCGATGATGACCTCGTAGGAGTCCGGGGGGGTCGCGAGGTAGAAGATCCTGTTCTGGGCGTCCGAATACTGGTTCCGGATGGCCTCGTAACCCTCCGCCGACTCAAATGAAGAGTGGATGAACCCCACATTTTCCACGAAAGCGTCTTTGAGCTCGCCGGGTACTTCCGGAACGTCCTCTGAATCCAGCATTTCCCGAACGAGCTTCCTGAATGTTTCACTGGTCCATTCGCGCCGGGCGAACCCGACAATACGAACACGAGAGATCCCACCCTTTGTGAAGAGGGAGAAAAGGGCGGGGATGAGCTTTCTCCGAGTCAGGTCGCCGCTCGCACCGAAGATGAAAAGGGTCAGCGGTTGCGGTTCCCGGGTGAGACCCAGGCCGACAAGGAGAGGATTTTCGGCAGTGACGACATTCTCGGGCATCGAAAAAAATGGTACATAATCTCCCTCATGGAGACAAGCCTGAGGGTGCCCAACCCGTGGAGAGGAGCCTCTGTTTTCGTTCGGGAGCGCACCGCTTCCACGATGGACGATGCGCGCCAGCTTGCGCGGAACGGATGCCCCGAGGGAACCGTAGTGGTTGCCGGCTTCCAGCAGAAAGGAAGGGGAAGGGCGCCGGGCAGGTCCTGGCATTCCGAGCCTTGGGAGAGCCTCATGGCCACGATCGTGCTGGACGTGGCCGCTTTCCGCTTCCCGCTTGCCCAGCTTCCCCTGCGCGCATCCCTGGCGGTATGCCTGGCGGCGGAGGATTCGGGGGTCATGCCCAGGATCAAGTGGCCGAACGACCTGATGGCCGGCGAGAAAAAACTTGCCGGCATCCTGTGCGAGACGTGCGGGGGCTCAGCGCTTGTCGGGCTCGGTGTGAACTGCATGCAGAAGACTTTCTCCAAGGAGCTCGCAGCCACGGCCTGCTCGGTCCTGCAGGTGACCGGCCGCGAGGTGAGCCCCCTTTCCCTGCTCCCGCGCGTGCTTGGCAGGCTCAAAGATGTCCTGGACGATGAGCTGTGGAGGGAGAAGCTCCTTGCCCGCCTTGCCTTTCGCGGCGAGCGGGTTCAGGTGACTTTCCCGGAACACGCCGCGGTGGAGGGGACGCTCCTGGAAGTTGACGAGCAAGGCTGCCTGGTCCTCAGGGATGACACCGGCGCCTTGCAGGTTCTCCAAGCGGGGGAGCTCAGGAGAGCATCATGATTGGCCAGCCTTTCCGGCGAGCCAGCTTTCTCAGACGAAAATCGGGATTCACCGCCACGGGATGTCCAACAGCCTCCAGGAGAGGGACGTCGAAGATGCTGTCGGAGTAGAAGGAGCACTCCCGCGGGTCCTCGCCCTGGGTCCCTATGTATTCAAGGACGCGCCTTTTTTTCTCCCGGCGGAACATGGGCACTCCCGCCACCTTTCCCGTGCACGTGTTGCCATCGAACTCAAGGCTGGTTGCGATGACCGTGTCGATGCCCAGGAAGCTGGCAAGCGGCAGGATGATGAAGTCGAGGGATGACGAGGCCAGCGCCACCTTGCGTCCGTTTCGCCTCCGTTCTTCGATGAGGGAGACGGCATCCCTGTAGATGTCGGCCTTCAACCGCTTCTCGAAGCTCTCCGTGGCCATCTGCTCCATGGTGGATCGCGGGATGCCCCGCAGGTACGGGAACCCAGCCTTGTAGTCCTTGAGCCGAAACACGCCCAGCCTGTACATGAAGGAGTACCACGGCATCGCAAAGAGGACGCGCCGAGGGACAATGCCGCGGCGAATGGCCAGTGAGACGAAGCGGACTCCGGAGGACCTTCGAGTGAGGGTATGGTCGACGTCGAAGAAATCGATGCCGGTCAAGCTCACGCCTCGATGCCGATCAGAAGCGAGAACTTCTCCCGCCTGCCGCTCAGAATGGCAGCCGATAGAGGAAACCAGCCGCCGAAAGGATTGGCTTCCAGGAGGCGCCTGCGCCCTTCACGCACGACGCGGAAGCTCGCGAGGTTCCAGCCGCGCGTTCCCGACGGCCCGGGCCGCAGGGAAAGAGTGCCACCGCCGGGAAGATTGACCCTGTGGAAGGCCGCTGGCATCACAAGCCATCTGCCGTCGCCGGCGCGCAGCGAGGAGACGCTGCCGTCCGGGGTCTCCGTCTCGACCAGGGCTTCATCCGAGCGTCCCAGCTCCCTGAGGGCAATGACCAGCGGGGCATGCTCATCCACGACCGTTCCCGGGCTGAGCACCGGCCAGCGCATGTCAGCCGTTATTTCGAGCATGGGGGAGCCTTCGCAGAAGGAGTACTCGATGGTGAGTGACGCCTCTTCAAGGGAGTCGATGGTCAGAGTTTCCCGAAGCCCGGTTCCCCCGTCCCCCTCGAAGGAAAATGAGTTCCTGGTGCGGAAGTGCCAGGCCTTGCCGTCAACGCGCAGGTAGGAGCGCGCCGGGCGCAGCGGAAGAAGGTCATGCCCGGCCTTCATGATGCCGGTGAACCTGCCGCCGGCAAGCTTTACGTCAAAGCCGTTTCCCGCCAGCTCAACTTCCCCGAGCATCTGGGCAACCAGGCGGGAGCCGTCGGGCAGGGCATCGTGATTGACGGCTTCTTTTGCATCCCGGGCCGCGGCAGCGGCGGCGCCTGCCATGTTCAACGACAGGCCTGCCAAGTGCTCGCGATATTCCTCATTTTTCCTGCGCTTCTTCTTACCGGTGCTTGCCGAGGTTGTCAGGACCTGTCTCAAGACGGGGTCCGGGAATGGCGACCAATCCAGCATCTCGACGGCAAGGCCGCTGAGGTCCCCGGGTGACGGATGAGGCGCTGTGAGGGGAGACGGCGTGCCTTCGGGGGCAAGCCTGGGGATTACAGTGCGCTCCAGCTCCTCACCAAGGCCTTCCGGCGTGAGGAATCCGGAAAGATCAATCATGAGAAGGACATCGCTTTCCCGTTTGACCAGGGAAAGCGGAGCCCCACGGCGATGACCCCGGGGACCCAGCGCCGCCACTCGTGAGCAGGTAAAGCATTCCAACCCGTCCCGGGCAAACCAGGCAACGCCCCGGCCGCAAGGGATGCCCAGGGTCTTGAACCCGTTCCCCCTGTAGATCTTCAGGGCATCCGCTCGCAACAGGTCGGCAACCCGCGGCATCAGGATGTCCGGACGAACGTCCAGAAGCTGGGAGACCCCCGTTCCCCAGGGATTTTCGATCCCCCAGGAAAGCTCCTTTTCCATCTCATCCAGGGTCAGAATGGGATGGCAGGCCCCCGCATAGCCCATGGCTGCTATGAGGTCGGTGTCGAGCCTGGCGCCGACTGCCTTTTGCAGCCATGCCTTGACTCGTTTGGGGTTGTCAGTCGGGGGGGCCGGGAAGTTCCAAAGGATTGGCCTTTTTCCGACCTTGTCGATGATGAGGTCGCAGAGAGGGGGGAGTTTGTCCCATGAGCCGCAGTCCCACTGGACCCCCAGGAAAACCTTCCGCCCACCCCTTTTCGCCATTCCATCCTTTTTATCAGAAGGGAGGGGGATGTCAAGTCTGGGCATGGATGCGCAAACGTGGCCGAGCGTGGCGAAAATTCCTTAAAAAAACCCTTGATGATTTTTGCATGTTTTTGTATCTTAACCAAAAGCGCAAACACGCTCAAACCAATCGCGCGTGAAAACTAACTTTTATAGAAGGAAAGGGGCGAGTCATGGCCAAACAACTCCGATTCGACGAAGACGCACGTCAGAGGCTCCTCCGCGGCGTGGAGAAGATGTCGACTGCCGTCAAAGTGACACTGGGCCCGAAGGGTAGAAATGTCGTCCTGGACAAGAAGTTCGGCGCACCCACGGTCACGAATGACGGAGTAACCATCGCCAAGGAGATCGAGCTGGAAGACCCGTTTGAGAACATGGGAGCCCAGTTGCTGAAGGAAGTCGCAACCAAGACCAACGACGTCGCAGGAGACGGCACCACGACCGCGACGGTCCTTGCTTACGCGATGATAAAGGAAGGCCTCAAGTCCGTGGCCGCGGGGATCAACCCCATGGATATCAAGAGGGGAATCGCCAAGGCGGTTGAAGCGGCCGTTGAGGACATCAAGAAGAGCGCCAAGGACATCAAGGAAAAAGAGGAAATCGCGCAGGTGGCTGCCATCTCGGCGAACAACGACCATGAGATCGGCAACCTGATCTCAGACGCGATGGAAAAGGTCGGCAAGGACGGGGTCATCACCGTCGAAGAGTCCAAGAGCATGGACACGAACCTCGAGGTCGTCGAGGGAATGCAGTTCGACCGCGGTTTCGTTTCAGCCTATTTCGTCACAAACCGCGACACGCAGATTGCAGTCCTGGAAAATCCGTACATCCTGATCCATGACAAGAAGATCTCCGGCATGAAGGACCTCCTTCCGCTCATGGAGAAGATTGCCCAGGCTGGAAAGCCCATCCTGGTGATCGCAGAGGATATCGAAGGCGACGCCATGGCCACCCTCGTCGTGAACAACCTGAGGGGTACCCTGGCCTGCTGCGCCGTGAAGGCCCCCGGCTTCGGCGACCGCAGGAAGGCAATGCTTGAAGACATCGCCATCCTCACCGGCGGCCAGGTCATTGCGGAGGAGCTGGGTCTGAAGCTGGAGAACACCGAGATTTCCCAGCTGGGACGCGCCAAGCAGGTGAAGGTTGACAAGGAAAACACCACCATCATCGAGGGCGCAGGCAAGCAGAAGGACATCAAGGACCGCATTGCCCAGATCAAGGTCCAGATCGAGGAAACAACCTCTGATTACGATCGTGAGAAGCTGCAGGAGCGCCTGGCCAAGCTGGCGGGCGGCGTTGCGGTCATCAACGTGGGCGCGGCAACCGAGGTCGAGCTCAAGGAGAAGAAGCACCGGGTTGAGGACGCCTTGTCGGCGACCCGCGCCGCAATCGAGGAAGGTATTGTCCCCGGCGGCGGAGTCACCCTGGTTCAGGCGGCCAAGGCCCTGGAGAAGGTTGATATCACGGCTCTTAGCGCAGACGCCAAAGTGGGATTCCAGATCGTGAAGCGCTCCCTGGAGGAGCCCCTCCGGCAGATCGCGGCCAACGCGGGCCTGGAAGGATCCATCATCGTGGATCGCGCCAAGAACGAGAAGAAGGGATTCGGGTTCGACGCCCAGGCCATGGAGTGGACGGACCTGGTAAAAGCCGGGATCATCGACCCGGCCAAGGTCACCCGCTCCGCGCTGCAGAACGCAGCCTCCATTGCGGGAATGCTGCTCACCACGGAAGCTATTGTGACCGACATTCCTGAGAAGAAAGAGTCCCCGATGCCCGGTGGCGGGGGCGGAATGGGTGGAATGGGCGGGATGCCGGAATACTAAACCGGATCGTTGCTTGAGAAAAATGCCCGCCTCGAATGAGGCGGGTTTTTTATGTGCGTGCGCCCGGTGCTCGGTCTTGCGCAAGGGTGGCGCTTCTGTCACGATCCGGGTATGCGCAGGGAGGACTACGTTTTCTGCATTGGGTACGAGGGGAGCACGGCAATTGTTGACGGCAAACTGATGCGCAGGCACAGCTCCCAGGGCACGCGCCAGCTTGCTGAGGCGGGTTTGTTCAAACAGGCCATCTGCTCGGCTCTCTGGAGCGGGAAGTCCGGGGAGCTGGAGGAAGTTCTGACCGTCTACAACCAGAAAACCGCCACTCAGGTGCGCACGGTGGATGAGCTTATGAGGATTTTCGGAACCTCCGGGGTGCCCGAGGGGGTGAGGAAAGTCACGGTGATCTAAAGTGGCGATGGATCCGAATGTTCCGGCCGGCGCCTTGGGCGCCATGACCCGGGAAGAGCTCATCCAGCGCCTGCGGATCACAACGCGGGAGCTCGAGGAGTGGACCGACAACGAGCTGATATCCCCACTGGAAGATGGTCATGACCTCTACCCCTTCTCGGCAGTCGAGGAAGGGGAGCTCATCAAGAAGTTCTCCTCCCTTGGATACGCCCTTCCTGAGATCCACAAGATCAAGCGGAGCGTCGGGCTGCCCGTCAAGGACGAAAGGGGCCAGTACGTCTCCCGCAGCGAGTTCCTGACCATTGGAGAGCTTGCCGAGAAATGCGCGGTCAATGTGCGGACCATCAAGTTCTGGGAGGAAAAGGGGCTCATCTCTCCGCACCGGCGCACGGAGGGCGGTTTTCGGCTTTACCGCCCGTCGGAGGTGGTTCGGCTTTCCTTCATCAAGGACCTCCAGGCATTCAACTACACCCTGGCGGAGATCGGCAACATCCTCAAGCTGGCCGGTCCGGATCTCGGGGCAACAGACGCCGACCTGGAAGGGCTCCCTGGCCCTGAAATCGACAAGATGCAGGGGGCGCTGGAGTTCCTTATCGGGCGAATGCGGGAAGTCCGTGATGCGTCCTCGCGCGTCGAATCAGTGTTTGCGAAGCGCCTCAGGGCTGTTTCCAGGGCGGCGCGGCTGCGGAAGCGCTAGCCGCAGGGTTGACGCTCGCTCCGGCTTCATGGTATGTTTTCGCGGTTATTTATCTTCACTTTAAGGAAAGCATATGACAGGCATAATGAGTCTTCTTCCCATCCTTTTGGGGGCACCGGATGGCGCCTCAGGCGGAAGCGGCGGTGGCGGCGGAACGCAGCTTGTTACGATGCTGGTCACCTTCGGGTTGATCATCGTCGTGTTCTACTTCCTTGTCATCCGTCCGCAAAACCGCAAGCAGAAGGACGCGAAGAGGATGCTGGAAAGCGTCCGCAAGGGCGACCGCGTGGTCACCATCGGCGGAATGCACGGGTATGTAGAGTCAGTCAAGGACGACGCAGTGGTCCTCAAGGTTGATGAGAACGTGAAGCTCAAGTTCAACAAGAGCGCCATCCAGACGGTCCTCGAGCGCCGAGACGATTCGGGAGACACCAAGGAGTAGGACATCTCATGAAGAAGCGGTACCGGTTTCTCCTCACGATCGTGCTTGTGGCGATCGCGTTTTATTTTCTCTGGCCGTCAATCAAGTGGTATTTCCTCACGCCGCAGGCGGACAAGGACCTGGCGGAAAGCTCCCGCAACCAGATCAAGGTCTATGCCCAGGAAAGGGCTGACGAAGTCATCAAGGCCCTCGTAGCCGCGGGGGATCAGGCTCCGTTGCCGCAGCAGTATTCGTTCCTCGTTCCCAAGGCGTCCAAGCGCTACGCTACGGCCAAGAAGAGTCCGCCTTCCCAGTGGACGGTTCAGAGCGTGCTGGCGGCGTACACGAGCCGTGAGGACCTTTCGGCGGATATCGAGGACTGGTACCGCTCGCAGATGTTCGCGCTCAAGGATCTGAAGACGCAGACCATGCAGCTCGGTCTCGACCTGCGCGGAGGAATGTACGTCACCATCCGGGCGGACTTTGCAGCCCTTGAAGCCACCTCGGGACAGAAGCTCACTGACCCACAGAAAGACGACAAGATGAAGACCACGCTGGAGGTCTTGCGGAACAAGATCGACCAGTTCGGCCTCACCGACCCGTCAATCAGGCGCCAGGGGTCAGACCAGGTCATTATCGAAATCCCCGGCACCTCGGATCCCGAGACCGTTCGCCGTTTCATCATGGGCAAGGGTCTTCTTACGTTCCATATCGCGGACACCGACGCCCTGCAGAAGGTCAAAGAGTACCAGGCCGCGCATCCCGGCGTCCTGCTGGATGCCGCCGGCAACGTCAAGGACACCGGCGTTCTTTCAGTCATCCCTGCGGGGGACGTTCTCCGTGGCGTTTTCCAGAAAGACGCGTACGGCCTGGACGAGCTGAAGGGGTTCACGGTCCTCCACCAGGAGGTGGGGCTGAACGGTACGGAGATCAAGGACGCCCAGGTGGGACGTGATCCTGTCACCGGGGAGCCTACGGTCAACTTCATCCTCACCGGCCAGGGTGGAGAGACCTTTTACAAGCTCACCAGCGCCAACGTCGGAAAAGTCCTGGCCGTTGCGCTTGACAACAAGGTCAAGGCCCAGGCGACCATTCAGGAGCCCATCCGGGACCAGGTCCGCGTGAGCGGCTTCAAGATTGACGAGGCTCAGGACCTTGCCCTTGTGCTTAGAACGGGGTCTCTGCCCGTGCCCCTCGAGATCACCAGCCAGCAGGCCATTGGTGCGTCACTTGGCCAGGATGCCATCACCCAGGGGATCAAAGCGAGCGCCCTCGGGCTGGCCCTCGTCTTCGTGTTCATGCTTGCCTACTACCGCAGAGCCGGGCATGAACGCCGTGCTGGCCAACATCCTGAACCTGTATTTCATCATTGCCATCCTCTCCGTGTTCAACTTCACCCTTACCCTCGCCGCAATCGCCGGCCTCGTGCTGAACGTCGGTATGGCCGTCGACGCAAGCGTGCTGATCTTCGAGAGGATGAAGGAGGAGATGCGGCTGGGCAAGTCGACGCAGGCCGTAGTAAAGGCAGGCTTCGAACGGGCCTTCCTGGCCATCGCTGACTCGAACATAACCACGATAATCGCGGCCCTTGTTCTGACTCAGCTGGCAAAAGGCGCCATCCAGGGTTTCGCGGTTACTCTGACCGTCGGAAACCTCGCAACTCTCTTCTCCGCGGTATTCGTCTCCCGTCTCATCTTTGATTTCAACGTCGAAGTGCTCAAGGTGAAGAAGATCCTGGTTTCGTGGAGAAGACTTGCATGAAGAGAGTCATCCATTTTTCCAACGCGCGATTCTACTTTTTCGGCTTTTCTGCTCTGCTGATCCTCATCGGTATTGGCGGATATATCGCCAACCACGGGTTCAACCTCGGCGTGGATTTCAAGGCAGGGATTTCGCTCCAGTTCCAGGTGGCCCCGGCCAGCTTCTCCCTCCAGTACTCGGGCCCCGACAAGGCGGAGATCTCAATCCCGGCAGGCGAGCAGGCGCTGACCTCCGCGGGCAATTTCATCATTACCATCACCAGCTCGAAGGATGGAAAATCCAAGGATTATCCATTCCGTTACACCGATTTCGCGACAGTGAGGGCGCTGACGGAAGCTGTCTCGAAAGTCCCCGGCGTCACCGTGCAGCAGAAGGGGGACATGGATGAGGTGCCCACCAGGCTGGTTCCGCTGCCACGGCCGGCGGACATCTCCGGCAAAGCATATGCCATCAACCTGAGCCCGGGACCCGGCCGGGGTGTTCAGACGACAATTTCCGACATTCGTGAAACCCTGGCCCCTTTTGGACAGGTGGACCTGCAGCAGGTGGGGGCGCCGGTCAATCAGGAATACATTGCCAGGGTTGAAGCCAAGACGGAGGACCAGACCTTCCAGACCAACACGGAAGCGAAGGTAATGGGCCTTCTGGGGGCCAAGTACGGGGCGGATCAGATCATCCTCAAAAGCAGTGATTTCGTAGGTCCCCGGCTGGCGCAGGGCCTGGTGACCCAGACCATCTGGCTGGTCATCATTGCGGTCTTGCTGATCCTCACGTACATGATCTTCCGCTTCCATCCGCCCATTTACGCCTTTGCCGCAGTCATCGGAATCTGCCATGACGCGCTTGTCATGATCGGGTTCGACGCGGTCTTCCGCGTGGAAGTGGACGCGGCAACCATTGCCGCAATCCTCACCATCCTCGGGTATTCGATCAACGACACCATCGTCATCTTCGACCGGGTCCGTGAGAACAACAACCTCATGCGCGGATCCCCGCTGCGGACCATCCTTGATACGAGCGTCACGCAGACCCTGAGCAGGACATTCATCACCTCGGGGGCCACGCTTCTTACCGTTATCGCCCTGTTCGTCCTCACAAGCGGTTCTATCAAGAACTTTGCCTTGAATATGATCGTCGGGATCCTGGAAGGGACGTACTCCACGTTCATCTCGTCGTTCATCGTCCTGGAGTGGACGCGAATGATGGATCGACGTCACAAGAAGCGCGATCTGGAGAAGTACGGCATAGCGGCGCCCCAGGCAAAGCCCATCCTTGCCCCTGTAGGAGCACCGCTGGTGGAGTCGGAAGAGGAAGTCGAGGCGGAGTCCGAGGAAGAGGTTGAAGAGCCCGCTTTGCAGCCGAACCCCGAGCCGGTTGGCGCTTCGCAGCCCATGCCGGGAGCCCCCGCCGACATCGCGGGCCAGCAGGCAGCGCAAGGGGCCACGGCAACGCAGGCCCAGCGTGATGCTTCGCGCCCCGCGCCCGCGCAGGCCCTGTTCGGGCACTCCGGCTCGCGAAAGAACAAGAAGCACAAGAGGCGGCACCACTAGACGATCATGAAGCTCCTCTGCCTTTCTGATATCCATGGGGAGGAAGCGGGGCTGAGGGATATCCTGCCTGGCGCAGCGGACGGCGCCGACGCGGTGGTCCTGGCAGGAGATCTCACTCATCTGGGCGGCTATGCGGAAGCGGAGGCTCTTCTGGCTCCGCTTCTTTCCATTGGCCTTCCCCTCCTTGCCGTCGGCGGCAACATGGACAGGGAAGGCGTTCGACGCTACATCGCGGAGAAAGAGATCGATATCCACGGCCGCGGCGTCATGATAGGCGGCGTGGGCTTCATGGGGCTTGGCGGCGGGACGCCGTCGCCGTTCCATTCCCCCTGGGAGCTGACGGATGCGGAGGCGCGCCCGCTGCTTGCCGACGGGCATGCCGACATCGCCGATGCGGGCTTCAAGGTGCTTGTGTCGCACGCGCCGCCGCACGGGACCAAGATTGACCGCAGCTTCGCGGGAATGCATGTGGGCTCCGGCGCAGTCAGGGAGTTCATCGAGAGCGGCGCCGTGGACTTGTGCATCTGCGGCCATGTCCACGAGGCCGTCGGGGAAGACACCCTGGGGGACACGCCGTGCGTGAACCTGGGGCCGTTCAAGAATGGCAGCTATGCCCTCCTCACCATCGAGGGGGATCGAACTCGAGTTCTCTGGAGGAAGAGATGAATCTCAATGCCCTTTCCGCCGTCGCCAACTCAGTGCGGTCGCTCAGCATCGACGCAGTTGAGAAAGCAAAGTCGGGCCATCCGGGCCTTCCCATGGGATGCGCCGAGCTGGGCGCCCTGGTGTACGGAGAGCTGCTTTCGCACTGGCCGAAAGACCCCGGATGGATCAACAGGGACAGGTTCGTGCTCTCCGCGGGCCACGGCTGCATGCTCCTGTACTCGCTTCTCCACCTCTCGGGATACGATCTGAGCCTTGACGACATCCGCGGCTTCCGCCAGCTGGGATCCCGCACGCCCGGGCATCCCGAGTGGGGCGTGACCCCCGGAGTGGAGGCCACGGCCGGACCGCTGGGGCAGGGGCTGTCCAACGCGGTGGGAATGGCCATTGCGGAGAGGATCCTCGCCGCAAGGTTCAACACGCCCAGCCGCACCGTCATAGATCATTTCACGTACGTCCTGGCCAGCGACGGCGACATGATGGAAGGAGTTGCCTCGGAAGCGGCTTCCATTGCCGGACACATGAAGCTGGCCAAGCTCATAATGTTCTACGATTCCAACCAGATAACGATAGAGGGTTCCACAAGCCTCGCTTTTTCGGAGGACGTTCTCAAACGGTACGAGGGGTATGGCTGGCGGACTCTGAGCGGGAGCATGTACGATATTCCCGCCATTTCGCAGATGGTGGATCAGGCAAAGAAGGCCGGGGAAAGACCGACCATCATCCGGCTGCAGTCAATCATCGGCAAGGGCGCGCCCAAGAAAGCGGGGACGGCGAAAGCCCACGGGGAGCCGCTGGGGCCGGAGGAGGCAGCCGCGGCAAAAAAGGCAATCGGCGTGCCTGATGGCTGCCAGTTCTACGTCTTCCCGGAAGCGGAGGAGTATTTCAAGGCACGGCAGCCGGCCTGGAAATCGCGCTACGATGAGTGGAAGAAGACCCTGGAAGCCTGGAAGAAAGAGAACCCCGACAAGGCGAAGGAGTGGACGCGATTCTTCGAGGACGGTAAGGCAGACCTGAGCGCGGTTACGCTTCCCTCGTTCAAAGTCGGTGATTCCCTTGCCACCCGCGCCGCAAGCGGCCAGGTGTTGAACGCCCTTGCCCAGGTTGTTCCGAACCTCATTGGCGGCTCAGCCGACCTTGCCCCGTCCACCAGCACGAACCTGAAAGACATGGGGGATTTCGGCGCGTCGAACCCTCTTGGCCGCAATTTCCATTTCGGGATCAGAGAGCACGGCATGGGCGGCATCTGCAACGGGATTGCCTATCACGGCGGCCTGCGACCCTTCTGCGCCACGTTCCTCGTGTTCTCAGACTATATGCGACCCTCCGTGCGGCTGGCGGCAATTGCCAGGCTGCCGGTGATCTACGTTTTCACGCATGACTCGGTTTTTGTCGGTGAGGACGGCCCCACGCACGAGCCCGTGGAGCACCTTGCGGCGTTGCGGGCAATACCGAACCTGTTTGTTCTCAGGCCGGGCGATGCTGAGGAGACCGAGCTTGCGTGGCGAATTGCGTATGAACGACATGATGGACCCACGGTGCTTGCGCTGACCCGGCAGGGAATCGCCGTCTACCCGAAAGCCGACCCCGCGTGGCGCACGACCATCCGCAAGGGCGCATACATCGCAAAAGACTGCGACGGCGCTCCCGATGTGGTCATCATTTCCACGGGCTCCGAAGTGTCCGTTTCGATTGCCGCGGCCGCGGAGCTGACAGACCGGAAGGTGCGCGTCGTCTCCATGCTGTCGCGGGAGCTTTTCCTCAAGCAGTCGGCGGACTTCCGCGCCTCCCTGGTACCGGCAGGCGCCCGCAAGGTCACTTTCGAGGCAGGTGTGTCATTCGGGTGGAAGAGTCCTTTTGATGACTCGACCGTTTGCGTGTCCATAGACAGGTTCGGCGAATCAGGGCCCTACCAGAAGATAGCCGAGCATCTGGGGATCACCGCCGCCGCGCTGGTAAAAAGGGTGCGGGAGCTGTAGCAGAGCCTCGATCAGGGTGATTGTTCACCTCGTTGACGGAACGTACGAGCTTTTCCGCTGTTTCTACGGGCTTTCGCGCTCCACGAAGCCTGATGACGGGCTGGGCGCCGTTCGCCTTGTCCTGCACAGCCTGCTGCAGATGGTGGAGAACGGGGCCACGCACCTCGGTGTGGCAACGGATCACGTCATCGAATCCTTTCGCAACGGGCTGTGGTCAGGATACAAAACGGGAGACGGTGTGGATCCCGCGCTCCTTGCGCAGTTTCAACCCCTTGAGGACGCCGTCGGCGCATTCGGGTTCGTCGTGTGGCCCATGGTGGAGCTCGAAGCCGATGATGCTCTTGCATCCGCGGCGACCGCTGCCGCGGCTGCTCCCCAGGTGGAGAGAGTCAGCATCTGGACTCCGGACAAAGACCTTGCCCAGTGCGTTGTCGGTGACAGGGTCGTGCAGGTGGACAGGCGAACCGGGCAGATCCGCAACGCTGACGCGGTCCTGGCAAAGTTCGGCGTGCCGCCGCGCTCCATCCCGGATTACCTTGCCCTGGTGGGCGACAGCGCGGACGGGTATCCCGGAATACCGGGCTGGGGACCTAAGTCAGCGGCGGCCGTGCTTTCCCGCTACGGCAGCCTGGTGGACATCCCCATCGGTGACCTGGAATGGCGACCCAATGCCGCAAATGCAGGCCGGCTGGCGCACAGCTTGCGCTCGAACTGGGAGCACGCCATGCTGTTCCGCGATCTTGCGACCCTGAGAAGAGACGCTCCCGTTTTTGCTTCCGTCGATGAGCTGCAATGGAAAGGCCCCCTGCCGAAAGCGAAACAGCTGGCGGAGCGAATCGACGCCGTGTCCCTCTGGGAACGCGCCAGGCGCGCGGCAGGGGCCGCCCCTCCGGCCCGTTTCTAAAATCAGTATCTTTTCTCATGGAAGCGGAGATACTCGACTTCGCAAAGCTCGTGCACAGCCGCGCCCGTCCGACCGCGTCCTCGGTCTTCGACCGGATCATGGACGCCGCGATGGAGGATGCTGATCTCAAGGCGGATCTTTTCCGCCTTCTCGATGTTCTGCCCATGCTTCTCACGGACAGCGAAGTCAGCAGACACGTCCGGGAATACTTGCTGTCGAAGCCGCGAAAGCTTTCCCCGGTCCTCGCGGCAGCGTTTCAAGCGGCCGGCACAAATGCCCTTTCTGGTATCTCAGCCCGCGCTGTCCGCGGGATCGCCACGCAGATGGCAGACCGTTTCATCGTCGGTGCCTCGATTCCCCAGGCTCTCGAATGTCTGGAGAGACTGCATCGCGCGGGCTTCGCCTTCAGCGCGGATCTTCTTGGAGAGTCGACTGTCAGCGATGCCGAAGGGAAGGGTTTCCTCCAGGCCTACCTGCATCTCATCAAGACGCTGTCCCGAGAGACGCAGACGTGGGAGGAGAGGCCGCTTCTCGATGCCGGTCCTCACGGGCCCGTTCCGCGCGCAAATGTCTCCATCAAGCTGTCTGCTCTTGTCCCGCGGCTCGACGCCCTGGATCATGCGGGGTGCGTGGATCGTCTTGTTGATCGCCTGACCACGCTTTTCCAGCTCGCCGTTCAGCGCGGCGTTGGCCTTATGATCGACATGGAGCAATGGGAGCTGCATGGCATGGCATGGGACGCCTTCGAGTCCCTGGTCATGAGACCAGAGCTCAGGGGGTGGCCGCATTTCGGAATTGTCGTGCAGGCCTACCTCGAGGCTGCTCATTCCGATGTCCAGAGGCTCCTTGCGCTTGCTCGGCGCAGGGGGACGCCCCTTTCAGTCCGCCTGGTAAAAGGCGCGTACTGGGACTACGAGGTGGCCCACGCCTTGCAGCACGGGTATCCGTGCCCCGTGCTCGTTGGCAAGGGCCGCACTGACGCAAGCTTCGAGTCGCTGGGCGATCTTCTCTTGCATAACACGGACCTGATCTATCCCGGCATCGGCAGCCACAATCTTCGCTCCATTTCCCATGCCATTGTCACCGCGCGGCATGCCTCGGCTCCACAAGGATCATTCGAGCTGCAAGTCCTGTATGGTATGGCCGATGAGCAGCGCGGCGCGCTCAGGGATCTTGGATATCGAGTCCGGGTCTATACCCCCATTGGCGAGCTTCTCCCCGGGATCGCCTACCTCGTGCGTCGATTGCTGGAGAACAGCGCGAACACCGGCTTCCTTCGCCAGATCGCGCACGAAAAAAGATCGATCGAAGAGCTGGCGGCGCCGCCCGTGCCGGAGCAGCCGTTGTCACCGCCGACCCTTGTCTTTCAGAATTGTCCCCATGCTGACTTCACGAATCCCGATTTTCGAGGTCGTTTTGCGCGCGCCCTTGAAGCGCAACGCGCCTTGCTGCCCATCACTGTCCCCGTTTGCGTCGGCGGCAGCGAGCGTACTGGAGGCAGGGGATTGATCCACCTCTGCCCGGGCAACAATCGGCAGCCGGCAAGCCTGGCGACCTGCGGCACCCCGGCTGACGTGGCGCGGGCCGTGGGAACGGCGGAGGAGGCCTGGCCCCGCTGGCGCGATGCCGGCATCGAGGACCGGGCCTCCCTGCTGGAGAGGCTTGCAGGCGCGCTTGAGCGCGACCGGTTTGACCTGGCCGCGCTGCAGTGCCTCGAGGTGGCGAAACCTCTTCGCGAGGCGGACGCCGATGTGACCGAGGCCATCGACATGTGCCGGTACTACGCGCGAACGGCAAGGGTCGAGCTGGCCCCGCGCAGGATGTCCGACGTCTCCGGCGAGGACAACCTCATGTGGTACGAGGGCAGGGGAGTCGCCGCGGTCATTGCACCATGGAATTTCCCCCTTGCAATACTGTGCGGCATGACCGCCGCCGCGCTGGTCAGCGGCAACACGGTGATCATGAAGCCGGCCGAGCAGTCGAGCGCCGTGGCGCTGCGCTTGTTCCGTGCCCTCCAGGAATGCGGGGCGCCAGCGGGAGTTGTTCAGCTCCTGCCCGGCGCAGGCGGAGAGGTCGGCGCCGCACTTGTTTCCCATCCCGGAGTGGCCCAGATTGCGTTCACGGGCAGCAGGGATGTCGGGCTGTCGATTCTCGAGAGCGCAAGCCGGGTTGCCGCCGGCCAGCTCCAGCTCAAGCGGGTTGTCTGCGAAATGGGGGGCAAGAACGCGATCATCGTGGATGATGACGCGGACCTCGATGAAGCCGTTGCGGGCATACTGAAGAGCTCATTCGGATACGCGGGGCAGAAATGCTCCGCCTGCTCACGCCTCATCGTCCTGGAGAGCGTCTATGACAGGCTCATGCCGCGCCTGGTGGACGCCGCGCGGAGCATCAGGATGAGGCCGCCGGAAGATCCCTCCTGCGAGCTGGGGCCCGTCATAGACGAGAGCTCCTGGAAGCGCCTGAGTGCTTTGCTCCAGCAGCCGGGCGACGGTGTGGAGCTGCTGTACGCGGGAAGCGCCGCTCCTGCAGCCGGCTGGTTTGTGCCTCCGGCGATTTTTCTGGTGCACGATCGCACCCACCCCGTGGCCCGCCAGGAGCTGTTCGGTCCGATCCTTGCCGTGCTGCGGGCAGAGAGCTTCGAATCCGCGTTGCAAATGGCGGGAGACAGCGAATACGCTCTCACCGGCGGATTGTATTCCCGAAGCCCTTCCCGCATCGCCGCGGCCCGGCGGGCTTTTCGCGTGGGAAACCTCTGCATCAACCGTGAGACCACGGGAGCCATGGTGGAGCGGCAACCGTTCGGCGGGCTCCGCATGAGCGGAGGCGGAACAAAAGCCGGCGGGCCCGGCTACCTTGTGAGCTTTACCGATGCGCGCGTTGCCAGTGAAAATACAATGCGCAGGGGGTTTGTCATTTAGCGCGGGCCTTGTGGCTGCGGCTGCGGGCAAGGGTTGATTTGGGCACCAGCCGTATCTCCAGTCTCGTGTTCGCCATCTCGCGAAGGCGTTTCATCCCTTCAGATTTGTCGATGCGCCGCGTTATCGCTTCCCCCTCGGCCACCACCGCATCCCTGAACTTGCGAAGGGCGTCCGCCACGGTCACCTTTTTCTTCGGCTTCTTGTCCTTCACCAGGCTGTAAAGGAACTCGCAGATCTCTTTTGCCCCCGCGTGCAGCTTCAGCTTGCTTATGTTTCGCTGGTATTCGGCGATGATGTCGGGCCGGGTGGAAAGCTTCTCCAAGCGCGCGGCCAGCTGGCTGGGAGTCCGCGTGAGCCAGCCGACCCGGTTTCCGATCACCCAGTTGGTTGTTTCCTTTTCATTCGCAAGGAAGCTGGAGATGATGAGCGGACGTCCCTGGACAAGGGTCTCGAATACCTGATTGGGTCCGGATTTCCCCACCACCAGGTCCGCGGCGGCGATGTAGTCCGCCAGGTTGTTCACGTATCCCCGTACGACGATATGCACGGTGCCCGTGGAACCCGTCGCAAGGGTCTCCAGGTCCCGTTGCAGGCGCTGGTTCCTTCCGCACACAACAACGGCCTGGATGGCGAGCTTTCTCTCGATCAGCGCCGCGATGTATTTCTTCACCGGACCCACACCCTCCGCTCCGAAGAAGAGCAGCGCCGTGAACGGCTTCACATCGATCTGGAGCTTGCGCCGAAGAGTGGCTTTGCTCTCCTTTCGACGGGCAAAGGACGGTTTCACTGGGAACTGGAACTCCCTCAACCTCGTTGCCGGGATGCCTTTCTCCGCAATCTCGTCACGCGATTTGCGTGAGAACACGAGGCTCCAGTCGAATGTCGGGGAAAACCAGATATAGTGGGAATCGAACGGCTCGGGGTTCAGCACCACGGTTATAGCATCAAGCTGTCCCACCCGTTTGAGGAGCTCCAGGTAGTGCGTGAAGGTGAAATACGTCGATACGACGAGATCCGGCTTCTCCCGCTCCAGGTACTGGACGAACCGGGGCAGGATGGTGATCCCCAGGATCCGGTCGATGATCTTGACCATGAAAGGATTGTCTGCTCCCCGATAGAATGCGTTGATCAGCGGGGGATACCGCAGCGCGCTGTTCCAATAGAATCGGTAGATATATCGAAGGAAATTGGCTCCCAGGGCCAACCCGAGATTCACGACGTGAACATCTACGTCACGGTGGCCCAGAAGGTCGAATTGCTCTTTTATCGCCATGGCAGGGGCAATGTGCCCGCCGCCGATATCAATGGTGTAAAAGTCGATGTGCTTCCTCATGCGGCGAAAAGTGTAGCCCCAGCGCCGAAAACGGTCAACGTTGATTCGGAGAAGCATCGGCCGTCGATGCTTGACGTGCAGGCGCTTTTTTCCGATAGTGTGGGCAAAGCTTTGACGGAGACGAGTAAGCGGAAGCTCCGGTCAGAAGAGAAGGACGCTCTCGGGGCAGGAATGCCCCGTGGCTGGGAGGCGTCCGGCCGTCTGCTGCTGAAAACCCCTCCTGAGCTGCATTCTGAAAAGCCGGCGCGAGCCCGGCTGAGTAGGAGTCCGCCGGATGACCCCGTGAAAGGTCGGAAAGAGCGCCTCCGAGGGCGAATCAAGGTGGAACCGCGGAAAGCCCCTATCGGCTTTTCGTCCTTGAAGCGCGGAAGGATTTCCGCGCCGAATGCTAAGGACGAGGCAGCCGACAGGGGCTTCGTTTTTTCGGAGGGAAGGCATGCAGGACGAACGACAGGACAGGCTTCTCAGGGTACGTCATTCTTTTTCCCACGTGATGGCGGAGGCGGTGCTCCAGGTATTTCCCGATGCGAAGCTGGCCATCGGGCCTGCCATCGATGAAGGCTTTTATTACGACTTCGATCTGCCCCGCGCGCTCACCCGGGAGGACCTGGGCGTCCTCGAAGAGAAGATGCGAGCCATCGTGTCGGGCAGGCACCCTTTCACGAAGAAAGTCATCTCGCGGGCCGATGCCAGGAAGCTTTTCAACGGGCAGCCGTACAAGCTGGAGCTCATCGCGGAGCTTCCCGAGGGGGAGGAGATCTCCACCTATACACAGGACACTTTCACCGACCTCTGCCGCGGACCGCACGTGGACAACACGAAGGAGCTTGCCGCGGATGCCTTCAAGCTCACCTCAATTGCCGGCGCGTACTGGCGGGGGGATGAGAAGAACAAGATGCTGCAGCGCATCTACGGGACCGCGTGGGAGTCGAAGGCTGACCTCGAGGCCCACCTGAAGAAGCTGGAGGAGATCGAGAAGCGCGATCACAGGAGGCTGGGCCGGGAGCTGGACCTCTTCTCCGTGCACGAGGAAGCGGGGGCGGGTCTCATCTATTGGCATCCCAAGGGCGCGCGGGTGCGACTTGCCATCGAGGACTTCTGGCGACGCGAGCACTTGCGAAACGGTTACGAGCTTCTCTATACCCCGCACATCGGAAAGTCGTGGCTGTGGGAGACTTCCGGGCACCTGGGGTTCTACAAGCAGAACATGTATGCGCCCCTTTCCATCGACGACGTCGACTACTTCCTCAAGCCGATGAACTGTCCGTTCCATCTCATGATCTACAAGAACCAGCAGCGATCGTACCGAGACCTCCCCCTGCGCTGGGCCGAGCTCGGAACGGTATACCGCTACGAGCGCTCCGGCGTCCTGCACGGTCTGCTGCGCGTTCGGGGGTTCACTCAGGATGACGCGCACATCATCTGCACGCCGGAGCAGATCGATGACGAGATCCTGGAAGTCCTGCGGTTCTCCCTCAAGATCTGGAGGGCGTTCGGCTTTACCGACATCAAGGCCTATCTCGCCACGAAGCCCGCCGACGGGATCGGTGACGATGCGACGTGGGAGAAGGCAATCGCCGTCCTGAAGCGTGCCGCCACGAAAGAGAATCTCGACATCGTGATGGATGAGGGCGGAGGCGCTTTCTATGGTCCCAAGATCGACCTCAAGATCAAGGACGCGCTGGGCCGGGAATGGCAGATGACAACCATCCAGTTCGACTGGAACGAGCCCGAGCGCTTCGGGCTTACCTATGTGGCCTCCGACAACACCCAGAAGAGGCCGTTCATGGTGCACCGGGCTCTCCTTGGCTCCCTGGAAAGGTTCTTCGGCGTCCTGGTGGAGCATTACGGCGGCGCTTTCCCGGCATGGCTTGCCCCCGTTCAGGTCATGGCCATCCCCGTTGCGGCTGGGTTCGTCGCCTACACGGAGGAGATCGTGAAAACGCTCCGCAACCGCGGGGTTCGAGCGGAGATCGACAAGGGTGACGAGCGCATGAATGCCAAGATCAGGAACGCCCAGAACCAGAAGATCCCCTTCATGCTGATCCTCGGGGAGAAAGAGCAGACGGGAAAGGCCGTGTCGCTGCGGACCCGCTCGGGAGAGCAGAAGAACCTGATTCCGCTGGCTGACTTCCTTGCTCTGATCGATGAAGAGGTGAAGCCAAAGTCCCTCGACTAGTGCCATGGTCGACATGATCATCAAACGGGACGGCCGAGCCGTCCCGTTCGACAGGGAAAAGATCACCTCCGCGGTCTACCGCGCGGCCGTGGCATGCGGCGGGCGGGACAAGGAGGAATCTGAAAGGATCACGGAGGACGTCCTGGCCATGCTGGCCGCGCGCCGGGATCCGGGGAGCTTCCCGACGGTGGAGGAAGTCCAGGACCTCGTCGAAAAAGCCCTCATAGAGCGCGGCCACGCAAGAACCGCAAAAGCATACATTGTCTACCGCTATGAGCACACGCTGAAACGCGCGGGCAGGGAGAGCCTCACCTATTCCTCTGAGAACATTCCGTACCGCAAGCTCTGGGAGACGCTGTCCTGGGCAATCGACCGCGGGTGCGTGACGCTTGCCGAGCTTTCCGCCCTCATTGAGGCCGGCAGGTACCGGGAGCTGGTGGCGGCCTCGGAGGACTTCTACGAAAGCGAGCTTGCGAACGCCGCCGAAAGGATCCTGGAGCGCCGGGACGAGCTGCGGGTTGTCATCATTGCCGGCCCGTCTTCTTCCGGCAAGACCACCACGACGCTGCGGATCCGGGAAAAGCTGGCGGCGGCCGGCATGGAAACCGTGCCTGTCGCGGTGGATAACTATTTCTTCG
Source organism: uncultured Spirochaetota bacterium (assembly GCA_963710335.1). Classification (GTDB taxonomy): domain Bacteria; phylum Spirochaetota; class Spirochaetia; order SZUA-6; family Fen-1364; genus Fen-1364. Next base: position 99,471 of record CAVQAA010000010.1, read on the forward strand.
ACCTCGAGGCGCATCCCAGGATCGGCAGGGACGACTATGATTTCGAGACCCCGCAGGCCCTGGACCTCGCTCTCATCGACGCCCACCTGCGCGCGCTGGTGAGCGGACAGCCCGTGGAGGTTCCTTTCTATAATTTCAAGACCGGCAAAAGGGACGGCGCGTCGGGCTTGCTGCGCCTGGGAGAACGCCAGGTGCTGCTCATCGATTCGCTGCACGGCCTCTTTCCCGAGATGACGCAAAGCGTTGCTGAGGAGAAGAAGTTCCGCCTGTACATCGAGACGCTGTCCCAGCTCAAGGAGGCCAACGGCCGCTACGTGCGGTGGGCAGACGTCCGCATGCTTCGCAGGATTGTGCGGGACTCCCAGTTCAGGAACTACACTCCCCGGGAGACCATCCGTCACTGGCACCTTGTGCGACGCTCCGAGCTGCGCTATATCGTTCCCCAGCTGCGCCGGGCCCACGTAATCGTCAACAGCTTTCTCCCGTATGAGCTGCCCCTGATGAAGGCAAGGGTTGCCGCGCACCTTGACCCTCTTATCGAAGAGTTCGCGAAGGACCCGGCCCGGCAGGATGCGCATGAACGGGCCACACGCGTGAAGGCCCTCTTCGATCAGATGCCGGTGGTTTCCGACGAAAGCCTCGTCCCGCCCCGTTCTCTTCTGCGGGAGTTTATCGGCGGGAGCAGCTTCACATACTGATTGTCCAGGCAGGCTCATGCCGCCGGACCGAGACGTGCGTGAGTCCGATGGGGAGGCGAATGTGATTGGATCACCCGTTTGGAGCTCCGTCCTTTCCAGCCCGGTGCCCTGGATCGTGCTGGCCGGCCTCTTTGTCGGGTTAGCCGTCAGCAGGGCAACTGTCCGTACGCGTCATCGCCGCAACCCTGAGCGCGCGCGAACCGCGAAGTGGGTGCTTTTCTGCGTGTACCTCTCCATCGGGATCATCCTGGGGGTTGCCGCCATATTCGTTTCGGGGCCAGGCGGGATTGGGGACCCGAGGCTTGGCGTGATTGCCGGGGTTGCGGCGGCCCTCTCCTTTGCGGCAACGCGGTTCAAGAAGGCGCTGGGCATACCGGTTATCGTGCTCGTTGTCGCCCTGGCCGTGATCCTGGGGCTGTTTCTCCAGAGCATCAGGGCCTTTACCGGTCAGACGACAATTGCGGCAGTGCGGATCATCAGCGCCGGCAGCGGCTCCATGCGCCTGGAGCTCCTCCCGCGCGACGGTGAGCCCGTTCTTCTCAACATGGAAGGCGACTACTTTGCGCCGATCGTCAAAGTGATCATTTTCGACGACCTGCTGGTGTTCCTGGGGGCAAGGACGTGGTACAGGTTCGAAGGCATGACGTCCTTCAAGCTTGTGAAGGATGACACAGGATATCGGTTCCGCCAGGGCTCAACGGATTTCTATTTCCACCATCCGCAGGGCATCTCCGAGGAGCTGTGGAAGCTTTTCGAGGCGAACGAAAAACGGATCCCCGGTGTGAAAACCACCCAGGTGGAGATGGATCTGAAAAGGCCGGAAACACAGGTGCGTGAGTTCGCCACCTATGACATCATTGTGCGTAATAACGGGGGAGTAGAGATCGTCCCCCGCTCATGACGCTCCCTTGACCCTGCCAGGGCCTCGGGGCCGCGGGGGGATCTGGGAAAACCGCTTCCCCAGGAAAACTCCCTTGTCCACCAGGGAGGCCACGATGATGCCCGCAACGACCCACTCGATGACGCTCACAACAACGGGATCTCCGATCACGGGCACCCGGAACAGCTGGGCAAGCTCCATGACGTACAGCACCATGGTGGCGAAAATCGACGCCTTCCCCAGGAACGTTGCAACCGGGTCCGCTTTGCCTTCCCGAAGGGCCAGGAGGGTCATCCCGAAGGCAAACAGGATCAGGCGGGAGACGATGAGAACAAAGAACCACACCGGGACAAGGCTGTAATAAAGGAAGATGATGGATACGGCGACGATCATCAAGTAGTCGCTCGTAGAATCGAGGTATTTTCCGACAAAAGTCACCTGGTTGCGTTTCCTGGCGACGAGGCCGTCGAGGAAATCAGTGGCGAATACCAGGCAGGCGAAGGGGAGGAGCACGGGCACAAGGGAATAGGAGGAGGCCTGCACGATGAGGAAGAGCAGGGAAGGGATGGAGCTCAGCCGCCCGAAGGTGAGTGAGTTGGACAGGTTGACCCTGGCCAGCGGGGCCTGTCCCCCCTCAACCCGAAAGTCCGCTCTTCGGGCAACCAGGAACGCCGTCAGCAGGGCATGGTAGACCAGGGCGATCCCCGTGTAGAGGAAGAATCTTGGCCATGCCATGCGGAAGGATGCGAAGATGACGGCAAGAAGTGCCGCCTGAAAGCAGAAAAGGAGCGCTCCGTGAGTGAGAATGCTTCGTTCAAGGGTACTCCGGGATCGCATCAAGGCGAATCTATGGGGCATGCAACCGCCTGTCAAGGGAATCCCCGGTCAAAGCCTGAAATAGTTGACGAAACACGGCCCCGTACTATGATGCACGCATGACGTTGCCCATGAGTCTCACAGTGGGACGAATCGTGCTGGCCCCAATCCTGTTCATCCTCTTCCGGCTGGCAGGAGGCGGCAGCCCCGGTTTGATTGCAGCGGTGTGGGTCATTTTCCTCATCATCGAAGCATCGGATCTCCTGGATGGTCACCTTGCCAGGCTGTGGCACCAGGAATCAGAATTGGGTAAAGTTCTGGACCCTCTTGCCGATACCTTGTGCAGGCTCACGTACTTCATTCTGCTTGCGGCCGCCGGCATTCTTCCTTTATGGATGCTGCTCATCTTCGTGTATCGGGATTTCGGGGTTGCTTACATCAGGGTCGTGGTATCCCGGGGAGGGGTGATGCTGGCAGCGCGGATCAGCGGGAAGCTCAAGGCGTGGGCTTATGCGATTGCTGCCGGGGGCGGTTTCATGGTCTTCTCGCTGAGGATGCTGGGGGCGCCTGCCGGATGGCTTGCAGGTTTTCAGTGGCTGTCTCTGGGGATTTTTATCATCGCCGTAGGCGTTGCGCTCTGGTCTTTCACCGACTACGCCGTTTTTTTTGTAAAGAATTTCGGCAAGACTAGTTGACATAATTGCGGGTGAGTGGGTATATTCTCATTTGCCTCAAGGGAAGTACTAACCTCTGATAAAGTTCTGAGGGGGAAAGTGCCGTCTCCGAGGCATCGCGCGTGAAGGAGGGAACGCAACCTCCGGAACGCAAAACCGCCGTACCTTTACGGCGTTGATCTTTGACAGTTAAGGGAAGGGGAGAAAGAGGTCAGCTCCTTCTGTGCTTTGGGCATGGGAGGTAGTGAGAGCGGGTCAAGACTCTCGCTTCGGCGAGGGATTAGATGGATAAAAAACCTGCCCGCAAGGGTGGGTTGTATATCATGGAGAGTTTGATCCTGGCTCAGAACGAACGCTGGCGGCGCGTTTTAAGCATGCAAGTCGGACGGTAAGGCTGGTAGCAATATCGGCCCAAGAGTGGCGAACGGGTGAGTAACACGTAGGTGATCTGCCTCTGGATGGGGGATAGCCCGTGGAAACACGGGGTAATACCGCATGAGGCCCATGGTGTAAAGGCCGTGGGTGAAAGGTGCAATTGCATCGTCTGGGGATGAGCCTGCGGTCCATTAGGTAGTTGGCGGGGTAAGAGCCCACCAAGCCGACGATGGATAGCCGGCCTGAGAGGGTGTACGGCCACACTGGAACTGAGACACGGTCCAGACTCCTACGGGAGGCAGCAGCTAAGAATCTTCCGCAATGGGGGAAACCCTGACGGAGCGACGCCGCGTGGATGATGAAGGCCGTAAGGTTGTAAAATCCTTTTGTCGGTGAAGAATAAGCGTGGGAGTGGAAAGCCCACGTGATGACGTTAGCCGATGAATAAGCCCCGGCTAATTACGTGCCAGCAGCCGCGGTAATACGTATGGGGCAAGCGTTGTTCGGAGTTATTGGGCGTAAAGGGCGTGTAGGCGGCTCATCAAGTCTGGTGTGAAAATGCAGGGCTTAACCCTGCAGATGCGCTGGAAACTGGTGGGCTTGAGTTCTTGAGGGGAAGCTGGAATTCCAGGTGTAGGGGTGAAATCTGTAGATATCTGGAAGAACACCGGTGGCGAAGGCGAGCTTCTATCAGAGGACTGACGCTGAGGCGCGAAAGCGTGGGGAGCAAACAGGATTAGATACCCTGGTAGTCCACGCTGTAAACGATGTGCACTAGGCGTGGGGCCCGTACGGGTTCTGTGCCGTAGCTAACGCGATAAGTGCACCGCCTGGGGAGTATGCTCGCAAGGGTGAAACTCAAAGGAATTGACGGGGGCCCGCACAAGCGGTGGAGCATGTGGTTTAATTCGATGGTACACGAGGAACCTTACCAGGGCTTGACATGTGCGTGGATGTTCACGAGAGTGGGCAGCTCCGCAAGGGGCGCGCACACAGGTGCTGCATGGCTGTCGTCAGCTCGTGTCGTGAGATGTTGGGTTAAGTCCCGCAACGAGCGCAACCCTTACCGTCTGTTGCAAACAGGTTGTGCTGTGCACTCGGACGGAACTGCCGGTGACAAACCGGAGGAAGGTGGGGATGACGTCAAGTCATCATGGCCCTTATGTCCTGGGCTACACACGTGCTACAATGGTCGGTACAAAGCGAAGCGAAACGGCGACGTCGAGCAAATCGCAGAAAGCCGGTCTCAGTGCGGATTGGAGTCTGAAACCCGACTCCATGAAGTTGGAATCGCTAGTAATCGCGCATCAGCATGGCGCGGTGAATACGTTCCCGGGCCTTGTACACACCGCCCGTCACACCACCCGAGTTGGGGGTACCCGAAGTCAGTTGCCTAACCGCAAGGGGGGCGCTGCCGAAGGTATGCCTGGTGAGGGGGGTGAAGTCGTAACAAGGTAGCCGTACCGGAAGGTGCGGCTGGATCACCTCCTTTCTAAGAGTAATGCCGTTGCGCTGACGCGCGCGGCTATCAGATCGCTCTCCCTCTACTCTCCTCCCTTTTCTGTATTGGCGTATTCGCCAAACGCGTATTCGCGTATACGGCTTGCCCGCCCAACGGGTATGCCTGTATGCCGTGCGGAAAACCCGCGCGGCGTGTGCCGTCTACACTGGGCGGGTTGCAAAGCACGGGGGTATAGCTCAGTGGCTAGAGCGGTGGCTTTGCAAGCCATAGGTCTGGGGTTCAAGTCCCCATACCTCCAGTCGGACGAATGCCGCTGAACGCGGCGCAGGGATCTTTGACAACGCAAGGGAAGGAAGAACGAAGAGGCGCAGAGTCTGTCCATTTGGCACCGGAAAGACGAAGCGCGAGCGACCGTGGGGCGTGAATGTCACGGATTACCGTGACAGGCCTGAGCATGGCACCTGCGGGAGCGAAGCATATTTCGCATAGGCGAGATGTGCTAGATGGGAAAATATGGTCAAGCGAGAAAGGGTTCATGGTGGATGCCTAGGAGCTACTGTACGAAGAAGGCCGTGGTAAGCTGCGAGAAGCCGCGGGGAGGAGCACACATCCCGAGATCCGCGGATAGCCGAATGGGGTAACCCGGCGCGCTGGACTGCGCGTCATCCATGACTGAATACATAGGTTATGGAAGGGAGACCCAGGGAACTGAACCATCTCAGTACCTGGAGGAAAAGAAAACAAACGTGATTCCCCAAGTAGCGGCGAGCGAACGGGGAAGAGCCTAAACCTGCGCCGTGCCAAGGCGTGAACCGTTGCGGAGCGGGTGTTGTAGGGCCTGTCTGGAGAGTCTTCACGGGCTTTCGCGAAGTCAGAAACCACTTACATAGCTGAACGCCACTGGGAAGGGCGACCAAAGGGGGTGAAAGTCCCGTAGGCGAAATGTGGGTGGCTTCGTGGGGCAGGAACCTGAGTACCGTGGGGCTCGAGAAACCCTGCGGGAAACTGGGAGGACCACCTTCCAAGGCTAAATACGCAAGTAGCTACCGATAGTGCAGAAGTACCGTGAGGGAAAGGTGAAAAGGACCCCGAGAGGGGAGTGAAAGAGAATCTGAAACCGTGGACCTACAAGCGATCAGAGGGGGCAGCGATGTCCCTGATGGTGTGCCTATTGCATAATGAACCGGCGAGTTACTGTATGCAGCGAGGTTAAGGTATTGAAATACCGCAGCCGCAGGGAAACCGAGTCTTAAATGGGCGATTGAGTTGCATGCAGTAGACCCGAAGCTGAGTGATCTATCCATGGCCAGGCTGAAACGCGGGTAACACCTCGTGGAGGGCCGAACGGTAGTCCGTTGAAAAGGGCACTGATGAGCTGTGGATAGGAGTGAAAGGCTAAACAAACTCAGAGATAGCTGGTACTCCCCGAAATAGCTTTAGGGTTAGCCTCGTGTTGAGTGTCGCGGAGGTAGAGCACTGGATGGACTAGGGGTCTTTACGGGCTACCAAACCCAACCAAACTCCGAATGCCGCAGACATGGTGCACGGGAGTGAGACTGCGGGCGATAAAGTTCGTGGTCGAGAGGGGAACAGCCCAGACCGTTGGCTAAGGTCTCAGAAGTCGAGCTAAGTGGAAAAGGAAGTGCGACGGCCCAGACAGCCAGGAGGTTGGCTTAGAAGCAGCCATGCCTTGAAAGAGTGCGTAACAGCTCACTGGTCGAGTCGTCGTGCGCTGATAATACACCGAGGCTTAAGCTCGAAACCGAAGCCACGGCTTCTCACGGAATACCGTGAGAGGGGTAGGGGAGCATTCCGTATGCCGAAGAAGGAGCAGCTGTGAGGCGCTCTGGAGGTGGCGGAAGGGAGGATGCCGGTATGAGTAACGAAAAGACAGGTGAAAAACCTGTCCGCCGAAAGCCTAAGGTTTCCTGGGTAAAGGTAATCTGCCCAGGGTTAGTCGGCCCCTAAGGCGAGGCCGAAAGGCGTAGTCGATGGGAAACGGGTTCATATTCCCGTACCTCTGACGATTTCGAAGGGATGACGCGTGAGGCGATACTCGGCCAGAGAATGGTAGTTCTGGTCCAAGGAGTGAGCTTTTGAGGGTGGGAGGAAAATCCCCCACCTGAGGCAAGCTTCTAAGGCGAGCGTAGCGGGAGCGAGGCGAAGCGGGTGGAGTCAAGGCGCTGAAAAACAATCTCTAAGGAGTAATCGTTGGGGACCGTACTGGAAACCGACACAGGTGGGCGAGAAGAATATTCTCAGGCGCTCGAGTGATTCCGCGTCAAGGAACTCGGCAATCTAGACACGTAACTTCGGGAGAAGTGTCACCCCTGAAGGATCCGCAAGGGTTCCAAGGGGGTTGCAGTGAAAGGGCCCAAACGACTGTTTAACAAAAACACAGGTCTCTGCGAATCTCCAAAGAGATGTATAGGGACTGACACCTGCCCGGTGCTGGAAGGTTAAGAGGAGGGGTTAGAAGCCGCAAGGTGACGAAGCTCTGAATTGAAGCCCCAGTAAACGGCGGCCGTAACTATAACGGTCCTAAGGTAGCGAAATTCCTTGTCGGGTAAGTTCCGACCTGCACGAAAGGTGTAACGAGTTGGGCGCTGTCTCGACGTGGAGCTCGGTGAAATTGTAGTATCGGGGAAGGTGCCGATTACCCATGGTTAGACGGAAAGACCCTGTGAACCTTTACTGTAACCTGGCATGGGGATTTGACTTTTCATGTGTAGGATAGGTGGGAGACTATGAGGGCGGGGCGTCAGCTTCGCCGGAGTCGTCGGTGAAATACCACCCTTGAAAAATTAGGTTTCTAACTCCACTGGTGAAGCCCGGTGGTGGACAGTGTCAGGCGGGCGGTTTGACTGGGGCGGTCGCCTCCCAAAAGGTAACGGAGGTGCGCGAAGGTTTCCTCGCGCTGGTTGGAAATCAGCGTACGAGTGTAAAGGCATAAGGGAGCCTGACTGTGAGACAGACAAGTCGAGCAGGCGCGAAAGCGGGTCTTAGTGATCTGGCGGTGGTGAGTGGAAGCGCCGTCACTTAACGGATAAAAGGTACTCCGGGGATAACAGGCTGATCTTGCCCAAGAGTTCACATCGACGGCAAGGTTTGGCACCTCGATGTCGGCTCATCGCATCCTGGGGCTGGAGCAGGTCCCAAGGGTTTGGCTGTTCGCCAATTAAAGCGGTACGTGAGCTGGGTTCAGAACGTCGCGAGACAGTTCGGTCCCTATCTGCCATGGGCGTTGGTTGCTTGAGAGGAGCTGTTTCTAGTACGAGAGGACCGAAATGGACGAACCTCTGGTGTACCTGTTATCCTGCCAAGGGTAGGCGCAGGGTAGCCAAGTTCGGAAGGGATAACCGCTGAAAGCATCTAAGTGGGAAACCCGCCTCAAGATGAAGCAACCCTGGGAGTTTAACTCCCCTGAAGGTACCTGGGAGAGAACCAGGTCGATAGGCTGGAGGTCTACATGCGGCAACGCACTCAGCCGACCAGTACTAATTTACCGTGAGGCTTGACCATATTTTCCCCCTCACAATTGCGTAGCAATTGTGGGGTGGGCTTTGGGCGTGACGCCCCTGGCGCGGTATACCGCGCTTGGGTCCGGCGCCCGAAGCCCAAGCTCTTGATTCGCTCTCTCTCTTCGTTCCCTTATCCTTGTGTGAATATTGCCTGGTGACTATGGCGCAGGGGAACCACCCGTTCCCATCCCGAACACGGAAGTTAAGCCCTGCCGCGCCGATGGTACTGCCGCATGACGGCGGGAGAGTAGGTCGTTGCCAGGCTTTTTTATTGCCCGCTGTATTCCTGCTGGCGGGCTCAAGATGTAGTTCCTGGATCGCTACCCCGACATCCGCGTTATCCGCGCCGGCCTCCCAGGCGGTCGTAGCGACAAGGGAGCTGGGGCAACGTAGTGAGCGAAGGCTTGCCTGGCTTTATGGTCGCCAGTATCAAGACGCACGGAATTGACGGGGTTATACTACACGAATGGCGCGTACGCTTTTTTTCCTCCAGGTGGCGACACTTCTTGTGTTGATTCCTCTCCTCTCCTCCGACGGCCTCGTCTGGATACGCGCAAGCTCGGTTGTGCTACTCTTCGCTGTCCCCGTGACTGCGACCGTCGCGGTGTTCGGTTTGGGCGCGTGCAGGCGTGCCTGGAACGATGCCTTCTCATATGACCGCGTCGGGGTCTCGGCCGGGATCTCGATTCTGGTCTGGCAGGTATTCGCACGATCGACGACGCTCGCAGCGGTTGCGGTTTTTGCCCTTTCACTATCGGCAGGCTTGTCCGCCTTTCCGCGATCCGAGACGACCTTGCGCCAAGCCCTATGGTGCATACTGCTCGGTTTGGTTGGTTTGACATTGGCGCGCGCTTTAGCCGAGGTACTACATAAGTTGTCCCGCCTACCCTTACCGGGTCTCCGATTCGAGCTGGACGAAGCCTACTGCAACTATTTCGGCCTCACCTCAAGAGAGCGTGAGGTGGCGACCCTGATACTCCAGGGCGACAGCTATCGCGAAGCCTCCAAGCGTCTGTTCGTGTCGCCTGCCACGGTGAAGTCCCACATGCTGGCGGTGTACGAAAAGACGGGATGCGGAAACAAGATCGACCTGCTCCGCTCGATTCAAAAGGCTCGTTGACGAATTCCACCGAAAGGTGGATGGCAATCCGACATGAGGTCTGTCACCTTACGCTCAGGTATCGACAAGGAGGCAGGTATGATTCGTTTTGTGATCGGCGTGGTCCTGATTCTTGCGGCGTTGTGCGGGGCGATAGTGATCGAGGGAGGCTCGCTGCTAGCCTATATGGCGGTCACATCGTTTATGATAGCCGTCATAGTACCCATTTTTGCGGAGTTGTCAGTTTGGAAGGGCTCGGAATGGCGGAACGCGCTGGTCGATGCGTTCAGGCCCACCACGGACAAGCTGAGACTTGAGATCGCGGTCAGGATATGGCGATTTTTCGAGAAGGCCTCCTACATCGCGGGAGTTCTCGGCCTCATCGTGGGAGTAATTCTTGTTCTGAGCACCATTCGGGATATGACCGCAATCGGGAAGCCGCTTGGAGTATGTCTCCTTTCGCCGCTCTACGGGACCGTGCTCGGCCTGGTCGCCTACATGCTCAAATCGCGGGTTGAATACCTGCAGCTGAAGACTGGGGCTGCGTAGGCGAAGGCGCCTCGAGGATTGCAGCATTTTCGCTGGGTCGGCAAGGCAGAATCTGCCCGTCGGCGTGCGGATTCCTCAGGCTCCAAGGTTCCGCGCCCTGGTCGCCGAATTCCTGAGCGCATCTTTCGCCGCTTCGAAACCAGACGCGTGAGCGGGCGAAGCGGAAAGCCCGCAGGCGCCGGGCGCAGAAGCAGCAACGGGCAAGGGGAGGGAGTGACTGTCCGGCCTTGCAGTTCGCGGAGGACTTGGAGCGGAGCACGCGACCCGCACGCCGACGGAGAGGCAGTCCGCGCACTCTGAGGGTACGGCCCTTCGAGATCGTCGGCCTTTCGTGCGGGGCACGCCCAAAAGAAAAGAAGTTAACGCCTTGCTTCGCCGATGGTACGGCGTACTCGCCGAGCGCGTACTCGCGCACTGCCGCATGACGGTGGGAGAGTAGGTCGTTGCCAGGCTTTTTTTTTGCCTCCTTCTTGCAGCAAGCCGGGAGCGCATCAGCGCATCGTCGTTTCTCGCGCGAAGGCCCATGGCAGGTGACGGTTGGCCTCATGAGTCAGTGCCTCGATCCACGCCGATGTCGATTATCTCCTGCTCCACCCCGATGCCCGTCTCTTCGATTTCCCGTGCAAGGTTGCGCAGCTCCTGTGGCGCGTTCGCGTCAAGCAACGAAAGGCGCGCGGTTTGGGTCCTGTCCAGAGCAAAGCCATACTTCGCGTAGCGGCGGTGCATCGCGGCGGTCATGAACCAGGGGACAACAGGCACGGCCAGAGCAGCCTGAATCTCCTGGAGGATGAGGAGCCCGTCCGGATCCAGATCTCCATAGTGATACAGACAGGCGCCGGCGGCCACGCACCGATGAAGGAACGCCTTGACCGCGTCATTTGGATGACCCCCGGTGTAGACCATCCCCGCGATGCCGGACGGGAGGGCGAAGGAGCGATCTTTCAGTCCGCCCGCCAGGACGTGGAAGGTTTCCTTGTTCTCTACGGAAAGGATCACTTTCTGGCCCGAGGCTGCTTTTTCCGCTGACCCCTGTGCCTCAAGGGCTACGGTCTCGATCAACGCCACGCTCGCAGCCGGAAGCGTAAGAATCTGGCCGCGGCAGAGCCAGGGATTGGCACAGCCGGCGAACGCAAGCCGGCCGAACATGGCCAGGCTGACGTCGGGATACGATCGTCCGAGGGTGAGCTTTTCGGAGATTGGGACTCTCCCCATCGAGCGTGAGAGACGGTCCGCAAGGGGCATGAGTCTTTCCAGCCTCTTGCTGTCCGCATAGAGCCTGACGCTGAGAGCGCGGATGGGGCACGCGGCGGCATCCTGCGGTGTCAGTGAGAAAAGCCGTGCGAGGTCCGCCAGCTCGGCGGCATTCCGCACGGGGACAGGGTGGCCGGCGTGCAGCCGAGGCGCCAGATAATCCGCCAGCCCGGCCAACTCCCCCTTCGCCCACTCGGGCCTGGCGAGAAGCTCCAACATCTGCCGGGCAAGGGCTTCCGGTGATGGGACACCCAATGCGTTGAAAAGGGCCTGCGGGTCCTCGAGGTAAAGCGCCTCGAGGTCGTCGCCCTTGCGGAAGCGTTTCCACCGCGCCGAGAGAATCCTGGCGGACAGCAGCTCCTCCACCGCGTCCAGAAACTCGCTCTTGGCCGCGACATCCGTCGTGATGCGCGGAAAAAGCTTCTCCCACCCGGACTTGCGCAACCTGCGGCCGCCCATGTAATAGGCGCTGGTGGGGTAGGATTCGGCGAACACCGCCAGTATGCGCTTGGCGAGCTCGGTCATGAGGATGTCGCCTGCCCCATGATGGCGTAGTCCCGGACGTATGCCTGATAGTTGCGTCGGAGCACCAGGTTTGTCCGGTCCATGTAGGGCGCAATGGATTCAATCTTCTCGGTCGGAACGGCAGTCACAACCTGCATGGCCAGCTTGCGGAAGAACGCGATCATGTTGCCGATGCGCTCGTCATCCATCTTGTTGAACGCCTCGTCGAACAAGACCAGGCGGATGGCGTCAGGAGAATCCTTGTAGAAGCGGAAGAAGCTTGCCGCGATTGCCACGTAGTAGGGCGTCTGGGTCTCCCCGCCGGATTTCTCCCGCAGCACGCGCGACAGGTACGATTCCAGCGCCTTGCCGGTTTTTTCATCCAGCACGTCCGTGTGGCGGATGCGGATGTCGTAGACAAAATACTGGCGGTAATCGCAAATCTCGCGTACGGCAGGGTCATCCAGCTCATAGGTAAGGACATCGCGGAAGAGTTTTTCTATGCTTTCCCGCTCCTCATCGCTTTTCAGCGCGGAGAAAAGCGTGCCGTCCAGGTCCTGGATCTCGGCCGCCGTGGAGATGGCAGAAAGAAGGCTGTGCTTCTCAGGGTTGCGGGAGATGGAGAAGCGATATTGGTCCTTTCCGAATCGGATGGTCTCCAGGATGTGGTTGATTTCCTTGAAGCTCTCCTCGGCCTCCATGAGATACTCGTTCAGCTTTGACACGAAGTGCTCGTGGAACTGCCGTTCGGCCTCCTCCCGCGCTCGGCTGATTCGGTCCCGGTATTCGGGAAGCTCCGTCTCGCGATAGCGGGAAAGCCGCTCCTTGTACTCCAGCGACTCAGTGTCCTCCAGACCCAGCATCTCGTTCCAATCATGGTTGTAGCGTTGTTTGGCAGCTCTCAGATCCGTTTGGGCACTTACCAGCCGCGTCCGCAGTCCGGCGTAGGAGGACTCGTAACGTCGGATCATCCCGGCATAGTCGATGCGCCCCTCTGTCTGGCGGCGTTCGTTTCGTATGCGCTCTTCGTAATAGGAGACAAGATCCGCCTCATTGGCCTGGTTGGCGTTGACAAACCCCACAAGAGCGGCGCTCCGCCGCTGCTCGTCCGCCTCCTCCCCCTGCAGGAGAATGCCAAGAGACTTCACCCTTTCGCGGGCCGAACCAATCTGCTCCCGCAAGGTGCCAATGGCTTGCTCGGCGCCGCGGATGCTGTCCGCCACCGCAGCTATCTGCGTCTTGAGCGCATCAAACGAGCTTGTGTCGATGGCCGCTATCTGACGGTCCACCTCTTCAAACTGGGCCCGCGCTGTCGAGAGCCTTGTTTTCGCGGAAGAGAGCTCCTCAATTGCAGGCAGTTGGCGCAGGACGCGGGAGAACATGTCGATGCGCTCCTGGGCTTCCCGCCTTGCCGTGAGAAGGGTCTCCATTCGCCGGCCACGCAGGTTGATCTCCTCCCGAACCGTCTTCAGCCTGCGCTCTCTGGCCTCCTTGCCGATATACCAGCGTTCGTATGTTTCCTTGCGTATACGCGTCGCCGTATGGATGGAGTAGCGCATGCAGTCCGCAGTAATCGAGCGATCAAAGCGCTTCAGGCTCGCGATGTCCGTGCGGATGACGTCTCCCATGAGGAAGGCGGCGTATCTGCGGGCGGCTGGGGTCTTTGCCTCAACCACTTCCGCCAGCGAACCTGGGTGAACCTCCTCGTCGTGAATAGCGGCCAGGTTGGGAAGTCCTACGCCCGCCGTCTTGGCCGGAAGGCCATTGTAAATCTCCAGCGCCTTTTGGAAGTCAGCCTCCGGCACAAGCACGTTGAACCGCTGGGTGTTGAGCCAACCCTCTACCGCATTGTGCCATTCATCGTCGATTATCTGCAGCAGGTCCGCGAAGACCGCTGCGGGAATACCGGCCCTTTCTACAGCCAGTTTCAGTTCCATTGATGGTTCGGGGTAGCGCAGGACGCCGGCGGCAAGCTCTTTCTCCTCCGCGTACAAGGCTCCCAGCTCGGTCTTGGTCTTTGCCATTTCAAAGTCTGCTTCAACCCCCTGGCGCGTTGCCGCTTGCTGTTCTTTGGAAAGAGTTTCAGCCTCCGCGGCAAGGTCAGACCCGAGGGGACGGCCCAGCATGGCCTTGCACTGGGAGACGAGCAGATCTCGGCGCTCAACGCGCGATTCTTCCTCCGTAATGCGGTGCTCCAGGTCCATGCGATCCCGGCGCAGACGCTCGTAGAGGCGGTGCTGCTCGTTCTCCGCCAAGGCGAACTGGAGCTCCTGCCTCAGCGAATCCAGCCGGTCCTTCCGTTGCTGCTCCATCAAAAGGGCTTCTTCCGCGTTTCGCAGTGTCGTGCTCGTCTGTTCCAGCTCATGACGGGTGCCGGCAATCCGTGTGATCTGCTCCTCAACAAGGAGCCTGATTTGGAGGTACTCCTGGCGGAGGATCTGCCGGGTAGCCTGGGCAACCGCTTCCGTGAGAGCGGTGATCTCTGTAAGCCGTTGGATTCGCTGTTCTACCGCCAGCGCCTCCCGTTCCGCAGCCCGGTAGTTCTGCAGGTTCTCCTTCATGGCGCCGACGTCGACGTCGTGTTCTTCCAGAATGTAGTTGCAGACGAAATCATGGACGGAGGTAAAAGGCGTGAAGCTCACCGATCTCACCACGGCTTCCAGGTAGGGGTTGAAATCCACGCCACGGCGGTGAACGCCCAGCAAGTGAGTCAGGCGATTGTTGTACTCCCGCTTGGTGGCGCAGAGGTATCCGCCAATTTGTTTGATGGAATCCCGGAAGACACGCGGGCTGAGGAATTGGCTGCCGTCATATACCTTGACGTCCTCTATCTTTCCGCCTTCCAGGAGCCATTCGTGTTCCCGCGCATCCCCTTCGGTGAAGGCTTCCACCATGATGCCGGCGCAGAAGCTGCGCTCTCCGTCTGCAAACTCCAGGATCACGTGGCTGATGCAATCCTTGCGGACGTAGTCCAGTGAGTCAGCCCCAACCTTGCAGCGGCAGTAGCTTTCTATGGTGCGGGCTGCCTTGCGGTCGCTGGCCGCCGCGTTGAATCGGATCTTGCCGACCTGGGCCACAAGAACGTACTGGATGGCGTCTATGATCGTGGATTTGCCGCTGCCGTTGTCCCCTCCAAGAAGCGTCGCGGGACCAAGCTCGATCAGAGAGTCTGTGAAGTAGTGCCAATTCACCAGCCTGGCCCGCCTCAAAATGAGCATCAGTCCTCCGTTTGCTCCCCGTCTTCGCTCTGACCCGCCTCTTCGCCCTGTCCCACTCCCGCCGCCTCCTGGATCCGGGCAGCGGCTTCTTCCACCGCCATCCCGTCCAGCGCAAAGGGTATGCTCGGATACAGGATGACCGTGGCCTCAGGGTCCGACTCGCTTCCCACAACACGGATGAGCCTCAAGGCCTGAAACCTGCGCAGCATGGCGAGGTAGCGCGTCTTCTTCCACGTGGCATCCGCCAGGACCCGGTATTTCTCCACTATGTCCTGCTGCCGCACGGTCCGTTCCCCATGGAGGGAGATCTCCCCGGCTTTTTCCTCGAAGAGCAAACGCAGGATCAGAAGCAACAGGCTCTCGTCCTTGGACAGGCTATGACGGGCCGAGGGCGGTCCCTGAAAGGCCACGACGCCCAGCATCTCATCCCGCCTGATGCCCCAACCGGCAACGGCCAGATATTTCTCCACCAGCGCGAAGTTCGACGTGACAAACCGATAGGAAGCCGCGTGGTGTTCAATGCCACGCACAAGAAAGCTCTCCGTGAACAGCGTGGTGAGCGCGATGCGGAGCCGATCCCGTTCGGAATCTGTCAGTTTCTCAAGCTCATCCATCCGGGTACCTTCTGACGAACCGGTGCGACCTGAAGCGGAAACGGTCCACGGTTACCATTTCGTCCCGCCAATCTACTGAAAACGGGAACGTCCCGTCCCTGGCCTCCGCGTAGTCCGCCGCGTAGATCAACCGGACAAAACTGTCCACGCCGTCCACCATGTCTTCCGCACTGCGCGTGGCGCCCGGCACGGGACAGAAGTTGGACAGGAACTCGGCCACTTTCGCGGGATTCAGCTGGTTGGTGATGCGCAATCGCAGCTCCGCCGCCGCTATTTCGGCTTCCACGTCATTTTCGGTGTGCCGGGCAAGGCCGCTTTCCGCTACTTCCCGAGTCTGCCGCGTGTAGAGGGACTCCCGAGCCAGGTGGCGCAGTCGAAAGATGCGGTGTCCCAGGCCGTCAGCGCTTCCCTCGGATCGATCCCGCGACATGGCGCGAACGATGCGGGCGATCTTTCCCTGAAGGGAGGAATCCGCATGGAGTTGGGTGCGTATCCGTTCGGTGGAGATGCGGGAATACCGCCGGTTCCTGTCGTCTATGCTTTCAAGGATGGGGTCTATGCTCTTCAATTCGTCACGTATCTCCACCAGCATCTCTCTGATCCGCTCCCGGCTGGATGCAACGGTGGCACGCTGAATGTTGGCAAGCTTCTCAGCGGTCCGGGCCACCCACGGCTCGTTTTTGAGAAAGCCGCCGATTGCGCGGGAGATGCGCGGCCGGTAACGTGAGAGGTTGTCCGAAGTCTTCAAGCGCGTATACGCGCGGTCCACAACCTCGTGCATGTACACGTCATAGTGAGCGTGAAGTATTTCCGGAATGGCAGCATTCAGCTTGAACATGTCCTGCACGTAGCTCTTGATGTTCTGCTCAAGCACCTTGAGGGATTCCACCAGGAGCCGCGTGTGCCAGTGAGCGTTGAGAACCGCATGTTCGCCGTTGTCCCTGGCCGCGTCGCTGCACAGGGAGGAATAGACCGCCACGATGTGGCTTTCGTATTCCACGGATGCGCCGCGTTCCACAGTATCCAGCGCCTCGAAAAAAGGACGCGCGTGAACGCACAGGTTCACCACCCGGGAGAAGTCAAGCTGTTCCTCCTCCGCCATCCATCCGTAGGCGATGAGCTTGCGCAAGAAAAAGTTTGCCAGGCCGCGCGCATCGGGTCCTGACTGGCTTTTCGGCGTCACGCCGCCTGATACGTTTGGTGAGGCCGTCGTGGGCGTGCCGACCGAGGTGCCGCCGGGAGGCCGCGGCAGCGAGATCTTCTTCATCCTCAACCCGGTCAGAGACGTCCAATCCCGTAAAGTACTCCGAAAACCGCGCCACCACCAGCTCACGTTCGACGCTGGACCTGTATTCCATGAAAAGGCGATAGTACAACAACAGAAGGGCAGCGTAGTGGCGGCGGTTGGGGGATGCCAACGGGATGAAGAAATATTCTGGCAGCCGTGAAAAGATGGACTCCATTGGTTACCGACAACCCATATCATATTTGCCGCGAGATTGGCAGGGCAGCCGGTAGGCCGCGGTACTTCTGAACATCTAAATTACGCGGAGGCGCTCCGCGGTCTTTCGATAGCGTATTTCCTCATTTTCGAAATCCAGAATGATATGGCAGCTCTGGAGCGTCTTGGCCCCAATGATGACCTCCTCTGAGCAATCGTCGAAAACCACGAACAAATCTGAAAACCGCGCCTCACTGTCATCGAATCGAAAAGTGAGATTGACGCAGTATTCTGTTGGAATGAGCTCGCCGACGCGGGCTGTCTCGAAGACCCACTCCTCAGGGTCGGGAAGCGGAGAAAGCGGCTGGAGGGATTCTGCCAGATCTCTCCGCACAATCGAATAACTGGCGCCGCTGTCAAAGAGGGCCCTGCAGCGCTTGCGGCCCCTGGTCCCGATCAGCAGAATCTCCTTTTCGAGTACACTCGCGACGGCCTCCTGCCTTGGAATACAGGGGACTTTGAGCCGGTGCTTCACACTGACAATGGTAAGCAGAAGGACAGGGGAGTCAAGTGATCGACCACATGGCGTGACTGGTCCGCACGTATCGTGAGCGGGACATGGCCCGCCCTATGGTAGGTCGTCGCGCCTCCGGTTGCCGACCAAGGTCCCGCGGTATACTGTAAGGCCACAAATCTCAGTGAAACGAACGCAGCGAGGACAACGATCTAAATGTCGAAGTTGACACTCGACCAGCTCTCCAACCTTCTCTTTCGCGCCTGCGATGACTTGCGCGGCAACATGGACGCGTCGGAGTACAAGGAATACATCTTCGGCATGCTCTTCCTGAAAAGGCTGTCCGACCTATTCGATCAGGAGCAGGAGCAGCTCAAGAAGAAGCTGCACGCCAAAGGCATGGCGCCTGCCAGGATCGCCAAGCAGATCGAACAATCTGACATGTATACGTTCTTCGTCCCCGAGGATGCTCGATGGGCAAAGATTCAAACCGATAAAAGGTACTCCGGGGATAACAGGCTGATCTTGCCCAAGAGTTCACATCGACGGCAAGGTTTGGCACCTCGATGTCGGCTCATCGCATCCTGGGGCTGGAGCAGGTCCCAAGGGTTTGGCTGTTCGCCAATTAAAGCGGTACGTGAGTTGGGTTCAGAACGTCGCGAGACAGTTCGGTCCCTATCTGCCATGGGCGTTGGTTGCTTGAGAGGAGCTGTTTCTAGTACGAGAGGACCGAAATGGACGAACCTCTGGTGTACCTGTTATCCTGCCAAGGGTAGGCGCAGGGTAGCCCTGCCACGGTACTCCGTGGCGTTGTTCGGAAGGGATAACCGCTGAAAGCATCTTGCGTGCGGCGTACCGCTCAAATGGCAGGCGCGGGCTTCGCCCGTGGAGACCATTTGTGGGAAACCCGCCTCAAGATGAAGCAACCCTGGGAGTTTAACTCCCCAACAGTGACCTGGGAGAGAACCAGGTCGATAGGCTGGAGGTCTACATGCGGCAACGCATTCAGCCGACCAGTACTAATTTACCGTGAGGCTTGACCATATTTTCCCCCCCACTTCGCTATTCGCGAAGTGGGGCGGGCTTTGGGCGTGACGCCCCTGGCGCGGTGTACCGCGCTTGGGTCCGGCGCTCGAAGCCCAAGCTCTTGATTCGCTCTCTCTCTTCGTTCCCCTATCCTTGTGTGAATATTGCCTGGTGACTATGGCGCAGGGGAACCACCCGTTCCCATCCCGAACACGGAAGTTAAGCCCTGCCGCGCCGATGGTACTGCCGTATGACGGCGGGAGAGTAGGTCGTTGCCAGGCTTTTTCTTTGCCGGGTCCGTGCCAGGTCGCTGACTCTGCGCATTTCTTGACGCCCTTCACGCCGGTCAGGACGCCGAAGCCGGCCTGAAGATCATGAGGCGTCCCTGAGCGTCGAAGAAACCACATACTTGGGCAGGGCTGCGAGTCGCGGTGAACGCGCCTAGTGCTGCTTGAAGTAGGTCCCGTTCTCCAGGTCCGCGATGAGCGCGACGCGCGTGGGGCGCCACCCGAACCGCTCCCGCGTACGGGCGCTGGAAGCCGGCATGTCGACGGCGATGAAGTGAGCCATCCAACCGAAATGCTCGGCAGCCTCCTCTGGTTTCTTGGACACCACCGGCACGTTCAGTCGGCGACCAATCACTGCCGCGACCTCGCGGATCGGCACGCCCTCCTCGCCGGCGCCGTGGAGCCTGGTGCCCGCGGGGGCCTTCTCCAGGGCCAGCCGGAAAAGACTGGCAGCGTCCAGCCTGTGAACAGCGGGCCAGCGGTTGGACCCATCGCTCACATACGCCGAGGCTCCTTTGTTTCGAGCGATGTCGATCAGGATGGGCACGAGGCCGCGGTCCCCATCGCCATGAACCGAAGGCGCAAGCCGCACAACCGAGACGCGCACTCCGCGTGAAGCCCACGCAAGCGCCAACCCCTCGTTGGGGGTCCTCGGGTGCCGGCCGTTTGGGTCAGCCGGATCCTCTTCCGTGCCGAGGCGGCCGGGTGTGGAGAACGTCATCCCGCAGGCTACGGCAAGCGGGCGGCCTGATCCGGCCAGAGCCCCACCGATGGCCTCGATGGCAGCGCGGTCGGTTGCAGCGGCGGCAGGAATCTGGGAGAAGTCGTGGTTGTACGCAAGGTGGATGACGCCGTCTGCCTCCGCCGCGCCTTTGCGCAAGCTGTCCAGATCGTCCAGCGATCCGCGATGCACGTCCGCCCCGCCCCTGGTGAGGGACGCGGCCGCGGCATCAGATCGCGCCAGGCCGAGAACCTTGTGGCCCGCTTTGATCAGCTCCGCAACGACAGCAGAGCCGATAAAACCTGTTGCTCCGGTAACGAAAACACGCATGGATACCTCCGTCAGTCATAAGCTTCGACATCAAAGTAATTCCGCAATCGGGCGGGGAGAATCCACGACAGTCCACGCTTCTTGCCTGATCGTCCAGGAGAGACGAAATTCAAGCAGTGGAGGTTCTGTGAGGGATCTACGATCCGATCTGGCGCGGCTGATCAGCCGCTATTGTCCCCGGGATGGCATGAACGAAGCCCCGCTCCCGGGCACGTTCTGCATGAGATTCTCCCGCCCGAGTGGCCGCGTGAAGGCCTATTGGGGCTCATCGTTGTGTATCGTTGCGCAGGGCTGCAAGGAAATCATCCTGGGCCGTGGCGTGTACCGTTCCGAAGACGCCCATTACATCGCGACTCCGATTGATCTGCCTGTCATCAGCAGGGTTGCTTCGGCATCGCCCGAAAAGCCGTTTCTGTGCCTGAAAATCGTCCTCGATCCGTTGGTCCTTGGCGAGGTCGAGGCTCAGATGGAGAATCACCTTCCGAAAGAGACCGAGAGCTCCCTGCGCGGGATATTTGTCGGGAGCGCGAGTGAGAGAATGCTGGACGCAGCGATTCGACTGGGAGAGCTCTTTCAGACTCCGGACGATGCCCCCGTGCTGGGACCTTTGATCGTCAAAGAGATACTCTACCATCTTCTAAAAGGAGCAGATGGGCCCGCGATCCGGCAGTTCATACGATCCGGAAGCGCGATGCACCGGGTGTCCCAGGCAATCTACACGCTGAACGCGGAGCTCAGCGATTCCGTGGATGTCGAGGAGCTGGCACGGACGGCGAACATGAGCCGTTCCGCGTTCTTCAAACACTTCAAGGACGTGACCTCGATGAGCCCTATCCAGTACCAGAAGCGCCTGCGCCTGTTGGAAGCAAGGCGCCTCATGGTGGATGAAGGCGAAACCGCGGAGGGCTCCGCCTACAGGGTAGGATACAAGAGCCCGTCGCAGTTCAGTCGGGAGTACTCGCGCATGTTCGGCAACTCTCCGTCGCGTGACGCGCGGAAAACCAAACAAGCGGTCGGGTTATGATGCCTTTTCGCGCTCCGCCTCTTCCTTCGCGTTGGGGTTCCCTTTGCCTGTCGTAATCAACTTCTTCAGGCTGCCGTTGACGTAGGAGCCCCACGCATTCGAGCAGACGCCGTAACACTCATATTCGGGCACGAGGCCCACGTGCGTGAAGTGGACTTCCGTCTTGTCGCCCTTCCTGGCGATCTCGAAGTTGATCTTCGTGCCCTTCCACTCGGTCTGGTCCGCGATGAAATTGAAATGGTTGTCCAGGACGAGCCAGGCCACTTTTTTCTCGGGAACGAGCTCCGTTATCCGCATCCTGCAGCGATGGACGTCCTTGTAGTGGTAGTCGAACTCGGCACCCTGCTTGTTGGTGCTTCCCTCGATCTCTTCTGACCACCAGCCGCGAACGTTGTTGATGGCATCGAAGACTTCCTTCGGAGACTGGTCCACTGAGAAGCTTGCGGTGTAATCCTTCCCTGCCGTGCTCTCCCGAAAAGCGTCCGGCTGGGCCTTGCCGGTGGTGATCAACCTTCGCAGGTTGCCGCGCACGAGCGTGCTCCACGCGGTCGAGCAGTCGCCGTAGCACTGAAATGCGGGGACGAGGCCTGCATGCGTGAAGTGGACTTCCGTCTTGTCGCCCTTCTTCGTGATATCGAACACGATGTCCGTGCCGATCCACTCGTCTTTCTTGTCGAAGCTGAGCTTCGCATCTGTCACGTGCCAGGCGACCTTCCTGCCTGGAACAAGCTCTGTCACTTTCTGCTTTGAGAGGTGCGCGTCCCCGTAGCGGTATGTGAACTCATCACTGACCTTGTCCGTGCTGCCAAGGATCTCTCCCGACCACCACCCGCGGACGTTATTGATTGCATCGAAAACCTCTTTCGGAGACTGGTCTACCGAAAAGGTCGCGGTGAAGTCTTTGGATTCCATCTGTGCCATGCTTCTTCTCCTTCCAGAGGTAATGTATGGATAGTGGTTGCAAAAGGCAAGCACTCTTTGTACATTTGGGACATGAAAAAGAGAAGGCCGACAGTCTGCCCGATAGTGTTTTCGCTGGACATCTTTGGCGACAAGTGGAGCCTGGTAATCCTGCGCGACATCCTGATGAGGAACAAGAGCCACTTTCGCGAGCTCCAGGCCTCCGAAGAAAAGATCGCCAGTAATATTTTGAGCGATCGCCTGGAGTCTCTGGTGAAGGATGGATTGCTGACAAAGGAAGAGGACCCGTCAAACAAGAGCGCGGCCATCTACAAGCCGACGAAGAAGGCGCTGGAGCTTCTGCCGATGTTGTTCGAGCTCATGCGCTGGGGCATCGCCTACAACCCGAAGGTTGACACGAGCGGACCGGTGATGAGCCAGCTATTGCATGATCCCGACGGGCTGCACGCCGGGATCATGCAGAAATTCGGGCATGCCGCGGGGCGGCGAAAGGGCCATCATGGCGCTCGCGCACGCGCGAGAGCAGGCGGCTGAAAAAGAGTGCTGCGTTGTTCGGCTTCCGAACGGGCAGCTGTTATCCCGCTGTGTTGACGGTTATCGCAACGTTCCCCTTCTTGTGGCCAAGCTCGACGTATTTGTGCGCCGGAACGATTTGATCCAACGAAAAGCTACTGTCGCTGATTGGGACAATTCTGCCCTGTTCGATCAATTCCCTGATCCTGTCGAGCCGAGGGGAGCTCAGCAGCAAGGCCGCATCGTCTATGGAAATGTACGTGCCGCCCTCCGTCAGCGCGTTCTTGCACGCCTCTTTCAACGCTGAAGATCGTGCTTTGCCGACACAATCCATTACCAGGCTGTAGTTTTCCAACTTGGCGGTTTCACTGGCGTTGGTATAGTCCATTGTCTTGTCAGCGCCCAGCTTCCTGGCGAGGCTGATGTTTCCCGGACCGCAGACGGCCGTCACATCGGCCTTGAGGTGTTTTGCCAGCTGCACAGCGATGGTTCCCGACGTCCCGGATGCACCGTAAATGAGAACCTTTTGATTCGGTTGAACATCAGCCCTCTCGAGGAACTGAAACGCCAGGAGTCCGCCATACGCGGCAGAGGTTGCCTCCTCAAAGCTCAGGTTCCGCGGCTTTATCGCAAGACACCCTTGCTTCGAATCTACTTCTTTCATGCATTTGTATTCGGCATAGGCTCCGAGCGAAAATCCGGTCAGTCCATAGACATGGTCACCGACATGGAAACGAGTGATCCTGGAACCGATTGCCTCAACAATGCCGGAAAGCACCTCTCCAAGGATTTCGTTCCTTGGTTTTCGGATTCCCATCATGATTCGCATCGGAATGAGCATCGGCAAGGGAATCCTCGAACCCCGAATGAAGATGTCGCTGTTCGTCACCGACGTTGCACAGATCCTGATCAGGATCTCGTCCTCCCGGGGAGTTGGCTTCTCGCGCTCGACGACTTTCAGGACCTCTGGAGGTCCGTACTTGGTGCAAACCGCCGCTTTCATCGTTTCCACTGCTCGCAGCCCTCCGTTTCAAGGTTCCACACGAATACTCCAACACCGATCCTGCGCACCGCTGCCACCGGTGCCTAAGCCACAAGCAGGAAGTTTGCAGTTATCGCAATTGCGCTGGTTCTTTCGGCTTCAGCGTTTGCCGAAGAACCCGAGGAGGGTCCGGAAGCCTCTTCGCTGATTTTCGGGCCTCGACTCGGCTTTTCAGGCTTCTGGCCCCCTGACGGTTTCGATTCCGGCGTCAACACGCTCTACTCCGGTGAGTTTCGGGGGAGTCGGAGTGGTCGTCGCGATCGGCTTCACCACGGGCTTCAATTTCCAGGTCAGCAGGAGGGAGCCAGAAGTCTCCCAGAAGTCCATGGCCGCCAAGACCGAGGAGCCTCAAGGGCCTGAGAAGGCGCCTCAGCCCTAGAGGATGAAGAGAGCGGCCACGGTGAAAGCCTGCCGAACCGGCGCATCTACGAGTTGCTGGTCCGGGCGGCGGTGGCCGGGAGACCGCTTGCCTGGATGTCACCTGTCCTTGAAAACGACTCTCCCCGAGGATTCATCGCAGCGCACGAACGAGGTCGGTGAATACAGGAAACTGATGTAGCTTTCCTTGGTTGTGACCGTGTGTTTGTCGCCCGGATCGAGCTCGAAGTAGTCCCAGGATTCGTCAAGGGGATACACGCTCACGGTATAGGATGAGTTGTTGATGAACTCGACGCCGTTCTGGAACAGAGAACAACTTGAAAGAGCAAAGGCGATCACCAGAAGGACTGCAAGACAGAAAGTCCGCATAACCATCTTTTTCATAATTGCCTCCCTGCCGCCGCCTTTACCGCAACAGGCCTGGCGGCATCCGCACGAACCGTCAATGTCAGTAGCAAGAAGAATGCCAGAAAAGCCATGGCGCCATTTCCTTTGGCCGGCACGACTTATCCTTCTCAAGTCCCGTGGCGACGCTTGCAGAGGCCTGCAACATCTGTTTGGTTCGCAACCTTGGTTGCATGCGCATCATTTCTTTGCTTGTGAAGCACTTATCAGCCTCGGTGCTCGCAATGCGGCAATCTACGTTGCGGGATCGTGGAGAGCGGGCATCTGCCGTGCTCTCGCAATTCACCACGTGGGTGAGAATTGTGATTCGACAGATTCGACAGAATTGGCACGCTGCTTGCCTGTTCAATCGCAAGGAGGATGATGCTATGAGTCGTTCGTCTTCTTTTCTCGCGTCGTTCGTATCGATCCTGATCGTCTTTGGCTCGGCGTGCACGCTCACCCAGCACATAGGTCTCGAGCCGAAACTGGACTCGCTGCCTGCAGTGGAGAAGCAGCCGGTCACCTTGGGTGTCTATTACAGCGAAGAGTTTCGGAAATACGTGCATCAGCAGGCCTTCGGGAGCGACTGGCACGTCGTCAACCTCGGAGAGGCGAGCGCGAAACTCTTCGATCGGCTGGTTCCGTCCGCGTGCGAGAAAGCGGTTTCAATCCCGCGGCTGCCGGCCGGGGAGCGCTTTGAAGGAGTTGCCGCGATACTGGAGCCACGGATCGAAGCCTTCCAGGTGCACTACCTGTGGCAGAAGGCAGCTGAAGATTTCCCCCGGGTCACCTACCGAATCATTTTGTACACCCCGGACGGCTCCCCCGTCCTGTCCCAGGTCATCCAGGGAAGAGGAAAGGATGGGACAATAAACGGTGACATGGAGGACGCAGGTCGCAAGTTCCTGGAGGGATTCTCAGCCTGGTACGAAGGCTATCTCCGTTCTGACCCGGGGAGAGGAGCACAGGCGGAACCTCCCGATATGCATCTCGTGACCGCCACTGCGGAGCCATTCACGGACAAGGTGGAGATGAGGCCAGGGACGAAAGAAGCAAAAATGTACCCCTTTAGGGCGGCGGGAGTCATTGCGGCCAAGGTGGCGGTGCGCAACGACAGTGAACGCGATGTGGTCGCGCGGGGCTCAGATTTCCACGTAATCCTTCCGGACGGCAGCAGGATCGTTCCAGCCTGCGCCACGGTCGTGATCGAGCGACTGGAAGTGCTGCGGCATGGAGCGGATACCGCGGCGGCGTGGCTGTTGCCTTTCGGAACGACGGCAACGGTGATCAGCCAGACAGGGGATCGAAGCTCATCTCTTGCAGACCTGAAAGGGAAGCAATTCGGGGACAGAACGCTCGCTCCCGGGGAAACGGCGGAGGGTCTGATCTATTTCGCTCCGGCAGAAGGAACGCCGGCGTTCGCGAGCGCGAGGCTGGAGTTCTGGTGCATGGACCCGGACAGTCTCTCCAGCCGGCGGGTCGAGCTCGCTGTAGATGACTTCGCGTATGCGCCAGTGAAGAAATAGGCTGCTCCAAAGAGAGGCGCCCTCGGGTCGCGACGGGACCAGAGGGCGCGGTTCAGAGCTCTCGTCGGGCCTGCTCGTGAGTTCTACCTCGATCAAAACCTGCAGGAGCCGCTTCCGAGGCCGGACACCCCAAGCTTTGAGCAGGCGGATAAGTCCCAGGACGTCGTGCCGCACAACCCCCCACCACTTCCGCTGTTGCATCCGCAGAATTGCTGGCGGCATTGCGGGCTACGGCAGTAATCCTCGAGGCTCATCCCGCTACAGCAACTTCTCCTGGCCTCGGGGGTCAGCAAGTCTTCCTTTTCTGCATTCTTATCCTGGAGAATCTTTTCCTGTTCGATCCGCTTCTGGATATTGTCAAAGTTGTCATGCTCCGACAGGAATGGAGTTTCGGCCATGCATATCCAGGTCATGCAGACGAAAGCCGAAACTGCAATAGGCAATTTTCTCGACATCATCAACTCCTTTGGGCAGACTCCGATGCTACCCGGAGATTGGCGATGAAAGATCTTTCATCCGAGAAACAATTCATGTCACACCATTCCATCCAAGCACCCATAAGGCCGCCACCACGCGTCAGCGCAATCCGCCAAACAGCTATTTTATGGTATCGAATACCCGTGTCCTGATCCCTTCCATGAGGTCCTGCCTCTTCTTGACGGTATAATAATCCGCCGTCTTGACTGCACCCAGGATATTGGCGATGTGGAAGACCGCAGTTATGCTCACGCCGACGGCCGTATAGACATAGCGCCCGTTGTTCTGCTGCGCCTCATAGGAATAGGCGAGGAAGGTCGCAAAGCCGAAGAGCGCAACCATACTAAAGGCATTCAAGGCATCGAACCAGTGACCTGAGTAGGCTTGCCCGGCTCCCGGCAGGACGGCGGATAAGAATCCTGCTAAGACGGGACTCCGGCTGTCAAGCGATTCCCCTTTCAAGACCGACGTGGCAAGCTCGGTGGCGACCGTCCCGTCTTCCGGGGAAGAGGCTTTGCCTGCGGCCTCCAGAAAAGACCGGTTGGCCTCTTTCCACTCGCCGTTTTCAGCCCAAAGAAGGCCAAGGAACAGGTCTACGGTTCCATGATTATCCACGGGTTGGGCCTTGTTGAAATACCCGAGAGCAATCTCGTTTTCATGCAAGCAGTAGAAGTTGATCCCGTAGAGCAGGTTGCCCTTGAACAGAAACTCGTCTGAAACCTCAGGGAGTTTCATCAGCCGGTCGAGGTAGGAAATAGAAAGCAGGAAATGGCTGCTCTTGAGGTATCCAAACGCGATCCGGTAGTCGTAAAACTGGTTCAAACCATCGTCGGTGGAAGAGAACAACAACCGTTTGTATTCACTGATCGCCCTGAAATAGTCCCCTTCGGCCATCAGGGACTCTGCAAATGCCGGATCGGCTTGGGCAAAGACCATGCCCTGCAGTACAAGCATCAGGAGGACGATAGCAATCGTTGTCCTGTGCAGATTAATGAAAATACTCATCGGCCAATTCACCGCTAAGGAAGTACGTGTCATCGAGCTTTAGAAAAAGCCGGCTGTCGCGTCTTTTCGGATAGAACAGGTAGGCATCCGAATTTTCGCGGTAATATATCCTGTCGACAAAAAGCAGGATTCCGGGAAAGAAGCCGTACTTTTCGATGGCTTGCATCGCGAAGTTGGAACAGGAAACAAAGAACGGACAGCGGGAAATGCTGTTGGGGCTTATGTCGGTCTGATAGAACCGTATGAGAGCCTTGGCAAGCCAGGCATCCCGGGCTGGGTCAGGCTTTTCAATGTTTTTCGGGCCAAATCCCTTTTGCGTTGTATCGGGTTCCCAGGCATCCGGTTCCAAGGCGGGGCTCTGCGCGGATAGTATGGCACCTTGCAGCAGTAAAGCTGGAAACCACATGAATACAGCCCAGAAGAATCTGCTGGAAATAGCAGCGTGCCCTTTATACATCTTGCCCACCTGCTCGGTCATGCATCGCGATAGTGCAAAATTCTTGCCAAGAAGAGCGACAGCACTTTGCTTCTACGCAAGAAGGAAGCGGCCCTCCGGTTCGCATAGGAGGTCTGGCACAACTAGTCATGATCCGCCTTGGACGCAGGATGGGCGCTACTGGATCGAGACGAGCTTCGAGTAACGGTGAGAAAGTGAAACGGGGCGCTTCAGGGGCGAGGGCAGCGGCAGATGCGCTGCGGACCGGTGTAACGAAAAGCCGGAAGCACGCGACCTTTTTCATGATGCCTCTCGAAGAACCGTTTATCTGCCAGGCACTCTTTTTCGAAACGACGGGCACTCGGTAGGTCTGGCCAGATGATATCACATCACATATATAATGCAACGCTAGACTTTACGGGGAGCCCGCGTTCCTCGGATCGCTCAGGCGGTACGGTTGAGCATGAGCGAGGTGAGGATGCGGTCAGATCAAGGAGCGGGCACGCCGCATTTCGCTTGACTTTCAGCCTCCAGGCCGTGACCTTAAACTTGTTGGGACAACGGGACATGCCAACAAGCGTGCCGACGCCGAAATATCCTTCGTTCCTGGCCGACTTCAAGCCGAAATATCAGCAGCTTGCGACGTACATACTGAAGAACATCCAGGAGGGAACCTGGCCGGTCGGCACGCTCATTCCTTCAGAGATGCATCTCGTGGAGCAGTTTTCCCTCTCGCGGAACACGGTCCGGGAGGCGATCAAGCAGCTTGAGCTTTCGGGATACATTTACAGGATTCATGGGAAGGGATCATACGTCTCCACGGCCAGGTTGAACCAGCGATTCAACAACCTGACGAGCTTCAGCCGGGACATCCTCGCTGCGGGCATGACGCCCGGTCACAGGAACCTCGAGATCCGAAAAGTCACGGCGAATGAAGCGATCTCCATGAAGCTCCAGGTCCCACTGAACAGCGAGTGCCTGTTCCTGCATCGACTGCTTCTCGCCGACGACCTGGTGTTCATCGTCGTGAGGACGTATTTCTCCATGCAGTGGCTCGAGATGTCGGGGATCACGATAACGGATGACTCCCTGAGCGGCGGGTCCCTCTACGAGTTCTTCTCCACCAACTACGGAATCTCGTTCACAAAGGCATCCATCATTGCCAGGGCCGTGCGCGCCACGAACGAAGAATCCCGATACCTGGGTATCCCGAAAGGCTCTCCCATACTGGCAACGGAGAGGCTTGCGTATACAGCGGACAACATTCCAAGAGAGCTCACCTTCGGAGCCGGCCATCCCGACAGGCACCAGTGGTCCATGACGGTCTACAAGGACGTGGATGCTTCCGGGAGCCGTGGAGCAAAGTGAGCGCAAAGGTGGTGATGCGCGGGCAGACAGAGAAACACTGAGCAGGGAACGCAGCCCGTCGGGCTGTTCACGATACGGGAATCGCCGACCAGGCAGTTGCGATTCGTATTCAGCGACATGGCACACGGGACAAGCCCGTTTGCCGGCAATGGAGAACTGGACTATGAGGAGAGCTCTTTTCTGCGCTTTTGCGCTCGTTCTCGCAACCGGACTCGTATGGGCCGGAGGCAGCGGAGAAAAATCTTCCGGCGAGTCATCGGGAGCGATGGCTCAGCAAGGCTTGAAAGCGGCGCTGATTTCCGTGCAGGACCGTGGAGACCATGGTGTCGTGGACGCCCTGGTTGCCGGTTTTGTCAGCGGAGGGGCGAAGTACGGCTATGCGGACACGAAGGTGATCGTGGTGACGGACCCGGCCTCGTACCAGTCCACGGTCCAGCAGGTGGCGGAGGCGGGCTACAGCGTCATTATCGCGACGTTCCCGCCGCTGATCGACGCGGTGAAGGCGGTGGCGCCCAAGTTCCCCAGCGTGAAGTTCGTGCTCCTGGACGCATCTCTCGGGGAAACGCTCCCGAATGTGCAGGAGCTTTTCTTCCTGGAGAACGAGAGCTCGTACCTGGCAGGCATCGCGGCCGGGATGATGACAAAGACCAACAAGATCGGATTCATCGGCGGAGTGGTGCAGGACGTCATCAACCGGTATCTCGTGGGGTTCTATGAAGGGGCCCACGCGGCAAATCCCGCGGTGAAGGTCTACTGGACGTACACGAACGCCCTCCAGGATCCGGCAAAGGGCAAGGAAACCGCGCTGTCCTTCTACAACCAGGGAATGGATATCATTCATGCGGCCACCGCGGGCACCGAGCTGGGAATCTACGAAGCGTCGATCCAGGTGCAGAAGTACCTCATCGGGGCCGACGTCGACATCATCCCGCTCGATCCGGACTATGGCTTGTTCGCAACAGGTCCCCGGTTCGACCAGGCCTCTGAGCTAGTTCTGAGGACAGCCGCGGAGGGCACCTGGAAGTCGGGCCACCAGGTCTACGGCCTCGCGTCCGGCCTGGTGGGTGCCACCCCGTTCAACCAGAAGCTCGTGCCCATCGAGGTGCAGCAGGCGGTCTTGAAGGCGCAGCAGAAAGTCGTGAGCGGCGCCATCAAGGTCGATACGGACACAAAGCTCGCCTCTCTCGCCAACGGATCGTAGCGAGGGGACACCGATCGTTGCGCTCGGGGGTTCGCCTTTCGTGAACCCCCGTCCGGCATCGGAGCGCCGACATGGAGCAGAACCTGCTCGAGCTGCACGGCATCACGAAGCGATTCCCCGGGATTGTCGCCTGCGATTCCGTGGACCTGACGGTGGGCCCGGGGACGATCAGGGGGCTGGTGGGAGAGAACGGTGCCGGGAAGACGACCCTCATGCGGATCGTCTTCGGGATCTACCAGCCCGATGCCGGGCAGATCCTCCTGCGGGGCAGCGAGGTCCGGTTCCAGAACCCCCGGGACGCGATGGCAGCGGGGATCTCAATGGTGCACCAACAGTCGATGCTCGTGCCGACGATGAGCGTTCTGGAGAACGTCCTCCTGGCAAAGCCCCGGGGCTCGCTTCTGAAACCGCGGGAGCTGCACGAGGAGCTGCGCGCGGTCATGGACCGGTATCACGTCCAGCTCGACCTGACGCGGCCCGCCGAGAGCCTGTCCGTTGCGGAGCGGCAGAGGGCCGAGATCCTCAAAGCGCTGTACTGCGAATCCGAGCTGATCATCCTCGATGAGCCGACAACTGTCCTGACACCTCACGAGTCCACGCTCCTTTTCGAGAGCTTGCGGGCTCTCAGCAGCCAGGGAAAAGCCATCATCCTGATCACGCACCGGCTGCCCGAGGTCAAGGCGGTCACGGACGACGTCACGGTCCTCCGCGCCGGGCGGATCATCACCACGGAAAAGACCGCGGACCTGACGGAAACGCAGATCGCTCGGCACATGGTCGGCCGGGACATCAAGCTTCGAAGGACACGGATGGAGGAAGGCCGTGAGGAACGGGGCCGAGATTCCGCCCTGACGGTCGGAAACCTGTCCGTCAGGGACGACCAGGGCTACGTGCGGGTGAAAGGCGTCTCGTTCGACATCCTGCGCGGAGAGATCGTCGGCATTGCAGCGGTTCAAGGGAACGGCCAGGCCGAGCTGGTGGAGGCGCTGTTTGGGCTGCGGCCGAGATCCGCCGGCGGATCGTGTTCAACGGAAGGGACATCGCCGGCCTTTCGCCGGGCCGAAGGCGACGGATGGGGCTGCATTACGTTCCCCGGGAAAGGGTCAGGATCGGGATCAACGGTGATGCCGCGTTGTTCGAAAACATCATCATGGGTCGCCATTCTCTGGAGCCTTTTTCCCGCGCCGGCGTCTTCCGCAGGCGTGCGGTCATGCGCTATTCGGAGGAAAGGATCCGCGAGTTCGGCATAGCGACCCCGTCCGCGCTTGTCAACGCGCGGAAACTGTCCGGTGGGAACCAGCAGAAGCTCGTGCTCGCGCGAGAGCTCGGGGCCGAAGCCGCGCTGGTCCTGGCGGAAGAGCCGACACAGGGCCTGGATGTGGCCGCCACCGCATTTGTCCATGACTCCCTTCTCAGGGTCAGGGAGTCGGGAAACTCGGTGCTGCTGGTCTCTTCATCTCTGGACGAGATCCTGGACCTTTCTGACCGGATCATCGTCATGTACTCCGGAGAGCTCATGGGCATCCTGGATTCCCGGGAGGCAACGGAGCAGACCGTCGGAGCGCTGATGATGGGGATCAGGGCATCCATTCCGGAGCGCTTATGAGCCGGGTCAGACCCCTGGACGCTTCGCTCGTGGCATCCATCGCCATGCCGTTCATCGCCGTGGCGGTTTCATTTGTCCTGGGCGGCGTGCTTCTGCTCCTGACGGGCCATGATCCGATCCAGGCCTACGGAGGGCTCTTTCGGGGAGCCTTCGGGAACGCGAACGCGCTGGCCGGCACCCTGATGACGACGACTCCCCTGATCTTCTCCGCGTTGTCGTTCCTGATCGCGTACAAGGCAGGCCTGTTCAACGCGGGCAACGAAGGACAGCTCCTCGTGGGAGCGTTCGCCGCCGCCCTTACCGGCGCAGCTGTCGGTGGACTGCCCAGCGTTTTCTCCGTCCTCCTGGTTCTGGTCACGGGATTTGCCGCCGGGGCGCTCTGGGGGATCATCCCGGCGATCTGGAAGCTGTATTGGGGAATCAACGAGCTTGTCACAACGCTGATGATGAACTACGTGGCTTCGCTGCTGACGGACTACCTGACCTTGAACGTGTTCCGCAGCCCCACCGTCCAGACAGGGACCAACACGCAGACAATCGCGATGCTGCCTGCCGCGCGATTGGGAAGCATCTTCCCGCCCTACCACGTGACCCTGGCGCTTCCCCTCGGCGTCGCGCTGGCCATTGTGGTGTATTGGTACCTCCACGCCACGGTCGGCGGCTATCAACTGAGAATGTCGGGTCAGCAGCCCGTATTTGCCCGCTATGGAGGGATTTCGGTCCGTCGAACGCGCCTGTCCGCAATGGTTCTCAGCGGGGGATTGGCCGGCCTCGGCGGGGCAGTCCAGGTGGCGGGGATTTTCTACGCATATGTGACGCCTTTCACCGTCGGCCTTGGCTTCAACGGCGTTCTCATCGCGCTGCTTGTGCGGGGAAATGCACTGCTCGTTCCGCTGGCGGCATTCTTTTTCGGGGCCCTGCAGAGCGGCGCGCTCAACATGCAGATCTTCACCAGCGTCTCCCGCTACATCATCGGCGTGCTCACGGCTCTGTTCATCCTGCTGGCGTCCGTTCAGAAAGCGGGTTTCCTTGCCCGTTGGTCCAGGGGGGAATGACGACATGCTGCACTGGATAGAAGCTGTCATTGCGCCGGGGGTCAGGATGTCTTCCCCGCTGATCCTTGCCTCCATGGGGTGTCTCTTCAACAGGCGCGCGGGCAACTACAATATTGCGCTGGAATCCTACATGCTCTTTTCCGCTTTCTTCGGGGTCTGGGTCGGTTCATTGACGGGCAGCATCTGGGTGGCGCTCCTGGCAGCCGTGCTTGCAAGCATGGTCAGCGCGTTTCTCATGGCCGTGCTTGTGCTGCGCGCGGGCGCCGACGAAATCGTGGTCGGGCTGGCGATGAACCTGGGAGCCGGGTACCTCACCTCCTACCTGTTGGAGACCATCACGTCCGGCGGAGGTTTTCTGCCGACTCACACGCGCATGCCCGTGGTCACGATTCCCCTGGTGAGCTCGATCCCCGTCGTCGGGCAGGCGGTCAGCGGGCAGGACATCTTTGTCTACATCTCCTGGCTTTCCGTTCTCCTGGTCTCGTTCCTGATCTCGCGGACGCAGCTTGGCCTGCAGATCCGCGCTGCAGGGGATGATCCTGACTCAGCCGCCACCGCGGGCGTGAACGTCGGCCGCATGAAGTACATCTGTTTCGGGCTCAGCGGCTTCTTCGCGGGACTGGCGGGATTTCAGCTTGCCGTTTCTTTCCTCCAGCTCTTTTCCAACAACATGGTTGCGGGAAGGGGGATCATTTCTTTCGCCGCGGTCATCTTCGGACAGGGTATCCCGCTGTATACGACAATTGCCGCCCTGGTTTTCGGGTTTGCGCAGGCCGTTGCCAACCAACTCTCCACTGTCAATCTTCCGCCCCAGTTCATCCTCATGATCCCCTATCTCTTTACCATCGCTTCTCTGTCTTTTGCCGCCGTGAGGAAGCAGGGCAGGCGCGGTCTGTCGTGAAGCCCCAACTGATCATCATCGGGCAGGCAACGATAGACGACATCCGTCAGGAGCCCGGCGGAGAGACCTTTCCTCGGACCCTGGGTGGAGACGCGCTGTACGCCGTGCTCGGCGCGTCGATGTGGCCCGTGCGCATCGGAGTGGTCAGCATTGTCGGTGAGGACTACCCGAGGGAAAAGTTGCAGGCGGCCACCTGCAGCCCGTCCCTCACCGATTGGGCGGGAGTTCGATACTATTCCGGACCCAGCATCCACGACACGGCCACGTATTTCGATGATGGAAGACGAACGTACGGGTTCGAAGACGCGAGCCTGCTGGATAAGCTGAGCCCCGGTCCTGAGGACCTGCCAGCGGAATGGCGGGGCTGCGGGTATGTTCATATCGCTCCCTTCAGCATTGATCGCCAGCTTGCGTTTGCGACCCTCTTCGCTTCACGGGGGGCGGTCGTGTCCGTCGACGTCGAGACGCACTTCATCAAGGGAAAGACATCGACGCTCATGGAAATTCTCAGGCTCGACCCGATATTCATTCCGAGCCTAGAGCACGTCCGGATTCTGAGCGGAGCGTCTTCGCCGGATCCGGCGGAGTCGCTGCCATGGATATCCGGCTGCGGCGCTTCACTGGTGGTCGTCAAGTGCGGCTCGCGCGGCGCCTGGGTGGTCAAAAGGGGGGAGCGGACGCTCTGGCATGTGGACGTGGTCCCCGGGGTCCGGACCGTGGACGTGACCGGGGCGGGTGACGCCTTTTGCGGTGGATTCATGGCGGGGTTGGCGCTGAGTGGAGACGAGGTGGAGGCGGCGGCGTACGGAACGGTGTCGGCATCCTACGTGGTGGAATCGCTGGGTGCGGCGCGTCCCCCGAGCTTCAATCCTCAGGACGCGCGCCGGCGGCTGGATCAGGTGGTGAAAGCCTCCCGGAGGACAGCCTTGGAATGATCAAGGAGACGACATATGAGCTATGACATGGTGGTGGCGAACGGCACGGTAGTTTTCGAAGCCGGCCCGGCGGAATGTCATCTCGGAATTACGGGGGGGAAAATTGCGGCGATTGTCGACCGTTCGGAACAGGTTCCGCAATCGCACGAGCTGATCGATGCAAAGGGCAGGATCGTGCTTCCTGGAGGCATCGAGCCCCATTGTCACTTCTGGGACCCCGGCGAAGACTACCGCGAAGGCTGGGAAAGCGGGACCCGGGCCGCCGCGGCCGGCGGAATGACGACGGTGATCGAGATGCCGCTGGCCACGCCGCCCACCGTGGATGAGAGCTCGTTCTCGATGAAACGCGACATTGCCGCAAGGAAGTCCCTGGTCGACTTTGCCCTCTGGGGCGGGGTCATTCCCGATTCCGCGGCCGATCTGGAGAAAAGAATCCTCGGCATGCGGGATCTTGGCGCGGCTGCCTGGAAAGTCTTCATGTGCTGGTCAGCGCAGACCTATCCGCCAGTCGATGACGGGTTGCTCCTGGAGACGATGAGAGTCCTCTCCCGGCACGGCCTGATGATCGGCATTCATGCGGAAAACGAATCGATCATACGCGCGCAGGAGGCTCGACTGAAATCGGCGGGAAGATCCGATCCCATGGCCTTCATAGAGTCGCGCCCACCCGAAGCGGAGCTCGAAGCCATCAGCCGCGCGCTTACCCTGGGAAGGCTGGCTGACGTGAAGATGCATATCGTCCACATGAGCATTGCGGAAGGAGCCACGTTGATCCTCAAAGCGAAAGAGCGCGGTCAGAACGTATCCCTGGAGACAGCGCCGCAGTACCTTGCGCTTTCTCCGGAAGATATTGTCCAGAAGGGGCCGTACGCGAAGTGCGCCCCGCCGCTGCGGTCCCGGGAAAACGCTTCCCGTCTCTGGGAGCGGCTCCTGGACGGGACGATCGACTTTATCGGCTCCGATCATGCGCCCTTTACACGCGATGAAAAGGAAACCCCGTCGAGCTTCTGGGATGTGCCGAACGGGCTGCCGGGGATCCAGGAGTCGTTCTCCACCCTTTTTTCGGAGGGCGTTGTCAGGCGAGGGATGAAGCTGGAGAGGATTTCCGCACTGATGTCTACCAATGCGGCACGGAGGTTCGGCCTGTATCCAAAGAAGGGCGTGGTGCAGATTGGAAGCGACGCTGACCTCGTGATCGTGGATCCGAGCCGTGAATGGACCGTGCGCAATGAAGAGTCATTCTACCGCGCCGGCTGGACTCCCTACGCGGGAATGAAGATGACAGGGCGCATCGAGCAGACCGTGCTCCGGGGCAGGCCGGCATTCAGGAACGGGGAAGTCATTTCGCGGCCGGGTCTCGGGCAGTTTGTCTCGTCGACTCCTGGTCGTAGATAGCTTTGAAATCGCCATGGCATGATTCGAACGCCTTGAGCGCGGATGGGCAGAACTGCGATTCGTCTTGACAGGCTCCATCAAACACTTTCTTTCCGAGTCCAAAGGAGGACCTGGGTGAAAAGACTGGCGGTTTTCGCATGTGCACTCTGCGCGGCGTTTTCGCTCGCGTCGTCCGCGTTTGCGCAGGTCATCAATCTCGAGGCGGATTATTGGATGCCTTTCAACGGGGACGGAAAGGCCGAGACGGGCTATATGCTCGACATTGCAAAGGCCGTCTTTGGCTCGAAAGGCCTGGAGGTGAAGTACACCGTCACGCCGTGGGCAAGGGCGTTGGAAGACGTCCGCGCGGGCAGGAGCAGTGCCGTCATCGCGGCCGGCGTTGATGATGCGCCTGATTTCGTTTTTCCCGTGCAGGAGCAGGGTATTGGCGTTCAGTCCTTCTACGTGAAAGCCGGTTCTTCGTGGAAATACTCGGGAGTCGACTCGCTCAAGAATCTCAAGCTCGGGTGTGATCAAGGACTATACCTACTATCCTGAGCTGGATGCTTACATCAAGGCCAATCCGTCCCGCATAGTGACCGCATTTGGAGAGGAGCCTTTGAAAGACAACCTCCGTCTCCTTTTGGGCGGCGGTGTGGACGTAGTTATAGACTCCACGGCGGTGCTCGCGTACACGGTTGGCAAGCTGGGGATGAACGGCAAAGTGGTGAGCGTCGGGACGGGCGGGGCCCCGCTGAAGATGTACATCGCCTTCTCTCCGGCGAACCCGAAGTCTAAGGAATACGCAAAAATCCTGTCCGACGGGATGGACTCCCTGAGGAAGTCAGGAAAGCTGAAAGCGATTCTTGCGAAATACGGGCTCGCGGACTGGAAATAGAACAGTCTACCGCTCGAAGCCCAATACGCTAATCGCTCTATGAATATTGCCTGGTGACTATGCCGCATGACGGCGGGAGAGGCGGCGCAGTGGCCCGCCCTAGGGTAGGTCGTTGCCAGGCTTTTTTATTCTCCGTCGGAAAGGGAAATACTCTTGGCCTGACAAGAGTCGTACTCAGCTTCGCGCGCCACCATCCACGCAAACTGCGGCCTGTCGATCAGTTTGCGAAAAGAAGGCGCTTTGCCGCTAGCCGCAGGTTTTCCTCAGCAGGTTTACGGCAAAGTCGGCCGCACGCTCGAGATCACTGGCATTCGGTCGGCCCTTGTTCAGGCCCCCAAACAGCTTGAGAAAGCTGTTTGTGTTGAACCCTACACAACTGAACTCATCGACAATCGTAAATCCCTTGTCGGTCAGTTTTTTTCTGAGTGTCCGGTGGTTTGTCGCGACTTGTTTCCTGAATTGTTCCCCGTGGGCAAAGGCGCCTGGTATTCCGCAGGTCGAGAATATGAACGCTTTTCCCCTCTCGGCCATCGGCATCTCATCGGCAAGGTCGAGCAGCGTCTTGTAATGCTTTGCGGAATCGATCCCCGAGCCAAAACCTATCAGATCGTAGTCCCGCAGTTTTTCGGGGTCTATTTGCTCTGGCGTCACGATCGGGGCTTCCAAGAATCCGGCGATTACCCGGGCCACCTTCCCGGTGTTGTTGTGATGGCAGGAAGACACGATCAACAGGATTTTGTTTTCCATTATTTCACTCCTGTTTTCACGTCCATGCCTGCAGTGCTCCGGCCGCCGTACGCGTTGAATCCACATGCGATCAGCCACACCGCCATGACCATTTCCTGGATGAATATTGGAAGATCCATGACGGTGAGCAGCGGGGACGATGCGGAAACCACGCCGAACAACTGCAGAAAGCCGGTGGTCAAATGCAATGCGATGGCGGCAAAACCCCAGATTGGAAGCCACCAGGGAATGAGTCGTGATTGATACAGGAGCCAATAGAAGATCAAAGCGCCGAGGCCGAAGACGAAAACCGTCATGAGCTGGCTCGAACCCGCCGCATTCTTCAGTGCGGCGCCCACCGCCTGGAGATGGGAGGCCACCAGCGTGCCCGGTCGGTCAAAATCAATGCTGACTGAAATCAAGGCCAGCCAGATGATGGCGATGGCGATATAGGTAGCTGTCTCCAGCGCCCCACGGAAGACGACATAGCCAAGGGCCAGCGCTTCGTCTTGTTTCTTAAGGATTGGAAACATCAGGATCGGCACCATTGCGAGCGAGAATCCCATTATCAGCACGCAGAGCACCCCCGCCTGCATCGGCACCTGGTTCGCGGAAACCGCGGCCAGGTAATCCGGTGAGCCCAGAATGGGGCCCGTACAAACCATGCTTGAAACTCCCGCGCAGGTCCCGACGATGAACAGGACGCCAACGATGACCGCGGTTCTCCTGGAGTCAGACATTTTCGGCCCCTGTCGCTTCCCCATCGCCCTGATTGCCCGGTCTGTATTCCAACAGGTCGCCCGGTTGGCACTCCAATTCCCTGCACAACGCGTCGAGTGTCGCAACGCGGATTGCCTTTGCCTTTCCCGTCTTGAGAATGGAAAGGTTCGAATCCGTCAGCTCAATCCGTTTTGCAAGCGCGTTGAGCGGCATCTTCCTGTCGGCCATGACACGATCAAGCCTGAATATTATACTCGTAATCGACTCCTTATACGGTCAGATCGTGCTCTTCCTGGAGGGCTGTCCCGTTTTTTACGATTTCGCAGAGCAGCCGGAGGATGATACCTACCAAAAGCGATCCTAGACTGAACGTGATGATCGAAAAAACGATGACCAGCCTGCTGATGCCCAGGATGATCCGCACGTTGCCCGTGTTGAAGACGATGTCATTCTTGAAATAGGCGAACAATTGGCGCGATTTCCAGATGATAATCATCAGCAATGCGATCACTGCCCCGAAATAGGGCAGGACGAGGATTCGAACGCCAAGTGGCATGCTCTGGAACATTTCCCAGTCATGGAGGTTCTTTGCGGAGCTTTTTGCGAGCTCTGGTGTAAAAGGAGAGCCAAGCTGTGAGTGAAAGACGATTACCACCCCCGCCGCAGCTGCGCCGACCGCCGCAACAATGGCCAGATACCACGCGATGTGCAGAAGGACGCTCATGACCGACGACAGGGACTTCTTGCCGAAGAACTTCATATGACACCTCCGAACGTATTCTTGGCTGTTGTATTAGCACATGTCTATTTGAAAGTCAATATAAAATTATTGTAAAACGATAATTTATAATCGTTAATCAGAATGAAGGTCAGATTTTGCAGTTTGCCGAGGAGGAAATCGCAGCAGCCCGAAAACTTCAATCTCTCGGGCTTCTTTTGTCCGGGTTTTGTGGATGATTCCCCGTCATCGGATGCGCGGCCCTCGGCCCGCGCGTGGTGCGGCAGATCGCCGAGAGGTCTACAAGGCCGGCGCTTACAACGACCGACAATGGTGATCTCTGGCTCACAGGGCGTCAACAATCGCCTTCGTCGCCTGTCGCCATCTACTGGGCGTCGGTCGCAAGGGCGCTCCCGACTATGCATTCCTGAAAGGCTGAGAAGTTTTCCAGGACAAGATCAGCCAGCCGGGGATCAAAGTGCTTCCCCCGCTGTTCGACGATGTAGTCGCGGACGCTCTCAAAGCTCCATGCCTCCTTATAGGGGCGAGCCGAAGTAAGCGCGTCAATCACGTCCACAATGCTCACAATTCGCCCGGAAAGCGGTATGTCTTCACCCTTCAAGCCGGCCGGATATCCGGTTCCATCCCACTTCTCGTGGTGGGTCAACGCGATCTTTGCCCCTTCGATCAGGTATATGCTGCGCGCACCTTTCAGGAGCTCGTGCCCGAACAGCGTGTGCTGCTTCATCTTCTCGGTCTCTTCTGCGCTGAGCTTGCCTGGCTTCAGGAGGATTGACTCCGGCACCGCCAGTTTGCCGATGTCGTGCAGGGGTGCGCTATCGCGTATCAGCTTCTCCTGCTCTTCACCCAGCCCGAGCAGGCGTGTCAGCAGAACGGACAGGGAGCCGATCCGCCTCAGATGAGCTCCCGTCTCCGTGTCTCGAAAATCGGAGACTCTCCCAAGAAGGAAAAGTGTTTCCGCCTCACGCTCGACGGCGAGCTGTCGTGCCTGTTTCTCAGCCAGGCTTGTCACTTCCAGTCTGCGGTAGTTCGCCTGCAGGTTCGAAACCATAATGTTGAACTCTCGAGCCAGGGTGCCAATCTCATCGGTAAACTCGATCTCGGCCCGAGACGCGAGGTCGTTCGTAGCGGTGATTCGTACGATCGTTGCGGTCAGTCGTTCCGCCGGCCGGAGGATGTGGCCGATGAATATCGAAAGGAAGACCGCGACCAAAAGGACGGAGCCGATGAGGATTGACAATTGCTCGTATTGCATGGTGCGGACATCCGAAAAGAATGCAGTCTCCAGCTCTGTAACGGCCGCGGTCCACCCGAGCGGCTCCAACGCAAAAGCCACCCCCACCCGATTTTCCCCGAGGAGGTTTCCGGTGAACCAGCCGGGAGCGAGCTTTACGCCCTCGGTGGAGCTCCCCTGCCCGGTGCTTCCGGACGAGAGCGTCTGAAACCCTATCTGCATGACGGTGTTTCCCCGGTCGTCGAATGCGACGATCATCTCCGTCTCGCTTCGCAGGAGCGATGCGGCGTAGGAACGAAAAGAGGCCTCCACGGCCGCTCGATACACGGGGTCCTTGTCGAGGCCCAGCTGCGCGACGACCTTCCATTCACTTTCAAAATAGTCCTGGAGCTGCTCCGCTTTGAAGGCCATGTGCCGGTTTGCCAACCGTGTAAGCGCCACACGGGATTCCAGCGAGGCAAGAACGCCGCTGAGCAATACGGCCGCCACCACCAGGGGGAGGATCATCAGGTAGAGCCTGAATCTCAGGCGAATGCCCTTTCGCATCGCCGGAAGTATACCATCACCAGTCCAGCCGGTGGTATGATAACCCTCGAGGGTAGCACCACGGACAATTCAAAGGATGTGCAGGCACGCCCCAAGAAAGATTACCTCCTGTGGATCTCCAGCCCGGCGTTGATAGTTTTCACAGCGGCGTTTCTGTGGGGAGCGTTTTCTCTCTATAAAGACCGCATAGCCACGATATCCCTGACGGAGCATCGTTTCCTCACCACGGAGTGGCGTCTCCTGCAGGAGTTGAAGGCGCAGACTGACCGCCAGCTTTTCCAAAAGGACCAGGAGATCGCAGATTTGAATCGTCTTTACCTGGAGTTGATCCAAAGCGACGCATCGCCCTCCCGCCGCCAGCAGGTGAAGAATCAGCTTGACCAGGCGGAAGCTGAGCGCAAGGCCATCCTGTCGCGCAGCATATCAGCGATTGCGGACACAGGTTCCGTGCAGGGTGCGACTCCAACTGAGAGAGTCGCTTCGGGGAATGAGCCAGGCATTGCCGCTCTTCTGGAGAACCAGATTGAGGGGCTTCAGGCGCAACTGGATAGCCGTCGCGCCCTCATCGATGCGCTTGACAAGGAGCGTGAGACTCTCATCTCGACACATCAGCAGGATGTCGAGGGATACTCCGACACGATCAAGGAGAACAGGGAACAGATACAGGAGCTTTCGACCAGAGTCGCGCGGATGCGCGAAGAGGTCCAGGACGCCCTTGCCGCGGCCAACCGAAAAGCGCGCGAAGCCGGTTCCGCGAAACCCGTCGATATCCAGGACCTCAAGACGCAGGCGCTGGTGCGGGCCCTTGTCGGATCTCCCGAAATCCGGGCCGCGTATCCGGATCTCTTGAAATCACTTGACCACTTCCTCGAAGCGTACGGTCTCCAGGAGAGGCTCGCCGGGCAGTGGGAAGCCTACGCCTCCCTGGAATCGACGCTCGGGCAGTTGGCGGAGGAAGCGAAGGCGCCGTGAGCCGGCGCAACGGATCTATGGCATGGATCCCAGAACCCCTGTCGGGAATGACTGGTACGTATTGGCGGCAGTACTGGCAACGGCGTACATCCGATAGTAGAAGGTCTGATTCGGGTTGAGAGGTGAGTCG
This sequence comes from uncultured Spirochaetota bacterium, assembly GCA_963710335.1. Taxonomy (GTDB): domain Bacteria; phylum Spirochaetota; class Spirochaetia; order SZUA-6; family Fen-1364; genus Fen-1364. Next base: position 141,565 of record CAVQAA010000010.1, read on the forward strand.
AGATAGCTGGTCGCAGAGTTCGGCTGGTTGGTCACGTTTGTGAATGTCACACCGTCGGTGGATCGCTGTATCAGAAAACCGCTGATCAGCGTCGTATTCGTGTAGCTCCACGAGATGAGGATTGCGTTCGTCCCCGATGGCGCCAGGTTGAAGCTCCCCGGTGTCGGAGGAACGATAGTTACCAAGGCATCGACGGTGGCGCCGCTGGTGTCGCTGAGATAAATCACCACCGCCCCGATGGCGTTTCCCGCGGTGTAAGTCTGGCTGGAAATCGAGCCGAGACTACCAACATAAAAAAGATCTCCAGCAAGGAGGCCGAACGAATAGGGAGGCGTGCCTCCACTTGGATACAGACTTATCGTTGCGCCCTGCTGCACCGATGTTGCTCCCAGGGTCAGGCTGAGCGGGTACCCCTTGTTAAACTGGTCCAGCACTGCGAATGCATCGCAACTCGCCAGCACGATGGAGAGTGCCGCAGCCGCTGGAAAGGCCATCAGGTGCCTCCGCACGCTAAAGCTCCACTCTCACCCCGAAGGCGGGCGCGACTGCCATTATCAGCACGTCATCGGCAAAAACCGCCAGGAAGCGCACATCGCCCCCCAGGAGCACGTTCTCTCCCACGGGAATGGCAGCTTGCACCGCCGCATCGGCGTAGGGAGCAGCCTTGATCATGGTCGTGGCCGTGGCCCCCACTATGATCAGGGCCGCGCCGCCTGAGACTGCAGCCGCCACGCTGTAGGGTGTGCTCGTCCCGGTACCCAGTTGCACCATTGGACCTGCCGTGGCAAGGGAGAGTGGCCCCCCGGTCACTCCACTATCATTGAAGGCCCGGATGAACGACACTTCGACGCCAAGAGTCGGGCTCCATGACTTCCGGGGCCAACTGACACCCGCGCGGAGCAAGCCCCCGACACCGTAGTGCAGGAACTCGGTTATCGCGCCGAACAACACAACCCCCGCAGCCGAAATCGAAGAATCGAATTTCATCGGCGCGGCTTTGCGCGCGGGCGTGCCAGGTGGTGTCCCGACGACCACGGCGTCGGATTTCGTCTTTTCGTCGACAATCGCGGGAGAAGGAGAAGCCGGCAGGAGGCCTTCGATGTGCGCATGGGGAGAAGGGACCGCTTCTATTCCTGCCGTCTGAAGGAGCCGATGGACCCCGGTCGCGACCCGGGCGTCGAGAGTATCGTCGACAGGTAAGTCGACGGTCATGTCCGCGAGGACGTCCTTGGGTGACTGGGGCCGATACAATGTATACCGAAGCTCTGTTTCGTCTTTCTTTGAAGAGTACTGGACCTCCAGAACATAATCCGCCCCGTCTCCTTCCCTTGTGCTGGTGAGGCCGGCCTGCATAAGGGCTACTCCCGCGGCAAGATACAAAACCTCTTCGAGTTGCCGATCGGGCTGCACGGAGCTGAATCGATGGAGCACAACCCCCTCAGAGCTGAGGACGGGCGGAATCGAGGTTAGGAACAAAGTTGCTGCCAAAGCGAACATCGCCCCGCGCAGCGAAAGAGCCGGATTGTCCAACTCAGGCTCCCCCATTCAGGCTCTGAGTCTTTGGAGTGCTGTGCCCTATCCAACACTTCAACGTTCTTTTCAAGTGTAGCGCAATTCTCAAGAGTATCCCATTCGATATGAGGGGTTGCCATGATGCCAATAGTCGTCGGGAGGGCTATTGATAGGCCTTGGCGTCGCGATGAGCGCGAGACCCTGGACTACTTCCGGGAGACTGCCTGGAGCTCCTTCATCAGGAAGACATCGGGCTGCTCTCCGTCTGATCTCCAGACAACCATTCCATTCCCCCCAATGATATAGAAGGTCGGGTAGATATGGACCCCATAGGATTGTGTGGCGGGTCCCGCGCTTCCCCGCTCGTTGAAGCTGCCTGCCACGGCTCCAGGATCGAGCAGCGTCGGGTAGGGAATCGCGAAGGCTCGATCGAACGCGTACACGCTCGCCGCATCTTCTCCATCCGCGTTCACCGAGAGGAAGGCGAACTTCGATGCCGACAACGCTGCGCGAATAGCCACCAGGTGCTCTGCCTCGGCCTGGCAATGAGGGCACCAGGTTGCGAAAAACTCAAGAAGCACAGTCTTTCCTTTGTAGTCGGAAAGGCTCACACGCTGGCCCAGGGGAGTCTCAAGGGCAAAGTCCGGCGCCCGGGCCCCGACGGGGAGGAGGAGGGGATTTCCGGGAGGATGGGCCGATTCAGCGGCGAGGTTCTCGATTACCCCGACCGAGCTGTCCATCGTTGAATGAAACCCGACGGCCTCGGCCGCTTTCACAAGATCCTTATTGACAAGAGATGTATCTGCATCTTCCGCGGCAGGAAGGCTGCCAAGCACGCCGCCAGGCTTCGCGCTGGCTCCTCTGCCGGCGCTCAGCGCCGTGAAAATGCCTGTCAGTGCACTGGCTGCTATCAAGCCACCGGTGATGATGTAGAAAAGGCGTCGCATGCCTGCGCGCTTCAGCGCGACGGAATTGACGACGCTCGTTTTCATGCTCGCTTTCATGGTTTCTCCTTATGCCAGCCGGCGAACGCGCATTCCACCTTCCGCGGCTATCACGCCTTTGCCTTCGTAGGTCCTCGGCTCATGGACTATGATGATGCGCTCGACGTCGCGGCCGGCCAGCTCAAAAAGCTTTTCAAGGCCCAGGACCATGCCCGTCTGGCTTCCCACTCCGAAGCCCAGGGAGATGAATGCCCCATCGCTCTGCGGGCCCGGGAAATTTCTGATTGAGAAAGCGCCGTCGCCCGCTGCAATCATTCTTCCCTTGCCTGTTGCTTCTATGACCGCGAACTGAAGCATGTAGGAATGGCTGTCAGGCGCCACTTCCACGGATATGCCCGGCAGCAGCTCCGCTACCGACCCGTTCAGAAGCGTCATCCGACCTGCGGCCACCAGCGACTCTGCCTTGGCGATGTCGTCAGGGTTGCAGGCTGCCGTGAGGTTGGTAAATGCTTTCCCCTTGCCGAGCGCCCATTTCCATTTTTCGAGCTCTTCTTTCTGGAGGTAGAATTGGGCGGCTGGGAACGACCCGAGTGACCCCATGTGATCATAGTGAGCGTGCGTGACAATGACGTGGGTCACATCACCCGCCCTGATGCCGATGGCCTCCAGGGCCCGGACCGGCGAGATGTACGGCTCCACATGGAACTTGGTACGCATGCGCTCTCCAGAGCCCGTTGCTTCGAAACCCATGTCCACCAGCACTACACCGCTCCTGTTCCTCGCTGCAACAAATCCATAGGGCATCGGGGCGATGCCTTCGTTGAAGTGTCCCGCCAGGGCAAGCCCGACGGGTTGATCCATTGTCCAGCCGTACTCGACTGCGTACACCTCGTAATCATCGTTTGCCATGGGTCTGCCCTTTCTCAACCTTTCGCGTAGCGCCGTGCAACCGTGCTGAGCGCTACGGCCGCCACGAGGATGGTCCCTTTGACCACGTACTGGTCGAACGCCGGGGCGCCAAAGATCGCCAGCCCGTTGTAAACGACCCCTATGATCAGCACCCCTACGAGGGTCCCAACCACGTGGAACTCTCCTTCACGCAACGTCACCGATCCAAGAAAAACCGCCGCAAAAGCGTCCAGGAGGTAGCCATCCCCCGCGGTGGTCGTCCCGCTTCCGATGAGGGATGCAAGGATGATGCCCGTCAGGGCCGCGCAGAGGGAGGCAATCATGAAGGCGGTTATCTTGATCCTGTCGACGCGGACCCCTGAGAGTCGCGCGGCCTCGATGTTGCCGCCCACGGCCTGCACCCTCTGGCCGGAGTCCGTCCTGTTGAGGAACGCCCAGAGGATCAGGAGCACGATGATCATGATCAGGATGTCGTTGGGGATGAACAGCGTGGTACCGAACGCGATGTTCAGGAACGCTTGCGGCACACCGACGGAGACGGGAATGCCGGAGGAGTACCCGTAGTTGATTCCGATGAGCACGGTGCCCACCCCCAGGGTGGCGATGACCGCGTTGACGCCCGCCTTTGTCACGAGGAGCCCGTTGATGAGGCCGACCAGGGCGCCCACAAGGAGGACGGCGAAGATCGCCAGCAGGATAGGCATGTGCTGATTGACCATGAAGCCGGTGACCAGGACGCCTGACAGGCTTGCAAGATATCCGATGCTCAGGTCGAACTCACCCACCACGAGGGGCACCGTCAGCCCGGCGGAAATGATGGCCGTCAGAGACACCTGGTTGACGACATTCACGAGGTTCGACCACGTAAAAAACGCGCTGGGCGACAGCGCGGAAAAGGCGATGACCATGACCCCGAGGCTGGAGAACGTCCCGTAGTGCGCGAGCCATCCGACCGCCTTCCGCAACGAAAACGAATCCGCGCGGCCGTTCATGCGTCACCGCCGTCTTTCATGTGCGCGTAGCACAGGCGAAGAATGTTCTCCTCTGTGACCTCCACGCCCGAAAGCTCTCCTGCGATAATCCCTTCCACCATCACGATGACTCTCCCTGCAACTTTGACCAGCTCTTCCACGTCGGATGAAACCACCAGGATTGCGGTGCCAGCGCCGGCAAGACCGCGAATGATCTCATAGATTTCCATGCGTGAGCCTATGTCCACCCCGCGGGTAGGCTCATCCAGGATGAGCACCCGAGGCGTGCGCACAAGCCACTTGCCGATGACCACTTTCTGTTGATTGCCTCCGCTCAGCGTCCCCACGGAAGCCCGCACGCCGCCGGCCCGGATTGCGAGGCGCCGAATCATCTGAGCCGCCCGCTCCCGCGCGGCCCGCAGGCTCACGAACGGCAGCCAGGCAGGACGTCTCAAGGATCCGAGGTCGGTCACGTTCATGTTGAGAAGGATGCTCTTGCCCAGCATGAGGCCCTGCGTGCGCCGCTCCTCCGGAACAAAGGCAATCCCAAGCCTGACTGCGTCGTGAGGTCCCCTCATCCTTGTCGGGACGCCGTCGATACTGATTTCCCCGGAATCCATTTTTTCCGCGCCGAAAATTGCGCGGACCAGCTCGGTACGTCCCGCCCCTGCCAGCCCGCCCAAGCCGACCACCTCCCCGGCGCGCACGGCGAAGGACACGCCGCGCACCCGGGCCTTGTAGCGCAGGTCTCGCACCTGCAGCACCGGCTTTCCGTCGAGCGCGTGACTTACTGCGGGCGTTGCGTTCTCCCGCGACGGCACATCCCCGACAATCGCACGGACAAGCACCTCGCGACTGATCTGTGAGCGCTCCAGGAGCGCGACGCGCTCCCCGTCCTTGAAGACCGTCACTCGCTGGCAGATGGACTCGATCTCATGCAGCCGATGGGTCACGTAAATGATCGCGATACCGCGTTCTGAAAGGTCGCGGATGATGCGAAAGAGATGATCCACCTCCTCTGAGGACAGTGAGGCGGTTGGCTCATCCATCGCGATCAGCTTTGACTTGAGGGTCAGGGCGCGGGCTATGGATAGAAGCCACTGCTGGGCCACCGTGAGATCTTCTGCCGGCAGGTCCAGGGAGAAGTGGATCCCCATCCGCTGGACGACGGGCTCGACGCTGTGCCTGACAGCCTTCCAATCGACAAACCCGTACTTCTTCGGCTTCGGCAGCCCCAGGACCAGATTCTGCAAGCCGCTGAACTTCGGGACGAGGTTCAGCTCCTGGTGGATGAAGCTGAGCCCCAGCTGCATGGCGTGCTGGGCATCATGGATCACTACGGGCCGGCCTTCCAGGCGGATGGTGCCCGCATCCGGGTGAACCACGCCGGCGAGAATCCGCACGAGTGTCGACTTGCCGGCTCCGTTGGCGCCCACCAGCCCGTGAATCTCCCCGCGGTTGACCGAAAGGTCCACTCCTCTGAGCGCCTGGACCCCGCCAAACTGTTTCCTGACCCCGGTGATTTCCAGCAATGAGACCGATTGCGGTGTCGTGCGAGGGGGATCGAATTGATCCCCCTTGTCAGTTGTTCGAAACGATGCTATTTGCTGCCCGCCTGCGTCCCGAGCGCGGTGGGATGGTCCTGTACAAACGCCACGACGCTGTCCTTGTCCACCAGCACGCCCGGCACGTCCACCGTCCTGGCCTGGACGTTGCCGCTTGCGGTAATGGCATCCGCCAGGCCGTCAACGAGCGTCTTCCCTTCTGCCTGCCCGTCTTCCCATTCAGTAGCCGTCATGGTTCCATCCTTGACGGCGGCGATGGCGGCCGGGTCCCCATTCTCACCGTAGGTGAGAACGTCGGTGCGGTGCTGCTGCTTCAGCGAGGAAATGGCCCCCAGGGTGGGATCATCCCAGCAGCCCCAGACGGCCAGCGAGCCGGAGCCCTTCCGATGAGAAGCCAGCCACGCGGTGGCATACTGAGCTCCGTCCTGGATATAGCCGGGAATGTGAACCTCTTCCTTCTGGATTTTGATCTCAGGATGGCTCGCCAGCGCCTTGTCGAAAATATCCTCGCGCTCACGGCACACCTGGCCCGTATGGTAGGTGAGGGCAAGGATTGCCCCCTTCCCGTTCATGTCCTTGAGCATCTTGTCCACGATAGGCTGGGCAAACGGGCCGCCGTCTCCGTCGGAAATGACGACTCCGTCTCCCAATCCGCCGCCCCAGGTGGCGACCGGTATCTTGGCCTTCTGCGCGGCCAGCAGGCCTGCCCGCAGCGAGGTCGTGGGGAAAACCAGGTCGATGATGGCGACCGCTTTTCTCTGGACAAAGTTCTGAATGGCGGAGTTCGCCTGGTCCGCGTTGCCGTTTGCATCAACAACGCTGACCTGCCAGCCCTTTGCCTCAGCCTCAGCCTTGGCGCCGGCGATGGTGGCCTGGTTGTTCGGGTCGTTTACGGTGATCGACACGATCCCAAGCACCTTGGGCCCGTTGTTTTTGCTGCATGCGGCAAGCGTCATCATCAACGTCGCAGCCAGAAGGGGAACCAGAATGTAATATCGTGAAGCAATACGTTGCATGAGTCCTCCTCAATTGATTCAGGAATCTGTATATAGCTCTCGGGCCAAATATACGGCGGCTTGCGCCGGAGGTCAAAGAAGACGTTGAACTTCGCTCTCCTATCCCTCGTCGTCTTCTGCGCCAGGACCACCGCCAACGACGTGTCCGTCGCGCCGGTCCCCGACCTCAAGAAGGACTTCATCATGGGCGCCGACGTCTCCATGCTTGGCCAGCTCGAGTCCTCGGGCGCCGTCTTCTCCGACGGGAAGGGGAAGGCCGGCGACTGCCTTGCGATCCTCAAGTCGGGAACGCTCGCCTGGGGGAACGCCGACGACTTCGAGCTCGTCCGCGACGCGGACGAATGATGATGTCAGGTTCCAGGAAACGAATCCGGGCGCACTTGCACCTTGATCACGCCTCCCTTGCGCGCCGCGGTTTCCACGGCCGACGGAAGCTCCTCCAGGGGAAGGACGTGCGTCACGAGGTGGCCCACGGATAACCTTCCGCCTTCTATCAGGTCCAGTACCTTCTCGAAGGCATTGACGTAACGGAAGGAGCCCAGGAGCGCCAGTTCCTTGGACATGACAAGGTTCGCCGGCAAAGCGCCCTCGGGGGGCAGGTTGCCAATCTGGACGATCGTGGCGCCGCGCGCGCACGCCAGGACCGCCTGGGAGAGCGCCCGCAGAGAGCCGGAGGCTTCGAACGCTGCTTCGAAGCCGTCCGGGGCGCATTCCGCCAGGCGGGCATCGGCATCTGGCAGCGAGGGATCAATGGCGGCGTCCGCGCCATGCGCGAGCGCGAAGCTCCGGGCAAAAGGGTCCGGGTCGCTCACCGCAATCCGGGAGGCTCCCATGGCCCGCGCAACGGTCAGCACGCACTGGCCTACGGCGCCAGCGCCGGTTATCAACACGCGCAGGCCACCAACGCCGCCGCAGCGCATGATGGCGTGAGTAGCCACGGCAAGGGGCTCCAGGAGAGCGCCCGCCGCGTCGTCCACGGACTCAGGAAGCGTGTGACAGCAAAGAGCAGGGGCGGCGACATATTCCTGGAAGCCCCCGTCCAGGTGCGGAACGCTGCTGGCCGATCCAAACACCCGTATGTTCATGCAGAGGTTTGAGCGGCCTTGCCGGCATGGCGCGCAAACTCGACACGGAATTGTCGGGTCCACGGCAACCCGGTCTCCCGTTGAGAGACCGGTAACCCCGTGGCCTGTCTCCACCACTCTCCCCGCGAACTCGTGGCCCATGACAAAAGGCATCCTGACCACGAAGGTCCCGTTGCGGCCTTCCTGATAATAGTGAATATCGGTGCCGCAGATCCCGGCCCGGGTCACGCGGAGGATGACGAAGCCCTCCGTGGCGGCGGGCCGGGGCCGATCTTCGAGCCTCAGATCACGCGAGCCGTGCAACACCCAGGCTTTCATGACGCCTGACTCAACCGTGGACACTGCAACTCCCCATGAGCGAACCCTCCAGCCTGGACCACCGAAGCGGCACCCAGAATCTCACAGACCCGAGCCGTTATCAAGTTGACTCCTTTCCAAGCGCAGACTGGGAGGCCCGCACCATGGCATCGATGTTCTCAGCGGGCGTCCCGGGAGACACACCGCCCCCCGCTGACAGGAGGAAGGCGGGATGCCCGGCGTTTTCCGAAAGGCACCGGCGGGCGTGGTCAACAACCGTTTCCGGATTGCCCTGGGCCAGCACGTCCCGCGGAGGGACGTTGCCCATCAGGCAGACGGAATCCCCGACGCGAGACCGGACATCACGCAGGCACTGCAGGTGCGTAAAGTTGAACGCATTGATGCCAAGATCCCCCAGGAACTCGTAGCACACGGGGGAGTCCGTGTCGTTGTGCAGGATCTTCACCGCCGCGGGCAGAGAAAATATCTCTTTCAGATAGGGATGAGCGAACTCCTGGTAGTCCTCCCGGGACAGGAACCCGATCACGTCGTCCAGCACGAGAATGCCCTCCGCCGCGGGGAGGGCTTCCGCTTGTGCGGAGAGCCAGTCCCTGGCCAGCTTTGTCGTCATCCTCAGCAGCCGGTGGGTCATGGCAGGCTCGGTCTTCAACCCCACAAGGAACTCCGTAAGGCCGAACAGGTGGGAGGCCACGGCAAGCGGGCCCCGGGCGGCCACCATCCGAATATCCATTCCCTCCGCCCGCACCCGCGGAAGCGCGTGCCTGTACTGTGCCAGTACAAGGGGCATGAGCCCGTCCCGGAGCGGGTTCGGCTGGACAAGCTGTTCCGCCAACGCGATATCCGAAGCGATGGGATGTATAGACGGCGGCTGGTCAGCGGAGAACTCAATGCGGCAGCCGAAGCCGGAAGGCTCAGCCGCCATGCCCGGTTCAACCCAGAAGCCTGGCAGGAATATCACGTCAGGGAACCGCTTCATCACGGCGAGGTTTGCCCGAAGCCATTCGTCGGGAACGCCGATGTAGTCCACGGTAGAAAGCCCCATGAATGGCGGAATCCATGGCGTGTCCACGATCAACCCCACCGGCGTTTTGCCGGTTCGCTCCCCGCGTACGGTCTTGACCAGGGTATTCCAGTGTTCAGCGCGCACGCTCATTCCTCCCGGGATTCGCTCCCTCGACACGGCCCCCTCTCAAAAAAAAGTTGACAGCCCGGGAGAGAGGGTATAGACTTCTGAAATCACACTGATACATCAGTGGTATCCATTCTAATACAAGGAGGTTGATTTCGCAAGGGACTGGGACCTCAGGACTTTCGAAAAATCTTTTGTCAAAGGAGAGAGGCAAATGAACTGGAAACGGCTTCTGGCGTTTGTGTGCGTGGCATTCCTGGTTACGGGAGTTGCCGTCTTCGCGGCTGACAAGGCTGCGGGAAAGGGGTTCGTGATCGGGTTCTCCAACTCCTATGGTGGCAACACGTACCGCCAGACCATGGAGGCGCTCTTCAAGAAGCTGGCCGACAAGATGGTTGCCGACGGCACCCTGAAGAGCTACAAGATGCTGCAGTCGAACAACAACGTGGCGACGCAGGTTTCGCAGATCGAAAGCCTTGTGCTGGAAGGCGTGGACGCGATCATCATTGATCCGGGCAGCGCCTCCGGGCTCAATGGGGCAATCGACAAGGCCGTCGGCGCGGGGATCCCCGTGGTCATTGTCAACGACGGACCGGTCACGTCGGACAAGTGCTACCAGATTCTCTGGGATACGGATGGCATGGCCAGCAATGCGGCCAACCATCTTGCGGACCTGATGAACAAGAAGGGCAACATCATCGAGATCCGCGGTCTTGCGGGCGTGCCCTTCGATGACGCCTTCCACGCCTCCGTCGTGAAAGCCCTCAAGGTGTTCCCCAGCATCAAGGTGGTAGGCACCGTGTACGGCGAGTGGACCGAATCCGTTGCGCAGCAGCAGGTCGCCTCTATCCTCCCGGGGCTCAAGCAGGTGGACGGCGTCCTGGGCCAGGGCGGAGATGAATACGGAGCCCTGCAGGCGTTCCAGGCGGCGGGGCGGAAGCTCCCCATCATCATTGGCGGCAACCGCGGCAACTTCCTCACATGGTGGTCCCAGGAAAAAGCAAAGACGGGCTACAAGTCCTTCTCCTGGGCGGCCAACCCGTGGAGCGCCGGCTCCTCCCTCTATGTCGCGGTCGACATCCTGAAAGGCATGAATGTTCCCAAGACCATGGTCATGCCCGCGCTCAGCATCACGCAGGAGATGGTGGATAACTTCGCCAACCTCAGGCCTGATGAGGTTGCCGCGAAAGAGTACGATCACGACTGGATCGTGAAGACGTACTACAAGAAGTAAAGACAGGCGGAATTCGGTCACATGCGACGGGCCCCGCGGGACCCGTCGCTTCTTCCGCGGCTCCTGGCAGATCACGGTGTGCGGATGTACTATGGCGCGAAACAAATGAGCAATCAGGCAGCACAAGAGCGCGAACCCTTTCTCAGTCTCACTGCGATTTGCAAGAACTTCGGCACCACGCGGGCCCTGAAGGACATGAGCCTGGAGATCCGCCTCGGGGAGATCCTGGGCCTGGTCGGCCCGAACGGCGCCGGCAAGAGCACGCTCATCAAGGTGATCACGGGCGTGGAGACGCCAACAAGCGGCGACATCGCGTTCGCGGGGGCGGGAAGGACCAACCCAGGCCTGACTGCCAACGCCGCGAAGGAATACGGGGTCGCCTGCGCGTACCAGGAGTTGTCTCTTTTCACCAACTTGAAAGTCTACGAGAACTTCCTGGTCAACCTCATGGATCACGCGCCCTTTGGCACTCCGGGGTGGAGACGTCGGGGCGCGCACGTGGCCCGGAAGTTCCTGGATGAGCTTTTCCCCGATCACGGGATCGGCGTCTATGCGTCCGTGAGCGACCTGCGCCTGCCGCAACGGCAGATGCTCGAAATCGCGAAAGCCATGTCGCACGAAGCCCTCAAGCTGCTGATCCTCGATGAGCCCACCTCCTCTCTGACGGGAGACAGGATCATCCAGCTCCACGACGCCATGAGGGCGCTGGCCAGGCGAGGGACCGCGATTATCTACATTTCCCACAAGCTGGACGAGATTGAGAAGATCTGCGACCGGGTCGTGGTCATGAAGGGCGGCACAACGCAGTGGGCGGGCCACCGGACAGCCACGTCCATGCGCGAGCTGGTGGAGATTCTCGGGGGGAAAGTCCAGGCGGCGCACAAGGCGGTCAAGGAAAACCAGGATCTCCCCCTTGCTCTCAGCATCGACCGCCTGAATACCGAGGCCCTTCACGACATCAACCTTCACGTTCGAAAGGGAGAGATTGTCGGGATATCCGGCCTCCAGGGAGCCGGGCAGACCGAGCTGATCCGGGAAGTGTTCAGGGCGTCGAAGAAAGGCGTGCGCGCCCCGGGCATCCGCCTGGAGGCCGATGTTTCCTACGCCAGCGGTGACCGGCACAACGAGGGTATCTTTCCGCTCTGGGACATCGCGGACAACACGGTCATTTCAAGCCTCGGCAGGGTGACCCGCTATGGTCTCATCAACACGGGGAAGCTCCTTGCCCTTGCGAAGTTCTGGTTCGACAAGCTGAAGTTCACGGCGCGCGGAGTACGGGACCAGATCACGAGTCTCTCCGGTGGCAACCAGCAGAAGGCGCTGTTGGCGCGGTGCCTGGCCACCGAATCCGGCCTTGTGCTTCTGAACGACCCCACGAGCGGGGTCGACGTGGAAACGAAACAGGAGATCTACCGGCTGCTCGACGAGGCGAAGCAACAGGGAAAGGCCATTCTGCTCCACAGCACGGAAGACCTGGAGATGGAGCAATGCGACCGTGTCTACGTCATGCACGAGGGCACAATCGTGCAGGAGCTTGTCGGGGATCAGGTCTCCGTGCAGAACATCATCACCACGTCATTTCGGGAGAAGTCGAAAGGGACATCGGAGCAGGAGACGCCGCGGATCCACGCCCCGCGCCGCGCGGGGGACGCGGTGCGCCGCGTCGTCAACAACGGCGCCTTTCTTGCCTTCGCCACGCTGATCTCGATCTTCGTGATCAACTCGCAGTTCAACCACAGGATCACCTCGTACCTTGGAATCCAGCTCCTGTACTCCTCCGCCGTCCCGCTCGTGTTCATTGCTCTGGGGCAGATGTTCATCGTGATCACCGGCGGCATCGACCTCGGAAACGGCCAGTCCGTCGGGCTGCTGAACGTGATCATCGCGTTTGTCGTGTCCACCAAGCCGGGGCTGGGCGCTCTGTATGTGCTGGTCGTGGTCCTGGCGTACGCGGGCCTGGCTGCCGTCATCTACTCTACGCGGATACCCGCCATCGTCATCACCCTCGGGGCTTCCTTTGTGTGGCTGGGCCTTGCCCTTACGATAGCCCCGGTTCCGGGGGGCAGCGCGCCCGCGTGGCTGTCCGCGTTCTACAATTTCCGGTTCCCCGTGGTTCCCATGCCAATCATGGTCGCCGTCGCGGCGGCGGTCCTTTCCTTCTGGATCGTGAGGCGGTCGAAGTACGGCATGATCATCAACGCAATGGGCAACAATCCCACCGCGGTGAGCCGCGCCGGATGGTCGCGGTTCACGGCCATGGCCGTGGCCTATGGCCTTGCCGGCCTGATGACGGTGATCGGAGCCCTCATGCTGACCGCCATTGCAAGCAGCGGCGACGCGAACTCCAGCCGCTCGTACAACATGCTCAGCATCGCGACCATCATCCTCGGCGGGTGCAGCTTCTTCGGGGGAATCAGCTCGCCCGTCGGAGTTGTCGTTGCGGCGCTCGGCATCTCAAGCATCTCGTTCCTTCTCACCTTCATCGGGATCGACTCGAACATGCAGAGCGCCGTCACCGGCCTGATCCTGATTGCCGCGTTGGCGCTGAAGCTCGTGAGCGCCCGCATGGAGGTGAAGAGATGAGCCCGGGGCGTTTCATAGGAAAAAACGTCTGGATCTGGTCCGTGATCGGATCCCTTGCCCTGTGGATAGTCATCAGCATCATGACTGGCCAGTTCTCCCTGCACATGGTGTCCGTGAGCGCCACCCTGGCCAGCTTCCTCGTGCTCCTGAGCCTGGGTCAGATGACGGTGATCACCAGCGGCAATGGGGCCATCGACCTGTCCAGCCAATATACCGTGGCGCTGGCAGCCTATATTTCCTCCATGCTGACGGCGGATTATGGAATCGCGGTGGGCCTGGCCGCCTCCCTGGCCGTTTGCGTCGTCATCGGCATCCTGATCGGCGTGATCAACCTGTACCTGCGCGTCCCTCCCATGATCACGACGCTCGCAGTCGGCTTTGTCGTCTATTCCGTCGTGCTGATCGTCTCCCGCATGACCACGGGCATGCCTTCGGCGGGAGTGGCGTTTTTCACGCAGAAGCTCCGGATCTTCGGGTTGTCCCCGATGATCTACATTGCGGCCGCCGTCTCTCTTCTCATGGGTGTCATCATGTACCGTACGAAGTTCGGGAAGCGACTGCATGCGGTGGGACAAAACAGGACCTCCGCGGCGCTGGCGGGGATCAACGTCGCGGGCGTGGTGATCACCGCGTTCGTCGTCAGCAGCGTCCTGGCGGGCATCACCGGCACCCTCATGGGAGGATATTTCGGCGGCGCGTTCCAGGACGTGGGCGTGGCCTATCTCATGACGTCGGTTGCGGCAACCGTGATCGGCGGGACAAGCGCGGCGGGCGGCAAGTCCAGCGTAGCCGGGGCCGTGGCCGGCTCCCTGCTGTTGACACTGATGATCGCTTTCCTGAACCTGACAATGCTCCCCGCGTCATTCCAGAGGATCATCCAGGGAGGGCTTCTGATGATCATCCTGGTTGCCTCCGTGCCGAAAGGAAAAGGACGTGCAGCACTCTGACAAGGTGAACGGCGCCGGCTTCCCGAGGCTGGGGGCCAAGGCGTATGAGATCCTCAGGAGCAAGATTGTCACGTGCGAGCTTTTGCCCGGAGCCGTCGTGGACCAGAATTCGCTGATGAAGGAGATCGGCGTCAGTCGCACTCCCGTGCGTGAGGCGGTCAACGCCCTGGAAGCCGAGGGCCTGCTCGTCGTAATGCCCCGGCGCGGAGTCATCGTTGCCCCCATTTCGCTGAGCGAGGTCAGCCAGATCTACACAGTGCGGGAGAACATCGAGCCTCTCATCGCGCGGCTGGCCACTCCCGCGGTGGAAAAGGACAGGCTTACGAAATACTACAAGATCTTCACGCGGGAGAAGGGAGACCCGGATTCGATCATTCGGAGCGACTTCGAGATGCACAACTACCTGGCCGAACGAACCGAAAACACGTATCTTGTCCGACTCATGAGCTCCGTGCTTTCGCAGAACATGCGCATCGTCGTCCTGGGCGCCCGGGTCCAGGACCGGCTGCCGGCGAGCAACAAAGAGCACGCGACGATCATCGAGAGGATGCTGGATCGCGACGCCGAAGGGGCGGCGGAGGCCATGCGCGCGCATATTGCCTCTGCAAAGATGATCGCCTCCATGGTCTACAAAATACAGCTGTGAGCCACGCGGACATGTTCACCGTTATCGATGCGCACGCGCACGTGATCGAGCATATTGCCGGACTCGGGAGAAAAGGGGAATCCCGCGCCGTCGGAAACGGCATGGCGCGGTGGATCGACGGCGAAGAAGTGCAGCTCATCCCCCGGTCGTGGGGGGACGATTCTTTCACCCATGACACGTTGATCCAGGTGATGGATCAGCACGGAGTTTCCCGTGCCGTCCTTATGCGGGGCTCGTACTACGGATTTTGCAACGACTACACCAGCGAAGCCCAGAAAAAACATCCTGACCGGCTGTATGGCATGGGGACGTTCGATCCGTTCTCGTGTGAGGCGCCGGCGGTCATGCGGAGCCTCATCCGGGGCCACCATTTCCTTGGATTCAAATTCGAGATCAGCCGCTCCTTCGGTCTCATGGGGTATCATCCCGAACTTCGTCTGGACCAGGACCCAATGACCCGAATCTGGGAGTTCTCGCAGGAGCAGCACGTCGTGGTCAGTCTGGACCTGGGCACCTTCGGTGAGCCCAGCCTCCAGATCGAGGCAATGAGGAGGATCGCAAGCCGGTATTCGGGAATACGCTTCGTCATCGAGCACCTGTTCTATCCCGGCCCCGGTCATTTCGAGGAGGTTCGATCCGCTCTCCACGTTCTCTCCGGGTTTGCGAACGTGTTTTTTACCATCGCCTCCATTCCCAACAGCACAATGCCGGAGGCGTACCCGTTCCCTTCCGCCTCTCGATACGCGGGCATTGCGAGGGATGTCGTCGGCGTCGACCGCATTCTCTGGGGGAGCGATCTCCCCTCGGTTGCGGTAAAGGCAACGTACCGCCAGTTGATAGATTATGTGGCGGAGAGCGGGCAGTTTACGGACGACGAGCTTCGCAAGATCTATGCGGAAAACGCGATCCGTGTATACGGGCTTCCGAAGAGCTAGCCCGGGTACGCGCGGCGATCCAAGAAATCCGTAATCGCGCCGAAAAGCCCCAGCGCAAGAGTCATCAATGCAAGCAAAGGCGCACGCCAGCGCCGAGATCGTTGCTCTGGACTATCGTAGCAGCCGCAGTAATCAGATCCCCGGTGAGCTCAGGACCATGGATCCGAATGTGGCGTTTCCGAGGGCTCTGGCGGCGCGTTTGGCCGTATATGTTTTCCTCACTATACTCACAAAATCGCGCGCTGCTATACTCCTGTCATGGCGCCGCGAATGTTCCTCCTGCGGGCCGCGCTCGCGCTTGCGTTCCTTGTCCCGTTTGCGGCCCCTGTGCTGTCCGCACAGCCGGGAGCACGAGTGCTCTGCGATGCGCTGGTGGGATTCAACGGCACGGCGCGTGAAGAAAGGTTTGCTCCGGTCATCCTGAGCGTGGAGAATCCCGGAGCGCGGATGAGCGCGGAAATTTCCCTCACGGTCACGTGGGGCAACCTTCGCGGCCCGGTCCCGGGCCGTACAATCACGCGGGAAGCCGTCCTCGATGAAGGAGCAACCCGCCGGTTCCCGTTCGTCATTCCGCTTCCGCGCAACACGCGCACGCTTCGCGCCAGGGTCACCTCCCGGGGCGTCGAGGTCGGCAGCCTGGACATCGAGACGCGTTCGCTCACGATCGCGAGCAGGCTCGTTGCCGGCATCAGCAGCGATTTTTCCCTGGACAGTGTCGCCGGCCTCGGAAGTGAGGGCTCCTTACGCGTCGTCTACCCCCGCGTCGACGACCTTCCGCAGAGCTGGGCAGGCTATGACGGGGTGGATGCCGTCATTGTCCATGACACGTCCTTCCGGCAGCTTCGCGCGGATCAGGTCGCCGCGATTGCGGGATGGGTGGCAAGCGGCGGTGTCCTGGTCTTCACCGGCGGCGCCGCGGCGCTGCAGCACGAGTCCGCGGGTTTCAGCGAGCTGCTGCCGGTCCAGATCAGCGGTCTCACGCAGCGGGAAGGGATCTCCGTGCCTGTCGGGGGTGGTGCGCCGCGGCGCGTCCCCGGACGGGTGGAGCTGGCGAACGCCCTTGTCACAAGCGGAAGGGTCCTTGCGGCGGATGGGGCTCTTCCGCTCGTCGTGCGACGCAGTCTTGGTCGTGGAACCGTCTGGTTTCTCGCGTTCGACCCGACCGTGCCGCCGCTGCGCTCCTGGGAAGGCATGCTTTCCCTGTGGAGGAACATTCTCAACGGGGATCGTGTTCCCGCGTTCGGGGCGGCGTCGAAGCCCGCAATGGAGGACCCTTGGACAGCCGCGGTGTTCGCGGCCGCCCCGGTCTCTTTCCCTCGCGTGGAAGTCGTCCTGGCGTTCATTGGCGCCTATCTTGCGCTCCTGGCGCCGCTCCTCCTGCTCCGCGCCGCGGGCAGGATGCGCATCCGAACCAGGCTGTTGCTTCTTGCCTCTGTCAGCGTTTCAGCGACCGTCGTCGGATGGGCTTTGTTCAACCTTGTGCTTTTCCACTCGGGGCTCCAGGCGATGGACGCCGCCCGGGTTGATGCCAGATCCGGCGATGGCCTGGCATTCGCCGTGGAGAAAATCGGCTTGTACGCCGCTTCCGCGCAGTCGGTGGAGGCACGTCTCGGTTCGGGGGACGCCGTGCTGGAAGCGGCAGGGCTCAGGGTCCAGCAAAACCTCCCGCCGGCGTATCCACACCTCGTCGTTGCCCAGGCGGGAGCCGGAGCTCAGGTACAAGGCGTTCACCTGGAAAGGCTCGGCTCGCAGCTGGTTGCGGTTCAGGGTGTCATACCCTTTGCCGTCACTGTCCGCGTCCGGACCATCGGATCCTCGGTCCAGGCCTACGTCAGCAACGGGGTCAGCAAACCGCTGGTCGGGTGTTACATATTCGTCTCCGGCCGCGCGCTTCCCCTCGGTGACGTTGCAGCTGGCGCCACGGTTCAGCGGACGTACGCGGCCTCCGACGTTCGTGTGCTTTCCGCGGACAATGGCCTGTTCAAGGATGATGGCAGGCGCGAGCTTCTTTTCAAGGCGCAGGAAGGCGACAGTCCGGAAGCCGGGCCTCCCCGGCTCATCGGATGGATGGACTGCCCTGTTCTCCCGATCTCATTTCCCGGGTCGCACCCTCTGGGCGGGGTCCCGGGGCTGGCCCTGGTAAGCGTGGAGGCTGAGTGAGCGTCAAGGAAGGAATACGGATATATCTGTCCGACCGCCTGATCCTCCGCACCTGCTTGTACCTCACCGCCGTTGTCGGTGTGGCCCTGTTTGTCATGTGGCCGCGCGCGGCCCTGGAGGTCGCCGTGCGCACCGGGACGGCGTCGGAGACGTTCACTGCCGTCGCCGTCTGCTTCCTTGTGTGCCTGGTGTTTCTCGACGCGCGCTTCGGCGCGCAGGATCTCTCGACAGATCCCGACGTCCAGCTGCACGAGCACGTCCGGCTGACCGCCGTCCCCCTGGTGAGGCTCGTTGGCGGGCGCGTGATGTTTGCGCTCCTTCATACGCTGCTCCTCCTTCTCCTGGGAGCCCCCTTTCTGGCAGCCGCTGTTTCGGTTGGGGGCGCAGGGCTGGCGCACCTGTTTCGTGCCCTCGCGATCATTGGCGCAGCAGGCCTGGCCGGGCGGGCTTGCGGCCTGCTCGCACATTGTTGCTTCGGCTCCCGCCGACCGCTGCGTGAAGGCGTGCTCTATCCCGTCCTTATTGCACTGCTGGTTGTCACGTTCCTCGTCGCGCCTGCTGTCAGCCCGTTCCACGCGCTGAACTCACTGGTGAAGCCGTCTGGAGGCTTTCCGGAATGGATCCTGTGCACGGGAGCGAACCTCGGGATGGCGGCAGCGTTCGGCGGCTTCTCGATCCTTGCGCTGGCGGCAGTCCGCGCCCGCGCGAAAGGAAGGAATGAAAATGGGTGACGCCAGATCGGATTTCATGGCCCAGGTCGCAAGACTGGCAAGGACGGCCCGGCGCGACCTGCTGCTGAGTCGATCCATCACGGGCTTGTTCCTTGGTTTGCTTCCTGCTCTGGGGGTGGCGATTCTTGCAGGATCGGTCAACCTTCCGGCGCCGGCGCCAATCCTTGCGTCGGCTTTGGCCGCTGCGGGGCTTGTCACCGGAGCGCTCTCTGCCTTCATGACCCGCCTGGACCGCATGCGGCTTCTGATCCTGGCCGATTCCGTGACCGGAAGCAGGGAGCTGGCCAGCACTGCCTTGGAGCTGTCTGAAGGGAAGCAAGGTGAGCACGGCGGGTTCACGGGCGTGCTCCTGGAGGACGCCTCACGGCTTCTCGCAGGGACGAGCCCACGCGCCATCCTGGGCAGGCCGCGGCTGTCGCTGGCAACGTTCGCGGCCGTCGCCGCGCTGCTCACCGCCGGAGCCCTGGTTTATCCCGTGAATTTTCGCTCGCTGTTCGCTTCCTTCCAGGACAAGGACAAGGGGACGGCCCAGATAGGGGAAGACCTTCGCGCCCGCGGGGAAAGACTGGCAGAGACGGCGCGGGACCAGGGCCTTGACCGCTCCCTGGAGCTCTCACGGCAGCTGGCCCAGCTGGGCAGTGATCTTGCCGCCAGGAGGATCACGACGGCGGACGCGCTTGACCGGATGTCAGCGCTGGAGTCCGGGCTTGCACAGGAGTACCAGCTGCGCATACAGCAGCTCCAGGTCGCTCCTTCCGGCGCGCCGGGACCTGGGTCGCCCGAGTCCGGGAAGCAGGGCGGCAGCCCTGCTGACGGACAGGGAAAGCCCGGAGCCAAAGGGAAGGGCGAGGCGGGTCCCGATTCATCGACCGAACGGGGGACGGACAGCGCGACAAGGGATCTTGCGGATGCGCTCAACAGGTTGAGACGCGCGCAGCGCCAGTTGGGCGGTCAGGTCCCGGGGCAGATCCCCGGCCGGGTCCCCGGCCAGGACGATCGGGCGCAGGGCCCGAGGGGGCAGGACATGAGCCCTGGCGGCACGGGCCCCGGGTCCGATACACAGGATAAGCCCGGTGACCATGAAGGAAGCGGCATCGGGACTTTGCCCGCGCCGCAGAAACGAGGGCCGCCTTCCGACGTCGTTCATGGAAACAAGGGACCGGGTCTCCAGGCCCAGGGAAACGCGGCCAGTGAGGATTCGACGCGCCTGCTGGCGCGGGCTCTGCCCGAGTGGACGGGCTCCCGGCTGTCAGAGCAGGCCATTCTCAACCAATACTCACGCCAGGCGGAGAGCGCGCTGGAGCGGGACGAGGTTCCGCTGAAACTGCGCCAGTCGGTAAAAGAGTATTTCACCGTCATTGGCATCTCGAAGTAAGGAAAAATGCATGGAAGAACATGAACAGGCCATCGTGGCGGAGTTGGCGGAGGTGCGGCAGCAAGCGGCCTGGGCGGGGGAAGTGGTGCGCGCCTTGCGGGAGGAGATTGGCCGCGTCATCGTCGGTCACGAGGGTGTGGTCCATGACGTGCTTGTCTGCCTGTTCTGCGGAGGACACGCGCTCCTGGAGGGCGTGCCCGGCCTGGGGAAAACGACGCTTATCAAGTGCCTTGGAATGGTTCTGGATCTCACCGCATCGAGGATCCAGTTCACTCCCGACTTGATGCCCGCGGATATCATCGGAACGAACGTGCTGGTCCCCGAGGAGACTCAGAGGGCGGGGGCCGGGGTGGAGACCCGCCGCTACGTGCAGTTCCAGAAAGGACCCGTGTTCGCCAACATCGTGCTGGCGGATGAAATCAACCGGGCCACGCCCAAGACGCAGTCCGCGCTGCTGGAGGCGATGCAGGAGCAGACAGTGACCGTGGGCGGCACCAGCTATTCCCTGGACCAGCCGTTCATCGTGCTTGCAACGCAGAACCCCATCGAGATGGAAGGCACCTATCCGCTCCCCGAGGCGCAGCTGGATCGGTTTTTCTTCAAGCTCGCGCTTGGCTATCCCTCGGCTTCGGAAATCTCCTCCATCATTGACCGCACCACCGCAGGCGCTGCGGCGGCCGTGAGGAAGATCGTGGATGCGGACGGCATCCGCAGATTGAAGGCGCTGGTGCGGGAAGTGCCCCTGGCCGCGCACGTTCGGGATTATGCCATCCGGCTCTCCCTGGCCACGCGGCCGGGCACCGAGGCGGCCACCGATCTCGTCTCCAAGTACGTGCGCTACGGGGCAAGCCCGCGGGGACCGCAGGCGCTCGTGCTTGCCGCAAAAGCCAACGCGCTGTTCGACGGCAGGCTCAATGCAGGCTTCGACGACGTGAAAGCCTCCGCGCGCCAGGCGCTCCGCCACAGGATTCTCTTCAACTTCGAGGGAGAGGCGGAGGGAATCACGCCTGAGCAGGTCATCGACGACGTTCTTTCCCGCACTCCCGCCGTCGAGGCTTGAGAGCACGTCCATGGACGCCGCGCTCTTCGACAAGGAGTTCCTCCGCAAGCTGGAATCCCTGGCGTTCATCGCTCGTAAGCTCTACCACGGCAGCGCCCGCGGCGCTCATATGTCGGTCCGGCGGGGGACCTCCCTGGACTTCGCGGACTTCCGTGCCTACCAGCCCGGGGACGACTTTCGGACAATCGACTGGGGCATCTATGGAAGGCTGGACAAGCTGGTGGTGAGGCTCTACGCGGAAGAGGAAGACCTCACCGTCCACCTTCTCCTGGATTCGAGCGCTTCGATGGCCTTTGGTGCGCCCCCCAAGATCGATTATGCGCGCCGGGTTGCCGCCGCGCTGGGGTATGTGGGGATCGGGTCCCTGGACCGCGTGGGAGTGACGACGTTCGCGGCCGGTCTTTCCGGCGCCCTTGCGCCTCGGCGCGGAAGGGCCCAGCTTTTCCACCTCCTGGAGCACATGAGCGCTCTTGCTCCCGGGGGTCGCACCGATATTGCGCGTTCCATGGAAGAGTATGCGCGCCGGTCACGCAATCCGGGTCTCGCGGTCGTCATCTCCGACCTCCTGGACGACTCCCTTGACGGTTATCGACGCGGCATGCAAGCGCTCCTTTTCCACGACTTCGAGGTCGTGCTGGTGCACGTTCTGGACCGTGAGGAGATCAGCCCTGGCGAGCAGGGGGCGTTGCGGCTCACAGACATGGAGACCGGGCAGACCCTCCCCCTGCACGTGGACAAGCCGCTGCTGGCCGCCTATCGGGCACGAATATCGGGGTTCTTTGCCGAAGTGGAATCCTTCTGCATGAAGAACCGCATCGAGTACCTTCGCGCCGCCACAATTGTTCCTTTCGAGGACGTTGTGCTGCGCTACCTCCGGCAGGGCTCGCACCTGCACGCGCGATGAGCTTCTCCTCCCCCTGGTGGCTGCTCCTGCTTCTCCTGGTCCCGCTGGTGATCGTCCTGCATGCGCTCACGCTGCGGTGGCGATCCCTTCCCGC
This sequence comes from uncultured Spirochaetota bacterium, assembly GCA_963710335.1. Classification (GTDB taxonomy): domain Bacteria; phylum Spirochaetota; class Spirochaetia; order SZUA-6; family Fen-1364; genus Fen-1364. Next base: position 163,683 of record CAVQAA010000010.1, read on the forward strand.
ATCCTCACTGGTGTTCTGGAACGAGGTGCTCAAGGAGCGCAAGTCGAGCCTGCGTCTTCGGCGCATTTTCAGGAGCCTCGTGCTCCTGTTTCAGATCCTCGCGGTGACGTTGCTGGCCCTGGCGCTCGGGGGGCCGCTGCTGGCAGGGCTGAGCCATGGCGGATCACAGGACGTGATCCTGGTGCTGGACGCCACGGCCAGCATGCAGGCGCGGGAGGGTGCGCGAACACGGTGGGACATTGCGCGTGAACGCGGGCTCGAGCTCGCGTCCGGCCTCCGGGGCGGCGCGCGCATGGCCGTCGTGCTTGCCGAAAAGTCGCCCCGGTTGCTTTCTCCGTTCACCGAAGACAGGAGCGCGCTCCGCCGCCTTCTGCAGTCAGCGCGACCCACGGACGAGCCCGGGGACGTTGCTTCCAGCATGCTTTTCGCCATGTCGCTGCGCGACCCCCGGCGCGGAGGCCGCGTCGTGCTGGAAACCGACGGCGCTTTCGACGAGCTTCACGGGGTGGACACGTCCCTCCCGTGGGTCACGGTGGACGTTGCAGGGACGCCGCGAGAGAACGTGGGAATCACTGGGATGTCGCTCCGGCTGGCATCGGGGGCGGAGACCGGATACGAGCTTTTTCTGGCGGTGAAGAACGCCGGCAACGCGGCCGTAACCGTGCCTCTCACCGTCCGGGCAGGCGGCAAGGATGTCGTAAGCCGCACCCTGACGATAGACGCGGGGCGGAGGAGCACGGTTACGGTTCCCTGGACCGGGCCCATCACGGGCAGGGTTGAGGCATCCCTGGCGGCGCATGATGCGCTGCCTCTCGACGACACTGCGTATGCGGACTTTACGCCGGCTCGGCGGCTGCAGGTCCTGCTGGTCGGGCCTCAGCCGTACTTCATCCTGCACGCCCTGGCATCCCTTCCCGGAGTGACGGTGAAGACGCAGGACGCCGCGGCAGCGCAGAGCCCGCAGGCAGACGTGGTTGTTTTCGCCGGCGTCCGACCCCCGCCCCTTTTGAAGGGCAACTTCGTTCTTTTCGACGCCGTACCGTCGAACCTTCCCATCCGGGCGACAGGACTCCTTCGCGTTCCATCTGTCACGGGATGGAGCAGGAACGATCCCCTGCTGGACTCGGTCTCCCTTGCCGGTGTCAGAATCGGCCAGGCCCTCGACCTGGATCCGGGTCCCGGCTTCTCCGTCCTGGCCGCCTCCGGCACGTCGCCCCTGCTCCTGAGCTGGGATCATTCCGGCGTGAAGGCTCTCGTGCTTGCCTTCGATCCGGCCGCGTCGGATTTCCCTCTTCGGCCGGGGTTCCCCGTGCTGCTTGCCAACGCGCTTTCCTGGTTCTTTCCCGGCTGGCTCCAGGTGCAGGCGGACCAGACGCAGGCCGGCGACCCGCGTGTCATTCCCACCGAGGGCGCGACCAGCGTGACTGTGGTGAAGCCGGATGGGCAAAGGGTGACGGTGCCAGCCAGTGGCCGCTCAGCCACCTTTTTTGAGACGGATGAGACCGGCTTCTACAAGGTGGAGGCTGGGGGGACTTCGGGCGAGTTCGCGGTGAGCCTTTCAAGCGACTCGGAAACGGACATCACGCCCCGGTTCACGGCCCCTGCTGCCCGACCTGAGATCGGGGAGAAGCAGACCGGGTTGCCCCGACCCATCTGGTCCGCGCTTGCCGCCGCCGCGCTCGGGCTCCTTGTCCTGGAATGGGTTGCGTGGCTCTGGCGGCCGGGGAGGTCACTCACGGCATGAGCATCCAGTGGCCGCTGTGGCTCGTTGCCCTTGTTGCGCTTCCCCCGCTGGTGCTTCTCACTGTCCGTGAGATGCGTCGCAAGTCCGAGCTTCTCACCGCGGGGAGAGCCGCTGCTTTTCTGATTCTTCGTTCAGCGGCAGTGCTCTCCCTGGTGCTCGGGCTTGCCGGGCTTTCCAGCGCCTTGTTCACGGACCGCCTGTTCATTGTATTTCTCCTGGATCAGTCCCGCAGCGTGCAGGCGGCTGAGCGGGAGAAAGCCCTCCAGGTCGTGGAAGCAATTCGTGCCCGTCTTGGCAGGGGAGATTCGGCCGCGCTGGTGCGCTTCGGCGCGGACGCGCAAACCGACGCCTTGGAGCCCGGAGCTCCGGTGTCCGCGGAGGGAACGGAAGTCGATCCTGATGCGACGAATATCGGCGCCGCGATCCAGAACGGGCTTGCCCAGGCCGGAAACGGCGCGACACCCCGCATCGTCCTTCTGACGGATGGAAACGAGAACAGGGGAAGCGCAGAGGCAGCGGCGGGCGTGGCCCGCGCCATGGGCGCCCGCATCTTCCCGGTGCCGCTTGGCGGGGCATCCCGGGGCGTTGAGGTGGCAATAGACGAAGTACGCGCGCCGACCAGCGTCAGGCAGGAAGAGGCGCATGAAGTGACCGTCATGGTGGGAAGCCGCACCCCGGTCAGAGCCACCGTCACGCTCTTTCGAGACGCGGCCCCGATTGCCACTCGCGTCAGCCAGCTCTCCCCCGGGCAGAATGCCGTGCAGTTCACGGGTGTTTTTCCGCAGAGGGGACTCCATGCCTGGGACGCGGTGGTGGAGGCCCCGGGGGATGTCGTATCCCAGAACAACCACGACCGCCGTCTGGTGCATGTGAGCGGTCCGCCGCAGGTCCTGTACGTTTCCCGGCCCGCCAGGAGCTCGCCGTCTCTTCTTTCTGCCTTGTCGGCGCAGGGAGTCTCCGTCATCAACCAGACTGCCGCCGAGCTGCCGGGGACGCTTGCGGGGTACCTGCCCTACGACGCGATCATCCTTGACAACGTGCCGGGCTTCGGGATTTCCACCGAGAAGATGCAGATCATTGCCCAGTACGTGCGCGACGCCGGAGGCGGGCTTCTCATGGCCGGGGGAGACGCCAGCTTCGGCAACGGCGGCTACTACAAGACTCCCATCGAGCGCGTCCTGCCGGTCGACATGGACGCGAAATCCCAGGTGCAGGTCCCCGGCCTTTCGCTGGTCATCGTCATGGACAAGTCAGGCAGCATGGGGGTGAGGGTGCCCACCGGTGAGACCAAGCTGGACGTGGTGAAGAGCGCGGCGCTTGCCGCCATAGAATCCTTGAATCCGTTCGACCAGGCGGGAGTGATTGCCTTTGACGCGGACTGGCTGTGGGCCGTGCCTCTCACGAGCGCCGGGGAGGTCCGACAGAGCACCTCGGACCTGGCAAGTCTCAGCGCGGACGGGGGCACCATCATGTATCCGGCACTGGCGGAGGCGGACCGCGTCCTGTCCGCCTCCCGCTCCCCACTGCGGCACGTGATCCTCCTTACCGACGGCCTCACCGACGCGGCCGACTTCAAGGGGCTGCTGGCGCGCATGGAGCAACACCATATCACCGTGTCCACCGTTGCCGTGGGAGAAGACGCTGACACGGAGCTCCTGGCAAAAATCGCGCGTTGGGGCCGCGGCCGCGCCTATGCCACGAGTGATCCCAGCGACGTTCCCCGGATATTCCTCACCGACACGAGGCTGGCAGGCCGTGGGCTCCTCGTGGAAAAGGGCTTTTTCCCGCGCGAAACCTCTGCGGCGGAGATGATCCGCGGGCTCTCCCTGGATTCACTGCCGGCGCTTGACGGCTTCGTGCTCACTTACATGAAGCCGGGCGCGGAGCAGGTTTTCTCCGCCCTCTACGATGCCCCTCTCCTTGCCGCGTGGAGGTACGGCCTGGGACGCACCGCGGTTTTCACATCGGACTTCGGCGGCCGCTGGAGCAAGGGCTGGCTTGCGTGGAGCCAGTTCCCCCGGTTTGCCGCGCAGCTGGTGCGGTGGATCGAGAGGCCGTCGGATTCCCACATCCTGCATCCACGGATCCAGACCGGAGCAGGTCGGGCCTCCGTGACCGTGGACGCCTATGATTCGCTGGGCAGGTTCGTGAACGGACTGACGATGAACGGGATCCTCATCCAGCCCGGCGGCGCGCGCACGGAGCTGCAGATTCCCCAGACCGGGCCGGGGTTGTACGAAGCCTCGTTTCCCGCCGACAGAGTCGGAGACTACACCCTCACCCTCGCCGCGCGGTCGGGGGACGTCGATCTTGCCCCTCTCACGGTGGGGACGAGCATCGCGTATTCCGAGGAATACCGGATGCAGGGCCCGAACACCGCGCTGCTGGACCGGCTTGCCGCCGCCACCGCAGGGCGCATCATAACCTCGCCCGATGACGACGCAGGCCTGGCCCGTTTGTTGCGCCGCGAGCCGGGACAATCTGGCGGGGGCAACGACGCCTGGCGTTTTTTCCTCCTTTCCGGCATCTTGCTGTTTTTTGCCGACGTTGCGGTACGGCGCCTGGTTGCGCCCCGTCAGTTGCTGGACCGCGCGCTTTCGCGCCTGCGCTTCCTCCGCGGGAAACCGGTTGCGTCTTCTGCGGAGCTTGCTGACCTGGTTGCCCGCGCCCGGGAGGAAGAACGCGCTCGAATGAAAACAAAGCTTTCCGGAATTGCCCGGGAGGGGAAAGTGGATCCCGAGCTTGCGGCGTACCTGTACATCGCGCGTCTTCACAGCAGCCGCGCGGCGAAGGAGGAAGGAAAGAAAGGGTAGGGCTGCTGGCGGGTATTTGCCCCCTTGCGGCTTCCAGCGAGACCTTTCTATTATGATATGATGAGCCGCGACGGCCGCAGAGCGTTTCGACAACAAAGGGGAGGATGAAAATGAAAAGTATCAAAGCATCGCTGCTTGCTCTTCTTCTTCTGGGCCTTTTTGCAATCCAGGCCCAGGCTCAGTCCGAGGCCAAGGACAACCTTGTTTCGATCCATGACCTCGTCTATTTCGCGGACAAGGGGACCACCCTCCGGCTGGATATCGTGAGGCCGGCCCAGGTGGACGGCTCTCTGCCGGCAGTGATCTTTTTGCCCATTCCAACGACAATGGCGCGATCGACGTACGCCGCCCAGATTGTAAGCGCGGCAAAAAAGGGATACGTGGGCGTTACGCTGGGCTACCATTATATAGAGATCGAAAACAACGGAAAGGCAAGGTATCCGTTCCCGACGCAGCTCCTGGATGTCAAGCGGGCCATCAGGTGGCTCAAGGCGAACGCGGAAAAATACCATATCGATGCCGGGGAGATAGGTGTCATCGGATGGTCCTATGGCGGGTATCTTGCCCTGATGGCTGGCTTCACCGGTCCGGATGACGGTCTTGAGCCGGCGGGGGACGGTCCCGACACGAAAGTGCAGGCGGTCGTCAGCATGGGAGGATTCATCGACTGGACCAAACTGGATGAGTCCGACGCGGCGTGGAGCCTTGGCGGAACCGCTGACCAGATTCCCGATGTCTACACGAAAGCGAGCCCGCTCACCTACGTGAAATCAGACAACCCGGCCGTGCTCCTGCTGTACGGAAAGCGCGACGGCATAGTCCCGTATGAGGACGCCAATGTGCTTGATCAGAAGCTCGCGGATGCAGGCGTGCAGCATTCCCTGTTCGTCATCAACGAGGCGGATCATCTCGATGTCGCGGGCTACGCTGACAAGGGGATCGTCTGGGGGTTCTTCGACCAGAACCTCAAGAAGCAGGCAGCGGCTCCTTCGGGAAACTAGGGGTCCGCGCGCAGCCCGCGTTTGCGCTCGCGGAAGGGCCGACTATGACGGGAGGTTGAACAAGGTTTTCAAGACCTCGCGGTTTCGGGGATTCTCGGTTCTGGATCCCTCACTCGAGTACCCGTATTCGATCAGGTCCTTGTGAACCTCAGCGATCCTGTGCCGAACCAGCTTGAGCATCGAGTTCACAGTCCCGTTCTTCTCGTTGAACGGCTCCGCCACGATCAGGAACACCCCCGGCACCCAGGTGGCCTGCACCTTCCTCGCCTTGGGGTCGCTTCTGAACCTGAGAAACTCGGCATTGAGGCGACGCAGGAGCTCCTCCGCGGAGCCTATCCCCTGCGCCTTGATGAGCCGCTGCACTTTCCCGGTGTCCAGGCTCACGAGCGCGATGGTGTACCGGCGATGATCGCAGTACGCCATGATCTGATCGATGAGATCGGTGGAAAAAGTCACCGCCTCCTCGATGTCTTCAGGGCTGTATTTCTCGCCGTCCTCGGCGATGAGCAGGGCTTTCTCTCTTCCAACCACAACCAGGAAGCCGTCCGCGTCCATGAAGGCAAGGTCTCCGGTGAACAGCCAGCCGTCCCGGATGACGGCGGAAGTAGCGTCGGGGTTTCGAAAGTATCCCTTCATCACGTTTCCGCCGCGTATCACGATCTCACCGGTTTCCCCTGTTCGCGCCAGGCTGCCGTCAGGCTTCATGATTTTCAGCTCGATGGACTGCATGAGGATGCCCGAGGTTCCGAACTTGTGCCGCGGGGGAGTGTTGGCGCTGATCACGGGCGCGGCTTCCGTGAGGCCGTAGCCCTGGTACACGGGAACGCCAAGCGCGGCGAAGAACTCCTGCTGCTTGACATCGAGCAGCGCGCCTCCGCCCACGCAGAACTCGATATGCCGGCCGAACACCTTCCTGCGGATCGTCGGGAAAACAAGGAGGCGGGCAAGGAAATACGGAAAGAAGCTCCTGAGCCGCGCCAGGTGGCCGGGACGATTGAAGCCGTTCCCGTTCCATGAGATACCCGCCGCGATGCCGGCTTTGAAGATCCTCTCGATGATTCCGCCCTTTTCCTCGACCCCCGCGACGATCTTCTTCATGAAGTTCCCCGTGAGGGAGGGGACCGTGAAGAGGAAGTGCGACTGGACTTCCAGCAGGTTGACCGGAATGTTGCGAAGCGTGCCGATGCCGCCCCCGCGGGAATCGACAAAATACAGGGAGATGCCGCAAACAAGCGCCGTGTACAAGCCGGCAGTGTGGGCAAAGGAGTGATCCACGGGCAGAATGATGAGCGACCTCCACCCGGCCGGAAGGTCGATTGCCTTCACCGCATCGTGACAGTTGGTCCAGTAATTGAGATGCGTCAGCATTATCCCTTTCGGGTTGCCAGTGGTTCCCGAGGTGTAGCAGATGGTCACGGTGTCGTTTTCCCCGATGCCCCCCATGATCCCGTCGATCTCGGAGCCGAGCTGGCCCAGGATCTTGCGGCCGCGCGCGCGCGCCTCCGCGATGCCCGTCACCCTGTCCGCCGACACTCCCTGCGCGGCTGCTTCCTCCCGCGCCCAGTCAGGGTCATCGTCGAGGTAAATGATGCGTACCGCGGCGCTTTCCACGGACCGAAGAGAGCCCAGGACCTTGTTTAGCTGGTTCTTCGTCGTGACGATGCCCGCGGCCCGGGAGTGGTTGATCCGAAACGGGATCTCTTCCTCGAGCAGCTTGATTGAGAGAGGAACCGAGACGCAGCCGGCCATGAGCAGGCCGAACTCACTTACAATCCACTCGGGGCTGCCTTCCGCGATGATGGCCATGGCGTCCCCGGGGCGGGCGCCCGTGGAGACCAGCCACGCGGCGAGCTCCCGGGCCTGCTCCCTCGCCTGGACGAAGGACACGGACTCCCATCCCGCGTCGGTCCTGCGGTGCGCATAACCGGCCGTACCCCACTTGCCCGCCGCTTCGTCGAGCATTCTTAATACCGTCCGCTGCATGAGCGCACCTTAGCATGCGCACGGTGTGCAGTAAAGGAAAATGGTTCGACGAACAAAGCTTTGCAACGGAAAAGCCCGCCGCGTGCGCGGCGGGCCGGTATGGGCTTCTTCGAGGCGGAGCATTGCTGCGTTGTTTTACGCCCTGCCAGCCGCAACCGTGTCGTTGCGGGCTGTCAGGAGGGAGTCACTCTACATGTGGTAGACCTGCTCCGAGGTGATCCTACCGTTCTGATCTACATCGAACTGCTGGACAAGATCAACCGGGTTTCCCCGACCGATGTATTCACGCTTGATGTACTTGACTGTCTGTCCGCCGTTTCCCTTCCCGATGCTGAGATAGGGAACGCCCAACTGAATCAGAAGATCATTCGTCGTCTTGCCGACCCAGTTCTGGGAGCTCATTTGCGTTGTGCCGGAGTTCGAGCTGCGCGGTGCCGCGCTCAATGCGACGGTTGATGCGAGAACAAATGCCACGACGATGAAAAAAGATATAACCGAACGTGTCATACGGCAAAGCCTCCGTTTGTTATTCGAGTCACTCCACCTCTCGTGAAGGCCACGTTCCAATGTACACGCCGGATCCGGGATGGTTGTGGCTGCTTTTTCCGGCGCCCACGATGCCGTCGGCAACGGAAGAAGCTTATTTTTCGAAACTTGCGAGGTCCTGGCGTTCCGCTTCCCACATCTCGTTGAAGAGCGCGCTGATCTCCTCCGGCGAGCAGACCGCCGCCGTCAGGGGATCCAGGAGGAGCGCGTGGCGGGCGGCGTTCCTGTCCTTTTCCAGCACCGCGGCAACCATCAGCTCATGCACCGCGGCATGAGCCCTGTCGAGGGCTGCCATCTGCTCCGGAAGGGGACCGAAATGCACGGGATGAAGCCCGGAAGCGTCCGCAAGGACCGGCACCTCCACGCAGCTCCCACTGGGAAGGTTGTCGATCAGGGTGTCGTTGCGCACATTGCCGTGGATCACCCGGCATCGCCCGAGCTCGATCGCCTCGATGATGGTCGAGGCATACTCTTCACTGCGCTGCATCGACAATGGGGTCTTTCCTTCCAGGATGTCGCGGATGGACTGGTCGCCGCCCTGCCGCCACGAGGGCCAGTTGTTCGCGTAGAAGCCGCTCTCTCCCCGGTAGCCTTCCCGCGCATACTTCTTCACGAGATCCGGCCTTTTCCGAAAGTAGGGCAGATACTCGGAGAGATGGCCGCTGGACTCCGTGACGAACGCCCCGAAGTGCTTCATCACCTCGAAGCGAACCGGGTCTGCGTCATAGACCTCGGGGTCCTTTGCGCGCTCCGAGAGACACGGGTACATGTCCTTTCCCTTGTGGCGCAGCTCGGTGAACCATGCCAGGTGGTTGATCCCGGCGCAACGCCAGACCAGCTCCGCATACGGCACGTCGAGGTAGGAGGCAATCTGCTGGGACGTTCCCTGGACGGAATGGCACAGCCCGACCACCCGGGCACGCGTGGAACGAAGGGCAAGAAGGGTGAGCGCCGACATGGGGTTGGTGTAGTTCATAACGACGGCCGAGGGGCAAAGACGGTCGATATCGCCGAGGATGGCCAGCCATGCCGGGCCGGTGCGGAGCATCTTGAAGATTCCGCCGGGACCGGTGGTGTCGCCGATGCATTGATCGATGCCGTACTTCATTGGGATGTCGTAGTCGTGACGGACATTGCGAAGCCCGGCCACCTCGATGGAGTTGATCACGTAATCGCAGCCGGCAAGCGCTTTCTGCCGGTTCGCCGTGGCCTCCACCCGCCAGCTGCGCCCCGACTCCTTTGCCATCTTTTCCCCGATCCCGTGGGCCAGCTCGAGCCGCCGCGCGTCGATGTCCACGAGGACGAATGTTCCCGTCTCCAGCCCCGGGGTGGCGAGGATATCGGTCATGAGCTGCCGGGCGAACACGGTGCTCCCGGCGCCAATGATCGCGATGCGGAGCGGCCGCGCCGGCGCTCCCTGGTGGGGCTCTTCCGCGCCCGCCAACGAGCGCAGCTCGGCGTCCGTGGACAGATCCCCGGGCGCCGTCTGTCTTTCCCGCACCGCGTCAGAGAAGGAGATGTCCTGTGCCCCCATTTCCCGAGTGAGGAGCTTGAGCTTCAGGGAATGGTTGCCGCGGGTCAGCTTCAATCCGTCGACTCTCACCGAGATTGCGGCACCGGCCGAGAGGGCGAGAGGCGCCTCCGCGGTCACCGTGCTTGCCTGCCGGGCCACAATGCCCGGCGCACGTACGAAGATCGATTCCAGGCCATTGGCTTTCCCGTCGATATCGAGACCATAAAATGCCGTGACAGTGCCGGTTCCAATGGCGTTACGGAGGGAGAACTCGCAGCCCTGGGGGGTGTTCGCCAGGCTGTTCTTGACGTAGAGCCTCTTGAGGATGAAGTTGGGGAGCGATGGCATGGCCGCATTGTATGCCGTCAGCCTTCCCGCAGCAACCCTGCATCCATTCAGCTTTTTCCGCCCACCACCGACAGGTCCATGAAGCCCTCCCGGGCCGTGGTGACGATACGGGCTTCACCGAGGATCTTCTGGATTTCGGCGATTGTATACGCCGCGTTGAGGGAGCTCATGAAGCCTTGACGGATTTCTTTCGGTCTGGCGCTGGCCAGGCCAAGAATCCTTGCCGGGAGCCCTGCGTCGCGGCGGAGATCAGTCACGCAGAATATCCCTCCCGGCTTCAAAACGCGCACGATCTCGGCGAACACAAGCTCGGGCTTCTCCCATTCGTGGAGGGAGCCATTCGAGAAGGCGCAATCGAAGCAGTTGTCTTTGAAGGGCATCTTCATCGAATTGCCTTCGACATAGCACGCCCTGCCATCCAGGCCGTACTGGTGAGCGTTGCGCCTGGCGACGTTGATCATGTCGGCGCTGATCTCGAGGCCGGTCAACGTGGACGCGGGGCAGGCGCGGAGCCACTCGAGCCCGACGTAGCCCGGACCCGGGCCGATTTCCAGCGCTGCTCCGCCCGAAAGCCCCGCGGCGATGTATTCCTTCACGGGCTGGTAGCCCTTGTCCCTCATGTTTCTGGCGAAAGCATCATAAACCTCGACGCGCGCCTCGCCCTGGATGCCGGTGTCAGTTTCCGGCACTCTTGCCTTTTTCATGTCTTTCCTCCTTCTTTTTGGAGCCCCTGTGCAGCGTTCGCAATACGGCATGAGCTTCATGCGCCCACGCCGCCTCTGCTTCGCAGTGCCGCTTGTGATGGTCAAAGATGATCGAGGCCCAGACTCCTGATTCCGCGGGAAGGCTCGCCATGGCGAGCTCTTTGTGGCTCGCGATGGTTCGGAGGGCGGTCTCCATCACGCGCGCATGGGCTTCGAGCGAGCGCAGGATATCAGTCCTTTCCACTGCATCAGCGAAATAGAAGAGCGCATCGCCTTCGAAAGAAGGCTCGTACTCGATGTGGAGGAGGCTGACGAGTCCCTCTTCGAATGCTGTTTCGCCCGACTGCGTGATGGAATAGACGCGGCGCTCCGGCCTGTTCGAATCCTTCTCATTCTCAGCCGTCAGCAGGCCATCCCCCTCCATCCTTTGCAGGTGGTAGTAGATGGTCGGCAGCTTGATTCTTGCAAAATCCGCGATCTCTTCGGAGATGACTTTTTTTATCTGATACCCGTGCTGGGGCCCAAACCTTCGCAAGAGACCGAGGATGTACAGAGGGACACTCATTCAGCCTCCAATACTCAGTACTGAGTATATTATAGTCAGTGCTGAGTATATGTCAAGCACGTCGAACGGCTTATGCCGGAATTATTGTTGACTTTCCCGGCGGAATCACGTACGATCGTCGTTGTCAATCGGACCTTTCCGATACCACTGAGGAACATACGACCGGACAGCGGTACTCCTTTGGAGATCCTGGCATGTTCGCTCCTGAGACGGTACGAAGAGAAGGGCGATGATGCACACGACTCCAAGGAGGAGCACATGAACAAGAAACTTTACGTCGGCGGGCTCGCGTATTCGGTCACTGATGCGCAGCTGCAGCAGCTGTTTGCCGGCCACGGGAACGTGGAATCGGCAAAGGTCATCACGGACCGGGAAAGCAACCGCTCACGCGGATTCGGGTTCGTCGAGATGGGAACACAGGAAGAAGCTGAGAAGGCAATTGCCGCGCTCAACGGCACGCTGCTTGAAGGCAGGAACCTTACGGTGAATATGTCAAAGCCCCGTGAGGATTCGCGTGGCGGCGGCGGCGGCGGTACAATCGGGACCGCTACTAAGCGGGACCTGGAGCATGAAACAGGGGGGCTGGTCGGCCCCCTTTTTTTATGCCCGGGCTTTCGCAGTCAAGCATCCGCCCGCGCGGCCAGCTCCTCCCATCGAGCCATCTGTTTTTCCAAAAGGCCGATGATTTCGTGATAGCGTCTGTTGCTTCGCTCCAGCTCGGCTGAGTCTGCCGGCGGCTCCTGGAAATACGCTTCAAGGGACTTTTGCTCGCGTTCCAGTTCCTCGATCTGCGTCAGCAGCTGCTCGTACTCCCTGCGCTCCTTGAACGAAAGTCCCGTCTTTTCCTGACGAAGGGGCCGGTTCTGCTCCTTGCGCCGAGTCGAGCCCGGCTCAGGCGTCTTCTGCTCTTCCGCGGTCAGGCGGTATTCTTCGTAGCTCCCGGTGAAGCCCTGAATTCCTCCGGCTCCGTCGAAGACGAACAGATAGTCGGTGAGCCTGTCCAGCATGGCGCGGTCATGCGACACCAGAAGGATGCATCCATCGAAACTCGTAAGGTAGTCTTCCAGCTGCCGGATGGTATCCAGGTCAAGGTCATTGGTCGGCTCGTCGAGCACAAGGAAGTTCGGCGCCGTTGCCAGAAGGCGCACAAGGGACAGCCTGCGTTGCTCTCCGCCGGAGAGGCGGTCCAGGGTGACTGCATGCATGCTGCGGGGAAAAAGGAACTTCTCCAGAAACTGCTCAGCCGTCAGGGAGCCGCCGCCTTCCTGCGGGATCCGTTCGGCAAGCTCCTTCAAGAACTCGATGAGCGTCAGCCCCGGATTGCTGACGGCAATTGCGGTCTGGGTAAAGTGGGCGAATACCGTGGTTTCCCCTTTTACAGCGCTTCCCGCGTCAGGGAGAAGCTCTCCGGCAGCTATCTTGAGAAACGTCGTTTTGCCCGCGCCGCTGGGACCCAGCAGACCGATGCGCTCCCCCCTGCGGAAGCTGTACGTGAACGGTCCGAATACCTTTTTCCCGTCGTAGCTTTTCGAGACGCCCTGCAGCTCCAGCACCTTCTTGCCCAGGCGGCGGTGCGTGGAGGAAAACTCCCTCATTCGCGTTTCCGTCCGGGCCCGTGAGTCCACGAGATCCTGGATGCGCGCCTTGCGTCCCTTGTCCTTGCCCGTGCGGGCCCGGGGCCCCCTTTTCAGCCATTCCAGCTCTCCTCTGAGGATCGAGCTTCTCCGCTGCTCCTCGCGCTCACGTACCTCTTCCCGCTCTGCCTTGCGCTTGAGATACTCGGAATAGTTGCCGGGATATTTCAGGATTCTCCGTCCGTCGATTTCCATGATGGAGGTACATACCTCGTCCAGGAAGTACCTGTCGTGAGTCACCAGAATGAAGCCGAAAGAGGCGCGGAGAAGCCGGTCTTCCAGCCACTCGATGGTTTCCAGGTCGAGGTGGTTTGTCGGCTCGTCCAGGAAAACGAAACTGGCGCCGCGCGCGAGGCAGCGCGCAAGGGAGGCTTTTCGTAGTGTGCCTCCCGACAGGGTGTCCATGAGCACCGACGGGTCGTTCAATCCCAGCTCCCTGCAGAAGGAGCGGAAGGTGCTCAGGATCCCGTCCTGCTCCGCGGCAACCCCGTCCTGCTGGAAGCAGAACTGCTCGAGGGTGGTTCCCGGAGAAAACACGGGCAGCTGCTCCACCATGCTGATGGTCAGCGCGCGGTTGCGGGAAACGCTTCCCCTGTCAGGAGGAAGCTCCCCGCTCAGGATCTTCAGGAAAGTCGATTTGCCCGCGCCGTTCCTGCCGATGAATCCTATCTTTTCTCCCGCATCGATCCCCAGGGTCACCTGCTCGAAAAGCGGCGCGTCGACAAGGGTCTTGCTTACCCCGTCGAGAGACAGCACGTTCATGGTCGGGAAGTATAGCTCTCCACCTTCAGGCGGGGAAGGCGACGCCCAAGGGCGCGCTCGATGGCGCCGAAGCTTCTCTCTTCCTCAGGAGACACAAGGGTATATGCATCCCCCTTGAGACGCGCGCGCGCAGTGCGCCCGACCCTGTGGATGTAGTCCTCAGGCTGGTTCGGCACGTCGAAGTTGACCACCGATCCCAGGGCTTCCACATCGATGCCGCGCGCCGCGATGTCCGTTGCCACAAGGACCTGGAACCTGCCCTGCTTGAACCCGGCAAGAGCGGCAGTGCGCTGCGACTGGCTTCGGTTGCCGTGAATCCTGGCGCAGGGAACGCCGTTTTTGTCCAGGAAATCAGCAAGGCGGTTCGCCCTGCTCTTGGTGCGTGTGAACACCAGGACGCTTCCGGATATCGCCTTCCCCAGCAGCTTGAGGAAAAGCTGGGACTTGCCCTGGGCAGGGACGGCGAAAGCGGAGTGCGTAATCCCGCCCGCCGCCGCAGGTTTTCGGTCGATGTTCAGCCGCACCGGGTCCTGAAGCATTTCCCGCGAGAGTGCGACGATGGCGGGGGGCAGGGTGGCGGAGAAGAAAAAGGTCTGCCTTTTCTTCGGGACGCGCGCCAGGACGCGCTTGACGTCGGGGAGGAATCCCATGTCCAGCATCCGGTCAGCCTCATCGATGACAAGAAACTCGATGAAGGACAGGTCGGCGTAGCTGTTGCGCATGTGGTCCAGGAGCCTGCCCGGGCAGGCAACCATCATGTCCACGCCTTTTCGAAACGCCCGTTCCTGGGCGCCCATGGCAACGCCTCCGTGCACCGCGGCGCACGTCAGGCGGGTGCCGACTGCCAGCAGGCGAAAATGCTCCACGATCTGTGCGGCAAGCTCCCTGGTCGGGGCAATCACCAGTGCCCGGGTTGCGCCGCGCTGCTTGGGCAGCAGCTGGTTCATGATGGGAAGAAGGAAAGCGGCCGTCTTGCCGCTCCCCGTTTCGGCGCTGGCCAGGATGTCGCGGCCGTCGAGGGCCGGCGGGATGGCCTCACGCTGGATAGGCGTGGGTTGATCGAACCCTGCATGGCGCACCGAGGCCTGCAGCTCTTCCGCAAGAGAGAAATCTGAGAAAATCATTGTGTTCCTTACTACCAGGATGTCGTATCAGGAAATCCGGTGGTATCCGGCTGGTTGTGAGTGCGTTTTCGGAGGATTCGCCGGTGAGGCCGCCGCGAGGACTTTTATGCCCTGTTCACTCGTTCGCATGTCGTCAGGCCTCGTAACACGGTAGCCTGACTCCCCAGAACAATACACAAAAGCCGCGGGAGTGTCAAAGGGGGGCGGACGCCGGCGCCGTGCTCACGCCTTTGCCGGCTTCCTGATCCTTTCGTCCAGCCGGTAGTACCTGTTCGCCTGCTCCCGGGTGATGTAGCCGTTTTTCAGGTCATCCTGGACCAGGGCAAGGTCTCGCTGCATCGGGTCTCCCCAGCCCGCCCCGGTTCCCGTCATGATCCTGATGACTTCGCCCTTGTTCACCGTCAGGCCGCTCACCACGGCATGGTCCTCCGTGCTGCCATCCGAGCGGACAATCACGACGTGGTTTGGTGACCCCTGGCAGCCCCCCCGAAGCGGCCAGGGCAGGACGCGGGAACGGGTGTAGGCCACCGTGAGCCACGCGTTGTCCGATCTCATGCGATAATCGATCCTGACTCCCTTGCCGCCGCAGTGGAGGCCGGCGCCGCCGTCTTCTTCATGGAAGCTGAGGTAGTCCACGGTAACCCCATAGCGCGCTTCGGCAACCTCCGCCGGGCAGTTGTACGTTTCACCATGCAGCGCGGAGAACTGCCCGGGGCTTCCATCCGCCACGGGGGACCCTCCCCACCCGCCAAGCTCCGGCTCTATCACCGCGTACGTCCGCCCCGTATCCGCATGGATCCCGCCGAACAACGTCCCGCAGACGGAAGCGAAGCTCCCCGCGGGAAGCCGGTCCGGCAGCCGCTCTGCAAGGCACCGGGTGACAAGATCCTCCAACCTGATCGTCATCTCGTAGTAGATTCCCATTGCGGCAGGGAACTTGGGATCGAAGATGCTCCCGTGCCGGGTCAGGACCTTCAGGGGCCGGAAGGTGCCGCCATTGGCTACCCGAGCGGGAGACGTGGCGCACTTGAAAGCCATCTGGCAGGACACGACGGCTTCGTCCCGGCTCATGTTGAACGGGCCCTTGTCCTGGTCCGGATTGTCGCGGAGGTCGACGACGAACTCGCTTTCGCTGACTTCCACGGTGACTTTCCACGGATGGCCCTGGTCCTGCTCTTCCACCAGGGAATACGTGCCCCGCGGAAGATTCTTCAGCGCGGCGAGGCTCACCTGCTCGCCATACTCCATGTATTTCTCGACCGCGTGCAGAAACACGTCCTTGTCGTACTTGTTCACGATCTCCAGGACGCGCCTCTCGCCGACGCGCACGGAGGCCACGCCGGCCCACATGTCGCCGGTGAGGAAGTCCGGCATTCGGCAGTTCGCCGTGAGGATGTCGAAAACGGACCTGAGGATCTGGCCCCGGGAGAAAAGCTTGATCCCGGCCAGGATCATGCCTTCCTGGAATATCTCCCGGGCATCCGTGGACATGCTGCCGGGCACCATGCCGCCGACGTCGTTCCAATGCGCGATGTTCGCGGTCCAGGCGACGATATCCTGGCCGGCGAAGACCGGCATCACGAGGATCACGTCGTTCAGATGGGTCACGCCGCCGTTGTACGGGTCGTTGGTCATGAAGATGTCCCCGGGCTCGATGTCCCCGGGCTTGTCGAACTTCGCAAGAACCTTCTTGACCGTCTTGTCCAGGACGCCGACAAAAGCCGGGATCCCGGCCCCTGAGCCTGCCAGCTCCCCGTTTCTGTCCGTGATGCCGGTGCCGCAGTCCAGCACCTCGTAGATGATTGCGCTCATGGCCGTGTGGCGCAGCGCGGCGAACATCTCGTCCGCGGCGGCCTGCAGCGAGCTCTGGATGATCTCCAGGGTGATCGGGTCATAGTCCCGGCTCATTTCGCGCCTCCCTTGCTATCACTGCCTATCCTGTAATTGCCGAACTCATCGATCCTGCACGGCATTCCGGGCGGAACGACCACTGTCGTGCCCGCCTCCTCGACGACCGCAGGACCCTGGAAGGCCATGCCCGGCTCCAGGAGGTCCCCGTTGTAGATGAGCGCTTCGTGAGCTCCCGCATCCGCAAAGTCCACGTCCCGGCCGCCCTTGATGGCCGCCTGGATCCCGCGCCCGGTCGCGGGCCGTTTCTGGGGCTTGAGCTTGTCCACCTCGGCAACCGCCACCAGGTGGAAGCAGACCAGCTCCACGGGCGCGGAGAGCCGGTAGGTGTATTCGCGCTCGTAGGTGGAGTGGAAACGCTCGCGGATGGCCTCCAGGCCTTCGGCCGTGACCTCCCCCGGCGGAAGCTCGACCTCCACGGAGTGCTCCTGATTCTGGTAGCGGATTCGGCCGTAACGGAGAAAGCGCACGCGGGCAGCGGTGATGCTCTCTTCCTTGAACTGTCGCAGCGACTCCTTCTCCAGGGACGCGAATCCCTCCGTGAGCTGGTTGCCGGCCTGCGCGCCGGCAAGCTCCACGATTCGCGTGAGCAGGTAGTCACGGCGCAGGTCGCTGAGGAGCATGCCCCAGGCGGAGAACACTCCAGAAAGGCTTGGGATCACGATCTTCCTGATTCCCAGGTCCGTGGCAAGGGCGCATGCGTGCAGGCCGCCGCCACCGCCGAAAGCGATCAGCGTGAAGTCCCGCGGATCCAGGCCCCGGTTCACGGAGATCAGCTTGATGGCGTTCACCATGTTGTTGTTGGCGATGCGGACGATGCCGCGCGCCGCCGAGCGCGCGTCGGTGCCCAGCGTGCCCGCCAGCTTCCCCAGCGCGGCATCAGCAGCGGCCATGTCGGCATCGATCTTTCCTCCGCAGAAATACCGGGGGTTGATGCAGCCCAGGGCGAGATTTGCGTCCGTCGTGGTTGCTTCCTTTCCGCCGGCGCCATAGGCGGCAGGCCCGGGAACGGCCCCCGCGCTCTGCGGCCCCACGTGCAGTCTCTTGTATTCGTCCACCCAGGCAATGGAGCCGCCTCCGGCGCCTATCTCCACCAGGTCCACCACGGGGACCATGACGGGATACCCGGCGGAAAGCGCGGAGCGCTCCACGAAGTAGTTGGTGTTCAGCTTGACCTGGCCGCCGGTGATGAGCCCGCACTTTGCCGTGGTCCCGCCGATGTCGATGGCAATGGCGTTCTGCTCCCCGATGAGGCGGCCCAGCGCCGCGGCTCCCCAGACCCCGCTGGCCGGGCCGGACTCGATCATGGTGATGGGGATCTGCCGGGCGCTTTTCACCGTGTCCACCCCGCAGTTGGACTGCATGATGTACGGCGTGCATTTCATGCCCGCGTCGGAAAGCCGGCCGGTGAGGCTGTCCAGGTAGCGGTGAGCGATGGGCTGCACGTACGCGGAAAGAACTGCGGTATTGGTCCGCTCGTACTCCCTCCACTCCCGGGTGATCTGGTGGGACGCCACCACGGAGACCTCCGGCCACAGCCCGCTGATCCTTGCCGCAACCGCCTCCTCGTGCGCCGGGTTGGCGTAGGAGTTGATGAGGCAGATCGCAATGGCCTGCACGCCTTCGCGCCGGAAATCCTGCAGGATTCCGGGGAGCCCTGCCATGTCCAGCGCGCGGGTCTCCAGCCCCTTGTACGAAATGCGCCCGGGCAGCTCCCGGCGCAGGAACCGGGGCACGAAAGGTCGCGGCTTCCTGTACTCCAGGTTGAAGAAGTCGGGCCTGTTTCCGCGGCCGATCTCCAGCACGTCGCGAAACCCCTCCGTCGTGATCAGCGCCGCTTTTGCGCCTTTTCGCTCCGTGATCGCATTGATGACGATGGTGGTCCCGTGGACAAAGGAGGCGAACTCAGCGGGATCGATGCTGCAGGCCCGGATCACTTCCATCACGCCTTTTTCATACTGGCCTGGGGTCGTGTCGCTCTTCCCGGTGCCCACCGTCCCGTCCGGACGGACATAGACGAGGTCCGTAAAGGTCCCCCCGATGTCGGTAGCAACCCTCAAGCTCATGGAGCCTCCTGCTTCTTCCCATAGAGGTGGCAGCGCACGTGGTGCCCCGGTGACCCTTCCACCATGTCCGGGTCAACGCGCCTGCAGATGTCCATGGCAAAAGGACACCGTGTATGAAAGCTGCACCCGGAAGGCACGTCCACGGGGCTCGGGATCTCTCCGGTGGAAACCACTTTCCGCGGCAGAAGCGACGCTTCCGCTTCCGAGATCACCGGGATCGAGGAAAGCAGCATCTGCGTGTAGGGGTGGAGCGGGTTCCTGAAAAACTCCACGGTTTCGGCGATCTCGCACACCCGGCCCAGGTACATGATTGCCACCCGGGAGGCCACGTTGCGCATCAGGCTGAGGTCGTGCGTGATGAACAGGTAGGAGAGATTCAGATCCCTCTGGAGGCGCATCAGCAGGGAGATGGTCTTTGCCTGCACGGAGACATCCAGGGCGGAGGTGGGCTCGTCGAGGATCACGAGCTTCGGATCGCTTGCCAGCGCCCGGGCAATTCCGACGATCTGCTTCTCTCCGCCGCTCAGAGTCGTGGGGTACTTGTACATGGAGTCGGAAGGCAGGTCGACCAGATCCAGGAGGCGCACGACGAGCTCCACCCTGTTCTTTCCCCGCTGATGCACCCGAAGCGGCATGGAAAGGATCTCCTTGACCGTGTGCCGCGGGTTCAGGGAGGAGCCGGGATCCTGGAACACTATCTGGATCGCTTTGCGAAGGTGCTGCGGCCGGCCTGCCTTGCCATCGAAAAGATCCTGGCCCTGGAAGACCAGGCGGCCTGATGTCGGGCGATACATGCCGACTGTCGTATAGGCCACGGTGCTCTTGCCGGACCCGGACTCCCCTACGAGGCCGAGCGTCTCCCCTTCATTCAAGGAAAATGTCACGCCGTCCACGGCCCTGACCACGATCGGCCGCCTGTTCGGCGGCCGGGTGTGCCCGACGGTAAAGTGCTTTTTCAGGTCGACAACGGAAAGAAGCTCGTTGCTCATGAAGAACTGTCTTTCTTCGAGCCGCCCTGGAAGAGGAAGCAGGCGGCTTCATGGTCGTCATCGATGCGGAAAAGCGGCGGCTTTTGCTGCCGGCATATCTCCATGGCGAACGGGCAGCGGGGATGGAACCGGCAGCCGGTGGGAGGATGGAGATAGTCGGGAATCCGGCCGGGAATCCCCGCGGCAATCCCGCCGCCCGTCAGCCGGGGCACCGTGCGCAGGAGCCCCTGCGTGTAGGGATGCGACGGCCGGGCAAAAAGCCTGCGCGTGCTTGCTGCTTCCACGATGCTGCCCGCATACATCACGTAGACCCTGTCCGTCATTTCCCGCACCACTCCGAGGGTGTGGGTGATCAGGATCACCGAGGCATGCCGCTCGTTCACCAGGGCCTGGAGCAGGCGCAGGATCTGGTCCTGGATGGTCACGTCCAGGGACGTGCCGGGCTCATCTGCAATGAGAAGCCCCGGCCCGGTGGCCAACGCCATGCCGATGCAGACGCGCTGGCGCATTCCTCCGCTCAGCTGCACGGGGTAGCTTCCCAGGAGCCTCTCCGGGTCAGCCAGGGCCACCTCCCGCAGCGAGGACGCCGCCCGTGTGTGAGCCTCACGCCGAGAGACGGGCCGTCCCGCCGTCGCCGCGGAGTGGGCGATCACGGTCTCGAGCTGCTCGCCGACGGTGAACACGGGGTTCAGGGCCGCGGTGGGATCCTGGAAGACCATCGAGATCCCGCTGCCGCGAAGGCTGGACAGCTCGTGCTGGCTCATGGAATAGACGTCCCTGCCCTCGAAGAGTATGCGGCCGGCCGGGATCCGCGCGGAAGCGGGCAGGAGCCGCAGGATTGCCTTCATGGTGGTCGTTTTTCCACAGCCCGTCTCGCCCACCAGCCCGACCTTTTCCCCCCGGTGCACCGTGAGGGTCACCCCATCCAGGACCTCGAGCAGGCCGCCGTAGGCCGCGAAATGTACCTGGAGGTCCCGGACTTCCAGGAGCGGAGCGCTCAGGCTTTCCGCCATCAAGCCTGCTCCGATGCGAACATGTCCCGAACGCCGTCCCCCAGCAGGTTGAAGCCCATGACCACGACGACGATTGCCAGCGCGGGAAACACGGCGATCCACCACTGGTCCGGCAGGTAGCGGGCGCCGTCTGCAACCATGGATCCCAGGCTTGGCTCGGGGGGCTGCACGCCCAGGCCCACGAAGCTCAGCATGGAGCCGATGATGATCACCCATGCCACGTCCAGGCTCATCTTCGTGAGCACCGAGGAAACCGTGTTCGGAAGGATCTCGCGGAACAGGATGTGCCAGAGGCTGGCGCCATTGACCTCTGCGGCGGCGACGAATGACTCGTTTCTCAGCTGGCTGGACAGGCCATAGACCAGCCGGGTGTACCATGGCCACCACATCAGGGATACCGCCATCATGCCGTGCCACAGGCTTGGCTGAAGCACCGAGGCGACTGCCAGGGCCAGGATCAGCGGCGGAACCGCCAGGAAGATGTCCGTCACGCGCATGATGAGAACGTCGACCCATGTGCCCCGGAAATAGCCGGCCAGGAGCCCCAGGAACACGCCGGGCGGAACCACCAGGGCAAGGACCAGGATGGCCATCAGGAGGGACGAGCGCAGGCCGAAGATGATGCGCGTCAGGATGTCTCTGCCTATCTGGTCAGTCCCGAAAATGTACCTCGCGTTCGGCGCAAGCTTCGCGTGCGCAAAGTCCGTGAAAGCCCCGGCGTGCCGGGGAAACGGCGTGACATAAGGAGCAAGGATGGCAAGCAGGATGACCGCGGCCACGACCACCAGGCCGGTAACGGACAGGGGATTGCGCGAAAACTTGTACCAGGCCCGGCCAAGGTTTTCCCGTCGGGAGGCCCTCTCCAGCTCCCTGATCCTTACAGCGTCTATCTCCCGCGCCATTTCCCCGCGCGCGCTGGCTTCGCTCATGCCGTTCTACCGGCCCTTTGCCGCGGCCAGGCGGATGCGGGGGTCCAGCCCGGCGACGATCAGGTCAACGGCGATGTTGACAAGGGCGAACACCGCTCCCAGCACCAGGATCACAGCGGAGATCGCGTTCAGGTCCTTGTGCAGCATGGCGGAGAGGCCATAGCGCGCTATGCCCGGCCAGTTGAAGATCAGCTCGACCAGGAAGGCAATGCTGAACAAGGAGGCGATGTCCAGCCCGAGGATCGAGACGGTTGGGATCAGGGAAGGCTTGAGCAGGAACCTTCCCATCACCACGCGTTCCGGGACCCCGAGCGCCCGGGCGGAGACGATGTAGTCCCTGCCCAGGTTGTCCGCCATGGAGGACCGGGTGATCCGGGATTCCTGGGCAATCGAGCCCATGGCCAGCGCCAGCGCCGGCAGCACGAGGTGGTGCAGGGCGTCCACGAACGCGTCCAGCCGGCCGGCCAGCAGTGAATCTATCGTCATCAGGCCGGTGACAGTGGGCGGCGCGGTGATGCTCTCACTGAGCCGCCCGATCACGGGAAACGCGTGCAGAACCCAGCCGAACAGGAGAACGAAAAGGATGGCAAAGACGAAAGACGGCGTGACGACGCCGGTGTAGGAGAAGACACGCACGACGCCATCCACCCAGGTATCCTTTCGACGGGCGGACAACACCCCCAGGCTGATGCCTCCAACCGCGGCCAGAAGGCCGGCGGCCAGCACCAGCTCGAGGGACGCGGGGAAAAACTCCGCGATGTCGCTGATGACAGGTCGCTGCGTCACCAGGGAAAGGCCGAAGTCTCCGTGCAGCGCATCCCGCAGCCAGTAGAAATACTGGACCGGCAGGGCCTGGGTGAGATGCATCTGCTGGCGCAGGCGGTCCACCACCCACTGCGGCGCCATCATGCCCACCGCCATGCGCGCAGGGTCACCGGGCATGATGCGCGCAATGACGAAAATTACGATGGACAGCCCGAGCAGCACAACAATCGTCGATGCAAGCCTCCGGGCAATCAAGCTGAGGAACGACATCCGGGGCGGCGGCTATTCCCCGTTCACGCCGATATCAGCCGCAAAGAACGCGTAGCCCTGGATGAGGCTCGTCTCCCCGCGCGCCGCCGGCCAGTCGATGTTTGTCCGGTAGGCGTGCTTCTCGATCTGGTCGTAGATCCAGATCGAAGGGGCAAGGGCCGCAAGCTCCTCCTGAATCTTGTCGTATTTCGAGAAGCGCGCCGCCTCGTTCAGCGTTCCCAGGGCATCGGTGATCTGCGCGTCCAGGTTCGGGTCCTGCAGCCATTCGTTCTGCTGCCACGTGCCCGCGGTGCTGGAGCTGTAGCGCTGCTTCAGCATGAGGCCGGCCTCGGGCAGGTCCGAGGACACGTAGATGGTGGCGATGTTGGGGCTGCTCTCAAGCTTGCTCGTATTCTGCACCAGGCTCAGCCACGGAACCTTGACCACATCAACCTTGATCCCGATGTCGGCCATGTTGGACTGGAAGAGCAGCGCGTACTTCTCCTCGTCGGGGACCTCGGAGACCCACTGCACAACCACGTGGTTCTGGTCCAGCTGCCCGGCGTACTTGCTCTGGGCCAGCTCCGCCTTCGCCTTGTCCAGGTCGCGATGGTAGACGGTGACGTTCGCATCATGCCCGGCAAGGGAGGCCGGCACGGGGCCGACCATCTGCTTCGTTCCCGGCCACTCCAGGCCGACGGCCGCGTCATAATCGAAGGCGTACTCCATGGCCAGGCGGAAGTGCAGGTCATCGGTGGGCGCTTTCTTCGTGTTCACCATGTAGTAGAACGACGTCATGGAGGGCAGCGCGGCCACTTTCACGCCATCGATCTTCTCCAGTGCCTGGTAAGCTTCGAAGCTCTGCCACTGGTCGGTGATCTCCAGCTGCTTGTTCTGCATCAGCGTCCGCACGGTGACACCCTCGGTCGTCCCGATGAAACGGACTTCGTCCGGCGCGTTCGCGTTGAACTTCCCCCACCAGCGGGTGTTCCTGGCCATCAGGAGGTACTGCTCCAGGGGGAACTCCTTCACCATGTACGGCCCGGACCCGGCGTCGTGGGTCTGCAGCCAGGCGGTCCCGTAGTCCCCGTTCGCCCCATAGGGGCCCTGTGCCTTCGTGTTTTTCTTCACAAGGGAAGCCTCCGCCACGTACAGGCGCACAAGGCCGGGAAGAAAGAGGGCGCTGGGCTCCTTGAGGGTGACCTCCACGGTGGAAGGGTTGGGCGCGCGGACGTCGATGATATTCGGCGTCACAAGGTAAGCAAAACCGCGGCCGATTGTCTTCAGCCGTTCATAGCTGTAAACGACATCGCCCGCCCGCACCGGGGTTCCGTCATGAAACCTCGCGTCCCTGCGAAGGTGGAAAGTGTACGTACGGCCGTTTCCGGAGACGTTCCAGGACGACGCCAGCCATGGATCCACTC
This sequence comes from uncultured Spirochaetota bacterium, assembly GCA_963710335.1. Lineage (GTDB taxonomy): Bacteria > Spirochaetota > Spirochaetia > SZUA-6 > Fen-1364 > Fen-1364. The sequence goes on from CAVQAA010000010.1 coordinate 187,763, forward strand.
CGCCCTTTGCGTTGGGAAAGATGAGCGTGTCGTAGAGGTTCACAAGCGAAGAGGAGCTTGCGTAGTCGTTTCCCAGCGCGGGATCTATGGTATCGGGCCACGCAAAAGTGACGCGAAGAACGCGTGCGCCCGCGGCCGAAGCGAACGTTGCCGAAAGCAGGAAGACGGCGGCCAGGAGGACCAGAGGTACCAGGAGCTTTTTTCCATGCATCTCGAACCCCTCCTTTTGTAGTGAAAATTCAATATAGGGTAATATACAACCAGGGGAGGGGGATCGTCGCCCTCAAAGGGCGGCCCTGGTTACTGCAGGATCGACGTCGCCGTGGGAACGAGGTCCGTCACCACCATGGTTGATGCATCAAGCACCTGTTGAATCCTGGGCTCGATCACGGTCCTCCATTGCTCGCTGTCATACACTTTCTTATACTGGCGCTTCCTTTCCGCTTCGTTTCTGAACCGGCGCAGCCACACGTAGAGATCCTTGTCTTTTGGCGCCGTGAACCCCGCCACTATCACCATCCCCTGGGACACCTGGAAGGGCAGGATGTGGTCTTCCATCACCTTCAGCCACTGTTTCATCCTGCCTTTTTTCACCCTGTACTGGCGCAGCTCGTAGATCACGACTATCTCCTTTCGCGCTCCGGACGCCTGGATGCGTTTCCTTTCTATCGTACAATCAAGCGCGACTCAGGTATAGGCAGCGCGGGGCGTTCCGGATAGTGTGAGCGCAGGTATTCACGGTGAACGAGCCCGTGCCCCTCGCGACCGCTGACAGGACCCGCATATCCCTTGTGCGGCTTGCGTGGCCCATTTTTGTCGAGAACCTTCTCCGCACCTCCCTCATGAGCGTCGACACGTTCATGCTCAGCCGCTACTCCGAGAATGCGGTGGCGGCAATGAGCCTGGTGAACAATTTTGCTTTCTTCATCCAGTTGCTGTACATGATGGCTTCCGTCGGGGCAAGCATCCTCATCTCGCAGAACCTGGGAGCGGGCAACAAACGGCAGGCCGGACTGGTGGGCCTGGGAAGCCTTTCGCTCATCGTCGGCCTGTCCGTGGGCGTTTCCGCGGCAGTCGCGCTCCTGACGCGTCCCATCGTCGGCCTGTACAACCTGGAGCCCGACGTCGCGCTGTATTCCCGCCAGTTCCTCACGATTTACGGGGGTCTTTCCTTTTTCATGGCATTCAACATCGGTCAGGCGAGCATCCTGCGGGCCTGGGGATATCCCGCTGATCCCATGATCGTGAACATCACGGCTCTGCTGCTCACCGTTGCGGGGGACGCTCTCTGTCTCTTCGGGCCTTTCGGTTTTCCCGTGCTGGGGGTGGTAGGCGTGGCCTCGTCCACCGTTGCAAGCCAGGTCGTCGCCTGCGTCCTGTACGCAATCATCATGCGAAGGAAAACGGAGATCGATCTGCCTCTTTCCCGCCTGACCCGCATACCGGCATCCGTCTACAAGTCCGTTCTGGCCGTCGGTGTTCCCACCGCGGGCGAGCAGATCTCCTACAATGTCTCGCAGATCGTCATCCTATCCATGGTGGCCCGCATGGGCACCGAAGCGCTGGCGACGTTCGGGATCCTGATAGCCGTTCTGCGTTACGTCTTCATCACGGGGGTCTCCATCGGGACGGCGGGGCAGATCAAGGTGGGCTACTACGTGGGGGCGGGCAGGCAGCGGGAGGCGCAGCGGCGGGTGTACCGCTATTTCGCCATGGGGTTCCTCACGTCCCTGGTTTTTGCGCTTCTCATCAACGTTTTCAAGCGGCCCCTGCTCGGGATCTTCTCTTCCAACCCCGCGCTCATCGGGCTGGCGTCCACGGTCCTCCTCATATCGATCGCCCATGAGCCGGGAAGGAACTTCAACACGATCATCAACCCCGCCTTGAAAGGCGCGGGCGACGTGCACTTTCCGGTGCTCGTGGGGATTATCGGGATGTGGTGCATCGGCACGTTCGGAGCATGGCTGCTGGGTATCCGCCTGGGGCTCGGCCTGATCGGAGTGTGGACGGCCATGTGCGCGGATGAATGGTCTCGAGGAATAGCGATGCTGATCCGCTGGCGTTCAGGCCAGTGGAAGACAAAAAATCTGGTACAAGAGCAGCCCTTATCCGTTCATGTAGAAAATGCTTGAATTGTCATTCGATCCATGATAAGACTACGATAATCGTAGCCTGAGAAGCTACATTCTGCATTTTTCGTAGGGAGGTGGTCGAATGAAGGTAGGCTGCGTCAAGGAAATCAAGAAACATGAGTATCGGGTGGGCCTGACTCCGCATTGCGTACAATCGTATATCGCCCACGGGCATCAGGTTGTCATCCAGGCAGGCGCCGGCGCGGACGCGGGGTTCGAGGACTCCGAATATGAGAGAGCGGGCGCGCGAATCGAGGCGGACCGGAAGAAGATCTTTGCCGGCAGCGACATGATCGTCAAGGTCAAGGAACCCCAACCGGAGGAATACCAGCTCCTCCGTGAAGGCCAGATTCTCTTTACCTACCTCCATCTGGCGGCCGATGAGCAGCAGACAAGGGCTCTCCTGGGACGCAAGGTCAAAGGGGTCGCCTATGAAACGATTCGCATGCCGGACGGCACGCTGCCGTGCCTCAAGCCGATGAGCGAAATTGCCGGCCGCTTGAGCGTGCAGGAGGGGGCCAAATACCTGGAGAAGCCGTTTGGCGGGCGCGGCGTCCTCCTGGGCGGTGTCCCCGGCGTGCCGCGAGGCCGCGTGGCAATCCTGGGCGGCGGAGTGGTGGGAATGAACGCGGCAAAAGTTGCCGTCGGTTTCGGAGCCGACGTCACGGTGCTCGACGTCAATCCCAACCGCCTTGCCTACCTGGACGATATTTTCCGCGGCGAGCTGGCAACCCTGTATGCAACGGAGAAGAACATCCATGACGTCGTGGTTGAGAGTGATCTGATCATCGGGGCGGTACTGATCCCCGGGGCCCAGGCGCCGAAGCTCATCAGGCGCGAGCACCTGCGGCTGATGAAAAAAAGGTCCGTGATCGTGGACGTGGCGGTTGACCAGGGGGGATGCGTCGAGACCACTCATCCGACAACCCACGACAACCCGGTGTACGAGGTGGACGGAGTTGTGCACTACTGCGTGGCCAACATGCCCGGCGCGGTTGCGCTGACAAGCACTCTTGCCTTGACGAGCAGCACGCTTTCCTACGGGTTGACCATTGCTGACATGGGGCTGGAAGAGGCTTGCCGGAAGAACCCCGACCTGATGCAGGGCCTGAACGTCTATCAGGGCAGCTGCACGTTCCCCGCGGTCGCGAAAGCGTTCGACCTTGCCTACACTTCCGCCGGTACGCTCCTGTAAGAGGTCATGCAGCCCGACGATACTGACTGGAAGATCATCTCGATTCTCAAGACGGGCGCTGTTCCCAACAACACCATCGCCCGCAAGCTCGGAGTATCCGAAGGAACGGTGAGGGCCCGCCTCAAGCGTCTCAAGGAGGCGGGCATCCTCCAGATCCGGGCTCTCATCAACCCCGACGTCCTTTCCAACAAGCAGCTTGTGATCGTGGCGGTCCGGGTGGCGGAGTCGAAGCTGCTGGAACGAAAGGCGGAGGAGCTTGCCCGGCTGGAGAACGTCCTGTCCGTCTCCATTGCCTCCGGGCGCTATGACCTGATTGCCGAGGTGCTCCTGGATTCCAACCGCGGACTCGTGCGCTTTCTGACGGAGGAGCTCTCCTCCATTGAGGGGATCCTTGCCTCGGAAAGCTTCATCATGCTGAAGAATTACAACAAGTACGTGTAAAAGCAGTCGTGAGAAAATACGCGGATTGCCCGGCGGCGCGTGAAGAAAATCGCGAGGTCGCCCCTGGATCTTTTCCTTGAAACTCGTCCTTGAAAAGCCGGATATTCATGGTATGATGTGGCGCCATGATGGAGAAGGCTGAAGAACAGCCGGCATCGGAACGCGCGTTCCGAAGCAGCTTCATCCACAAGCATGCGGCCTCCATCGCGGTCCTGCCTGTGCTGATTGTCGCCTTGTGCTTCTACCTGGGATCGACCATCTGGTCAATGGTCATGTCCTTCACCGCCAGCAAGATATTCCCCGACATGACGTTCGTCGGCCTGCACCAGTACGCGCGGCTGTTCAACGACGACCTGTGGGTTCTCTCCCTGCACAACCTCCTGATATTCGTCTTCGGCAGCCTTGGAAGCATTGTCCTGGGTTTCATCCTTGCCGTTTTGCTTGATGGAAAGACCGTCGGTGAAAGGGTTTTCAGGACAGTCTACCTCTATCCCCTGGCCGTTTCCCTGATCATCACAGGACTGGTCTGGCAGTGGCTGTTCAACCCTTCCATGGGCCTTCAGCAGTTCTTCCGCGACCTGGGGCTGAAGAACTTCAATTTCAACTGGGTCGGCGACGAAAAAAAGGTCATGTATGCCCTCATCCTGGCCGCTGTCTGGCAGAGCACGGGCTTCTACATGGTGCTGTGCGCCTCAGGAATCAAGGGGATAGACGGTGAGATCTGGCAGGCAGGCAGGATCGACGGAATATCGAAGCTTCGGATGTACATCGAAGTGGTCATTCCGATGATGCGATTCACTTTCCTGACGGCTTTCGTGCTTTTGTCCATCGGAGCGGTGAAGGCGTACGACATCATAGTTTCAATGACCAACGGCGGCCCGGGCGGCCACTCGGAGCTTCCCTCGTACTACATCGTATTCATGTACATCTTCCGTCAGAACATCGCCGTGGGCGCCTCTGGATCCACGATCCTGCTTCTCCTTGTCGTGGCATGCATGGTCCCCATAGGAATCGTCAACCTCATCTTGAAAAAAAGGAAATAGCGGAATGCGCATGGCGCCCGAGATAAGAAACGTGATGACGTCTCCCAACCGGATCCCTTTGAAGAATCCGGCCGCCAAGGTGGCGGGATACCTGGTTTTAATTGCCTTCGCCGTCATGTTCGCCATGCCCCTGTACGTGATGATCGTGACTTCCCTCAAGTCCATGGATGAGATCCGCATGGGGCATATCTTCGCGCTTCCTCAGGCGCCCAGCCTTGCCGCGTGGGACATCGCATGGAACAAGGCTGCCAGCGGCTTTCTGAACAAGGGGCTCAAGTCGGGTTTCCTGAACTCGGTTCGCATCCTGATACCCAGCCTGCTCATGTCGGTGGCCATCACCTCCATCTGCGGATATGCGCTGGCGTGCTGGAACGTGAAGGGAGGGGGAATGCTCCTGGCGTGCCTGCTTGTCTGCGCATTCGTCCCGTTCCAGATCATCATGTACCCGCTCATCAAAATGACCTCGTGGGTCAAGCTCTACAACACGTCTTTCGGCGTCTCCGTGGTGCACACCATCCTGGCAGTCCCCATCCTGACGATGATCTTCAAGAACTTTTTCTCCTCCATCCCGACTGACCTCATCAAGGCCTCCCGCGTGGACGGCGGGCGCTTCCTCGGCACATTCTTCCACGTGGTCCTGCCGCTTTCATCCAACATCATGATCGTAGTTGCAATCCTGCAGGTCACCGGAATCTGGAACGATTTCCTGGTGGGCCTGACGTTCGCCAACGTGCAGGCGTACCCCATGACGGTCAACCTGAATAACATCACGCAAACCCAGACAGGGGTCCGGGTCTACAACGTCTACATGGCAGCGGCAATTCTGACCGCGATCCCGCCGCTGGCCATCTACTTCCTATCGGGGAAATTGTTCATCCGCGGCATTACTGCCGGCGCGTTGAAGGGATAAGGAGCCCACCGCATGTCACAGGTCGCGGTAAAGCATCTGGACAAGGTTTACCAGGGAAGGAACCACGTTCTCAAGGATCTGAGCCTGGAAATAGATTCGGGGGAGTTCCTTGTGCTCCTGGGGCCCTCCGGCTGCGGGAAGACGACGCTGCTCAACTGCATCGCAGGGCTCCTGGACATCGAGGGCGGGAGGATCGAGATCGGTGGAAGGGACGTGACGAACAAAGACCCCAGTGAGCGGGACATCGCCATGGTGTTCCAGTCCTACGCCCTGTACCCCACCAAGACCGTCTACGGCAACATGGCCTTCTGCCTGCGCATGAAGCGCAAGGGCAGGGCGTACATCGACCGGAAAGTGCGGGAAACCGCCGAGCTCCTGCAGATCTCCGAGCTCCTGGACCGAAGGCCGGTGACCCTGTCCGGCGGACAGCGCCAGCGGGCGGCAATTGGCCGCGCCCTGGTCCGGGACGCCGCCGTCTGCCTTTTCGACGAGCCCCTCTCCAACCTGGATGCCAAGCTGAGGACGGAAATGCGCGTTGAATTGAAGAAGCTGCATAAGACCATCAAGAGCACGTTCATCTATGTCACCCACGACCAGGTGGAGGCAATGACCCTGGCCACAAGGATCGCGGTGATGAACGAAGGGAAGTTCTCCCAGGTCTCCACCCCGGACGACCTCTATGCGCGTCCCGAGAACACCTTCGTGGCCAACTTCATCGGCTCTCCATCCATGAATCTTGTTCCCGGGCGAATTGCCCGGCATGACTCCCGGACCCTGGTCACCACGGACGACGGGATCGACTTCGACGTATCGGCCTACCAGTTCGCCGTGCGACCCGCGGAGGCGCAGAGGGTGATCCTGGGCCTGCGCCCTGAGGTGTTTCGAAGGCCGGTGGAGGGCGCTGTCCCGTACGTCATGAGGCTGAATCTCATCGAGCCGCTGGGCGCGAACGTGCTCTGCTATTGCCGGCTGGGGAAGTCGGATGTCGTGGCAAGCCTCAATCCGATGGAGCTCCCGGGAGTGAAGTCGGATGAGGACCTGCGGCTTTCCATCGACTTTTCCACGATATCCATCTTCGACGGGGGAAGCGCCCTCAGATTGTGATTGTAGTACTGCTCTGCCGGCCGTCGGCCGGTTCAAGTGATCCGTGCTCCTGCAAGGAGGGAACCATGAAGAAAGCCTTTGCCGTCTCTCTCGTGTTTCTGGCCATTTTCGGCGCTTCGAGCTTTGCGCAGGCCAAACCGCTCGGTGCCCTGCTGGTATTCAACAACTGGTCCGCGGACGCGGAGATCGGGGCGTTGAATGTCATCAGGACAGAGTTCCAGAAAGAGGGCGGGACGTGGAACGATATCACGATTGCCCATGACACCGGAGCAAGCATCCCTTTGATCAACATGCTCACCGGCGGCAACCCGCCCGACGTTTTTATTGAAAACAACGTGAACCTTCGCCGTGACCTGATCAAGCGGGGAATGCTTGCCGACCTCACCGACTACTACAACTCCCTGCACGTGGACAAGTTTCTGCCGCAGGCTGTCAAGGATGTCATGATGGTGGACGGCAGGGTGGTGAGCGCCCCCCTGACCATCCATATCGTCGGCACGATATTCTGGAACACCGCCGCAGCTAAAAAGGCCGGCGTCAATCCCCGATCCTGGAAGAACCTGGACGATATGTTTGCCGACTTCCCGAAAATCAGGAAAGCCGGAATCATTCCGCTTGCCATCGGCGCCCAGAAATGGCAGGAGGATTATCTTCTGGGCTCCTGCATTGTCTACTATTCCGGCGATCTGTATGACAGGATTTTCGGGCTGCACCCCGACAAGGCGGCTTTCGATTCCCCTGACATGAGGAAGGCTCTTGCCTTGTTCCGCAGAATCCAGCAGGAAGCGGATCCGGGCAGCGCGAACCGCAACTGGAACGACACCACGGCAATGGTCATCCGGGGGGACGCCCTGATGCAGTTTCACGGAGACTGGATGAAGGGGGAGTTCAACGCTGCCGGCAAGAAAATGGGCGTAGACTATGACGCAATGTTCCCGCCCGGCTCCAAGGGCGTCCAGGTGACAATTGATGAGGAGACGTTCCTCAAGCCGTCCACGGACGTCAAGAAGAGCTCGGAGGAAGCCTTTTTCAAGATCATGCTCCAGAAGGACATCACCGAGAGGTTCAGCGTGATCAAAGGCAGCACTCCGGTGCGGCTGGATGCCTCCGTGGGCATCGACAAGTATGCCAAGGGGGTGCTGGCCGCCCTGAACAACCCAAGGTTCGGGCACCCGGTCAGGAATATCACCATGGACAACGATTTCGCCGGCGCGTATGAGGACATCACGGATCAGTTCTGGAACACGCCAACCATGTCTGCTGATGAGTACATCAAAGACCTTCAGCAGAAATACGACGAGATTCTCGGGAAATAATCGTCCCAGGAAGCAATCGATCTTCGGGCTTCCGGGGGGCCGCAAAGGCCTCCCGGGGCCCGGGCAGGAGCACAGAATGGCCAGACCCAGGGAAGGAGCGTTCGACATCATCCAGGATGTCGGCACGCAGCGCGTTCCCGGACTCTCGAGGTACGACGCGCGCGGGCAGACCTACACGGTCACGGGCGGCGGCGGCAACATGTGGGCCTCATCGGATGAGTTCCACTTCGCCGCCCGCAAGACAAGCGGGGATTTCATCCTGACCGTCGAAGGCGCGTTCAAGGGGTCGGGGGTCAATGCGCATCGCAAGTGGGGCATCATGTTCCGCCAGTGCCTTGACGGGGATTCCCTGTACGCGGACGCGGCCATTCACGGGGACGGCCTCACCTCCCTGCAGTATCGCGAGGCCCGGGGCGCCGAGACTCTGGAAGTGAAGGCGTCAATGACCGCCCCGGAGGTGGTCCAGCTGGAACGAGCAGGCAAAACCGTGGTCATGCGGGCCGCCAGGCCGGGGGAGGCCCTTGCGGAGACGGGAAGGATCACCATGGATCTCCCCGCGGAGATACTGGCCGGCATCTTCGTCTGCTCGCATGAGATCACGGTGGCGGAGACCGCCGTATTCCGCAACGTCCGATTCGACGTGCCCGCGGCTGAGGGAATAGACGGCGATAAAAACCCTTCACCCAGCAGGCTGGAGCTGCTGGAGGTTGAAACCGGCTTGCGCAGGATCATCTACACGAGCGCCCGGCACTTCGAAGCGCCCAACTGGTCGCGCGACGGCACGTACGTTCTGTACAACCAGGAGAGCAGGATCTACAAGCTCCCCCTGGCGGATGCGGAGCCGAAAGTCCTTGATACCGGCAGCGTCCGGGCCAACAACAACGATCATGGCATTTCCTTCGACGGGAAACTGGTTGCCCTGTCCAGCTACACGGAGCAGCCGGGGAGAAAAGCAGGCTCGCAAATTTATGTCGTCGGCATCGATGGCGGAGAGCCGGTGAAGATCACCGACCAGGCCCCTTCCTACTGGCACGGATGGTCGCCTGATGGCTCCACGCTGGTCTATTGCGCCGAACGCGACGGAAACTACGACGTCTGGGCCATTGGCGCACGGGGGGGAAAGGAAGTCAGGCTGACCACGGACCCCAGCCTCGACGACGGCCCTGAATACAGTCCCGACGGCGCTCATGTCTACTTCAACTCCGCCCGTTCGGGCCACATGAAAATCTGGCGGATGAGGCCTGACGGAACCGGCCAGCAGCAGGTAAGCTTCGACGACTACAACGACTGGTTTGCGCATGTCTCTCCTGACGGAAGCCGGATCCTCTATGTCTCCTATCCGCCAACCGTGCCTGCCAACAGCCATCCCAGAAACCAGCGCGTCATGGTCCGAGAGCAGGACCTGGAAAGCGGGAAGGTCCGGGTGCTGGCGCACCTGTACGGAGGCCAGGGAACCATGAACGTTCCCTCGTGGAGCCCTGACGGCAGGTCCGTGGCGCTTGTGTCCTACACATACGGCCCCCCGGAGATCTGAGTGACGGGACGGCTGGCGGGGAAATGGTGTCTTGTCACGGGCTCGTCGCGAGGGATCGGGCGTCAGATCGCCATTGGGCTTGCCCGGGAAGGCGCCAACCTCATCGTGCACGGCAGGCAGCGTGATCATAATCGCGGCACTCTCGCCGCTTTGGAGCGGTACGGGGTTGAGACGGGCTCGGTGGAAGGCGACCTGTCCCGGCTGGAAGAAGCAGAAAACCTGATCAAGGCCGTCATGAGCCTCCACACCGGCGTGGACATCCTCTACAACAACGCCGCCATCCAGGGGGACTGGAAGGAGATCTGGGATACCTCCATCGATGAATGGAAGGCTGTATTCCAGGTCAACCTCTTCAGCATGGTGCTCCTGAGCACGGCTTTTGCCGGGGGCATGAGGGATCGCGGGTACGGCAGGATTGTCAACCTCACCTCGGGGATCAGGGACAAGCCGCAGCTGTCGCCGTACAGCGTGTCGAAGGCGGCTGTGAACAAGTTTACCCAGGACCTGGCGTTCGAGCTGCGTGGGACAGGGGTGCTGGTCAACACGCTGGATCCCGGCTGGCTCAAGACGGACATGGCGGGGCCGGACGCCGAGCTCGAGGTTGAAACGGTGCTGCCGGGCGCGATTGTGCCCGCCCTGCTGGCCAGTGACGGCCCCACGGGCACGACATTTCGGGCACAGGATTATCGGGGAAGGGGCTGAGGCGGCTCAGCGCGAACCGATGCGCCTGCAGGATTGCCGTTCCACCAGCCGGGCCAGGTAGACCTGGCTGAGGGCCACCCCGTCCGGGTTGCCCGATACCACGCCAATGACGGCTGAGATCAGTCCCCGCATCATCTCCTGAAAGTCGTACTCGAACGTGGTCAGCGGAGGCCGCGCGTACGGGCAGAAGGGATGACCGTCGATTCCGACGATAGAAATGTCATCCGGTATACGCAGCCCGGACTCCGCGATGGCCCGCATGGCACCGAACGCCGTGTTGTCGTTCACCGTGGCAACGGCGGTGGGCAGGCGTTTCTCCGCGGCCAGAAGCGTCTTCATGGCCTGGTAGCCGCCCTCACTCTGGAAGTCCCCGTCCATCATCCACGCGTCCTTGACTGTCAGGCCATTGGCCCGCATGCCGGCAAGGAACCCGCGATATTTCATCCGCCCCGCGTTGCGCAGGCGGTCCCCGTTTATGATGCCGATCTGCCGATGCCCCTGGGATGCGAGGTAGTCGATGACCAGCCTGGCCGTGCGCGCGTCATCGAAGTTCGCCACCACCCGGTTGGGCTGGGGGCGGGCAGGCGGCCGCTGGTCGAACACGCCCACAATGTGCCCGTCTTCAACGAGCCGCTCGAGGATCGGTTCCCGGTTCCTGGCCCCGATGAACAACCCGGCCCCGATCCGTCGCTGGTAGAAAGCCTCCATGAGCGCGCCGCGCGTGGCGCTGTCCTGCGGGTTTCGGATCACGTATGCAAGGGTGTGGTACCCGAGGGCCGCCGCGTTCTCGATGGCGCTGGAGATCATGAAATCCGCCAGCACGTCCTCCGAGAAATGACCGGCGTTGAAGAAGAACAGCCCCAGGGTATCGGTCCGTTTTCCCGCCAGGATCTGGGCGGAGTGGTTGGGGTAATACTGGTAGGTCTGGACCGCCTGCAGGATCCGCTTTCGCGTCTCCGCGGCGATGTAGGGGTACCCGTTGAGGGCCTTGCTGACCGTGCTGCGCGCCACGCCCACCAGCCGGGCAATGTCCACGCTGTCGATCTTGCGGAGCTTGGCGCTGCGCTTGCCTGGTTTGGAGCGGCCGCGGCCGGCCAAAGGATTGCCTCCCTCCGAACGGAACACGTGTTCCAAAAATAGTACCACGCCGGGAAAAATAGTGCTATCCTGCGCATATGAAAGCGCTATTCATCGGCGGCACCGGACTGATCAGCTCAGCGGTTTCCCGCCTTTCCGTTGAGCGGGGAATCGATCTCACGCTGCTGAACCGGGGCCAGCGCGGGGAGTTTTTTCCCCCGGGCGCGCAGCAGATTGTCGCCGACATCGGGGACCCTGCGGCGGTCAAAAAGGCGTTGCGGGGCAAGAGCTTCGACGTGGTTGCGGACTGGATTGCCTACACTCCCGACCAGGCGGCACGGGACATCGAATTGTTCGCGGGGAGCGCCGGTCAGTTCTTTTTCATCAGCTCGGCCAGCGCCTACCAGAAGCCCCCTGCCCACTACCTGATCACCGAGTCGACGCCCCTTGCCAATCCCTACTGGCAGTACAGCCGGGACAAGATTGCCTGTGAGGATCTCCTGATGCGCGAGTATCGTGAAAGGGGATTCCCGGTGACGATCATCCGCCCCAGTCTTACGTACGGTGTGACTCAGATCCCTGCGGCCGTGGGAAGCTGGAATCACCCCTGGACGCTCGTGGACCGCATGAGGCGCGGCAGGAAGATCGTGGTTCCCGGTGACGGGACATCGCTCTGGACCATAACGCACAACTCCGACCTGGCCAAGGGGTTTGTCGGCTTGATGGGGAACGTGCGGGCCATCGGGCACGCGTTCCACATCACCTCGGACGAGGTGTTCACGTGGAACCAGATCTATGGCCTCATCGGCGCCGCGGCAGGGGTACAGCCGGACATCGTGCACCTTGCATCCGATTTCATCGTGGCCTTCAACCCGGATGACCTGGGGAACCTGACCGGGGACAAGGCCCAGTGCGGCGTGTTCGACAACACGAAGATCAAGACGTTCGTGCCCGGCTATGTGGCCACGGTTCCCTTTGCGCAAGGCGTGCGGGATTCGATCCAGTGGTTCGAGAGGCACCCCGAGCGCCAAACCATCGACCAGGAGTTCAACTCCCTGTGCGAGCGCATGATCCAGGCGAACGATTCCGCGTTGCGCGCCGCCCGCCCTCACTGATTGACGTGAACCACCTTTGCGGGGGGGAAGCCGTTGAAGTAGGTTGCCGACGCATGGCTGTAGGCGCCGATCATGTCGCTGTAGACGAGGTCCCCCCGGTTCAGGCTGGGGAGGTTCTCCGCCACCGAGATCACGTCAAGCGCATCGCAGGTGGGCCCGAAGACGGCGCTGATCTGGGTGGGGCCGGTCTTGAACGATTTCACGGGGTACTGGCAGTGATCGAAAATGATGCCGGAGTAGGTGTGATAGACACCGTCGTTTATATAGTAGCATTTCTTGCCGTCCCGGACGGCAGTGCCTATCACCTCAGAGATTGCGTACCCTGAGGAGGCAACAAGGAACCGGCCAGGCTCGGCAAGGATCTCGATCTGCGCGGGGAACAGCCGGTCCAGCTCCGAGTTGACGATGGCAGCCAGCTCATGGAACGGCTTCACGGTCTCATTATAGGGGACCGGGAAGCCGCCCCCTATGTCCACAAGGTTCATGGCCGTGTAGCCTCTGTCCTGGGCTTCCTTGAAGACGTCCGCCGTGAGATTGAGGGCCTGCACGTAGTTGGCGAAATTCGTCGTCTGGCTGCCTACGTGGAAGCTGATTCCCTCAACCGTGAGCCCCGCGCGACTTGCCTCCAGGATGAGGTCCACCGCCTCCCCCGGGGAGGCCCCGAACTTCGACGAAAGCTCGACCATGGCGCCCGTATTCGGGACGCGCAGCCTGAGGGCCAGCCCCGCATGGGGAGCATGTTCCCTGATCTTCTGGATCTCGTCGCTGTTGTCGAACGTCACCAGGGGCTTGTACTGATCCAGCTTTGCCAGGGTCTGCGGGGTCTTCGTGGGATTTGCGTAGATGATCTTGTCCCAGATCCAGTCCTGGCGCTTCGCGGCAGGCATGTCCTTGATATTGTCGTAGACGATCATGAACTCCGGCAGGGAGGCGACGTCGAAGCTTCCTCCCTCCTCGAACAGCGTGCGAACGATTGCGGGGTCGGGGTTGGCTTTCACGGCGAAATAGGCCTGCACGCGCGGGAGATGCTCCCGAAAGGTTCGATAGCTCTTTCGGATCTCATCGTGATCCACGACAAAAAGGGGAGTGCCGTGCTCTCGGGCAAGCTCCTGCAGCCTGTCAAGGGAGATCATGAGCAGTCCTCCATCTGTCAATCTCCTTCCTTTACAAGGAAATTCTTGAATTGCCAGGCATCCGCAAGATCGAAATCGGCGTGGTCATATCCCTGGAAAGCCCGGGGGAGGTCTTTCAGCGGGGTCCAGTCAGACGGGGTGGAGATGAACGCGCCGAGATACGGGCGGGCTATTTCCAGAACGGCGTCGTGCGGAAGATCGTCGGGCAGATGCACTCCGCACAGGGGGTTTTGGATCATCCAGGTGACGGCCGCCACCACGGAAATGGCCACCTGCATGGTTGTGGCGTTCTGGTGGGGCAGGAGCCGGCGCGATTCTTCGATGCTCAGGTCGCTTCCGATCCACCAGGAAGTGAAGGCATGGCCCATGAGCAGGGCCCCCAGGGCGTCGCTGCCGCTCGTTATCTCATCCGTGGCAATCCTCAGCCGCGACTGGAGCTTGTAGTTGTTGCCCCGCAACTCGGTCAGGGAGGCGATTGCGCTGTCGCATGGGCAGTAGGCGTAATGGACAGTGGGCCGGTAGACCGCGTTGCCTCCCTCTTCCACCGTCAGCCGTTCCGAGATCGTGAACGCCTCTCCGTGCCGTATCACCATGCCGTGGATGGGCCCGCCGGGCACCCATGAGCGCACCCATGTATTCATCCCCATTCGGGCAAGGCAGATCTGGTTGCGCGGGCCCGAGGAATGCGTGAAAGCCAGCGGCGGAAGCCACTTTTCGTGCGTTCCCCATCCCATTTCCGCGGTGGTGGTGCCCTCTTCACGGAATCCCTCGATGCTCCATGTGTTCACGAACTCATCCACGGCCTTGGGAGCGCCGACAAGCTGGGTGTCGCGCTCACTGCAATGGATGACTTTCACTCCCAGGGCCCGGGCAAGCTGATTGAAGCTCCGCGCCTCCATGGGCTGCCGAATGGCCTCCGCGTCCGGGCCGCTTGCCTTGCCCTCGGAGAGAACAGCCTCCGCGATGTCGATGAGTCCCTGCTTGGTGAAATGCGAGATCAGCCCCGGGTTGGCTCCATGCTCTATCACGGCGGTGGGCCCCGGCTGCTTCCAGCGTCCCGTCCTCTCACGGAGCCTCATGTGCCGCCAGTACAGCGTCCTCTCCGTGGGATACGCCGCGCCGCTCTGCGCATAAGGATCCCACACCTCCGTTGAGGTGTTGACGTACATCACCCCGTGATCGTGGCACCATTGCAGGATGTCCCCGGCATCGATGTTCCAGGCCAGGTCGACGACCAAGTCTCCCTGTGACGCATACTTCCCCAGCATGGAGCCCAGGTTCTCCGGGGTCACCCGGCTTCGAACGACGGTTGCCCCCCGGGCGGTCCACTCGCGGAGCCGGGGCGCACGGTCTTCGAAGTCCATGATGGTCAGGTTCCGAGGGTCTGCTTCGAGATGGCGGAAAAGGATGGGGAGAGTGCATTCGGCCACCGCGCCGTAGCCAAGAAACAGAATCCTGTTTCTGAATTGAGTCATGATACCCGGCTGTCCTCCCTTTACGACGCTTGTCTCACGGCTCTTCAGGGACGCACTATAGGGACATTCGCCGGACGTGGCAATAGGTTGCGGCGTTCGCGCCTGTCGCCGCCGCGGAAGGTTCAGCGGTATCCTATGCAGAGGCCGCCATGAGATCGATTATTGCGCTTTTCGTGATCCTGATTCCGCTGTCAGCGGCGAGCGCGCAGGCGCTTACGGAAGAATCGAAGCAGGCGCACCTTTTGTTCGAACAGAAGAAGTTCTCCGACGCCGCCGCAATTCTGGAGAGGGTCACGGCACGCGGGGACCCCCTGCCTTCGGATCTCATTCTGCTCGGCATGTGCTATACGGAGCTCAACCAGCTGGACAGGGCCGCAACGGCCCTCGATACGGCGGCCCTGATGACGCCGCACACCGCTTTGCTGCTGGATGCCCAGGGCAACCTGGCTTTTGCCAGGAAACGGTTCGCGGAAGCCCTCGAAGCGTTCCGGGAAGCGCACAGCCTCGACCCGGCGGACCGGAATGCCGTTGCCGGGATGGTGGCATCGCTCAGCAACTACGGAGTGGAGCTCTTTGGGCAGGGCAAGGTCGATGACGCGGAGAAGGCTTTTGCCAATGCAATCCTGCTTGACCCGCGTTCCGTGCCTGCGCTTCGCGACCTGGGCATCCTGCAGCTCCAGAAGGGGAACCTTGCGGCTTCGGCGGAGTGGCTGGAAAAGGGGCTCGCCGTTTCTCCGAGAGACGTCGAGCTTCTCAAGATGCTTTTCCTGGTTCGAAATCGCCAGGGGGATACCGCGGCGATGCAGCCCATCCTTGACCGGCTCATCGAAGTCCAGCCCGCGGATCCCGAGCCCTATGCCGCAAAGGCGCGGCTGCTGGAGCAGCAGGGAAAAACGCAGGAGGCATCGCAGGTTTTCCTCCAGGCCGTTGAGAAGGGGAGTCAGGACCCTCTTCCCTACCTTCGAATGGGCAAAGAGCGCCGCGACCGCTTTCTCCTCCACGACGCAGTCGGCAGGGCGGTCCATCTCATCTCCAGTCTCCAGCTCAGCGCATCCCAGGCCCTCGGGAAGCAAGGCAGCGCGAACGATATGCGCGGTGCGAAGCTGCTCACCAGCAAGATCCAGGACGTCCGCGCGACTCTGGTGTCCTCACTTACGCTCCTTCGGGAGATCGACGGGGATTCCCTCTTTGAGGAAGATCTTGGCCGGCTGCAGTCCTGGTACCCGGGGAGCGTGGATCTCCTGGCGGCCCTGGGCAGGCTCGACCAGGAAAAGGGCAGGTGGCAGGATGCCCTGACGGCGTGGCAGGGCATCCTGAAGGACCACCCGCTGGACGAGGAAGCACAGGCAGGGGCAGGGCTTGCTTTCGAGAAGCTGGGAGATGAGGACCAGGCGATTGCCGCGTATCGCAGGGCCCGGGAGATCGAGCCGGCCTCCGCGGACCTCTACTCGGCGCTGGAGCGGTTGTACACGGGCCGGGAAGGCGCGCTGCGACAGATTCTCCTGGACGTGAGCTATCGAGAAACCCGTAACGCGGTGCTTTTTCGGGAGCTTGCCAAGATCGAGGCGGGCCTCGGGCTCCCGGTAGATGCGGACAAGCACCTTGCCCGGGCCTCCGAGATAGAGTCCGGGAAATAGCCTCCCTTTTCCGTGACAAAATTGTTTCCATTGTTACTCTTGTTTTACTATCTTATGCCGCATGGAAGGCGCCGGGACGTTCGGCGGCAAACGTCGAACGGCCTTCATCAGGAAAGTTGCTCTCCTTCTTCCCGCGCTATTCTTCCTTGCTCTCGCCGCGCCCCTCTCGGCACAGACGCCGACGGATCCTGTCCCGGTCAACGTCGGCTCCGGCCTGATGAGCCAGAACGTCTGGACAAGCTCATCGCAGTTCCAGGCAAACTGGGGAGCCTCGAATTTCGGCTCTCTTGTCTCGCCGTTTTTATACTACTGGGTGATCAATCAGAATCCGACTCAGATTCCACCTGTCCCCTTTTCCGCGGTTGCTAGCGGCACTACCTCTCCACCGCAGACTTCGATATCCGTGCCCGGCATTCCTTTCACGAACGGCCAGACCTATTACGTATGGGTGCAGTCGTCGGGCGTTCTGGGTTCAACCGGACTACCCCAGTTCTCTCATTGGGTTCGTTCGCCTCCCTTCACTGTCGATTTTGCGCCCCTTCCGGCCAACATCAGCGCCTCCAGCGGAGCCATCAGCACGAAGGCGACCTTCACGGTATCCTGGTCCGCCACCTCCCCGGTGGGAATAGATCACTACGACGTGCAGTACACCATCAACGGGGGGCCTGCCCGCCCGTGGTTGTCGCATACTCAGTTGACCTCGGCCAGCTTCACCGGCGACAACGGCGCCAGGTACACCTTTACGGTAACCGGCACCGACACGCTGGGAGTCACCGGCACTGCTTCCACGAGCCCCGTGAGCATCAACGTACTGGGTGCCACGCTTGCGCTCACGGCCAGCCCTTCGAGCTTGAGCTTCGGCGGGACGGACACCCTGGAGACCCTCAGCCTGGACATTGCGGCCCGGGGTGGCTCGGTGAACGTCACCGACATCCGCGAGAGCCGGGCCTACTCTTCATGGCCCCGCGAGGACGGCGCCTGGGAGAGTCTTCCGATGAGCCTGCCCGCTGGCACGGACCAGGCCATCAGCAGGTCCGTCATGCTCTCCGTCCTCCAGCGAAGCAAGACTCTGGGGGGCGCGCAGAGCGGAAGCTTCGACCTCATCCTGACCGTTCGCGGCAAGGATGGATACGGAAATGACGTGCTGGCCTCCGTGACTATTCCGACCTTTGTCCTAAGCGCCCCTCCCTCCACGCTGACCCTGGTCGGCGTTTCCCTGGAGATCCCCGCGTCTCCCTACAATCTCAATGACACGGTCAAGAATGCACGGGTCCACCTGACTGCCACGGGCACCGGCACGGTGATCGGCCAGGTCCTGGTGGACGGCTCCACGTCGTGGTCCAGCACTCCCGCCTTCTCGGTGAGCGTCTCCGGCAACACGGTCTTCGACGTCCTGGGCAATCTGCCTACGTCTGTTGCAGGAAGCCACACCGTGCAGGTGCAGATCACCTCGCCGGTGAGCATGAGCGCGCAGACCACCTACACGGTGAGCTCCACGCCGCCTTCTTTCCCCCCGACCTCACTGGACCTCATCAAGGGGGTTGCACAGCTGACGGGGCTCACGGGAACCGCGTCCGCGGTTTCGGGGTCCGGCTACACGGACTACACGTTCACGGGCGACGCTACTCTGAATCTTTTGAGCCTTGGCAGCGTGAGTATTCCGGGCTTCAAGGTGACGAGCGTTGTCGTTCGCATGTTCGACAATTCCAACCCGCCGCAGATCATGGGAGGTACCGCGGAGATCGACGCAAGCGGGGACTCATCCCTCACTGACTTTGCCGGCGGCTACCTCAAGATCAAGAAGATCGCCTTCGACTTCGGCAAGGCATCGGATCACCTCAGCATAGACGCGGCAGTCGCCATCCCGGACGCCGCCCAGGACCTTTTCACGGCCCAGAACATGGTCCTCGACGCCACGGGCATTTCCAACATCAACCTTTCCATCGATCAGGCCCATGCCCTTTCCTTCACGCTTTTCGGGATGACTTTCTCCGTCCACGACATCAACGGAGGATCAACGGACGAAAACAAGGCCATCGCTTTCGGCAAGGCGGACGGCGGCAAGGGATACTACATCGGCATCTCGGGCGGCATCAGCATGGATGAAAAGCAGGGGACCAACGACAATCAGAAGGACCTTGCTACCTTCAGCAATACCGACCTGCGCTTCTACACGGACGGCAGCCTGGACGGGACCATCAATCTCTCGCAGCCTTTCGAGCTGATCCCGAAGAGCCTTTCCTTCGACAAGATCGGTATCAGCGTGGCCTCCAGCAAGCTCAGCTTGACTCTCTCCGGGAAACTCTCCAACCTGCCCGCGCCGCTGGACAAGACAGGGGACGTCCCCGTTTCTTTCACGATTGACACCTCGGGGAACGGCTCACTGAGCGTGGCTGCCATCAACAAGATCAAGAACGGCCATTCGCTGCCCGGCAATTCGGATTCCACCGCGTGGGACCTCGGGCTGGCAACACTGAACCTCACGTATCTCTCCCTCGATCTGTCGATGGCGAACGGCGTACTGGACATGGATCACAGCCAGGTCTCCCTCGCCGTGGACCTCTACCTCAAGCTGTCCATGCAGGGAGGGGGGAGCCCGAGCGACGACAACAGACGGATCAGCTTCGGGGACCTGGACAACAGCGGGAAGCTGCAGAACGGGATCGTCTTCGACTTCTCGGGCAACGTCACGTGGCCCACGCCCGGCCACATCGAGGTGCTCAAGAACGAGCAGTTGTCACTCGGGCCGGTTGATCTCACGTTCAGCAGCATTTCGATCGATCCCTCTCCATTCGCTCTCGTTATCACCGGCTCCATCGCCGTGGGCCTGGATGGGATCTCGGGCGGCATCAACTTCGACAACCTGAAAATCGGGCTGGACGGGACGATTTCAGACATCGGCGCAGCGGTTTCCGCCGGCGGCGGGGGGAAGCTTTCGGTCCTGGATGCCGTCTCGATCGAGGTGGATTCCGTCGGTTGGAGCAACACGCCCACAACGATCTCGCTGGACCAGAACGCGAGCACAGGTTCCGGGGAAAACATGACCCCGAACAAGCAGTCCGGCACCATCAACGTGGCCAGCTACTTCTCCATGAAGGGCGCAAGCATCACCCTGGGCTCCGGCTCCGACTCCGTCATGAGCGGCGGGTTCGACGAGCTCACCGTCTACACGTTGACGCAAAATTACGGGGGCGGCACGGGCTTCGTTGTCCGAAACGCGAAGCTTTCGGTTTCGGACGCTCTGGACGTGAAGGCAGACATGGAGTACTCCCCATCGCCGCTCTCCTTCCAGTTTGCAGGCTCCCTGAGCCTTTCCAGCCTGGGCGTAGAGGCGGACGCGGTGGGGAAGGTCGGCACGCTCAACGGCAAGCCGTCCTTCGGCCTGTTCGTGATCGTATCCGGGATCGAAGTTCCCGTTGGGCCGGGGGTATTCCTGGACGAGCTCGGCGGCGGGTTTTTCATCAACCCCAGCGACGACGACATCGCCCTCGTGCGCAAGATCGCCAACTTCCAGCGTCCCGAGCTGAACGACACGATCACCGCGCCGGCCGGGCGGCGCTTCCAACAGCCAGTCCTTCGCGCTGATGGTGCTGGGCGGCTTCTCCGTTGCGGAAAAGGACCTCGTGAGCGGCAGGGCGCTCATGACCATCACCTCCAGCTACTTCAACCTGGACGCGGAGGTGAACCTGCTCGATGGAATTGCGGACGGGAAAGTATATCTGGCAGTTTCATGGAACCCAGCCTACGCGGAGGGGAAGATAACGGCTGAGATGGGCTTCCCGTCGCCTGACAGCCAGCTGGTCAGCGGCACCGGAGATCTCGATTTCTACTTCTATCCCGGAGTCTGGGGAATCGACGGCAACATGCAGGTGAGCGTGATAGGGATCAACATCGCCCAGGGTGAGATGTTCGTCGGGACTCCCGGCTTCATGGTGCAGGCGACAGTGGGCGCCGGCATTGATCTCGGGATTGTCTCGGGGTCTGTCTCCATGACGGGGATGTTCTGGTACTACGAGCCGGATTCCACCCTGGGTGCCTACGCCTCGGTGGACCTGAAGGGCAGCTTCCTTGCCGGGCTGTTCTCCGCTGAGGCGGAACTGGAAGGCTGTCTCATTGTCTCGCCCAACTTCTTCGTTTACACCGTGGGGTCACTGTCGGTCGACGTCCTTGGAATCTCCGTGTTCGACGGCAGCCTCTGGTTCAGCGTGAGCGGCGACGGCCTGAATGGGGGGACGGGAAGGAACTCCCAGTACGACGCGCTGATCGCACAGGCCAAGGACATGGCAAACCAGCTGACGGCCGCAAAAGATGCCCTGAATGCCAGCCTGGAGCAGGCCAAGCTGCAGCTTGCGCAGCTCACCGATGAGCAGGCGGCGCTGGCCGGGCTTGTCCTGACGGAGCAGCAGAAAGCAGTCTTCGGCAACCTCCCCGTGGACGCGGCGTTCGACCAGTACGAGTCATCGAACTGGGGCGGAATGCCCGAGCCCTTCGTGACGATCCACGGGATCCTCTTCGGGTCCCAGGCAAAAGCCCTTGTCCAGGCGCGCGCGCAGCTCCTCCAGACCAAGTCCCAGCTGGACGGGCTTCTCACGGACCTGGAAAGCCTCCGCAAGGACGTGTCCAAGAAGCTCTCCGACTACCAGGACATCCTGGTGGAGCCGCTGCCGACTATCCAGGACGTTGGAAAGCTGGGCAACCCGTTCCAGAACATGCTGGAAAAGACTGTGACGGTCGGAAGCCAGACCAAGACCGTGAAGGCGGGCTTTGCGCTGGATGCAAGCGCCGCCTCCACGCAGAAAACCACGCTCGCAACCACCCGCGAAAACTTCGCCCAGTACCAGGAGGCTTTCATCGAGGCGGCCGGAGCAATCGACGAGCGGCTGCAGGCGCTGGACGAGGTCCTTTTCCAGGGGAGCTCGAACCTGACCGCCCTCAACCAGCGGTTCGCGGAGATCCACTCGAAGCTCAGCAAGTTCACCGACGATTTTGTGCAGTTCCAGGGCCAGAGCATAGCCTACGCAACAAGCAGCCAGCAGACCATCGAGGGGCTGGAGAGCAACGTCCAGAGCGCCCTGGATGCCAAAGCCCAGGCAGCGGGTGACCAGGCCCTTACGAAGTGGAACTCCAGCCGGATCCAGCTCATCCAGCAGCTCGTGCAGGCCGGTGATCCCAACGCTGCTCCCTACTCCCCGGACACAAGCGTGTCTCAACAGGATCTTTTCGACGTCACGGGCTACCAGCTGTGGTTCCGCATGCCGGACGCCGGCTTTGGCGCCTCTGTCCAGGCTTCGCAGAAGAGCATGCCGGACCTCATCAAGTCCTTCTCCACGTCATCCGCCACCCTGCTCAAGAACTGGGGAGATTCGACCACCTTTACGGACCAGGTCTTCCAACGCAAGGCCGACCTGTACGGGGTTCTCTATGAGATTTATGACCAGCTCGCCTACTATGGCTCGGGGAACATCGGCATAGCCTCGGATGGAAACGCGGCGGGCTTCAAGGGCGCAGCTGCCCTCGGGTTGTCCTTCCGCGCCAGCGCGATCTCGAAGGCGGTGAGCGGAAAAGGAAAGCCGTTTCCCGGGGGGATCGCGCCCACATCACCTACGTTCGGGCCGAACAGGCCGCTGAACAAGAACCTCGTCAACCCCGGACCGGTGCAGAAGCCGCCAAACCCGAACAAGCTGCTCGGGCTTGGCGCGTCCGAGCCCGGTAGTGTCGAAGTCCCGGGTCGTGTTGCTCTTTCCATGGAAATTGCCGAGCTGCCTGAGATCGGAGCGGGCTTCAACCTCCCAACGCCGAGCATCCAGCTCAAGGAGGTTCCCGCGGGGATGCCGTCCAGGGGTGTCCTGGACAGATCGGTAGCCAGTATACCGTCAGCCATCATAAAACCTGTTGCCTGGGTACCGGTCCAGACGTATTTTGCCGCGAAGCGCTCGGAGATAGCCCCGTACCTGGTGATTCCCCAGGTCACCGTGATGAACGGCACCGCCTCCAGCTCCAGCGAGCTGGAATCCCTGCTGCATGCCACCTTTGACGCGACCCACCCTGTCGGAGTGGTGGAGTATGAATACCGTATCGTGCCGATCTCCACGGGCACCGGGGCAGGGGCAGACAGCCTCTACAAGAGCTTCTTCCACGCCGGGGCCACCAACGCTCTTCCCACGGGCATCGTCAACAAATCGTTCACCCCCAAGGCCGTGGTTTCCGCAGCACCTGCTGCCCCCTCACTCTTCAAGACCTCGCCTTCGGCCAGTCTCGGAGGCAGGACCGTTTCCATATCCACGGCCCTGCAGGGGGGCAAGGGGGGAGGGCTGTCCCCGGCCGCAGTCATGCCCGCGGCCCTGAAGGCGGTCATTCTCAGCAACACGCCCTGGCTCTCCGTGGGGGGCGACACCCAGATCAACTTCCTCTTCATCCCGCAGCTCCAGGACGCCGGAACATATGGGCTGGAGGTCAAGGTCCGGGGCGCGGGCGGCCTGACAATCATCCGGCAGGGGAGGTTCACGGTCGGCTATGCGGCCCCGGGAGGGAAGATCCCGGTTACCAGCGGGATGGACACGACCGACAACACTCCTCCTACCACCCCGGTGGTCGCGCTGAGCGGAACCGCCACGGCGAACAAGGAGACGCTCTACGCGAAGTGGAGCTCTGACGACCAGTACTCCGGCATCCAGGATTATCAGTATGCCGTCGAGGAATACACGGACCAGACATCAAAGGAGGGAACGGGAGCAGTGGCCGGCACGCCGGCACAGCTGGGCGGAGCGGCTTCCAAGGACAAGCTGGTGAACAAGGTCCTGACAAGCCAGCCGACCACCACGACGACGGCCCAGTATTTCCAGTCGGGAGGGCCCCTGGTCTCCGCGCAGGAAGCAGCTTCTCACAAGTGGGTCGACGCCCAGGGCAGAACTGAAGCCAATATCCGCGGTCTTTCGCTGGAGCAGGGCAAGCGCTACGTGGTATGGGTCATGGCCACAAATGGCGTGGGCCGGGCGGCAATCGGGAGATCGGATCCGATCATCGTTGACGCAATCCCGCCCGTGGCACCGCAGATCACGGCTTTCCAGCAGACCTCCGCCGACGGTCACGCCAACTCGCTGACTTTCACCTTCACGCCGGGAAGCGACGACGTAAGCGGGATCAGCGGCCACTCCTTTGCCGTGGGCTCATCCGACAAGGACCAGAAGCTGTGGCCCTGGACCACGGCAAAGGGGACGTCCGGCACCATCGTGAACCTCCCGCTGCCCGGTGGCTCCCAGGTGACGATGCAGGTCAAGGCCGTGAGCGGCGCAGGCCTGGAGACTGTGGCCACCAAGACGTTCACCATATCCTATGCGGGAGCCAAGCCTCCCGTCCCCCCCACAGTGATCACCGACCCCCAGAACTTCACGTCCAACACCTCGCAGCTCAACATGACCTGGTCTCCTGCATCGGATCCCGACTCGGGGATCATCGCGTACGACTACGCCGTTGGCACGTCCCCTTCCAAGGCAGACGTGCTGTCCTGGACGTCGGGCTCGGCGATCTTCGCCCCCTATCTCCTGGGGCAGGGCCCCCAGGGTGGCCAGAGCGGCCAGGACATGAAGGCTTCCGCAACCGTCACCTTGCAGGACAAGGGAACCTATTATGCGCTCGTGCGGGCCACCAACGGGGCCGGCATCACCTCGATCGGCGCCTCCGCGCCGCTGGTGGTGGACCTGTCAGGCCCCACGGTCAACCTGACGGCCGGGGCGGAGAACCCCGGAACGGACAGGATTGCCGTCAATGCCACGGCAAGCGACCCGGTCTCCGGAATTGCACGCTACAGGGCCAGAGTCTGGCAGATGAAAGGCCCGACATCCGAAGCTGAAAAGTTGCCGGTCATCGTGGTTCCGGTCATGGGGTGGGCGTCCCAGGGAACCTTCCAGGGGACAACGTCGAGCAAGGGCGTCCCGCTCGCGGTCCCGCCCTTGGGGCAGGCATGGTACACCACCGACTGGCAGCCCATAACGAATGCGGCGCCTCCGACCAACGCCGACCTCCAGGTCGTGATCACCGGTTTCCCGGCGCCCGGCTTGCAGGTCGGCACGTACTACCGTGTGACGGTGGAGGTGCAGAGCGGCTCGGGAATCAGTGCGGAGAGCAATGCGGTTGTGATCCAGGTTGTGGCGGCTGCGCCGAACTACCGGTTTGTCCCCCGGTTCAACTTCAAGAAGTGACATGAAAACAACGACTGCGGTCCTCGCAACGGTTTTGTTCCTCGTCCTGGCTGGCGCGGCCGCGGACGGTCAGGCCCGTCAACCCCTTGTCTACGTTCTGTCCGCAGGAGACAAGGTGGTCATCATACTCGGGAATGTCCCCCGGACGGTGAACGGCTTCACCGTGTACCGAAAGGCAGCGGCGGAGAGCGCCTTTTCCCAGATCACGGATGCCCCGGTGCAAGCAGTGAGTGACCCGTTCGTGGCGCGCCAGATGATGGGGACCGACTTCGAATGGATCAGCAGGCGGGTGGAGACAATGGATCCGGATGCGGCCTGGCGGAGAATCAGAACGCGTCCCGACCTTGGCGTTGTCCTGTCCTTCGTGAGCAATGGGTTGCGGATGGCGCTGGGGAGGACATACTTCGACCTGGCGGTGACCCCGGGGCAGGCATATTCGTACCGGATCATCCTCCTGGATTCAGTTGGAGCAGAGATCGGGAGGATCGAAAAACAGGTCACCGTGACAGCGCCCCGGAAGCCTGACGCGCCCGGCAAGGTTTCCGCTTCCGCCGGGAAGACCGACGTGACCGTGCGATGGGACTACCCGCGGTTCCAGGGAGGAGGCGCCGACCTGACCGTCGGGTTCAACGTTTTCAGGAGACAGCCCGGACAGGCGCCCGCCCTTCTCACGCCGTCACCGGTGCTGAGGATCGAGGGGGCGCTCCAGCTTGTCGACGGCGAGCCGGTGGCTGATGCGCCGGTCACTTATTCGGTGCAGGCCGTGGACCTGATCGGGACGCTGAGCGACTCGGTGGATGCGCCCGCGGTGACATTCAAGGACGTGACGCCGCCCATGGCTCCGCAGGGGGTCACCGCAGTCGACCGCAAAGACGGGGTCCTCCTTGTGTGGAAGATCTCTCCAGAATCCAAGACAGATCATTATGTCGTCTACAGGAGCAGCCGGGAGGACTCCGGCTACCAGCAGATCAGCAAGGCTCCCGTCCCGGTCATGCAGCCAAGGTTTCTTGATCCAAACCCGGCTCGGGGCCTTGTTGCATATTACAAGGTCACTAACGTGAGCGGGAACGGCATTCCGAGCGCCATGTCGGCGGCTGCCCCCATCATTCCCCAGAAAACCACTCCTCCGCCGGCGGTTCAAGGGCTGACGTTCACCGTGGATCCGAAGAAACGCAGCGTCTCTCTTTCGTGGAA
This sequence comes from uncultured Spirochaetota bacterium, assembly GCA_963710335.1. Lineage (GTDB taxonomy): Bacteria > Spirochaetota > Spirochaetia > SZUA-6 > Fen-1364 > Fen-1364. Next base: position 213,969 of record CAVQAA010000010.1, read on the forward strand.
CCCGGTCGACGCTCCGGACCTGAAAGGGTACCTGATCTTTCGGGGTGACAGCAGGAATAGCATGGTGCGGCTGACTCCGCGGCCGTTCCCGCCTTCGGCGAAACCCCGGTGGGAGGACACCGGCTGGCAGAACCAGGGTCTCCCCTCGGGAAAAACCCTCCTCTACGCGGTTGCGGCCATCGACACCTCGTTCAACGAGGGGACGCCTGCATTTGCGGAAGTCCCCATCCCGGATACGGCTCCTCCGGCAGCGGCTTTTTCCCTCTCGGCTCGTTCCACGCGGGACGGTCAAGCCTCACTTTCCTGGCAGCCCAGCCTCTCTCGCACCCTCGCCATCCATCGGGTGCAACGCAAGTCCGACGCAGACTTCGTCACGGTTGCGGAGCTTCCAAAAGCAACGGTCACGTGGATCGACACCACCGTGGAAAAGGGCAGGACCTACACATACCGCATCATCGAGGTGAACGGCTCGGGAGTCGCCAGCGCGCCCTCACCGTTGGCGACGCTCACGGTGACCTCCAGCATTCCGCCGGCGCCCCCCCCGTCCGTTCGCGCTTCACTCACCCCCAAAGGAGTCGTGCTGACGTGGGAGCCTTCTCTCACCGCCGATACCCGGGGCTACATCGTCTATCGCGCCCCGTACAAGGGCGCACAATTTTCCCGGGTGACCCCCGCGCCGGTCACCGGCGCTTCATGGCTTGACCCCAAGGGCACGCGGGACAGCGTCTACGCCGTGGCGGCGACGGACGCCTCCGGAAATGAAAGTGCGCGCGTCACCGTCCCCGTGTCCGCCCCGGGCCAGAGAGCACCCCAGTGAGACTGGATGGGCGGAGCACGGCAATCGCCCTGGGCGCGCTCCTGTGCGCGTTGCCCGCCCTTCCGTCCTGGAGCCAGGTTCAGATTGTTCGCGAGCTTCCGCAGACCGGGGAAAACCAGGCGCAGGCGCAATGGGGTCCGCCGTTGCCGGCCTCGCAGGCTCCCAGCCCCGAGCGGGGAGCGCAGTTCGGCGGACGAGTAGAGGTTGGTGGCTCCGGCGGAGTGAATGATTCGGGGAGCCAGACTCTTGATGGATTCCTGGAAACCAACCTTTCCCTCCTGGTTCCCTTCGGCTCCTCGTCCAGCCTTCTGTTCACGGGGGACGCCTCGCGCAGGCCAGGGCTGGACGGCCTGGACCAGGCATACAAGACCGTGGCCAGGCTCACCCTCGACGCCCTCCAGGCCGAGGCGGGCGGCAGTTTTCATACGCAATCAAGGAACGAGGCCACAGGCTCCACAGGTGAGTACGGAGGCGACGCGCACGCCTCGCTGACCACGGGAGTGATACCGACTCTGCCCATCAGCGCGTCGTACTCCTTCTCTCACGTCACTCAGAACCAGTCGGATTTCACCGGCGCTTTTGCCCAGATCACGGACGCCGTGACTCACCAGGCGCAGCTCAAAGGGACGGGCGCCCTCGGATCCATCGGCGTCGACACGGGAGCGAATTTCTCCGATGTCACCGACTACGCCAGGAACATGGAGTCCACTGTTTTCGGCGGGAACTTCGGGATCACTGTTCCCGTCGTATCGTTCCTCAAGGTGTTTGCCACTTTCCTGCCGAAGTACAACGCCGTTTCCTATTCCCAGACCGGCAACAGCGTGATGAACACGAGCCTGGAAAGTGACGCAGGTTTTCTCATCCCGATCTCCGAGCCGCTGGCTTTCAAGATCGGGGCCGGCAGGATCGATCAGTGGTCCACGCAGTCAGGGCCGTCCGCTTACACCGATCCGACGATGCCCGCTTCCAGCGTTACCTGGAAAGGATTGACAGGTCTTGAATGGAAGCAGGGGTCCGCGCTTTCGGCTTCCGCCACATACGGCTTGGGGAAGGTCGTTTCGGGCCCTTTTGTCCAATCCCTTGATGCTCTTTTCGGCTACCATGGTGAGAAGGACACCTTTGTGCAGAACATCGCCGCCGGGGGAAACTATACGCTCTCCCTGGACGATTCCGGCGGTCTTGTGAACAGCCAGGCAACCTGGAACACCTCCGCAGCCCTGGGCAGCCAGGATGCTTTGGCCCTGGCCGCAAGCTACTCGGGGAGTACAGACGGCATTTCCCAGCCTTCGCTCACCAACATGGCGCACATGAGCCTCTCCGACCAGGTCATCCCCCAGCTCTCCTACGGTCTGGGGGCGGACGTGACCCAGTCAGAAGGTCCCGATGTGCAGCCGACGTTCCTCCAGGCCTACCAGGGAAAGCTCACGGTTGTGCCCCGGCTGGCGGACCGCGCGGTGACTTTCACCACGGATGAGACCGTCGCTCTCGACGTGCTCATCAGCCCCGTGTTGATCGTCTCAAAGGCCGGGACCGGAGTCGCGGTGCCGGTTTTCAGTGTACTGAGCGCGAGATACCGCTTCGACTGGGAATGGGACAGCCAGACAGCGCCCGGGGCGGGCGCAGACAGCAACTACAGAAACGCCGTCGGTTTGACACTGGGCGGCCAGAGCCTCCCCTTCACCTTCACCACGGAATACGCGCTTTCTTTCGGATTCAGGGGCCTTCGCCACGACGATACATCCTCTGTCACTGCCAACCTGTGGAAGGGGTTTACGCTGGCAGGGTCCCTGGTCTTCAGCGCATACGACGCCGGATCAGGCCCGACCTATCCATTCCTGGTGACGATCAGCGGCGCGTACAGTTTTTAGTCAATACGTGTCGCGCAGGTGACGGACGGAGAGAGCGCGCCGGAAGGCTTCAAGGGTCACGGTCTTTCGCGGCGTGAAGGAGATGACCCTGGGGCCTGAGGGGAGCAGGGTGAAGCAATTGTCGGCGAACTCCCCCGGGATGCCGGAAGCGGCGAGCGCCACGTAGAACGCCGGCTTGTCCGAGGCCAGGCTGACGGAGAACCCTTCCGAAGACTTCGAGCACTCCACCGTCAGCTTCGGCCGGCCGAGACGGCAGCGCTTGGGCTCCGTCAGGAAAAGCTCACTTCCTTCCCTGTCAGATCCATGCACCAGGGTTACATGGATGAACGCCTCTTCCAGGGCAATGCCCAGATCCGCTTTCATCCAGGTCTTCAGAAGCCGGGAGCTTCCCGCCTTTGCCCGGATGGGAATCTTCTCCTGGCGGATCGTTTTCCCTTCGAAGTTCATGAGGGAGACGATGGCCGTGGCCTTCGTTTCCTCCTGCAGATCGTTGATGACCCAGACCTCGACCTTGTCCTCACGGAGGAGCGGGGCAAGAAGCACGGGCGCAAAGAATCGCTTTGCCGCGTAATGAAGGAGCTTCCAGGCGCCGGTGTATTCAATGGAAGACCAGGAGCAGACCGGCCAGGTGTCATTGAGCTGCCAGTACAGGGTCCCCATGCAGGCTGGCCGCAGGTGCCGCCAGTGCTCCACCGCCGTCCTGATTGCCAGCGCCTGCTGCACCTGGCTCAGGTACACGAAGCTCTCGAAGCCCTGGGGGACCCGGAAGTAGCGCGTGAACATCTCCGTGATGATGGAGTTTCCCCGGGGATGACGCTGATGGTGCTCCATCACGGGAGAGGTCGGGTTGAAATCTTCTTGTCCCGCATACATACGGATGGTGTCGAGCGAAGGGAATGACTGGTAGCCGAACTCCGAGCAGAACCGGGGGGCCACTTCGAGGAACGCGCTGAACGGCTTGCCCTCGTGCCAGACGCTCCAGAAGTGCATGTCGCCCCGCCTGTCGTCGTGCCAGTTGTCGGAGTAGTCACCCCGGCCCGCCGACGGGGAGCTGGGCCAGAACGTCCGCGTCGGATCGCATTGGTCCACCGTTCGCCCGATGGTTCCTTCGTTGAGCCTGTCGTAGTCCACGATGTAGCGGTCACGGTTCTGGCGGGATTCGGGAAACCACGTGAGGGCGCCGACGTCCTCGTTGTTCCCGCACCACAGCGCGATGCAGGGATGGTCGCGAAGGCGCTTCACCTGGTGGCGGATCTCACCCTCGACGCTGGCAAGAAACTCGGGAGTGGCCGGATACAGCGCGCAGGAGAACATCATGTCCTGCCAGACGAGTATTCCCTTGCGGTCGCAGAGTGAATAGAAGTCGTCACTTTCATATTTCCCTCCCCCCCAGACGCGCACCATATTCATGTGCGCCGCGGCCGCGCTGGACAGGAGGTGCTCCAGGCGCTCCCGTGATTCGCGCTGGGGCAGGGAGTCATGGGGGATCCAGTTCGCTCCCTTGCAGAAAATCTCGGTGCCGTTCACACGGAAGCTCATTGAGAGTCCCTGCCGGTCCTCCCGGTTGACGAGCTCCAGGCTGCGAAGGCCGATCTGCTTTGCGGCCGAATCCCCGCCCAGGCGGATCTGGAGGTCGTAGAGGGGCTGCGCTCCGTAGCCGTTCGGCCACCATAGATCGGGGTCCTGGATTGTGATGTCGAGGCTCGGCGCGTTGTGCCCTCTGGTGAGGGTGACCGTGCGAGCGGCCTTCTGCTTCCCCAGGGCAACTTCGAAGGCGTATGAGCCCTCCCGTGCGGCAGTGCATTCGGCCACGACACGGACAGCGCATTTCCCCTTGCGGTGCTTCTGCTCTGTCAGGACGTAGTCGATCCGAACGTCGGAGAAGGCGCCCAGGGAAATGTCGCCGGATATCCCGGCCACCATGAGGCACGGTCCCCAGTCCCACCCCGCATGGCATTGGACTTTCCTGACGAGATTGCGGTTTGGCGACTGCACAGGGCTCTTGATGTGGGGGACAGGATAGGCAAGCCGGCCCGCCCGGTTCACGGCCGTCTTTTCCGCTGACGTGAACAGGACCTTGATCGTGTTCGACCCCGGCTTGAGAAAAGGCCCGGCATTGAATCGGCGCCGGGTGAACATGTTGTCGGAGGCGCCGATTTTCTTTCCGTTCAGGAAGACGACGCTTACGGTATCCAGGGAGTCACAGGAAAAGAAAATCTCATCTTCGGCGAGGAATGCCTTGTCCACGACGAAGGACCGTTCATAGGCCCAGTCCTCACGGCCCACCCACTGCACGTCCAGCTCGTTCATCCCCGCGTAGGGGTCCGGTATCTTTCCTGCTGCAAGCAAGGCGGAGTGGGTATCACCGGGAACCTTCGCCGCAACCGCCTCTTTCGTGGCAACCCGAACGAGCCGCCATTTTCCTGAAAGGTCGATCTTCTTCATGGAAGGTTGAGATTATTTCATTCCAGCCAGCCAGTGCAACCCGTGCGTCAGGACGGCCCGGTAGGACGGATGGGACAGCACTTCCTGCCGGTGCCCCGGGGTGAAGCAGAAGACTCTTCCCTTTCCGGCCTGGTGGGCCCAGGCGGCGGCCGAGCTGCCGTAATCCGGTGACCAGGATTCCAGGAGCACGGTGGTTTCCGCGGAGTCCACGCGCACGAAATACATCTCATCCCGGATGGAGAACTCATTCACGTCCCGGGTGATCTCGTGCCGGGCGCCGGTCAGCCGAACCTTGAACTCCGGGTGCTCGGCCGGGTGATTGACGAAGCTTCCGTGGATTGTTCGGCCGTATTCCCCGTCATGGCCGTAGGAGGCAAGCCCTGCGTGGAGCCCCAGGAGCGCGCCGCCGGAGCGGACAAAAGAGGAAAGGGCCTGCTGGTGTGACGGTGTGAACCAGACTGCGTTCGACTCCTGCGGGGTGACTCTTCCCTCCCGCGCCACCGCCACAATGGCCCACGGGGAGAGGGAGTCCCACGGAACGCCCAGTGGGTCCAGGAAAACATCGACGCTCGCGCCAAGCTCTGAAGCCGCCGCCTGCAGGGCTTCCTGCTGGGCCTCGGGGGTGTGGTAGTAGTCGCCAAGGAGCGCCGCGATCCGGATGGATTTCATCTGTCCGGGCGCTTTGCCAGATAGCTCCAGCTTGCTCGCAGCGACTCCACGGGGTCGCCGGTGCTCCAGTGGTCGTCCTGCTCCACGATGAGCCACGCGCAGCGCGCCTTCTTCGCGGCCTTCAGGATCCCGTCCCAGTCCAGGTTCCCCGCTCCGATCTCGCGGAAAAGAGGCTTTCCCTGTGGATCGACCCCGAAGTCCTTGATATGCAGGAAAGGGACCCTCCCCGCGCACCGCTGGATCCAGCGCGCAGGGTCCACGCCCCCCGCCTGGAGCCAGTACGTGTCCAGCTCGACCTGCACGTGCTTGGGGTCCGTGCGGTCCAGGATCTCCTGCAGAACCAGGCGGCCATCAAGCCTCTGCAGCTCCAGATTATGATGGTGGTAGGAAAAAGCGATCCCCTCGGAGTGAAAAACGGAGCCTGCCTCCGACAGGAGCCGGCAGAGCTTCGAAACACCCTCAGGGCGGGAAAGGTCCTGGTTGCGGGGATACGGGTAAGCAACGGAGTCGCAGCCCAGCGCACGGAGCGTTTCCACCACGGCGCCCGGGTCACTGAGGATCTGCTCGGAATCAGCGTGCACGCAGCAGCTTGTCACTCCCGCGTCACTCAGGATGCGCCGCACCTCTGCCGGAGGTATGGCGGCAACTCCGGCAAGCTCGACCGCGCTGTAGCCGATGGACCGAAGTGTGGCCAGCGTGGAGGCAAGGCCCCGCGCATCCCCGCAAAGGGAGCGAACAGTCCAGAGCTGGGCCGCGATGTTCTCTTTCACTTGGATACCCCGTGTTCCTTGATTGAGTACCTTACCCTTGTATGGTAGCGTTTTTGCGCTTGGGAATCGAGAGGAGGATCGAGCGTGAAGGACAGCATCCTGGGGACCCGCACTGTTGCGCAGATCGGGCTGCTTGTGAATGACATCGAATCGGCCGTCCAGGCCTACGCGGATTTTCTGGGGGTGGAGAAGCCCGCGATCATCATCACCGATGAGCTGGAGAAGACCCAGGCCCGGTTCAAGGGACAGCCCACGAAAGCGCGGGCAAAGCTGGCGTTTTTCGACATCGGTCCTTCGCTGCAGCTGGAGCTGATCCAGCCGGACGGGGAGCACAGCACGTGGCGGGAGGACCTGGACCGCAGGGGGGAGGGCTTTCACCACGTCGCTTTCCGGATCAAAGGCATGAAGGACAGGATCGCTGCCCTTGGCAGGAAGGGCCTTCCGCTCGTCCAGACCGGCGAATACACGGGCGGCCGCTACGCTTACCTGGACGGATCCCGGGACCTCAAGCTGACCATCGAGCTCCTCGAGGATGATTGATCGGCTTCACGGCCTGGGCCTGGGATGCTGGCAGTACGGTGACATGGGAGCCGGCACGCCGGCAGAGGGGCAGGCCGTCGACCTGATCCGGGAGGCTTTCCGGCTGGGGATAACGCATTTCGACACGGCCCAGGACTACGGCAATGGCCGGTCGGAAACCGTTCTTGGAAAGGCCATCAAGCCTTTTTCTGAGAAGGCGTTTGTCGCCAGCAAGATGCATGCTGCCGGCGCTCAAGAGACCCTTGAAGGTGTCAGCCGATCACTGGAGAGGCTGGGGCGTGATTCCATCGACCTTTTCTATATTCACTGGCCCCGGACCGGCCTCGATATCAGGCCCATGATGGAGGCGCTGGAGGCGCTGCGCGCCCGGGGCAAGGTGAGATACATCGGTGTCAGCAATTTCAGCGTCCCTGACCTCGAGTCCGCGGAGGAGGCGGGAAGGATCGACGCGTATCAGCTGTGCTACAACCTGCTGTGGCGCTACCCCGAGCGCGATGTCATCCCCTGGTGCAGAACCCATTCGGTGTCCATCATCACGTACAGCTCGATCGCGCAGGGGCTCCTTTCTGATACGCCGCGCGCCCCGGACCTGTTCCAGGAAGGGGATGCCCGCCGGAACACTTTGTACTACCGCTCCGACGTTTGGCCGCACGTGAGGGACGGGGTGGAGGAGATGCGGAAAATCGCGCATGGCGCCGGGGCATCCCTGAGCGCGCTTGCAATCCAATGGGTGCTGGGTCGGGAGGGCATTGCCGCTTCCCTTGTGGGCGCGCGCACCCGGGACCAGATATCGAGCAACCTCGCTGCGGCGAAAGTCGGCCTTTCCCGGTCGGTGGAAGCCGAGCTGACGAGGTTGTCCGACCGGTTGATGGCGGGAATCCCGGACGTCGGCAACATATTCCTCTTCTACCCTTGACGTGCCCCGTCGCTGCGGTAAGATGCGGCCATGAACAAAGGCATTGCCGGGGTCGCGCCCTGCGGGATCGACTGCGCGAATTGCGAAGTGTTTGCGGACACCATCACCTCGGAGATGGTGACGCGGATGGCGGGAGCCCTGAAGCTGGACCCTGAAAAAGTAGCCTGCCGCGGCTGCAGGGCGGAGAAAGGCTGCCGCCTTCATTATGCAAATTGCCCAACTCTGGATTGCGTCACGGCAAAGGGTCTCGGGTATTGTCATGAATGCGCGGAGTTTCCCTGCTCCATGCTTCAGCCCGCTTCCGACCGGGCTGACAAGCTGCCGCACAACCTGAAAGTGTTCAATCTATGCAGGATACGGTTGCTGGGCGCCGAGAAATGGCTGGCGCAGGAAGCCAGGGTGACCAGGGAAAAGTACTACAAAGGAAAGATGATCGTGGGCCAGGGGCCGGTTTTGAAACTCTAGACGGCGCGCAATTCCCGGGGGCCCGCGTCGGATGCGGACGCTTCACTGATTGCGTCGATGTACCGCCGGGCCGACGCCTCAAGCGATTTCTTTGCCTCCCGAGGGATGACAGCGTCCCACCACGCTCCATAGATTCGATCGAATCGAAAAGGAGAAACGGCGTTTGCAATCCGCTGGACGGCGGACGCCGGCAGCGGTATGAGGTTCGGATAGCTGTACATGAAGCTGACGTATCTCTTGTCGGCCACCACGTACACCGAATCCCCGGTATGAAGAGTACCCCTGCCTCCCGCGCCGTTTTGCCAGTGAAGAACGGTGGAGCCCGGGAAATGTCCCCCGACACGGATCAAGGTGGCCCCCGGCAGGATCTCCAGCTGCCCGCCCTCCCAATGCACGATGCAGGGATCCGGCCTCATGACCCAGCGCGCATCGTCGGCGTGCAGATACACCGGGGCGCCGCCCAACCTCCGGCTCCACTCGACGACGGCGGAGTAGTAGTGGGGATGGGAAACGGCGATTGCCGCCAGACGCCCCCTGGATTCGATCCACCGCGCCGATTCTTCGTCGATGAAAGAGACGCAGTCCCACAGGATGTTCCCCTCAGGGGATTCGATGAGCATGGCCCGCTGGCCGATGGCGAATGCGGGCTCCGTTGCAATGCCGGCTATCCCCGGCTCGATGGGACGTATGACGTTGCGGCTCGTCCTGGCCAAGTCCTGCAGGGTCGTCCATTCCTGTCCGTTGGGCCCCACGTACTGCCGTGAATCCTGGCAGATCGGACACGTGACGGGCGGCACCTCGCTCTCCCCGAACTGTACTCCGCACCGGGTGCATATGAAATTCGTCATGACAGAAGCTACTTCGGCCGGGCCGCGGCGGGCAACTCGGAGCAGCCTTCGGCCTTCCCCAGGAAAAGCGTTTCTGGTACCATCGCGGGACCTTCACATCGACATATCAATCCAAATGAGGCACTCAATGCGCGTCATCGGCATTCTTCTGATCGTGCTTTTTTCAGCGCCGTTCGCGGCAATGGCCGAACAGCCGGCTGCGGCGCCGCAGCCGGCGGCGACACTCCAGCGCCCACGGGTGGCGGTGGTCCTGTCCGGAGGATCGGCGCTCGGCCTTGCCCACATCGGCGTGCTCAAAGTGATCGAGCGAACGGGGATTCCCGTGGACATGATCCTGGGGACAAGCATGGGCGCCTGCGTGGGCGGTTTGTATGCCGCCGGCTATTCCCCCCAGGAGATCGAATCCATTGTAACGAAGATCGACTGGAACATGGTGTTCTCCGAGCGCAGGGATTCTCCGGGAGACCGGTATGACCTTCTGAAGCGCCAGCGGTTCCCTCTCAGGCTTGGATTTGGCGACCAGGGATTCAACATCGGCGCCGGGCTGCTCGAAGGGCAGAACGTCCTTTCCCTTTTCACACAGCTCACGCTCCACGACCTCACGGTCCGCAATTTCGACGACCTGCCCGTCCCCTACCGGGCCGTGGCGGCCGACATCATGACAGGGGACAAGGTGGTCTTCTCCAGCGGGTCCCTGGCCGAGGCCATGCGCTCCAGCATGTCCATCCCCGGTGTGTTTCGTCCGTACGAGATAGACGGGCGAAGGGTTGTGGACGGCGGCATCGTGGACAACATGCCCGTGGACATTGCGCGGCAGATGGGCGCGGACATCGTTATTGCGGTGGAGAGCCGCTCCCGGGGCCCCAAAAGCGCAGAGTCCCTCACATCGAGCCTCGCCATCACGGCCCAGACCCTGAACCTCATGGTGCAGCAGAACATGGCCTTCGCCCGCAAGGAGGCGGATCTCGTGATCACTCCGGATCTCAGCAACTACAACCTGACGAGCTACGGGCACGCCGCGCAGATCATCGACCGGGGAGAGGCCGGCGCCGAGGCCGCTTCACCGGCGCTCAAGGAGATGGCTGACCGCATTTCGAAAACCCGGCCGCTGGTGAAACCCGGGGATCAGGCAAACCGCGCAGCGTTCCGGCCCTTGCCGCTCATCGCCTCAATCAGGCTGGAGGGCGGGAACGGCGAGGACCAGGCACTTGCCCGCAAGGCCTTTGGCGCGCTGGCGGGGAAGCCCGCGGATCGTTCGGCTGTCGGCAAGGCCCTTGATTCGACTTATGGCTCGGGCCGGTTCGACCTGGTCAAGCTCGATCTCGAGCCCCAGCCGGACCCGGGGGACGGGACCGCGCGCGCGGTCGCGGTTGTTCAGCTTGTTCCAGACACAAGCTCGGAAAACGCTGTCCTGTTGGGGACCAGCTTCCGTGCGGTCTTCACGTCGATCACCGACAATGAATCCGAGCTCATGGCGGGTCTTCTGATCAGGGACCTTGCGGGAGGGGAATCCGACCTCACCGGCAGGGATTCAGCATTTTTCTGTGAAGCCGGTTTCCAGGACAGGCGACGCGTCTACGCCGAATACTTCCAGCCGATAGGGCCATTCTTCCTCATGCCGTTCTTTAGATATGAATCCCAGTTCGACGGGTACTACATCACCGTGAGCAATGTCTTCCATACCCTCTACCAGACAACGGGGGGCGGGCTGTGGGCAGGACTCACGCTGGACAAGCACGTCGACCTCATGGCCGGCTACTCGTATGAAAGCGTGCTGGCCTATGAAAGCATCGACACGACGGTGTCCAATACCGTAAGCGCCATCTCCGGCGTCCTGCGTATGGATACAATGAGAACCACCGTTTTCCCCGAGACCGGCTTCTCCATGATTGTGCGCGGCCGCTGGGCTGACCCGGTGCTCGGCGGCAGCACGCCGTTCACGACGGCTGAGCTGAACTTCGGCGCGGCCCTGCCTCTTTCAAAACGGGTCACCCTGGGCCTTGTCGGCTACGGCGCCACGGATTTCTCCGGCTATCTTGCCGTGAACGGATCGCTGCCCACCGAGCGTCTTTTTACCGTCATTCAACCCGGCATGTTCTACGGCATGGAGCCGCTGCCTGCCATGGGCACGGGCAACCACGTTGCAGCGGGAGCAATCGAGCTGCGCGTGAAACTGGGGACCATCAGCCCGGTGTTTGGCGGTGACCTGTTCGCTCTTGCAAACGTTTCTGGTGCCGCGGTCCGCCAGGGGCTGCCGGGGGACGTCGATTTCATCGATTTCTTCCCCGCCCGATGGGACGGGTCCCTGGGCCTTGGATTGCGCATCAGCGAGCATATCGGCGTCATGACCGCCGCGAGCGTGATCAGCGACGGGAACGTGACACTTGGCTCACCGCGGTTCGCATTTTCCATCCAGATCGGGAGCTTCGCGCAGTTCCTCGAGGACAGGAGGTAGGTCCCATGAAGCGGGAGATCGCCCTGTTCGCCCTTGTCGTTCGCGACTATGACGAGGCAATCAAGTTCTACACGGAAAAGGCCGGCTTCGACCTCCTGGAGGACACAGAGCAGGCCGGCGGAAAGCGCTGGGTGGTGGTTGCTCCGCGCGGGTCCACGGCCCGGCTCCTCCTGGCCAAGGCGTCTTCCGCCTCGCAGTCCTCAAGGATAGGAGACCAGGCCGGCGGCCGGGTTCTCCTTTTCATGGAGACGGATGACTTCTGGAGGGACTATCGCGACATGAAGTCCCGCGGGGTGGAGTTTCTCGAGGAGCCGCGGGAAGAGGTGTACGGCACGGTTGCCGTGTTCAAGGATCTCTACGGAAACACGTGGGATCTGCTGCAGCCGCGCAGGCCCTGACCGTCGGTTCCCCAGGGAATGAATCCGTTGTATCCTCCGGCGAAGTGACGACAAACCTCGATGAACGGCTGGAACGGCTGCTCCTTGTCGCGGGGACCGACGAAGGGTTCTTCGTCCTGGCGCTGCACTCGTTCATCGAGGCCTACATCTGCGACGAAGTCCCGTCGATCAGGGGGATCGAGCATTTCCCCGATCGGCTGAGGGCTTTCGCGGATCACCTTGCCGCGCGCGGCGCGTCCCCGGAAAGCCTCAAGACCATCTCCCGCATCATCCAGGAGCACGCCGTCACAAACCGGGTGCGCCATTCGTTCACCCGGCTGGACAGGGAGGAAGCGCTTGCCGCCACGCACAACTTCCTCCGTTTCTGCGCCGTATGCGGGATCGGCTCGGACGCGCTGACGAAGCTCTCCAGGTCCCTGGCACTCTGGGAGGAGAAGCGCTCCCCCCTGGAGCATAGCCAGGAGCTGCAGCGCATCCAGGTGGAGCTGCGCGCGGCTCAAAGGGATTCGGCAAGGCTTCTTGCCCAGACGGAGGCGTGGGCAAAGGACAAGCTGAGGCTCGCGGAGCTGGAGGGTGAGACGCTGCGCCTTTCCGCGCAGCTTTCACGGGAGAAAGCCAGGGCGGATGCCAAGGCTGAGCGGCTTGACCAGCTGAGAAAGGACCTGAACCAGGTTGCCCTGGAGAAGCAGAAGCTGGGCGAGCAGCTGGGGACCTACCGGGATCTCGACCTGTACGTGGACCACGTCAGCCGCTTCTCCCAGTACACGCGAACGCGCATGGACTACGAGCGCAGCGTGATGAAGCTCACCCCCGAGCAGTCGGAGGCCGTGGACGGGCTCAAGCCGGGCTTCGATTTTCTTGTCCGTGGGGGAGCGGGGACAGGAAAAACGATCGTCCTCCTTCACGCCCTGGAAAAAGTACGGCGCTCCCGGGAGGCTGAGCTGGACTTGAAGCCCGGGATGCGCATCCTTTTTCTCACCTACACCAACACGCTGGTGAAGTACGACCGCTACGTGGCTGAGATCCTGAGGGAGCGCGATGCGGATGACCTGATCATTACGGCGGACAGCTTCTTCCTTTCCCGGCTTCGCCTCCTGGGCCAGCGTCAGCGGGTGGACTACGCAATCCACGCCCGGCTCTCGGAGAAGCTCAACACCACGGGCTTCTTTTCGGCCCAGGAGCTTGCCCTGGAGATCGAGGAGTTCATTTTCGGCAACCTGGTGACGCGTCGGGAGTACGTGGATGAGATGATTCCCCGCAGGGGAATGCGGCAGCCGCTCAGCGCAGGGCAGCGGGAAGCAGTCTGGAAGATACGGGATGCGATGGCCGCCGAGATGGATCACGACGGGGTTTTGAGCAAGAACTACTCGCGCATCAAGCTCATCGACCATCTGGAGGCCCATCCCGAGGACCCCAGGCTGAGGGACCTGGACTTCGCGTTCGTGGACGAATCCCAGGACTTGAGCGCAGCGGACGTGAAGGCGCTGAAGCTCATGACCCTCCGCGGCCTTGTCATGGCGGGAGACACGGGGCAGAGCATCTACGGCGTCAGCTCACCGTACAGGCGCGCGGGGGTGGATATCACCGGCAGGTCCCGGGTCCTGCACACGAGCTTCCGCAACACGGTCCCCATCCATGACGTCACGGAGGCGTATCGAAAGCTCTCGGGCCTGGAGGATGAGGAAGCCGGCAGCACGGTGGCCTTCAGGGAAGGACCGGTCCCCGAGCTGTACACGGCTCCGACGCGCCAGGACCTCATGAGGCTCCTTCTGAGAAAGGCCTCGCTCTTCATCGAGAGGCTGGGCTATGATCCGGAGAATCTCGCCGTGCTTGCTCCCACAAAGACGGACCTGGCGGCCATCGGCGACATGCTGGGGCACGCCGGCTACCAGCACGCGAACGTCCGTGATGATGATTTCTCCTTCAAGCACGAGAAGACCATCCGGCTCTCCAGCCTCCACTCCAGCAAGGGACTGGACTTTCCGGTGGTCCTGCTTTTTCTTCCCTCCCTGCCTCCGCGGACGGAATATGACGGCAAGACCGGGGAAACCCTGGTCAGAAACCTCATGTATGTCGCAATGAGCAGGGCCATGGACAACCTGAACGTGTTCACGCTGGAAGGGGCGCACGAAGGCCAGCAGGAGGAGCCGCTGCAGGACCTCGTGAAAGTCTTCAGACAGTACCAGCAAGCTCCCGTGCCCACGTGAGAATGGCCCCCATGGCCTGAAGGTCTTCTTCGTTGTACCGGGCAATTTCCTCCATGATCCCCTCACGCTCCTGACCGTCCTCACTCCGGCAGGCGCGGAGGTAGCGGCCAATGGACCAGTCACCGCCGTACTCCTTCATGGTGCGCCGGTAGCCGCTGAGCCGCTCGATGACTTTCAGCCCGTAGCTGGGAACGGGAAGGGCAAAGGACTCCCGAATGGCTTTCAACAGGTCAAAGCAGGATTCAAGGACGCTTGCGGCCGTTGCGGCCCGATCACCAAACCTGTCGATGTAAGATCGTATTTTCGTTCTCTCATAGTCCGCCCAATGCACGAACGATATCCGGCCGTGCTCCCGAAAGATCGCCGCCGCGTTGTCGAGGAAGCGCTCCCATCCCGCGCGGTCGCCCTCCGCGCCGAACCCGGCAACCGCCGGCGCGTAAGGGGCGCGCGGCCCGGTTTCTCCGTATACCTGCATACCCCAGAGGTACACCCGTTCCAGCTCGTCGTGCTGCGGGGGCATGCCCTCGAGGTCCAGCAGGACAATGGGCCAGTCAGGCAGGAGGAGCGGGACGAGCCTGGTCATTTTCCCCGAAGCGAGCGCGCGCGCCTGGGCCAGGATCCTGGCTGCCGCGGTTCCCACTCTCTGCTCGTTGCTACCCCGTGTCCGCGTGAGCCCCGCGAGACGCTCCTGATCCATCTCTTCCAGGAGCCGGTCCCAGGTGCCAATCCCCATGTCCCGAAGCGCGCGCGCCGTGCCCTGATCCACGCCGTAGACAACCGAGACATCGTGGCCTGCCGCTGCCTGCGACCAGCACCGGTCCTGGAACGGGCATGGGCTGCACTTGGACCACCCGACCGGCTCCCACGGCTCGTCGGCGAGAAGGGACAGGTCTCTGACCCTTCCCAGCTCCCTCTGCGCCGGGGCGCTGCCCAAGTAAGGGATGGTGTCGATGGCGCGGTCTCCCAGGTATACCTCCAGGGAGGCCGGCGGGCGCTTGAATGTACTCTCGAACAACCAGCCGTATGTCTGCAGCTGGTGGATTATTTCCTGGTGCCTGTCTCCCCGCACGCTGCGGGACAGTTTGCAGTCTCGAATGCGGTATGAGTCACCGGCCAGGATCATGAAATCAGGGATACCGGTCACAATGTCCCGCGAGCCCGGAAACGCGGAGCGCATCACGCCCTGGTAGATGACGGGTGTGCGGTTCTCCACGGCTTCCCGTGTTCGCTGCGCCCTGTCCGGCAGGCTTCCTTCCCCCAGGTTCCTTACCTGGGGGAACGTCGAAAGGTGCTCTTTCTCATGGCGCTCACCCAATTCCCTCATGGCCAGCTCCAGCTCGGACGGCTCCCCTTCAGACAGCTGGTGGGCAAGGAGGAATACGCGTTTTTCGCAGGTGCTGGGCCGATACAGACCGTAGAAGCTGGACGCGGAGAGGTGCAGGCTCATGAGACGGGCTTCTCCTTCAGCATGCCTTCCAGCCTGGCTTTGATCCCCGGCCAATCCTCCTGCGTGATGCTGAAAAAGACGGAATGCCGGATCCTCCCGTCCGCGGTGATGATGTGGTTGCGAAACACCCCTTCCTGCGCTGCCCCGATGCGAAGCAGGGCTGCGCGGGAGCGCTCGTTCAAGGAGTCGGTCTTGAACTCGATCCTGATGCACCGGAGGGTTTCAAACGCGTGGCGGAGCATCAGGTACTTTGCCTCGGTATTCGCGCGGGTGCGCTGCCACGGCTTCCCGATCCACGTGGCGCCGATCTCCATGCGGCGGTTTCGAGAATCGATGCTCATGAACCTCGTGGTCCCGACCACCTGCGGTGTCCTGCCTTTCGGGGCAAGCACCGTCACAAAAGGGATTGCGCTCAGAGACGCCCGCGCGGCCAGGGCCTCCCGGATGTAGCCGGCCATCTGTTCGCGGGTTTCAAGCTTGTTCGGCATGAGCCGGGAGATGTCCGGATCCAGGCCTATGCGGCACAGGGCCTCCAGGTGCTCCTCAAGGAGGGGCTCCAACCTGAGCGTGTCGCCCTCCAGCACCGGCATGTACTCATCCGGCCTGGGCCGGGGGTCCTTGGATGTGAACTGAACAGACCTGCCCTCCGGGTCGACGGAGGGCCAGCCGGTCTTCCTGTCGTTCATTGACGCCACCATACCATGGGGGTGACCCGTCTTGACTACCGGGCCGACACGCGGAAGGATGCCTTGCTGGGAGTAACGCGTGACAACGCTTGTCGAGCGGCTCTGCGAGCTCTCGGATGACGAGGGCTGCTGGAGCATTTCATCTGAGGAGGTTATGAAGCTCCTGGCTGCCAGGCCGGTGCGCTTCTGGCGGGCCGTCCACGAAGCCAGGGACAAAATCAGCTTCGCCGAGGCCATCGATGGCTGGACGCAGGACACTGTGGGGGACCTTGTCACCGTCCTGGAGGCGCTGACGGGGGAATCCGCAGAGGAGAAAATGACCCGGGCGGGCCTCTTTGTGCCTTACACCCTCGGGATCGAGCTGACGGAGGAGGTGGTGTTCCGGGCCCGCAAGCTGGCCGCCGCGCATGAGGTCCGCATGGATGAGCTTGCAGGCATGCTTCGGCACACGGGGAACGTTCGCGCCGCCATCGGGATCTACCTCGACGAGTATGCTGACCTCGATGAGCTTTTCGATTCAAGCGTGGAGTCGTTCATTGCGCTCCAGGGGCTGCCCTTGCGGGGGAGAGCGACGGCCAGACGCTACCTGGCCACCATGCTCAAGCGCCACGTCCTGGACCGCGGCGGCCTGCTGGTAGGCCTTGCGGAGCGGTTGCGGCTTGCCGCGGCGCAGCTGGGATACGTCGATCCCGAGGATCAGCCGGGAGCCAGGGAGCAACCCTCGGCGGGCTCCCAACGCAGAGCGGACCGGCGGGCATGGGCACGGGAAGTGATGGGCGTGGATGGGATGATCTGCTCCGCGGAGGATCTGCGCCTCTTGTACCGAAAGCTCATGATGCGCTACCACCCTGACGTGGACCCCAGGGGCCTGGAGCGCTGCAAAGACGTCAACGCGGCATACGCGCTTTTGATTTCTGATCTCACGAACCGGGGCTGACAAGCGCCCGCTCAATGAGCTCGCGGTTTACCTGGAAGTGGTTCCAGACCTTTGCGGGCTTTCCGCCTGCAAGCAGGATGAGCTGCGGCGACTCGTGCGTCACCTGGTATGTCTCCGCAATCCAGGTGGAGAGCTCCCGCTGCTCGCGAACGTTCACCCAGTAAATGGGAAGGCCGGTGGCAAGGCCCTCCACCTCCTTTGCCGCCCGGGCCGAGACGCCGCACGTGGTGGAGTGCTTGAACACGAGGCACTCTTCCGGCAGGGCTTTTTCATTCAACGGGATGATCGTGCTCACATGCTCTCCGATGGGACGGAGGATACCTTCGGCCTCCCGACCAGTCAAGGCGAGGCGGCTGTAGCGAAGGAAACTTTCTGCCGAATGGCTCCCAGATGGTACGCAACGTGCGCCAGCGCTCCGACGGCACCCGCCATTGCTTCCTCGCTTTCCATTGCGAAGATCTCCATGGCCCGCCGCATGTCACGGTAAGCCGTGCGCAGACGCTCCTTCGTTTGCGTCCACGCCGGGTTGTCCACCGTGCTGACGCTCCAGCTCTCATCCCACTTGTGCGTCGTACGGTTGCCTTCGATCCATCGCGCCGAGGCGTGCAGGCCGAAAATCACGTGGTTCACGTGCGCTGCGATGCTCGTTCTGCCCAGGATGCGGGAAGCCGTCTGCGCGTCAAGCCGCTCCAGCGTTCCGAACAAACCGCTCTCCCTGCCCGAATCCGTGAAGTAGCTCCAGTTTTCCCGCGGACCCTCGAAGGCTTCGGAAAGCACCCCCAGGACCTGATCCACCATTTCCCGCATGCCGATGGCTGCCATGATGTCCAATATATAAAAACGCTTTGACTTTTCCCATCCACCCACGTATCATGCCATTGAGCGTATGAAGCAGGTAACAATTCGACTGGAACTGCGCGTCTCGGAGGAGATGAACGAGTTCATTCTCGACGAGGCGCACTCCCGCAAGCTGAGCTTCGAGGGGCTGATCCTGATGCTGATCGAAGAGCAGATGAAGAGAGTCCGGCAGGAGAGCCAGCGGATCAGTCCACGCAAGCCGTAGCGTTTTTTCCCGCCGCCTGAATCGCGGTTTTCTATACACGCTGAGTCTTCCGTTCCCTTCATCTTCGGGCTGACGGTCCTCCGGATGGGACTCACCGTGGCCGAGGCGCTTGCAGCGTGCACGCTGAACGCGGCGAGGTGGGAAGCCTTTCCGCCGGCAAGAGGGCGGATTTCCTCCTCCTGGAGGGAGAGACTCCCGCAATCCTGGCTTTTCGGGCCGGCGTGTCGCCGGTAGCCCGGGTGTACGTGGAAGGGCGGCTTGCATGGTCGAAAGATGCCGCGAAGGAGCAGCAGTGAAGATAATCGAGATGTCCCTGGAAGAGCTCCTGCGTGAGCTGGGCTCCGCATCCCCGGCGCCGGGGGGCGGCAGCGTGGCTGCGCTGGCCGGCGCGCTGGCGGCGGCGCTTTGCCGGATGGTTTCAGCGCTGACTGTCGGAAAGGAAAAGTACCGTGACTCATGGGCGGACATGGAGAGGGTGGGCGGCGAATCAGCGGCACTGGAGGAGCGCCTGCGCGCGCTCGTGGATGAAGACACACGGGCGTTCAGTGCCGTCATGGAAGCTCGAAAGCTTCCGCGCGGGACCGAGGGTGAGCGTGAAGCACGGGAGTGCGCGCTGGGTGCTGCCGCCCTGGAGTCCGCGAAGGTTCCCCTTTCCACCCTCTGCGCGCTTCGCGAGCTTTCCGCGCTTGCCCGGTGCGCGGCAGAAAAGGGCAACCGCGGCTGCGTGACCGACGCCGGTTCCGCGTCCCAGATGATCCGGGCAGGCGCGGTGAGCGCGGCATATAATGTCCGGGTCAACCTGCCGTCTGTTCGGGATCCGGTTGCCCGTGAGGAGCTCCCCGCCAGGACCGCGAAAGTTCTTCAGGAGGTGTTGGATGAGACCAAGAGGACAGAAAGCATCGTCGAAGCCAGGCTTGCGCTCCTGCAGGCCGGATCCTGAGGGAGAGCACATGGAATCGGTCCTCATTGCCGACAAAGCCCTTGCCATCGAGTCCCTGGTCGCAATTGCGCGCGGAGGGCTTCACGTGGAGCTCGCTGACGCGGCGCGTCAGCGCGTTGCCAGCGCCCGCGCGCTTGTGGAGAAATGGGTGCAGGAGGGCACGGCGGTCTACGGAGTGACCACCGGGTTCGGCGCGCTGTGCGAGGTGGCAATTGCCCCGCGCGACACGCGCATGCTTCAGGAGAACATCCTCATGAGCCACGCCGCCGGTGTAGGAAACCCCTTCCCCCCGGAAGTGGTGCGGGCCGCGATGGCGGTGAGGGTGCAGGATCTTTCCCAGGGCCATTCCGGGGTGAGGCCGCAGACCCTCCAGGCCCTCGTGGACCTGCTCAATTCCGGGATCTGCCCGGTGGTTCCGGAGAAAGGATCGGTTGGCGCCAGCGGGGACCTTGCTCCCATGGCGCATCTTGCCCTGGTGCTCATCGGGCAGGGGGAGGCGTTCTACCGGGGAACCCGCATGAGCGGGGCGGAGGCGCTTTCAGCTGCCGGCCTTGCCCCGGTCTGTCTGGAGGCAGGTGAGGGCCTTGCCCTCATCAATGGCACGCAGTTCATGGCCGGCATCGGGGCTCTGGCGGTGAATGACGCCGCCAGGCTTGCGAGGACCGCGGATATCGCGTGCTCGATCAGCCTTGAAGTCCTGATGGGCACCAACGTGGAGTTCGATCCGCGCATCCATAAGGCCCGGCCCCACCCCGGGCAGGGGGTTGTCGCGGACAACATGTACCGCATCACGCAGGACAGCGCCATCATGTCGTCGCACAAGGATTGTCACAGGATCCAGGACGCATACACGCTGCGCTGCTCCCCGCAGGTTCACGGGGCAAGCCGGGATGCCATTTCGCACGTGTGGCGCGTATTCGAGACGGAGCTTGCATCCTGCACCACGAACCCGCTCGTCTTCCCCGAGACGGGAGACTTCCTGCTGGGCGGCAATTTCCACGGCCAGCCCCTGGCCCTGGCCGCGGATTACCTGTGCATGGCCGCCTCAGAGATGGCAAGCATTTCCGAGCGGCGCATCGAGAGGCTGGTCAACCCGCAGCTGAGCGGCCTGCCCGCTTTTCTGGTGACCGACTCCGGGCTGAACTCAGGCTTCATGATTGCGCAGTACACGGCCGCCGCGCTCGTTTCTGAGAACAAGGTGCTCTCCCATCCCGCGTGCGTGGACTCCATCCCGACCTCCGCGAACAAGGAGGACCACGTCAGCATGGGAACCATCTCGGTGCGCAAGTGCCGGTCGGTCATTGCGAATGCGGAGGCGGTCATCGCAATCGAGCTCCTGTGCGGATGCCAGGCGCTGGACCTTCTGACAAAGGGCAGGCCGGGCCGCGGCACGGAGGCGGCCTATCGGGCCGTCCGCCAGCGTGTTCCGCGGCTGGACAGGGACCGGGTCCTTTCACGGGACATCGAGGCCATGGTGGATCTGCTTCGCGACGGGGGGATCATCCGCGCGGTGGAGCAGGCGGTGGGGCCGCTTCAGTGATTTCCATTTCCCCCATGTAGCCGCGGTACTCTCCCTGGACCCTCTCCAGCCGGCGGGACAGCTTGGAGATGAGCTGCTCCGCGGTGGCTCCGCTTCCCAGCATCAAGCGGGAAAGCGCTCGAAGCTGGCCCGGGTCACTGGGAAGGCTGTGCGTCTGCCTGTCTTCGTAGATCTGGAGGAAATGCTCGACCCTGCGGAGGAAGAGGTAGTCTCCGGAGAGGCTCTCCACTTTTTCCGCGGGAAGAATTCCTGCCTGGCCCAGGGCTCGAAGCGCGGGAATTGTTCCGCCGTTGAGAAGGCGGGGCTCATCCCGAGCGTGGGCAAGCTGCAGGCCCTGGGCAAGGAACTCGATGTCGCGCAGCCCGCCGAGGCCGGTCTTGATGTCGGTGGTGGTCAGGATGCTTCGCGAAAGCGCGCGCAACGCTTCCTTTCGCAGCTTGTTGATGGAGGCGGCAATCTCCGCGGGTGGGTGAGGGGAGAGAAGCGCTTCCCGCGCAGTGCGCAGAAACGCCTGCCCCAGCTCGACGTCACCCGCCACCGGTCTTGCCTTGAGCAATGCCTGGACCTCCCATAACGCGGCATTGCGGGCGTAGTACGTGCGAAGTGATTCCAGGGAGAAAACGAGCTGCCCGGAGCTGCCGTAGGGCCTGAGGCGGAGGTCCACGCGGTACGCGTATCCCTCCGTGGTGTGGGAGGAAAGATCGGCGCGCAGGGCCTCCATGATGGGCGTGGCGTGCTCAACATCGGTCTCGTTTCCGTCACACAGTCCCATGAGATCGATGTCCGAGCTGTAGTTGAGCTCCCGCCCTCCCAGCTTGCCGAAGGCAATGACGCTGAACGCGGGAATCCGGTCCGCGCCTCTCCGCGCCGCCGCTTCCCGGCGGATTCGTTCCAAAGCGGTCCCGATGACGCCGTCCGCCAGGTCAGAGATCTCCTCCATGATCCGCTGCGTGGGGGCGCCCAGGCAGATATCGCGGGCGCCGATGCGAAGGATCTCGCGCCGGCGGTAGCGGCGCAGCGCATCCACCCAGGCGCCGCGGTCCCCTGTCTGCTCTGAGACAAGCCGCAGCTCTGCGGTGATCTCGGAGGCGCCGCGGGGCACGTTCAGCACGTCCTGGCGCCCGATGTAGTCGAGAAACTCGGGATTTCGCACAAGGGTGTCGGCAAGGAACTGGCTCGCTGAAAAGATGGAGAGCAGGATCTCCAGCCTCATGGGCTGGGAGAGCATCTGGCGAAGGTGAGCCGCGGGGTCGGGGAGGGCGTGGAGGAATCTTTCCCAGTTGTTGAGGGCCATGTCCGGGTCCGGGCGCTGGGAGAGGACGTCCGTGGCAAGCGTGGCCAGCCGTGCAAACAACGCCCGCCTGTCCGCCTCCCCGGCTATCTGTCGCAGGTTGACGATTGCCCGGGCCGGATTGGCGAAGCCTTTTTCTTCAAGCGCGGCGCGCGCAAGCTCTTCAGGGACCGCGTTGGAAAGCACGATATCCGCAACAGTGACCTTGGAAGCCCCGGGAAGCGTCTCCCGGCCGAAGTATCGCTCCACGAAAGATCGGACTTCCGCGCTGTGTGCCTCGAAATCCAGGTGGAGCTTCCGGGCCGGGCTCAGCTCCGGGTCGGGTGCGTAACCCATGCGCCTGGCCAGGTGGAGGTATTCGTCGGAGTCCAGGCCGGGGAGAAACAGGTCCCGCGCCGAGCCGCGGAGCATGCGAAGGCCGTTGATCAGGTGACGGAAAAACCTGTAGGCGGATACCAACTCTTCAGCTTCTCCCGCGTCAACCACCCCGATGGAGGCAAGGGCGTCCAGGGCCTCGTGGATCCTTGGCGTGCGAAGTTTTGCTTCTGAAGCCCCGTGAGTGACCTGGAGGACCTGCACGGCATACTCCAGGTCCACCAGCGCCCCCGGGCTGAACTTGGCGTTCAGCCTGCCAGGCTGGATCTTCTCCTGCGCCTGTTTCAACCGGATATCCCGCAGCTCGGAAAGGTCGATGCTGCGGGCCGCGTAAACCATTTCATCCCGCAGGCGCTCCACCTGATGTCCGAATGCCTTGTCTCCGCCCACGGCGCGCAAGCGCACCAGGGAGAGCCGCTCGTAGGAGTGCGATCCTCCGCCCTGGGCATAGTAGGTGCAGAAGCTCTCCAGGCTGCAGGCCAGCGGTCCCGAAGCGCCAAAAGGCCTCAGGCGAAGGTCGATGTGGAAGATCCCTTCCCGCTTGGCGTGCACCAGGCGAAGCACCTCGCGGACCAGGCTGTCGAAGAACTCAGAGTTGCCAATTGCCTCCGCCCCCTGCGTGGAGCCGCTGTCGCTGTAGACGAAAAGAAGCTCGATGTCGGAGGCATATCCCAGGGCCACTCCGCCCAGCTTCCCCAGCCCAAGGATGGCAAGCCTCACCGGCAGCCCGGCCACGGTGCGCGGCTCGCCGAACCTCGCGGCAAGCCGGCGCCAGGCAAAAGAGGCTGCGGCGTCCACGACAACCTCGGCCAGCGCCGTGAGCCGCCTGCTCAGGGTGAGGAAATCCGAGATGAAGGATTCCTCGTCACCGGAGACCCTGCGTTGCGGGGCAAGGATGTGGTCCAGGTCGTAGAGGTATATTTCCCTGTCTTTGAACTCGTTCAGCCTCCGGGCAAACTCCCCGGGCTCCGTTGCGCCCGCAAGGGCAAGCTCAAGCCTCTCCGGAAGGAGCTCAACAGGCTCGCAGAGGCTCTTTCCCGGGACACCCGGCCTCAGCAGGGGGATCAGCTCCTCATACTGAAGCCTGACAAAGTCCTCCCAGAGGAAGGAGCTGGCTCCCAGGAGCTGCGCAAGGTCCCGCAGCACTTCCTGGCTGGAAAGAAGCTCCACCCAGCGCGCCTGGCCGGGGGCGGCGACGATGTCCTTCACCAGTTGCTCGAAGCGCAGCAGCGCCGCCAGGGGGTCCGATGCGCTTCCCAGGAAGGAGGTGAACTGTTTCGTGAGGAGCACGGAAAGCTTGATGCCGTCCAGCCGGGCCCGGTCTGTTACGGGCTTTCCCGCTCCGTCGACGAACTCCAGCTCGTCCTCGATTCTCCCCTGCTCGGTCCTGATTGTGACGCTCTCTATGGACACGTCCTGCAGGGAGAGAGCGGTGGAGAAGGTATACAGGAAGAACGGCGTGTCCTGCGTCTTTACACGCATGCGGGTGCGCGCCGCCGGGGATTCCTCGGTGTCCACTTCGATGCGTACGGGGTACAGGACGTCGCGGGCATCCAGCTTCAGGCTGGCCAGCTTCTCGGCGGCCATCTCGTTCACGATCTGGCGTGCGTGCGCCGCTGCCTCACCTCCCTGTTCCAGGGCCTGGAAGATCCCCTCCAGCGTTGCGGACAGTTTGTCCAGCCACGCATCGTCCACCGGGGCCGGATCCGTCGTCATGGCGAGCTGGTCGATGATGCGCTTGCGCCGAAGCCCTATCTCACGCGGCGTTTGTCCGTCGGGCGGGGCCCAGGTGAAGATGTCCCCGGAGAGGATGTTGAAACCCATTGCTGAGACAACCCCGGCAATGAGGGAGAAAGCGCCCAGGTGATCGAAAGCAAGAACAGTGCAAACGATCGTGTGCGGCTCCCGGTGGGAGCCCAGGACCTTTACCGCCCTCCCGGTCCCGAGGTCGGAAAGCCCGGCGATGTGGGATGCAATCTCCTCCTCGGAGAAGCGGGTAAAATACCGCTGGTCGAGCCTGCGCACGTGCTCATCGATGATTCGCGCGTCGACCCCGGGGAGGCGGGCTCTGATGTGCTCAATGGGAGCAGGGGGCATGCGGGAAGGATACGGTGACTCGAGCTCGTTGCCAAGGGACGTGTAAAGAGCCCCCCGCGCTTGCGGGGGGCAAGAGGATAGGAGCAGAGAACTGAGGAGGTGTTTCCAGCCGTTTTAAATGTCGAAGTAAAGCATGAACTCCCAGGGATGCGGACGAAGGTCGAGGGCAAGGACCTCGTTCTTCATCTTGTACTCGATCCAGGTCTCGATCACGTCCGGTGTGAACACGTCGTTCTTCAGCAGGTACTGGTGATCGTTCTGCAGCGCCTTGAGCACCTCCCGCAGGGAGCCCGGCGTCTGCGGAACCTTTGAGGCCTCTTCAGGCGGCAGATCATAGATGTCCTTGTCCAGCGGCTGCCCCGGGTCGATCTTGTTCTGGATGCCGTCCACCGCCGCCATCAGCATGGCGGAGAATGTCAGGTACGGGTTGCTGCTGGGATCCGGACACCGGAACTCCAGCCTCTTTGCCTTCGGGGACGGGGAGTACATGGGGATGCGGATCGCCGCGCTCCTGTTGCGCCGGGAGTAAGCCAGGTTCACGGGGGCCTCGAACCCGGGCACAAGCCTCTTGAAGCTGTTCGTAGTGGGGGTGGCGAATGCGAGGATGGACGGCGCGTGCTTCAGCAGACCGCCAATTGCATGCAGCGCCATCTGGGAGAGCCCCGCGTACTTGTCGCCAGCAAAAAGGTTCTTGTCGCCCTTCCACAGGGAGAAGTGGACGTGCATCCCGCTCCCGTTGTCGCCGAACAGCGGCTTGGGCATGAAAGTGGCCACCTTGTTGAACTTCTTCGCCGTGTTCTTCACGACGTACTTGTACTTCAAAAGGTTGTCCGCCATGGTCACCAGGTTGTTGAAGCGCATGTCGATCTCGCACTGACCGCCGGTGGCAACCTCATGGTGCTGCGCCTCGATGGGAACGTCGATGGACTCCAGAGTGAGCATCATGGCGCTTCGGATGTCCTGCAAGGTGTCCGCGGGGGGAACGGGGAAGTAGCCTTCCTTGTACCGGATCTTGTACCCGAGGTTGGGATCCTCCTTGCGCCCCGAGTTCCAGCGGCCTTCGACGGAATCAATGTGGTAGTAGCCTTCATGCTCGTTCTGGTCATAGCGGATGTCGTCGAAGATGAAGAACTCGGCTTCGGGCCCGAAGTAGGGGATGTCGGCAAGACCGGTCCCCTTGACGAAAGCCTCCGCCTTGCGAGCGATGTTCCGCGGGTCCCTGGTGTAGTCCTCCCCGGTGAGAGGGTCCGCGATGTTGCAGATTGCCACCAACGTCTTTGCCGTGAGGAACGGGTCCACGAAGCAGGTGTCGGCCACCGGCTTCACCAGCATGTCCGACTCGTTGATTGCCTGCCAGCCCCGGATGCTGGACCCGTCGAAGCCCAGCCCCTTGTCGAACGCCTCCTCGCTCAGCTCCCTCGCCGGGACGGAGAAGTGCTGCCAGATCCCGGGGAAGTCCATGAACCGAAGGTCCACGACCTGCACTTTCTCCTTCTCGATGAAAGCGACGATCTCTTTCGGGGTCTTGCCGATGCTCATGTTAAATACCTCCTTGCCATAATGCCCCTCCAACCCCACGGGGTACCGTGGGGGGCCACGGCCGAACGCCATAGGAGGGGAATCGGGAAACACGTTCCCGTCCGCGAGAATGCAAACACCATGCCAGGAGCGTATGATATGATACAACTCATTACAATCAAAGAAAATACCACCTTTTTTGCGCCCAAAAACAATAATCGACAGGTACAAAAATGTAGGATGAAAAAACAAGTGTATACGCATTTGTAGCTTTCGTCGAACGCCTGTAATGCGATTCGCCGCGGCTCTCAGACCAGGCCGGACCGGACGGGCTCGTTGTCGGGCCGCACGGCACGATGCTACACTCCGCCCGTGCCAACCGTAGACGCTGAGATAGTTATCCAGAAGCTCGTGGCCGGCGGCGAGGGCCTTGGTTTCCTGGACGGAAAAGCGGTTTTCGTTCCCGGGACCATCCCCGGAGAAACGGTCAGGGTCCGCCTGACCCAGCGCCACAGGGACTTCGATCGGGCTTCCGTGGTGGAAGTCATTGCAGCCTCGCCCAACCGGCAGGACCCGCCCTGCAGGCTTGCAGGGATCTGCGGGGGCTGCGACTGGCTGCATATCCGACGTGAAGAGCAGCTGGCGCAGAAGCTCGAGATTGTCCGGGAGGCCTTCCGCAGAGTGGGGCGATTCACGTGGGAAGACATCAGCGTCCATGCGGGCGCTTCGCTGGGCTATCGAAACCGGGTGCAGATGCACCGTGACACGAACGGGAGGCTCGGGTTCATGGGCGCTGCCAGCAGGGATGTGGTGCCGGTGCAAACCTGTCCGGTTTCCGATCCCGGAATCAACCGGGTTTTCGCCGAGGGTGCCCCGGTCCGGCCGGGCTGGACCGATTCACCGTCTGGGGGGAGCGGGACACGACAGCCGTGGAGGGAATCGATGATGATCGTGACATCACGGCCCAGGTGCAGGGAAAGAAGATAGTCTTTTCCGTCGGTTGTTTTTTCCAGTCCAACCTCCCGGTCCTGTCCGAGCTGGTCCCTTTTGCAATGGACGAGCTGTCAGGCGAAGCGGCCGCTGACTTGTACTGCGGCGTGGGAATCTTCGGGGCATTTCTCACAGAGCGTTTTTCCCGCGTGACGGCCGTGGAATCCAGGTCACTGAGCCTGTCATATGCCAGGCGGAACATCCCGGGCCCCAACCATGACTTTTTTCAGATGAGCGTGGAGCAGTGGCTGGAATCGGGGCTGGCCAGGGGCCCGTTCGACGCGGTTGTGGTTGATCCTCCGCGGGCCGGTCTTGGTCCGGAGGTGCGACGCTGGCTCTGCGCCGCCGGGACTGCCCGCCTGGCATATGTTTCATGCAATCCGGTCACCCTGGCGCGGGACGTGGGTGAGCTTTTGTCCCGCGGATTCACGCTGGACAAGGTCGGGCTGTTCGATTTCTACCCCCAGACCTCGCACGTGGAAACAGTGGCGCGGCTTCACGGGCCGTGACGGACGCGGGCACATCGTATACTCTGATTCCATGAAGAAGCCCGAGCTTCTCGCGCCCGGCGGAAGCTTTCCGGCGGCCTGCCAGGCCTTCGAAGCGGGCGCGGACGGCGTCTACCTCGGCCTTACGGAGTTCTCCGCGCGAAAAACCGCGGCGAACTTCAGCCTGGAGCAGCTGCGACGAATCCGCGGGCTGGCGCGGCAGCGCGGCCGCAGGATTTACGTGACTTTGAACACCGTCATACGCGGGGATGAAATGCCGCGTGTCGCTTCGCTGTGCGCGTGGCTGGAGTCTCTCCAGGTTGACGGGGTCATTGTTCAGGACCTCGGCACGTGTGTCGTCCTTGCCCGCGGCTTCCCCCGCCTTGCCATCCACGCCTCCACGCAGATGGCCATTCACAACGACAGCGGCCTGAGGTTCGCCGAGGAGCTGGGCATCCGTCGGGTCATCCTCTCACGCGAGCTGTCCCTGGAGAGGATCCGCGAGCTGCGTCTGCGCCATCCCCGCATGGAGCTGGAGGTGTTCATCCACGGCGCGCTCTGCTACAGCTTCTCCGGAGTCTGCCTGGCCTCCTGGGCCCTGACGGGCAGGTCGGGAAACAGGGGAGACTGCGCGCAGATCTGCCGCAGCGTGTTCTGTTCTGGCCGGGACGGAGAGGCGAACCCGTTCTCGTGCAGGGATCTTTTCCTTGGCACGGAGGTCCTGAAGCTGGCGGAGCTCGGCATCGATTCGTTGAAGATCGAGGGACGGATGAAGTCTCCCGAATATGTCTTTCACGTCACCAGGCTGTATCGGGAGATCCTCGACAAGGGGAGCTCGCTGTCGGCAGCGGAGCTGGAAGAGCTTCAGAGAAGCGCCCAGACCACTTTCTCCCGGGAAAAGACGACGGGGTACTTCCATTCCCCTCGCGGCGAAAAACTTCTCACATCCGGGTACCCGGGCCATCGCGGCGCGCTGCTGGGAACCGTCTCACAAGTACGCGGCAGGGAGATGGGTCTTCGCCTGCAGGCGCGCATCTCGCTGCATGACGGGATAGGGTACTGGCTGTCCGACACCGGGGACCCCGTGGTTTTCCCGGTTCGAAGGATCTCACTCGGCGGGAAACCTGCAAGATATTCCGAGCCGGGAAATACTGTGTTCATTTCCCTCGCAGGCGACACGCCGCTGCCTTCCCCCGGGACCGAGGTCCGTCTGTTCTCTTCCCGGTTTCTCGATCGCCCCGTGCCAAAGGAATCCAGCATTCCATTGTTCCGTGTCCCGGTCAATCTTCACGTGACGCTCAGGGAAGACGCTGGTGCGGGGGTCCTGGCGTGCAGCGCAGGGACCGGGCCCGGTCAGCTCAATTTCACCACAAGGCTCCAGCTCATCGGGTCAACAGGGGGCAGGTCCTTCGAGGCTGTTCTCAGGAAGCTCCTTGCGGAGTCCGGCAAATCCCTGTTCGCCATTGCTGAGCTGTCGTTCCGGAATGAGACGGGAAAAGGGGATGAGCAGATATTCGTTCCCCCTTCGGAGCTGAAGAAAGCCCGAAACCAGCTCTTTGCGGCGCTGGACAGCTGGCTCCTGTCCGATATCGAGCTCCGGGCGCAGGCTTCCCTTGCTCCGGCTTCCCCGGCCACGGCACACTCCCAACCGGTGCGGTCCATGGCCCAGGCCGTTTTCCCGGCCTCCGCGCTTTCCGCGCTTTCCCGTCGAGACTTGCTCTCCCCTCCCGCCGCCCGGCCGGTGCCCTTTGCAGCAATGACAGCGGTTCGCGAAGGGCCGGGGGAGCTCTCTTCATGCGGCGGGTTCGTCTTCGTTCCTCTCCCGCCGGTTATGCTGGAGGATGCGGCATGGCTGGAGGCGCTTCAAGGGCTTTCCGACGCTCATCCCGACGTGCGCTTTGCAATCGGGCTGAACAACGCCGGGCACCTTGAGATGGCGCGCAAACTGGAAAACCGTGAGAATTGTTTTTTCTTCATCGACTACTACCTCTATGTTGCCAACCTCAGCGCCTTTTCCTTCCTGGCAGCCCGGACGGCGAAGCTTCTATTCGTCTACTCATGGATCGAGGGGGGCGAAGAGACTTTCAGCTTCCTTGCTGCCAGGGCAGGAACCGGAACCCCGGTTGTCAGATTGGCAAATGACTATCGACCCCCGCTTTTCTACAGCCTTGGATGCTATGAGCGGCACGTCCGCGGTGCAGGGCAATGCAGGGACGAGTGCCCGAAAGGGTTCACCGGGGAGCTGCGGCAGGGCAGGAACACGTTCAACGTCGTCGTGAACGACTGCATAACATATCTGTTTCGGGCGCAAAAGGAGCAAAACAATGTCGGAACCTCTTGACAGGACAATCCAGCAGATCGTTGATCGCGAAGGCCCCCGCCTTCGGCGCTTGCGGCCGCAGGACGTATCGGCCAGACCGGCGCCCGGCAAGTGGAGCAAGAAAGAGATCCTGGGCCACCTGATAGACTCGGCGAGCAACAATCACCAGCGCTTTGTGCGCGCGCAGCTTGCCGATGAGCTGTCATTTCCCGGCTATGTCCAGAACGACTGGGTCCGTGTCCAGGGATATGCGGAGGCCGACTGGCAGGGGATAGTGGACATGTGGGTCGCTCTGAACAGGCACCTGGCGCACATCGTCGGCCGCTTGCCCGCAGAAAAGCTGCGGACGCAGGTCCGCATAGGTGATAATGCTCCAATCACTCTGGAAGCGCTGATAGCGGACTATATCCGGCACGTGGAACATCACCTGGAACAGCTGGCCTGACCCCGTCACGGGCCGTCCTCAAGTTCTTCCTCGCGGTACGTTGCAAGGAAGTACAGCCCGAGCAGGCAGTCGATCTCCCAGAGCTCAGGATTCACGCGCGGCGTATTCGCCAGGCGGGTACTCGCGTACTCGCGAACCTCCACGGAAAACCAGAGGCCCAGCCCCAGCCTGGCCCCCCTCATGAACGCGAAACCCAGCGCCTCGTCTTCCTCGAAGTCGCGGTCGGCAAGAAGCCGACACAGGGAGAGCATTGCGCTGGAAAGGCTCTCGATGATCGAGGCATGATCCTCGCGGACAACCCCTTCATGCAGGCGCCTTCCAGCCTTCGCCAGGGCCTGGCGCCTGGCGGCGCGCCGAGCAAACCCCGGCCGGCAGTGGGCGTAGAGCGTCTGGGGGTTCTTCTGGGCCTCAGCCTCCAGCCTTTCCATGGCCACGCTGCGGCTGGCCCGGTCTCCCGTGACGATTGAGTAAAAGCCTCCCGGGGCGCCCAGCAGGTTGCCCAGCGCGATGGCCAGTTGCCGCGCCAGGATGGGGCTCTCGCTTTTGTGCATCCTGGGGAGGATCTCGAGGGCGGCCTCGAACGCTCCCAGGCGGGACAGCGCATCGCTTGCGGCGGCAATCACTCGGGGCGGGCGTTCCGACGCGAAAAGCTCGAGAAGCGGCTTTCGGGCCTCTCGCGCGCCCATCCTTCCCAGGGCCTGGCAGCAGGCTTCCGTGAGGTCTTCCGAGGGGCCGCCCAGCTGTTCGATCAGGCAGGGCACCGCGCGCGCGTCCCCAATGCGGCCCAGGGCCCGCGCGGCGTTGGTGCGTATGGCGGAGGAGCGTTCGCGCAGGTGGCGGATCAGGGGCTCCACGGCATCAGCCGAGCCAATGCGTCCCAGCGCGCGGGCAGCCTCTTCCTGGACTTCAGCATCAGGGTCGTCCAGCCTCCTGATGATGTCCCGCACGGCAATTGCCCCGGATCCCCTTTCCACGTTCCGCAGGGCCCGTGCCACTTTTGCGGAGGCTTCCCCCCTTCCCAGGACGTTGATGGCGACGAACGTTCGGAAGATGGTGGGCGTCATGAGCGCTGAAATAAGGAGCCCAACCGGCTTCTCCCTGCCTTCGCGGATGCGGGAGAGGATGAAAACGCTTGCCGCGCAGAGGACGAAGCACAGGATGGCGACCACCTGGAAGCCGCCAATCGGAAGCCGTCCGGCAACCACCAGGTGGAGATCGGAAAGCACGTCTCCCAATGCCCCTCCCGAGAGAGCCCCCGCCGCAGACAGCACCCCCGTGATGGCCGTATACCAGGCAACGTAGGCCGTCCTGTTGCGCTGCGGAGTGAGGGTGAGCATGAGCTGGCCCGACCCGTCCAGGATGGCGAAGCTCAGAAGGCCCTGCATCAGCGCGGTGATGGGGAGGATGTAGACATAGTTTCCGCGGCCCAGGACGAGATAGATGATCCAGCTCAGGGGATACATGCTGCCCAGCAGGACCACGGGCTTCCTCCCCAGCCTGTCCATCAGCATTCCCCAGAACATCGAGGTGGCCACGTAGGAGAGCTGGGTGATGATCATCATGATCCCCAGCCAGATGATGGGGGCGCCGATCCCGTCGTCCGCCGTGATGTAGGGCGCCACGAAGGGGCCCAGGACGTTCACCGAGAAAAGCCAGAGGGCCATGGCAAGGGCGAAGCTGAAGAAGTTCCGGTCCCGCAAGGGCTGAATGAAATCGACGGCCTGAAACCGGGTACGGGGACCGCGTACCTCCGGCTCGGGAATGAAAATGTAGAAGAGGCTCTCGATGAGGCCTGCGGCGCCGGCAACAGCGAAGATTGCGAAATACGCCCAGAAGATTCCCGCGTTCTTGAACAGGTCCAGGAGAATAACCGCAACGAGGAACCAAACCATGGTTACCGTGTTGAGCACGGCGGAGCGTCGGCCGAAAAACGTGGCGCGGGTGTCCTCAGGGACCATCTCGGACATCCACCGCCACCATCCCGACACGCCGAGGCTCATGAACATCCAGCTTGCCGCAATTGCAATCAGGACGGCCTGGGCGCCGACGGTCTTGTCGCCGCCTCGGGCAATCATCATCGCGACCACTGCCGGCGCGAAGCCCAGGACGCGGTGGATGCTGGTCACGATGATCCAGAACGGCTTGACCCGGCTGAGCCGGCCGAAAATCAGGATGGACAGGAGGTTGAGGACCGCGGCGAGCTGGGTCGATGCCACAAGGAGGCCCAGGGACCCTGCCGAGGCCCCCAGCTGGTTTTTGAAGAAGACGTTCATGATGGTGCCGGGGGCAATGACGGTGATCCAGAGGATGCCGGATGATCCGAGGATGATGTTCAGGTTCATTGCCCGGCGGACCCGCGCGGGGGTCAGGCCGGCCAGGTCAGGGGGGCGGTGTCCCGGGCCGCGTTGTGCCATTCCCGGAGCCCTCAGTTCCCGGGCTCTGCCAGTCTGGTTGCGTCGTTCACCCGGGCCCTGACGTCTGCATCGTCAGGAGAAAGCTCCTGCACGTGCTTCAGGTAGGCCAGGGCTTTGCGGTATTCGCGGGCGCCGCTCAGGGCGTCGGCAATGGCAAGCAGGGCCTCGCGGTCATCAGGGTTCTCGCGCAATGCGGCGCGAAGGTCCGCCATCACGGCGTCCTCACTGCCGCCTGACTGTTGCGCGGCCTGCGCGCGCAGGAAATACAGGGATCCGCGCACTGCCGGCTTGGCGGCGGTTTTCAGGTCCGCCGTCGCCTGATCCTGCGCTTCCTGCAGCCGTCTGGCAGCGACAAGGGTCCTCACGCGGAAAAGCAGGGCGTCGTCCGCGCCCGCCGTCTTTTCCAGGGCCTGCGCGAAACCGAGAGCCCGCTCGTAGTCCGCCAGTTGCATCGCGATCTGCCATCCCATCTCCAGCATCTCAGGGCTTCTCTCCGCGTCCGGAATGCGTCCAAGGTATCCGTCGGCTTCCTGCCACCGCCCGGCCCTTGCGGCGGCGCCGGCCAGGAGCGCCAGAGTGCTGACCCGTGACGGGTCCATCTTCAAGGCGGCCTGAAGGGCTGCCTCGCCGTCGGTGCTGTTTCCGCGCGCCAGCAATATCCTGCCGCGCAACTCGGGAAATGCCGGATCGTTGGGGAACCTGGCCTCGACGTCAGACAGGATCTTCATTGCGCCGTCAGGGTTGCCCGCTTTCTCGAAGAGGATGGTGGCTTTCATGACAAGCGCGGCGCCATTGCCCGGTGCCAGGGAAAGCAGGGCGTCCAGAATGGACAGCGCCTGGTACCAGTCCCCCGCGGCCTCGAACGACCTGGCGCGAAGGATGAGCAGCTTGGTCGAATCAGGAGCCAGGAGCAGTGCCTTGGCCGCGGCGTCCGCCGCCTGCTGGGGCTTCCCGGCGGCAAGAGAGATGCGGGCCATGGCAGTCTGCACGGCCATCGGGGTCGGCAGCTCACCCGCGTATTTCGCGAGCAGCGGCAGCTCAGCCGCCGCGGTCCCCTGGTCGATCGCCGTATCGATGACCCCGAGCTTTGCCGGATAGAAGTCGGGATCACGCCGCAGGCACTCATCGTAGAGCGGCCGGATTGTTTCCGCCGGCTTTTGCTGGCGGCCAAGAAGAAGGGCCTGAAGGTACGGTGGAAGGACCGAGTCGCTGTTCAGGCCGTCCGCGGCGGAAAGGCCGCTCAGGATGTCCGCCGCGTGGTTGTCATCAGGAACGGGCCCGGGGGCAAGGAGAGCAAGGGCCGGGCCCGCCTGCTGGAAAAACTTCGAGTCGGCGGGCAGGGCATCCGCCAGGGTGCCTGAGGACGGTGCAAAGGGATCAGGCAGATCCGGGTACAACCTGGTCCAGAGCCGGCCGCCCAGGGTGGCAAGCTCAGCGGCTCCTGTCTCTCCCTTGAGGTCCTGGCTTGCAAGGAGCTGGGATGCTTTTGTCAGGGCCTGCGTGGAGGCGACCTCGATGAGCCTCTCCGCTATGCGGAGGCTGGCCTGGATCCTCGAGGCTCGTTCGGCGTCCTGCTTCGGCCCCCCCGCGCAGCCGGCCAGAAGCGCGGCAGCCAGGAGGGGAGCCACGGACATTTTCAAAGCGGTCATCATGGTATTTCTCGTGATGCGATGGCCTGGCTGATCATGGGGCCCAGGGGAACGGTGGCCATGTAGTAATCATTGGAGGCGTTCCACAGCGTAAAGCCCTGCGCGGCACCCTGCAGGGCGCCCTGCACCTGGTCCACGAGGTACGTCGTGTAGACCGGGGGGGTGAAGCTCAGCTCCCCTCCGATTCGGAACGCCTGCACATAGGGACGGATGATGCTGCGGCCTTCCACGATATACGCCGATCGCCGCGTCCCCTCCTGGTAGATGTACTGGGCTCTGGGCAGGTAGGCCATGGAGCCCAGGAAGTCGCGGGGGAAGTGTGAGGGGTAGAACATGGGCTGGATGACGTCCACATACCGGGAATACATCTCGATGTTCTGCGCCACCCAGTTGGAGATCCTTGCCCACCCGCAGTACCCGTAGACGTCCGTCGAGATGGGGATGGTCAGGGATTCACGCGCCTTGGCGAGGAAAGACTCCAGCGCCTCGAGCTTCCCCATGCCTTCCCGGCGAAAGCGCCAGGTGATACGGCCCAGGTCGCCGTCCGACGGGAATCTGATGTAATCGAACTGGACCTCGTCTACGCCCCTGTCCTGCAGCTCACGGGCAATGGCGATGTTGTAGTCCCAGACGTACTCCGAGAAGGGATCCACCCAGTATTCGCCCTGGACAAGGTTCTCCTCACCGGTGTCCTCATCCACGACCTTCTTGAGGTATCGCCAGGGTCCGTTGACGGTCTTGTCCCAGGCCGCATACGCATAGTCGTCCGAGTTGTACAGCTGCTTGTCGCGGAAAACGACGATCCGGCCGATGAGGTACAGGCCGTTCGCGTGGGCAGCCTGGACCACGTCATCGATGGCGAAGCGTTTCTGTACGGCGCCGATCCTGCGCGGGATGGCAAGGCTGGTGTCATACGTGAGGTAGCCGAAATCGTCCTTGAAGTCCAGGACAATGCTGTTCATTCCCTGCGACTTGAGAAAATCGATGTGCGACTGGAGATACTTCCCCGACGCCTGGTGGGAGGAGACATAGATGCCGTACTTGTCCGCGGCGGCGGCCATTCTCTGGGCCTTGTCCGCGGGGATGGACACGGCGGCATCGATCTTTTCGATCAGCTTCCACGACCCGTCCGCGGGAGTGAAGCTCCAGCGCGCGTTATCCGTGCGGCACTCCAGATGCCAGGCGGCATCCGGGCCTTGCGCCGGTGAGCGCAGAAACGCGATGTTCCGGATAGCGGCCCCGACAGGCCCCGCAGTGAGATCCACCTGGGACACGTTTTTTGTCCCGCGCGTCAGCCGGTAGAGGCCTTTTCCGAACCCGAGATCGAACCAGATGAGCGACGGGTCCGACGGATCATAGGCAAGGGAAGCGATCTCCTCGAAGTTTCCGCCGCCGAGCTGCAGCGACACAAGAGGCTCGGAGAGGGACTTCCATGTCTTCCCGCCGTCCTGCGTCTCGAAGAAGCCATGGAACGAGGTGCCGACGAGCATGCCGTTGGCATCTCCCGGAGCCAGCGCAAGACAGGTCAGCTGGTCGTTGGACCGGATGGGGTCCTTCAGCTCCACGCTGGCCCAGCTTTCCCCTGCGTCGCCGGAAATGAAAATGGTGTCGAGCGTCGAAATGCCTACCCGGGTTTCGTCGAGCGGATCAACGGAAAGGCCCGTGATGATGGGCGGCTTGTCCGCCGTGAACGGGTACACGGCCCTTGTCGGAAGACCCGTGTCCTTCTGTGTCCAGGTTTTTCCGCCGTCAGCGGAGAAAAGAACTCCGAGGTCCAGCGAGACCCTCCATACCGCGGCGGAAGAGGTTCGAAAAATCTTATCCGGCGCGTATTGGGTTTCAAGTGAAAGAGGCTTTGCCGTGTCTGCCGGCCCTGAGCGGGTTGCCCTCCCGGGCGAAGGAGGCTGAACGGTTGCCGGAGCCCCCTCCTGTGCGTTGAGGAACGTGACGATGCCCGCTGAAGACAGGAACATCACCGAGATTGCGACAATAAGGATGAGCCGCCTGCTCATACCTTATTACTCGGCCTGCGTGTGCTGAAAAATGAAACGATAAGCGTAATTCCGAGAACAATCAGGATCATAGGCCACCACTGCTGGACAAAGGCAACCAGCCCTCCTCCCTCCCGATGGAGGCTGAAGAGCAGGAAGAACAAGGCGAGAAAGGATATGAAGATCGCAGGCACAATGACCGCTGTCCGCGCGGATCCCTTCTTGCGAAGCGCGTACGGCACCAGGGAAATCCCCGTGACCAGCATGAACAGGGGCCAGATCCTCTGCATGCTCTCCCCCTGGAGCACGGTGTTGGCCAGGAGGAACACCAGCCCGCCAAGGGTGAGCACCATCCCGGGGATGATCCAGGAGTCGGAATGCTTTCTCGGCCAGGCCATGTAAAGGAAAAAAAGCCCTGCAATCAGGACGGGGATTGGCCACAGCCGCCCGGGCTGGGGCAGGTACCCCAGGTTCCACAGCAGGAGCACTCCGCCCGCAACCAGCCCCGCCACTCCCAGGACCAGGAACTTGTTCGGGTAGCGGGGCCTCGGGACCGCCCGCTTGCTCATGCGGTGAGGTTCTCCACGATCCGTGAGGCGAACGCCGAGGTGGACACCTGGGCGGCGCCCTGCATCAGCCTGGCGAAATCATATGTCACGACCTTCTGCTCGATGGTCTTCGTGAGCCCCTTTTCGATGAGAGCCGCCACCTCGCCCCATCCCAGGTAGTCGAACATCATCTGGCCGGAAAGGATGACGGATGAGGGGTTCGCCATGTCCTTGTTTGCGTATTTGGGCGCTGTTCCGTGCGTGGCCTCGAACACGGCGTGGCCCGTGACGTAGTTGATGTTGGCGCCCGGGGCAATCCCGATTCCCCCCACTTGCGCGGCCAGCGCGTCGGAAATGTAATCCCCGTTGAGATTCGTCGTGGCGATGACATCGAACTCCGCCGGCCGGCTCAGGATCTGCTGGAGGAAGTTGTCCGCTATTGCATCCTTGACGAGCACCTTCCCGGGCGGGATCGGAGGTGCCTCTCCGCTTTCTTTCTGGAGCACCACTTTGTCCCCGAACTCGCGGCCTGCCAGCTCATACCCCCATTCGCGGAAGGCCCCTTCGGTAAACTTCTGGATGTTCCCCTTGTGCACCAGGGTGACGCTCTTGCGGGAGTGTGAGACTGCGTACTGAAGGGCAGCGCGCACCAGGCGCTCTGAGCCGGTCCGGCTCACGGGCTTGATCCCGATCCCGGAATCTTCCCTGATCTTCCACCCCATTGTCTCGCGGAGGAACGCCAGCATCTTCAGCGCTTCAGGCGTGCCCTCCTTCGCCTCGAATCCGGCGTACACGTCTTCCGTGTTCTCCCGGAAAACAACCATGTCCACTTTTTCGGGGTGCACGACAGGGGAGGGGACCCCGGGGAACCATCGTACCGGCCGAAGGCACACGTAGAGGTCCAGCTTCTGGCGGAGCGCGACGTTCAGGCTGCGGATGCCGCCTCCCACTG
This sequence comes from uncultured Spirochaetota bacterium, assembly GCA_963710335.1. Taxonomy (GTDB): domain Bacteria; phylum Spirochaetota; class Spirochaetia; order SZUA-6; family Fen-1364; genus Fen-1364. The sequence continues at coordinate 252,058 of CAVQAA010000010.1, forward strand.
GCGTGGTGAGGGGCCCTTTGATGCCGACAAGGTGGGTGCGAAACGAGTCCTCGGTCTCCGCGGGGAGCCAGTCTCCGGTCTCCCGGAAAGCTTTCTCCCCGGCCAGAACGGGGACCCACTCGATCCTCCGTCTCCCGCCGTAGGCGCGTGCCACCGCTTCATCGAACACGCGCCGGGCGGCACGCCATATGTCGGGGCCTGTCCCGTCACCTTCGATGTAGGGAATCAGGGGATTGTCCGGGACCGAAAGACCAGTTGAAGACCGAGTAATTTTCGTTCCCATTCATGCCCCCGCGGGCATACTACCAGAAACCCGCCGCGCTTGCCAACTCTGCCGGTCCGGCGCTGTCCGGCGCAAGGAGATTGCCAACCGGCCGCGTTCCTGCTACCATTCGGCCGGACATGAGAGCACGGTTTCTTCTTCTTGCAGCGCTGGCAACCACCCTGGCCATGTTGATTTCGGGTTGCACCGCATCAGACGCTCATTATTATCTCGGGACTTTCGAGCAGAACCAGGACCTGCGGGAGCTGTTCCGCCTGTTCAGAAAGGAAAAGGACCAGGAGAATCGTTTCGTCCTCATCCAGCAGATCGCCTCCGCGCTGGCCAACGCGGGCAAGAAGAACAAGGAGATCATCTTCCTCTCCACGCACGTGGAGAAAAACCCCTCGGACGTGTACAACGCTTACTACCTGCTCCTCGTCGCTGAGGCCTACAGCGAGATGAAGGAGGTCCCGCTCGCCGTGTATTACTACCGGCAGATCCTCATGAACTACGCGGACCTGCTGGTGCGGGGCAGATCCATTCACCTCCAGTGCCTGGAAGACCTGCTGGCCCTGGAGAACGATCCCGAGCACAAGATCGAGTACTACAAGGAGCTCATATCGCGCTTCGGGGACCAGATCGAGCATCCCGCCGTCAACTGGTACTACATGGCCAAGAGCTATGAAGAGGTCGGGGAGTGGGATCAAGCCAGACAGGCGTACAACAAGTACCTGGGCTACACGGACACGGATATCCCGGGCGAGCCCAACGCATACCGCATCGCGAACGAAAAAGTCAACCTCTACGACAACTCAGACAAAAGCTGGATGGTGCCCGACCTGCAGACGCTCGTCGACGACGTGAAGGACGCCATTCTCACGAAAAACATATCCAAGCTCAAGAAATTCCAGGCCAAGGTCAATTTCTCCGAGGAGGGATGGGACCAGACGGCGATGTTCGGCGATCCTACGGGAGAGGGCTCAAGTGAGGGCAACAGGACCCTGGACATCACTTCCTACCTGGGCAGCTCATACCCGAAGATCGACGGTCAGCTCGATATCGCGGACAACGACAGCGAAGCGTACCTGCGCACCACGGATTGGAACTTCCGTCCGCCGACGTGGTACCTGTACTTCCGCAAAGTGGATTTTCCGGCCGATCCTGACATTAACGGGGAATGGGAATGGGCTGGCGTCAAGTTCGGCGAGAAGCTTCCATAATCTTCCTGTTGTGCTGCCTGGCGGCAGGTACGGCCGGCGCAGGAGAGGTGACAGCCGGAACGGCATCCGGGGAGCCGCTTCCGGTGGCGCCCCCGGCGTGGCCCCCGGCTGAAGCAGCGGTTGCCCCGTCCGCGGATTCCGCGTCGCAACCGGACGGCTCCGTCGGACCTCTGCCTGTCCTGCAGGGTCACCGCGGAGAAGAGATCTACTCCCTCGACATCCCGGATGAAGACATCATCGGCAGGTACCTCCAGGGGCTCCTTGCCCAGCGCAAAGACTGGCTGCAGGCAGTGCTTTCCCGCAGCAACAGGTACAGGGGCGTCATTGCCGCCGAGGTTGCGGAAAAAGACCTTCCCAGGGAGCTGCGCTTCCTGCCGGCCGTGGAGTCGGGTTTCCAGACTTTCGCCGTGTCCCCGCGGGGGGCAGTGGGCCTCTGGCAGCTCATGCGCAATACTGCCTCTCCCTATGGCCTGCGCATGGACCAGTGGATGGACGAGCGGCGTGATTTCATGAGATCCACGGACGCGTCGCTGCAGAAGCTCCAGGACAACTTCAACCAGTTCGGGGACTGGCTGCTGGCGCTGGCCGCGTACAACTGCGGAGTCGGCCGACTGGCCGGAATCATGGCCAGGAATCCGGACGCCGACTTCTGGGCTTTGAGGAGGAAAGGAGCCCTCCCTCGCGAGACCGCGGCCTTTGTGCCGATGTTTCTGGCGATTACGCGCGTGCTGAGCTACCCCGGCAGGTACGGCCTGGAGGTGAGCTGGGATCCTTCCCCCGACTGGGCGCGCATCCCGCTCCTGGCATGCGTGGACCTGCGCCTTCTTTCCCGTCAGTCCGGTGTGCCCCTGGATGTGCTGGCATCAAGCAACGCTGAGCTCAACTTCCCAATGACCCCGCCCGCCTCTTATCAGTACGTGCTGAAAGTCCCCCAGGAGTACGAGCAGGCGGTGAAAGAAACGCTTGCGGCCGCCACGGTCCCGCTCATGGAGTTCAACATACACGTGGTGAAAGCCGGTGATACGCTCTCGGGAATGGCGAAGCGCTACCGCGTCACCGTGGACATGATCCTCCAGTTCAACCCGAGGCTTTCGCCCCGGACCCTGCAGATAGGCTCGAAGGTCATGATCCCCATGGCGCCGCCGCGGAGCGAAGGCTGATGAAGCATATTCTGGCAATCTTCTCCCTCTGCCTGCTCTGGACCCTGCCCGCGCCGGCTCAGGGGCAAACCCGGCCCGGGAAACCCATTGTCGCGGAGCCAGGCCTCGACGTGCGCGGCTGGGTCGATTGGACGGCCGGGTCCGTCGAGGTGGAGGTGTCGTATCGCCTGGACCCTTCCATCGCGGCGGTCCCCAGGGCAAAGAGCGATGCGGAGACGGATATCGAATCGCGCTTGAGCGGCTTCATGACCGCGGCGCTTTCGAACGTCGTCGTGGACTCCTCCCATACCTATGGAGACCTGCTGACCGGCGACCCTGCCCTGTTCTCCCGCGTGAGCGCGCTTGTCGGGGCCACGGAGCAGCGCCAGGAGCACCTTTCGGATGACTTCAAGACCCTGATTGCCCAATACTCGCTTCCGCTCTTCGGAGCGCAGGGGGCCGTCTCCCCGCTGTACCAGTCCCGCCCGAATCCCGTGCCGCGCCGCCTCGGATGGGTCCCGACCCGGCCTTTCACAGGGCTTCTCATCTACGCAAAAGGGAAGCTCCCGGCCGTCGGCGCCAGCGGCACAGCCCAGGCGCGCCCTGCCGTCTTTCCACGGATCTTCGATGAGAACATGTCGCTGGTCATGGACAAGGGCATGTGCGATCCGGAGGCGCTGGCGCAGTGGGGGATGGTGGGCTACGGGACCAGCATCGATGATCCGGTGGTCCTCCTGCGCGCGGGCCAGCTGCCACTCAGGCTCGTCGCCCGCGGCGTGTTCGGCGACAATGCCACCGATATCGTGATACCCGCGGAAGGCGCGCTCCAGCTTCTCACCCTGCCGGAAAACATGAAGCTCATTCAGGCTGGGAAAGTTGTCATTCTGTACGACAGTCTCGACTGAGGCTGGCCCTAGCTCACCATCGACAGTGCCATCACCAGGGAGTCCCCCAGCATGTTGCCCACCAGGCTGTACTCGTTGGGCTGGTGGGCGGTCTCTTCGATTCTGGACCAGACAACCGTCGGGATCCCGGCAGTGCGCAGGTACGCGCCCACCGTCCCGCCTCCAATGCCCACCGTGGAAGCCTCCACGCCGTATACCTGCCGGATTGCGTTGCGCAGGATGGAGACGATTGGCGCACCCGGCGCTGTGGGCGGAGAGAAGGCCTTCTGCACCTCTTCCACCCGCACCTTGACGCCGAAATCGCTCTCGATGCCGTCACAGATCCCGCGGATCTCAGCCAGGACCTGATCCAGATTCTCCCGGGGCAGCACGCGGCTGTCGAGGTAGAAAACATCCTCGCCCGGGAGGGTGTTGACGTTGGGCACGTTCGCCTCTTTGCGCGTCGGCACAAAAGTGGAGGTCGGCGGGCTGAACAGGCCATCGGTGGCATTGAAACGCTCCCGAAGCGACCCAAGGCGCACCACGAGATGAGACCCTGCCTCGAATGCGTTCACCCCTTTCTCCGGCGTGGAGGCGTGGCATTGCCTGCCCGTCAGGATGAACTTCAGCCACAGGATGCTTTTCTCGGCGATCTCAATCAGGTTTCCCTCAGGTGATCCGCTGTCCGGCACAAGGGCAAGGTCCTGGGGGCTGAAAAGCCGCGTGGCCGAAAGCACGTGCTGGACCCCCTGCGCCGAGCCGGTCTCCTCGTCGGAGACGAACAGCAGCCGCACCGTGCGGCGCGGACGCAGGCCCAGCTCCTTGACGCACGCCGCGGCAAAGACGGAGGCAACAAGACTTTGCTGGTTGTCTTCCACTCCCCGCCCAATCAGGCGGTCTCCCTTGACCACCATCCTGTACGGGTCGGACTCCCACAGCCGCGCCTCTCCCGGGGGCACGATGTCCATGTGTGTCATGATCCAGAACGTTCCCGGCTCCGGACCGCCGGGGATGGTCACAATGACGTTGGGCCGCTCTCCCTTGGGAACCCGGGCGTCGGGCGCGGAGGCCAGCTGGCACGGGCCGAGCCCCAGCCGATCGATCCAGGAGATGATTAGCTGCGCCTTTTCCCATTCCCCTTCTCCGCCGTTCTGCGGTCCAAGGGCGGGCACCGCGGTAAGCGCGCGCTGCAGCTCGATCATCTGGTCGCGCTTCGAATTGATTTTCTTTCGCAATGCGTCCATGGGGTCCATGGCTTGTGTATACGTATTTTTCCGCCGCAGGGCAAGGAAGCGTTTGCGCGGCAGCCCTTGAACAAATCGCCGCAGCGCCACAGAATGGCGGCCATGCTGCGTCGTGTGTGCGTCGTCGCCGCGCTTGCGGTTTCGGCGCTTGTCCTCTCCTCCTGCGGTGCAAGGGCGGCCGGGTACGGGGTGATCCTGTGGGGAGAGCCCAACGGCGCTCTGCAGACGGGCATTGTCGTGCCTGTCGTCAGGGAAGCGCCCATCAACTCCTCCTATCTCCTGCTGGTCCCCGGTGAGTCCAGGCCGCGCGAGTTTCCCATGGGCAGGGTTCGATTCTTTCGCGGGAAGGCCGACGCCGCGCGGTTCTCACAGTCCTTTGCGCCGTATGCCCAATCATGGGCCGTTTCCATGAAGCAGGATTCGCCGCCGCTGCCCATTCGGGACCAGGCGTCCCAGGACGGTCGGGTGATCTACAAGCTGAAGCCCGGCCAGCTGGTGAAGGTTGTGGGAAAGAGCGCTGACAAAGAGACCATCCAGCAGTACGCCGACTACTGGTATGAGGTCGTCACGGAGGACGGGTACGCGGGGTTCTGCTTCGGTCACTACCTCTCGGCTTTTTCCACCACCGGGGATCCGGCCCAGGAAGCCCAGCGCATCATGAGCCAGGACGAGACCCTGGACCGGATCATGAGCAACACGTGGCGTCCGGACTGGTTTCGGGAAATGGTGGCGCGCGGAACCATTGACCTTGCGGTGTTCCGAGACGACATAGGCCTCTTCCCCAGCCCGTCCGACAGCGTCATGCGCCTGGTCCTTCCCCAGTATTCCCTGGAGTTCCATTACACCGGGGTGCAGAAGCTGGGGGAAAGCACGTACGTTTTCACGGGCTCAGACCTCCGCATCAGCGTTCTCGATGACGAGCGCATCAGCATCTACTACCACTACAAGGACCAGCGCGTGGCGGGCCTGTACAGCCTGATGAAGGGGGAGGTTGCAGACCTGATCACTGCGGAGCAGGCCAGGCGCCAGGCCATCTTCGACTCCATCATCGCCAGGGGAGCGTCCCTCAGCTCAAGCGCCTACGGCACCATCAAGCTCTCGCAAGGCATGGGCTTCAGCTGGGCCGGCTTTCAGAAGCTCGTGCCGTCACTCATCCCCGGGGATGCCACGGGGAAAGGCCGGGTGGACTTCCCGCTGCATGCGGCAAAGAACCTTTCCGGGGACTACGACGGCGTGATCACGTTCCTTTTCGACCAGGGCGGCGGCGCCGGAGGGGCCCCCTCCGTCAGCTTTCTCTACAAGGCAACCCAGGGGGGCATCCGCTTCACGTCCCTGGACAACGACAGCGTCTCCAACCTTGTTGTGACCCATCCTGGAATATCGCCCATCGTGATCTTCTTCACGCAGAGCTCGCGCTAGGGCCAGCAGGGCGATGGCACCACTGACGCCTGCGGACACACTTGCCGGAAATCGCGCTTCGGGCGATCTACCGTAGCCATGCCGCTGGTCAGCCTGTCCGGCGTTTCCGTGTCCTTCGGAGAGCGGCGCCTCCTCGATGGTGTGAACCTCACTGTCGCCAAAGGCTCACGGATGGCGCTTGTGGGTCCGAACGGCAGCGGCAAGACGACGCTGATGCGCATCATGGCGGGGCTTTCCGAGCCGGATGCGGGCTCCGTGGTGCTGGAGAAGGACACGCGCGTCTCCTACGTGCCCCAATCCGGGGTGGATCTGGCCGACAGCACCCTTCACCAGGAGGCAGAGCGGGCTTTCGATCGGGAAGCCCGCATCGTGGAAGAGCTGCGGGGGCTGGAGGAAGGGCTGGGAAGGCTTTCGGCAGGATCCGCCGAGGCCGAAGGGATGGTCTGGAAACACCATCTCCTGCAGGAGACCCTTGCCTCCAGCGGCTACTATGCCCGTGAAGAAGCCATGGACCGGGTGCTTTCGGGCCTGGGCTTCCGGCCGGAGGACCGGGGAAGGGAATGCTCCACCTTCTCTGCAGGATGGCAGATGAGGATAGCGCTTGCGCGGGCAATCCTGGAGCGCCCCGATATTCTGCTTCTCGACGAACCGACAAACTACCTGGACATCGAAGCCCGCACCTGGCTCTCGCAGTTCCTGGGCGATTATGCCGGCGGGCTGCTCCTTGTCTCCCACGACCGCTGGTTCCTGGACTCGGTTGTGAGCTCGGTCGCAGAGATCTTCCTGTCCCGGGTCTCCCTTTTCTCGGGGAACTACTCCCACTATGAAGAGGCGCGCAGCCGGGACCTCGCCTCCCTGCAGGAGCGCTGGCGCCTCCAGCAGGAGGAGATCGAGCGCATCGAGGCGTTCATTTCCAAGTTCAGATACAACGCGTCCAAAGCGCGCCTGGTGCAGAGCAGGATCACGGCCCTGGAGAAGATGGAGCGCATCGAGGTTCCGCCGGTGGTCAAGACCATCCACTTCTCCTTTCCGCCTCCTCCCCATTCAGGGCGGATCGTCCTTTCCTCCACGGGGCTTGCCAGGTCCTATGACGGCCTGCGGGTTTTTCGCGGGGTGGACATTGAAGTATCCCGCGGGGACAAGCTGGTGGTGGTCGGTGTCAACGGCGCGGGGAAGTCCACCCTTCTGCGGCTGCTTTCCGGCCGCGAGCAGCCGGATGAGGGCGCGCTGCGCTGGGGCACAGGGGTGGTGCCTGCGTTCTATTCCCAGGAGAATGCCGATTCCTGGACAACCACCCGGCAGGTGATCGAGGAAGTGGAGTCGGTGGCCCCCACGGCCCTCATCCCGCAGCTGCGGACGCTGCTGGGCGCGTTTCTCTTCCGGGGGGACGACGTCTTCAAGAGCGTGTCGGTCCTGAGCGGCGGGGAAAAGAGCAGGCTTGCCCTTCTCATGCTGTTGTTGAGGCCTGCCAACCTGTTGATCCTGGACGAGCCGACCAACCACCTCGACCTGGCTTCAAAGGACGTGCTTCTGGCCGCTTTGAAGGGCTTCCCCGGGACGGTGATCTTCGTCTCCCATGACCGTCACTTTATTTCCCACCTTGCCGCAGGGGTCCTGGAAATGAAAGGCGGTGCGGCGCGGTATTTTCCCGGGGATTACGAATACTACCTGTCGAAGTCAGGCCAGGAGGGGGGGGAGGGCGCTGCCAATCAGCCCCGACGCCCGGCGGAAGCGGAGAAGTCTCCAACGGCCGTCCAGGTCCAGAGGTTCGAGGACAAGAAGGTCAAAAGCGAGCTGCGCGCCCTGGAAAGAGAAGAGGAGGAGATCCTGGCCAGGCTGGATTCCCTGGAGTCCGCCCGCAAGAAAACCGAGGACACGATGGCGCAGCCCGAGGTCTACGCGGACGGTAAGCGGATGCGCGAGCTGGGAAAAGCCCATGAGGAAAACGCCAGGATGCACCAGGAGGAAAGCAGGCGCTGGGAGGAAGTGGCCAACCGCATCTCCGAGCTGAAGGCTCGGATTGCCGGCGTCAAGAACGGTACAGCCTCTCGATGACCCCGGCGTAGATCTCCGTTATCACTTCCCGTCTCTTGCTGAGGTTCCGCGTAAGCTCACGGCCCACCTCGAAACGGGTGGGCAGAAGCGCAATCCGCGCGGCCCTGCCGCCGGGGAAGTGAATCCCGCCGTTCACCAGCCGGGCCTGGACTTCTTCCTGGAAGAAACGGAAGATCGCGGGATTGCTGGCCAGGTCTTTCTCGTCGTTCCACTGTATCCTGCGGGAATCCGCGAGTCTCCGCAGGGTGTCCATGTTCGGCACGATGAGCAGGCCAAGACTTTCGCGCCGGTCCCCAACAACAACAGCCTCCTGGACGTACGGCGACTCCTGGACCACCATCTCGATGGGCTCCGGCTCAACGCGCTCGCCCGAGCCCAGGATGATCGTGTGTTTCGTACGCCCGGTGATCACCAGGTTCCCGTCATACGTAAGGATTCCGCTGTCCCCCGTGTCCAGCCAGCCGTCCGCGGACAGGATCTGACGCGTGGAGACCGGGTCCTTGTAGTATCCCAGCATCACCTGCGGCCCCTTGATCCTGACGCTTCCCTTGCGCCCCGGCGGCAGGTCCTCGCCGTTCTCTCCAAGGATCCTGACCTCGGTCTGCGGGAGCGGCTTTCCCACCGTGCCAAGGACCGGGTACTTCTCCACGCGAACGGCAACGATTGGCGAGGCCTCCGTGAGCCCGTAGCCCTCAAGGACATCCACTCCAACGGCCGCGAAAAACCGATCCAGGTGGGCGGGTAAGGGGCCCCCGCCGCTCACGATCCCCTTCAGGTTCCCTCCCAGGAGCGCCTGCACTTTCCTGCGGAGGACGAAATGAGAAGCCAGCTTCACCGGAGAGAGCAGGACAAGGGGGAGCACGGCCGCAAAGATCTCCAGGAGGCGCTCTTCTTTTCTGAACCTGGGGTAGCGCCCCATGACGAACCCCGAGAAGACCAGGTAGAACTTCTCGAAGCGTATGAAAAGCCCCTCCACCAGGCCCAGCCGCTTTTCCAGGCTCTTGGCCACGTTCTCCAGGAGGGCGGGAACAATGACCAGGTAGTGAGGGCGAAGGGCGCGCAGATCATCGAAGATCTTCCATTCAGAGGGCTGGGAATATGCGATGGTCCCTCCAAAGGAGAGGCTGCAGTATTCAACGGTGCGCTCGAAGGAATGCCAGACTGGGAGGACGGAAAGCCACGTCGCGCCGGGCGGAGGGCTGATGCTTGCATGCACGTTCGTGACGTTATGCATGATGTTCGCGTGGGAAAGCATCACCCCCTTGGGCTTTCCCGTGGTGCCGGAAGTGTAGAGCAGCGTCGCGGTGTCCGATGCCGCAACGCTTGCCGCCCGCAGGTCGAACTGGCGCTCCCCCTTGGCGATCTTGCGGTTGCCCTTCCTGAGCACATCCTCCCACGTGTAGATCAGGGCCCTCTCTTCCCCCATGCCCGGCGTGAGGTTTCGTGCCGCTGAACTCCATGACGACGATCTTTCGCAGCTTTGTAAGGCGCTTGCGCATCCCCAGGAGCCGGGAGAGGACTGCCGCATTCTCGACGATGGCGATCTCGCAGTCGGAATGAGCGATCACATGCTCGACTTCCCGATCCGCGGAGCGGGGGCTCAGCGGGACGTCGACGCCCCCGCAGCCCAGGATGGCGAGGTCGGTGATGAGCCAGTTCTGGTTGTTCTCTGCCAGGATGGCGACATGCGCGCCCGGGAGCAGGCCTATTGCAATGAGGCCGGTGCCCAGCTCCTTGACCATGGTGTACAGCTCCGCGTAGGTAAGGGTTTGGAAGCTGTCATCAGGTTTTCGGGTCTTCAGAGCCGCCAGGGAGGCATACTTGACGACAGACTCCTGTAGCAGTCCGATGAGAGTTTGTCCCATCTCTCCCTTCTCGCGGGGCGGGAGCCCCGTATTTGATCCTGGAACGAGTGCAGATGAGCTCGGGCCGGCACAAAGGTACTCTCCGCCGGAGGGAGTGTCAACGGCCGGGTACCTGCCCTTCCCACCGATGCCGTGTTTTACTACTCTATTGCTATGAGCGTATTCAAAACCTACGATATACGCGGCGTATGGGGCACCGAAGTGGATCCCAGCCTTGCCTACAGGATTGGCCGGGGCCTGGCGCGATTCTTGAAAGCCGACTCCTTCCTCCTGGGATACGATGCCCGGCTGCATTCCCCTGAGCTCTACACGGCGCTGGCAAGCGGCCTGGCAGAGGAGGGCAGAAAAGTCGCCGGCACGGGCCTGGCCAGCACGCCCCAGCTCCATTACACGCAGATCAACGGAGGATTCCCCGCCGCGGTCATGGTGACCGCTTCCCACAACCCGCCCCAGTACCACGGCTTCAAGGTCTTCGATGCCAAGGGCGGCTCCCTGAGCTACGACAAGGGCCTCAGGAAAGTTGAGGCGCTGCTTGCCGGGATCCCGGCCCCATCCGCGATCGGGCAGCAGGCTGTCAGGCAGGTCGAAGGACTCGACAGCTACGTGCGGTTCGTTGCCAAGGCTTCCGGTGGGAAGAAACTCGGTTCAAAAATCGTCATCGATGCCTCGAACGGCTCGGCAGGCCCGGTGTTCAGCAGGCTTGCCGAGACCCTCGGGATCGACGCCGTGGTGCTCAACGGCGAGCCTGACGGCAATTTCCCCAATCACGACCCGAACCCGCTCAAGGCGGAATCCCGCGCGCAAGCCGCGAAGGCCGTCAAGGAATCGGGGGCCGCCCTCGGGGTGGTGCTGGACGGCGACGGGGACCGAATCCTTTTCATTGACGAGAAGGGGCAGGGAATAGAGAACTACTTTCTTTCGTGCCTCGTGGCGGAGGAGCTCCTGGCCCGGGCGCCGGGGGCCGCAATCGTTTATGACCTCATCTCCTCACGGGTCCTTCCGGAGCGCATCCGCGAGCTGGGCGGGGAGCCTGTCGTCTCCCGCGTGGGCTACACGTTCCTCTACGACCGCATGGTCTCGTCGCACGCGGTCTTCGGCGCGGAGACCTCAGGGCACGTGTATTTCAAGGTGAGCGATACCTACTACACAGAGTCGGCCGCGTACGCCCTGGTGGTGCTCATGGGTCTCCTGGCCGCGGGACAGCGTCCCCTGTCGGAAATGGTGGCGCCGCTGCGCAGCCGCTATTTCCAGTCCCCCGAGATCAATGTCGAGGTGAAGGACAAGCAGAAAGCCATGCGGGAGATCGAGAGGCGCTACGCCAAAGGGCGCATCGACAAGCTGGACGGGGTGTCCGTGGAGTTCGAGGACTTCTGGTTCAATGTCCGGCCCAGCAACACCGAGCCGCTGCTGCGGTTGCGCCTGGAGGCCAGGCGCGCGGAGGTTGCGCAGGCAAAGACGGAGGAGATCAAAGCGATCCTGACCGCATAGTCGCCGAACGGGTTATCCCCGAACGTAGACCCCGACCCCCGATTTTGCTACGATTGAAGCAAGGAAGATCACGTGATCGACAAGCTCGAAAAAAGCATGAAGCGCTACGAGGAGCTCCAAGCCCTCATCTCAGACCCGGCCATCATCCGCGACCAGAAGCGCTACCGGGAGCTGCGCCAGGAGCACGCCTCCCTGGCCGACCTGGCGGAGGAGTTCCAGAAATACCTCGGCATCGAGTCCGAGATAGCGGCCAACGCGGCCCTTGTGGACGGGTCGGAGGAAAAGGAGATGAAGGACCTGGCCCGGGAAGAGATCGCCGCACTGGAGAAGCGCAAAGCGGGTTCCCTGGAGAAGCTGCGCGCGCTGCTTGTTCCCCGTGATCCCCTGGACGACAAGAACGTCATCATGGAAGTCCGCGGAGGGACCGGCGGGGACGAGGCGGCCCTCTTTGCCGCGGATCTCTTTCGCATGTACTCCTACTACGCGGAGGCGCAGGGCTGGAAGATCGAGGTGATGTCCGCAAGCCCGACGGAGATCGGGGGGTTCAAGGAGGTCATCTGCTCCATCTCGGGCAAGAGCGTCTACGCGAAGCTGCGCTACGAAAGCGGCGTCCACCGCGTTCAGCGCGTTCCCGTCACGGAAGCGGGCGGGCGGATCCACACCTCCACCGCATCGGTGGCGGTGCTGCCTGAAATCGAGGAGACGGAGATAGAGATCAACCCGAACGACCTGCGCATCGACGTGATGCGCGCCGGCGGTCCCGGAGGCCAGAGCGTGAACACGACGGACTCCGCGGTGCGCATCACGCATCTGCCCAGCGGCATCGTGGTCCATTGCCAGGATGAAAAGAGCCAGCACAAGAACAGGGCCAAGGCGCTTCGCATCCTGCGCGCGCGACTCTATGACGCGGAGGAGGAGCGAAAGCACGCCGAGCGTGCGCTGGCGCGCAAGAGCCAGATCGGCTCGGGTGACAGGGCGGAGAAGATCCGCACGTACAACTTCCCCCAGAACCGCGCCACCGACCATCGCATCAACCTTACCCTCTACAAGCTGGACGCGGTGATGAAAGGTGAGATCGACGAGTTCGTGGAGGCGCTTCGCATGAGCGCGCGGGAATCGGCTTTGACATCGGAGAGCGCATGACGGTGCGTACCCTGCTGCGCCAGGGGTATGACAAGCTTTTCCTTGCTGAAGTCGACACGCCGCTGCTCGATGCCCTCCTGCTCCTTGCCTTCGCCCTGAAATCGACAAAGGAGAAGGTCCTTGCTTCCCTCCCGGAAGAAGTCAGCCCGGACAGGGAAGGGCATTTCCTTTCCCTGCTGGACAAGCGCTCGTCGGGCACACCGGTATCCTATATCTGCAAAGTCAAGGAGTTCTGGGGCCTGGAGTTTTACGTGGATGAGCGCGTGCTGGTTCCCCGGCCGGACACGGAGGCCCTTGTTGAAAAGGCCCTTGATGTCGTTCGCGCGGATCCGCGCCTTTGCCGGGTGCATGATGCGTGCGCGGGCTCGGGGTGCATCGGGATAGCGCTGCAGTGCACGCTGCCGCGCCTGGAGGTGAGCGCATCGGACCTCTCCGCGGAAGCGGGGGAAGTCCTCGGCTTGAATGCGCACAAGCTCCTTGGCCGGCCAATGGATTTCTTCATCTCCGATCTCCTGGACAGCGTGCCGGGCTCTTTCGACCTGATCACGGCAAATCCGCCGTACCTGCGCGACGATGAAGTGGCGGACATGCGCAAAATCAGCTGGCCGGAGCCCGAGATAGCCCTGCGCGGCGGAAAAGACGGCACGGCGCTCGCCGAGCGGCTGATTCGCGCCGCGCCGCGGAAGCTCGCGGCCAGCGGGTGGCTGGTGATGGAGGCGGCGCCGCACCAGATCACCAAGCTCTACGCCCTCATGGACCAGGCGGGGTTTCACAGCATCGACGTGGTGCAGGATATGGCGGGCAAAAACAGGGTCATTGCGGGAAGGCTGGGCCAGGGCCTTCGCGGAGGGCGGGATGGGTGACGAGCGCTCCGCGCCTCCCGTGAACGTGGCGAATGCCGCAAACGTCGCAGGGAACATCACGACAGAGGTCACCGAGCTCCTGACCTACTTCCGCCAGAAGCTCGTTTCCTACTCCCCCGAGGAGACCGAAAAGATCCTGGCGGCCGCGGAATGGGCCCGCCGGCTTCACAGCGAGCAAAAGCGCGCCTCGGGAGACCCGTTCTTCGTCCATCCCCTGAGCGTCGCAGCCATCCTGGTGGACATCCACATGGACTCCCAGGCCATCATCGCGGCGCTGCTCCACGACGTGCTGGAGGACACGGAGACCAGCAAGGCGCAGCTGCGCAAGGAGTTCGGCCGCGAGGTCGAATCACTTGTCCAGGGTGTCACCAAGATCTCCGTCCTGCGCGGCAGGTCGCGCTCCTCCCAGCACGCGGAGACCATCCGCAAGATGCTCTTCGCCATGGTGAAGGACCTCCGCGTCATCCTCATCAAGCTCGCGGACAAGCTGCATAACATGCGCACGCTGTCATACCTGCCGGAGGAGGACAGGAAGCGCATCGCCATGGAGACCCTCGACATCTACGCTCCGCTCGCCGGGAGGCTGGGAATCTCACGCATCAAGGACGAGCTGGAGGACCTCAGCCTCAAGCACCTGCAGCCGTTGATGTACGAACAGATCCGCAGGTACGTTGCGGAGAAGAAAAGCGAGCGCGCAAGCTACCTGGAGCGGGTGCGGGAGGCAATCTCCCGGGAGGCGGAGGCCGCGGGCATTCCCCTCCTGATCGAGACGCGGGCAAAGCACTTTTACTCCATCTACCAGAAGATGCGGCGTCGGGGGAAACCCCTGGAGGAGATCTACGATCTTCTGGGGATCCGCATCCTGTGCGAGACGACCAGCCAGTGCTACGAGCTGCTCGGGCTGGTGCACAAGGTCTGGATGCCCATCGAGGGGCGGTTCAAGGATTACATTGCAATGCCGAAATCCAACCGCTACCAGAGCCTGCACACCACGGTCATGGGATTCGACGGGAAGATCATCGAGATCCAGATCCGCACCCAGGGCATGCACCAGACCGCGGAAAACGGCATTGCCGCGCACTGGCTGTACAAGAGCGGCGCGCTGAAAGAGTCGGAGAAGACGCAGGAGCTTTCCCTCATCAACAAGCTCAAGGAGCTGCAGGGCCGGGGGCCGGTGTCCGCCGATTTCCTGGATGAGATCAAGAAAGAGCTCCTGCGGGACTCCATCTACGTCTTCACGCCCAAAGGCGACGTGGTGGAGCTGCCCTCAGGCTCAACGGCCATCGACTTTGCGTACAACATCCACACCGACATCGGGGACCATTGCACCACGGCCAAGGCGGACGGAGTGATCATCCCGCTGAAGGAGCCGCTGAAGAACACGCAGGTCGTCGAGGTCATGACCTCCAAGACCGCGCACCCGCACCTGGACTGGCTGCGGTACGTCAAGACGTCCAAGGCGCGCAACAAGATCAAGCACTGGCTGGGGCAGAACGAGCCGGGGCTCATTTTCGACCGGAACATCGTTGCTCGAAAGAAGGAAGAGGCGCCTCCGCCGGTCGTTTTCCAGAAGCCCAAGGAAGAGGGGGAGCCGGAGACTCAGATCCGCGACCCTTCCCGGGTGTCCATCAGGATCGGGCAGGAGCGCAACATCATGATCCGTCTTGCCCAGTGCTGCACTCCCTCCACGGGGGACTCGATCGTGGGCTACATCTCCCGGGGCCGCGGCATCACGGTGCACAAGATCGGCTGCCCCAGCATCTCCTCCATCAAGGATTTCGCGGAGCGCAGCATCGAGGTGGAATGGGAGACCGTGTCGCCGAAGTCCACCCGGCGATTCCAGGTGACGGCGCGGCACACCTCCAACCTCTTCTCCGAGATCGAGGGCGCGCTCAAGAAGTTCGGCGGCCACCTGATCGAGGGCAAGCTGGAAGAGAACGAGCAGGAGATGCTGCGGGGGTTCTTCACCGTGGAGCTGGACAACCGCGAAGACTTCGGGAGGGTCATCAAGAGCCTGCGAACCATACCTAACGTGGTTTCCATTCAGGCAAGCGGACCACACGGAGGGACGTCGCCCTTCACTTCTCCGTCATGATGACCGCGCCGGTCCATCCGTCGGGGGGCGGCGTTTTCAGGTTGTCCTGGCAACGCTTGATGAACAAGCCGGCGCAGATGTCGTCAGGCAGGAGCTCCCGCACGCGGCTGAAACCCTCCAGCGCAGCCGGGAAATCCCGGTCATAATACAGCTTCAGCGACCGCTCGTGGATCTTCCATGCCTCGGCCTCCGTCGGCGTGAGATCCCGATGGGGCGCGTAGATCCGGTCCACCTGTGTTTTGCCTTTCACCTGGACCTTGTCGATCTGCCGGCAGGGGACCTTCCCGTCGATCTTGCGCATGACATATTCCGAGACGATCAGTTGTTCCTTATACACCTTTGTCAGTCCCTCAAGCCGGGAGGCAAGATTGACCATGCTGCCGATGACCGTGTAGTCCATCTTCCTCTCGTACGAGCCGATGTTTCCAACCGTCACCTGCCCGTAAGCAATCCCGATGCCGATGCGGAACGGAGACCTTCCCTTTGAAACCTGACCGGCGTTGAAAACCCGCAGGGCATCCAGCATCTCCAGTCCCGACATGACTGCCTGGTAGCCATCATCCTCGTGCCGTACGGGAGCACCGTAGATCGCCATGATGGCATCCCCGATGTACTTGTCCACCGTGCCGTTGTGCTTGAAGATGATATCCACCATCCTCTCGAAGTAATCGTTCAGGGACTCCACGACCTCTGCAGGGAGCAGGCCTTCGGAAATCGTGGTGAAGCTGCGGATGTCGGAGAAGAGCACCGCACAGATGCGGTCCTCCCCCACGAGCATCGACTCAGGGCTCCTTTCGAACTCCTGGATTACCGCAGGGGGCACGTACTTCTCGAAGATCTTGCGTATCTTCTTCTCCTTGTGCTCGGCAATGGCCGCCTGCAGCGCGTACCCCTTGATATGCTGGTAAGCCTTGTCCAGCTCCCCGGTCATCAGGTTGAAGCTGTGTCCCAGGTCGCCGGTCTCATCGCGGTAGAGGATCTCCACGCGTTTCGAAAGGTCGCTCGTGTTCATGATGTCGCGCATGGCCGCGGCGATGAGCCGCAGAGGCTGAGTCATGAGGAAGGAGAAAATGACGAGGAGCGCGATTGCTATTGCCAGGGAAATTGACAGGATGAGGCCGGTCCGCATGAAAATCTGGGTCGTTGCCTGGTAGAAGGTGTCTCGTTTCTCCGAGACGAGGACGAACCAACCGAAGGGCTCGAACGGCGCGGCCTGCGCCACGCGGGCCGCTGACCGGATGTCCACCCACCCGTTTTTTCCAGCAGAGCGCAGCCGTCCAAGCTCCTGGCTTTCGGCTGCGCTCAGGGAAATCGGGCCGGTGCTCATTGCCACTTTCCCGTTCGCGTCAATTGCAAAGATAAGCTCCGAGTCATTGCGCACCAGGGTTCGCGCGTAGGAGGAGACCGCCGTTCGGGCCGCATTCACGTAGGACTGGTTGCCGACGAAATTGTTCTCCACGAGCAGCGACCATTGGCTGTTGGCGTAGTTCAGCAGGGCGTCCATCTTGAACGCCAGGAGGCTTGTCGCCACGGATGTGATGCCGTTGCGCGCGGACAGAGACGCAATGAACCCCGTGAGCAGGAGGGGCGCAACGATGAGCGGGAGGACGAGGAGTACTACCTTTGCTCGAATGCTCATTAATTATTCTTGACGCCGAATATAGCGCTCCCTCCCCTGGAAAGGCTACCGCAAACACTTGATCGCACCGACGTTTGTCGGTACTCATTGTACCATCGGCAGTTGAGGCCTTTTTTTTTCAAGTCCGGGCGCCGATGGGAAAGAAATATGTCGGGGGGAGGCAAAGCCCGTGATTGGGCTGTATCGCAAGGCGTTGGGTTTCCACAAGCTTATTCTCCACCCGGATGCGGCGTCGGAAAAGGTTTCTGCGCCCGCCGCGGACGGAATCAGCGCGGAGGAGCGAGCGAAAATTGCCGGCCAAATAGAAGGCATTCTCGCGGACGCCCGTATTCAAATCTCCCCGCAGACGCTTGCATATACGCCAAAACGTCACGGAGCCATTCTTCCCGTCATAAGCAACGTCGTCATACTCACGGTGTTCGCTCTCGCCGGCTTTGTCATTTTCCTGCTTCTCAACCACCAGGAGCAGTTCATCGCAACCGGAGGGGCGGCCGTCCAGGGTGCCGAAAACCAGCTTATTGCCGCAATGAAAGAGCAGGCGGACCAGCAGCTTCACAGCAGGGACCAGGCCATCCTGGACGCTCAAGCGAAGCTCCAATCCCTTTCCCAGGAAAAGGAGCAGCTTCGCGCGCAGAGTGACTCCGTCGTCAAGGCCAAGGAACAGCAGCTTGCGTCTGAGTTCGAAAAAAAGCTCGCGGAAGAGAAGGATCGGCTGGACAAGCAGGGGCTTTCGGCGGACCTCCAGGCGCAGCGCCTGAGGGAGTTCGAGGCCGCCCGCCGGCAGGAAATCGACAGGGAGCTTGCCGCTGCCCGCAAGGAGGCGGAAACCGATCTCTCAGCCCGGCAGAAATCCATTGCGGTTCTTGCCTCCCAGTACCAGAACGATCTCGATACGGCGCGACAGCAGCGTCAGCGGATCCAGATCGACTTCACGCAGAGGCAGCAGGACGTGCGCGCGCAGGCCCAGACCCAGCAGGCCGCGCAGCAAGCCACACCGGAGGCGGACCAGGACCTGGCCCGACTGCGGGCCCAGAAGGAGAAGGAGCAGCTCATCCTGGACCAGCTCCTGGCCGGCTATTCCGCGGTCAACGCGGCGCTTCAGAGCAAGGATTACGCCCAAGCGCAGGTTGGCCTCGAGTCTCTGCGCAAGCTCCTGCAGGATCCTTCCATTGCCGCCCTGCCGACAATCCAGAAAAGGGGCTCCGTGGAGCTGTTCCTCATCGATTCCCTGAGCGATCTCATAGCCAGCCGCAAGTATGCGGCATCGGCGGACGCTGCGTCCGTGGCAGAGGCGGCCTCGCAGCTGCGTTCCGTCTCCGACCTTGTGGCGAGGGGTGACGGGCTTTCGAAGGCCGGCGACCTTGCCGGCGCTCGTGAAGCGTACCTGCAGGCCATGCGCGTCATTCCTCCGGTCGGCCAGGGCTACCTCAAGCTGGAGGACCTTCGCGCAACCGGTGATCGCCAGGGCTCCCAGGAGACCATGGTGGGGCTGGACCAGGCAAACCTTTTCTTCCAGGCAGGCAATTTCCTCGGCTCCATCGAGCGATACCGCACCGCGGTTGGCCTGCTCCTGAACAACGAGACGCTTGCCCGCCAGCTGACCGACAACATCATGAATGCCGGCTACCGGGTCCTGGCCGCCGAAGACCTTGCCAGCCTGGCGAAGCTTCGCACGGATGCGCAGAAGCGGCAGGCGGTTCTGAAGCAGCTTCAGGAAATGCGCAGCCAATACGTGGCGTACCAGGCCCTTGACCCCCAGCCTGCCGGCAGCTCAGGCCAGCAAACCCTTGCCAGCCTCTTGCAGGCCAAAATCCTGCTTCGCCAGATCCTGGATTCGGATTCCATCAGGTCCAAGTACCCCGGGCTGGGCAACGACATCGATCGGTACTTCGCGGCTCTCGAGCAGCAGGGAAAGACGGAAGGCCGAAAAGCGGCGATGGACCAGCTTTCCACCGCGCTGGGCGTGAAGGACACTACTGATGGATCGATGGACCCGCTGACTGCGCTTCTGAACCGCCTGGAAGAGCTCCTCTCGGACTGAACGCCTCAGTTCGCCGAGATGATCATCGTATACGCGCCCGGTGAGGTCGCGCCCACGTTCTTGGAATCGATGAGCATTGGAACGTTTGGCGTGTACCCGGTGGTGGGCCAGGACAGCGACACGGAAGTGAAGCTCGTGATTCCCACACCTTGGACGAGCGTGCCGGTCGTGTCGTCGACCTCCAGGTTCACGCTGCCCGTCGTTGCCCATGACATGGAGAAGGTGATCGTGTTGGCAGTGCCCGTGTTGAAAGCAAGGAAGTCGTCGAGGTCCGTGAGGGACAAGCTCCCCGTTACGTACAGGCTCATCCCGGGCTGCAGGGTGATCCCCAGGGCAGGTGCGGTGAGATAGCTGTTGTTCGCCGGTTCGTAGGAGGCTTCGTTGATGAAGCCCACGGCGGTTGTCGTGCCGGTCGCACGGACATTGTTTGCAAGGTTCACGTCGACGTCCACCGGGACCGTCACTTTCACGATCAGGTAGTAGTTGCCGTACGTGAGCGGCCACTGGCCGGAGAACGGGATGACCGCCGATGAGACCCCTGAGTTGAGAGGCGCAGAAGACCCAGAGGCCACAAGCTGGGCTGAGCCGCTGAGCGTCGAGCTTGTTGAGGCGTACGCCTGCCATGTCACGTATTGCGTGCCATTGTTCGGGCCGTTGTTGATCATCTGGAAATTACCGCTCACAGCCCCGCCGGAAAGCACTGCCCCCGATGTGCAGGTGACGGACGTCACCGAGTAGTCGACGTTTGCCGCTGTGATCGATATCGCCGAGCTTGCCAGCGTGTTGTTCGGAGCAACGAGGCCGTCCGGTGAAGAGACGGTGGCAATGAGGTAGTACGTGCCGGGCGTTGAGGGCCATGTGCCGCTGAAGGTGATTGTGGAGGTTGCTCCGCTTGCCAGGGGGGTGGTGGTTCCTGCGGTCAGGACCGTGCCCCCGGCGCCGAGTGTCGCGCTGGTTGAGATGTAGACGGTCCAGGAAACAGTCTGGGCGCCGCCCGCCGTTCCAACGTTCTGCAGCGTGAAGTTGCCGCTTGCCGCGTCGCCGGCAAGGAGGGTGGCGCTGGTGTTGTTGATGGCGGTCACTGAATAATCCACGTTCGTCACGGTTGCCGTGGCCGTGCTGCCCTGCTTGTCCGCAACCTGGATTATCGTGGTTGCCGGCGTCGCGGGCGCCGTGTAGACACCGCTGGATGAATTGATGGAGCCGACACCCGACAGAACGGAGAAGGTGTACGGAGGCTCCCCGCCCGATGCGCTGAACGTGATGCTCCCGTTGGGCGGCACGGTTGTCGACGCGGGCGAAATTGCAAGCTTCTGGACCTGGGCCTTATTTCCCAGGACGGAATAGAACGACGTGTTGTTGCACGACGCCAGCGCCAAGGCCGCAATCATGAGACCCGCCGCTCGACGCGGCATGGCTTTCCTCCTCATGGCCGGAACTCCATGTTCAGCGACGGGGAGAAACCCATGAGAAGGTAGGGCATCTCGAAATACACGTCATAGTCGACCAGGGCGTTGATTCCCATCCAGGGCAAGACCTGGACTTCCAGCCCGATCCCGCTCTTCAGGAAGGGAAGCACGTCCGTCACGGTTCCCTGTGACCCGGTGACCATGACCAGTATCGCCGGGCCGCCGACCACGTGAAAGAAGGGGCGGAGGGCCGCGTTGCCGACCTCGTAACGGACATCCAGGCCAAGGGGGAGAAGGTAGTTCGTCGCGGAATCCTGGACTCCCGCCGCTGTGAAATAGTCCATCCCGGCGTACAGTCCGACGCCAAAGTGCCCCCCGGGCATGTCGAAAAAGAAGCTGGCAAGGAGGGAGGGCAGGTACCCCAGCGTGAAGTAGTAACCGGCGGTGCCGGTCGGGAGAAACGGCGCAAATCCGCTTGAGAACATGAGATGGTGTCCGATGCTGGAACCGGGTTTCTGCGGCGCGACAATCTGGGTGGTTGTCGTCGGCACGGTGAGCACGGGTGTGGAAGCCGCGGCGAGCACGGGCGCCGGATCCGCTTTCGGCTCCGCCCTCCCGGCGGTCAAGGTGGTGACTTCTCCCTGGACCTTGCCCAGGATCTGGTCCAGCGCCATGAGGATCATCCCGTCGAGATGCAGGTCCATGTCCCCGGTTGCCTGCACCGTCGCGTCCGAGTTGCCCGTCCGAACGTCGAACCAGCCCAGCGTGACGGTCATCTGCTGGCCATCCACCAGGTAACGGCACACAAGGGCGAAAGAGGCGCCACTGGCGCGCGCCCTCTGAAGGGGTGCCTTCGCTTCTGCTGAGGTTGCGGAAACTACCTGGGCGGCCAACCCGATCTTGCCGAGCTTGTACTTTGCCGCGTCCCCGATGAACGCCTTGAACTCGCCCCCGTTTTTCTCGGGGGGGTTGACGAGAACAAGAATATCGATCGACGCCTGAAGCGGGGCCGCTGCCAACAGGAGGCCGGCCGCAAGCACAACCGCCCGCGCGGGCAACAATTTCAGAATGCTCATCCCTTTCCACCCTGGCGCGGGCTCGCGCGGAGGCGTGCGCCCACGCCGCACTTCTTCATCGTATCCGGAATGTACTGAGAAATCCTTTTCCGGAGGCACTTTTCGGTAACAAAAACAGCAATAGGTAAAAAAAGGGGACGGAACAGATATCCCGTCCCCGTTGTTGTCAGGTTGGCGTTTTCCTTGAGGCGTGATCTCGATCAGGCCTTTACGACAACGGGGTGACGATCGGGACTGTCGTCCCTCCCGTCCCGCCGCCTGAGGTGGGAGTCACCGTCGGGACGGATGTCCCGCCAGTGCCGCTGCCCGACGACTTCGTGCCGTCGGCATCACCCGAGCCTTCCGACTCACCGCCGGATCCCCAGTGGTGATGGTCGTGGTGCCATGACCTCCCGTCACAATCCCTGGAATTGTCATGGTCACCGCCCCACTTCTTCCCGTCGCTCTTACTCCTGGGCTCGCTGAGTACCGAGAACGGAACCGCCATGATAAACAACACAGCCAGTCCGATGGTCATGATCCTTTTCATCCAAACCCCCCTTGTTTGCACCGGCCCTTCGGCCGGCGCGCGCCACGGCTTGCGCCGCGACAGAGTTGGACTTTTGTCGGGTTTGGACTACTTTTGCCGTTTGTGCGGGCTCCGCAGTGGAAAGAACGCCAACCACGCCACTAATGTAATAAAAAAATGATCAAGTAACATACACGTCGCACCATGCGGGGTTACCCTTCCGCAGAGGCCAGCCTGCCGCCCTGTTCGACGAACTCGGCAATAAGCGCCTCGGAGCTGGCGTGGTCCCCGGACGCTTCGTAGCAATCAGCGAGCTCCCTTACCACTCTCGGGTTCAATGGCTCACGTTTTCTCACGTCCCGCAGGCGCCCCGCGGCCTTTTCAAACTCTCCGTTGATCACCTGGATTGAGGCCAGCCCGATCTCCGCGTACAGGTCGAAACCGGCATGCAGGGCTTTGCGGTAGTAGTCCTCCGCCTGCGTGAGCTCACCGATTTTTCGGCAGGAGTCGCCTGCGCGTGTGAGGATGATTTTGTTGTCCGGTGAAAGCGCAAGGAGCCCCTCCCACACCTTGAGGGAGCGCTCGTGATCACCCATTCCGCGGTAGCAGTCGGCGAGTCCGTACAGCGCATAAAAGTTGTTCTTCTCGATTGCGGCCGCCGCCTTGAAATGCCCAAGGGCTGTCGGGAAATCGCGCAACCTCCGATGACAGTTTCCCAGCGCCGTCAGCGCTCTCACGTTCGAAGCGTCCTGGGAGAGGAGCTTCTCCCAGAGCGCCGCCGCATCCTGGTAGCGGCCCTGGTCGAAGAGAAGGTTGCCCAGGCCGTTCAACGCGTAGCGATTATCCGGCTGTATCTCGAGCGCCTTCTGGTACGCCAGCAGCGACTTTTCGTAGTCCTCCAGCTTCCGGTACCCGTCCGCGATGTGGGCCAGCCCCATGGCATCGGGACCTTTCAAGCGAACATATGCTTCCCACAGCTCGACGGAACGCTGGTACTTCTCCAGCTCCCACGCGCATTCGGCGGCGCCCTTCAGGGCAAAAGTGTTCTCGGGCTGGCTTTGCAGGCATTCCTCGAAGAGCTCGAGGGCCTGGCTGAGGTCGCGTTTTTTTCGGGCAAGCTCCCCCCGGCCGACGAGTGCGTAGCCGTTTTGAGGGTCGATTTCCAGCATCTGGTCGAAGTAGCGGGCCGCTTCCTCGAGCCTGTTCTTCTCCAGCGCCCGATAGCCCGCCCGTGAAAGGCCAATGAGACGAGGATTGGGTTGCTTGCCTGCCCCCGTTTGCATGATGAAGAATGTAACGATTGGCCGATGAGCCGGCCAGCGGGACGGGCTTTTTCCGACTACGACTTCCGCGGAAGCTGGCTGACTATGCAGGTATTCTCAGACCCATGCGCGTGGCTGAACGCATCCACCAGCTTCGGAGGTGGATGGACGGAGAAGGCCATCCTGCTGACGACGAGGATCAGGGATGCGCCAAAGACGACTGCCGGTGCCAGCTTCTGGAACATAATGTCCCCCGGGACAAATATACCACTCCGGGCGGCGGGGAACTTCCCGTCGCGGGCCGGGGCTCCCGCCTCAGCGATACATCTGCATGAGCTGGACGAAGTTGTAGATCTTCTTGTAGACAGCCGCAATCAAGCCCCGCATGTCCCTGTCCGTGGATGGCTTGAGGTCTTTCCAGTTGATGAGCAGGGTGGGGTTCGGCCGGAGAACGTCGTCATGGGCGACCTTGAGCACCCGCGCAATGCCGACAAGGTGCTGAACAGAGTCCCCGATGATGATATTCGCCTCATCATTGATCTGACGAAGGGTCATGCGCAGCTGCACAAGGGCTTTGCGGTCTCGTTCAGCCTTGAGGGTTATTGTCCTCAGCCTCCGTCCCGTCTCCCCGTCTTCATCAAGGTCGGCGTCGAACAGAGAGATGGTCTCCGACTGCTTGAGCAGCTGATGGAAGGCCTCCGACATCTGCTGTGACGTCTCCTTGTTCGTCCATTTGCCCTTGATCAAAAGGAGATCCACCACTTCACGGATGCTCGTGGGCAGATAGTCGGTGAGGAAGGCCCGAAGGTAGTTGAGCGGCGCCACGTGCACGAAGCCGCCGAGCATCTTCAGCGCGAAATCCGGGTTGGCCTTCTCGGAGTAGTTGGAAAGCCGTGAGACGGTGGCTTTCCCGAAGACGGCCCGCGCGAACTCATCGATTTTCTGGTTTCTCCGGCCCGACGCCACCTTCTGGGCGGTTGTCTCCGCCTCTGCCTTGATCTTTGCGAGATATGGCTCGACGATTCTTTCGTGATGGACCCGGATCATCGGCTTCCAGTCCGGGTTCTGCGCTATGCACCGCACCATTTTCAGGAGCACTCCGGACCTCTGTACTTCCCGGATCCCCTGCAGCGCCTTGCGCACGCCGTCCCGGGCCACGACCTCCACGCCCCTGTGGGCCTTGAGGATGGAAAGCATTCGGTCCCAGTCGGCGTCGGGATCCACGTTCGGGAGTATCTCCAGGAAGTCCTGCAGCTCTTCGAGCACGTTGGATGCATCGATGGAGGCAAAGCGCGGCGCGTAGGAGAAATCCCGTTCGGGCAGCCCCCCGTCGAACTTTTTCAACAGGAAGTAGTAGTCGAAACCGATGAGGTCCAGGAGCACGAGCAGGCGGTTGTACAGGGCATCAGTCTCCGCCATGCTGTCCGCGTCGAATCCGTCCAGGAACCGCGTGAGGTCCTCATGCACTTCCGCGGAGAGCGCGGCAGGATCCACCTGGTTGGCGCGCTCATTGATGGAGGCCTCCGTCAAGCGTTCCCGCAACGCGAGCTTCTCTTCGTTGAGGGTGAGGTCCACCAGCGTGGCCTTGAGTGCGCCGGAGGTCTCCGCGCCCTTCAATAATACCTGGCCGGCTGCGACAGCACGATAGATGTCCCAGAAGAGCCTCCCGAGCGCCGGCTCCGCCGTTGTCTGCGACGGGTTGAGGTACCGCGGACGGATTCTTCGCAGGTCCGCCGCCAGCTCCTTCAACCGCCTCTGCTTCTGCCTTTCCGGGTCATCGCTGAGGAAAAGGGAGGCGAGCCAGTCGAGAAAGCCCGGCGGCTGCGCGGGGGCTGGGCGTTCGCTCTTGGATTGCGCAACTGACTTGGAGTTCTGGGGGCCCATCCTAGAAGATCGTAGGAGAAAAGGTATCACCTGTCAATGGAAAATGACCCGCGATGGAAACGGAAGGAAACGATCCCGAGTTGAAAAACCGTGTGCTTTCCGGTAGGATGCGTTTTACACAAAGGAGAGCACATGCAGAAGTGGATTTGCACGGTATGCGGATACATCTATGACCCCGGCAAGGGCGACCCTGAGAACGGCGTCAAGGCGGGGACTTCGTTCGACGGCCTTCCCGCGGATTGGGTGTGCCCGGTATGTGGTGCCAGCAAAGACGACTTCGAAAAGACCGCAGCCTGACGCTTTCCCTTCCCGACGCGCGAAGGATCATGGACCTGGCCCGGGAGGCCGGGTTCTCCCGCGCGGGCTTCGTGGATCCCGGGGCCCTTGGGACCCGCAGAAAGCTGCAGGGCGCGTCCACTGCTCCGCAGCTTGAATGGGGCTGGGTTCAAGCTCCCCGGGAGTGGAAAGAGCGCGCTTCCATCCTTGTCTGCTGTCTTTCCTGCCATCGCCGCGAGCCTGCTGATCTCTCCACGCCGGATGACCCGCACGGACTGATTGCCCCGTTTGCCAGGAGAAACTTCTACAAGACTGCCGCCCGTATGATGCGCCAGCTCGTTGCGCGCCTGGACGACGAGCTGGGGATTCCGCGAAAGGCCGTGCGGATCTTCTGCAATTCGCGAATACCCGAGAAGCCTCTGTGCGTTGCGGCGGGGCTGGCATGGCTGGGCAGCAACGGGCTGTGCATTGCCCCCGGACTCGGATCCCTCTTCATCATAGCGGGAGCCGTCATCCCTTTTGCGTTTCCCGACGCAGCAGTCCTTGCGGAATCCCCTGTGAGCGGGAATTGCGGGCGTTGCCGAAAGTGCATCGACGCGTGTCCCGCTGGGGCCATTCGCGCACCGGGGGTCGTGGATCCCTCGCAGTGCCTCCAGGGTATGGCCGCTGACCCGCGCGTGCTCGATACCGACGTCATGGAAAAGTGGGGAACGCGTTTGTACGGTTGCCAGGACTGCCAGTCAGCGTGTCCGCATAACCAGGGCCTGCGGGAGGAAGGGCCCGCGGCGTTCGGCGAGATCGGGCCCAGCGTTTCCCTGCGCTGGTTTCTTTCCCTGGACGGCCGTCGTTTGGAAGAGCTTTTTCACGGCACGGCCATGGGGCTTTCCTGGATTTCAAAGGAGGCTCTCACGCGGAATGCGCTGGTGGCAGCGGGGAGCAGCCGCAGCATCACTCTCCGTGAATGCGTCAGGCCCTATCTCCAAAGCAGCTCACGCGCCCTGCGCACCGCGGCAGGCTGGGCGTTGGAAAGGATGACCGGCGCCTGAGAGGCCGCCGGCCGTGTGCGTCTTTTACCGCCTGCCCCCGGCGAAGAATGCAAGGATCAGGAAGATGGGCAGCAGGACCAGCAGCAGGAGCGGCCCGACCTCAGGAAGGCCGGAAACCAGGCTGTAGTTGTAGACCTTGGGGACGTACTGCATGAACAGCACGATGAGAAACCAGAGTATCCCCGTGAGAGAGAGGAAGACGTTGCGCTGCCGTGCGAGGTTCCAGATCCCGAGAATAGCGGCGACGATTGCGAGAATCAGGTAGACAGTGCTCCATCCCATTCTGCGTCTCCTTGACGGAAATTTTCTTCCCTGCCAGTCTCACAAAAATCGTTGAGTGGGTCAAGGGTGGTCGTTCGGCGCTCACTTCTCATAGCGCACTGTTCTGCGAAGCTCCTCGCGCTCCATGGCCAGCCGGACCAGCTCATCCAGCAGCTTTGGATAGGGAAGGCCGGACGCCTGGCACATCCGGGGAAACATGCTGATGCTGGTGAAGCCGGGAATCGTGTTTATCTCACTGATGAATACGGCGCCCGTGCTCCGTTCCAGGAAAAAATCGACCCTCGCCATCCCTTCGCATCGGACGGCAGCGTAGGCAGCCTCCGCGGCGCTCATGACCCGTTTCTGCGTGGCGGCATCGATGCGGGCGGGCGCCTCCAGTGACGCGCCGTTCGGGTCCGTGTACTTGGCGTCATAATCATAGAAGGAATGCCCGCCCGAGGGGACAATCTCACCGGGGAGAAAAGCACGGGGACGCGTGTTGCCGATGACGGCGCATTCGATCTCTCTTGCATCGACCCACTTTTCAAGGAGCGCCCTGGTGTCATAGCGCAGCGCTTCGCACAGCGCATCATCAAGCTGGTCTTCGCCGTCCACCCGGGAAGCCCCCAGGGATGAGCCCGCGCCGCACGGCTTGACAAAAATAGGCCAGCCCAGGCGCCGTGCCGCCGCGCGCCGGTCCTCCTTCGTGCTTTCCCGGTTGATGGCCTGGAAATCGACGATCGGAAGCCCGGCGTCCCGCCAGAGCCGCTTTGCAGTTTCCTTGTCCATGGAGGCGGAGCTTCCCAGCACTCCCGCTCCGACATAGGGCAGCCCGGCCAGCTCCAGAAGCCCCTGCACCGTTCCGTCCTCTCCGAAGGTGCCGTGCAGGACCGGGAAGACGCAATCGATTGCCAGCTTCTTCCCCCTGTCGTGAACTCCGTCTCCCGGCACGACGGAGAGAGGATGTTCGGAGGGCACAAGGGACAGGATGTCGCCTTGTCCTTCGATCCTCTTTGTTTCGATCCTGCCCTGGCGGTGCCAGAGGCCGGCCTTGTCGATTCCGATGGGCATGACCTGGTATCGAGCCGGATCCAGGTTCTTCACAACGGATGCCGCGGATCGCAGCGAGATCTCGTGCTCGCCTGATCTGCCGCCGTACAGGATGCAAATTTTCAACGATGTCACTCCGGTGCCTCTCCAAGAGCGTGCTGGATTTCGAGACGCAACGTATCACGAGAGGCGGGGGAGGGAACAGAAGGGAGCTCCAACTGCATGGGAGCGGCCAGGGGAGGCGAACGCTGCGCCTGGAACGCCGGGTCGGTCCAGAGGATGACGGCAGAGGCTGTTCCGCGCTGCTGACACTCGCGCAGGCCGGATGCGAACGCGCGAGCCGCGGGGCCGGCAATGCCGGTTGCATCGGTGACGGCCGAAGGCGCCGCCGGCAGTCGGCCTGAGAAGGGAAGGCAGAGATGTCCGTGCCGTGACAGCTTCCTGAGGTTGGCCGAGAAATCGGACAGGAAAGGCATTGAATCGAGCGCTTCAGACAGAGGCATGTCGGATTCCACCAATGCCAGGGCGGAATCATTCCAGGTCATGACGCCGGCCGGGAGCCCGAGAGATATTGCAATGGAAACGGTGAGCACCACCCACTCCCCTGGACTCGTGGAGAGCTCACGAAGGACAGACCGCGCTTCCACGAAACCGCCCGGCAGGAGCGGCTCGACGGCTTCACCCCGGCCGGTCGCGGCCGCGCGAAGACGAAGCTCTCCCGACCAATCCAGGAAAGCCGCAAGCCCGGCCAGGGGATCCCCGCCGTTCTCCGCCCGCAGGCGCTGCGCGACATCCAGAAGCAAAGGGTCGGCGGAGGTTGCGGAATACGCCAGGCGTCCTGCCAGCTCGCGCGCGGGAGGCCCTTCGGGTGCGGGAAAAGGAAGCATCGCGGCCAGGTTGGCGCTCATTTCCGTTGTGCCTTGCCGCCACGTCATGAAGGTCCGGACCGGGACGGATGAGGCTACTCCCGCGTCAAGCGCTTCGGGATGGGCCACATCGAAGGTGATGGCCATTTGCCTGGAGGCGCCGGGCGGAAGGGAACCGACCTGCACCCGGGCCGGGACGCCGGTGACCCCAGGAAGCATGAAGCTGGCCAGAACGCCGCTCATGGGAACGTTGCCGGTATTGCGTAGCCGGAGCGTCACTGACAGGGTATCGTGAAAAGAAACAGTGGACCGGAGGAGAGGGACGCCTTCGCTCGAGAGCTCGAGGCCGCTTCCGTGAATCAGAGAGTCGCGAACCTCCTTCAACCGCCTTTCGTCGATGCGCAGCTCGCCGTCGACGTCGGGGTCTCCAGGCGAATGGACCAGGAGGGCCCGGGCAGAGTCCACGGCCTTCCGGAATGCCTTTTCCGCGGCGTCGTACATGAAATCTTGGAGAAAGGAGTCTGCGAGACTTCCCAAGAGCAGGCTTTTTTCCTGCAGGAGATCTGCTTGAGCTTCATTGAGATCGACCTGCTGGCCTGCATCTCCGAACTGGAGGAGGCGCCGGGACTGCATGTCAAGGAGCGCGAACGAGCCATCTCCCATCGGTGCCAGAACGAAAGATGCGGGGAGGCTCTCCGCGGGCTTTCCGCCGGTTTGACGGAGTCTCCACAGGGGGATGCCCCGGGAGTCGAACTTCCATACTTCGCCCGACCCGCCAAGGAGAAAGCTCCCATCCCGCTGGACGACGAGCTGCTGGGGGAGCTGCATGATCGATCCGTCGAACAGCGGCTTGACGGCGCTGACCTCCCTTCCCTCGGGAGAAATGACGCGCACGCGCCTCTCTGCCGCGTCCCAGATCCAGAAGTTCCCCTCACTGTCGGTGCTCATTGCGGACGCGTACCTGGCCGGGACCTGCACGCGGCCGGCGGCCGACGGGCGATACAGGACAATCCCGGCTCCGTCCTCGTCGTTGTCCAGGATCCCCAGGCCGCCCTGGGGGAGGCTTGAACCTCCCAGGGCGGTCAACTGCCTGGCGCTGATCACCTGTCGGGTGCCAAGGCGCGGATTGATAATCGCGATCCTGCCTTCCCGCTCGGACAGCAGGTAAAGCTCCCCTCGGGTCCCGGAGACAATGCCGGAGAGCTGCAGAGGCTCCGGTGCCGCGCTTTGAGCCAGAATGTCCCGCATTGTCGAGGGCGTGAGTCGGAAGAGAGGCCCCAAGGTCAGCCACCTGTGCGGAAAGCAGAGCATGATTCCGTCCCCGCTCCGGTGAGGCCGATGGGCTCGAGCTCTTCGGGCTGCCAGCCGGTCAGCCCTGTCAAAGTGTCAGTGTGGAGAAGGGCCAGCAGAGGGGGAGGAGGGGATAGAGGAACCGCTGAAAACGCGCCGAGAGCGAGCCACAGGTATGCAAGGTCCCCCACGACGGTTGGAACAATGCTTCCCAACCCCGTCGAAGGGACCGTGGACCTGAGTGACTTGCTGGAGGCTCCCCTGACCATCCGCGTTGTGATCGAGATGACGTTACCGGACCTGTCCAGGGAAACCGCCGCGTGCGCATCACGGGCGTCAACGAGCTGGCCAAATCGACGCGTGAAAGCGGAAAGGACCAGGGCCTGGACAGGCTGGTTGGCCGGAAGGACCTGCGAAAGGCCCGGTGCCACATCGATACGGACCTGAAGGTCCTCAGCCTGGATGGGCGTGGGGAAAAGCAACGCAAGAAAGACGATAAGCAGAGGCATCAGGCGCCGTATCCCAGGGAGCGCAGCGCTTTCTCAGCCTCTGCTTTCTCATCCCAGGGAGCGGGCCCGGTCGGACCGATGATGCTTCCCTCATGGCCCTTACCCAGCAGGAGAACCACATCTCCCGGTGCCGCCTTCTGGAAGGCCAGGCGAATGGCCTCAGGACGGTCTGGAATGAGGAACAGGTCCTTGCCCCTTTGCTTGTTCCCGCAGCCCGCGGCAATCTGCTCCAGGATCTGGACCCTGTCCTCCCCCCGGGGGTCCTCGTCCGTGATGACCAGCGTGTCGCAGTACCGGCACGCCGCTTCCCCCTGCATGGGCCGCTTGGCCCGGTCCCTCTCTCCCGCAGACCCGAAGACGGCGGTGATCCTGCCGCCAGTCGTGTTTCTGATCCAGGGAAAAAGCCTTTGAAAGGCGCCCGGCGTATGCGCGTAATCGACAATCACGGCAAAGGGCTGTCCCAGGTCAACGCTTTCCATCCTGCCCTTCACGCCGCGAAGCTTCTCCACCTGGGGGGCCAGGGAAAGAGGATCGACGTCCAGGAGCCGTGAGACCGTGAGGCAGGCAGCGAGGCAGTTTTCCACCCAGAACGGACCGGGGATCCCCATGCGGGCCGCGGCCTCCTTGCCGGCATGCGACAATTGAAACCGGGAGCCGCGCATGTCTTCTACCGTCCCGCGCGCGGCAAGGTCGGCGTCTCCGCGAGCCGCATACGAGTACACGGGGACCTTTGAGCAGGAGCGGAAGTACTCGGCGCTCGGATCACAGGCGTTCACCACGCCGAAGCGCCGCCGTCCCGACGCGCGGCCGGTGCCCAGCGAGCGGAAGAGATTGGCTTTGTCCGACCTGTATTGCTCGAAAGTCCCGTGAAACTCCAGGTGCTCGTGCGTGACGTTGGTGAGCACGGCGGCATCGAAATCGACGTCACCCAGCCTGTTCATGCGCCGGGAAAGCCCGTGCGACGTGGCCTCCACGATCGCGAACTCCTTCCCGGCGTCTGCCATGTCGCGAAGCATTCCATGGATTTCGCTTGCCTCGGGCGTGGACTGGCGGAAAGGATTCTTGACGATCTCCTTCGCGGTCTGGAAGGAGACCGTGGACAGGAATCCCGCCCGCCTTCCCAGAAAAGACAGGAGCTGGGTGATGAACCACACGGTGGAGCTCTTCCCGTCCGTGCCCGTCACCCCTATCACCCGCAGGGAACGCGATGGGTGGTCGAAAAACTCCGCGGCGATCGGAGAGAGGACGCCGCGGGGGTTTTCCAGGCGGACGTAGCTGACTGCTTCCGACATTTTCTCCAGCGGCAGCTTGTGCACGACGGCCGATGCCCCACGCGCCACGGCGTCATCGATGAACTTATGCCCGTCCGCGTGCAGGCCGTCCATGGCAACAAAAAGAAAACCAGGCTCGACGTCGCGCGAATCGTAGGCCAGGCCGCGCACAGGCCTGTCCAGGTCCCCGCGCGTTTCCTGCACCGGCAGGCCGGCAATAATGGCTCGAAGGGGCTTCTCCCGCATGACGCCGATGCTACCCGCGGGGGCTTCTTGGGCGCAAGAGGCTTGCGGAGCGCGCAGGGAGCTGGCACGTCTTTGCACCATGTTTGATTTCAGAAACTGAAATCACTATGCTGGAGACATGTACACCGTGCGGATAGAGGACGGCTTCGCTGCCGCCCACTTCCTGACCCGCTACCATGGCAGGTGCGAAAGGCTGCACGGACACAACTATAAAGTCCTTGTGACAGCCTCGGGGACCCAGCTCGACGACGGCGGCATGCTGCTTGATTTCGGCATCATGAAGGGCGCTTTGCGAAAAGTGATCCTGGAGCTCGACCACACCAGCCTGAATGACCATCCGGCGTTCAACGATGGCTGCCCCAGCGCGGAGCGGATTGCCCGCTTCATCTATGACAAGATGCACGCGGAGATCCCTGATGCCCGGCTTACCCTGATCGAGGTCTTCGAGACGGACAGGAACAGGGCGACATTCTCCCCTGATTGATGGACTTTCAGCATCCCTATCTCACCAGCCAGCTCATTGCGTACATCGGCAACAAGCGTGCCCTCCTGAGGTTCCTGCACGATGTGTTCAGCCTGGCGGCTCGAGGAGTGGAGGCGCCCGTTTTCCTGGATCCGTTTGCGGGAAGCGGCGCCGTGTCCAGACTGGCCCGGATGATGGGCTTCGCCGTCACGGCAAACGACTGGGAGCCGTATTCGTATGTCATCAACTCCTGTCATGTCGGCCTTTCACCGCGTGATGCGAGCGACCTGTTTCGGCCATTCGGCGGGTTGGACCGTGTCTTCGAAGAGCTCAACGGGCTTCCCGCTCCACCGGAAGCCTCTCGCTACATTGCCCGGCATTATGCGCCCCGCGCAACCGGGTCCGCGGACTGGACCACCGAGCGTCTGTTCTACACGACGGAAAACGCATTGAAGATCGATGCCGTCAGGGAGCGCATCGAGGAGATGTGCCCTGGCCAGCCGACGGAGCCTGCCGCCCGCGGGCTCAAAGCCGCGCTGGTGGCGCCGCTTCTCTACCAGGCGGCCACGCACACCAACACGTCGGGAGTCTTCAAGGCGTGCCACCGGGGGTTCGGCGGTCACGGCAGGGACGCCCTCACACGGATCATGGCGCCCATCAGGCTCGAGCCGCCGGTCCTCGTGGAAGCGGCGGCAGCCTCCACCGTTTGGTGCCAGGACGCGCTTGAGTTTCTCAGGGGGAGGCCGGGGGACATTTGCTATCTCGATCCTCCGTATGCTACCCATCAATATGGAAGCAATTACTTCATGCTCAATTCCATTGCTCTCTGGGACCGGCCCCCGGTGAGCCAGGCGCGCGGAGCCGACGGCAGGCTCTTGGAAAAGGCGGGCATCCGCGGGGACTGGACGAGGACCCGCTCAGCCTTCTGCTATCCGTCCACCGCGCTTGGCGCTCTTCGTGAGGTGGTGGATGCGGCCGACTGCCGTCACCTGGTTGTCAGCTACAGTGATGAAGGGCTGATCGGCCTGGAGGAGCTGTGCGACCTGCTTTCGGAGACCGGAAGGCTTTCCGTGCGCTCCACCGGCTACGTGAAGTATCCGGGCGGCAAGCAGAGCCTGGAGCGCAGGACCAGCAACATCGAGCTTGCCCTCGTTGTGGATAGGAGCGGCCGGCCCGGCGTCTCGCGGACCCGGCAGATCCTCAGGGAGGTCGCCATCGCGCGGCTCATGGGCCGCGCTTTCAACCCGCAGCGGGTTAGCCATTCGTTCCGCGCGGAGCCGCAGGGGATTGTTCTTGACCTTGCCGGCACAAGCCTGCGCCTCGCGATGCGCCATCATTGGAGGTTTGCTGCCGAGATTCAAGCGCCGTCCTTTCCGTCCGGCCCCGAGGCCGACCGTTTCATCGAGCTTCTTTCCTCTTGCGAAGTGGCTGACGTGAACGAGGAAATCGAGGTCTTGATGGAAGTGGCGCGAGCGGAGCACGACCCGGCCGAAAAACGGCGGCTCCTGCGCGAGATCCTGAGGCTCTTCAACAAGCTTGCCCACCGCAAGTACGCGGAGGTGTTCGCGCAAACTCTGGATGCCCTCCAGGGCTTCGCGGGGGAGCTTGCGGGGCCGGAGCGGTTTCGCGCGGGGCTTGCCAAGGTGGTCGATACTGCCGCGCGGAGAAAGAACCTGGCCAGGGAGGGCGGGGGTGCGCCGAGCCCCACTGCGGTACCCCGCAGTGTTGGGATGCGCGAAAGGCGCACCAGCCCTTAGCAGGCGGCCGCCTGCTATCGTCCCCTCTTGTTGTACAGGTACTTGTAGAAATCCGAATCCGTGGACAGCGTCTTGTTGAACTTCGGCAGGAGTGTCTTGTACTCCTCCAGCGCCATCCAGTAGTCCGCAAAGTCGGGATCCTTGCTGTAGGCATGGTTGCGGATGTCCAGGGCCTCTGCGTCCGCCTTGGCCTTGATCTCCTTGGCTTTCCTCTCCGCGTCGGACTGGATCTGCAGGAGCTCCCGGGTGGTCTGGCCGAGCCACTTTGCTTTCTCCCCCTCACCGTCGGAGCGGAAGGCTTGTGCAATCTGGTTTCTTTCCTTGATCATGCGGTCATAGACGCTCGGGGTCAGGTCGTCCGAGTACTTGATCTGCCGGATGATCACGTCGATGAGCTCCATCCCGTACTGCGGCATGATGGTCCTGGCTTCGTTCAGCATCTCGATGGAGAGCGCGCGGCGCCCGACAGTGATCGGTTCATACTGGGTCTCGGCAAGCGTCGAGATGTTGCTCAAAGCCGCTGAGCTCTCAGCTGATCCGGCCACGCTGGCCAGCGCATTGGTCCTCTTGATCTGGCTGATAATGTTGGAATCCCGCACCGCTTCCCGCAGCGGATTCTTCGAGATGATCTTTCTCACCTCAGAGTCGATCACATCGTCCAGCCTTCCCTGCGCCTGCGTCATGGAACCGACCGACTCATAAAACTTCTTCGGGTCGGAGATGCGCCAGCGCGCCGTGGTGTCCACCCAGATGAACTGGTTTTCCGAGGTGGGGATCCTCTGCGCGTCCCCGTCCCAGGACTGCACCTTCTTGGAGTATTTGACCACGCTTTCCACGAAGGGGACCTTGTACTTCAAGCCCGCTTGCGTCTCCACACGGACGATCCTCCCGAACTGGACCACCACGGCCTGCTCGCCCTCGGTCACGATGTAGTAGGGACCGAGAAGGGAAGCGATGAGGAGGACAACGCCGATGATGACCAGGATGATGACAGTCCTTCTCATTGTGAGCCTCCCTGCTGGTTCGTCGATTGCGTGTCTGTCGAAGGAGCCGCCGGGGCAGGGGCCGGCGCGGCAGCCTGCACGGGGCCCTGCGGCGCAGTGGAGGCGGTGGGCGGCGACCCTGCGCCCATGCTCTTCAAGGGAAGGAAGTTTTTCAGGCTCTTGTCGATGAGGTCCGTGCCATCCGCGTTGGCGAACACCCGGTCATACATCTCGTAGTACAGCCGCGTGCGAACCACATCCGGCGCCTTTCTGTATTCCCCCAGGACCGCGTTGAACCGCGCGACGTCTCCTATTGCCTCGTTCACGCGCTGGATGGCATACCCCTGCGCTTCCTGGATGGTCTGCTCGGCCTGTCCGCTTGCCCGAGGGATGGACTGGTTGTACGCTTCCTTGCCCTCGTTGATCATGCGGCTCCTGTCCTGGATGGCCTTGTTCACGTCTTCGAAGGCGTCCTGCACGGATCCCTTCGGGGGGACGATGTTCTGAAGCTTCACCGTGGTCACCCGGATTCCAAGGCCGTAGGTCTTGTAGAGCTGGTTCATCATCTCCTGGCCCTGGAGCTCGATGTTCGCCCTCTCAGCTCCGATCACGTCGAAGATCGTGCGGTCCCCGACCAGCATGTTGATGATGGACTGGGAGATGTCCCGGATGGTCTTGTGCTGGTCCTGCACGTTGAAAAGCCATGCTCGCGCGTCGGTGATCTGGTACTGGATGATCCATTCCACGTCGATGATGTTCAGGTCCCCGGTGAGCATGATGGACTCCGAGGAGTAATCAGCAGTCGAGAAGGTGGAGACGATGCCGGGCATTTCCGTCCTGAATCCGAACTCTTCCTTCAGGATCCTCTGCGTCGGTACGTTGTAATTCTTCTCCACGCCGAAGGGCACCTTGAAATGGAGGCCCGGCCCCACCATGCGGGAGAACTTTCCAAAGTTCAAAACCACGGCCTCTTCCTTCTGGTCCACCACGAAGAAGCTTGAAAACAGGAGGATGAGAGCCAGAACCACGCCGATGCCTATCAGAAGCAAGGCTGGCGTGAGCCTGCGGATCCCCTTTCCGGGGGTGACGTCTGTCATAGAATCTCCTATCAGCGATATGCCTGCCCACTATAGCACAAACCGCGGAGAATAGTATGCTGCATTGCCATGAAGCCAAGAACGCCCTTTGAGGTGCTTGTGGCCGCGGGCCGCCTGGGCATCACGTCATTCGGCGGACCCATAGCCCACCTCGGCTATTTTCACGCGGAGTATGTTGTCCGACGGAAGTGGCTGGATGAACGGAGCTACACTGACCTGGTTGCCTTGTGCCAGATGATCCCCGGTCCGGCCAGCAGCCAGCTCGGCATCGCCATCGGGATCGAACGGGCGGGACTCCCCGGCGGGCTTGCCGCATGGGCCGGTTTCACCCTTCCGTCGGCAATCGCGCTGGTTGTCTTTGCGCTGTTTGTTCACGGGTTCGGCGCGTCCGCGGCCGGATGGCTGCATGGCCTGATGGTTGTGGCCGTGGCGGTGGTAGCCCAGGCAGTGTGGACAATGGCGCGCACCATGGCCGCCGACGCCCGGCGGGCTTCAATCGCATTCTCCGCCGCCATCGTCAGCATCGTCCTTCCTTCTTCCATCACCCAGGTCTGCCTCATTGTCGCAGGCGCGCTTGCCGGGCTGGCGTTCCTCACGACCTCCGCGGAAGAGGGTCCTTCCCAATCGGCAAGCTTTGGGGGACTCGCCCCGGCCGCGGCGCTCTCCTGCCTGGCTGCTTTCGGCGCTCTTCTTGTCGGCCTCCCGGTGCTCCGGGCGCTCACACACTCCCCGTGGGTTGCCGTTGTGGACAGCTTCTACAGAAGCGGCTCCCTGGTCTTCGGCGGCGGCCACGTTGTCCTGCCGCTTCTGCAGCGTGAGGTAGTCCCGCCCGCGTGGATGTCGAACGCGACTTTTCTAGCGGGGTACGGAGCGGCCCAGGCGGTGCCCGGGCCCCTTTTCACGTTCGCCGCTTACCTTGGCGCTGAGCTGAGTCAGGCGCCGAACGGCGTGGCGGGCGCGGCCATCGCCCTTTCGGCAATCTATCTTCCGTCCTTCCTTCTGGTCATCGGGTTGCTTCCATTCTACGGCCGGCTTCGAAGCCGGCAGGCGGTCCGCACCGCTCTTTCGGGCGTGAACGCCGCCGTGGTGGGGATACTCCTTGCAGCCCTCTACACCCCGGTTTGGACGAGCGCAATCGTGAACCCCGCCGACTTCGCGCTCGCGCTGGCGGCGTTCCTTCTGCTCATGGTCTGGAAGGTACGGCCCTGGATCATCGTGGTCGGTGGGGCGATTGCCGGCGAAGCGCTCAGTCTCTTGCTCACGTAAGTGCGCACCTCGATGGTGGAGCAGGTGAAGCTGGTAACCACCACCTTGCCCCGCTGCGCGCTCTGGAGACTGTCGCCTGCCTGGAGAACGTGATCGGCCGGGTCTCCAGTCTGGGTGACATGGAGGCACCCGGCAACACAGGCAAGCGAGACGGAGACCCGGGGAGGGTTGAAGCTGAGCGCTTCCCCTGGATGCAGGATCACACGGGCGCCCTGGCGCGATTCAGCTGGTATGTGCAGTTTCATGCAGAGACCATACCCTTGGAGCGAGGTCAAAAAAAGAAACGGCATGCGGAAAATCGTATGGTCACAGTTTGAACGCCGGGGCTGCTGTGCCCCTTGAATCGAGCGCTCCTGTGCCTTTCCTTTCGGGTGCCGTGTCGCGACTATCTATGATATGTTTGCCGGGAGAGGCTCAAAATGACGCTCTACGAGCAGGTTGCAAACCGCATTGAAGGCTTCATTTCCAAGGGGATTTACGAGCCGGGAGAGCGGCTTCCATCCATCCGGCGCCTTGCCGGCCAGCTGGGGGTGAGCATCAATACCATCCGGGAGGCGTACGGCCTCCTGGAAGACCGCAGAATCGCACAGGCGCGCTCAGGGTCGGGCTATTTCGTGGCTCACCTGCCGTCCGGGACCGGCGCTGACCTTGCCCAGACTGTCGGGCAGCCTTCGCCTCAGCCGGTCACCGTGGATGAGATCTCCTACCGCGTCTGCGAGGTGGTCGGGAACCCGCACCTCGTCAACTTGAGCGTCGCCGCCCCCCGCTCATCCCTCCTGCCCATGCGGCGGCTTGCGTCCCTTCATGCGCGAGCTTTGAGGAGGGATCCGGAAAGCTGTGTCGGATACAACACAAGCCCCGGTCGATACGCTCTTCGGCAGAACATCGCGAAGCGTCTTCTGGACGTCGGGTGCGCGGTGGCCGCTGATGAAATCACGATAACCTCGGGCTGTTTCGACGCCATTACGATCTCGCTGCTTGCCGCCTGCAGGCCCGGTGACACGGTGGCCATCGAGTCACCCGTGTTCTTTGCCTTCCTGCAGCTCCTTGCGGGACTGGGGCTCCGGGTGGTGGAGATCCCCTCTGCGTCCCGCACCGGGATGAACCTCGACGTCCTGGAGTTCACTCTGCGCAGGTATCCCGTTGCCGCGTGCATCACGGTGCCGAACTTCAGCAATCCCCTGGGAAGCCTGATGCCGGACGAGAACAAGGAGCGCCTGGTCCGCCTGGCCGCGGAGCACGGGGTTCCCATCATCGAGGATGACGTGTACGGCGAGCTGTATTTCACGTCGGACCGTCCCCGGGTCCTTCGCTCTTTCGACACGGCCGGGAACGTGATCCTCTGCTCATCGTTCAGCAAGACGGTGGCTCCGGGCTACCGGATGGGGTGGGTGGTCGGCGGCAGGTATACCGACGCCATCCGCCGGGCGAAGATGATGACTTCAATCGCGCCGCCCTCTGTTTCCGAAGTGGGGATCGAAGAGTTCCTGGAAAGCGGCGGGCTGGATCGGACGCTTCGCGCTGCGCGTCGCGCCTACGAGGCTTCCATGGCGCAGGTGAGCGAAGCAATAATGAAGTATTTCCCGAAAGGCACGAAGGTGAGCCAGCCCCAGGGGGGACTCGTGGTATGGGTGGAGATGCCGGAGAACGTGGACAGCGTCGAGCTCTATCATTCCTGCCTTGCCAAAGGCGTTTCGATTGCGCCGGGGGTGATCTTTTCCTCGCAAGGCCGCTACCGCAACTTCATCCGCATACGCTCGGCGGAGTACTCACCCGTCGTTGACGCCGCGCTGGCTACTGTCGGCTCGATTGCCGGAGAGCTTGCCCGGAAAACGGAGCCCGTCCTGGAAGCCTCTGCGATGTGAGAAGCGCGCAGTGATCGCATACGTGTTCCGCCAGGTCTGGCCGGCTCACCGGGGGTAGTCTCGTGCTCCCTGACGGGATGGACCGACTGGCGCAATTGATGAAGGACCGACGGATCACCGTGCTGAGCGGCGCCGGACTGAGCACTGAATCCGGCATTCCTGATTACCGGGGACCGCGATCTTCGGCGCGCCGTACCCGGCCCATTTATTACAGGGAGTTCATTGAAAATACTGCCGCCCGGACCCGCTACTGGGTGCGGAGCACGGTCGGGTGGCCGCGGGTGTCGGAGGCCAGGCCGAATCCGGGGCATGCTGCCATTGCGAAAATGGAGCGGTCCGGGTTGGTGAGCGGCGTGATCACGCAGAACGTCGACAGGTTGCACCAGGCCGCCGGGAGCCAAAACGTCGTGGAGCTGCATGGAGCCTTGGCGGAGGTAATCTGCCTGGCGTGCGGCGCAGTGGAGCACAGACAACAGCTGCAGGAGCGCATCCTTGTCCTGAATCCCGGCTGGGCCGAAGGGCCGTTCCGCGCAGCCGCCTCTGCGCCTGACGGAGACGCGCAGGTGGAGGTTCCCTCTGACGGGACTTTTCGAGTGCCGGCCTGCCTGCGCTGCGGAGGACTGCTCAAGCCTGATGTCATTTTCTTCGGGGAGAATGTCCCGCGCCCCCGGGTGGAGAAGGCTCTGGCCCTCCTGGCCGAAGGAGAGGTTCTCCTGGTCGTCGGCTCCTCCCTGGCGGTCTACTCGGGGTACCGGTTCGTCCTGCAGGCCAGCGAGGAGTCAAAGCCGGTCGCCATCGTCAATCTCGGACCGTGCCGCGGAGATCCGCTTGCAACCGTCAGAGTAGAAGCGGCCCTCGGTGAAGCCCTGCCCCTTTTAGCCTCCATGATCGTTTCCGATTGAGCGCATCGCTCATTCTTGACGGCCCCGGAGCCCCCGGATAGAGTACAACTCAATTATGGAAAGACGCCTGATCACATCCGCGCTGCCCTATGTGAACAATATCCCCCACCTTGGGAACCTCATCCAGGTGCTCTCCGCTGACGTGTTTGCGCGCTATTGCAGGCTTGCCGGGTATGAGACTCTGTACATTTGCGGCACCGACGAGTACGGCACGGCAACGGAAACCAAGGCACTGGAGGAAGGGGTCACCCCCCGCGAGCTGTGCGACCGCTACCATGCCGTGCACCGCGACATCTACCGCTGGTTCAACATCGCTTTCGATCACTTCGGCCGCACGTCGGTGCCTGTGCACACGGAGATCACCCAGCACATCTTCCTGAAGCTCCACGAGAACGGTTACATCACCCAGCACATCCTGAGCCAGCCCTTCTGCGAGAAAGACCAGCGTTTCCTTGCGGACCGCTACGTCCTGGGGACCTGCCCGCATTGCGGCTACGCGGATGCCCGCGGCGACCAATGTGAGAACTGCGGCAAGCTGCTTGATCCCGCCGAGCTCATCGATCCCCGGTGCAGCGTGTGCGGGACCAAGCCGGTGGTCCGGGAGACCACGCACCTTTTTATCGACCTCCTCGCGCTGCTCCCGAAGCTTCGCAACTGGATAGAGTCCGCCGCGGAGAAGGGTTTCTGGTCGCGCAACGCCGTGCAGATGACCTACGCATGGATGCGGGACGGCCTGAAGGAGCGCGCCATCACCCGGGACCTGAAATGGGGCATCCCGGTTCCGCTGGACGGGTTTCGCAACAAGGTTTTCTACGTGTGGTTCGACGCCTGCATCGGCTACATCTCCATCACGGCGGAGCACACCCCGGAGTGGAAAAGCTGGTGGTACGCGCCGGAGTCCGTGAAGCTTTTCCAGTTCATCGGCAAGGACAACATTCCCTTCCATACCGTGGTCTTCCCTTCGAGCCTGCTGGGGACGGGTGAGAACTGGACAACCCTGTTCCACATGTCCTCCACCGAATATCTGAATTACGAGGGGGGCAAGTTCTCCAAGAGCAAGGGAGTCGGGGTTTTCGGGACCGACGCGAAGGAGACCGGAATCCCCGCTGACGTGTGGAGGTTCTACATCTTCTACAACAGGCCCGAGAGGTCGGATGCCCTGTTCACGTGGAAGGACTTCCAGGAGAAGGTGAACGCGGAGCTGATTGGCAACCTCGGCAATCTGGTCAACCGCACGTTGCAGTTCGTCGGCAGGTTCTACGACGGGATCATGCCCCCGGGGACGCCGGATGAGGGCTTCTGGGAAGACGCCCGGAAAATCGAAGGAGAGATCGTGGGCCTGCTGGAGCGCGTTGAGCTCAGGGACGCGTTTCGAAGGATGTTCGCCCTCTCTTCCCTGGGAAACAAGCGTTTCCAGGATGGCGAGCCCTGGAAGGGAATCAAGGAAAACCCGCAGGCAACGGCCAGTCTCATCTGGAACCTCGTCTACCTGGTTCGCGACCTTGCCATCCTTGCAAGCTCCTACATTCCTCAGACCGCTGAAAGAATCGCCGCCATGCTGGGGCTCACGGAGCTCTCCTGGGCCGATCTGGGCTCATTGCGGGGCATAGAAAAAGTCCATCGACCGGAGATTCTTTTTGCCAGGCTGGAAGACAAGCAGATCGATGAATTCCGGCAGAACTTTTCCGGCACGCAGAAGGAGCGGTTGGCGGCGGGAGCCGCGGAGGAAGCAGTCCGCGTGCCGACGCCCGCGGAAATTGCGTCGATGTTCCGGCAGAAGGTCGACCTGCGCGCGGCGAAGATCGTCGAGATCAGGCGCCACCCCGACGCGGAGAAGCTGTACGTGGAAACGGTGGATCTGGGCGGTGAAAAAAGGACAATCGTCTCCGGCCTTGTTCCGCATTATAAGGAAGAAGAACTCCTGGGCCACACGGTGGTCCTGGTGGCCAACTTGAAACCGGCAACCCTTCGCGGCGTGGAGAGCCAGGGGATGCTGCTGGCCGCGCAGGAGGGCAAGACGGTGGAGGTCCTCTTCATCGACCATGCCCAGCCCGGAGAGCGCGTCATTCTGAAAGGCGGCCTCGCGGAAGCGGCTCCCGCCCAGATCGACATCGACACTTTCTTCTCCATGCCGATTGTCGCGGAGGGCTCACGCGTGCTGGTTGGGGACGCGGAGCTTGAATGCGCCGGCAAGGCAGTGGTGACCTCGAAGGTGGCGAAGGGCAGGGTGAAATAATCGAGGTCTTGCTCAGCCGCGCATCTCTCACGGATCTGGACTCTTCGGAGGAGCTCCTCCAGACCGGCTGGTGGGGCAGCTTCAAGCAGTCCCACGGCTGGCAGGCGCACCCATTCAACGTGACGGTGACAGGGCAGCGCGCGGCCGCCTTCGGGCTGCTCGTCCTGACGCGCACCTTGTTTCGACGCTTCGTGATTGCTTACGTGCCTTTCGGGCCTGCGTTCGACCCCGCGTGCGACAGGGGCCGGTTTCTCTCTTTGCTGGCCCGGGCGCTTCGCAAGCACCTTCCCCGGCGCACCTTGTTTGTCAGGTTCGACCTGCCGTGGGAGAAATCTGGGGAGGAGCCGGGATGGGACGGCGGGAGCCCGAAGGTCCGGAAATCTCCCAGCGATATCCAGCCGCCCAACACCGTCGTGGTGGACATTTCCGGGCCGCTGGAGGGCGTGCTTTCGGCAATGAAGTCCAAGACCCGGTATAACGTGAGACTTGCGGAGAAAAAAGGCGTCCTGGTGCGGGAGGAGGGAGACCAGAGTATGGATCCCTGGTACGCGATGTACCGGGAAACCGAGCCGGCGCGACAGGATTGCAATCCATTCGGCCTCGTATTACAAAGGCCTGTTCTCCGAGAGCCGGTCCTACAACGGGAAAGGGCCCGTCGTTTCCCTTCTCACCGCCAGGCACGAGGGGGATCTGCTGGCCGGCAATATCTGCATCTTCTGGAAGAAACGCGGCGTGTATCTCACGGGCGCCTCTTCCAATGCAAAGCGGAACCTCATGCCGACGTACGCCCTCCAGTGGGAGGCCATCCAAAGGGCCAAAGCGGCCGGCTGCATCGAATATGACTTGTACGGCATCCCGCCAAAGCCGGATCCCGACCATCCCATGTTCGGTCTCTACCAGTTCAAGACTGGTTTCTCGGACAGGGTTGTCGAGCGCTGGGGAACCTGGGACGTCCCTTACCAGCCGGCTCTCTGCGCTTTGTATCGCGCAGCGGAAGAAACCCGCATGTTCTATTTCCGCTCCATGAAGAAGCGGCTGCGCCGCCGCTAGACAGGCGACCCTGCAGGTCGCGGGCTGGCAGGCCTATTCGCGGAGTATTTTTATGCTTATTTTTGCGAACGACAATCAGAATGTCCTTGCGCTCTGAACGTCGCCAGGGAGGAATTGGCGTGGTCGTACAGCGCGTCCGGCGCGCGTGCATCGTTGGGTTTTTCGTCGTGGCCGCAGCCTGTTTCGCCGAACCGGCAATTCCGGACGGCTTCTGGCAGTCTGTGCTGCAGATCAGGGAGGGCGTCTCCGATTTCGGGGGCAGGAGCGTCGGTGCTTT
Source organism: uncultured Spirochaetota bacterium (assembly GCA_963710335.1). Lineage (GTDB taxonomy): Bacteria > Spirochaetota > Spirochaetia > SZUA-6 > Fen-1364 > Fen-1364. Next base: position 296,265 of record CAVQAA010000010.1, read on the forward strand.
TTTCAAGGACGTGCAGTTCCAGAACCTCGATCTTGCCAACGGGTCAAGCACCTCGTTCACGCTGACGCCCAAGAGCTTTGACGGCTCCGAGGTGGTCCTGGAGTATTCCATCCTCACAAACGGCGTCGTGACGGAGTATTTCGACTTTCACTTCAGGTACAAAGGCTCGGCGTCTGTCCTGTACAGGCTCTCCCGCGGGGAAGCCACGCTGGAAGGCTACGAACAGATGCGCAGGATAATGAAAGAGTTTTATCTTCCTTCTCTTGCCTCTCAATGAGGGGCAGCTCCCCGGGCAATGGTAGCGAACCGCCTCAGAATCTCATTGCCAAACGGCGTATCGATGATTGAGCTTCCTTCAGGAAGCCCTTCCTCCTTCACGTAGGCGCGCATGATCCCCGCATCGAACTCCGGATGAAACTGAACGCCCCAGGCGCAATCACCGACCCGGAATGCCTGGTTGCGATCCAGGGAGTTGAGGGCCAGGTGAATTGCGCCGGGCGGAAGGCTGAGCACGGACTGGGAATGGCTGAGGTGGACCTGGATCGTCCCGGGCAACCCTCCCAGGAGCCGGTCCCGGAAGGCGGCCTCAAGGAAGGTGACCTCCCTCGTCCCCATTTCCCGTCCGTTGGGATTGTACCCAACCGTGCCGCCAAGCGCGTGCGCCAGCAGCTGGTGACCGTAGCAGATCCCGAGTATCGGCGCGCCGTGTGATACGGCGCGGGCCAACCATGAGGCGGTCTGCTCGCTCCACTCCAGGCGATCGGTCACCATGTCGTGTGAGCCCGTGATCACGATTGCTCCGGCGTTTTCCGGCAGGGGAAGCGGCTGGCCGGCGGCAACGTCCACCACGTCAGCCTGCCCGACCGAAAGCCCCATACCTTCCAGGATCCAGTCCTCGAAATCACCTCGCCGGGACTTCAGGGAGGGCATCGTGTCCCCCGTCTTTATGATTGTCATCTTTGCCATGACTGCACGCTGTCTTCGTCCCCACTATAGCGAATTTCGCTGGATTGTGGTGACGTAAGTATGTTCTATTTGTCATGAAGTGGATCGAAGGCTGGTACTTTTCCTACGCCCTGCTCGGTGCAGCCGCTTCGGGCATCCTCCCCGTTCTGCTTCCCCTTGTCGTGGCCGGCTCTCAGACTCCTTCCCAGGTGGGCCTCGTGATGGCGGCTTTCAGCTTCGGCGGCCTGACTGCGCCGTTGTGGGGAAGGCTGGCCGATCTGAGGAGGCTCCACAAAGTGCTTCTTGCTGGAGGCCTGGCCTGCACGGCATGCGCTTCTGCGGCGTTTCCCTTCATCCCCCCGCTATCCCTTCGCGTCGTTCTTGCTCTCCTTCAGGGGATCGGCATAGCAGCGGCCGCCACGACGGCAAACCTTTTCATCGTGGAGGCGCACCCGCGCTCCCAATGGGACGCCAGGATCGGATGGCTGCAGACTTTCTACGGTGCGGGTCAGGTGGGAGGCCTGCTCCTGGCTGGTTTTCTTGCACAGGCTGACTCCCGCGCGGGGTTGACGGCAGCCGGAGCGCTGACCGCCGTTGCAGTTCTTCCAGCTCTTCTGACTGCCCCCCGGCTCCCGATGCAGTCCACCGCGCGCAGGCCGGCGCTGACACACGCGGCACGTCACGCAGAGTGGCCGGCCGGCTCTCCCCAGCGCATGTACCATCACCCCACCTCGGGAGCGTTCCGTCTCCTTGCCTCATCCGGGGGCGCATCTCTGGGACTCTTTCTGCTGGGCTGGTTTTTCAGCTTCGGGGGAAGCGCAGCTTTCTTTTCCCTGTACCCCATCATCATGCAGCGAACCTACGGCGTCGGTCCGGCGCTTTCCTCGGCCGGGTTTGCCGTCTCAGCGGGGCTCGGACTTCTCCTGTATGCGCCCTCGGGCAGATGGTCTGCACAGGGGCGCCCTGTCAAGGTGCTTCGCGCCGGGGTGGCCGTGCGCGCTGCAGCATATGCCCTCTTGGCGCTGCTGACTGTCTCCCATGCGCCAGAGCACGGATGGCCGGCCCTGGGAACATTCCTTGTCGTGGTTCTGGCGTGGTCAGCCCTGAGCGTGGCCGGCACGGCTTTGGTGGCGGAGATGTACGCCGGCCGCAAGAGCGAGGGTGAAGGCCTGGGCCTGTTCAACGCGGTGACCGCCCTTGCCGGGGTTGCGGGGTCCGTCGTCGGCGGCCTGTTGGCGGGCGCCTGGGGTTACAGCGCAATCCCTTTTGTGGCCCTCGGCGGAACGGTGGTCGGACTGTTGGTTCTTCTTGCCGGCCGTTTTTGAGCAAAAGAGGAGGAGGTTCTCCATTAAAGCTATCTGTCTTGTTCCGGGGACCACGGAGCTGAAGCTTGTCGACAGACCGCAGCCAGCAGTGAAAGCGGACGACGACGTGCTGGCCAGCGTCATCAGCGTGGGGATCTGCGGCACCGACCGGGAGGAAGCCTCCGGGGGCCGTGCTTTGCCCCCCGTGGGCGCCAAAGAGCTGGTCATCGGGCACGAAATGATGGCCAGGGTCGTGCAGACCGGAAAATCGGTCCAGCGGGTCAAACCCGGGGACCTGGCGGTCTTCACGGTGCGCCGCGGCTGCGGAGCATGCCTGCCGTGCGCAATGAACCGCTCTGACATGTGTTTGACGGGAAACTTCAGGGAACGGGGGATCTGGGGCCTCGACGGCTACCAGACGGAGCTCGTGGTGGACTCGGAGCGCTACGTGGTGCGCGTCCCGAAGGAGCTTGAAGGCACCGGGGTTCTCACGGAGCCTCTCTCCGTTGCTGAAAAGGCCATCGATGAAGCGGTGAGGATTCAGACCTCCCGGCTCCCCGAGTCTGCCGCCCGGCCGTACTGGCTTCACGGACGGCGCTGCCTTGTCGCCGGCCTGGGGCCCATCGGGCTTCTTGCGGCCATGGGGCTGCGTCTTCGCGGCGCGGAGGTGTACGGCCTGGACATCGTGGATGCGGCAGGCACCCGACCCGCCTGGCTTCGGCGTATCGGAGGGACCTACCTGGACGCCCGTATCACCTCACCGGGCGCCATGCAGGGCATGGAGCTGATCTTTGAAGCCACCGGCGTGGCCGCCCTGGAGTTCAACCTGCTGGACGCCCTGGGGCGAAACGGGATCTATGTCCTCACCGGGATTCCCGGCGGGGACCGGCCTCTTCAGCTGGAAGGCGCGGAGATCATCCGCAAGCTTGTCCTGGAGAACCAGGCCATGGTGGGAAGCGTCAATGCGTCACGCGACCATTTCCAGATGGCGGTGGACGACCTGGAGCAGGCGCAGACCATGTGGCCGGGTCTTGTGCAGGGGCTCATCACCGCGCGTCGGCCGTATGCAGAGTTCACGAAAGCCCTCTCGAGGCACGATCCTGACGAGATCAAAGTGACCCTCGAATGGGGCCGGTAGAGAGAGGACAATTGGAGCATGGAAGATTCCATGACATGGGCTCCCGGGTGGCCCGGGATCGAGCCCCGCTGGACATCGAGCGCGAAACAGGGAATCGGCTCGTCGCTGAGCCCTGCAAGCCGCGTCTCCTTCACGCTGAGCCACGGCATTTTGAACGAGATCTACTACCCCCGGGTGGACCGTGCGTGCACGCGGGACATGGGGATGATGGTGGCTTCCGACGACGGCTTCTTCTCGGAGGAGAAACGGAACGCCGCTCACCGCGTGTCCATGCTGGCTCCCGGCGTGCCCGCCTACGCCCTTTCCAACATGTGCACGGCGGGACGGTACAGGATCGACAAGGAGGTCCTCACGGACCCGCAGAGAGAGACGCTCCTCCAGCGGACCCGGTTCACGGCGCTCGCAGGACCCCTGTCCAGCTACCGCCTGTACGTGCTTCTTTCCCCGCACATCGGCAACAGGGGATCCGGGAACACCGGATGGGTCGGCGACTACAAGGGTGTCGGGATGCTCTTTGCCGAGCGTGACGGCACATGCATGGCGCTTGCCTGCTCGCGCCCGTGGCGAAACCGTTCCGTGGGCTTTGTCGGCTCCTCCGACGGCTGGCAGGACGTGAGCCGCAACAAGCGCATGACCTGGGCATGGGAGCGGGCGGAGAACGGGAACATCGCGCTGACGGCGGAGGTCGATATCGGGTCGCAGGACGGGGACTTCGTGGTGGCTCTGGGCTTCGGACGGAACGCGGCCGAGGCGGGAAACCGCGCGCTGGCCAGCCTTTCCGACGGGTTCGACCACGCAAGGCGCGGCTATATCGAGGAGTGGACGCAGTGGCAGGAGAGCCTCGCCTGGCAGGGGGAGGCGGGCAGCTCCGTGAGCCCGGAGCCATCGCCTGTCCCCGACTTGTTTCGAATCAGCACGGCGGTCATCCGCGCGCATGAAGCCAAAAACTTCCCGGGCGGGTTGATCGCCAGTCTCTCCATTCCCTGGGGCTTTGCCAAAGGGGACGACGACCTGGGCGGATATCATCTCGTGTGGTCCCGGGACCTCGTGGAAACCGCCGGGGGGCTTCTGGCAGCCGGTTGTCGCGAGACCCCGCGGAGAGTCCTCCATTATCTGCAATCCACGCAGGAAGCAGACGGCCACTGGCCGCAGAATATGTGGCTTGACGGCTCGGCGTACTGGCCGGGCATCCAGATGGATGAGACCGCGCTTCCCATCCTGCTGGTGGACCTTGCTCTGCGCGAGAAAGCCATAGACGACGGGGAGCGCGCGCGGATGTGGACCATGGTCAGGCGCGCGGCTTCCTTCATTGTCTGCAACGGCCCCGTCACGCAGCAGGACCGATGGGAGGAAGACCCCGGCTACTCGCCGTTCACCCTGGCGGCGGAAGTCGCGGCGCTCCTGTGCGCGGCGGATCTTGCCGAGGCGGAGGGAGAGAAGGGGACCGCGGAATACCTGCGGGATACCGCGGACATCTGGAACGACGGAATCGAGCGCTGGATCTACGTCCAGGGGACGGAGCTTGCCGCGCAAGTAGGAGTGGAAGGCTACTACGTGCGGATTGCCCCGCCTGACGAGGCCGACGCATCCTCCCCGGCGGGCGGGTTCGTTCCCATCAAGAACAGGCCCCCGGGACAGGGAATGGAGCGCGCGTCTCATATCGTGAGCCCGGACGCCTTTGCGCTTGTTCGCTTCGGGCTTCGCGCGGCGACGGACGGCAGGATCCGAAACACGTTGAAGGTCATCGACGCCCTCCTGAAGGTCGAGACTTCCGTGGGCCCCGCATGGCACCGGTACAACGACGACGGGTATGGGGAAAAGGATGATGGCTCGGCGTTCGACGGAACAGGAATCGGCAGGGCGTGGCCTCTCATCACGGGAGAGCGGGGTCACTACGAGCTTGCCGCGGGCCGCACAGCGGAGGCGAGAAGGCTCTGCCGGGCCCTGGAGTCCTTTGCAGGGGATGGGGGAATGCTCCCGGAGCAGATCTGGGACGCGACGGACATTCCGCTGCGGGAGCTCTACCGGGGGAAACCGACCGGCTCTGCAATGCCCCTGCTGTGGGCTCATGCCGAGTACCTGAAGCTGCTGCGCTCCATCAGGGATGGAAAGGTCTTCGACATGCCTGCCCAGACCGTGCGGCGCTACGCGGTGGAGAAAAGACAATCCCCGTATGCGGCGTGGCGCCTGAACCAGAAACGTCGAGCTGTCCCGTGCGGAAAGACACTGCGGGTCGAGCTGCTCCGGGAAGCCGTTGTCGGTTTCAGCTCCGACGGTTGGGCGCACGCCGGCGAGCTTTCCTCTCGTCCATCAGGCCTTGGCATGCATGTGGCGGACCTTCCCACAAAGGACATGGAAAGCGGCACGCACCTGGCGTTCACGGTGCGCTGGAAGGCCACGGGGAATGAGGAAAAGCCGGGGTTTTCCGTGCTTATCGGAGGGACATAGGGCGCTGTCGAGCCCTACAGCGCGGCGATGACTTTCGTGAGCTTTGCCTTCACCTGTTCGGCAATGCCGGCCAGGCGCGGGTTGTCGACGGTCTTCATGGACGCCGCGGGGTCAATGGCGGCGGCTTCCACCTTTCCGTCCGCGGTTTCCTGGACAATGACGTTGCACGGGAGCAGGAGGCCTATTTTCTCCTCCACCTGCAAAGCCTGCCAGGCGAAGGGAGGATTGCACGCCCCGAGGATCCGGTAATTGCGGAAATCCACGTTCAGCTTCTTCTTCATGGTTTCCTTCACATCGATTTCGGTGAGCACGCCGAATCCTTCGCTGCCAAGGGCTTGCTTGACCCGGTCCAGGGCTTTTTCGAAAGGAAGGGAGAGGGTTTTCTGAATGTAATACTGCATGAATCCTCCTGCATGGCCGGCCGCGCAGGCGCCGCCAACGCGCGGCGCCCGCCCATGGCCGTCAGCTCACGTCTTTGCCTGGACGTATTTCTTGGGATCTGCGTCGAAGGCCTTGGCGCACCCCTGCGCGCAGAAGAAATACTTTGTGCCCTCGTACCGCCTGTTCGCGGCGGCCGTTGCCGGGTCGATCATCATCCCGCACACAACGTCCTTGACCTTCGATGGATCTGTGCCCATGTTCTCCTCCTCACCTTTCGAGATATTTCTCCAGTATCATGGTAATCTCGTCGATCTTTTCGCTTCCCTTGTCCGTCCTGACCGCCTCCTTCACGCACGTGTTCATGTGCTGCCTGAGGATGACGATGTTCGCCTTTTTCAGGAGCGCGATGGACGCATGGACCTGCTTGGAAACGTCGATGCAATATCGGTCTTCGTCCACCATCCGAAGAATCGCGTCGATCTGGCCCCGCGCGGTCTTCAGCAGGTCAATGGCTTTCTGGCTGTCGTGACTCTCATGCTGCATGTGCATTCTCCCGTGCTCCCGCGGTCCTCTGGATCCTGAACCTGCGCAGCCGCAGCGCATTGCTCACCACCGATACCGAGCTCAGCGACATTGCGGCCGCCGCGAAGATGGGGTTGAGCAGCGGGCCGCCGAACACGTGCAGAAGGCCCGCGGCTATCGGGATGCCCAGCACATTATAGCAGAATGCCCAGAAAAGATTCTGCTTGATGTTGCGGATGGTCCCCCTGCTGAGCTGGATTGCGCCCGCGACGTCCGCGAGGTCGCTTCTCATCAGCACGATATCCGCGGACTCGATGGCGACGTCGGTCCCGGACCCGATGGCGATCCCGATGTCCGCCTGGGCCAGGGCCGCGGCGTCGTTGATGCCGTCCCCCACCATGGCAACCCTGCGGCCTTGTTCCTGAAGCTTCTTCACCTCGGCGGCTTTTTGCTGCGGCAGCACCTCAGCCACCACCTTGTCCACCCCGACCTGCCGCGCGATGGCCTGAGCCGTCCTGGGGTTGTCACCTGTCAGCATCACGACCTGCAGGCCCATGTCGCGCAGCTTGCGGATGGCGCCGGCGCTCGACTCCTTGGGCACGTCCGCCACCGCGATGATTCCCGCGGGAGCGCCGTCGATTGCCACGAACATGGGGGTCTTGCCGTTTTCCGCGAACCGCGCGGACTCTTCAATGAGAGCGCCGAGGCTGATCCCCTTGCGGCTCATCAGCGTCTCGTTGCCCAGAAGGAGGGCCTTCCCGCCTATGCGCGCCTCGATCCCCTGGCCGGGAATGGCCTGGAACTTTTCCAGCGCCAGGAGGTTGAGCCCCCTGAGCTCGGCGCTCTGAACGATAGCATCCCCCAGGGGATGCTCCGAGCCCTTCTCAGCGGAGGCGGCAAGCTGCAGAAGCGCGTTCTCATCCAGGCCGTTGGCCAGCGTGACGTCCGTCACCACGGGCCTGCCTTCCGTGACGGTGCCGGTCTTGTCCAGGACCACTGTCTGAACGCGATGCGTCGCTTCCAGGGCCGCTCCGCCCTTGATGAGGATCCCCTCTTCCGCGCCTTTTCCCGTGCCCACCATGATGGCCGTGGGAGTGGCAAGGCCCAGCGCGCATGGGCAGGCAATCACGAGCACCGCCGTGAAGATTGTCATGCTGAATGCGACGCTCTGTCCCGAGATGAGCCAGGCTGCCCCCGCCGCCAGGGCGATCAGGATCACGATGGGCACGAAATAGCCCGAAACGACGTCCGCCAGCTGAGCAATGGGCGCCTTCGATCCCTGGGCCTGCTCGACAAGCTTGATGATCTGCGCAAGGGCGGTGTCGCTGCCCACGCGGGTGGCCCGGAAGGTAATGCTCCCGTTTTTGTTGATGCTGGCGCCCGTCACCTGGTCACCGGTTTTCTTCTCGACGGGGATGCTTTCCCCGGTCAGCATGGATTCATCCACCGAGGTGTAGCCGTCAATCACCTCGCCATCCACGGGCACTTTTTCGCCCGGACGCACGCGCAGGACGTCTCCCACTTCGACCTCGGAGATGGGGATCTCGGTTTCCACTCCGTCGTGGATTACCGTTGCGGTCTTGGGCGCGAGCCCCATCAGCTTCTTGATGGCCTGGGATGTCTTTCCCTTTGAAACGGTCTCCAGCGTCTTTCCGAGCATGATGAGGGTCAGGATCACGGCGGCGGTTTCGAAGTAAAGGTTTTTCACCGCCTCCGCGTCTCCCATGGCTATGCGGACCGTGTTGAAGACGCTGTACAGGACCGCTGCCGCGGTCCCGATTGCGATCAGCGAATCCATGTTGGGCGCTCGGTGCCAGAGAGCTTTGATGCCGACTCGATAGAACCTGCTCCCCGCCACGATGGCAGGGATCACCAGGATGATCTGGGCAAGCGCGTAGCTGAACGGGAAGCGCATGGGATCCAGGAACGACGGGAGAGGAATCCTCGCGCCGGGAATCATGTGCACGAGCGCCAGGTAGAGGAGCGGGACCGAGGCGGAAGCGGCAACGATGAACCTCGTCCACATGGTTCGAATCTCGCGCTGCTTGCGCTCGGCGTCGTGATCCGCCGTGTCGGTTGCATCGATCTCCCGGGGAGTGTAGCCGGCGTCGCTGATGGCCTTCTTGATTCCCGAAAGCCTGACCCTTCCGGGGTCATAGGTGACGTCCGCCTTCTCCGTGGCAAGGTTCACGGTGACGCTCGCCACACCCTCCAGCTTTCCGACGGCCTTCTCGATATGCGCGACGCAGGAGGCGCACGTCATTCCATCGACGGGAATCACGACATGCTTGGATGTCTCCGAGCGCTCAAGGCCGTACCCCGCGTCTTCCACGGCTTTTCGGACCACGTCGAATGACACCTGGCCTTCATCATATTCCAGATGCAGCTTTTCCGTGGCCAGGTTCACACTGGCGGCTTTCACGCCCGGCAGCTTTCCCACTACCTTTTCCACGCGCGCGGAGCACGATGCGCAGGTCATCCCTGTCACCGGAATCTCTTCAAGCTTCATTGCAGGCCTTCCCTTTCGCTCCCAGCCCTCCCCTGGTGGGGAGGGGTTATAAATACAAATTACCACTCCGTGCCCTGCGCGTCAAGGGCAGGACATTCTATGCGAACCACTCCCAGGTTCCCTGGCCGCCCGCGGCCTTCCTGGTGTAGTCCTGCTGAGCCTGGGCTTCCATCTGGTATGCTTCGTTCGCTATCCGAGCATTCTGAGCGGAAGGGGCCGCGGTGCCCACCGCCTGGATGACTTCCTGCGCTGTCCTCATGGCTGCAAGGGAATTACCGGAAGGGTAGCCCACGACAGGCTGCGCAAAGGACGAAACAAAGGATCCGCCTGGTTGACTCGTGCCGTTCAGAGCCGAAAGGAGAGTGGAGGTTGTCCGGCCTGCCTGCTGGGCTTCCAGGAGCGGAGCGCTTGCTCGAGGCAGGTTGCCGGCGGCCAGGGGGCCTGCTGCAAGAGGTCCGTTTGCCAGAGGTCCGTTTGCCATACGGCCCGCTGCCCCGGCGAACGCCGGAGGAGTCGGTGGCTGGAACGCCATTTGATTCGGGCCCATGAGCGTGGAAAGCAGCGCGGACGTTTCTCTTCCGGTCTGCATAGCCTCCTGGAGCCGAAGGTTCGGCCGCTGCAAGGCGGCGGTGCCCGGAGCGTTGGCGGAAGTTGTATCTGGACCTTCCGTCGGACGGGCCGCCTGCTGGTCCTGCCTGCGAGGCGTTATCAGGTCCGGCCTGGGGTAAACACCGTTGATGGGCTCTATTGCCATGACACACCCTCTCTCCTAAAGATACCGCATTCCGGGAAAAAAAGTTGCTGTCCCTATGTCACGAAGTGGCAAGCCACCCTGTGACCCGGAGAGATCTCCCTGAGCAGCGGTTTCTCGCTGCGGCAGATATCCTTCTCCCGGGGGCACCTGCCCGCAAAAGGACACCCAACAGGGGCCCGGGTGGCGTTGAACCGAGTTCCGACAGTCACGCCCCTGTCCGGTGCTTTTGCCCCGAGCCGGGGGATGGCGGAGTAGAGAAGCTGGGAGTAGGGATGGAGCGGGTTGCCGGCGATGTCGGCAGCCGGAGCCTCTTCCATGAGACTTCCCCCGTACAGGACACCGATGCGATCCGCCATGTACGAGACAACGGTGAGGTCATGGGCAATGAAGAGGATGCTCAGGCGAAACTCGTTCTTCAGGTCCACCAGGAGATTCAGGATCTGTCCCTGGATGGAAACGTCCAGGGCGCTTACCACTTCGTCGCAGATCAGCGCTTTCGGATGGCTGAAGAGCGCTCGCGCAAGGGAGATGCGCTGGCGCTGGCCGCCGGAGAACTCCGAGGGCCTCCTTTCGAGGTCTTCCGCCCTCAACCCGACTGCCTCCATCACTTCCCGCGCCCGCTCGGCAAGCTGCCGGGGTCCCGCAGAACGTTCGGCATACCTTGTCCCGGCCGTCAGGATCCGAAGCACGTCCATCCTGGGGTCCAGGGACGATGAAGGATCCTGGAATACATATTTGACATCAGAGCGGAACCTGTGGAGCAACCGCGGATCCCTCGAGCTGATCTCCCACTGTTCGCTGTCCGTGAAGTACAGGATTTTTCCCGAGGTATGGGGGAAAAGCTGCACCAGCGCTTTTGCGAAGGTCGTCTTTCCGGAGCCGGACTCCCCCACCAACCCGTACGTCTCCCCCCTGCGGATGTCGATGCTGACTCCGTTCACGGCCCAGACCCACCGGCTTGCCGAGGCAAAAAGGCCGGCGTCGAGCTTGTACACCTTCGTCAGGTCGTTTACGCGGATGATGGCGTCAGTGGTTTCAGCGCTCACGTCTTTACTCCGGGGAAGATGCAGCGGTAGGTTCCAGTTCCCCCCGGCTCTTCACCCGTGCTTGCAAGGGGCGGAATGGCCAGGCGGCAGCGGTCCGTGACGAGCGGGCAGCGCGGCGCGAACGGGCACCCCGGCTCGTGGCGCGTGGGATCGGGAACGGATCCCTGGATGGATCGGAGCTTTTCGAGCTTATAGTGGCTCCCCCACGCCGGCAGCGCGTCAAGGAGCGCGCGCGTGTACGGGCTTCGAGGCTGGGAGAGCACGGCTCCCGCCGGCCCTTCTTCCAGGACAAGTCCGGCATACATGACGGCAATCCGGTCCGCAATCTGCCCCACCAGGGCAAGGTTGTGCGAGATGAATACCAGGGAAAGCCGGCGCCGCGCGCGCAGCTCGTCCAGCACCCCGATGATCTCCGCCTGGATCGTGACGTCCAGCGCGGTGGTGGGCTCGTCAGCTATCAGGAGCTCGGGATCGTTGGCCAGGGCCAGGGCAATCATGATCCGTTGAAGCATCCCGCCGGAGAACTGGTGCGGAAAGCCTCTGAGGCGTTCCTCGGGCCGGGAGATGTGGACTTCCGTCAGCAATTGCACCGCCCTGCTCCTGCATTCCGCGGAGCTCAGGGAAGGGTTTTTTACCCGCAGCGTTTCCTGGAAGGTCCTGCCAATGTTGCAAATCGGATCAAAGGATCGGCTCGGCTCCTGGAAGATCATCGAGGCGACGGTCCCGCGCATGGCGCGAAGCTCCTCGGGCGCGAGGTGCCGCACGTCTTTTCCGTTGAGCAGGATGTGCCCATCCATCCGGGCGTCCCGGCCCAGGAGCCCCAGGGCTGCCAGGGCGCTCACGCTCTTGCCTGATCCCGACTCCCCGACGATCCCCAGGCACTCCCCGCGGCGAAGCGCGAGATCCACCCCGCGCACGGCCTGCAACGGGCCGCTTGCGGCCGGAAAATCCACCGTCAGGCCGCGCACGTCCAACACTGTCTCAGCCACGGCGGGTCTCCCTCCAGTTCGGGTCCGCGACGTCCCGGAGGAGCTCCCCCAGGAAATTGAACGCAAGGGCGATGATGATGAGGAACACGCCCGGGGTGAAGAGCCAGGGGAACTGGACGAGGTTCGTGATGGTGGTGGCATCCCGGCTGATCATGCTGCCCCAGCTGACCGCAGGGTCCACGATTCCCAGCCCGAGATAGGAGAGCGCGGTCTCTCCCAGGATGAACCCGGGGATGCCGAGCGTGACGCTGATGATGAGGATGGAAGACATCTGCGGGATGATGTGCCGGAACAGGATGGCCCGCGCGGGCATGGACTCCAGCTCAGCGTTTGCCACGAAATCATTTCGCTTGATGGCGTGGACCATTCCCCGGATCATTCGAGCCGTTCCCGGCCAACCCACCGCGGAAAGGATCACGGTGATGATTGCGTAGGACTGGCCTGTGTTCAGGTTGTTGCTCATGATGGAGCGGAGGAAGAGGATCAGGTACAGGCCGGGAATCAGGATGATGAACTCGGCAAGCCGCATGACAATCCAGTCCCAGAGCCCTCCGAAGTAGCCTGCCAACCCGCCCAGGAACAACGCGATGAAGAGCGACACTGCAACTGCCACGAACCCGATGGTCAGGGAGATGCGGGAACCATACAGAAGCCTGCTGAAGATGTCCCTGCCCAGGTTGTCCGTGCCGAAGAGGAAGACCGGCTCAGCCCCTCCTGCCGGGTCCGCATACCTGCTGGTGCCGAACAGGTGATGCCGGAAGGGGATGATCCCCCAGAGCTTCTCCTGCGGGCCCACCGCAAAGAGAGTGACGGGCGTGTAGTGGCCTTCCAGGCCCGCGTACTCCCGGGTGAAGTCGTTGATCAGCACGAGGGTCTGCACCTGGGGTCGGAAGCCCAGGGTGGGCGAATACAGGAGGAGGGAAGGGGGCTGATCCGAATGGTTTGCAAACTGGTCGTTGGGTCCGTAAGGCGCCAGGAACTCTGCGAAGATCATGCCGAGGTAGAGGATGGCAAGGACGATGATGGAGATGAGTGCGATCGGCCTTCTTCGCATTGCGCCCCAGAATCTCTTCATGCGCGAGAGTACCTGATCCGCGGGTCCACGAGCGCCAGGGCCACATCGGAGAGCAGCATCCCTACCAGGATGAGGAAGCTGATGAACATGATGTTTGTCATGACCAGATTGATGTCTTTCTGCATGACGGCTTCGTACATGAGCCGGCCGATCCCTGGATAGGAAAAGATGATTTCCAGGATCAGGGACCCGGAAAAAAGATCCGCAAGGAGGTTGGAGGAGCTGGTGATGAACGGGTTCATCGTGTTGCGAAAGGCATGGTTGAAGAGGATCCTGCGCTCGGAGATCCCGCGCGAACGCAGCGCCGTGATATAGGGCTGGCCCAGCTGGTCCAGCATCGTTGCGCGTATCAATCGGAGCGAGCCGCCGATTCCGCCCAGGAACGCCCCAATGAGCGGAAGGATGATGTGGTAGACGTAGGAGAAGGTGAATCCCAGCGGGTTGCCGTCGAAAGCCTCCGTCGGGTAGGCGGTCACAGGGAAGATCCCCGTTGTCGCGGCGAACATCTGGAGGAGGATGAGGAGGAGGATCCCGGGGAACGCGTTGAGGAACAGGCTGACGAACGCCACCACCGGGTCGATCCGCGATCCTGCCTTTGACGAAAAATAGATCCCAAGGGCGAACGAGATGATGGTGAGGAAAACCAGCTCAATGAGGTTGAGGATGATCGAGTTCAGCATCCGCGTGCCCACGAGGTAGAGCACGGGCGCCCGGGAGATGAGCGACGTGCCCAGGTCGTGCTCCACGAACACCTGGTGGAGCCAGTGCACGTATTGCACGTAAAAAGGCCTGTCCAGCCACAGGCGGTGCTTCGCTTCTGCAATCTGCGCTTCGGTCAGGGTGTTCGTGTTCGACTGGAAGCCACGGGTCTGGAGGATCTGGCTCCGCGCATAATTGTCCACGATGTCCCCCGGGGAGAGCGACATCAAGCCGAACACGCCCAGCCCCAGGAGGAACAGCATCAACACCATGGTGGTGAACCGACCTGCCAGGAACGTGGCAAGGGGATGCCGCTGGCGGAGCCTGGCAATGCTGAGCGGGGAGTGCGCGCGCGCGGTGCCGGCTCCGAGTGAGCTCATTGGGCCTTCAGGTAGACGTAGTTGAAGTCAGGCGCCCCAAGGGAGTCAGAGCGGACATTCCCCCACTTGTCGCGATACGCCCCAAAAGATACGGGGTAGACCGTGTACATGACGGGCACCTGGTCCAGGAGGATCCGCTGGTACTGGTCCCAGATCTTTTTGGCTTTCACGGGGTCAAGTTCCGAGAAGCCCTGCCAGTATAGCTCGTCGACTTTGGCTTCCCAAGCCGTTGCGGGCTTGGGTTGAAGGGGATTCCATAAGTGAAGTGGCCCTATGGAGAGCCAGACGTTTGGACCTTCAAGGGGGAAGAAGTTGGAGCCCACAGAGATCATGACTGACTGCCAGTCGTACGCCTTGGTCAGGCTGTCCACAAGCTTCTGGAACTGGACCGGCTTCACGTTGAGCTTGATGCCGACTTTTTTCAGCTCATCCGCGTAAATGGTGGCGATGTCGATGCTCAGGTTTGTTTCTATGGGGACAGTCAAATCGTATTCTATTGGATGCCCCTCCGCATCCTGCATGAGACCCGAGGCATTCGGCTTGATCCCGATCTGCGCCAGGAGCTGCTTCCCGCGCTCGGGGTCGTAGGTGAACTGCTGCCTGATGGACGGATCGTAATAGGGATTCGGTTTTGCAAAGAAAGAGAGCTTGGGCTCGGCCAGTCCACGATAGACCTCCTTGACCACCCTGTCCCGGTTGAAGAAGCAGCTCATGGCCTGGCGGAATGTGGTGTTGGAGAACCACTTCACATAGATCGGCTTCAGGTTCCTCGGGTTCTGGTTCCACGAGATGAATGAGGCGCCGAGGGAGGGACCGTTGTAATATACGGAGTAGTCCCGCGGGTTCTTCGTCACCATCTCGTCAAGGTCCTCAGGCCGCAGGTTGTAGCCGTCAAGCTCCCCGGCAAGGAACTTCAGCTTCTCCGTCTCCTGGTTGGGGACGATTTTCGTCTCGAATCTCTCGATATAGGGGATTTTCTGGCCGTAGTCGTCGGTCTTGAAGTAGTTCGGGTTGCGGACCAGGGTGACCTGGACGCCGGGCTTGTTCGACTCTATGTAGTAGGGCCCCATGGAAGGTATGGTCCGTGGGTCTGTATTGATGGTCCAGAGGTTGAGAACCCCCTCCACGCCCTTCTCCTTTTTGACGGGTTCGAAAACATAACGCGGTCCGAAGTTCATGTTGCTGAAGTACTCGGGCATTGCGCAGATCCGGGGATAGTGCAGCACGAAACGTCTATCATCGATCTTTTCAATGTCGATGTGTTTTTTTTTGCCGTCAGGCATCAGTATGAATTGTCCCGCGTACCCCGAATGCTGGAATGCGGGGTCTCCCACGATCTTGTCGTACCAGAACACCACGTCATCCGAAGTCACCTTGACCCTGGTCTTCGGGTCCGCAAGCGTAGTCCAGTACAGGTCGTCGCGCAGCGTGAACGTGACATCCATGGTGCCCGCGGCATCTTTCACGGAGACCTGGTAGGAGGAAGCGACGAGGGGCTTCCATTGCTTCTTGTACGCGTCGTAGTCCAGAAGATAGCTGGAGAGGTTGTCGACAATTCCCGCGCTTTCGGCATCATAGACGGCAACCACGGGGTTGAATGTCTTCAAGTCATTGTTGAGGTTGTTTCGCCACGTCCCGCCTGGTTTGCCCTTCTCATAGGGAGCGACGCTCCCCGGCTGGTAGACGGTCTTCTTTAGGAGGTTGTCCTCCTGCTGTTTCTTCTGGAAATTGAGCTGGTCTTCCGAGATCTGCTTGACCCCGGGACCACAGGCGGCAAGGAAAGCCAGGGCCGCCGACACTACAAACAGATGGAGCGGCAGTCTTTTCAATTCTCGCACTCCTGTCTCTGAGCGTTTCCGCGCATGGCGCTTTCCGCCATGCGGTCCACTATATGATACAAAAGACAGGCACTTCAATGGAACGCGGCTGGAATGGGAAAGAAATGCTCGATCAGGGAGTCGATGTATGCCGCCCGCCCTTCCGAGCGGGAAAGGTCCACGCCGACGGCGTTCCTGAAAAGCTGCGGCAGGACCCCCGGCAGAAGGACAGCCGACACCATCTGCACCACCTCGCTCCCGACTTCACGCACGCTCCTGTCAGGAAAGAGCACGGCCATTTCCCGGCTCACGGATGCCAGGAACCTCGCGAATCTGCGGAGGAATGGCGTGCGGGACGCGCCATTTGCGAAAGTGTCGTAAAGGTGCGCCTTGACGATGCCGGGGAACTTGAGCGACCCTTCGATCACCTCAATGAGAATGGAGCGGATCCGGGAGCGAAGATCACCGGTCCGCTCTTTGAGAAGCGCTTCCCAATCTCCGAATGCGTTTTCCAGCGTCACCGCCAGCGCCTCGGCCATGAGGGCGTCCTTGGACCTGAAGTAATAGCTGATGGCGGCGCTGTTCACGCCCGCCACCCCGGCAATGCTTCGGATGGTCACACCGTTCAGGCCGTCACGCTCGATGCAGGTGATTGCCGCCTCGACGATCCGTTTCTGGACATCGCGGCTTGCGGGCTCTTTGTGTTCTTGCGCCTTCGTCACACACCGGATTGAATCACATGGTTGAGACCTCTGCAACGGAAACCCCCGCGCCCTGGTGTGCGGACGCGCCGGATGCCTCAAGGTGATTTTCCATTCGCTGGGCCGCCTTCTGCCACCGGCCTCCGACCAGGCGAACGACGAGCCACCGGGGGGCAATGGCGCTTATCCGCCTGGCCAGCCGGTTGACCAGTCCGGGGATGATGATATCCCGGCCCCGAAGAGCCTGCCGCACTGCCAGGGCAGCCACGTTCTCCGGGTACCACGTCGTGATCCTTCCGAAAAATCCCTGCGCCTCGACCTGGTCCGCGCTGTCCCTGTTGGTCACCATTCCCGCCGGACAAAGCGCGCTCACCGAGACTCCCGTTCCGGCCAGCTCGTGCCGTATGGCGAGGGAAAAGTTGAGGATGAAGGACTTTGTCGCCGCATAGACTGCCATGGACGGCATGGGATAGAAAGCAGCGAGGCTTGCAACGTTGATGATGGTGGCGCGCGCGCGGCGCCTCAGCTCGGGGAGGAGCAGGTAGGTGAGCTGCATGAGGGCCTGCACGTTCACATCGACAATCTCTGCAAGCCTTGCAAGAGGAGAGCCCTCGAACAGGGTGCAGCTTCCGGTGCCTGCATTGTTGATGAGCACGTCCACCTGGATGCCCCGGTTTCTGATCCACTCGATGAGCCTCTCCCGCGCCTCTCTGTCCGCCACATCCATGGGCAGGGAGTGCACCTCTATGCGGTAGACGCGCGCAAGCCTTTCCCCCGCCACTTGGACGCCGCTTTCGGGGAGATCCACCAGGACGAGGCTCCAGCCCCTTCGTGCCGCCTCCAGGGCGAACGCGCTTCCCAGCCCGCCCGCCGCTCCCGTAATGAGAGCGCACCGCTTTTTTCCAGTCTTCATTGTTTTCTGCTCCTGCATGGGAATGTTTTCATGGCGGCGCCTGCCCGGCGGCCGCGCATCCTTTTCGACGACGCGGCGCCGGAAAACCCTTCAAGTAGTTTAATCATTATGATTAAATCAAATGATTGACAAGACGCAGGCCGGGTTGTATGCTCATTTCGTTCGCGGAAAGGAGGTCGAGGAATGAGCAAGAGAGAAGGAATGGACGGGGCAGGCCGCGGAGTTCTTGTCACTGGCTGCTCTTCGGGCATTGGCCAGGCAACGGCGCTTGGCCTGGCTGAAAACGGTTTTACAGTGTTTGCCACGGTCCGTCGGGGAGTCGACTATGAGAGTCTGATGTCGCGGGGAAACCCGGGACTTGTTCCGATTTTTCCCGTGGATCTGCGCAATCTGGAGCACATTCGGGCTTTGGCTTCGAAAGTCGAAAAGGAGCTGGCATCACGAGGGCAGGCCGGGCTGTACGCCATCGTAAACAATGCCGGGGCGGGCTCCGTGGCCCCGCTGGAGCTCCTGGACCTTGAGGCGTTTCGCGGGGAGCTGGAAGCGCGGCTTCTGGGACCCGGTCGCACTTGCCCAGGCCCTGCTTCCCTCCCTGCGCCGGGGGCACGGCAGGCTTCTGTGGATCGCCACGCCGGCACTCATCCCGATCCCTTTTGTCGCAAGCATCCACGCGTGTGATTTTGCCGCAAACTGCCTGACCCGCACGTTCGCCCTCGAGCTTGCCCCATGGGGGATCCCCAGCGTCTTCGTGCGCTGCGGCGGCATCCAGACCGCGGCGCCGGACAAGAACGCACGCCAGCTGGAAAGCGAGCAGGCGGGCTGGCCGGAAGATCGCAGGGCCCTCTACCAGGACGCGCTGGGGAAAGAGAAACGGGAGCTGGAGGCTTTCGACCTGAAGCGAAGCGAACCCTCGATCATTGCAGGCAAGGTCCTGGAGGCCCTGCTTTGCCAGAAGCCCAGGCGCGTCTACCGCGCCGGGTACATGTCAGGGGCGGGGGCCATCCTGGACCTGATGCCGCAGCCGCTTGTGGATTGGATCATGTCCCGCCGCTGATCCCGTCATTCATTTGCGAACGGCGTGTCGGTTGCAGGCAGCCGCGACAGGTCGTACGGCGTGGACTGGTAGACGTAGTAGTTGAGCCAGTTCGCGTACAAGAGATGGGCGTGAGAGCGCCACGTGACCAGCGGCTCGCGCTTCGGATCGTTGTCAGGAAAGTAATTCGCGGGAACTGCAATCGGCAGGCCCTTTGCGACGTCGCGGTCGTACTCCGCCTTGAGCGTGTGCCTGTCGTACTCCGGGTGGCCTGTGACGAACAGCATGCGGCCGTCCCGCGAGCAGGTCATGTACACCCCAGCCTCCTCGGAGATGGCCAGGAGCTTCAGGTCTTTCACGGCCTCGATGTCTTTTCTCCGCACCTCCGTGTGCCGGGAATGGGGCGCAAGAAAGCCTTCATCGAAGCCTCGCACGATCGGCTCGCTCGGCTCGAGGACCTCGTGGTGGAAAAGGCCGAACATCTTGGCCGGCAGGGGGTATTTCGGGACGCCGAAATGTCGATACATTCCCGCCTGGGCGCCCCAGCAGATGTGAAGCGTGGACCACACGCTTGTCCTGCTCCAGTCCATCAGGCGGACGAGCTCGTCCCAGTAGTCCACCTCCTCGAAGGGGAGCGTTTCCACGGGCGCTCCCGTGATCACCAGGCCGTCAAAGCGCTCACGCAGGACCCGGTCGAGGGGCTCGTAGAATGCGGCAAGGTGCTCCGGGGGCGTGTTCTTCGATTCATGGGTTTCCATCCGGATGAACGTGATGTCCACCTGAAGCGGCGTGTTGCCCAGCAACCGAAGGATTTGTGTCTCGGTAACGATTTTCGTGGGCATCAGGTTGAGAACGGCAATGCGCAGCGGGCGGATGTCCTGATGGAGCGCCCTGTCCTTTGTCATGACAAAGATGTTTTCCTGGGCGAGGGTTTTCCTGGCAGGCAGGTCATCCGGGATTCTTACTGGCATGCTGGCTCTCCTGTTCTCCGACTGGACCTATTCATAGCGCCTAAGCGGCGCTGGTGGCAACCGGTTCACAAATAGACTACCATGATGATCGAATTGGTAGTATATTGAGGGTGTGGCTCGACAGTCAAGAACTGAAGAGTCAAGCAGAGGAGAGAAAAATGCCGGACGGGCTCGGGAAAGTCGACCATTCTTCGCTGAGGGTGAACCAGGCTGCAATCATCGTGCTTCTCCTGGTTGCCTTCATTGCCAGCGTCCCCTGGCTGGTAGCCGTCGTAGCAGTCGTGATGCTGGCCGGCTCGGCCGCGGGACGCCCCGGGTTCTTTTTCATCTATACATGGCTGCTTCGCCCCGCGGGCCTGGTCAAGCCGGATTTGCTTGCAGATAACCCTGAGCCTCACAGGTTCGCGCAGGGCTTCGGAGGCGTTGTTGCGGCCGTGGCCGCGCTGAGCGCTCTGCTGGGAGCAGCGGTTTTCGGATGGGTCCTTGCCTGGCTGGTGATCGCGCTCGCCGCGCTGAACCTCTTTGCCGGCTTCTGCGCGGGCTGCGCCGTTTACTACTGGCTTCATCGACTGCAGGTGCCTGGCTTCTCGAAGAACCCGCCCTCGGGTGTGGTTCCCGGAATGAGGCCGCGAGCATGAGCCTGCCGGAGCCGATTCTGAGACTCATCCTGGCGGCGGCCATCATCGCAGTCTCCCTTGCCGCGTGGGCCCTCGTGAGAGCCGTGGTTCTGGCCAGGGCAAGACGGGGCTCCGCCGGCCTTTCGGTTTTTCGTCCCGGCCTGCCGGGAATTCTTTACTTCACCACCCCGGATTGCATCACCTGCAAGGCGGCTCAACGTCCGGCGCTGAAAGACGTGGAAAAACGGCTTGAGGGCAGAGTCCAGGTGATCGAGGTCGATGCGGTTGACCAACCTGGCCTGGCAAAACAATGGAGCGTCCTGAGCGTGCCCACCACTTTCATCCTGGACCGTGACGGAACGCCGCGCCAGGTCAATCACGGCTTCGCCTCCACCGCGAAGCTGCTGAGCCAGTTGCAGAAGGTGGGCTGAACCGGCCGAACCGCCGCGGGCGAAAACTGCCTCAAATCTGGTAGTTGAGAATGCCCTCGCGCGCCCCTCGAAGCAGGGAATCCAGGGTTATCTTTTCCAACGCATCGTTCACTGCTTTTTCCAGGGTTCCCCACACTGAGTCAGCGGGGTGCATATACCCCGCATCGGCCCCTCGAGGCCCGCGCGGGTTTCCTGTTGCCGATATGTCCCCCTCGAGGGTCTGCACGATCTCGCGAAGCGTGATTGCGCGAGGATCCCGGGCAAGTGAATAGCCTCCGTGAGCCCCGCGAAAAGAGGTTACGAGGCTCACCCCGCGCAGGGGAATGACGAGCTTGCTGAGATATTTCTCGGATATTCCGTGAGTCTTTGCTATGTCCTTGAGGAAGACCGGCTCTCCCCCGTAGCGCAGGGCGAGCTCATACATGATCTTGAGCCCGTATTTGCTCCTCGTTGAAACGAGCATGTCACTTTTACCCGGTGAAAAGGATAGCGTGCGGCGAAGCAGGAGTCAACGAAGCTGCCTCCGAGGCAGCGTTCTCAGTTGAACTCTCTAAATAATTAAATGGTAGCCCTTTGTCTTGAGAGTGTTGATGTCTTCGTTTTCGATCTTCCAGCGCGTGCGCGCCGCCCGCATCAGCTCTTCTACATTCTGCTCGCTTACCTCATGACTGCCGATGCAGGCGGTATGGAAGCTCGTTTTTCCATCCTCGCCGCTGATACTCAGCTCAGCCCAATTGACGTTGAGGCTGTCATCGGAGTTCCGCAGCCGCACGCCGTTTGCCCAGCGGTAGCGCCAACTCTGGTGCTTGCGCCCTGTCCAGTTTCGACGCTCCAGCCTGTGCACCTCACCGAGTTTGTCCAGGGAGCCGATCTCCTCGTACAAGTAGCGCTGTGAATCCTCTTTGGCAGTGAACAGGTAGCCCATGTCCGCATCCAAGACCTCCTGGATCAAAGGCTGTGTTGCGTACAGGGCGTCGCCCAACAGTGTGATGTCCAAGTCGCTGTAGAGGGGGGCGATCTCTGTAAGCCATCGGTGCGCCGCCCGTTGTTCGCAGTCTTGCTTGTCCGTGCCGTCCTGCGGGCGGATAAACTCAGGCTGTAACGGGATGACGTGGGGCACCCCAGGAGCCACTACCGCCGCCATCACGACACTGTGTGTATACAGTGTGCGTCCGTCCTTGTGCCGCGCTACGCTGCATTGATCGCAGTGCAATTTCTCGGAACTGAAGTACCCTGTGCCATCCAGAGCCACCAACAAGGTGTTGCCCAAGGAACGGAACTTCTCCAGCGCTTTCTCCTTGATCAGATACTCGCTTGTCTGCTGGAACACAGGCCGCAGCAACTGTGGGTCCACCGCGTCCAGGTGAGCGCGGATATGGTTGTCGCTGGGTAAACGTTCCACACCAAAGAGCGTACGGCCGTTGTTGCGACCCTGCGCCTGCTCCATGAGCTGTTGGTGGGCGAGAAACGAGGGGCTTTGGCAGAAGAAAACGCCGAAGGCACCTCGGGCAATATCCATGATCGAGTACTGACGGTTCTTTCCCTGCCGTTGGTCTGGAAAGGTCGCAATGGCGCTTCCAAGGAAGTCCAGCAGCTTCTGGTAGACCCCCTCTTTCTCTACCGTCACTGGGGCCATAGTAGCGCCCAGCCATCCACAAGTCTAGTACTAGACGGATGTTACCGGCATCTCCCTGGATAGCTAACCTCAAGGTTCAAACTGAGAACTGCTGCCTCCGAGGGGAAGGCTTTACCAGGCAGCCGTTTGCGTTATACCCTGACGTCTATTAAGGAGGAAGTAGCCATGAATAAGAAGCGTTTTCTTCTTGCAGCCGGGCTGTTTCTTGCCGTCGCCGCCGCCGCGCTTGCCGAAGATCCCTGGATGGTCCTGCCCCCGACACCCACTCTGCCTGTTCCTGCAAGGAGCGGCTATGCCCCAGTCAACAGCGTGAAAATCTGGTATGCAGAGTTCGGCAGTGGCGCCCCGGTGGTCCTGCTGCACGGCGGCCTGGCCAACTCGAACTACTGGGGATACCAGGTGCGGGCTTTGTCGGACCGCTATCGTGTGATCGTCATGGACAGCCGGGGCCATGGCCGCAGCACCCGCGACGACAGACCGTTCGGCTATGACCTCATGGCATCAGACGTGATCGCCCTCATGGACTTCCTGAAAGTGCAGAAAGCGGCCATCGTGGGATGGAGCGACGGCGCAATCCTTGGTCTTGATATTGCGATCAATCACCCGGAGCGGATCACGAAGCTCTTCGCATTCGCAGCCAACTCCGACCCCAGCGGCGTTGCCGACATTGGCCAGAGCGTGGTTTTCAACGCGTACATTGCCAGGGCGGAAAAGGAATACCAGAAGCTCTCACCCACTCCCACTCAGTACAAGGAGTTCCTGGACCAGATAGGGAAGATGTGGGAGACCCAGCCCAATTTCACCAGGGAGCAGCTGAAGGGGATTCGCGTTCCCACCTGGATAGTGGACGCGGATCACGATGAGGCCATCAAGCGGGAGAACACGGAGTTCATGGCCGCGCAGATCCCCGGCGCCGGCCTCCTCATCCAGCCCGGAGTGAGCCATTTCTCGTTCCTCCAGGACCCGCAGCAATTCAACGACGAGGTTCTGCATTTCTTGAGCTTTGTCCCGGTCATGCCCTGAGGGGGGGAACTTTCAGTCGCGCCCTGCAGGGGAGCGGCCGTTTTCGGCCATCCCCTGCATTTACTACTTTTTCAATTGACAAATCTCAGTCCAAGTGAAATTATACTACTAATACTATAGACATTGTAGTGATTCGTCACTACAGATAAGGAGAGGGTATGGGCGACAATAAAAGCTATAAGTTCGAGACTCTGGCGCTCCATGGAGGCCAGGTCGTGGATCCTGCGACGACATCGCGCGGCGTGCCCATCTATAGGACGAGCTCCTACGTATTCCCGACAACCGAGAGGGCGGCCAATCTCTTTGCCCTGAAGGAGCTGGGCAACATCTACAGCAGGATCATGAACCCCACCCAGGACGTTCTGGAGCAGCGCGTTTCCCTGCTGGAAAACGGTGCCGCATCCGTCGCGTTTGCCTCAGGCACTGCGGCTATCTTCAACGCCATCGTGACAATCATGTGCCAGGGTGATGAGATCGTTTCCGCCAGCAACCTCTACGGCGGCACGTACACGATGTTCGACGCCATCCTGCCCACCCTCGGCATCACCGTGAAATTCGTGAAGCACGATAACCCGAAGAACTTCGAAAAGGCGATAACGCCCAAGACACGGGCCTTGTTCATCGAGACCATTGGCAATCCCGTTCTTGATTTTACCGACATTGCAGAGGTGGCGAAGGTGGCCCATGCGCATGGGCTTCCCCTCATCGTGGATGCGACTTTCACCACTCCGTACCTGTTGAAGACCATCGACCACGGCGCCGATATCGTCATCAACTCCCTGACCAAATGGATGGGTGGACACGGCACCGCGATCGGCGGAATCGTGACCGATGCGGCCCGGTTCAACTGGAAAGACAGCAAGTTCAAGCTTTTCAACGATCCGGACCCCAACTACCACGGCCTGAGGTGGGCGCATGACCTGCCTGCCCCGCTGGCGCCAGTGGCTTTTGCGCTGCGGCTCCGCACGGTTCCCCTTCGCAATCTTGGCGCATGCACGTCCCCTGACAACGCGTGGATATTCCTCCAGGGGATCGAATCCCTTCCCGTCCGCATGGAGCGGCATTGCACAAACGCCCTTGCGGTGGCCCAGTGGCTGAAAAAGCACCCCAAGGTGGAATGGCTGCGCTACCCCGGCCTCCCGGAAGACCCGACGTATACGGTGGCAAGCAAGTATTTGAAGAAGGGCTTCGGCGGCATGGTGGTGTTCGGAATCAAGGGCGGGAAAGCGGCGGGAGAGAAGTTCATCAACAGCCTCAAATTGTTCTCCCATCTTGCCAACGTGGGAGACGCAAAGAGCCTGGCCTTGCACCCGGCAAGCACTTCGCATTCGCAGCTTAGCGAGGAACAGCAGCGTGAGAGCGGGCTGACCCCTGAGCTGGTGCGCCTGTCCATCGGTCTGGAGCACGTGGACGACATCAAGGAAGATATTGAACAGGCCCTGAAACAAGGCTGAGGAGAGAAAAGGCATGAATATCAAAGGGAATGTCCTGGAGTTGATCGGCAACACTCCCCTGGTCAGATTGAACCGGGTGAACGAAGGCTCGAAAGCGGATGTCGTCGCAAAGCTTGAATCTCACAACCCGCTTGCCAGCGTGAAAGACAGGATTGCGCTGGCCATGATCGAGGACGCGGAGAAGCGCGGCCTCCTGAAAAAGGGAAGCGTCATCGTGGAGCCCACCAGCGGGAACACGGGCATCGGGCTGGCGTATGTCGCCGCGGTCAAAGGATACCGATGCATCCTGACCATGCCGGAGAGCATGAGCGTTGAGCGACGCAAGCTCTTGAAGGTCTTCGGCGCGGAAGTGGTCCTGACACCGGCGCCTCGCGGCATGGGAGGAGCAATCGAAAAAGCCCGGGAGATCCTGGACGCCACCCCGGATTCCTTCATGCCCCAGCAGTTCGAGAACCCGGCCAACCCGGAGGTCCACCGCAAGACCACCGCTGAGGAAATCTGGAAAGACACCGAAGGCAAGGTGGACATCCTGGTGTGCGGTGTGGGCACGGGAGGAACCATCACGGGGGTGTCCGAGTTCATCAAGAAAAGGAAGAAGGATTTTCGGTCCATAGCCGTGGAGCCGTCCAAGTCCCCTGTCCTCTCCGGCGGAAGCCCGTCCCCCCACAGGATCCAGGGCATCGGCGCCGGGTTCGTGCCGGGCGTGTACAACAAAAGCCTGGTCGATGAAATCATCAAGGTGGACGATGAGGACGCGGGAAAGACCGCGCGCAGGCTTGCAAAAGAGGAAGGCATCCTGGTGGGCATATCTTCAGGCGCCGCGGCGTGGGCCGCGCTGGAGGTGGCAAAGCGCCGGGAAAGCGCCGGCAAGCTGATTGTGGTGGTGCTGCCGGACACCGGGGAACGGTACCTGAGCACCTGGCTGTTCGAGGACGGCGCCTGAAACATGCCTTTCCAGATGTCCACGCGGGGCCGCTACGGGGTAAGGCTCATGGTGGCCCTTGCGCTGGCCTACGGCGGCAGGTCCAGCCTGCTCAAGGACATTGCCCGGCGTGAAGGGATATCGGAAAAGTACCTCGGCCAGATCGTCATTCCGTTGAAGACGGGAGGGCTTGTGGTCGCCCAGCGCGGCTCCCACGGGGGGTATTCACTTGCGCGGCCCCCGGAGGATATAACGGTGCGTGATGTCGTTGAGGCCATCGAAGGCCGCATCGCCCTGGCGCCGTGCACCGGAGAGGCTGCCTCGGACCCGGAATGCATTGAAAGCCCGTCCGCGTGCGAGCGGGCAACCACGTGCGTCGTGACGCGCGTGTGGAAGAAGCTCCAGGAGGACATCGAGGAATCCCTGGCCTCCTTCACCCTGGCCGGCCTTGCGCGGCAGGCGCGGGAGCTGGAGGAAAGGTCCTCGAACTACGTGATCTGACGGAGGTGCCTCGCCCATGAAGAGGCGTGTGGTCGTTGGCCTGAGCGGGGGCGTGGACTCCTCCGTGGCCGCTTACCTGCTCAAGCAGGCGGGCCACGAGGTTGTCGGCGTCACCATGATGATATATTCCGGCACCCGGCCGGGAGTGCCGGGGGTGGATTCCTGCTACAGCCCCGGAGAAGGGGCGGACGTCGAGTACGCTGAATCAGTGTGCCGCACGCTGGGGATCCCGTACCGCACGCTGGATCTGAAAAAGGAGTTTCGCGCCTGGGTGCTGGACTATGCCCGCTCTGAATATCTTGCCGGCAGGACCCCCAACCCCTGCGTCCGCTGCAACCAGCTCGTGAAGTTCGGGCTCCTGGTGGACCGTCTCTCGCAGACGGCGGGGCTGGACTTCGACTCATTTGCCACGGGCCACTACTGCAGGGTTTTCCAGACCCCTGAGACCGGCCGGTTCGGCCTCCAGAAAGCCGCGGACCCGCTGAAGGACCAGTCGTATTTCCTCTGCATGCTCTCCCAGGAGCAGCTCTCACGGATCCTGTTCCCCCTGGGTACCTTTGCAAAGGCCGAGGTGCGAAGGATTGCGCGCGAGGCCGGTCTTTCCACCCACGACAGGCCGGAGAGCCAGGACTTTGCCGCCGGCGGTTACCGGGAGGTCCTGGAGGCGCAGGAGAACGCGGGCCGCATCGTTGACCAGGACGGGAATGTGATCGGCTCCCATCGGGGGATCTGGGGCTACACGATCGGTCAGCGAAAAGGGCTTGGGGTCGGCGGTGGGGAGCCGCTGTACGTGACTGAGATCGACGCGAAAACCAACACGATCGTCGCGGGCCCCGAAACGCGACTGTACCGCACCCGCCTTTCCGTCGGGTCGGTGAACTGGGTGAGCCGTGAGCGGCCCGAGGGCCCCATCAGGGTCGGCGCACGGATCCGCTATCGCAACCTCGAAGCGCCCGCGGTCGTTACCCCGCTGTCGGACGGCGGGGTAACGGTGGAGTTTGACCAGCCGCAGCGCGCGGTTGCGCGCGGCCAGATGGCCGTTTTTTATGACGGAGACGTGCTCCTGGGCGGAGGCGCCATAGACGAATGAGCATGGAGCGCGACGCAGCCGCGGATCTTCGCCGCTACTCGCGGCAGGTCCTGCTTCCCAAGATCGGTGCCGAAGGGCAGCGTCGGCTGGGAAGCTCCCGCGTGGTTGTGATGGGCGTGGGCGCCCTGGGGACCGCGCTTGCCTCCCTGATGGTGAGGGCGGGCTGCGGGACCGTGCGCCTGGTGGACCGCGACTTCATTGAGCTGGACAATCTGCAGCGTCAAACCCTCTTCGATGAGCAGGACATATCCGCGGGCCTGCCCAAAGCGGTGGCAGCGGCGGAAAAACTCCGCCGCGCCAACACCAGCGTGACGGTGGAGCCCATCGTGGCTGACGTGACGCCGGCCAACATCCTGCAGCTCATCCAGGGATGTCATGCCGTCCTGGACGGCCTTGACAACGTTGAGACGCGCCTCCTCCTGAATGACGCATGCCTGAAGACGGGCGTGCCGTGGGTCTACGGCGCGGCAATCGGCATGACGGGAGCAACCATGCCTTTCATTCCCGGGCAGGGACCATGCTTTCGCTGCATCGTTCCCACGCAGCCCGCCCCCGGCGCCCTTCCCACGTGTGAGACTGCCGGAGTTCTGGGCACCGTGCCCCAGATAGTCGCGGCTTTCCAGGTCACCGAGGCAATCAAGCTTCTGACGGGCCATGAAGCCGACATCGTGCCCCAGATGAGATACGTGGACGCCTGGGCAGGGACCGTCGAGGCGCTGGACATTCGCAAGGGCGGGGAACCCTGCCCGGCGTGCGACCAGTCCCGGTTCGAGTTCCTGGAGGAGCGCAAAGCAGGTGGGAGCGCGAAGATGTGCGGCCGCACTGCCGTCCAGGTGGATCCGGGGAAAGTGGCAAGCCCTGATTTCCAGGCGCTCTCGGCAAGGCTTTCGGCGCTCGGGGAGGTCAGCTTCAACGCTTACATGCTCAGGTTCCGAACGGCGGAGAAGGAGATCGTTCTTTTTCCCGACGGACGGGCCATCATCAAGGGAACCGGGGACGAATCCGCCGCCCGGGCCCTTTACTCCCGCTTCATCGGTGCCTGACAGCGGAAAAGGCGCTCATGGATGCCGCTGCGGTTCGAAATGATTTCCCCGCACTCAGGACCCCCGGAGGTGAGCGGCCCCTTATCTACCTCGACAACGCGGCAACGACCCAGCGGCCAAGGCAGGTGCTGGAAACGATCACGTATGTCTACGAGCGGTCCAACGCGAACATTCACCGCTCGCCGCACGCGCTGGGCCGGGCGGCAACCGAGATGTACGAGCAGGCTCATGCCGGGGTAGCGCGGTTCATCGGGGCGCGCAGTCCGCGCGAGATTGTTTTCCTTCGCAACACCACCGAGGCGCTGAACCTCGTTGCAGTCTCCTTGTGCCGCCCCGGGCCGCTTGCCTTTCGGCCCGGGGACCAGGTGATCATCACCATCATGGAGCATCACTCGGACTTCGTGCCGTGGCAGGCGATGTGCCGCGAGGCCGGCCTGGACCTGCGGATCATCGGTCTTGGCGAGAACGGATCCCTGGACCTGCAGGAGCTTTCCTCCTCCCTGGGGTCGCGCACCAGGCTTGTGTGCTGCACCCATGTCTCCAATGTCCTGGGCACGATAAACCCGATAGCCGAGATCGCCGCGATGGCTCACGGGGCAGGCGCCCTTCTCTGCGTGGATGCCGCACAGTCGGTGCCCTGCATGCCGGTGAACGTGCAGGCCCTCGGCTGTGATTTCCTTGCCTTCTCGGGTCACAAGATGCTGGCCCCGTTCGGCGCGGGGGTGCTGTACGGAAGGGAGGAGCTCCTCCAGCAGATGCCTCCGTTCCTGTACGGAGGGGACATGATCGAAACCGTGACGGAAGCCGGGTCCACCTGGAACTCCCTTCCGTGGAAGTTCGAAGCGGGAACCCCTGACGTGGCAGCGGGCATTGCCCTGGGCGGGGCAACGGACAGGCGGACCGGCCACCGCCTGGTCGGCGCCGTGGACTACCTGGAGGGTCTGGGAATGGATGCGGTGCGGGCACACGAGACGGCGCTTCTGGACCGGCTGGTGAAGGGCCTGGGCCGGATTGCCGGCGTCAAGGTCACCGGGCCGTCCGACTGCGCGCAGAGGGCGGCGGCCGTTTCGTTCAGCGTGGAAGGAGCCGACCCGTTTGTTGTCGCGGAGCTTCTGGACAACGAGGGAATATGTGTTCGCGCGGGCGGTCACTGCGCGTATCCTCTGGCTGCCCGGCTTGGCGTTGAAGGCACCGTGCGCGCAAGCCCATACATCTACAACACTCCCGAAGAGATCGACATTTTTCTCGAGGTCACGGCGGACATAGTCCGCACCAGGCTTCGTTGAACGCCGCTCCGTGACCATGGACAGCCTTCCCTGCCAACGCTACACTCCCGCTTGAGACAAGGAGACCGCGCATGGCCGACAAACGGCTCCCGTTCACCCGGGACAAAATCGAGCAGATCGCAAAAACTCACCCCACGCCATTCCACATCTATGACGAGAAGGCCATCCGGGGGAACGCCCGCGCGCTGAAGCAGGCATTTTCCTGGGCGGAGGGTTTTCGTGAGTTCTTTGCCGTCAAGGCTCTCCCCAATCCGCATATCCTTTCCATCATGAAGCAGGAGGGCTTCGGCGCGGACTGCAGCTCGCTCCCCGAGCTTCTCTTGTCGGACCGCGTTGGCCTGCGGGGGGAGCAGATCATGTTCACCTCCAACGACACGCCCGCCGGCGAATACGTGGAAGCGAAACGTCTCGGCGCCATCATCAACCTGGATGACATCAGCCACATCGAGTTCCTGAAAAAGCACGCGGGAATGCCTGAGCTGATCTGCCTCCGTTATAACCCGGGTCCGCTCAAAGGCGGCAACGCGATCATTGGCACTCCGGAGGAGGCGAAATACGGCTTCACCCGGGAGCAGCTTTTCGAAGGGTACCGAAAGGCGCGCCAGCTGGGCGCCACGCGGTTCGGCCTGCACGCCATGATCGCATCAAATGAGCTGAGCCTCGACTACCACTGGGACACGGCGCGAATGCTTTTCGACCTGGCAGCCGATCTCTCGAAAGACCTCGGTATCCGGTTCGAGTTCGTGAACCTGGGCGGAGGTTTCGGCATTCCCTACAAGCCCGAGCAGACGGCAATCGACTGGCAGGCTCTTTCCCGGGGGATCCAGGAGGCATACGAGGCCAAGGTCAAGGCCCGCGGCCTGCACCCGCTGAAAGTCTACATGGAGAGCGGGCGGGCAATCACCGGACCCTACGGATACCTGGTGAGCCGCGTCCTCCATCTCAAGCACACGTACAAAGACTACGTCGGGCTGGACGCGTGCATGACGAATCTTGCCCGGCCCGCTTTCTACGGCGCATACCACCATATCACCGTGCTGGGCAAAGAGAACGTGACGGCCAGCCGGGTGTACGACGTCACCGGCTCGCTGTGCGAGAACAACGACAAGTTCGCCATCGACCGACCCCTGCCCCCCGTGGAGGAAGGCGACCTGATCGTGATCCATGATACGGGCGCGCATGGCTGGGCAATGGGCTCGAACTACAACGGCAAGCTGCGCTCCGCGGAGCTCCTGCTGCAGCCGGACGGCTCAGTCAGGCAGATCCGCCGGGCCGAGAGCGTGGAGGATTATTTCGCCACCTTGGAGTTTCCGTCAGCGTGAGCGCCCCGGCGCGGTCTGGCTCCATCCTGAAAATCGTCCTGATCCCGCTGGCCTCGCTGTGCGTCATTGCAGGCGGGCTCCTGCTGTGGGCCACCTCGTCTCGAAGCGCAATGCCGGAAGCCCTGGCCGTGCTTGGCGGCACCACGGATGTTCGGGTCATCGCAAAGAAGTGGTGCGTGTTCGAGCCCACGACGAGCAAGCCGAAAGTCGGGCTTGTCATCTACCCCGCAAGCCGCGTGGACTGGCGGGCCTACGCCCCCCTTGCGCTTGCAATTTCCCTGAAGGGCTTCCTGGTGGTCGTCGTGCCCATGCCGCTGAACCTGGCATCCCTGGATGCGGGGCGCGCCCGGTCGGTCATCCAGGAGTTCGGTCTCATCCGCTCATGGGCGATTGCCGGGCATGGGGAAGGCGGGGCAATGGCTGCTCGATTTGCCGCGCGTCACCCGCGCCTTGTCCGTGCGCTCATCCTGTGGGGCGCGCGGCCGGCGGCGGGAGACAATCTGGCCGCGGCAAGGATCAGCGTCATGTCGATCTCTGCAACGCTGGACGGTCTGGTGACGCCGCTGGTAGTCAGGGAATCCGCCTGGCTCCTCCCTGCGACGACGCGCTGGGTGACGATCCAGGGAGGGAACCACTCCCAGTTCGGCTGGTACGGCAGCCAGGAGAGGGACGGCAAGGCACTGATTTCCAGGACGGAACAGCAGGCGAAGGTTGTCCGCGCCACCGTGGAGCTCCTGCGCTCGATCGGGAACTAGATCGCGGCCCAGTCACAGCGGCGGAACCATCACGTTGAGCGCAAGGGGATGCCGGTTCCTCAGTCTCCCGACGGCCAGAGCGGAATCAGCGTCTGGACAAGCTTCTCCAGCCACTCCTGGTCCATGGAATCGAACCTCGATTTTTCCGGGCTGTCGATGTCCAGGACTCCCCGGACGGTCCCGTCTTTCATCACTGGCACGACGATTTCCGACCTGCTTGCGCTGTCGCAGGCAATGTGGCCGGGAAACTCATGCACGTCGGGGACCAGCTGTGTTTTTCCGGACGCGGCGGCTGTGCCGCATACTCCCTTTCCAAGCGGGATCCGCGTGCACGCCGGAAGGCCCTGGAACGGGCCAAGGACCAGCTGTGAGCCCTCCTCCTGCCAGAGGTAGAATCCAACCCAGTTGATCCGATCAAGGCATTGCCTGAGGAGCGCGGCAATGTTGGCGAGGTTGGACGTCAGGGGAAGGTCCGTTTCCCACAACGATACCGCCTGTCGGAGGGCAAGCGCGTAGTCCTCCTCCCGATTGCCGCTGAATATGCTCTGGTGAACCATGGCTCCTCCGCTTTCGCATCGAGAAAAAGGGCATCCCAACCACAGGAGCCCATGGCATTCAATCCGTCGAGACTCCCGCGGCTATCATGTCGCCGATCTGGCTGGTGGAGAAACCCATCTTGCCGGCCGCCATGCTTTTCATCTTGCCGATGACAGCCATCGTGGATTTCTCGATGGCGGCAGCCGCTCCCCTCTGCCCGATCTGCTCCAGCATCATTGCGCCGGCCAGGATGGTGGCCACGGGATTGATGACGTTCTGGCCCGTGTACTTGGGAGCCGAGCCCCCGATGGGCTCGAACATGGAAACGCCCTTGGGGTTGATGTTCCCTCCGGCGGCAACGCCCATCCCGCCCTGGATGATGGCGCCAAGGTCCGTGATGATGTCACCGAACATGTTCTCCGTGACGATCACGTCGAACCATTCCGGGTTCTTTACCATCCACATGGTTGTGGCGTCGATGTGGGCGTAGTCAGGGGTGATGTCGGGATACTCTTTGGCTACTTCCATGAATGTCCGGTACCACAGGTCCTGCACGTACGTGAGGACGTTCGTCTTGCCGGCCATGGTGAGCTTCTTCTTCCCCGCCCGCTGGCGAGCAACCTCGAAAGCGAACCGGATGCAGCGCTCCACGCTCTTGCGCGTGTAGATCATCTCCTGGACGGCAACCTCGTCCGGGGTCCCTTTCTTGAGAAAGCCGCCTGCGCCGATGTAGAGCCCTTCCACGTTTTCCCGCACGATCACGAAGTCGATGTCCTTCGGTCCCTTGTTCGCAAGCGGCGTTTCGACGTTCGGATAGAGCTTCACGGGACGGAGATTGATGTACTGGTCCAGCTCGAAGCGCAGGCGAAGGAGGATCCCCGTTTCCAGGATGCCGGGCTTCACCTCGGGATGGCCAATGGCGCCCAGGTAGATCGCGTCGAACCCCCGAAGCGTGCTCACCGCGTCATCCGGAAGGGTCACTCCGGTCTTGAGGTACCTCTCCCCGCCCCAGTCGAACTGGGTAAAGGCAAGCGGGAAAGAAAAGACCTTCGATGCTTTCGTGAGGACCTTGATTCCTTCTCTGATGACTTCCGGGCCTGTCCCGTCGCCGGGAATGACAGCGATCTTGCTCATGTGCGGACAGTAGCTGCGCCGCCCCTTTCTGTCAACCGCGATCGCCGCCTGTGTCGCAACCGCCGCCTGGCGCGCGGCGCCGTTGCCCCTGCCGGGAGACCCGGCTGGCCTTGTCCGACCGGGAGAGGAGGGCGTTGATCGCAAGGCCCGCAAGCAGGACAAGCGTCCCGAAGAGCTTTCTTGCGTCGAAGACCCCGTCCGTGACGGCATCGATGACGAGGCCGGTCATCGCCTGGCCGCAGAACATGAGGAGCGTGGCGGAGAAAGCCGGCATGCGCGGGAAGACGATGTTGATTGCCGCCACCACGGC
Organism: uncultured Spirochaetota bacterium; assembly: GCA_963710335.1. GTDB lineage: Bacteria > Spirochaetota > Spirochaetia > SZUA-6 > Fen-1364 > Fen-1364. Next base: position 329,951 of record CAVQAA010000010.1, read on the forward strand.
AACGCCCGTGATGCCCCCTCCAAGGGCCAGGAGCGGGCCAGCTGAGACCACCGCCCGGACCGCTGCACCGGCCGGTGGCCTTGCTACGGCAAGAATGAGAAGTACCGTCGCGAGGCCCGTGATGTAGTTGACGCGTGTGCTGCGAAAGATGCCCTTCCTGCGCCCCAGCTCCGAATTGAGAATGAACGTGAGACCGGGAAGGGCGCCCGAGGCAAGACCCACAAGCATGGCGGGGGCATCGGAGCGCCAGTTCCCCGCCATGATCCCCACGCCCACAACGGCCAGGGCTATGCCCGGGAGACTGCGCAAGGACAGGGGATATTTCTTCCTGCCCAGAAGGCCGGTGGCGTCCACCGCAACCGAAAACAATGTCTGGCCAAGAAGTGCAAGCGCCACGGCGAATGACGCGCCAAGGTTGGCGAAGGCATAGATGCTGGAGAAGACGGTCCACACTCCGACAAAGCCGCCAAGGTAATAATAAAAGGGAAGGCGGCCCGGCTGCGCCCTTTCCTGCCTCACCAGGAGGATCACGGAGACCGCCGTCAGCCCCACCAGGTGGATGACAACCGCGGCGACAAGGTTGCCGACGATTCCCGAGAATCGGCTGTTCACGTCGTTCATGAGGGTGATGACGGCGCCGATGAGCGGCGCCAGGGCGCTGTACACGGGATGGACCTCCCTTCTCCTGCTCCCAGTATCCCGTTATGCTGTGTCATCCGATAGGACATATGTCCTATCTATGCCGGAAAGGAAACTCGCATGACGACGGTAGGAAGTTATATTAGGCGGTATGCCCTGGACCGTCTTCTTTCGCCGGACCTCCTGCAAGCCCTGCGGCCCGTGCACCGGGAACCCGGTGATCTCATCATCCGGGCCGGGGACCCTGCCCGGGACCTCCTGTTTTTCGTGGAGGGACGCACCAAGGTTTACAGCGTGCTGGACAACGGCCAGAGCGTTCTCGCATCTTTCTACAGGCCTTTCGATGTCCTGGGTGAAGTTGAGCTTTTCACCTTCAGGCGTTACGCGCTGAGCGTGGAGGCGCTCACAAGGACAGTCTGTCTGAGCCTCCCCGTGACGGCAATCAAGAAGGCGGCGGACCGCAATTCGCGTCTCTTCGCGTACCTGTGCGGCCGCCTGGGCGCGAAGCTGGCCGACCGGGTGGTCGCTGAGTCCATCAACCTGCGCTACCCCGTGGAGAACCGCCTGGCGAGCTACCTCATGGCGGCGACGGATGACGAGGGTTGGATGCTGGGCACGGACAATCTCGGTGAGCTGGCGGATTTTCTGGGAGCCAGCTATCGCCAGCTGGCCCGCGTGGTGCGCCTCTTCCGCGCCGAAGGCATCCTGGAGAGGAAAAGAGGCCGCATCCGCGTCCTTGAGAGGGCGAAGCTGGAGCCTCGGGCAAAGGAGCGGTACCTGGCGACCCCGGGCGGAAAACCGTCACAGGCTGCCTGGTGGGGCAGCCCGTGACAAGGTGACACCCTACATTCCCAGGAGTTTCCGGGTTGCCAGCTGATCCAGCCGGGCAATCTGCAATGGAGTGCCGTTGACCTTGTCATAGTCCACGGCCACCTTGAGGATCTCAGCCGGGTCCCCCTGCTGAAGCGTCTTCGCGATTCCCGGCTCCCTGTCCCAGAGGGCGGTCATCATCTTTGTCATCTCGGCGTCAGCCCCCAGGTCATGGGCTTTTTTCTCCGCCAGCCTGTAGTTCTCCACGTTCTGCCGGATGAAATCCATTCGGATCCTGGTGCTGTTCTCCTTCCCGGGCGCCGTGTCCGTGCGCAGGATGTGGTTGTCGAACTCCGCGTGTCCCTGCCAGCCCATCCGATCCAGCAGCCAGAGGACCGCAACCATTTCCTTGATCCCATCCATGCCGACGAGCATTGGCAGGTCATTATCGAACTGCCCGGGCTTCTGGTTGCCGACGTGGAGGAAGAATAGCTTCTGGGCCTGGACCGCCATGGCCACCGCAACCTCGGCCGAGAGGCAGGTCATCCCCTCATGCTGAAGGACCTCGGGGTTCACCCCCCAGAAGCTTGGATCATTCAACATGGCAATGAGCCCCAGGGCATGGCCCGTTGTGGGCACATACATCTCCCCGCGGGGCTCGTTGGGCTTGGGCTCGATGCTTCCGTGGCGAAGCGTGCCGTTCTGCTCTTTGGCGTAACGCTCCGCGAGGTTGAGCCCTTCGATGAGATAGCGGAACGTCCTTTCCCACGGCACGGAGAACTGGCATTCGAATCCGTCCCGGGCAACCCAGTACGTGAGGTACTCCGCTCCAAGGAAATTGCCGATGCGGATGGTGCGCATCACCTTGCGGCCGGCCAGGAGCCGTACCTCGGGGTTTGGGTTGGTCAGCCCGCCGTTCCTGAACAGCGGGTTGCCGTGGAGGCTGCAGGTGGCCATCGCGAACTTCAGCTCCGCTGCCTCCAGCTTCTCCTTGATCGTCCGCAGGGTCTTGGAGGCTGCGCTGGACGGGTCCAGGTCGTCTTCGGGGTGTTTCGGATCCCACGGCACAAGGTCGTCGTCATGGGCGGAGGTGAAATCGATCAGCTTCTCCTCCCGCGCCTTGCACAGAAGGTCGCAGACTTCCACGGACGAGATGCGATCCATGACGGCGGGCCCGAAAGGGTCTCCGACGGGGTTGGCGACGCACCAGAACGGCATGGAAAGTTTTCTGTTCTTCATCGGTTCTCTCCTTGTTTCCGGGACGGCTCGCACGTCTCGCAGGTGTTTGAATCGTTAAAGAGGATTCTGGACACGGAAAGGGAATGGCCGCAGCGCACGCAGCGCAGGCGATACGGGAAGATGGCCCGCCGCTGCCATACAAGCAGGACGAGCGTGAGAAAGGCGATGGGGATGAGGTAGAGGTCCTGCAGGGAGAAACGGCTCAGGACCCACGTCAGGGCCCACACGGCCAGAAGGACAAGGGTGAGATAAAGGGTGCCGTTTCTCTTCTGTCCGGCGCGGTCGAGGCGCCGGCGCTGAAATAGATGGAAAATCCACACCGCGACAATGGGGACCAGTAAATAGCGCTGAAGGAAAGTGGATATGCTGCTTGTCAAAAGGGCTCCGTAGGGTGCCCATTCTAATGGGATGGAAAACGCCGGTCAATACGATATATCCTGCCGGCGTGGAGCCCCAGGCGGAGCAGACAGTACTGGTGAACGGCGGGGCGCGCGCGGCTTCGATTGAAACGGGCCGTCCGCTCCTGTTCGGGCTCATGTCCGCGGGGATCTATATTCCGTCAGCGTGCGGAGGCCGGGGCTCCTGCGGGCAGTGCAGGGTCCGTGTCAGCGCCGGCGCGCCCCCTCACAACGAGGTCGAACGCTCGCTGATTAGCGAAAAGGATCGCCATGGCGGCTTCCATCTCTCCTGCCAGGTCAAGGTCACCGACAGTCTCTCCATCGAGATTCCGCCCAGGCACTTTGCGGCTCGCCAGTACAGAGCGCGCGTCTCAGGACTTCGTGACCTCACGGGAGACATCAGGGAAGTGACGCTGCAGCTGACCCATCCTGAGGAGCTTGTTTTTGTCGCGGGCCAGTACATCCAGGTTTTCCTCCCCGGCACGGAATCCACCCCTGAGCCGCTGTACCGGGCCTACTCCATGGCTTCCCCGCCCTCGTCGCCCCGCCGCCTGACCCTGATTGTGCGGCGCGAGCCCGGGGGTGTTGTTTCCCCGTACATCTGCGATAGACTTCGGGAAGGAGAGGAGCTGGCCGTCCGCGGGCCGTTCGGCGATTTCCGCCTGAGCGACAGCGCCCGGGAGATCCTGTTCGTTGCAGGCGGGTCCGGACTGGCTCCCGTGAGGAGCATGCTGTTGACCATGGCGGAGAAAGCGCGGCAGACTTCCCTCTCGGCGCGCAAGGCCACTCTCTATTTCTCCGCACGCTCGAAAAAGGACCTGTTTCTCATGGATGAGCTTCACGCCCTTGAGGGGGTCCTGCCATTTCGTTTCGTCCCGGCGCTTTCCAATCCCGCTCCCGAAGAGGCCTGGGACGGGCAGAGGGGCGGAATCACGGCCGTCCTCAACCGGGGCCTGGACAGGCTGGTGGATCAGGAGGCATACCTGTGCGGGAGCGCGGGAATGATCGATGCCTCCATCCGGGTCCTTCGGGCCAAGGGGCTTCCCGACCAGAGGATTTTCTTCGACAAGTTTCTGTGAGGCGGCGAAAGTTTACTTTGACACACGCCGCGCATACTTTATAATTGACCGAGGATCATGCAGGAGGAGGAGGCTAGACATGGCTGTACATCTGTATCTGTCTATGATTCCGGAAGCTCTGATCGCCTCGATGCTCCCGCCGCTTGATTTCGGAGTTTATTACGCGGTGGGCACGGAAAAGAAGTCTCGAGGCCAGGCGCAGTTCTTCAGCGTTGACAGGAACTTCCCCAGCGACTACTTCCCGCTCTCGGAGATCGAGTCGCGCTGCGTGCCCCGGGCTGACGGACAGCCCAAGCACTCGGTCTACCTCTCCGTGTACCGTGTGTTGGAGCATGTTCCCATCAAGGCAATCGGAAACCTCTATCTGGCCACGCGGGACGGCCGCGTGCTGGAGATTGCCCCGTCGAAGAGCCTGCCCTCTTTCTCCAGGGAATACCGCATGTACCAGGAGATCTGCCCGGTCATGCCGCGCGTGGTGAGCAGCCTGGATCCGCGCGAGTTTGCCACATTCATGACGGATCCCAAGCGAAGCATCCACGTGCCCGTCATTTTCTTCGCGGAGCTGGGCCTCGGGGAGCTTGCCAAAGACCCTGAGAACGGCAGCACGAAGAACCTCCCGTACAGCTCCATTGAGCACCTTCGGGGCTGCGTGAAAGAGCTGGGCACCCAGCCGCACAAGAGCACAAAGACCGTGGACCGCATCCCGCCGGTGGATTTCCCTTACCGCACGGTCCAGGACGGCTTCTACCTCGGCAACGGCAAGGAGCTCGTGTACTATCCCATGCCCTCCGAGCAGGAGCTGCAGACCACTCACTATATCTGGTGGAGATCGGCTTCACTCTGAAAGGGGAGGGAGCGCGGGCACGCTCCAGGGGCAATGAAGGAAGAGCTGGCGCTCTTCGGCGGCGAAAAAACGGCTCATGATCCTTTTCCCCCATGGCCGCAGTTCGCCGAGAAGACCTTGACGGAAGCCCTGGAGCCGCTGCGCACGGGGCGGGTGGGGTACTGGTCCGGCGGCCGCGGCCGTGAGCTGGAGGCGCGCTGGGCCCAGTGGGCAGGCGCCCGCCACGCCGTGTGCTGCGCCAGCGGGACAGCGGCGCTCCATGTCAGCCTGCTTGGCCTCGGGATCACGGACGGGGAGGTGATCGTGCCTTCCCACACGTTTGCCTCCACCGTGCTTGCCGTGGTCCACGCCGGCGCCCAGCCGGTATTCTGCGACACCTCGGAGGACGGCACCATTGACCCGCGCGCCGTGGAGCAGCTCATCACCGCGAGAACCCGGGCCGTGGTTGCGGTGCACCTCTACGGGACCGTGTGCGCAATGGATCGCCTCAAGGAGATTGCGGACCGCCGGGGGCTCAAGGTCGTCGAGGATTGCGCGCAATGCGTGGGGGGTGAGCTGAAAGGAAAAAAAGCGGGGACCCTGGGACACGCGGGCTGCTTCAGCTTCTCCCAGGGGAAGCACGTGTGCGCGGGGGAAGGCGGGATGATCGTCTGCGACGACGAGGCCACAGCCGGGGCCTGCCGGTCCCTCTGCGATTACGGAAGAGAACAGAACGCGGACGGGGACGGCGCCGCCCCGCCCCATGTGAAGGTCGGGTTCAACTACCGCATGACCGAAATGCAGGCGGCCATCGGGCTTGCCGAGCTGGAAAGGCTGGACACCTGGAACCTCCCCCGCAGACGCGGGTATGCCAAGATCTATGACCATGCCTTTTCCCAGCTCTACGGAGTGCGGAGCGTACCTTTCAACTCCGCGGAGAGGCGTAACGCGTACTGGAAGTACCCCCTCCAGCTGGACCTGGCAAAGCTGGCATGTGACGGGGAGGAGTTTCGCCGTTCCCTGGCAGCGGAAGGCATCCCGGAATGCGGCGCTCCGGCGCGTGAAGCTTATGACGAGCCGGCTCTCCGATCCTGGGGCCGTGGACACTGCCAGACCGCCGAGGACCTTCGGGCAAGGACCGTGCTGCTTGGTCTTCCACCCAGCTGGGAGAAGACGCACATCGAGACCTGCATCGCCGCAGTGAAAAAAGTCCTTCGAGTCTTTCGACGCTGAAAGGAACAGGGAGAAACACGTGAGGCACAAGGTCCGAGGAGTCGAGATAGAGGTAGTGCGGGCCAGGGCCGACGATGTGGCTGCGGAGATGGTTGCACCCGAGGAGCAGCTCCCGGGTGACACGGGCAGCCCTGATGATGAGCGCCCGGTGCGGGCGGCTTGCGCACGCGCCCTTGTGGAGGCGCAGGTGAGGCGGATGTCCTCCGTGGCGCTCCCCGCCTTCGGCGTTCGGCCGGGAGGCATATCGCTTGTGGCCGTCGCAAAGATCATGGTGCAGGAGGCCATACGCGTTGCCCGGGCCGGCCCTTCGAGCCTGCGCCGCATCACCCTGTGCCACCCGGATGAGCAGGGATTCGAGACTTTCGCGCATGCTGCCAACGGCTACGTCAGGCATTTCCTTGACGTGCTGCTGTGGGGGCCTTTTCTCACGGTGGACGCAATCATCGAGGTTTCCGGCGGCATTGTCCTTGTGCAGCGCAGCAACCCTCCGCTGGGCTTCGCGCTGCCGGGCGGCTTTGTGGACTACGGAGAGACCCTTGAGGATGCGGTCCGCAGGGAGGCGCGAGAGGAAACTGACCTGGAGCTGCTGGACCTTGCCCAGCTGCATACCTATTCGGATCCGGCGCGCGACGCGCGGTTTCACACGGTGACGACTGTCTTTACCGCCAGGGCGGATGGGACTCCGCGCGCGGGTGATGACGCCGCGGGCATCCGCGTGGCCACGCCGGCGGAGATCAAGGCGCTGAGCTTCGCCTTCGACCACGCCCAGGTCTTGAGCGACTACCTGGCCCGCAGGGAGGGGCTGTAGGCCCTTTCCCTGGTCACTTCAGCGTGAAACGAATGGGATAGCGAAAGCGGACAGCTACCGACTGGCCGTTTGCTCGCGCAGGCGTTGTCACTACCCCCTCCAGCGCCTTGACTGCCGCCTCGGCAAAGCCGAAGCCGGGATCTTTCAGAACGACGACTTTCCGAATGACCCCGCCGCTGTCGATGTAAGCTCCACATACACGGTTGCTTCGATTCCCTGCCGGGCAGCAAGGGGCGGGTATTCGATGCGTGACAGCGCCTGCGCGGCAGGAAGAAACCCCACGTCCCGCCCCACCTTCGCGATCTCGTGAGAGGAAACCTTGCGGAGGCTCCGTGAGATGTTCTGGATGGCGCCCGCGTCCACCGTGAGGACCCCGCTGGCCGCAGCATCGGCACTCAGCGCGAGAAAATGCCTGGTCTCCCGGTAGCCTTCGTAGAAAAGTACGGCAAGAGGTCCGGGTTTTAGCCCGACCAGCCGGGCTTCGACCGCGCTGAACTCCTTCACTTCCCAGAAAAGCTCGGTAGACTCACGGGTGTTCCGCTTCAGAAAGCTCAGCTGCAAGCTTCTGAATGATCACGGCCCACGACCTTATGGAGAAGACGACCAGGATTGCAAACACGCCCAGAATAACGGGACGCATCGTTGGATTCGACGACATTGCGATTGCAGCGCACAACACGCCCGCCCTTACGACGGTCCGCAGTCCTATCCAGGGAGAGCACGGCTGAAGCCAGGGGCCGGCAGACGTGAGAAGACTCGACGGGCGAACCCTTCCGTTGACTCGGATTCAACCCTCGTACTCGGCGCAACTGGAACGGATGGTCAGCTTAGGAGATACGAGGATATGCTTTTTCTGCTTGTTTCCATTCGCGACTTCGAGCAGCAATTCAGCCGCCTCCCTGCCGATCTCGAATGAAGCCTGGTGAACGGTTGTCAGCGGTATGGGATGGAGGCTTAAATCCAGGATGTCGTCAAAGCCTACGACGCTTATGTCCCCGGGAATGGAGATGCCCTCGTTCAACAGTCTCCGTATGAGGAAAACGGCCATGGAATCGTTCGCACAGAACAGCGCTGTTACCTTCTTCTGAGCAAGGGAATCCATGAGCGAGTGCGCCAGGTCTTCGAGATTCGCCGAGATCCAGATGAGACCGGGATTTTCTTCGATACCTGCATCCCGCAGGACTGCCTTGTACCCGGCAAGGCGCTCCTGGATGGAAGTGATCTCGAGGGGAAGATAGGAGATGAAGCCGATCTTCCGATGGTGGAGTGAAACGAGGTGCTTGACGGCCAGCACCGCGCCGTAGAAGTTATTCGTGGCAACGACGTTTGTATCGACCCACGGGATATACCGGTCCATGAGAACGAACGGCGCTTCCTCCTCCGCCAGCTTTTCATAGAACGTATCCAGCTTGAATGGGTTTGTCGGATAGATGAGCAAACCGGCTGTGCCACTCTCAAATGCCTGGCGGACGATGGCCTGCTCGTTGCCGACATCGTTCTGCGCATCCTTGATGACAGTCAGGTAGCCACGAGCATCCAGGACGTTCTGGACGCCTTTGAGGATATTGAAAATGATGGTGTTGCCCATCTTGCTGTTCAGCAGGTCGTAGCCCTCGTAGACGAGGTAGATGATCCGGGAATTGCTTCCGGGAGCCGTCGAGCTGACGAAACTTCCCTTGCCCCGGATCCTGTTTACGCGACCCTCGGCAACAAGCTCGTGAAGCGCCCTCTTGATGGTAATCGTGCTGACCTTGTATCTCGCTGCCAGTTCTGCCTCGCTGTCGAGCTGGTCGCCGGCCCGAAGCACCTTATCGTAGATCAGTCTCTGGATGTCGAGTTTGATAGCTTCGTATTTGGGCGTCTTTGGCATTGTCTTCGCTCGGCCCTTCCAGGCCACCGGCACTGAACGAATATATTCGCGTTCGCAAGTGAATATCAAGTAGCGCAAATCCGGTTGAATTGACCATATCAAAATATATTTAGCTAAAATATATATAGTAATTGATATTTTCAATACATGACTTGGAAATTGCATATGAAATTTGTTATAACTAATTGTAATATAAATAAATATATGGCAATACTCACACTGTCTTACGGCTCGTTATCCTGGTTGGCTGCTTTAAAACCCTTGTCATTAGCAATTTGCAAAATATATACAATAACAGTTGCAAAGAATATTGTGATACTATATAATAACGCCGCAAAGTATAGAGCGCCATTCCGGAAAGCGAGGTCTTTGTGGACAAGATAGCATCCCGGCTGGAGGACATTGTCTTTCGTCTCAACGCAAAGAAGAACCGGCTGCTCGCTTATGAAAACCTGAGTGATTGGGGATTGATCCGCGGCGAAGGGGAGAAGTGGAAGACTCCCCCCTCCGCGAAGGATGCCAGGGAAACGGCATCGATCCGGATCTCGTGGGCCTCCGGACAGGAAGACGTGTGGTTTGTAAAAGACGTGGTCCTTCCCGATGGCGTCGAAGGTCTGGAAACAGTCGGCGCCAGGGCGGAGTTGCTTCTGATGATGACCATAGGAGCGGAGGTCTATGTCGACAGGGCCCTGAGGATTAAGGAGCCGTACTGGGCCAGCAGCGTCCACCTTCCGGTCCTGCTCAGCGAGAAACTTTCTCCGGGAAGCCGCTTCGAGCTAGCCATTCACACTTTCAAGGGTGACGGCTTCGGGGTGTTTGCGCAGTCTCGGGTCCGAATTACTGCGGTCGACGAAGCCGCAATGGAGCTCGAAAAGTGGTGCCAGGAGCTCGTCTTTTTCTCACGTCTCATCGCCTGGAACAGGGTGCCTCGGAGGGCGGAATCGAGCTTTTCCCGCGCCCTGGAAACGATCGATCTGCAGGGTCTCGAGCGCAACGACTGGGCGGTGTTCCGCGGATCCATGGAGAAAGCTCGCGGTGAGCTGATGCCCTTCCAGGCTGAATCAAAGAAGTTCGTGAGTTACGTTGTGGGGCATGCCCACATCGACATGAACTGGCTCTGGACGTGGGACGAGACCGTAGAGACATGCCGCAGGGACTTTTCCACGGTGGACACGATCATGGGGGAGAACCCCGACTTTCACTTTTCGCAGAGCCAGGTGGCTGTCTACCAGGCAACCCAGGCCTCGGATGCGCAGCTGTTCTCGCGGGTACGCGAGCGGGTCAAAGGCGGCAGATGGGAGATGACTGCGGCTACGTGGGTGGAAGGAGACCTCAACATGGCTTCGGAGGAATCCCTCGTCCGCCAGATTCTCTATTCCGGGTATTACACGCAAAAGGAGCTCGGCGTCGTACCCGATATCTGCTGGGAGCCTGACACCTTCGGGCATCCGGCAACCCTCCCGCAGGTCCTCGCGAAGAGCGGCATCAAGTACTACTACTGCACCAGGGGCGGCAAGGGCGATCCCTTGTTCTGGTGGAAAGCCCCTGACGGATCGAAAGTCATGGTGTTTTGCGATCCCTACTTCTACAACGGTGAAATCAACAGCAGTGAAATCGTCAACGGAAATATCGATCTTTTCGAGCGCTACGGTCTGACAGGGAATCTCTTTGTATACGGAGTCGGCAACCACGGCGGCGGTCCGACCCGCCACGATCTTGGGAGCGTTGTGCGTCTGAATGACGACTCCCTGCTGCCGGAGGTGCGCTGCGCAAAGGCGGCGGATTTCTTCGCGTCCGCGGACGGGGCAAAGCTGCCGGTGATCCAGGACGAGCTGAACCCGTACTGGACCGGATGCCTGACGACGCACGGTGACGTCAAGAGAATGCATCGCCTGAACGAGATATCAGTGATTGAGGCAGAGTTCGCGTGCACGCTTGCCGCCCTGCTCGGGCACGCGTACCCGGCGCCCGCGCTCCAGGCGGCCTGGCGCGATATCTGCTTCAACCAGTTTCATGACATCGTCTGCGGCTGCGCCATCCATTCCACCTATGAGAGATCGCAGGCCGAGCTCTCTCGGGTTCTGGAAAAAACGAAAGCGATCAAAGACTCGGCTTTCGATTTCGTGGCAAGTCGAATCAAGGTCGCCGGGCGCTCGATCGCCGTTTTCAACTCGCTGAGCTGGGAACGCGTGGACCCGGTGGAGCTCGATCCTGCGCCGCTTGGGATGGCCCCGGATAAGTCGTATGTCGCGACGGGCCCCGACGGGGAGAAGAGAGCCGTTCAGATAGCTCAGGGCTCTGCCGTGTTCATGGCGAGAGTCCCTGCATGCGGCTACTCGGTCTACCGGATCGAGGAAGGGGAGGCGGCCGGAGACTCGTATCTTTCGGCTTCGGAAAAAGATCTCGTCCTTGAAAACGAGCTCGTGCTGGTTCAGATTCATTCCGACTCGGGCGCGGTGGTCCGCCTGTACGACAAGGTGGCGCACAGGGAGCTTGCGCCTCTTCTTCCGGACCAGAAGAGCCATCGCGAGTTCAAGGAGATCCTGGGAGATATCAATGTTCTGCAGGTCCTCACCGAGCAGCCGCACACGATGGCGGCCTGGAACATCGGAAGCATCATGGAGGTCCGCAACCTTGTGAAGGGCTGCACCGCGCGGCTGGTGGAGAGCGGGCCGGTGCGCGCAGTGATCCGGACAACGCGCACTTACAAGTCGTCTGCAATCACCCAGGACATCATCCTGCACGCGGGCGGCAGGCGGATCGACTTTAAGACGGTCGTCGACTGGCAGGATCCGGGAAACGCAATCGAAGGGATGCCGATGCTCCGCGCCTCCTTCACGCCGAAGCTCGCCGGTACCCGGGCGACATTCGAGATTCCATTCGGAAGCATTGTTCGAAATGCAGACGGCCAGGAAATGCCAGCGCTCCGTTGGGTCGACATTTCTGAAGAAGACTACGGTGTGAGCATCCTGAACAACTGCAAATACGGACACAGCGTCGAGGGGAATACCATCAGGCTCACCCTGCTGCGCTGCTCCTATGAGCCCGATACGCGGTCTGACATCGGAGGCCACGAGTTCACGTATTCGCTGTACCCGCACCAAGGCGACGCTCACCGGGCCCTGGTATTCAGAAAAGCGCGCGAGCTGAACCATCCCCTTCACCCCCTCGCGGCGCACGGTACAGCAGAGGTGCTGCCCGCAAGCCTGAGCATGCTGAGACTAGAGCCGGAAAACATGATGCTGACCACCACAAAGGCAACGGAAGCCGGGTGGGAAAAGCTCAGCCAGAGAACCGACGCCGCCCGGTTCGAGATGACCCTCAGGGCGTTCGAGACCGCCGGCAGGATGACGACCTGCACGATCCAGCTTCCGTGGAAGACGATCGAGGCATGGGAAGTCGATATGCGGGAAAATGAGCAACGGAAGCTCACGGTGGGCAAATCAGGCATCGTACGCTTCACTGCGGCTCCGTACGAGATCAAGACCCTCAAGCTTCTCGTTGAGAGAGGCTCCCTGTGAAGAACAGAGAAATGCAGGTCTTCCCGCGGAAGGGAGGTGAAAGATATCAGGACAGGAAGGGCCTGCGCGGCGTGGAGTTGATCGAGAAAAGAAACACCTGAATGGAGGAGGCAACGCTATGAAAAGGATGATGGCGTGCTTTGGCGCGATGGCTTTCATTTTGGCCGTGGCACCTGGATGGGCCGCTGACCAGATGGAGCTCAAGGTCGTCCTGCATCCCGACTGGGGTCCTACGGGCAACAACCTGGCGTGGACTGGCAAGCCAAGCGCCCTGTACAGGCTGGCATTCGCCAAGTTCAACGAGAAATACCCCAACATCAAGATCGTCGGGGAGGAGATCCTTGGGGATACGGAAGGAAGAGACAAGTACCTGCTTGCCGCACGTCAGGGAAACCCGCCCGACGTGATGGGGATCGATGGGTTCTGGGCGGCCGCCTTTGCCAGCATCGGAGCCCTTGTACCCCTGGACAACCTGCTGCCCAAGGAGCTGCTGAGCGACTATTACGATGCGTTCAAGTTGAAGTATGGCGGCAAGATCATCTGCCTGGTTCCGGGCACGGACTTCAACTCCATGCTCTGGTATCGGAAAGACCTCTTTAAAGAGGTCGGCCTGACGAAGCCTCCTGAGAACTGGAACGAGCTGAGGGAGTATGCGCGAAAGCTCACACGGAACGGCAGATACGGCCTTGCCCTCAGCGGGCAGAAAAGCGAGCTGACCACGGTGACTGTCCTTGGTTTCTATTGGCAGGGCAGCGACAAGTTCATGAACGATGACGGCACTCCGGCGTACAACAACCAGGCCAGCCTGGACGCCTTCAAGTTCTTTGCCGATCTCTACAAGAACAAGTGGTTGCCGCCGGAGACGATCAACGACGGGTATGCCGAAACCCAGCAGCTATTCTTCACCGACAAGGTCGCTATGATGCTGCACGGGTCCTGGCTTAAGAGCAGGATGGATGAGCTGGCGCCGAATCTGAAGGGGAAAATCGGGCTTGCGCCGAATCCCCGCGATCCGCGGACCGGCAACTGGGGACAGAACTCAGGCGGGTGGGGCATCGCCGTCACGACCAAGGACCCGGCAAAGCAGGAGGCTGCGGCCTACCTCGTTTCTCTCATCGCAGGGCTCGACAAGAACATCTACCGGGAATGGCTGCATGAAGTAGGCAACATTCCCACCACAAAGTCGGCCGCCGCTGACCCCTCCTTCAGGGCCACGGAGTGGGACCGTACCGTGATGGACAACCTCAAGTACAGCCACACACGGCCGGTGAACGCGCTGTATCCGGATGCCTCTCTTGAATGGGCCCAGGCTTTCCAGGAGACCCTTCTCGGCGCAGACCCGCAGAAGGCGCTCGCGGGGGCAGTCCAGCGCGCAGTGCAGATCGGGAAAGACAAGGGGTTGCTTCAGTAGCCCGGTTCGTGATAGCCAGGGGGCAGGTTGCCCCCTGGCGCTCCTGGTGGGGTGAGATGGAAGATGCGGACAAGCAAGTATTCAGTGTTTTTTACGCCGGCATTTGTTTTCCTGGGACTTTTCACGTTCGTTCCATTGGCGTACATGCTAGGAATCGCGTTTTCGAATGCCAGCCTTGTCACGCTTCGCTGGAGATACGTCGGGCTGCAGAACTTCTTCCGTTTCTTCACCAATCCGGACGCCGGTCTTGTGCTCGCGAATACGCTGAGGTACGTGGCAATCGTCATCTTTTTCCAGTTCGTGATCGGCTTTCTCTTCGCGCTTCTCCTGAACTCGCTCCCGGCAAGCCGGCTCATCAAGAGCGTCATCGGAGCGGTTCTTTTTCTTCCTTGGATCTTTTCTGACGTCATAGCCGTCGGGGCCTGGAAATGGATGTTCAACGACACGTACGGGATGGTCAACTACTACATCACTCGCCTTGGACTCCCGGAGGTCGGGTGGTTTTCAGATCCGCGCGTAGCTCTCTACACGCTGATCATGCTCAACATTTGGAAGGGATATCCGTTTTCCATGGTTCTCGAGCACGCCGGTCTGCAGACCATCCCCGCCGAGGTGACTGAAGCCGCGAAAATCGACGGGGCCGGCAGCTTCAAGACCCTCGTGTACGTCAAGCTTCCCCTGATGCGTTATATCATCCTGAGCAACCTCATCCTCATCACGATCTACACTTTCAACCTTTTCAATCTTGTCTATGCCGCAACGCAGGGCGGTCCCCTGCACCGGACGGAGATCATCGGCGTGTACATGTACAACGAGGCGTTCAACACGTCACGGATCGGCTACAGTGCGAGCATTGCCATGGTCATGACGGCGTTCAACACCATCGCGGCGTTAGTCTACCTGGCCCTCCTGAGGAACAGGCGGGCAGCGGCGTGAAGGGGCGGGAAGAGCAATGAAGGTGCGACGTGGCGGGTTTTCCGTCATCGCATGGCTTCTGATTATCATGGCGATGCTGTTCGCCATCATCCCTATTGCGTGGATCATGATCTGTTCGATTCAGCCTGACAGCGCTCTGTATACCTATCCGCCCAAATGGTTGCCCCGCAGCATCGACCTTTCCAACTACCTCATGGTCCTGACGCGCACCAGCATACCCCGCGACATGCTCAACAGCCTCATCGTCTGCGCCTGTGCGGTGCTCCTGGGCCTTTTCTGCAGTTCGCTGTTCGCCTACGGCCTTTCACGAAGCCGCTCCCGGCACAAGGGCGGCATCATGCTGACCATCCTGATCGCTCAGATGATTCCTCCCATCATCCTCATCCTGCCCCTCTACCTGCTGATGTACGAGATGCATCTCCTGAACACGTACGTCTCCCTGATCCTCGTCTATGCCACCCAGATCATGCCCCTCAGCGTCATCATGCTCACGGGCTTCTACGACTCCATCCCGCAGGCGCTGGACGAGTCGGCCCACATCGACGGGTGCAACAGGTTCCAGATCTTCTTTCTGCTGTTCCGACTGGTCGTGCCCGGGTTGGCTGCAATGGCGGTCCTCGGGTTCGTGATCGTGTGGAACGAGTTCATTGTCTCTCTGACGCTGATCTCTGAAAGCGTCAAGAAGACCTACCAGCTTGGTCTCTATGATCTCATGGTCAACATTACAACGCACTACATGCGATACGGGATCTTCAACGGCGCGGCCATGCTCGGGCTGATCCCGATGCTGATTGCCTACATGTTCTCAAACAAGTTCTTCATTGCGGGTCTCACCGAGGGTTCCGTAAAGTAGCGGGCGGCCGTCATGTCCTCCAGATGCCACCCGCTTGCTCGGGAGGAGCTTCAGGTTGAGGTTTGCCGGCAATCTCGCGGCTGTAGTTCGAGTCTGCCGTTCTTCTCGCAGTGCAACCGAAAGCAGAGGTGCGCGGGCAATCCACAGACTGACAGAGAGCGTCATCCCTTTGCGTCCTGCGTTGTGAATGACGAATGCCTTATGTGTTTTGGCTTTTTCTGCCCCAGGGCGGCTTTTCGGCCACACCCGCTACGAGCGCGCGGCGGGGCCGCCCTCGCTTTCCTTGGCTAGAGGATTGATTCCCAGCCGGGTCAGCGCAAAATCATAGCGCACAGGATCGTCAGGACGGAGCTCCGCAAATCCCCGAGTGATCTCCAAGGCTGTTTTCAGGTTGGGCTGGCGGCGCCGGGTGAGCCCTATCCTTGCGGCTATCCGAAAAAGGTGAGTGTCCAGGGGAACGACGAGAAGCGCGGGTGACGCGCATGTCCACGGGCCCAGGTCCACGGCATCACGGCGCACCATCCATCGAAGGTACAGGTTGAGCCGCTTGCATGCGCTGCCGTCCTCCGGTGAGGAAAGAAGGCTTGCGCATGCATCCGCCCCGCCCGCGAAACCCCGAAGGCGTTGGACGAACTCGGTGAGGGCCGAAAGGATGGAATCATCCCTTCTGCCAAGTCCGGCCGCGAACATTCGTTCGAGACTGCCGTGCGTTTCCACGGAGCGCTTGATTCCCACCAGGAGGGATGAGACTTCACTTCCGGCGCTGAACCTGTGCTTGAAGTCGCCAAACAGATGGAGTATTTCCCTCGGTTTCGAGCGCTCGACGAAGGACCGGGGGCTGCCGAGCCGGCTCATTACTTTCCGGATGCTTGCCAGGATCTGCGTCACGCGACCGTACGCAAGGCAGGCGGCGATGAGACCCGCTATCTCCTGGTCCAGCGGGTCCTTGTAATCGTAGAGAATCTCCAGAGGATCTGGGTGAACGTACTCCCTGCGGTTGTATGCGTCGTACAAGGCATCCAGTCGGTCCTTCAGTCCGGCCGGGCCGACCGTTGCCCGGGAAATCGCTACCCTCCGAGCGCCCGTACATACCCCTCGATCTTTTCTATTCGGCGGGAGAGCTCGACCAGCTTTTCCTTCTCACGGTCCACGATCTCCCGGGGCGCGCGGTCCACGAACGCGGAGGTGGCGAGCTTGGCCTCCGTGCGCTTTTTTTCGGCTTCCGTCTTCTCCTTGTCTTTTGCCAGCCGCGCAATCTCCCTGGGGGCATCGATTGCTTCACGGATGAAGACGAACACCTCGAATCCCTTCCCGGCCGCAGCGATGGTCCCGTCCCTCTTGCCGTCTCCGGCAAGCGCTCC
Organism: uncultured Spirochaetota bacterium; assembly: GCA_963710335.1. Classification (GTDB taxonomy): domain Bacteria; phylum Spirochaetota; class Spirochaetia; order SZUA-6; family Fen-1364; genus Fen-1364. Next base: position 346,932 of record CAVQAA010000010.1, read on the forward strand.
GGCCGCGGCGATGGAAAGCTCCCGGGCGCCTGTGAGGTGCGCGACGAGCTGCCGGTGGGCTTCGAAGTTCCCCCGCACGCCCGTTGCATCCTCGGCGAACACGGACACGTCGACCCTGCTGTCGGGCGGAATGGTGAACTCCGCCCGGATGGTTCGCACCGCGCGCACAAGCTCTTGCAGGGAGGAAAACTTGGCCTCGACCGCCGGGTCTTTGCGCGCTCCGTCACCCGCGGGGTAGGGCTGGATCATGATGGGACCGTGGGGGCCGGGGAGCTTTTTGTAGATTTCCTCCGTGATCATGGGCAGGAAAGGATGCAGCAGGCGCAGGGACTCTTCCAGCAGCGCCAGAAGGAGCGTTATGATCCTGTCCTTCTCAGCATCGTTCCCCGAGGCAAGGGGAAGCTTGGCAGCCTCGATGTACCAGTCGCAGAAATCGCTCCAGAAGAACTCATACACTGCCTGGGCGGCGTCGTTGAACCGGAAGCCCTCCAGGGCCGTTCGGGCCGCCGCGGCAGCGGCGTCCAGCCGGTGGAAGATCCAGCGGTCAATATCGGCGCGCTCGACTTTCGCCGCATCCAGGAGGTTCCGGCCCTCGAGGTTCATCAGGAGGTAGCGGGACGCGTTCCAGATCTTGTTGCAGAACCGTGACCCCAGCTTGACGGATTCCTTGTCGAAAAGCACGTCCTGGCCCTGTGCCGCCAGAAACGCCATGGTGAACTTCAGGGCGTCGGCTCCGTACTCGTCAATGATCTCCAGGGGATCCACTCCGTTGCCGAGGCTCTTGGACATCTTGCGTCCTTGCTTGTCCCTGACCAGCCCGTGGATATAGATGTCTTTGAAGGGAACCTGGCCCATGAACTCCAGCCCCATCATGATCATGCGCGCCACCCAGAAGAAGATGATCTCATACGCGGTGACCAGGGCCGTGGTAGGATAGAAGCGCGAAAGGTCCGGCGTCTTCTCGGGCCAGCCAAGGGTGGAGAACGGCCACAGCGCGGAAGAGAACCAGGTGTCCAGCACATCGGGGTCCTGTTCGATCTCGGCGCTGCCGCAATGCGAACAGGCGGACGGATCTGTCCGGGAAACCGTCATCTGGGAGCACTTCCTGCAGTACCACACCGGTATGCGGTGTCCCCACCACAGCTGGCGCGATATGCACCAGTCGCGGATGGAGCGCAGCCAGCTTGCGTACGTGTTCTCCCATCTCTGCGGGTAAAAGCGGAGCTTCCCGTCCTTCCACGCCTTCAGGGCTTTTTCCGCCAGGGGCTGCATCTTCACGAACCACTGATCAGAAAGAAAGGGCTCGATGATGGTGTTGCAACGATAACAGTGCCCCACCTGGTGCGTATGGAGCTCCTCTTTCAGGAACAGTCCCGCGGCCTTGATGTCCTCGATCACCCTCGCGCGAGCTTTCTGGACGCTCAACCCCCGATACGGCTCGGGCACGTTGTCGTTGAGCCTCCCCTCGGGAGTGAGGATGTTGATTTGGGGCAGGTTGTGGCGCCGCCCGATGTCGTAGTCCACGGGGTCATGCGCGGGGGTCACCTTGACCGCGCCCGTTCCGAACGCCATGTCGATCTGCGGATCCGTGATGATGGGGATGGTCCGGCCCGTGAGCGGCAGCTGCACCATCTTTCCCACCAGGTGGCGGTAGCGCATGTCCTCGGGGTTGACCGCAACCGCGGCGTCTCCCAGCATCGTTTCCGGGCGCGTGGTTGCTATCGTGATGTTGCCCGAACCGTCCGCGAGGGGATACTGGTAGTGGTACATCTTCCCCCGGATCTCTTCGTGCTCCACCTCGTCATCCGAGATCGCGGTGCGGCAGGAAGGGCACCAGTTCACCAGGTAGTTGCCCCGATAGATGAGCCCCTTCTCGAAAAGAGAGACAAAGACCTCCCGCACGGCTCGGGAGAGCCCTTCGTCGAACGTGAAGCGCTCCCGGGTCCAGTCGCAGGAGGAGCCCAGCTTCTGGAGCTGCTTCACGATGATGCCGTGATGCTCCCTGGTGACTTTCCAGGTCTCTTCCAGGAATTTCTCCCTGCCGATCTCCTGCCGCGTGGTGCCGCGCTTCTTCAGCAGCTTCTCCACCACGTGCTGTGTCGCAATGCCCGCATGATCCGTCCCGGGAACCCATAGTGTGTCGTCTCCCAGCATCCGGTGATAACGCACCTCGATGTCCTGGAGGCTGTTGTTCAAGCCATGGCCCATGTGCAGCACGCCCGTCACGTTGGGCGGCGGGATCACCACGACGAAGCGCGTGTGGGCCGCGCGCCCTTTTGGCGCCGGGGCGGGGGCGAAGTATCCCTTCTGCAGCCACTCGCTGTAGATGCTGTCCTCATAGGTCTTCGGGTCGAAAGCCTTGCTCAGCTCGATCGCTTTCATGTGGAGTGCATAATAACAAAAGAAGGGAGCAGTGTGCTATAGTGAGGAGTGAGCGTCCGGAGGCGCCTGTGGAGAGATCAAAAGGCTCAGGTCTCTTTGTTTTGCTCTTTCTCGGCTTGCTTGCCGGGTGCGGCAACGCAGGCAACGCCGCCAATCCGACAAGCACCGACTCCCTCAGCTTTTCCATCGACGCGTTCCCGGATGCGACGATCGATGTCACTTTGAATGTTGTCAATTCCGTGACTCTGGCCTCACTGTTCAACCAGGCCTACCCGGGGCAGGTCACGCCTTTTTCGGCCAGCTGTTCATATCCGGCCGCAACAGCCAACGTCAGCATGTCGGTGAAGTTTCATCTTCTCGGCTCGGCAGCGCTTCGCAATGGAACCAACACGACGGCGGGGACCACCTTGACAGACGGGAGCGCAGCCTTCACGAGCTATACGCTTCCCCTTTTCGTCGTGGACAATCCGACAAGCCCGACGGTCATTGCCGACGTCACCGCCGCAACGGCAACGACCCTGACTCTGGCCACTGCTTTCCCCGCGGGCGCGTATTATCTTTTTCAAACGAAGCAGATGGGCGGATTGATCACCTGGACAGAGGCCGGCGCCAGCACGTTTCCGGTTTTCTGCAACGACGACACGCTGGGAACCGTGCAACTGTCCATCAACAACCTGTAGAGCATTGACAGCGCTTCCCGGCCTCCCTACTATTCGAGGCAATGGATGGCAGAGTGCTGGTCTTCGGAAGCATCAACACCGACCTGACCGTGTACGTCGACAAGCTGCCCCATCCGGGAGAAACGGTGACGGGCGGGACGTGGGACAGCTTCCCCGGCGGAAAAGGCGCCAACCAGGCAGTGGCTGCCGCCAGGGCCGGAGCGGACGTTGCAATCTACGGCTGCCTTGGAGATGATGGATTCGGCAAGGACAGGCTGGCCAGCCTTGCCGCAACGGGCATTTCCACCGCGGGAGTGCGCGTGCGCGCAGGAGCGCGCTCCGGGGTTGCGCTCATCATGGTAGACGCCGAAGGTGAGAACTCCATTGCGGTTGCCCCGGGCGCCAACATGCAGTTTGAGGCAGAGGGGGTGGAAATCCCCGCTGTTCCCGCCGGTGAGGCCTGGGTGGCCCTTTTTCAGAATGAAATTCCCCGGCAGACCACGGAGGCTCTCATCAGAAAGACCCGGCAGGCCGGGTGCATTGTGATGTGGAACATCGCCCCGACAATCGGCCGTCGCCCGGGAAAGGAAATCCTTGGCTTTGTCGATTATCTGGTCTGCAACAAGAACGAGATCCAGGCCCTTGTCGGAGGGGATGAAAGCGTTGAGAGCCAGGCCAAGGTCCCGCTTGGCTGGGGCGTGAAGAATGTCATCGTGACGCTGGGAAGGAAGGGGAGCTTTCTGCTGAACGGGTCGGGCGCGCACCGCCAGGAGGCCTACCCGGTGGAGGCAGTGGATGCCGTGGGCGCAGGAGACTGCTTCTGCGGAGTCCTTGCAGCTTCTCTTGCCTCAGGCAGCCCCGTGGAGGCCTCTTTGCGCCTTGCCTCGGCTGCCGCGGCCATCTCTACCACCCGGCGCGGCGCGCAGCCCTCCATGCCCGCGCGAGCTGAGATAGATGATTTCCTGAAACGCAGAGCAGGGTGAAGCATCCCGCTATTTCAGCGCCAGGGGCGTCGAGCGAAGGCGATCAATTCGGTAAATGACCCAATCTCCCCTGTCCTTTTTCAAGAGCACCCTGTCCTGGACAGATTGACCTTCGTAGCGAGGGGCTGCCTGCGGGCTGGCTGCCGCCTCATCACTGACGGAAACGGGGGTCCACTTGTCGTAGGAGACACGGAAGACCGGCTGCGGCTCCGGGGCTTCCTGGGTAATAACGAGCCCTGTCACGCCATACAGCGTCTGCGGCGGGGGAATGCGCGGCCTGCCCGCTTTATCCCAGTCTTCCGCGGACACGATGTTCGACCTGCCTTCGTACCCGGTGGACACCCGTGAGATCACGTAGAGGTTGGTCACCTCGTTGATCTCCCCTTTGCCTGCGCCGTCAACGACGCACGCCCCCATGGTCAAATGATCCAGCTTGTTCATGCTGGAATAGAAGGCCTGGACGACTTGCGGGGGCGTGTCGCCGCGCGTCACGCGCGGCGCAAGGACGCCCTTCAGAATGCTGCCCAGCCCCGCCCCGACCACGATGACCACCGTGGCAATGATGAGGGCGGTCCGCCAGTTTTTCTCCCAGAACACGCGGCGGCGGAACTTTTTCTGCGAGCTTTTCCTGTGGATCTCCGCCGCGGGGGGCTGGCTGCCGCCGGCGGCCGCCCCCGCGGCCCGAAGCGCGCCTTCCCCCTGCCATGACGGGAGGCGCTCAGCCCATTCGCTCAACGTCGGAATGCCGCGACGGGATCGTGACAGCGCGGCCATGATCATCTCGGAGGCTTCCGCGCTTGTTCCGGGAACCGCTTCCGCCGGAGATACAATCTCCAGCTTCCGCATCTGCTCGTGGATATCCTCGGTGGATTCCCCCGAGAAGGGAAATGCGCCCGTGACCAGGCGGTACAGCATGGCGCCCAGCGCGAAGGAAACCATGCCCTCACCCTTTGTGTCGGGGTTGTATATCGATTCGAATGTGTCGCGGTTCTGAGAGAACGGCCGCAGCTCCCGGAGCTCGCGCATCACGTCCGCGGGCAGGAACAGCACCGATCCGTCGTCGCAGAAGAGCACCGCGTCCGTCTGAAGGGGAAACAGGGGAATGCTCCGTTCCTTCAGCAGCACCAGGGCCAGAGCCAGGCGCACCAGAAAGCCCAGGGCTTCATCCGGGGGAAGGGCGGGAATGGAAGAGAGCGGGCGGGCAGGGATCCAGGGACCGAAAAGCACGGTCCCACCGGACTGCTCCGTGACGCCGGTAAAGCGCCATTCCCTGAGGGAAGGAGGGGCGGCAATCCAGCCAGGGGAGCCCTTGAGCGCCAGGATCCTCGTCAAAGCATTCCCCCGGGCAGGCGAGCCAATGGGGACCGCGAGGTACCTCACTCCTCCTTCAATGATATCCAGGGCCATGGCAGGGACCGGCCTTTACTCTTCCTGCTCGAAGACCATGGCGCTGAACACTTCGATCTGTGTCCCCGGATTCTTCCAGGCATCCGGCGGCAGGCCGGCTTTGCGGCAGGCGTGCGCCAGGAACGTGTCCCTGTCCCAGCCCTGCTCCGTGGCCACCTGCGGCAGGAGGAGTCCGGAGCTGAAGCCGCTGCGGATCAGGACGCCATGGGTCCCCACGCACACGGCCTGCGGGCCCTCCACTCGTCGGAGCGGCGAGAGGACGGAAATCTCGATGCGGATGGAAGGCCATTCTGACCTCGTGACAGGGGGAAACCGCGGGTCTTCGAAGGCGCTGGAAACAGCGACTTCTTTCACCGTCTGGAGAAGGGACTTTGTCGAGGAAATCCGACCTATGCATCCCCGCAGGAGCCCTTCAGACTTCAGGGTGACAAACGCGCCGCAGGGAATCATGAGGGCCGGAGTGACGGAGGCCGGAAAGCATCCCGGTTTCTGCGACAGGCGGGACGCTATTGCGGATCTTGCCGCCTGGATCAGCACCTGCCCGTCGATGTCAGTCAGAGCCAGGCTCATTGTCCAGTCCGATTGCCGCATAGTGAACCGTTCGCTCGTTATCGTCTTCCTTTTCCCGGGAGCATGCCCGGTTGTGGATCTTCATCCTGCATCCCTTGCCCGCCAGGCAGAGAATTGCCGCAATGGCCGTTGCGCCGCAGGCGCTGATGCGCTTTTTCTCCTCCGCGGCGATTATCCCGGGCCAGTCCCCGGCTGCCAGCAGACCTTCCAGGACCGCGCACTCCCCGTCGGTGTCTTTGCCGGTCATGTAGGAGGCCATGTTGGAGGAAACCACCAGGACTGTCGATCCCTGATCCTCTTCCAGGGCAGCTGCGAGCCCGGCCGACAAAGCAGCAACGGCGGCCCGCCCCCGGCCGCCCACCAGGATGGGCACCACCGCGGCACCGGGGAAAACGCGCGCAACGAAAGGGAGCTGGACTTCGAGGCAGTGTTCCTCGAGGTGGAAAATGTCGTTGCGAACGAAGGCGGGACCCTGGGCCAGGAGGCGGGACGCGGCAACCTGGTCCACGGGGATATCTCCCAGGGGGGTGGCGAATCTCTCGGACTCCGGCAGGAAGAAGCCGTTCTGGGGATCACGATGTACGGGCCCGATCAGGAAGACGGTGCGCGCGGTGCGTCGGGCCACGCATCGAAACGCCGAGGCCATGACCGGGCCTGCCAGCTCATAGCCCGCGTGAGGAGAGACAGCCGCAAAACAGCTGCCTTGCGGTGTCTGGGAAGAGGCAAGGAATTGATCAACAAGTGTCGCTAGCTGGTCGCTCTTGGCCGGGTAGAAGAGGCCGTCGACGATCGGGGGACGGACCCTTGCCCTGAGCGGTGTGACGCCCATAGGGAAAAGTATCGTGGAATGCCGGGGCGTTTGCAAGTAGTCTCCTTGACTCCGGACGGATTTCCGTCCTATTTTCAGCTGTTACGGTGAGGAGAGTAAGGAATTGAGATTCGTCCCCCGAAAACTGTTCCTGACCCGCGGGGTCGGGATCAACAAGGAAAAGTTGAACAGCTTCGAGATGGCCCTCCGGAACGCCGGAATAGCGCACCTCAACATCGTGCGCGTCTCCTCGATTTTTCCCCGGCTGCAAGATCGTGAGCCCTGATGAGGGACTTGCCGCCCTGGAGGCGGGAGAGGTCACGTTCGTCGTGCTTGCTGAAATGGCCACCAATCGAGCCCGGCCGTCGCATCGCTTCCTCCATCGGCATCGCCATTCCCGCGGACCTGAAGATGTACGGGTACCTCTCCGAGCACCACGTGTACGGCCAGACGGAGAAGGAAGCCGGCGACTACGCGGAAGACCTTGCCGCCTCAATGCTCGCCACCCTGCTCGGCGTGCCTTTCGACCTGGACAAGGACTACAACGAGCGTCGTGAGCAGTACCGCATGGGCGGCCACATCGTCGACAGCACCAGCATCACGCAGACCGCGGAAGGCGCCTCGGGAGGAGTCTGGACCACGGTCGTCTCAGCCGCGGTCCTCCTGTGATACCCGGCCGCAAGCTCGATCCCCGGCCCCTTACCGCGGGCATCGGGGTTGATACCCTTGTCGATGAGTTCCTCCTCTCGTACAACGCGGGCAGGCTTCGCGAAGCCTGCCATATCTATACGGACAAGATGCTCGAACCCGATGTGACCGTCGGGCTCACCATCAGCGGCGCGCTCACCCCGACCGGCCTGGGCTACGCGGCCTTTGTTCCCCTGATCGAGGCCGGCTTCGTGGACTGGATCGTTTCCACGGGAGCAAACATCTATCACGACATGCACCGCTCCCTGGGGCTTTCCCTGTACGGCATTGCGCCCGGCGCGGATGACGTGGAGCTGCGCCGCGCGCGCATCATCCGCATCTATGACATCGTTTTCGACCAGGACGTCCTCTTCAAGACCGACGAGTTCGTCGCCGAGGTGATGAAGTCCCCGGAGTTCCAGAAGCGCATGAGCACGGCGGAGCTGCACGGGAGGCTGGGACGCTACGTCAGGGAAAGGGAGAAGGTCCTGGGGACTGCATACCGGTCGTTGATCGGCGCGGCCTGGGAGTCGGGCGTGCCCATCTATACATCGAGCCCCGGCGACTCCAGCCTGGGAATGGGCCTTGCCGCCCTGCGCCTGCAGGGATACCAGGTGGGCTTCGATCCCGAGCTGGATGTGAACGAAACGGCCGCCATCGTCTATGAAGCCAAGCGCTCGGGCGGGAAAAGCGGGGTGCTCATCCTGGGGGGCGGCAGCCCGAAGAACTTTGCCTTGCAGACCGAGCCCCAGATCCAGGAAATCTACGGCCTGGCGGAGAAGGGTCACGACTACTTCATCCAGATCACCGATGCGCGACCGGACACCGGTGGCCTGTCGGGGGCCACTTCCCAGGAGGCAGTCACCTGGGGAAAAGTGGATCCCGACCAGCTTCCCGACACGGTTGTCTGCTACACCGACAGCACGATCGCCCTTCCCATCATGGCAGCTTATGCGCTGACCAAGAGAAAACCGCGCGCCCGCAAGCGCCTGTACGACCGTCGCGCCCAGATGCTTTCCCGCCTGACCGCCGACTTTGAAAAGAAGCAGAAGGGCTGACGCCGGGTCATGAATACCCCAGGAAAGCGTCGGTTCGAACGTGTCTTCGCGGCACACCCGCGCTACGCAGCACCCTGACCGTCGCGTTCACCATTCCCGGCGGGCCTGATACAAGGAAGCGCCGTGAGCCGACCGCGGGCACTTCCCGGCGAATCATCTGCTCGTCAATGGGACCGCAATGGCCGCACCAACCCTCGCGGATCATGGAGCGATCGGTAAGGGTGTAGACGGCTTTCAGTCCGATCTTCCACCTCGCCTCATCGATGACGTCCCGGAAAACGATCTCCTCCTCCGTGGAGCTGGAGTATAAAAGGACGATGTCACGCCGCTCTCCCTTGTCCAGGAGGTACTTGATCATGCTGCGAAACGGCGTGATCCCGATGCCGCCTGCAACGAACGCAAGCGGGATTCTCGGGTCTTTCGGAAGCACGAAGTCTCCCCCCAGCTCCCCGGCAATCATCGGGTCACCGGCATCCATTCGCGCCATCTCCTGCTTGTACCTGCTGTTCTGCCGTGAGAATCGGGCGGCGATCATCAGGTCCGGCTCGGTGGGGGAGGAGGCAATGCTGAAATAGCGCCGCGCCCCCCGTCCGTCGCTGTTTTTCATGGGAAGGGTCCATTCCATGTATTGTCCCAGCTTGTGGGAAAAACGAGCCGGTCGGGCAAAAGTGAAGGTCATGATCCCTTTGGCGACCTCCCGCCGCTCCTTGAGCCGCAGGCGCAGCTTGAAGCTCGGGCTCACGGCAAAGGAGAACAGGTTCCCTGCCAGGAGGGCTTCCTCCGGGGTCAGGTTCTGGCCCAACAGGGAAAGCTGCGGCTGGTAGAGGAGCGCCACGATCGCGGCGTAGAGGACCTGCAGCCGAAAGCGTTTCGGCGATGTCATGGGCTCGGTGAACATCACTGTAATGAAAAAAACAAGCGACGTTCGCCACAGGACGAATGACAGGCTCTGGACGGCGTCACTGATTGCAAGACCCTGATCGAGGGCCAGGCCGACGTTGAAAACGGCAAACAATCCCAGGAATGCGCCCACCAGGCGCAGCCTGCCGATCTTCCTCGCCAGAAGGATGCCCCCGACAGCCGCCAGCGGGAGAAGCGCGGCGTTTCCGACCCACCAGCTTGCGTTCATGCCGAACAGGAGGCCGGAGAACAGCGCTCCGAAAGCCGCGGGGTTGAAGAGGTGCTGGCGGCGAAGCGCCAGGAGATATTTCGATGCAACCGCAACGGCGCCTGCAAGGGCCAGGATTGCCGCACGCCGCGGATCGGAGAGGATCGGCACCGGGCCCATGATAAGCGCCATGATGAGAGCCGTGATGAACGAGGACTCGGGATTCGACCTGACCCTCATTATCCGGGCAAAAAGGGCGTTCACCAGGAAGCAGGCGGCCAGCAGGATTGCCGTTGTGGAGAGGATGGCAAGAGGGCCGCCGGGCACGACGCCGAATGCGCTCAGGATTGTCGCGAGGGAGAGGAGCGCCGCCAGGTAATACAGGGTCAGCCTGTACATCGTGAAACTGTCGAGAAACCTGGCAGCACGCCTCATTTTCCGGCCTTCGAAAGCGCGTCGCGCAATGACTTGGCGAAGGCATTGCTGGTGAAGGTTGCTCCGCTGACAAAGTCCACCCCGGAGGTCTGGTTGCCTACCGCTTCCTGGATGAGGTAGGGCAGGGCTACGCCGTTGATGTAGCGTGAGGTGCTGTTGTCATGCGGATACTCCAGCACGCGGATGTCGGAAATCCTGCCACTGCTGACCAGCGCCCGTACGCGAACGAAGCCGTAGTAGGCGTATTCCCGCCTGCCCGTATATGTCCCGTCGGACAGCCGGTAGGACGCCGTGCGCGCCTGGCCGTACGCCATTGCCGCGATCCCGAGCGCCGCGCCTGCAAATGCCGCGGCGATGAAGATCCGTGTTCGATTCTTCATTACTCTCCTCCTGCGATATGTTCGGATCGCATCCTGAAGAGGAGATGAAGAGAGCGGGGGATAACAGAAAGTTCTACAGGGCCGGAAACTGCAGGGAGACCGTCGTTCCGCCGCCGGGCCTGTTCTCAACGCGGAAGCTTCCCCGATGCTCGTCCATGGTTGTCTTCACGATCGTCAGCCCGAGGCCGGCCCCGCCGGAGTGGACGCCGCGGGCCCTGTCTCCCCGAAAGAACGCTTCCGTGATGTGCGGGAGATCCTCCGGGGGAATGCCGATGCCGGTATCCGCGACATCCAGGATTGCGTTGCCGGAGTCGCGCCGCACGCGCACCGTGACGCAGCCACCGCCCGGCGTGTAGGCAATTGCGTTTTCCAGGATGTTGTTGACGGCGCGCTCCAGCGTGGAGGCTTCCCCGGAAATCAGGACGGGTCCCGCGGCTTCGGTGACCAGCCGGATCCCGCGCTCCTCAGCGCGCCGCGCCATCCTGGCGGCCGTCGCCGCGGCAAGCGCGGCGAGGTCAAGGGTCTCATGCAAGCCCCCGCGAGGCCGCCGCGAGGCGCCGCTGCGCGCCAGGTCCAGCATCTGCTCCACCATGGCCGACATCCGGCGGATCTCCTCCAGGGAGCTTTGGATCAGGAGCCGCGCTTCCCCGGGGTCAAGAGATCCGCCGCGAAGCGCAACCTCCGCCTCGCTGCGCATGACGGCAAGGGGAGTGCGAAGGTCGTGAGCCGCGTTGGCGAAGAACCGCTGCTCGGCTTCCACGGCTTCCTTGATGGGCTGCAGCGTGCGCGCCGCCAGGAGATAGCTGAGCAGCCCGCCGGCAATTATCGTAATGACGTCCGCCACAACAATGGACCTGCCCAGGTGCTCCAGGTACTCCTCGAGCCCCGAGCGCGCATCGTCCGTCGGCCGCTGCCCCTCGATTTCGCGGCCCGCCCGCCGGCGCTCGATGCCCTCCACGTCGTGGGCGTGAAACTCGTACAACGCGGAGCTGAGAACAGCGACAATCGCCGTGATGGTTGCAAGGTAGAGCAGGGTGAGCTTGCGGCGCGCCGCCCGAAAAGGGTCAGCCCGCGAGGCGATAGCCTGCGCCGCGGACCGTCTCGATCTGCCCATTGTTTCCCGCCTGCGAGAGTTTCCTTCGCACGTTCCTGATGTGGACTTCCACGACATTGCTTGCCCCGTCGAACTCCTGGTCCCAGAGGTGCGTGGTGATCTGCCCACGGGAAAGGACTTGACGCGGGTGGCGCATGAGCAGCTCCAGGAGGCCGAACTCCTTTGCGGTCAGGGGGACGGGCCGACCCTTGACCGTGACCTCATGCGTGGCGGCGTTCATCTGTCAGGTCCCCTGCGCGCAGCACGGGCGCAACGGGCACGGCGGGCCGCCGGAGGAGGGCGCGGATGCGGGCCGCCAGCTCCTCGAAAGCGAACGGCTTTGCCAGGTAGTCATCCGCCCCGGCATCAAGCCCTTCCACCCTGTCCTGCAGGTTGCCCCGTGCCGTGAGAATGAGCACCGGCACGCGGCTTCCCGACGCGCGGATGTTTCGGCAGATGGTCATCCCGTCGATTCCCGGGAGCATCAGGTCCAGGACAATTGCGTCGTAGCCTTCACCTTCGGCGTCTGCCAGTCTCTGGCCCTCGAACCCGTCCAGGGCCGCGTCCACCGCGTAGCCCTCCTGCTGCAGGCCTTTTTTCAGGGAAGCGGCCAGCTTTGCGTTATCCTCCACCACAAGAATCCGCATGGGGTGAAGATACTAGCGCAAAGCGCGATCGGGGCGATGAGACAGGCTGGTCGAGCCGGCCGCTACCCGCCGGACTTCAACCGCTCTATCCGCTCGGGGTCCAGACGGATGCGGAGGTTCTTCTCCTGCGTGGGAAGCACGGTGCCCTTCTTTGCTCCCTTTGCCCTGCGGAGGTATTTCACCCGCGTGTAGTACACGTCGGCTGTCCCCGCGCTTTTTCCGCGGGAGAAATGCACGGCAAGGTTTCCCGCATCCAGCATCGTTTCCAGCGGGAGGCTTTTCCCCGCCTGCGCCTTGACGAAAACATAGGCGCCCGGCCAGTCCCTGGCGTGAAACCACCAATCGTTGCCCCGGACCTTCCTGCGCAAAAGCTCGTCGTTCTCTGCCGCCGTGCGCCCGACGAGGATGCGAAACGGAGGGGATGAGAAAACGAGGCCCGGGGTGTCCTCCGCGGCAAGCGGCTTGCGCGCCCTGGCCGCCTCATGCGCCACCTGCACCAGGGACGATGAGTCTGTCTCCGTCCCGATTGCCGCCCTCTGCCTTCGGATCCTTGCGAGGGTGCGCTCCAGGCGTTCGATCTCATCCTGCACCTTTGCCCTGCCCAGCCTGGCCTTGCGGTGACGGTCGTAGTACTTCTCAGCGTTCTGCGCGGGGGTGAGCTCCCGGGAAAGCTCGATCTCCACAGGGGCATTCTCATGGAAGAAATCCTCAACACGCAGCCACTGCTCGCCTTTCGCCGCGACGTGCAGGTTGCTCGTTATCAAGTCACCCAGCTCCTTGAAACGCTCGAGGTTCGAGTATTCGTCCAGCCTGGCCCGAAGCTTTTCCAGGTTCGCAAGGAGCTTGTTTTCGCTGACTTCAAGCTCCATGTCGGCCTGCGCGGCCAGCCTTTCGGTGTCCACCCGGGTCTCACGGTCCTGAAAGAGCTTCTCAAGCTTCTCGTTGAACGTGCCCTGGCCCGGCAGATCGCGTATCGAATAATCCCTGGCCGCGGCGCGCCCTGCGGCGCGCCCGTCAGTCGCCGGAGCCGACGCTGAGGCCGGCGCAAACAGCTTTCCCGAGATCTCGTTCTTCTTCGGCCGGCGGTAAAACGCATCCAGAATGGCTCCGGATGCGTCGGTGAGGATTGCGTTTGCCGCGGAGCCCCACAAGCGTATCCACAGCACGCTCTGTTCGTCGGAGCGCGTCACCGCAACGCGGACAATCCTGTCCCCGGCCTCCTGACCCGCGGCGCGCAGCTGCTCCGCGGATTCAATGCGTCCCCCTCTCAGGTGCGCGCGCAGGAAGGAAGCGAATCGCGGGGGTTTCTGCGGGTTCGGGAGCTTCGTGGTGATCTGGTGAAGCCGGGGCAGTCGCGAGGAGACGGAAACAAGCAGCGAAAAATGCGAGCCGCCGCGAAAGAGGCTCAGGACGAATCTGTCGTGCGAGGGTTGGTGAATTTCCTGAATCAGGCTCCCCGGGAGGGACAGCTCGGAGAGAACCAGGTCGATCTCCCTCCAGTTCAGCGAGGAGGGCAGCGGCTCAGTCATGCGGTTGCGAGCTTTGCAGGAAGACGCGCTCGTCATCCGGTGAAAAAAACACAAGCGAGATGACGCCCGGCTGCGGGTGGCTTCGAATATGCTCGGAGATCACCGACCACGCAATCTGAGCGGCTTTTTCACGGGGGAATCCGTAGATGCCCGTGGAGATCGCGGGAAACGCGATGCTCCGGGCGCCGATTTCTTCGGCGAGCTCCAGGCTGTTGCGATAGCACTCCGCGAGCTTCTGCGGCTCCCCCTGCCCCCCGCCGTGCCAGACAGGCCCGACGGTGTGGATGACCCAGCGCGCAGGAAGCCGCCCGGCGGCGGTCTGCACCGCCTGCCCCGTGGGAAGCCCGTCGGGGAACCGGGAATCCCGCAGCTTGCGGCATTCCTCCAGGATGACCGGCCCTCCCGCGTGATGGATGGCGCCGTCCACACCGCCGCCGCCGAGCAGGGAGGAGTTGGCCGCGTTCACGATTGCGTCAGCTTTCACGCGGGTGATATCGCCCGTGATGACGGCCAGCCTCCCCTCGAAGAAGGTCTTCATGCAAGCAGCCTCCGGATCTCCGCCACCATGTAGAAGGACCCGGTGACAAGGATGGGCCGGGTGCCCCCGGAATCCTGGCGCGCCCTGCGCAGCGCCGATTCCGGCATCTTCTCCAGCACGGTGCCCGGGTTGAGGTTGCGGAAGATCTCGAATACCTGCTCGGGATTGCTCTCCTTGAAAGTGCCGGGCGTGGAGATGACGATCCGGGGAAACCGGTGCGCCAGGATGCTTGCCATCTCCCGGGGCCTCTTTCCCGCCACGGACCCGAAGAGCAGCACCGCCTCTCCCGGGAATATCTTGTCGAAGGAGTCCATGAGCCTGCTGACTGCAAGGGGCGTGTGCGCCCCGTCAAGCACCACCGGCGGGTCGGCTCCCACCACTTCCATGCGTCCGGGAAGCGACGCGGCAAGAAGCCCGTCACGGTAGCAATCCAGCGGGATTTCCGGCCGGGTCCTGCGAAGGGTCAGGCATGCGAGTGCCGCGTTCTCCGCCTGGAACTCTCCCAGGAGGGAGAGCCTGAACTCCACCGGATTGTCCCCCCTCAGGTGGAGCCTGAACGAGGTGCCCGTGGCATCAAGGGTGGTGCCCAGGCTTTCCAGCTGCTCATCCAGGAACGTGATCGTGGAGCCCCGTGAATGCGCCGTATCACGGAGCACCTGCTTGGCGGCCGGAGGCTGGAACCCCGCGAACACAGGCGCGCCGGGCTTGATGATGCCCGCTTTCTCGAAGGCAATCTGCTCTATGGTGTCGCCCAGGATCTCCATGTGCTCCAGATCCAGCGGGGTGATCACGGAGGCTTCGGACATCACGATGTTGGTCGCATCCAGCCTTCCCCCGATCCCCACCTCGATGATCGCTTCCTCGCACCCGGCCTCCCGGAAATACAGGAACGCGAGCAGCGTGTACAGCTCGAACGTGGTGGGCGCGAAATCCCCGGGCATGCCGTCCTTGGGAAGCGAATCGACGACGGCGTGCACTTCGCGGCCAATGCGGACCAGCAGGTCGGGACGGGAGGACTCACCCGCTATGGCGATTCGCTCGAAGGGATCGCTGACGTGGGGGGAGGTGTACAGGCCGGTCCTGTGGCCCGCGGCGTCCAGGATGCATGCAAGGAGCGCCGATGTGGATCCCTTTCCCTTTGTGCCGGCAACGTGGATGATGCGCAGGCCCGAATCCGGGTCATCGAAGAGCCCAAGGAGCCGGCGCATACGGTCCAGGCGGTAGTTGCGCTTGTCGAACGGCAGCGTTCCCTTTTCCAGGTTGGTGAACGACTCGGCCCACGCGAAGACATCCCTGGGTGTGGCCAGCTCCCGGCTCATCGCAAGAGCACCGAGCTCTCCATCTTCATTGCCCCTGTGCGGATGATTTCGTGGATCTTGTAGGTTCCGAACTTTCGGGCGTGCAGGAAGCCGTCCCAGGCCGCGTCCGCCAGCCTGCCTGCCTTGACCAGGTCCAGGAGCCACTGGTCCGTGTACTGGGGATCTTGTTGGGGGAACCCTGCCTGGATCTCCAGGAGCCATGCCTGGTTGTACTCCTCCTGGGACCCGATGGTCGGCGCCATGATGACGGGAATGCCCAGCCCGCAGTAGAAGGAAAGCTCGCTCGGCTTTGTCCAGAGGACGTCCGTGGTTCTCATGCATTCGGCAAAGCCGTGGAAGTACTCCTCCAGGCCGGTTCCCGCAACAATCCTGATCTGGGGGGCCGCCAGCTCCTTGCGGATGGCTTCCAGGCGCGCCCGCACCTCGGCGCGCACGCCGGCAAGGATGTTCAGCCTGACCTCGCCCCGGACGATCTTCTCCCGAAGGCTGTGGGCGATCGTGTGGGCAATGTCCACCTGGGCGCCCGCGCCGCCGACCCCGAAGGTGACCGTGAGAACCCTTTGCTTCAGGGGCTTGCAGTTCTCCTTTCCCAGGAAGTACTCGATGTTCCTTCCGTGGAGGGGCCAGAAGCGATTCAAGGGATCCAGGTAGCGCAGCCTCTGCCCGAGGTCCTTGCGCAGCACGTTCAGGGTCCTGTTTCCCAGGCACTCGGTGGGGAGGGGAAAGCCGGTAAGCCAGATGCGCTCGTTGGGGATGCCGTACTCGTTGAGCCGGCGGACCGCCCTCCCGCACGGGGTAAGGTAGATGATCTTGCTCTCACGGGGGTTTTCCGCCACCCAGGCCCTGTTGATCTCAGCGTCGCAGATCACGCAGTAAGTCGGGGAATAGCCGGCCATGTCCGCGGCAATTGCGGGGGCATAGAAGGTCGTGACCAGGGGAAGGGGGTTTTTGTGGATTGTCTCCAGCATCCCCGAGCACATTCCCCTGGTGATGAGGCGCTTGAGCCACATGACCTGGATAGAAGGGTTGGACATGTCGCGAACAGGATAGAACCGGGGGATGTTCTGCAGCTTGTCCAGCAGTCCGAACACGGTATTGCCGATCAGCGGCCAGCTCTTGGTGCGGGAAAGGAACTCATAGCTCCTGCGCAACTGTTCCCAGAGCCGCTGCTCGGAGGCGGATATGTTGGTGGCCTTGCCAAGCGTCATGATGCCGTCCTCCGCGACATCCCGCAGCGGCCAGGCCCCCCTTTGGTGACCGAGGCCCATGTCCGCGGTGACGATCCATGCCCGCGGAGCCTCAGAGGGTCCCGTCGGCTGCGGAAGCCGGGCTCGACGGACGACGGTTGTCTTCTGGGGGCGCCTCTCAGCTCTTTTCGCGGGTGTGGGTTTCATCCATTCTCCTTTCCCTCAGGGCCATGGCGTGCGCCGGAAATCCCTCATAGTCAGCAAGGGTGACGGCGGCGCCGCGCAGCTTCTCGTACCCCTGGGCGGTCACATAGGCTACCGACGAGTACTTGAGAAAATCCCGCACGGACAAGGGCGAGAAAGACCGCGCCTTGCCGCCCGTGGGAAGGACGGCATTCGCGCCGATTGCATAATTGGCCAGTGAGAACGGCGTGTGCTGCCCCAGAAGGATCTCACCGGCATTGCGCACCCGGGAGAGGGTGGCAAGGGGATCCACGGTGGCAATCTGCAGATGCTCAGGAGCCACGTCGTTCACTACTGCAAGAGCCTCTTCATCATCAGCGGTCACTATGATCCCGCCGTAGTTGGCGAACACCTCACGGACATACGTTGCCCGCGGCTCAGGCAGCGACGCCGCCAGCTTGGGGAGGAGCCCGGCCACTGCGCGCGCCAGTCCTTCCGCGGGGGTCACCAGGAGCGCCTGGGAATCAGGACCGTGCTCCGCTTCGATCAGGAGGTCCAGGGCTGCGCGATAAGGATCTGCGCTTTCATCCGCAACGATCATGGACTCCGATGGACCGGCGGGGAGCCCCACATCCACAACGCCGACAAGGAGCCTTTTTGCCGCGGTCACGTACTGGTTGCCGGGTCCCACGAACTTCTCCACGCGCTTGATGCTCTCCGTGCCGAACGCAAGCGCGGCAAGCGCCTGCACGCCGCCCACCCGGTAGACCTCATGGGCGCCGCACAGCCGCGCGGCGAAGAGCGTTGCCGGATCACATGCCCCCGTTGCATCCGGCGGGGTAACCACGACCACGCGCGGCACCCCGGCCACCCTGGCGGGCTCTGCCATCATGTACGTTGAAGAGGGAAAGCTGCCCTTGCCGCGCGGCGCGTACAGGCCCACGGCCGCAATGGGCCCGGCCCGTTCCCCCGCGTACACGCCCGGCATCACCTCGCCGAAGGTCATGGCGCCGGGCAGCTGGCCTTCGTGGTAGACCCTCACGTTGCCAGCGCAGAACCGGATGGCATCCTTGACCGCGGCGGAGATCAGGGATTGTGCACGGTCGAACTCTTCTTCTTGAACGGCCAGGGGAATGGCCGATATGTCCGCTCCGTTGAACTTTCGGGTGTAGTCGATGAGAGCCTTGTCGCCTTGGGTTCGCACGCGCTCAATGATCTCCTGCACCTGGGGCGTGACAGAGGAGATATCCTGCTCCGAACGGGAAAGAATTCTCTTTTTCTCCTCCCCGGAGAGCGAACGCCAGGAGAGGATGCGCACGTTCATGTCAGCTACTCTACAGGTCGAGGGGCCGGGCGTCAATTGAGCGCAAGCTGCTCCACGTCGAGGCAGTTGTTGCGGGCGAGCTCCTTGTACCAGAAAGCGCTCTTTCGAAAGCTGCGCTCCTGGGTTGCGAAATCCGTGTGCAGAAGACCGAAGCGCATCACGTGCCCGAAAGCCCACTCGAAGTTGTCCATCAGCGACCAGTGGAAGTAGCCCCGGCAATCGACCCCGGCCTCGATTGCCTTCCCCACGAGCGAAACATGGTCCCGCAGGTACTCCACGCGCTCCGGATCATCCAGGGGATCACGTCCTTCGGCCAGGGGAAGGGGAAAGCCGTTCTCCGTTATGTAGCAGGGAGGGTTGCCGTACTCGTCACGAAGCCGCATGAGAAGACGGTAGATGCCTGACGGATAAACCTCCCACATCGCGCTGCGCCTGGCCGTGGGGTCGACGTATTCCCTGGCGCGCGTGTAGGGCTGAAAACGGGACCAGCGGTAGGACGCCCGCTGGTAGTAATTGATCCCGGCAAAATCCATCGACCCCCTCATGTCGGAAAGATCATTCTCGAAGCCGCGGGGCAGGAAGCGCGCCATCCTGGAAAGAACGCGCGAAGGGTAGGAGCCGAGGTAGAGCGGGTCGATGAAGAAGCGGTTGAGCGCTTGGTCCATGAAGTCCGCGGCATTCCTGTCCCTGGCGTTCCCGGCGTCTTTCGGGGAAATCCAGATCTGAGCCAGGGCCATTCCCATTCGTCCGTCCGTCACGCTGCTTTTCATGGCTGCGCGAAGCCTGGCGTGAGCCAGGAGAAGGTGATGCGCGCAGTGAAACATGCCGCGCAGGTCGTTTTTCCTTCCCGGGGGGAAGTAGCCCAGAATGTACCCAAGGGAAGCGAAAATCGAGGGTTCATTGAGGGAAAGCCAGCTTTTCACCCGGTCACCGAGATTCCTGAAAAGCCGGTCCCCGTACTCCACCAGCTGGTCGATTGCGGAGCGCTTTAGAAAGCCCCCCATTTTTTCCAGCCACACCGGCGCGTCCCAGTGGAATATGGTGAGCCATGGCTCGATGCCGGCCGCCAGCAGGCAGTCCACCAGCCGCGAGTAGAAGTCCAGGCCCTTCTGGTTCAGACGCCCCGGCTCGGGGACTATCCGCGGCCAGGAGACGGAAAACCTGTAGGCGGTGAGGCCCAGCTCCTTCATGAGCGCGACGTCATTCGTGTATCGGCGATAGTGGTCGCAGGCCACGTCCCCGTTCGTTCCGTCCCTGATTTTCCCCCGCTTGTGGCTGAACTCATGCCAGATGGAGGGGCTTGCACCGTCGGCCAGGGGGGACCCCTCGATCTGGTAGGAGGCGGTTGCTGTGCCCCAGAGGAAGCCCCGCGGAAAAACGACGCGCATGAGTCCGGGATGGTAGCGCATGGAGGGCGGCGCGTCGAGATGGGGGCTTTGGGGCGCCTTTCGCACGTCCCTGTGCTCGGCGCCCCTCGGCGTCCATGCCTTGGCTTGACTTCCAGGGCTTCCCTATTTACCTTCTTTTCAGTTGAATGTCTCCCGCAATCACAGCTAACAAAAACGGAGAGTGATGTTCCCGGGCGGCACAGAAGCGGAAGAGCCGCGCGCCCGACGAAACCTGTGGGAGAGCAGCAGAGGAGAAAAACATATGGCAAGAGTCATTGGCATCGACCTTGGAACGTCCAACTCGGCCGCCGCGGTCATGGAAGGCGGGCGGCCCACGATAATTCCATCCGCCGAAGGGGCCGGGGTCTCATCAGGCAAGGCGTTTCCCTCTTTCGTTGCCTTTACGAAAGAAGGAGACCGACTGGTGGGAGAGCCTGCCCGCAGGCAGGCGGCCATCAACCCTGACGGCACCATCTACGCCGCGAAGCGCAAGATGGGAACCGACCACAAGTTCAAGCTGTTCGGGAAGGAATACAGCCCCCAGCAGATCTCGGCGTTCATATTGCAGAAGATCAAACAGGATGCGGAAGCATACCTCGGGGACACGGTGGAAGAGGTGGTCATCACCTGCCCCGCGTACTTCGATGACAACCAGCGCACAGCCACCAAGGACGCCGGGGAGATTGCCGGCCTGAAGGTGCTTCGCATCATCAACGAGCCCACCGCGGCGTGTCTGGCCTACGGGCTGGAGAAAGCAGGCAAGGAGCTCAAGATCCTTGTGTTCGACTTCGGCGGCGGGACCCTCGACGTGACCATCATGGAGATGTGGAAGGAGGGCGGGTTCAAGGTCGTGGCCACCAGCGGGGACACCCAGCTGGGAGGCACGGACATGGACAACGCCTTCGTCGATTACGTGGTGAAGGAGTTCATGCGCCAGACCGGCATCGACCTGAAAAAGGACACCATGGCCATGCAGCGGGTGCGCGAGGCCGCGGAAAAGGCGAAGGTGGAGCTGTCCAGCACCATGTCCACGGACCTCAACCTGCCGTTCATCACCGCTGACGCCAGCGGCCCCAAGCACCTCACCATGACGGTGAACAGGGCCAAGCTGGAAGAGCTGGTCGGACCCATCGTCCAGCGCTGCCGTACTCCCCTGGAGACGGCGCTCAGGGACGCCAGAGGAGCGTTCTCCAAGGACGGGGTGCAGTTTGCCGAGACGGGCGCCGACATCGACAAGATCATCATGGTCGGCGGACCCACGCGCATGCCCATCGTCCAGAAGTTCGTGGAGGACTTCTTCGGCAAGAAGATCGAGCGCGGCGTGGACCCCATGGAGTGCGTTGCCATGGGCGCAGCCATCCAGGCAGCCATCATCAAGGGCGAGGTAAAGGACGTCCTGCTTCTGGACGTCACGCCGTTGTCCCTTGGCATCGAGACCCTGGGCGGAGTGAGCACGAAGCTCATCGAGCGCAACACCACGATCCCCACGCGCAAGAGCGAGATTTTCTCCACGGCGGCGGACAACCAGACCGAAGTCACCATCCGGGTGCTCCAGGGGGAGCGGCCCATGGCGAACGACAACGTGGAGCTCGGACGGTTCAACCTGGTCGGCATCCCGCCGGCGCCGCGCGGTGTTCCGCAGGTCGAGGTGTCATTCGACATCGACGCCAACGGGATTGTCAGCGTGGCGGCCAAGGACCTGGGGACCGGAAAGCAGCAGTCCATCAAGATCACCGCGCCCAAGAAGCTTTCCAAGGAAGAGATCGAGAAGATGGTGCGCCAGGCGGAGCAGTTCGCCTCTGACGACGCCAAGCGCAAGGAAGAGGTGGAGGCCATCAACCAGGCGGACACCCTTGCATACTCCGTGGAGAAGTCCCTCAAGGACTACGGGGACAAGGTGAGCCAGTCGGAAAGGGCCAACATCGAGGCAAAGCTCAACGACCTGAAGACCGCGATCAAGGACAAGAACGTTGACCGCATCAAGAAGGGCACGGATGAGCTGACCAAGGCGTCCCACAAGCTTGCGGAGGAAGTCTACAAGCAGCAGGCGGGCAAGCCGCAGGGCGGCGGCGCGGGGCCCGAGCAGGCCGGGCCGCAGGATGCGGCACAGAGCGGGAAGGGCGACGGCAAGAAAGATGACGACGTCATCGACGCCGAGTTCCGCGAAGAGAAAAAAGACAAATAATATGACCCTGGCGGGTACGAGCGCGGGGGCGGACGAAATCGCCCTGCGCCGTTCCTTGCCCGGGTTTTTTCAAAACTCCTATGTCATCGAAACGTGATTACTACGAGATCCTCGGCGTCAGGAAGGGCGCAACGGCTGAAGAGCTGAAAAAAGCGTACCGCGAGCTTGCCTTGCGCCATCACCCTGACCGCGTCCCGCCGGAGAAGAAAAAGGAGGCGGAGAACACGTTCAAGGAGATCTCCGAGGCGTACGGCGTCCTCTCTGATCCCCAGAAGCGTGCCCTCTACGATCAGTACGGCCACACGGGCGTGGACCAGAAGTTCCGCCAGGAGGACATCTTCCGGGGGACCGACTTCAGAAGCGTGTTCGAGGAGTTCGGGGACATCAGTCTGGGCGGGGGGTTCTTCGAGAACATTTTCGGCGACCTGGGCTTCGACTTGTTCGGCACGCGCGGACGCAGGCAAAAAGGAAGCTCCGGGAACGGCGCGTCACGCCGGGGCAGGGACATCGAAGTGGCGCTCCCCGTGAGCCTGGAGGAGGCGTATCGCGGGACGGAGAAGACCATCCAGGTGCAGCGCGAAGGGTCCGTTCGTTCCCTGGCGGTCACCGTGCCGCCGGGGGTTGACTCGGGGTCCCGTCTTCGCATCAAGGGAGAAGGGGAACCGGGACAGGGCGGACCGGGGGACCTTTTCGCGGTTGTCGAGATTCCCTCTCACCCGACCTTCGAGCGCAGGGGCGCCGATCTTCAAGTCGAGCTGAGCGTGAGCCTGACCCAGGCCATCCTGGGAACGGAAATCCGCGTGCCCACCCTGGACGGAGAAGTCACCATGAAAATCCCTCCCGGCACGCAGAGCGGAAGCATTTTCCGGCTCAGGGGCAAAGGCATGCCGCGCCTGAAGGGCAAGGGCACGGGTGACGAGCTTGTGAAGGTGAACGTGGAGATTCCCCGCCGCCTGACAGACCGGCAGCGACAGCTCATTGAGGAGTTCGAAAAAGCCGCCGGTACGACTTGACAACCGCCGGTCCGCGTGCTGCCTGGATGCCCCCGGGACGGCGGAGGCCGTCATGCACCCAGCTGGACTGGGATTCATACGTTTCGGAGCGCGCCATGATCCGTGACGGATCAGGCCTGCGTGCGGCGCTCGCGGGCATGAGCGACGATCTCCGCAATCCGCAGGATCACGGTGAGGGAGGCGTTGGGGTCCGTGTAGCCGGCATCATCCCCTCGTACACCACTTTCTCGTCCCCGTGCAGGGTGACGGTAAACCCGTCCTCCAGGTTGGCCATGGCGTGGGGCACGGCCGCTATCACGGCCACGTCGGGAGTCTTGCTTCGAATCTGCTCCTCGCTCAGGTAGGAGGACTCCTCAAGGACGATTCCGCGAAGCCCGGTGAGCAGCGGGAGGAAATCCGGGGTCAGGAACCTGGCCAGGAGGATTTCCGAATCATCGTGCTTCAGCCTCAGCTCCGCATCCAGGGAATCCTCCACGCGCACGATCCGTCCGGCCCGGTACCCGCCAAACCCGCGCTGGCCTTTGGCAAGAACGTTGCCGACAAAGTGGACTCGTACGGTGTTCAGCATGACGGGGGAATGCACAGGGATGCCCGCCAGGATGACCACGCGGTCGAAGTTCTTCACCAGCCCGTTTGCCATTGCGACTGCCAGGGACTTGTTCAGCATGGCATCGGAATCTTCGCCAAGCTCCGAAAACAGGGGCACGATGCCCCAGGACAGGAGCAACCTCCGCTGGACAGCTTCGGACGGCGTGACGGCAATGATGTCCTGCGACGGCCGGTACTTGCTGATCAGCCGGGGCGTGTTGCCGTGCAGGGTGGGGGCCAGGATCGCCGCAGCATGAATCTCACGGGCAACCAGGAAAGCGCTTCTGGCCACCGACTGCGCCACGTCTTCGCTCGGATCATCCAGCCGAAAGAACCGTCTCACGCGTGATTCGTACTCGGGGGACTCCTCGGCGGCCCGCGCGATGGAGTCCATGACCTGAACCGCCTGTACAGGGTATTTGCCGCTTGCCGTCTCGCCGGAAAGCATCACCGCATCGGAGCCGTCGAAGATGGCGTTGGCCACGTCGGTGGCTTCCGCGCGCGTGGGACGCGGATTGTAGATCATGGAGTCCAGCATCTGCGTTGCCGTGATGACGGTCTTGTTCTGCTCGTGGCACTTGAGGATCAGACGCTTCTGCACGAGCGGGATCTCCTCCGTGGGAAGCTGCACGCCCAGGTCCCCGCGCGCGATCATGAGCCCGTCCGCCACGCGCAGGATCTCGTCCACGTTGTCCACTCCCTCCTGGTCTTCGATCTTGGCGATGATCTGCAGGAGAGATGTCTCCGCCAGCAGGATGCGGCGGATCTCCAGGATGTCGTCAGGCTTGCGCACGAACGAAGCCGCAATGAAGTCCATGTCGTGCTTGACCGCGAAGTCGATGTTGACCCGGTCCTTGTCCGTGATTGCCGGGAGCCGGCTCCTGATCCCGATGATGTTCACGTTCTTTCGCGATCCAAGCTGGCCACCCGAGCGCACGATGCACCGGGTGAGCCGGCCCTCAACAGCGGAAACTTCAAGGTCGATGAGGCCGTCGGCTATCAGGATGTGCTTCCCCGGGCTGATCTGCTCCGGCAGGTCCGCATAGGTGACGCTGATCTGCTCCTCGGTGCAGGGAGAGTCATCCGATGCCACCATGATCTCGGTCCCGGGTTTCAGCTCGATGGTACCGCCGTCGGCAATGATTCCCGTGCGGACTTCGGGTCCCTTGATGTCGATGAGAAGCGCCACGGGGATGCCTGTCCGCTTGCTGGCCTCTCTCACCCTTGCAATCATGCCGGCGTGGTAGTCGTGATCCCCGTGGGCCATGTTGAACCGGGCCACGTTCATGCCGGCCTGCAGGAGGCGGGAGAGGACCTCGACGTCCTCCGTTGCGGGGCCGAGCGTGCAGACAATGCGTGTTTTTCGCATGGTGCCGATAGTAGGAAGCGCGCGCCCTTAGTTCAAGGTCCTCGACGGGAGCGACCCCACCACGGCGCCCGCGATGATGAGGCTCATGGCCACGGCGGAGAGCGCGCTGAAGGGCTTGCCGCCGACTGCGACCAGGGCCACGGTGGACAAGAGCGGTGTCAGGTAGGAAAGAGAGCCGATGACCCGGGGATCTCCGCGCTTGAGGGAAGCATCCCAGAGGAAGAACGCGGCGCCCATGGGTCCCATTCCCAGCGGCACAAGAAAGAGCCAGTCCGAGCCGCGGACGGCGGCAAAGCCGCCGGGCCCGGATTCGACAAGAAAAGCTCCCAGGGCCAGAAGGCCTGAGCACAGGCAGAAGCCGCCGACAGCTCCGCTTTTGAAAGGGGGAAGCCGTTTTGTGAGAAGGGAATACAGGGCCCAGATCAGCGCGGCCCCGGCGGCGGCCACATAGCCCGGCAGGTCGGAGAGATCGAGGCTCAGGGAGCCTCCCGTGACAATGAGCGCTGCCCCAGCCAATCCAGCCAGGGCGCCAACGACATGCCGTGGCCGCAGGCCGTATCCGCTCAGGACGACAGGAGAAAGCAGCACGATCAGCAGGGGCCACAGGTAGTTGATGAGGTTCGCCTCGACAGTAGGCGCGTGACGGAATGCGGTGAAAAGAAGGAAGTGATAGCCGAATATCCCTCCGACGCCCGTCAGGAATGTGCGCAGCGGGACCTTCCACTCGCGCACTTTGACAAGACCGATGGCTCCGCCGATGCTCAACGCAATCCCCGTCATGAGCAGGGGCGGCAATCTCAGAAGGCGTGATCCCAGGAGCGCGAGAAAGCCCCAGAGAAAGATTGCCGCAAGCGCCAGCGGCATTGCAGCGGGATCGCCGCGGCGATTTTCCCCGCTTACCTCGTCCATGCGGAGAGGCTTTCCATGGATTCCAGCACCAGGTGAGCGCACGTATCACGAAGGGCGTCACGGTCATCCTTGCCCCAGATGCGAAGCAGAGTACCCAGCGGTGGCGAGGTGTCCTTTTCCTGTTCTTGAGCGCAGCGGAGCGCGGCGGCTGCTCCCAGGGCCATGATTCGCGGCTCGATGCCCTGTTCCAGCGCGATCCGCATGGTGCCGAAAAGACGGTCGTTCCAGCCGAGCTTGCGCAACGGATCCCTGATGATCCGCTCCACCCTGTCGTGCAGCCAGGGATTGGTCATTCGCTCCAGGAGGTCCTCAGCGTACGCGGACCAGCCCTTGCGCGTGAAAAGCGGGTCTCCTCCCGCCGCGCCGCCATGCTTCCTGATCAGCGCGGCTCCTGATTCGTCCATGAATGCGCGGCGTCCAAGCTCGAGGAGAGCCTCATCCTGCCTGATCGTGCTCATCACGGAGTGGCCCCGCAGCCTGGCCAGGTACCCCAGGAGGGCATGGACGGCGTTATGGCCATACAGCTTGGCTTCCTCGAAAGGAAGGAGGTCGTCTTTTTCCTCGAAGACACTGATGCCGCGGACAAAGCCCGGCAGCCTTACCCGGGACACCAGTATCCTGTTGAACTCTTCCACCAGAACGCACTTGTCAAAACCAGGGACAAGCGGTGAAAGGCCCAGCTCTTTCATTTCCCGGTCGGAGTTGATGACGCCGCTCATTTTCCCGATCACGGTGTTCAGGATCTGCAGGCCCGGCAGATCGCGGCCAGGCCTCCGCGCGGCCAGCTCCTTTGAAAGCTTCTCAGCGGCGAAATTGTCGTTTTCCGCCGTGTAAAGGACCTTTTGCTTTTGCGGGTCTGCCGCATCGGCCAGCAGGGCGGCAATCGAGGCATCTCCGCCAGCCGAGTAGAGGGTGACGCTTGGAACAGCGGTCGCCATCTCCTCGGACTCCCGGATTGCGGAAACGAGCTCAGCCCTGTCAGCGGGAACGCGCGGGTTGCAAAGCCTGATTCCGGAAAGCCTGTTTGCGCGGATCCCGTCCCGCGCGGCAAGGTTGATGGTGACCATGCTCCCGTTTGCGCGTACGGCATCCACCAGCCCCTGGTCAACCTCCGCCACCGTATACCGGGCGAAGCTGCCTGATTCGATGGCCTCGCACAGCATCAGACCGGTCTGGATAGGGCCGAACCCGAATCCAGCAAAGCTCCGGCCGGCAACCGATTTTCCCATGCCGGGCAAAATAGCACGGGAAGCGATGGGTTGAAAGCGGCGCCTTTACCAGTCGATCGCAATCCCCGCCGCCAGCGTGACCTGGACGTTTCCCAGCGGGTAGCTGGTGATAGGGCTTGCCCGGCGGCGCGCTCATGAAAGGCGCGTATGACATCTTCGCGGACACCAGGAAACCGCTGAGATCCAGCGCCAGCCCCGCGGCGACGTAGGGATAGATGGAGATGTACAGGTTGTTGCTGATTGCGCTCTCGGGCCATTCCTGGATGTACACCCTGCCGGCGCAACCAAGCCCTGCCTGAACAAAAGGATCCAGGAAGTACCCTGTCCTGAAAAAGTGATAGCTCAGGAAAAGAGGCTGCGTCATCCAGTCCACCCACCAGGTCCCCTGGGGCGTACGGGTGAAGCTTGCGCTGTAGTCCCCGCCGAAACCCACCCTGCCAATGATCACTTCCCAACCCAATCCTCCGAAAGGGGGCTGGCCGGGGCTCGTGAAAGTGTCTATAATCTGCTGGGCGGTGGGTCCCTTCAGAAAATCTGCCTGAAGGTTGCCCGTCAGGTGAACGGAACCCGCGAACACGGGGGTGCCGATTGCGGCGATGGCCACAGCGAAAGTCGCAGCGGTGATGGCAAGTGCCCTGAACCTCATCGAATACCTCCTCCGAAGATCGTGATGCACTTCGAACACCGCTGACGAGGCCGGGTGTCACGTCACGGTGTTTTTCGTGTTACAGAGATTGATGAGCGGGAGAAGAAGCGTTTGGCACTCGACGTGGAGAGTCTCTACAGGAAGTACGGGCCCATGGTGCTCCGCAGGTGTCGCTCTCTCCTGCTCGACGAAGAGCAGGCTCTGGACGCCATGCAGGAGACATTCGTGAAGCTCATCCGCTACCGCGAGAGGCTCACCGACAAGGCGCCTTCCAGCATGTTGTATTGCATCGCCACGAACATCTGCCTGAACATGATGCGCAGCTCGCGGCGCAGACCGCAATCCGTCGGGGACGACGCCCTGGAGCGAATTGCATCGTCGGAGGACGTGGAGGCCCGGGTCCTTGACCGTCACCTCCTGGAAAGCGTTTTCGGAAGAGAGCGGGCGTCCACGAGGACCATGGCAGTGCTGCACTACGTGGATGGCATGACCCTTGAGGAGGTTGCGCGGCACGTCGGGCTCTCCGTCTCCGGAGTGCGCAAGAGATTGCGCCTGCTCAAGGAGCGCACGCGTGCGCTGGAGGGGGCGTGACCATGCGGCGAAAGGAGACGATATCCGATCTGCTGCTGGAGCAGTACGTGCTGGGTGAGCTGCCGGCCAGGCAGGCCGCACAAATCCGTGATGAGCTTGCCAGGGACGCTTCTCTGAAGGCGCGTCATGATGCAATCATCAGGTCGGACGCGGAGATCCTCCAGCGCTACCCCACGGCTGAAATGGCGAAATCCATCGTGCAGAAGCTGGGCCCGGATGTCGCGGGTGACGGGAAGGCCGGGATGGCCTCAACGCTGGAGCCTGCGGGGCGATGGGCCCTGCAGCTGGCGGTCGGCCTTCCGGCCGCGGCCATGGTTCTTCTGGTCTTTTCCTTCTTTATGTTCCGCGGGCGCCTCCCGATGGATGAGACCCGGGTGAAGGGCCTGGCCCCGCACCTGAGCGCCTTCCTGAAGACCGCCCAGGGGCCCAGGGACCTTGCACCGGGCGCGCTTGTAGGCCGCGGGGACGTGATCCAGCTCAGTTACACGGCCGGTGAGGCAAGGTACGGGGTCATCCTCTGGGTCGACGGTCGCGGGACTGTCACGTGGCTCCTGCCGTCAGAGTACGCAGGGAGCCCACGGACGGCGCCGATGCTTGACAGGCAGGGTCAGGTCATCCTTCCCACCGCATATGAGCTTGATGAGGCTCCGGGGTTCGAGCGGTTCTTTTTCATCTATGCGCAAAACCCCTTCAACGTTGCCGTGGCCGCGGACGCCGCGCGCTCCCTCGCTTCACGGGCCGGGTCTGCGGAAAGGCTTGACCTGGTCCTTCCGCCGGACATCAGGCAGTACTCTCTTCTTCTGAAGAAGCGGGGCCCCTCGTCATGAAAAGTCACGTGAAAGCGCGGTCATTCCTGGTTTTTCTCCTCGCGTGCTTTGCCCTGATGCCCGCCTCCGCCGAGGATTCGCTCCCCCTGCGCAGGTTTGCGCTGGTTGCCGGCTCGAATGACGGAGGAGAGCAGAGAGTCCGGCTGAGGTACGCGGAGTCGGATGCCCGCTCTTTTGCGGCGGTGATGGAGGAGCTGGGGGGTGTACGGTCGGAAGACCTGGTCCTTCTGGTCAGCCCTGATCTCTCGCGCTTCCAATCCGCGTTCCTTCGCATACAGCAGATGGTAAAATCCCTCACCGGGAAAGAGGAACGGCCTGAGCTGATCATCTATTACTCGGGTCACTCCGATGAGGAAGGTCTGATCCTGGGTCACGAGCGTTTCGCCTGGGAAGACCTGCGGCAGGAAATCAGCGACATCCCGGCCGACGTGAAGGTGGCCATCCTGGACTCCTGCTCCTCGGGATCCCTCACCCGGGCCAAGGGAGGAGTGGCCCGCCCGGCATTCCTTTTCGATGCGTCGGCGGACATGAAAGGCCACGCATACCTGACATCGAGCTCCGCGGAGGAGGCGGCCCAGGAATCGGACAAGATCGGCGGCTCCTTCTTCACCCATTACCTGATCTCAGGCCTGCGGGGCGCGGCAGACACGGTTGGGGACGGGGTCGTCACCCTGAACGAAGCCTATGCTTTCGCCTTCCAGGAGACGCTGGCCTCCACCGAGAAGACGGAGTACGGGCCCCAGCATCCCGCCTACGACATCAACCTGACCGGCTCGGGGGACCTGGTGCTTACCGATCTGCGCGCC
Source organism: uncultured Spirochaetota bacterium (assembly GCA_963710335.1). Taxonomy (GTDB): domain Bacteria; phylum Spirochaetota; class Spirochaetia; order SZUA-6; family Fen-1364; genus Fen-1364. Next base: position 376,780 of record CAVQAA010000010.1, read on the forward strand.
GCCTCTGCCCGGCTTGGCATCGCGGAGGACCTTGCCGGACGCCTGTATATCCGCAACGATCGCGGCGTCCTTGCCGTGGAGCTGAACAAGGTGGAGGGGCAGCGCGTCGAGCTGGGCCTGGAGCCGGGGACCTACGCTGTCGTGCTGGACGCAAAGACGGGCCGGCTGGGAGCGCAGATACGCATTGCCGCCCACCAGCGCGCCCTTCTTTCCCTCTCATCCCTGCACCGGGTGGCCGTTGACCGCGCAACAGCGCGCGGCGGCGCGGGAGCCGATCAGGCGGTGTCCCAGGCGGAGGCAAAAAGCAATGACCCGGTCGAGGCGGCAGCCGCCCTGGGCGCAGCTGTCGGAGCCGCGGTGGGCAAGGCGGTAGCCACTGCCATCACGACGACCGTCGACGCCGTGAGCAAACCGGGGCCGGCGCCTGGCCCAGGGGAAGATGGAACGTCGCCTTCCGGAGATCCGGGCTATGAGGCATTCCATTTCACTCTCCTGCCCGAGATATCCGACGGGGTATTTGCTTCGCGCGCCAACCATTCCTTCACCGTCAACCTTCTCATTGGCACCTCTTCTTCATCCCGGGGGTTCGAGGCAGGGAGCCTGGCCAATTTCGAGTCCGGCGAGATGACCGGCTTCCAGGCAGCCGGGCTGGGCAACGTGGTGCTTGGAGACGCGTACGGCTTCCAGGCAGCCGGGCTGGCGAACGTTGTCGGCGGGGATATGCGATTCGTCCAGACCGCGGGCCTTGTCAATGTGAGCGTCGGGTCGGTGCGCGGCGCCCAGATTGCCGGCCTTTTCAACTGGTCCAAGGAAGAAACATGGGGAGCGCAGATATCCGGCGTGGCGAACTGGAGCCGCCGGATGAACGGGCCGCAGATCAGCGTCGTCAATATCGCCGACACGGTGTCGGGAGCTCAGATCGGAATCGTGAACGTCGCGGGACACGTCTCCGGCGTCCAGATCGGAGTCGTGAACATCTCCCATGACATCGACGGCGTCCCCATCGGGCTGGTGTCCATCGAGGAAAGAGGGCGGAGGAAGATCGATGTCTGGTGGGACTCGGACGGGAGCTTCAACGGCGCCATCTCCCTTGGCAGCCGGTATTTCTATACGGTCTTCAGCGCCGGAGTAGCCCCGAGCTCCCAGCCCGTGTCCTGGACCCTTGGTGGGGGCTTTGGCGCCCGGGCGCCAATCGGCAGGCTTTTCGCCGATATCGACGCCTGTGTCCTGGCGGACCAGGGATCGTTCAAGGATATGGGCAGCGCCGGCTTGTCCGACATCCACCCGCGGCTGCGGGCCGTGCTGGGGATTCCGATTTTCGGTGAGTTTGCTGTCGAAGGCGGGGTCGTGGTGAGGATGAACCTGCCTGACGGCGTCACTTCCACCATCACCACTTTCTCCCCCGGGCTGATTTTCGGGATGCAGATCTGAGGCAGACCGCGCGAAGCGCGACTACATCTTGCGGACCGTGATGGTTCCGCTGGTCGTCATGACTTCGACTTTCCCCGCCCCCGTTCCAATGGTTCCCTCAAGCATGTTGCGCTTCTGCTGCGTCGCGGTGAGGGGAAAGTCACATGACACCCCCCCGCTGACCGACTGCAGGGAAACCGACGCGTCCAGGCCGGAGTAGGCCCCCACGTCCACGCTGCCGGAGACCGTTCGCATGGTGACGGAGCCGCCTTTGTTCAGTGACTGGATCTGGCCTTCTATGGACCCTGACACGGTGTGCGCGTCGAGATGGTTGCCGGCAAATACGAATTGAACCGATCCGCTGGTGGATGAGGCGGCCAGGTTTCCTGTCTGGCTTGTGGAGATCGAACCCGATATCGTGGAGAGCGTCTGATCCATGCCGGCAGGGACATCCTGCACGGTGACGCTTCCGCTGACCGAATGGGCCTCGATTGTTCTGACCCCTTTGGGAAGAGTAATATCGAAGGAAACCGTTCCGGCGCTCATGACGAACCCGGCGGTGTGCTGCTCCTCGATCACGAGCCTGTCCCCCCGCTTCTCGATCCCCACGCCGAGGTTTTCCATTGCGGCGGGGAACATCGCGGTCTTCACCGAGTGGACTCCGACGCCGTCCCCGCCGCCGCCGCGGATGTCGATCTGCCCCGCGATGTTCCTGATCTCGACCGTGGTGAAGTTGCCGGCGATCTGCTCGTCCTTCTCCTCCCGCAGGGCCCCGTGATGAAACTTCCTCTCGTTCCAGAATCCCTTCATATCAGGCCCGTTCCAAGGACCGTTCCACTGAAAGGAGAACCCGTGGCCGTTCACGATGATGGCGATGCTGGCTATCACAACCACCAGCACGATGGCTCCCAGGGTGAATCCGACTATGTCAATGGGATTCAGTCTTGTTCGTTTCATCCATCTTCTCCATCTCACGCCGCGCCACGCGCTCCACAAGGGCGCCGGACTGGTAGAGAAATGCGGAAAGGAAATGCGATACGACGCCGATCCCCCAGCCGAGAGCGGGCCACAACCACCACTGATATCCACCCCAGGTCACGTTGTTGATGAGGGCCAGACCTCCGATGACGAGCAGGTAGATCACCGCATGGCGTATGAAGGCCACCTTTCGCTCGGCGATCCGCCTCGCCAGTTTGTACTTCTCGTTCGCATCAGACATCGATGTCCTCCTTGCTGTATGTAGGCATGATAATGCAACACCGGATGCCCGCTTCACAGCCCCCCTCCTTCTCGGCTATAAGGATGTATGGCGATACGTTCGGGCGGATTCCTCCTGGGGTTCGATGTGGGAAGCTCTTCCATCAAGGCGGCGCTTCTGAATGCGGAGACAGGGAAGCTTGTCGCCTCAGCGACGTCACCGAAGACGGAGCTTGCGATAGCCGCGGAGCGCCCCGGCTGGGCGGAGCAGGACCCCGCCCTGTGGTGGGACAATGCGGTGGCCGCCGCCAACATGCTGAAGGCGGATGCCGCAAAGGAATACGCTGCGGTTGCCGCCATCGGCATCTCCTACCAGATGCATGGCCTGGTCATCATCGACAAAGGCGGGAAGGTGCTTCGCCCCTCCATCATCTGGTGCGACAGCAGGGCAGTGGAGGTGGGCGAGCGTGCTTTCAAGGGAATCGGGGAGCAGACTTGCCTGTCGCGGCTCCTGAACTCTCCCGGCAACTTCACCGCTTCCAAGCTGGCATGGGTCAAGGAAAATGAGCCGCAGGTGTTTTCGCGGGTGAGCAAATTCCTCCTCCCCGGGGAGTGGGTTGCGTTTCGCATGACAGGGCAGGCATGCACCACCCCGTCAGGCATGTCCGAAGGGGTGCTCTGGGACTTTACGAAGGGAGAACGCGCAGACATCGTCCTTGACTGGTACGGCATTCCGAAGAATGTGGTCCCCGAGATCCGGCCTACTTTTTCCGCGCAGGGGGAGCTTTGCGCGGAAGCGGCGCAGGCGCTGGGCCTTCCCAAAGGGGTGGTGGTGTCTTACAGGGCGGGTGATCAGCCCAATAACGCATTCTCCTTGCGCGTGCTGGATCCCGGGGAGGTTGCCACCACCGCAGGCACCTCGGGTGTCGTCTATGGCGTGGCCGGAAAAGCGGCGTACGATCGTCTTTCCCGCGTGAACACATTTGTTCACGTGAGCCACACGGAAGCCGCGCCGCGTTACGGCGTTCTGCTGTGCATCAACGGAACCGGCATCCTCAACCGATGGATGAAGAGCATCCTGGTCGGCGACAACGGCGCCGTTTCCTACGACCGGATGAACGCCGTTGCGGCCCAGGCGCCCATTGGAGCGGACGGCCTGTCCATCCTGCCTTTCGGCAACGGCGCGGAGAGAACGCTGGAGAACCGCACCGTGGGCGGTACCCTGCTGGGAATCGATTTCAACAGGCATGGAATTGCCCACCTGCTTCGCGCGTCACAGGAAGGGATAGTGTTCGCCCTCCAGTACGGCCTGAAGATCATGAAAGACGTGGGCATCGATGCGGTAACGGTGCGGGCCGGCAACGCAAACATGTTCCTCAGCCCGATTTTCCGGGAGGCGTTCTCTACCGTCACCGGGGCGACCGTCGAGCTCTACGATACCGACGGCGCGCAGGGCGCCGCGCGCGGGGCGGGGGTGGGGGCGGGCCTTTACCGAAACATGAAGGACGCATTCGTCGGGTTGACCGCCGTCAAAACCGTTGGGCCTGATACCGCAAAGCGCGGCGCGTATGAGGAGGCCTACGGCAAGTGGGAACGCGCCCTCGAAGCGGCCCGTTCCCTGCCCGCCGGCGCGTAATCACCCGCTTCTGAGCGGAACGCCCGCGTTCAGTGGGCTCTCTTTTTTGCCTGCGCCGATTATCTTTCTGCCGTTCACGAAGACATAGTCGATGCCTTCAGGGGCCCGGTTGCCATCAACCGACGCGGAATTGTCCCTCACGTTTTCCCAATCGAAAACGACGATGTCCGCGGCCAGCCCTTCTTTCAACAGGCCGCGGTCATGGATGGCAAACCGTTCCGCGGTGGCGCCGGTCATCCTGCGCACCGCTTCCTCCACGAGGAGCAGCTTCTGGTCCCTCGATATCTCCAGGACGCGCGCAAAAGCACCGAACGCCGCCGGGCTCTCGGCGCCCGTGCGCTCCGCGGCGGCTCCCGTCATGAAGAGGCAGGCGGAATGCCGCACCAGCTCAGCCAGCACCTTGTCGTTGCCCATCTTCTGGAAGAGCATGCGGGCCCGGCCCCCGCTCCTTCGCGCCAATTCGATCAAGGCGTCCGACGGGCTCAGTCGGCGAAGGCGCGCTATCTCGGAAAGGGGTTTGCCGTTGTACTCCGCCAGGTCCTGGCTTCCGGTGTCGGTGATCCGTATGTCCGCTGACGATACGCCCAGGCGCCTTTCCGCCTTGTGGACTTCTTTGCGCAGCGTCTTCATTGCTTCGGCGTCGTCGAACGCGGCCGGCCCGCGGGCAAGAAACCAGGGAGACAGGGCGGAGCTCACCCTGGCCACGGCCGCGTGCACGGCGCATGTATCGAATCTCACGTCGACGCCGTCAGTCAGGGCCCGGTCCAGGAGGCGGAGTGCGGTCTCAGCCGTTCTCAAGGTTCGGGAGCCCGCAAACGTGAGGTGGGAGATCTGCAGCCTGACGCCGGTCTGCCGCGCCAGCTCCAGCAGCTCCTCCAGCGCCGCGATGTTCGACGTCTGGCCGAACGTTCGCTGGGAGCTTCCCGGTGCCACCGCAGTGACAAACCGCGGATGAACGGCAAGAACTCCCTTTCGCTGCCTGACCAGGAGCGCTATTTCCTTCAGCTCTTCCGGCTGTGCAAACAGCCCGGGAGACAGGTGTAATCCCACCGAGACGCCGCGGGCTCCCTGGTCCATGGCTATCTCCAGGAGCCGAAAGAGCTCCTTGGATTCGTAGGGATGAAGGGGTGACGAGTCCAGCCCTCGAATGGAAGCCCGGCTGGAGCCGTGGCCGGCCAGGAGGGCAAGGTTGTGGCTGGCGCCGGCCCCCTGGAGCCTTTCAAACAATTCCTCCATTGAGTCCCATTGAAGCACCAGCTGTCCGTTGGAGAACGGGTTGTCGGCAACCAGCTCGCGCCATCGGGTGCCTTCCCGCAACCCTGCCGGAGCCCAGCCGCAATTGCCGCCGATCACCGTCGTGATTCCCTGCGCGAGAAAAGGGTACTTCAGGTCGTCGTGTCCCTTGATTGGCAGATGCCAGTCCAGGTGGGAGTGAGCGTCGATGAACCCGGGAGCGACAATGCGTCCCGAGCAGTCTATCACCACGCCGGCGGTCCTGATGGGTCGGGCAGAGATGCGGTGGATGCGGCCGGCCCGGATAAGCAGGTTGCCAACGGCGGGCTTGTCCCCCGTCCCGTCGACAATGAGCCCGCTTTTCAGCACAACATCCTGGTTTTCCCTGCCCGCATCCCGTCTCATGAGTGTTCCCCATCTATATCACACACCATGCAGAATTGACAGAGCGTGGCGGATTTCGCATGCTCAAACGCATGGTGTTTGTCGTCGGTGCCGTGGCAATCGACCTGGTTGCCGTGAAGGAAAAGTTCCTGGAGGGAACGTCCAATCCATCCGATATCCGCCTGGGGCTGGGCGGAGTCGGCTACAGGATTTTCAGCAACCTCGATGCTCCGCGCAAGTTCATCACGGCTTTGGCCGGTGACCCCATCTCCCGCTGGGCTGCCGAGGCCCTGGAGGATGAGGGAGGAGTGGCCATCCAGCGGGTCAGGGACAAGGATGCCGGCCCGCCCCTGTACCTCGCGCTCATGGAGAGCGGCAGCCTCAAGGTGGCGGCCTCGGATTTCAGGATCGTGGAGCAATCCCTGTCGGTTCCATTCGTCGCCGCGCAGATCGGGGAGCCAGGTCCCCTTGATTTCCTCATCCTGGACGCGAACCTCTCCCCCTCTGTGCTCGCTGAGCTGGTGAGGAAATACTCCGGACGGACCCGCGTGGTCTTCGAGCCGGTTTCCGTTGAGAAGGCTGCCCGCCACGCCAAGGCCCTCGAGGGTCTTTTTCTCATGACCCCGACGCAGGAAGAGATGGAGGCGCTGACGGGGGGCGGTTTCCAGGAGTTTCGCCGCGCCCGGCGGATAGCATGCCTCCTGGTCACTCGGGGGAGGGAAGGGCTGCGGCTGTTTGACGATGAGGGGGAGGAGGCCTTCGCGCCCTCTCATGTCGTGGATGCTCCGGATACAACCGGCGCCGGGGACCTTCTGCTGGCCTCACTGGTTTCCCACCTGCATGCCGGAGAGCCCATGCGAACCGCCGTGCGTTCGGCCATGCACGGGGTCGAGCAACGGCTCCAGGCAGGGGAACCTTTATGACAGACTTGCTGGCCCTCTCCCCCGAGGTCGCTCAGGCCCTTGCGGACCGAAAGCCCGTCCTTGCCTTCGAGTCCACCATCATCAGCCACGGCATGCCGTATCCGCGGAACGTGGAGACCGCGCGCGAAGCGGAAACGGCCGCGCGCGAAGCCGGGGTGGCGCCTGCAACGATAGCCGTCATGGACGGCAGGATCCTTGTGGGTCTCACGGATGCGCAGCTGGAAAGGCTTGCAACCGAGAAGGATGTGCTCAAAGTGTCACGCCGCGACATGGCGTGGGCGCTGGCCGCCCGACGGGCTGGCGCGACAACCGTCTCTGCAACCATGCTCGCCGCGCGGTTGGCCGGCATCAGCGTGTTCGCAACCGGGGGGATCGGGGGCGTCCACATGGGGGCGGAAGAATCGTTCGACATCTCCGCGGACCTTGCCGAGCTTGCCTCCACTTCCGTGCTGGTGGTTTCAGCAGGAGCAAAAGCAATCCTGGATCTGCCCAGGACGCTCGAGGTGCTGGAGACCCTGGGGGTTCCGGTGGTGGGCTTCGGTACGAGTGAGCTCCCTGCGTTCTATTCCAGGTCCAGCGGGCTGCCCCTTTCTCTGCGAGTTGATACACCGGCGGAGGCCGCGGCGTTGCTTCGCGCACAGCGCGCTCTGGGGCTTCCCCAGGGAATTCTGGTGGCAAATCCGGTGCCGCTGGAGTGGGAGATACCCCGGCAGACCATGGAACGCTGGATTGACCAGGCCCTGCAGGACCTTTCGACACGCGGAGTGACGGGGAAGGCAGTCACCCCGTTTCTCCTCTCCCGGATCGTGGAGCTCTCCGGAGGGAAGTCCCTGGAGACGAACGTGAAGCTTTTCCACAACAACGTCCGCCTGGGAAGCCGGATTGCCGCTGCCCTTGCCCGGTTGCCCTGATGCGCCGTGGCGCGCAGGAGTTACGCGATGCAGAACCGCATCGAAGCCATTGATCAGTATCGCGGCATAGCGATCATCCTCATGGTCATCGCAAATTACCTCTTCGATGTGACCACCATCCCCGGTTGGCTGAAGCATGCCCCGGACATAGGGCTCACCATCATCGACCTGATAGCTCCGTTTTTCATCTTTGCCATCGGACTCACGTACGGCGCCTCCTACCGGGCTCGAATGGAGCGGGACGGCCCTGCCCGCACATGGGGACATTTTCTTCGAAGATGGCTTGCCTTGATCGGCATTGGCGCGATCATTTCCGCCGGGGAAGTCCTTGTGGGCAAGAACGCAAGCCCCATCAGCTGGGGGGTGCTCCAGGCCATCGGCGTTGCCGGGATTGTCACCTTGCTCGTCATTGGTGTGCCGCCGTTGTGGCGCGCGATCATCGGGCTTGGCGTGCTGGCCGCTTACCAGCTTCTGCTGGACAACGCCTGGCTTGCCACCGTGCTTCACTCGGAGCACGGCGGGATGGAAGGGGCGCTGGCCTGGTCCGGCATGCTCATTCTTTCCACGGTGATAGCGGACGTGTGGAAGAAGAGCAGAGTCAGCGAGCTTGGGGCGGCCTGGCCCAGCGCAGTGGCACTTGCGCTGGGCCTCGTGCTGTCCGTAGTCGCTCCCATCAGCAAGAACCGTGTTTCGGCAAGCTACGTGCTTGTCAGCCTGGGGGCCAGCGGCCTGCTCTTCGCCGTCATCCTGTTTGCCGCGAACCGGCTACATTTCCGCCCCTCTTACCTGCGGTGGTGGGGCATCAACCCGCTTCTCCTGTACATCATGCACTACCTGTTGCTCGCCCTGGTGGTCCTGCCCGATGTCCCCTGGTGGCATGTGCAGGCATCCATTCCCCTCGTGGTGGCGCAGGCAGCCGCGATCATCGCCGTCCTGAGCGTTGCGGCGTGGCTTCTCTCACGGAGAGAACGGCCCTTTTCGTTGTAGATCAAGGCCCGGCGTGCTTCTCCAGCCAGGTCAGGATGAAGTCCGCCACTTTTTGCCTGCCAAGGTCATTGTGCAGCTCGTGGTGCCCTCCCTCCCAGACTTTCAGGGTGACGTCCCCCGTAAGCCCCTGCCCGAACTGGATGGTCTTTTCAGGGCTGACGTGATGATCTTCGGTTCCCTGCATGATGAGCAAAGGGAGGGGAAACACGGTCTGCGCTCGTATCCATTCTCCTGCCCGGAGCAGCTCCGCTCCCATGCGCACGCTGACTCCTTCCTGGTACAGGGGATCTTTCTTTGTCCACTCGATGACAGCCGGATCTCCGGAAAGGCTCTCCCAGGGAACCTCCGTTGTGATGATGAGACGGGGAACGATCCGTGAGAGGAGCTTGCTGACCGTCACTTTCAGCGGAGATACGGGCGTTCCGGGTGCCAGGAGGGGGCTTGTCGCAATGACGCCCTTGAGGGACGGGGACCTTCGCAGCACGTAGTACAGCACCTGTTCTCCTCCGAGGCTGTGGCCGTACAGGAAAACCGGGACGCCGGGAAATCGCTGCCTGGTCTGGTCGATGTGCCGGGCAATGTCCTCCATCAGGACTTCGAAGGAAGAGGCGTGCACCCGGGGTCCGCCTGTCCTGCCGTGGCCGCGCAGGTCATACGCGTTGATTGCATATCCGGCCGCAGGAAGCCTCTCCACCAGGAGGGGGTAACGGCCGGAGTGTTCTCCCAGCCCATGCACCAGGGCAATGGCCGCCTTGGGCTTGTTGTCCGGTGCCCACGACTGCGCGAACATTTCAAGACCGTCCGATGCCTTCCAGGAATATTCCCCATGCTTCATCTGAAGCCCCCTTTTCCGGATGGCCGTGATTCTACTATGATCGGTCCTGATCTGCCATGAGAAATATCATGACCGTAGCAATCGATGCGGCTCGCGAGGCCGGCGCATTCCTGCGCTCCAGCCACAAAAGCGATTTCACCGTGCAGACGAAGGAAGACAACAGCCTGGTGACGAATGTGGATGTCGAGGCGGAGCGGCTCATCGTCTCACGGATCAAGGCGGAGTTCCCCGACCATGACATCATTGCCGAGGAGAGGGGACGGTCACCGCGCGGCTCCGAGCACTGCTGGATAATCGATCCGCTGGACGGCACGCACAACTACATCCGGGGGATGCCGACCTACGGCGTGTCCATCGGCGTGCAAAAGGGCGGCTCCTTCATCGCCGGCGTGATCTACATGCCTGAGACGGATGAGATGTACTCCGCGGAGCAGGGGGCGGGCTCATTCAGAAACGGGAAGCGCATCCACGTGTCGCGCCGGTCAGAGCTCTCCACCTGCACCATGGCGTTCGACTCCGAGCTTCGCCTGGAGACCGCCCGCAAGCTGCGGGTGCTTGGCGAGCTCTGTCCCCGCATTTTCAACATCCGCCTGATCGGCTCTGCCGCGCGGAACCTCTCCCACGTGGCGGAAGGAGCGGTGGACGGCCTGATCGAGCTCTCCGACAAGCTCTGGGACTTTGCAGCCGGAGCCGTGATCGTCACGGAGGCGGGTGGCCGGATAACCGGCTTGGACGGGGCGCCGCTGACTGACGGGGACACCGCGTACGTTGCGTCGAACGGGATCATCCATGATTCGCTCACGCAGATCGCGCGGCCTGCATAAAAATACGCGGCCCTCAAGTTTACAAACAACGCCGGGATTGGTTTTTTCTTGCAATTGGAGATTCCGCGGACTAAGATGAGCCACTCACCAAAGGAGATATCGAAATGCCGGAACTCAATCCATTCAAGATCGCCCAGGCACAACTGGACGCCGCAGCCGCGACGCTCGGCCTCGACGAGGCCACGCACCAGCTTCTGCGCTGGCCTCAGCGCGAGCTTCAGGTGACGATCCCCGTCCGGATGGACGACGGATCAATGAGGATCTTTCACGGCTACCGTGTTCACTACAACGGAGCGCGCGGCCCCACGAAGGGAGGCCTGCGCTGGCACCCCGATGAGACCATCGATACCGTGCGGGCGCTTTCCGCCTGGATGACATGGAAGACGGCCGTCGTGGATCTCCCCCTGGGAGGTGCGAAAGGCGGCGTGACCTGCAACCCCAAGGAGCTTTCAAGCGGGGAAAAGGAAAGACTTGCAAGAGCGTACATCAGGGCAGTGGGACGGTTCCTGTCCGAGACCCAGGATGTTCCCGCCCCTGACGTGTACACGACGCCCGAAATCATGGCCTGGATGATGGATGAGTTCGAGACGATCATGGGCCAGCACAGTCCGGGGGTCATTACCGGCAAACCCATCCCGCTGGGCGGGTCCGCGGGGCGCGGTGACGCCACCGCCCGCGGCGGCATCTATGTGACCCGGGAAGCCGCGGCAAAGCTGGGTCTTGATCTCAAGGGCAAGGCCATGGCCGTCCAGGGATTCGGAAATGCCGGGCAGTTCGCCGCTCTTCTGGGTTCTGAGATCCTCGGGCTGAAGGTCGTGGCGGCCTCTGATTCCCAGGGCGGGGTATACAGCGCCAAGGGCCTGGACCCGAAGGCCCTGGTGGAGCACAAGAAGAAAACCGGCGGCGTTGCCGGCTTCCCCGGCGCTGAGGCAATCTCCAATGAGAAGCTTCTGGAGCTCGACGTGGCCGTCCTTTTCCCCGCGGCACTGGAGAACATGATCACGGACAAGAACGCGGCCAGGATCAAGGCCAAGATCGTCTGCGAGCTGGCAAACGGACCCACCACCCCCGAGGCGGACGTTGTTCTCTACAAGAACAAGGTGTTCGTCATTCCTGATTTCCTTGCGAACGCCGGCGGTGTGACGGTGTCCTACTTCGAGCAGGTGCAGAATGCGTACAACTACTACTGGAACCTGGAGCTGGTCTACAGCAGGCTGGATGAGAAGATGACCAAGGGGTTCGCGGACGTCTACGCGATGCATGAGAGGCACAAGGTGAACATGCGCGACGCTGCCTACCTGGTTTCCGTGAGCAGGGTGGCAGAGGCCTGCAAGCTTCGCGGCTGGGTGTGAGCGAGAACCCTCTTCCGGCCACGCTCAGCCCGATCAAGGGCTACAGTCTCTACCAGAAGATCTCGCGGTTTCCGGAGCTGCTCCCGCAGATGAGAAACGCGTTCCTGGAAATCCTCCAGGAGCGCGGAGTCGTCACCCCGGAGCAGCTCGATATCCTGGCCGCCCGGCAGATGAAAACGGACGGCGTCGAAGACACGGAGGCAAACCGCACCGAGTATCGGGACGCGCTGATTGACCTGCTGTTTGCGAACACCTTGAGCCCGGACGAGGTGGAGAACCACGTCAACCTGGTACGCAAGCGTGACAAGTGCCAGGAGCTGGGCCGTGTGGTGGCCAGTGACCACGCCACCTCCATCACAATCTGGCGCGCCCTGCGGGAGTTCTGCGACATCCCCAAGGGGGAGCTGTACATCTCCCGGGAGGACGCGGAAGGGATACGCGTGTCCCTTCTCTCCTATTTCATCTCGGGACAGCTCCCGTTCATCGGTATTGCAAAGAACCACGTGACCATCCGCGACATCGACACCATTCTCGGCAACACGATTGGCCACGTGAAATACCCGGGGAAGCTGGGGGGCAAGGCCGCGGGAATGATCGTGGCCCAGAAGATCCTCCTTCCCATCCTCAGCGAGCGTGACCCGGAGTTCGAAAAGCGGATTGCCGTGCCGGACACGTGGTACATCACGTCCGGCGTTTTTTCGGATTTCATCGACAGAAACCATTTCTACGATTTCCATACCCACAAGTACCGGGACCGCGAAGGGCTGGAGGAAGAGTACCAGCGCGTCGGAGGTCTTTTCGAAAATGCCTCCTTCCCGCAGGATGTCATGGAGGACTTTCGCGGGCTGATCCGCCAGATCGGGGAGCACCCCATCATTGTCAGATCTTCCAGCTACCTGGAAGACAATTTCGGCTTTGCGTTCTCGGGAAAATACCAATCCATCTTCCTTGCCAACCAGGGTGACGAGGAGACCCGTCTGGCCCAGTTCATCCGGGGAGTGAAGACGGTGCTTGCCAGCATGTACGGTCCGGATCCCATCATCTATCGCAGAGATCATGGGCTCCTGGACTTCAACGAAAAGATGGCCATGATCGTTCAGAAGGTCGTTGGCCGCAGGTTCGGCGACTGGTTCTTTCCCTTCGCGGCCGGCGTCATGTATTCCTGGAACTCATGGGCATGGAACCCGAAGATCAGGAAACGGGATGGACTTGTCCGCCTTGTTTTCGGGCTGGGAACCCGGGCCGTGGACAGGGTGGGCGGGGATTATCCCAGGATGATACCGCTGAGCCACCCCTGGATGAGGCCGGAGGTGACTGCTGACCAGATCCAGCGCTATTCCCAGAGGATGGTGGATGCAATCAACCTGCGCACCGGGACACTGGAGACCGTGGACTTTCGCACCCTTGCGGCTGAGACCAGCCACCCGGATCTCCATTCCGCCGTGTCCGTGAACTCCGACGGTCAGATGCGCGCGCCCCTTTCCCGGATGCAGGAGCTTCCCCCGGCCTCGCTGTGCCTCACGTTCGAGAACTTCATCACGAAGTCCCCGTTCGTGCCCCTCGTGAAGAAAGTGCTGGCCACGGTCCAGGCGGCGTACGGGCGGCCTGTCGACATGGAGTTCGCCTGGGACGACGAAAAGCTCTACATCCTGCAGTGCCGCTCCCTTTCGCTCAGGCGGGAGACAAAGCGCGTGGTGATCCCGGGCGGAATCCCGGAGCAGGACAAGCTCTTTGTCACCAGCCAGGGAATCTCCAACGCCGCGGTGGAGAACATCGAGTACATCGTGTACGTGGATCCGCGGGCATACGACCGCATTCCGACAGTCGAGCTGAAGTCCAGGATCGGAAGGGCGGTGGGCCAGCTCAACTACCGGCTGGCAGGCAAGCGCTACGCGCTCCTGGGACCGGGGAGATGGGGAAGCAACGACATCAACCTGGGCGTGCGGGTCACGTATTCCGACATCAACAACACCAGGCTCCTGGTGGAGATTGCGTTTGCCCGCGAAGGCTATACCCCGGAGGTATCGTACGGCACGCATTTCTTCCAGGACCTGGTAGAGGCCGACATTGCCATGATGCCGCTTTACCCGGATGCCCCCGGATGCATGCTGGGGGAGCAGTTCCTCCTTGGGTCGGAGAACTCCCTTTCCAAGCTCGAATCTTCCATCACGGACCTCGGGGACTTCATACGGGTGGTCCATGTTCCTTCCGAACGGGGGGGAACATGCTTCACGTCTACCTGGACGAGGAAAAGCAGGAAGGGATCGGGATCTTCGGTCCCGTCATCGAGGCTGGGTGAAAACAGGCCGGCTGAAAAGCGCAATCTGCCAGAACCCTCTGGCAATGCGCCGTTGCAGCTCCAGTCCCCGGGACTTGATGACTGTTTCCACGCTCTCCCGTGAGTGCACGTACGTCTTGAATCCGTCAGTCTGCCGTATCCACCTCAAGTTGAACGCCCAATTGATGAGCCGCGACATCCAGTTGTCGAGCGGGTATACCAGGCCCAGATGGCCCCGCGTGAGCCCGGCGGCAAGCCCGACGAGTGACTGCGCATCGTCGTAGCAGCAGACCACCCGGTCGAGCGCCACGATGTCGGCGGCGGCAAGCCCGGGTGCCAGCTCCACGAAGTTTCCATGATGGTGAGTGACGCGGCTGTCCAGGTGACGTCTGGCAGCTTCCTTCCTGGCGGCTCGCAGGAAAGCCTTGGAAGCCTCCACGTCAGTGGCGGCCCGCGCGCCGGCCTCCAGGAGCGCCAGGTGCACCGCGCCCACGCCGCCGCCCACCTCCAGGACCGTGCGGCCTTCCACTCCCCGGCCCGTCAGCTCACGTATGAGAATGCGCGTGGTCCTGCGAGGTCCGCGCTTGTGAAGGCGTTTCACCTCGTCCTCGACGTTTTCGTCGTCGAACATCTCCTCTATCCCGGCGCATTGTTTGCAGCTCATCTTGCGCTAGACTATGTCCTCCAGTAGGATGCGGTGTCAAAGGGGGGACACCATTACAACTCAACAGTGGATTGCGCTCGGAATCTTTGTCCTCTCGTACGGCCTGATCATCTCGGAAAAGGTGAATCGCACCATCGTCGCCATTTTCGGCGCGGTGCTTGCGTTCATTTTCGTGCTGGGCCCGGACAACCTTGTCCAGTACGAGAACTGGCAAACCATCATTTTCATATTCGGGATGATGCTCATCATCGAGACCATGAGCCTCTCGGGATTCTTCCGCTGGCTCGGGTTGCACAGCGCCCGGTGGGTGAAGCTTGATCCCCTTGCCCTCTTCATCCTTTTTCCCCTGCTGACAGGTTTCCTCTCCGCGTTCGTCGACAGCATCACGGTCATGCTCTTCATGTCCACCTTGACCCTGGAGGTGGCGGCCATCATCGGGATCAATCCGCTTCCGCTCATTCTCGCGGAGATCAGCGCGGCGAACATCGGCGGCGCTTCCACGATGGTCGGGAGACCCGCCGAACGTCATTCTGGGCACGTACTTCAACCTGTCGTTCATGGATTTCGTGAAGAACACGGGCCTGATTGCCTGGATCGGCTTCGTGGTGAACGACGCTTTCTTCGTCTGGTTTTTCCGCAGGGAGATCTTTCCCGCTCGGAGGACGCTGCGTGCCGAGCCCGAGCGGCTCCAGGCCCAGATCGACTCGCTGGATCCCGCGCGGGCCATCCAGGACAAGAGGCTCTTTGCCGTGGGGTTGATAGCCATCTTCTATGTGGTCATAGCCCTGGTCACTCATAGCGTCACGCATCTCTCCGTTGCGGTCATTGCGATCACCGGCGCGGTGCTGGCCCTTCTGCTGGGCGGGAAGCACATGGGGAAAGTCGTGGCCAAGATCGACTACCCCACCATCGTCTTTTTCGCCGGCCTGTTCCTCATCGTCGGCGCCATGGAGCATGTGGGGCTTCTGACAATCGTGGCGACCAAGGTGAAAGACCTCTCGGGCGGCAACTTCTTCGCTGCGATTTCCATCATCCTCTGGGTGAGCGCCTTTGGCTCCTCCATCGTGGACAACGTTCCCTTCGCCGCCACCATGGCGCCCATCCTCAAGCACCTGAGCGGGATGCAGGGCTTTTCGCTCCTGCCCCTTGTCTGGTCCGCGTCACTCGGGACGGATATCGGCGGGAACGGGACCCCCATCGGGGCCTCGGCCAACGTGGTTGCGGTTGCGACCTACGAAAGAGCGACGGAGAAGAAGATCGGCTGGGGGTATTACTGCAAGGTGTCCTATCCTGCCATGATGATCGTTGTGCTGGTCTGCAATCTCCTGATGTACCTGTTCTACGCGCGCTGAGAAAAAAAGCGCCCGGCGACATGCCGGGCGCTTTCCGCACCGCAGAGCAAGCGCTATTTCTTGTCCGGCATGGACATCATGCCGTCCCAGGTGGATACCTTCCCTTCCCTGGCTTCTTCCTCTGACCACCAGTGGGCGGTCACGCTCTTCAGCTCGGTGTAGAACCGTACCGCGTCCGTCCCCATGGCGTGCAGGTCCCCGAAGAACGAGTTCTTGTGCCCGGTGAAGCCGATCATGCCCAGCGGAACCGGGATGCCGACGTTGATCCCCACCATTCCTCCGTGTGTCCGGCGGGAGAACTCGCGGGCGAAGTAGCCGTTCTGCGTGTAGATGACGGAGCCGTTGGCGAACTCGTTGCCATTCATGATGGCGAGCCCTTCCTCGAAGTCCTTCACCCGCTTGACGCAGAGGACCGGGCCGAATATCTCCCTGTCGCCGATGGTCATTCCGGGCTTCACGTGATCGAACAGCGTCGGTCCCAGATAGAAGCCTTTCTCGTAGCCTTTCACGCAGACCTTGCGGCCATCCAGCACGAGCTTTGCGCCCTCATCCACGCCCTTCTGGATCCAGTTGACCACCGACTGCCTGTGCTCCGCGTTGACCAGGGGGCCGAGCTGGCTGGTCTTCTCATACGCGGGGCCGACCTTCAGCTCCTTCATCACCCGGGTGAGCGCATCGACGAGCTTATCCGCGATTGCATCCTCCACAACGACGACCGGGAGAGCCATGCACCTTTCTCCTGCGCAGCCGCACGCCGAGTTCACGATTCCGCGCGCGGTCCTCTCCAGCGGGGCGTCGCGAAGCACCAGGGCATGGTTCTTGGCCTCAGTGAGCGCCTGAACCCGCTTCCCGTTGGCAGCGGCGGTCGCATAGATGTGCCTTCCGATGGAGGTCGAGCCGACGAAAGTTATGCCCTTGATGTCGGGGTGACGGAGAAGGATTTCCGCCTCATTGCGCGAGCAGGTCACGAGGTTGATGACGCCCTTGGGGAGCCCTGCCTCCTCCCACAGCTCCATGATCCTCACGGCAGACTGTGGAACGAAGCTGGCGAGCTTCAGGACCAGCGTGTTGCCGGTGGCAATGCACAGGGGAGCAACCCATCCCATGGGAAGCATGGCCGGGAAGTTCCAGGGAACGATGCCGGCAAACACGCCCAGGGGCTCCATGTACTGCGTCGTGTCATGGCCGGCGGTTATGTTCATGAGCGCCGGGCCCTTCATGAGGTGCGGGATGCCGCAGGCAAACTCGACGAGCTCAGTCACCTTTGCCGCGTCGCCCAGGGCCTCGTCCAGCACCTTTCCGTGCTCCGTCGCCACCAGGCGGGTGAGCTCGTCTATGTTCTTGTCCAGCAGGCTCTTCATGCGGAAGAGGACCTGCACGCGCTTGCTTGCCGGGGTGTCCGACCACGCGGGAAATGCGGCCTTTGCCGCTGCAATTGCCTCCTCCACCTCGGCGGATGTGCACTGAGGGGCCTGGGCTATCACCTCTCCCGTGGAAGGGTCATAGCAGTCCATGTATTTTTGCGTTTTCGACTGCTTCCATCCCCCCGCGTAATAGCGCAACTTCTTCACGGTCTGGGTTTGAGGCATATTGGTACTCCTTGTTTCGTTGATGATCAGCGGGAACTCCCCATGATACCACTGGGAGCCCGGGCCGTCAACGAAAAGCTTGTCCCGCGTGTGCGTGCATAAACATAAAAAAACCGAAAAAAAACTTGCATTCCCGGCCCGGCGGTTTTATCATGGACGATCATTCAAACCCTGGGATAAGGGAGGAAGCTTTATGGCGGATGTTGTCGTCACATCAAAGGGTTACGCCGAGAACCCGGACCTACTCCCCATCGCAAGAAGCAAGCAAACCTACGGCGGTTGGACATGGACGCTGATGATGTTCTCAATGAACACCTGCATCCCCATGTTCTTCCTCGGCCCCATCGGCATGAGCCTGGGTCTGAGCTTCTGGCAGGCGCTCTGGGGGTCGCTGATCGGCAACCTTGCAGCGGTGATCGTCATGTGGCTGAACGGAGTGGTGGGCGTGCGGCATGGCCTCAACTACCCGGCGCAGCTTCGCGCCTCGTTCGGCTTCCGCGGCGCGCACGTGCCGGTCGTCCTGAGAGGGATTTCCGGACTCATGTGGTTCGGCATCGAGGCGTGGGCAGGGTCCCTCGCAATCACCATGATCATCGTCGCCATCACGGGCGTTCCCAAGGACATGGTGACTGCCGTTGCCATCAAGTACCTGATCATTTCCCTTGTCTTCTACCTCGGCTCGTTCGTTCTCGTCATGCTCTTCGGCCTCCAGGGGATCGGGCAGATGGCAAACTGGGCCGGCCCCATCATGCTCATCTACTTCGTTTGGCTGGTGATCTGGCTGGCAACCCGCTCAGAGTTCGCTGGAAACGCGGCCAAGATGTGGGTAAGCAAGGCGGGCTACCTCAGCTTCCCATTCCTTGCGTACCTGGCCGTTCAGACGAACTGGTGGGCAACGGTTGCTTTGAACATCTCAGATATCTCCCGCGGCATCAATCCGGCGAAAAAGGGCGCCATGGGAATCGGCCTCTTCGTGGGGATCGTGCTCTGCCAGATCCTGGCCACGGGCCTCGGCTACGCCGCGGTGGTCCTGACAGGACAGATCCTGCCGCAGCAAATCATCGTCCAGTTCAGCCCTGGAATCATTCCCGCGCTGATCGGGCTCCTCTTTGCATTCCTTGCGCCATGGTCCACCGACATGACGGCCAACTCCATCCCGCTGTTCAATATCCTGATGTCGACTTTCAGAATGCGCTGGAAAACGTCGGTCATCGTCGGGTCGATCATCGCCTTCTTTGTGGTGCCGTGGTGGTCAGTGACGACCGGCCAGGCGTACGTGGACTACATCCAGGCCTGGGCAGGCAACTACGGGATCCTCCTGGGACCGATTGCCGGTATCATGATCGCCAACTACTGGCTTGTCAGGAAACAGAAGGTTGATATCCAGGGTCTGTATACCAAGGGCTCGGGGAGCGCCTGGTTCAAGAACGGCTGGAGCCTTGCCGGCTTCGTCTCCCTGATAGGGACGTGGGTGGTCTGCTACGTGATCGCGGCCATTATCAACCAGATGGCTTACGTGAACATCGGGAGCCTGAAGATCCCCTTCCCCGGCGGAGTGATCTGGTACTTCGCTGTCGTGGTGGCTCTCCTTCTGGAATGGCTGTTCGCAGGAGTCTTCCAGGAGACCAGGCAACCGCAGCCCGCAACTCGCTAGCGCAGACGCAAAAAAGCGCCGGGTCACCCCGGCGCTTTTTTTCGGGTACGTAGCCCTTGACTCCCCAGTGCGGCAGGCATTTCGCGGAAATGCCGGGAGCAGTGGGGCGCCTTCCGCACGTCCGTGTGCTCGGCGCCCCTGCCCGCGCGCCATCCCTGACTATGGCAATTGGCCCGCTATGTCGCCGTACAGCTCCGGCCGCCTGTCCCTGAAGAACTGCCAGCCGTCGCGGACCTCACGGATCTGGTCCAGGTCCAGATCCGCCACCACTACCTCATCCTTGTCCTCAGAGCCTTTTACCAGGATCTTACCGCGGGGATCGACAAAGTAGCTGGAACCGTAGAACTTCCCGAACTCCCAGGGCTTCTCCAGCCCGACCCTGTTGTTTGCCCCAATGAACACTCCGTTCGCCACTGCCTGGGCGGGCTGCTCCAGCTCCCACAGATACTTCGACTTGCCTTCAGTGGTTGCCGAAGGGTTGAAAAGGATCTCGGCGCCTTTCAGCGCAAGGATCCTGGCGCATTCCGGGAAGTGCCGGTCATAGCAGATGTAGATCCCGATCCTTGCATAGGCGGTCTGAAAAACGGGGAAGGGAAGAGTTCCGGGCTTGAAGTAGAACTTTTCCCAGAACGCGGGGTAGGTATGCGGGATGTGCACCTTTCGCATCTTGCCCAGGTATTTTCCGTCCGCGTCCAGCACCGCGGCAGTGTTGAAATAGATTCCCTCCTGCTCCATCTCGTACACGGGCAGGACCATCACCATGCGGTATTTCTTTGCAATGGGAGCCATTCTCTCCGTTATGGGGCCGGGCACCGGCTCAGCGGTCCGATACCATTTGACGTCCTGTTCCGCGGCGAAATAAGGACCATGGAACAGCTCTTGCAGGCAGAGAATCTGGACGCCTTTCTTGCCCGCCTCTTCGACCAGGCCGATGTGCTTCTGGATCATTGCCTCCTTGATTTCCTGGAGCGAACCCTCGTGCCGGGGGTTGGAGGCCTGGATCAGTCCGCAGCGAATGACTCGGGGCATTGTTGATCTCCTTTTGTCTGAAGGTTTAGCGGCTCATTATAGAATGAAAAAACTTCCCGCAGCAACATTTTTATTTACAACTCCCCTGCGAGGTCGTATAATCAGGAGTCCCGCGGGGCAATCCTGCAAGATCGACTCCATGCGGCGTGCGCAGCAGGGAGTTTCAGCCCCGTCACGGACCGGAATAATCCTTTTTCGAAGCGCATTTGATTCACAGCGTGTCCCGGTGGGTCAGAGCTCTTTCCACCAGGCAGGTGATGAGATTCTTTTTTTCAAGGAGGCTCCGCCGTGAGCTACGATGAGCGCTTCGCAACGATGGAGAAGGGCTTCGATCTGACGCAAGCCATGGCCGAGGCAGATCGGTGCCTTCTCTGCCATGATCCTCCGTGCTCCAAGGGCTGCCCGGCAGAAACGGATCCGGGGACTTTCATCAGGAAGCTTCGGCTCCGGAACGTCACGGGTGCAATCCGCACCATCAAGACGAACAATCCTCTCGGAGGCGCATGCGGCGTCCTCTGCCCGACCCCGCGGTTGTGCGAGAAGGCATGCAGCGCCACGGACATCGCGCGCCCCGTGGAGATTGGCAAGATCCAACGGGCCCTGGTTGAGCATTCCTGGCACGCGGGCTCTCCGGCTTTGGACAAGCCGGGCAGCTCGTGCGGAAAAAGTCGCGGTTGTCGGCTCGGGGCCGGCCGGGCTTTCGTGCGCCGCGGAGCTTGCGCGCCATGGGTTCAGCGTGACGGTCTTCGAAGAGCGGGCCCAGCCGGGAGGGGTCATCCGCTACGGCGTGCCTGCGTATCGGTTTGACGCTGATTTCCTCACGCACGAGCTTGCGGAAATCGAATCCCTGGGCGTGAAGTTCGTCTGTGGCACCCGCGTGGATGGAGCCCGGGGAGCCGAAAAACTCCTGTCCCAGGGCTATACGGCCGTTTTCCTTGCCCCCGGTCTCTGGGGAGCGGAGCAGATCCCGGGCGCCAGCAAGCCGAAGGGCGTTTTCACCTCGGTCCAGTTCCTTGCGGCCTTGCGCGAAGGACGCATCGCGGAGCTGGCGGGCCAGGTCGAAGGGAAGTCAGTCGCGGTGATCGGCGGCGGCAGTGTCGCAATGGATTGCATCCAGTCAGCCCTTAAGCTGGGCGCGCGGGATGCATTCCTCATCTACCGCAGGTCCTTTTCCCAGATGCCGGCAGAGGAGGATGAGCGCCTTGCCGCGCTGCGGCTGGGAGCGCACTTCCTTGCGCTGAACCAGCCCACCGGATACCAGGCTGATTCCCAGGGGAGGCTTTCGGGCATCACCCTGGTGCGCACCCGCCTTGGCCAGGAAGACGCTTCCGGCCGGCGCGCACCGTCGGAGATCAAGGGCACCGATTGGACCCTGGAAGTCCAGGTGTCAATCGAAGCCATTGGGAACAGGGTGGATTCCGCCGACTGGTCGGGCGCCATCAAAGTGGACCGCAAAGGCCTCATCCTGGCGGACTCCAAGACGGGCAAGACGTCGGCGAAAGCAATCTTTGCGGGGGGAGACATCGTGCGAGGGCCAGGTCTTGTCGTGGAGGCGGTGCAGGATGGGAAGCTTGCAGCCCGCGCAATCCGGGAAGCGCTGAGCTGAGGGGGAATTGCCATGTCGACAAAACAAAGAACCGATCTTTCCGTGAGCTTCTGCGGGGTGACGTTCAAGAACCCGTTCCTGCTTTCTTCCTCACCGGTTTCCAACAGCGCGGAAATGGTGGAAAGGGCATTTGAACACGGCTGGGGGGGCGTGTGCTACAAGACGCTGAACTCCGACCGGATACCCATCATCCATCCTTCCCCGCGCATGGCGCCGTACCACTATGAGGAGAAGCACCTCGTGGGCCTGCAGAACGTGGAGCAGATTTCCGACAGGCCTCTCAAGGACAACCTGGCGGATTACCTGTACCTGAAAAAGAAATATCCCGATCGGCCCATCATCGCCAGCATCATGGGATTTTCCAACGAGGAATGGGGCTGGCTCGCAAAAGCCGCGGAAGACCACGGGGCGGACATGCTGGAGCTGAACTTCTCATGCCCCCACATGACCGTGGAGGGGTCGGGACACAAGGTTGGCCAGGCCTTCCACCTGCTGGAGAAGTTCACCGCCACGGTCAAGAAGGCGGTGAAGATCCCCGTCCTGGCAAAAATGACTCCGAATATCACCGACATGACGGAGCCGGCCATCTACGCCAAGAAAGGCGGGGCGGACGGCATCTCGGCTGTCAACACGTTCCGGGCGATTTCCGGCATCGGGCTGGATGACCTTGTCCCGAAGCCGAACGTCTTCGGAGTGGGGGCCATGAGCGGCTACTCGGGCTCCGCGATAAAACCCATTGCCCTGCATTTCATCGCGGAAATGGCGCAGTGCGCCGAGCTGGACCTGCCGTTGTCCGCCATGGGCGGCGTGGAGACGTGGATCGATGCGCTGGAGTACCTGCTAGTGGGCGCAACCACGATCCAGGTGACGACGGGCATCATCCACTACGGGTATCGCATCGTGGAGGACATGATCGAGGGAATCACCGACTACATGGTTTCCCGCGGGATCACGAGCATGGCGGACCTGATTGGCAAGAGCCTGCCGCACCTGAAGACCACGGATAACTTCGACCTGAAACGTCAGGGAGTGGCCCAGTATGACCTGGAAAAGTGCGTCGGGTGCGGGCAGTGCTACATCGTGTGTCATGATGCGGGCGGCCAGGCCCTGGAGTGGGAGGCTGAGAAGAGAAGGCCCAAGCTCGATGAGGACAAGTGCCTGAGCTGCATGATCTGCAGCTTCATCTGCCCCGTTCCCGAGCTCATCAGCTTCAAGGAGAAACCCAAGGGCTGGGCCCGGCAGCATACGCCCATCAAGGAGGCGGCTTTCCAGAAGCAGGTGAAAGTGGCGCCGTTCAAAGGCGCGTAAAGGAGGGAGGGTCATGAGCGTACTCTTAAAGAACGGGCTTGTCGTCACGTCAACGGGCTCATACACCGCGGACGTGTATATCGAAGGGGAGAAGATCAAGTCCATCGGCTCGGGCCTCACCGTGAAAGCGGATGAAACGGTTGACGCTGCCGGAAAGTACATCCTGCCTGGCGCCATAGATCCGCACACACATATCGAAATGCCATTCATGGGCACGACTTCCTCCGATGACTGGAAGACCGGATCCGTGGCGGCCGCCTGCGGAGGCACCACCACCATCATCGACTTCAGCCTCCAGAACAAGGGTGAGATGTTGCGTGACGCCGTGGAGCGCCAGAAGGGCAAGGCAAGCGGCAAGTCCGTGGTGGACTTCAGCATCCATCCCGGAGTCACCGATGCGCGCCCGGAGGTCATCGACGAGGTGAAAAAAGCCATCCACGAATACGGCACGCCGAGCTTCAAGATCTTCCTGTTCTATGATTTCAGGGTGGATGACTACACGATGATCCGCCTGCTGGAGGAAACGAAGAAACACGGCGGGCTGGTGCAGGTGCACGCGGAGAGCTTCGACATGATCCGCCGGCTGAACGAGCGGTTCGCCGAGGAGGGGAAGCTTGCGGCGCCCATCAACCACGCGTGGGCTCACGCGGTGATGGCTGAGGAAGAGGCCGTGGACAGGGCCGCAAAGGCGGTGGAGTTCACGGGCAGCCGCATCTATATCGTTCACCTTTCCTCCAGCCGCGGGCTGTGGAAGATCAAGCAGGCCAGGGACAGGGGGGTGCGCATCCACGCCGAGACCTGTCCGCAGTACCTCACGCTGAACGAGGAACGCTACAATGAGCCGAACTGGAACGGCGCCAAGTACGTCATGTCCCCGCCCTTGCGTCCCCAGGAGAGCTGCGACGAGCTGTGGCAGGGCCTCAGGGACGGCGACGTCCAGACCATCGGAACCGACCATTGCCCGTTCAACTTCAAGGGGCAGAAGGACATGGCCGGCAAGGATGATTACAAGAAGATCCCCAACGGAGCGCCCGGCATAGAAACCATGCTCATGCTCATGCACACGGAGGGAGTGGTGAAAGGCCGCATTACCCTGGAAAGGATGGTCGATGTCGTCTCCACGGGCACGGCGCGGACGTTCGGCCTGGCGGACAAGGGCGCGGTGGCGGCCGGCAAGGATGCCGACATCGTGGTGTTCGACCCGAAGCGCAAATTCAAGATCACCCAGAAGAAGCTGCACCAGAACGTGGACTACACCCCCTGGGAAGGCTTCGAGATGACAGGGATGCCCGACATCGTGTATTCTCGGGGCAAGCGCGTGGCGGAGTGGGCGGATGACCAGATGAAGTTCGTCGGCGAAGCCGGGCGCGGCAGGTTCGTGAAGAGGCAGCCCCTCTCCGCATTCTGATCCAGCAGCAAGACGTGCGCCCCTTCCGGCTGGAGGGGGCGCTTTTTCCCGCCCTGCAATCACACCACACGGAGGAGTGCCCATGGAAACAGCGAAATTGAGAGTCAACGGCGCCCGTCTTCGGGCCAGCCTGGAGGAGATGGCGAAGATCGGCGCTACTCCCGCCGGCGGGGTCCATCGCCTGGCTCTTTCGGATGAGGACAAGAAGGCCCGTGACCTGTTTGTGAAGTGGCTGAAGGAGATCAAGCTCACCGTGACGGTTGACGAGATGGGAAACATCTTCGGCCGCAAATCGGGGAATAACGACAAGCTGGAACCGGTCATGTTCGGCTCCCACGTCGACTCGCAGCCCAAGGGCGGGCGGTTCGACGGGATCCTGGGTGTCATGGGCGCTTTGGAGGCCATGCGGACCATTTATGACAACAAGATGGAGACGGAACGGCCGCTCATCATCGTGGATTGGACGAACGAGGAAGGGTCCCGGTTTGCCCCCGCAATGGTGTCCTCCGGCGTGTGGGCGGGAGCCCTGGAGCGTGACTGGGCGTATTCGCGCACGGATATAAACGGAAAAAAACAGGGCGATGAGCTGGAGCGGATCGGTTACAAGGGATCCGCGCCGGCAAGGAAATGGCCCACACATGCCTATTTCGAGTATCACATCGAGCAGGGGCCCATGCTGGAGCGGCTGGGAAAGACCATCGGAGCGCCCAAGGGCATCCTTTGCCTCCACTGGTACGACGTGTACCTGCAAGGGGAGGCCAACCAGGTGGGGCCCACGCCCATGGAAGGCAGGCATGATGCCTTGTGCGCGACCGCGGAAATGATCCTGGCCGCCAACACGCTCCCGGACCGGATGAAAGGCAACATGGTTGCCACCGTCGGGGAGATCCAGAACGGACCCAACTCGCGAAACATCATCCCGGACAAGGTCCACTTCACCGTGGACATCCGCTCCTGGGATGACGATCACGCGCTTCGGGGATGGGAGATGTTGAAAAAGGACTTCCAGGAGATCGCGGCCCGGCGGGGAACTCCCATTCGCATCGAGGAGACGTGGCGCTGCCCCCATGCCCCGTTCAACGAGAAGCTGGTCCAGAGGGTGCTGGACACTGCGAAGGAATTGGGATACTCCACCCACCCTATGGTGAGCGGCGCGGGGCATGATGCAAGCTATATGAACCAGGTCTGCCCCACGGCCATGATTTTCGTCCCCAGCATCGGCGGGCGGAGCCATGTCGAGGTGGAGAATACGAAGTGGGAGGACTGCGAAGCAGGGGCGAACGTGCTCCTGAGCTGCCTCCTGAAGACCGCAAACGAGCGCTAAGGAGAGGAGACTCAATGAATACTGCAGAACTGCAGAAACTTGACCGGCAGCACGTGATCTACAGCTGGAAAGCCCAGGGCGGGTTCACACCAACAGTGATTGACCATGCCGAGGGCATCTACATGTACGACACGGACGGACGGCGGATTGTGGACGGCTGCGCAGGCCTCCTGAACATCAACCTGGGGCACGGCAACAAGCATGTCCTCGACGCCATGAAGGCGCAGATGGACAAGCTGTGTTATGTCGCGCCCGGGTTCGGCACCGAGTCCAAAGCGAAGCTGGCCTCCATGGTGGCGGAAGTCACCCCCGGTGACCTGGATTACGTGATGTTCACCAACGGCGGGGCGGAAGCGAATGAGAACGCAATAAAGTCGGCCCGCTGGTTCACCGGCAGGCACAAGATCTACTCCGCGTGGAAGAGCTATCACGGGGCGACTGCCGGTGCAATCACGGTGACCGGGGATCCGCGTCGCTGGCCCGCTGAGCCGGGCATTCCCGGCGTCGTGCACTTCTTCGGACCGTATCCCTACCGCTGCCCCTTCGGATCCAAGGACGAGCAGGAGTGCGGCGAGAAAACCCTTGCTGTTCTCAAAGAACAGCTCATGTACGACAATCCCAAGTCCGTGGCTGCGATTATCATCGAGCCGATCGTGGGGACCAACGGGATCATACCGCCGCCCATAAACTACATGAAAGGGCTGCGCCAACTGTGCGATGAGAACGGGATACTTCTCATCGTGGATGAAGTCATGTCTGCCTGGGGCAGGGCAGGGAAGTGGTTCGGCATCGAGCACTACGGCATTGTCCCCGACATCATGACCACGGCAAAGGGAATCACTTCGGGATACATCCAGCTGGGCGCAACCATCTGGACCAAGAAGATCTGGGACTACTTCCAGGAGCGCAAGTTCGTGAGCGGGCTTACCTATACCGGGCATGCGCTGGCCTGCGCGTGCGGCGTAGCGAACATCGAAGTGTACAAGAAAGAAAACCTCATCAAGCAGTCAGCGGAGAACGGCGACTATCTCGCGAAGAAGCTCAAGGAGCTGGAGAAGAAGCACTGCTCGGTAGGTGACACCAGGTGCGTCGGGCTGTGGGCGTGCATCGAGCTTGTGGCCGACAAGAAATCCAAGAAGCCCATTGCAGGGTTCAATGACTCCATCAGGAACGTCTCCGGCCAGCTCGGCAAGATCTTCATGGAGAACGGATTGTACCTGTACTGCAACTGGGATTACATCTTCATCTCGCCGCCCATCATCATCAACAAGCAGCAGATCGACGAGATGGTGGCTGTCATTGAGAAGGGGCTTGCCTGGACGGACACGCTGGCAAAGGGTTGAGTTTCCGGTGCGCCGGCTTGCGCGAAACGCCGGTAATGTACGGCCCGTTCGTTGAACTGTACGTTACCGCGCTTTGGCGGGATCTGCATTCAGGAAGGCGCGCCACGCGGCGCGCCTTCTTGTTCGAAATTCCTTCTACGTCAGGGGGACCCTGCCCAGACACGCAGGAACTGGATTGCCACGATTGACGGCCTCGTTATATTAAAGGGGCCATGTCAATACGACCTGTCAAGGACCTCATAACCGCGCAGCCCACCATAGAAGGCGCCGGTGTCAGGCTGCGGCGGGCTTTCGGGTTCGGTGACACCGAAAGCTTCGACCCCTTTCTTCTCCTGGACGATTTCCGAAATGATCGCCCCCAGGACTACCTGGCGGGATTCCCGTGGCATCCGCATCGGGGGATCGAGACCATCACGTACGTCCTTTCGGGCACCGTGGATCACGGTGACAGCATGGGCAACCGGGGAACGATCTCCGAAGGGGACGTGCAGTGGATGACGGCGGGCCGCGGAATCATCCACCAGGAGATGCCCAAGGGCGACCAGAAGGGCAGGATGCACGGGTTTCAGCTGTGGTCCAACCTGCCTTCGTCCCTGAAGATGACGGCCCCCCGATACCAGGAGATCCATGCGGCGGACATCCCCCAGGTCACCGATGATGACGGAACCAGGGTCCGCGTGGTCTGCGGCACCATCTGGGGAGCCACGGGCCCCGTCGTGGGGGTGGCTTCGGAGCCTCACTACATCGATGTGTCGGTTCCGCCCAACCGGAGGAAATCGATCCCCGTGGAGACCTCCCGCCACGCTTTCGCTTATGTCTTTGCGGGCTCCGGCAGGTTCATGAACGCATCCGGTCCCCGGCCGGTGGCCACCGAGTACGTGGGGGCCGAGCCAGGGGATGCAGGCGTCGTGGCCGAAAACCGGTCCCTTGTCCTGTTCGACTCCGGGGACGAGGTCACGGTCCAGGCGGGAGAGGAGGGGATCCGCTTCCTGCTTGTCTCAGGAAAGCCCATTGGCGAGCCGGTGGCGTGGCAAGGTCCCATCGTGATGAACACGCCTGATGAGCTTCGCCAGGCGTATGCCCAGCTTCGGGACGGCACGTTCCTGCAGAAAAAATAGGGTCTACTTCCGGGACCAGAACGCCGAGTCCCCGGCAGTCAGAAATCTCGGCTTGGCCCGGCCGTCCGCCGGCGCAACGTACACCGCGGGCTCGCCTTGTGATGAGATGGCCGTGAATACGACGTATCTGCTGTCGGGAGACCAGATGGTGGCTGATCTCTGGTATTGATCGAAGAAGGGAATGATGGTGAGCAGCCCCCTGGTTGCCGGGAACCGCGCAATGGTCCAGGTCTTTCCTGTTTCGACATCGCAGCCTGCGAGCCTGATGTTCAGCTGGGTTTCGCTGTTCTGAAACATGGGGTCCAGGTTGCCGGAAGAATCCGGCATGATGAACGCCAGCCTCCTGCTGTCGGGGGCCCAGAAGAACGCGAGCACCGGGGTTTCCGCGACCTTTACCGGAGCCGTGGATCCCTCAAGGGAGGCTATGCTGAGCATTCCCTGCGGCACCGGCTGCACGCTGGGCGCCGCAAGGTACGCCAGGCGTTTGCCGTTTCTCGAGATGGCAAAATACGCATTCCCTGCGTCCGATGTAATTATGCGCTCGGCAGATCCGTCCAGCCGCCGTAGATGCAGATCGAAGTTGTCGTAGGTCCCCCTGACGTAGACGACGCTCTTTCCGTCCGGTGTGACATCTGGGGCCTGAAAGAGATCGGTCTGGACGGGCACATCCGTCCTGCGCGGGACAGGATCAAGGTTGATCAGGGAGAGCCGCTCACCCAGGGGACCGCCGCGTTGCGCGTTCGCATGCGCCGCGATGGTGGCGCTGTCGGCAAGCCAGTCCCAGTAGTAGGGCGCCCCCCGGTCGACCACCGTGTACGCCTCACCTTTGCCCGCCGGCGAGACTCCCAGCTCCAGATCACTTTCACCCTTGACCTGGGAGAGGAGGCTGATCCGACGGGAGTCGGGAGACCAGCAGAGGTAGAAAGGCTGGATGCGATTTGAGGTGAACAGGCGGACGCTGCCGCCGCCCGCCGGCCGGGCATTGTACAAAGACGCCTCTGAGACCGTGTCCGAGGCGAGGGTATACCGGGCGAAGGCCACTTGTTTCCCGTCCGGTGACCACGTCACGGCAGTGTAGAGCACGGAAGTGCCGGCGCGGGAGCCGGCATCGCCAGTCAGGGCTTTGTCACCCGCACCGGCCTGGTCAATGACGTGCACGTTTCCGTCCGCGGCGACAAAACTGATCAACCCGGCGCGGACCTGGCAGGACGCCAGCACGAAGGCCAGCGCTGCGCACAAAAGGGGAACAGAACCGGCTCTTTGCCTCATCGTAAGGCAAAGATACTTCAGAAAATGTCGACCGACCCCACCCCTGTTTCCACGAAGATTTCCACCTTGTTGACGGCGCTCTCATAGTCGGGAGAGCGGTAGCCGCCGCCCGCCTGGGGAAACCGGGACCTGTCCACGTGAATGCCCGCCAGCGCGCTGCGCACCTGGATGGAAGCAGACACCCCGTTGGGAACCCTCAAGCGGACCGCCGCAGCCCCGGATTCCACCATCACGCGCGTTGTGCCGGCCCCTGAAGGCAGGTCCACTGTCGTAGAGCTGGCCCCGGTCTTCACCCGCAGCTCCCGGACCTTCAGGTCAGTCAAGCTGAGCCTGCTTTCGCTGGCGCCTGTTTCGAGGTTCAACGTGAGCGGGATCCCCGTGGCAAGCGTGAAGTCCCAATCCAGGAGGCCCGCCCATCCCCGAGTCCAGGGAAAAATGTAGTGTGAGACGTCCCTGTCCTTCACGCGCATGTCCACCACAAGGCGATCGCCTTCCCGCCTGCGTGACGCCGAAAGCCCGCCGCCAAAAGTGCCTGCCAGGAGCAGGTCATTCGCCGCCGCCAGCCCGCCGCCGATCAGCAGGCGACCCGCGCCATGGCGCACCGTGACAGTGGCCTCTTTGGCGCCCTCCAGCGGGATGGACGTCTGCTCATGGGGAACGCGGCCCAGGCTCCCCCGGGAAAACCCCGAGATGAGCCAGAGCCCCGCGCCAATCAGGACAAGCGGCCAGAAGACCCACCCGATGCCGAACACCGCCTGGAGGATGGCGGAGATTCCGATCAGGACGAGGATGATTCCGACGACGACGCTCCAGCGTCTCATTGCTTCTGGCTCCTTCCCCTGCGCACCAGGGGACGAAGAAGGACAAGCACGCCGATGACGATCAGCACCACCGCCCACCAGGGCCCGAGCCAGGGGAGGCGGCCGAAGAACGAGCCGAAGAGGAAGAACAGGAGCAGGCCGATGAGGATGGGCCACCCTCCGTCAACGAGCCCCTTGACGGGTCGCCCTTCCATCGACTCGTTGAGGAACACGCCCACGCCGCTGAACGCGGGTATCAGGGCCCATGCGTACGACCAGGTGTCCCACGCGCCTGTCTGGTTCTGCCAGTACAGGATGCCGCCGATCCCGCCAATGACACAGGCCGGCACGACAAGACCCGGCGTCCAGGTTGCAAGGGCGATGACCAGGAAGACGATCCCGATGCCGATGATGATGTACGGCCAGGAGAACACGCCGAAGAAGCCCGGCGCGAAGCGTGTGACCAGGAAGAATACCCCCAGCGCAATGAGGATGGCCCCCACGACGATGGCGGATTTCGACCGTCCTTCCATACCTGCCTCCTTGTTCGTGGCTTGGCCTCCCAGTATAGTCGGCGCGCCGGACGCTGTCGAGGCCGTCACATTTTTCTCTCTCTCCCTTGACATGTGCGATTTCTTTCCATAGTCTACCATGGGTTCTTTGATCGCCGTTTGTACTTGCCGGCGCGGAATCCAAGAGCTCCTGTTTCACAGCAGACTCCCGCATTTTCAAGCCGCATTCGGCGCCGAGTGGAGGAATTCTCATGTCCCATCTGTCCAACGCAACCATGTTCGAAAGCGTATCCCTGTGGGTGGTGCTAGGCATCGCCGTCCTCGGTCTGCTCTACGCGCTCCTTCTGAGACGACAGGTCCTTCGCTTTGACAAGGGCAGCTCGCAGATGCAGGTCATCTGGAACGCAATCCGCGAAGGGGCGGATGCGTACCTGGGCCGGCAGCTGCGGACCATCATCCCTCTGATCCTTGTCCTGACGGTTGTCCTGTTCTTCTCCGTGTACCTTGTGGCCCCCAGCGAGGCGGCGAACACCCGGTTCGCGGGTTACTCGGACGGCCAGATCAGGCTGCTCGTCGGGTTTGCCCGGGCCATAGCGTTCATCATGGGCGCGGTCTTCTCCCTGCTTGTCGGGCAGTTCGGGATGCGCATGGCCGTCCAGGGCAACGTCCGCGTGGCGGCGGCCGCGCGTACCAGTTTCGCTGACGCGCTGAAGATCGCGTATCGATCGGGAACAATCACGGGGATGCTCACTGACGGCCTTGGGCTGCTGGGCGGTACGGCCATCTTCCTCTATATGGGGATGGACGCGCCGGACGCGCTTCTGGGCTTCGGCTTCGGTGGGACCCTCCTTGCCTTGTTCATGAGGGTAGGCGGCGGGATCTATACCAAGGCGGCTGACGTCGGCGCAGACCTCGTCGGGAAGGTCGAGGCAGGGATGCCTGAGGATGACCCGCGAAACGCGGCGGTCATTGCCGACCTGGTGGGCGACAACGTCGGGGACTGCGCGGGGATGGCAGCGGACATCTTCGAGTCCTACGAGGTGACCATTGTTTCGGGGTTGATCCTCGGCGTGGCGCTTGTCATGGCAACCGGTGACCTGAAGTGGATCATTTTCCCGCTTCTGGTGCGCGGGATCGGCGTGCTTTCCTCCATCGTCGGCACGTACCTCGTCCGAGGCCGCAAGGACGGCGGGAATGAGAACGCCCTCTCCTCCATCAACCGGGGGTTCTACTCATCCGCGGCCATTTCAATGGTGGCATTTTTCATCCTTGCCATGCTCTACATGCATGAGTGGCGCGCGTTCCTTTCCGTGGGCGTCGGTATCATATTGGCAATCGCGCTGGACGAGCTGACCAAGTACTTCACTGACACGCATCACAAGCCGGTCAAGGACATCGCCAACGCCACCCGCACCGGCCCTGCCACCGTCATCCTCCGAGGCCTGGTGGTCGGGTTCGAGGCTACGGTCTGGCAGGCCCTCGTCATCGGCCTGACCATTCTTGCCGCTGTTCTTATCTACTGGGGCCAGGACGTCACGTATGTCCTGTACGGCGTGGCAATGACCGGTATCGGAATGCTGACCCTGACGGGCAACAACGTGGCCATGGACTCTTTCGGCCCCATCTCCGACAACGCCAACGGAATCGGGGAGATGGCCGGGCTGGACCAGAAGGCGCGCCAGATCATGGCTGACCTGGATGCGGTGGGGAACACCACCAAGGCCATCACCAAGGGCGTGGCAATCGGCTCCGCCGTCATTGCCGCGGTGTCGCTGTTCGGTTCTTTCCTCACCGATGTGACCCTGGTGCAGAAGACTCTGGGATTTGCGAAGGAAACGTGGCTGCTGGCCACGGGAATACGGATCTCGGTGCCCAACGTTTTCATCGGCATGCTCATCGGCGGCACCATCCCCTGGCTTTTCTCGTCCCTCACGGTGAACTCGGTTGCGCGCGCCGCCGGTCTCATAGTTGAGGAAGTGCGGCGCCAGTTCCGGATCCCCGGCCTCCTGGAAGGGAAGGTCAAGCCGGACTACGGCCAGACGGTGTCGTTGTGCACGAAAGCGGCCCAGCGGGAGCTCATTCCGTTGGCCTTGATCGCCGTTCTCTCCCCCATCGCGGTAGGGCTCCTTCTCCACGTCGAGGCGCTGGGCGGGTTCCTGGCAGGCGTCATCCTTTCAGGGCAGCTGCTGGCGGTCTTCATGGCAAGCTCGGGCGGCGCATGGGACAACGCAAAGAAGACAATCGAAGACGGTCTTTACGGCGGCAAGGGCTCGGAAGCCCACAAGGCATCGGTGATCGGTGACACGGTGGGAGATCCCTTGAAGGACACTTCGGGCCCCGCGCTCAACCCCATGATCAAGGTCATCAACCTCGTTTCCCTGCTGGCCGCGCCCCTGCTCATCTCTCTGACCATGTCCGTGGGCGTTGCCATCGCGGGAGCCGCGTGCGTGGTCATTATCCTGGGCTCCTTCTGGTTCTCCAAGCGCGGCGGATTCTCGAGGGCTGAAGGGAAGAGCGCAGCGAACTTCTGAAGCCAGGGATGGCGAAGGAGGCCGAGGCCATGGATGGCCGAAAGGCCGACGAAAGGGTCCTGCTGTGGGAATAACCGAGGCCATTGCCCAGCTTGGCACGAGGATCATCGGGAGCATCGGCTACGCCGGCGTCCTCATCCTCATGGTGGCGGAGAGCATGGTGCTCCCCGTGCCAAGTGAAGCGGTCATGCCTTTCGCAGGATTCCTGGTGGCGGACGGGACCCTGGCGCCGGCCTGGGTGGTCGCGTTCGCCACGCTTGGCAGCATCATCGGATCCCTGATCGGTTATGCCATCGGAAGGTTCGGGGGAAGGCCGTTTGTGACCCGCTGGGGCAGGTTTCTCCTTCTGGATCAGCGGGACCTCGCATGGACTGACCGCTTTTTCCAGAAGCGGGGGGGCGTGACCATCCTCGTGAGCAGGTTCATTCCCATTGTCCGCCACCTCATCTCCATACCGGCAGGGATGGGGCGGATGCGCCTCCCTGGTTTCATCATCTTCACCATCCTGGGAGCCGGCCTCTGGAACTCATTCCTCACGTGGCTGGGGTACACGCTCAGAAAGAACTGGGACGCCGTGATGCGTTTCAGTCATTTCATCGATATCGCGGTGATCGTCATCCTGGCGCTGCTCCTGGCATTGTACCTGGTGCGTCATCTTCGGAGACGGGCTGAAGGTCCTCCATCAGCAACCTGATCTGGTTCAGCGCCATACCGCGGGCGGCCGTGGGAAGGTAGACGAGGGTCGAATCCCTTCGGCGGACAAGGGGGGATGCCTTCATGGCTTGCAGGCGCTCCGCCGTGACGGTAGTGTTTTTCACCAGCCATCGGCCCAGGGGAGTCTCGAGCCGGCAAAAGCCGTTGACCCTCTCCCGTGTAGACAAAATCCGGCATATCGAACATTGCCATCAGATGATTCGAAGACAGATGGTACGTGCGCCTGATCTTCTCGGACCAGACCAGCGAATCCAGCTTTTCCCCGTCAATGACCGGAGTTTCGGAGCTTGACGTAATCTCCTTGAAGACGGCCTCGTTGACGGCATCGAAGAAGCCGACGGAGCTGGAACGGGAGCTGACGACGACGGAAAAGACGTTTGCAGGCAGCGCGTGGCGCTTGACGATTGCCGGCAGGTTCGGATTTACCACGAGGACGCCGGCCAGTCTCTTGAAGGATTGCCCCCAGCAGCCAAGGTAGTCCGTCGCAGGGACAATGGTCTCGAAAAGACCCTCCTCACTCATCCCCAGGGCTTGCACGGCCTCGAAGGAACCGAGCAGCCGGGCATGGTCCAGGGAAAGGCCGAAATGCTCCTCTACGCGGCTTCGGATCTCAGGGAACCGTGAGAGCTGGCCCCAGGGGTCCCGGGCGAACTTGAACTGGGTGGGGTAATGCTGCTCAAGAATCAAGTCGCTCAGGAAGATGCGGCCGGCAAGATTTGCGCAGTAGATGATCTTCCCGTGCGCGCGCAGCCCGGAGAGAATTGCCCGCTCGTAGAGCACGTTGTTCGTCTCCGGACGCACGTAGGCCATGGCGTACGCCGAGCTGTCCCCGCATTCGGCGAATCCGTTTTCCCCCTGTGGAAAAGGGATGATGATGTCAGGCGCCCCCACACTCTGAAAATGGCGTTCGTCGGGCGTGATGTCAAGGCGGCGGACCTTCTCTTGACCGGGTGGGGACCGCGCATTATACACGTCTCATGACGACGCCCGCGAAAGCGGACTCGGGGACACTCAATGCCCTCTGGAAGGCCACGTTCCTGGTATCCCTTCCCCTCGGCGTGCTCTCCTTCGCCCTGCCCATCTACGGCAGGATGCTCAAAGCGTCGGCATTCGAGATCGGGGCCCTGTTCTCCGCCGCCGCGCTGGTGCCCGTGATCGTTCGTCCTTTCCTGGGCCGCATCCTGGACCGCTGGGGGCGCAGGCCCTTTTTCCTGGCCGGGCTTGCTTCCTACGCTGTTTCCATGGCGCTGCTCTGCGCCGCCAAATCCGTGCTCGTGCTCGGCATCGGGCGCCTCGTCCAGGGCATGGGGCAGGCGCTGCTCTGGCTGTCGGCGTACGCAATCGTGGCCGACGTCAGCACGGCTGACCGCAGGGGCAGGGGTTTTGGCGCGATCGATGAAGCGACGAACAGGGGCGCCCTTGTCGGCGTGTTGCCGGGTCTCCTGGGCATCGGTCTCATGCAGCTTGCCGGGCTGGCCTGGGAAATCACCTGGCCGGTGCTGTTCGGAGTTTACGCCGCGGCGGCGTGCGGCGGATTTGTCCTGGGAGCCCGCCGGGTCGGCGAAACGCGCCCGCGGACAGGCGCGCGGATAACCTCGCGCCCCCTGACGCTTCAGATTGCCGCCCTCATGGGAATTGTGTTCGTTACCGGGGCCTCAACCGCAATGGTCTGGCCCATCATCGTCATTTTCCTCCAGGACAGGCTTGGGGCCGGGGCGGTCACGCTTGCCATTGCCTACCTGCCTGCGGCGTTGATCTCGAGCTTCCTTCCCTCACGGCTTGGGAGAGTCACCGACCGGTTCGGCCGCAAGCCCGTCATGGCCCTGGGTCTCGTCATCGGCGCGCTCGCCTCGGCCCTCATTCCGCAGCTTTCCAGCCTTGTGCTGCTTGCCTTGTTGTGGGGAGTCGATTCATTGGGCTACACGGCCTCGTCCCCGGCGGAGCGGGCTTTCGTGGCGGACATCGCCGGAAGTGACGCGCGCGGAGTCAGTTACGGCTTGTATACGTTCGCCTATTTTCTGGGGACCGCCATCGGTCCTCTGGCGGGGGGCTGGCTCTATGACAACGTCGGCAAGGCGTCCCCGTTCTACTTGAACAGCGTGATGCTTCTTGTTGCCGCCGTCCTTATCATGACCCTTCTTCGGGAGCCTGCGCCAGCGAGCTTGCGAGCGCCTGGACCGCTTCCTCCACCGCCTGGGCCACCTCAGGGGACAGCGCGCCGTCGAACTCCAGGGACCGGGGCTGGATCCCCATGACAGTGATGGAGCACCCGGTCTCTTTTGCCAGATAGCCTGCCAGAACGCTCAGGGGCAGCGCGTGCGTGCCAAAAGACATTCCGCCGATTTCCTGGACATCGACCAGCCGCAGTGTTCCGGGAGCCGCTCCCATGTCGGCGGAGTCGATGATGATCAGGTGGGTGGGAGAGATCTGCCTGACCTCTCCCGTCAGGTTTTCCGGGGCGGAGCCGCCTGCAAGGGCCCACACTCCGGGAATATGCAGGGATTCTATTCTCTGGGCGATCAGGATGCCGGCCGCGTCATCGGCCCGCATCTCCGAGCCGACTCCCAGCAGGACGACCCTGCGCTGGAGGCCGGGCCGCTCAGGCCTGGCTCTCAGCGCTTTCGTCAGGGCAGGCGCCAGCTGCGGGCTCGGCATGGAAAGTGACCTTCAGCGTTCCGCGATCCGTCTGCGCCAGCTCGAAATCAGTGGAGATCTCGATCACCTTGCGGGGGCACGTCTCGGCGCACTGGGCGCAATAGACGCACTTGCCCAGGTCGATGGAAGCCTCGAACTTGCGGTCCCCGACCTTCGTGATCGTGATTGCCTGGGACGGGCAGTCGCGGATGCACAGGCGGCAGCCCGTGCACTTCGAAGAATCGAACTTCGGCTGCCCGCGGAAATGGTCCGGCATCTTGAAGCTGGCGAAAGGGTATTTGATGGTGGCCGGTTTCTTGAACAGGGAGCCGAGCACCGACAGGACCATCCTGCCCGGCCGCCAGTGGTGGGTATCTTTCATTGCTGTATGAGCTCCTTCACGACAAGATCGACGAGGACCTGGAGAAACGCGATGGGCGCCACGACCTTCCAGCAGAAATTGATCATCTGGTCGAGGCGAAGCCGGGCGAACACCGTGCGCAGCAGGGCAAGGACTGCAAGGATGCACAGGATCTTTGCCAGGTACACAAGGAATGCAAGCCACGGGGCAAGACCGAATCCAAAGGGGAGGAACACGGCGGCAACGAGGGAAGCGGAGACAATGGCCTCCGTGTCGATTGCGAGCCTGAAGAACGCCAGGAATTTTCCCGAATACTCCGTGAAGGTTCCGGCAACGATCTCCGTTTCCGCCTCAGGGGCATCGAAGGGGACTTTTTCCAGCTTCCCCAGGAGCGTGACTATGGCCACCGCGAAGCCAATGAGGTTGAACAGCCATCTTCCAGGATGGGCGGAGTAATAGTGAACCATTCCGGAAATAGACCAGGTGTTCGCCAGAAGGGCGGGGGAGATGACCGCGATCAGCAGCGGGATCTCGTAGGCGAAAAGCTGCGTGATGGATCTCACCGCCCCCAGGGTGGAAAAAACGGAGCGAGAGTACCAGCCCCCCAGGAAGAACGTCAGCGTGGGAATAAGAAGGAGGTACAGCACAACGATGAGGTCCCCTTCGAAGGGGAAGAGGGAGTTCACGTTCCACAACGGGATGTAGAACGAAGAGGCAATGACCGCCCCCAGGGCGAACACGGGGGCAAGACGGAACATCCGCCGGTCGGCTTCCTCCGGGATGACCACTTCCTTACCCAGCAGCTTGAAGAAGTCCGCCACCGGCTGGAACCACGGGGGGCCCACCCTGTTCTGAAGCCTGGCATACAGTTTCCTGTCCACGAACTGCCCAGCCAGACCCAGAAGGATCAGGAAGAGAAACCCCGGGAAGATAAGCATCTGAAAGAGAGCCACGACCGCGATCATGCCGTGGAACCTCCCCGGAGGGAAATCCTGGAGGGATCAATTCCCTTCCGCTTGTAGAAATCCACCCCGTAACGGGAAACTTCTTCCCAGCTCATGGTCCGTTGCCCGCTCCTGCCGTGATCCTTGATTCCGATCATGCGGTCCGTGCAGGAAAAGCACGGGTCGATTGCGGCGATCACGATGGGAAGGTCCGCCAGGTAGCCGTCCTCCAGCATTTTTGCCACGGCCTGGGTGTTGGCCAGGGTGGGCGCCCTGACCTTTACGCGCTCTGGCTTTTCGGTTCCGTTTCCGCGAACGTAATGGACATCCTCCCCGCGGGGCGCTTCATAACGGCTGAGTGCCTCACCCTCAGGAATCCTGCGGGGAGCTTTCACAAGCACGGGTCCCTCGGGCATTTTCTGGGCCAGCTGGCGGATGATGGAGTAGGCCTCCATGAGCTCACCCAGGCGGACAACGGTCCTGCCGTACACGTCGCAGTGTTGGTCCGTGACGACCTTGAAGGACACCTCCGGGTACGCGCCGTAGGGATCATCCCGCCTGGTATCCCGGTCCACCCCCGAGGCGCGCGCCGTGGGGCCGACGGCCCCCAGGAGGATGGCGTCCTCTTTTGTCAGCTTGCCAACGCCGGCGAGCCGCTGACGCAGGGTCTCCTCTGTCTGGGCGAGCTCGATGTAATATTTCGTGCGCTCCTCCAGGGAGTCCACCACCTTGAGGATGCTCGGTATCTGCTCTGCCGTGATGTCGCGGCGCACTCCGCCCAGGGTGTTCAGGCCGTAGTTGACCCGGTTCCCCGTGAGCTGAGCAAGCAGGATCATCACCAGCTCCCTGTCTCTCCAGGTGTACATGAGGAGGGTGTCGAACCCGATCTCGTGGCCGGCAACCCCGAGCCAGAGAAGGTGACTGTGGATTCTCTCAAGCTCCGCCACGAGGGTCCTGATGTACAGGGCGCGCCGCGGGATCTCCAGCCCGGCAATCTCCTCCACCGCCTGCACGAAAGCCGTGGAGTGGGCGTAGGAGCAGATCCCGCAGATGCGCTCCACAAGGTAAAGGTCCTGCGT
The DNA here is from genome assembly GCA_963710335.1 of uncultured Spirochaetota bacterium. GTDB lineage: Bacteria > Spirochaetota > Spirochaetia > SZUA-6 > Fen-1364 > Fen-1364. The sequence goes on from CAVQAA010000010.1 coordinate 415,989, forward strand.
GTAGGAGCGCTGCTCGCACCCCTTTTCGATTCCGCGGTGATTGTACCCGAAGCGCATGCGCACCGCGTCTATCTTCTCTCCGCGAAGGTCCACCATGAAGCTTTCCGGCTCCTTCAACGCAGGGTGCTGGGGACCCACGGGGATCGAAACGATGTGCTCCATGTCACTCACGAGGTGCTCCTTGCTGGTCTGCGGGGGCTGATGCGGGCGCCGAGGGTGCGGGCGTTGCGGGTGCGGGCGCCGCGGGTGCTGATGCTTCCTCGGAAAGAGAGGCAGGCTTCTTCCAGTCCTTCAGCAACGGGTGCTGGTCCGTGGGCCATTCGTCGGGAAGGGGATAGCGCGGGCCGGGGGGCAGGCCGTCCACGCGCGCGCCCAGGAGGTCTTCCAGCTCGCGTTCGTAGATCGACGCTCCCGCAAAAAGGGGCGTCACGGTGCGGATGGCCTGGCCTTTGGGGCACTGGGTCTTCAAGTTGGCCATGATCCCGCCGTCACGCGCGAGGTGATAGATGAACCCCAGCTCCGCGCCAAGGTCCAGGCCCGTGATGGTGCACAGGTTGGAGAAGCCCAGCGTCTTCACCAGGTGCTCGAAGACCTCGGTGAAGCTTTCCTGCTTCACGTCGATCCACAGGCGTCTTTCCCTCTGGACGCGTACCGCGCCGGCCAGGTACGGGAAGCGCGCCTCCAGCTCCGACTTCACAGTCTCGGTAGCGCTCATTTCTGCTCCTCGAGCTTTTTGATCAGCTTGACGAACCCGTCGATGATGGCCTGCGGGCTTGCCGGGCATCCGGGGATGTAGGCAGTGACGGGAATGGCCTTGTCGATGCCCCCCTCCACGTTGTACAGGCCGTCGAAGACGCCGCCGCTTGTCGCGCAGCTCCCCACAGCCACCACGATTTTCGGCTCTGGTATCTGCTCGTAGATGCGGATGAGCCTGGATCGGATCTGCTTGGTCACGGGGCCCGAGCAGGCAAGGATGTCGCAATGCCGCGGCGTTCCCTTCAGCTGGACTCCCAGGCGTTCCAGGTCGAAGCGCGGCGTCAGGGCCGCAATGATCTCGATGTCGCAGGCATTGCAGGCCCCGGTGTTGAAGTGAAGGATCCAGGGAGATTTGCGCTGAGCCCAGCGCACGATTCTATGGAAAACGCTCATACGGGCGTTACCTCCGAAACAACATGACAAGTCCCAGCAGGGCGCCCAGGACGTAGATGACCGCTATGGAAAGACTTTCCAGGGTCCGTGACGGCGAAGTGGCTACGATCAGCGTGACCACGTGCATGATTGTGAAGAAAAATGCGAACGGGAAGAACTGGCCGTAGTCGGGCTGGAACCTGTGCTTGCCCACATCCTCTCCGCCGGCATACGGCTTGTCAAGCGCCCCGCGCGGCCCCTTGCGTTTCAGGGAGAGCGTGCCGGAGGCGGTGGAGAGAGCCCATACGACAATGAGGACGATGGTGAAGGCGACGGGGGGGAAGAGAAGAAGAATGGACATCTGTTACCCCTTCAGCGTGCGGGTATGACGCACATTCAGGGAATTGTGCGCCCGGAAAAAGCCCAGGATCACTCCCGCGGCCACAACCACGACAACGACCTCGATCACGATCACGGTTATCACCATGGCCTGCGCAAGAGCCAGGCGGTGGCTCAGGTAGCCTGCGACGATCAGGAAAAAGGTCACGGACTTCATCAGGATCTCCAGGCCAATGAGCATCCGAAGGAGGTTGAACGTGGCCAGCATGCACCATGCGCCGTCGATGAGGAGCAGGACGAAAAACGCGAAGTACAGCCAGAAAGACTGGGGGATGTCAATTGTCATCTTTTCCTTCCCTCTTGAATAATACCAGAACGCCGATGACGCCGGCCAGGATGATGAGCATCTGTCCGAAGAGATCCAGCTGGCGCAGGTTCCACAGCACCACGCGAACGTCTCCCTCAGCACCCGGCACGGGGAGCGCGACCTGCACGGGCGTGTGGACCATCGACAACCCCACCCCCGCGGCAATCATCAGCAGGGGAAGCGGCCAGAACCGGGTGAGCCGGCTCATCCGCCGCACAACGTAGTCCTTGAAGGGTTTTCTCTGCGTGAGGCTGATGATGCTGACAAATACGACGGAGATCAGCCCGGCGCAGACGGAAAGCTCCAGCACCGCGGCAATCGTTGCTCCGAGGGTATACATGATCACCGCGAGCATTGCGCTTGCAAGGGCAAGGGCAATGGTGGCGCGCAGGAGGAGCGTCGTCATTGACGCCCACAGGGCCGCCAGCACAAGCAGGACCAGGAGAACCGTCATGAGGGTCATTGGCCGCCTCCCAGAAGCATGGACAGGACAAAGGGGAATCCGAGCCCGAGCGCGACCGTCACCAGGGACAGGGCCAGCGCGGGCACCAGGAGCCTCCCTCCGGCCTCTTTCACGGACGCCCATTCCGCAAGTGGAGTGCCGAAGAACACCCGTCTCTGCAGGGACAGGAAGTACCCCAGGGTGATGAGGCTGGTGAGGATGGCAATGGCCGCAAAGGCGTATTGTCCGACCTGCCAGAGAGCGATCACGATGAGCAGCTTGCTCCAGAACCCCGCAAGGGGAGGCAGCCCCGCAATCGACAGGGAGGCCACGGCCGATGTGCCGGCCGTGACAGGCATGCGGGAGCCCAGGCCGCCCATGCGGTCCATGGAGATGGCTCCCACCTGCTCCTCGATGGCCTGGGCATTTGCGAAGAGCTGGCTCTTGGAGACGGCGTGGTTGAAGAAATGGAGGGCCGCGGCCACGATCCCCAGCTGGGGTGAGCCCCCCAGGGCCAGGACGATGTAGCCGATCTGACTCACGCTGGAATAGGCAAGCATGCGCTTCATGTCGGACTGGGTCAGCGCCAGGAAGGCCCCGACCACCAATGTCACCGTACCGATCACAAGGAAGATCCAGCGCGCGGGCAGGGCATCGGCAAAGACCGATTGGGAGAGCCGCATGAGGGCGAACACGCCGGATGCCTTTGTCACGATCCCTGCCATGAAGATCGACGCCGGGGCAGGGGCCGAGCTGTACGCGTCAGCCAGCCATCCGTGGAACGGGACAAGGCCGCCTTTGATGAAGAGCCCGGAAAGGAAAAGAGCCGCCGCAATCCACGGAATGGGTCCCGGGGAAGCCAGGGAATGAGCGACGGCTTCCAGCGAAGCGCCTCCTTCCACCAGCAGGAACAGGGCGATGGAGGAAAGCATGAGGACGCTTGCCACCGCCGAGAGGATGATGTATTTCCATGCCCCCTCATAGGCCTCCAGGCCGTGGCGAAGGGCAACAAGGATGAACGTGGCGATGGCAGTCACCTCGATGAACACGTACAGGGAGAACAGGTCCCGCACCATGGAGATCCCGTTGATCCCGATCAGTGCCACCAGGACGAGGTTGGAGAACAGGAACCTCTCCCGGTTCGTCTTCAACCCCGGGCCCGCCGCCAGCAGGGAAGCCATGCCGGCAAGTCCCGCGCTCAGGAGAAGGAGGATGCTGAGATTGTCCGTGGTCACGTGAAGGCCGATGGCTGCGTCCACGGGATTCAGCGCCGACCAGTCGGCAAGCCCCAGCGGCGGCAGGGCCACGACGATGGTCTGCACGGCAAGCACGCCGAATGCAATGCCCGCGGCCGCGGGACGCGCGGAGCGGGGGAGGAGGTTTGCGATGATGAGGGCGGCGAATGGCACAAGAAGGAGAAGGTGACTCATTTTCCACCCCCAAGGACGGCAAGGGCTGCAAGGACCACGACTGCTGCTCCGGCGATGGACCACAGCACGTACCTGTTGACGTTTCCGTTGTGGAAGAACCGGGCCATCCGCGAGATGCCCTGGGCCAAGCCAACGGCAACGGTCTCATAGACCCAGTCAAAAGCCCTGTCGACGCCCCAGAGCGCCGCGGCAATTCCTTTTATCACCCACCTGCCGACGTTGTAGGGATCTATCAAGCCCTTCTCCGCCACGGAATAGATGGGCGCGAGCAGCGGCGCGTGGTGGATGTGGTCCACGGCCCCGAGGGCGCGTCCCGTGGCTCGCACTCCGGCTATGTGGTTGAGGACGGCCAAGGCCAGCGCAAGGACGGTCAGCCAGACAAGCGTGGCGCTTGCCGGCCAGCCGGCAAAGCTGGCTCCAGCGGTCACTTTCTGTCCGACTGCAGGCTGGATGAGCAAGCCGAGAGGGAGCTGGTTGGCCACCCCGAAGAGGATGCAGAGTCCCGCCAGCACGATCATGGGGACAAGCATGGGCCACGGGGCTTCCTTCACCTGGCGTGTCTGCTCCGTCGGCTTTCCGAAGAACGCGGCGTGCCCCAGCTTGAGGAACGAGGCTGCGGTGAGCACGGAGCCCAGCAAGGCTGCCGCGTAGAAGATCCAGCCGCGCTCCAGGGCCCCGTCGTACACAAGCTCCTTGGAGAAGAAGCCGTTGAAGGGGGGCACCCCCGAGATCGAGGCGGCAGCCACGATGAATGTGATGGCTGTCACGGGCATGCGCCGGGCAAGGCCGCCCAGCTTGGCAAGGTCCGTTGTTCCCGCCTGCTTTTCAACCGAGCCGCCGGTGAGGAAGAGGCAGGACTTGTACATCGCATGGTTCACCATGTGGAAAAGGCCGCCCACAATGCCCGCGGGCACGGCCGTCCCGATTCCGAGCACCATGTACCCCACCTGGCTGATGGCGTGATACGAGAGGAGGCGCTTGTAGTCCTTCTGGACCAGGGCCATCATGACCGCAAACAGGATGGTCACCGCCCCGACGATCATGAGGACGGTGCTGACCCAGGTGCCGGGAGCAAGCTCGAAAAGGTCCAGCGAAATGCGCGCCAGGAAATAAATCCCGAGAAGCTTGTCGATGCTTGCCGGCAGGATTGCCATGAACGGAAGCGGCGCGTCGATGGCGGCGTCCGGGATCCAGCTGTGAAACGGCATGGCTCCCGCTTTGCCGATTGCTCCCACCATGAGGAGAAGGAAGGCAGCCCCGCCCAGCCCGTCCAGGGGAAGCCTGATGGCGGACATCGTCAGGGTTCCCGCCAGCCGTCCGGTAAACATGACGCCAAGCATCATGCACAGGTCCGAGATCCCCACGACGACGAAAGCCTTGATTGCCGTTGCGTACGGCTTGCTTCTGCCGGCCGAGATCATTGCAAATTGAGTGAGGAGCAGCCCTTCGGCGAACACCAGGAACAGGACGAGATTGTTCGCCAGCGCCGCGCCGCTGGCCATGGAAACCGTGAGCAGCAGCCAGGCGTGGAACTGGCGCGCCCGCGGCGCGTTCGCCATGAACGCGGTGGAGTACAGGGAAATCAGGATTCCGAATCCAGCGGTGGCCAGGAGGATGAACGCGCTCATCCGGGAGAGCACCAGGGATACTTCGACCCCGTAGCCCAGCCAGGGCACCGTGAGGGCCATGTCGGACGGGAAGAGCAGGATGGCCACGGCCAGCTCGGCCGCGCTGGCGGCAACCGCAATCAAGCCCGGCAGGAGAGCGCGCGCCCGGGAAGGAAGAATGAGCGCCAGCACTCCGGCGGCCGCAGGGATGACGATGGGAAGAATCAACATTGACGGGCTCATCTTGCCACCCCCGGCATCTGGCTGATGGCCGTGCGGGCAAGCTCCGCAGGCCAGCCCACGAAGAAGCCCGCGGCAAGGGACAGGACGGCCAGCGTCACGACGCAGGCAACCATGAGGGAAGAACCCTCGGCGGCCTGCTTCCCCCTGTTCTCACCCAGGAACACGCGGCTGAAAAGGCGGAAAAGGTACAGGATGGTGAGCACCGCGCCGGACATGAACACGGCGCTGGTGGCGATGTGCCCCGCGCCCACGGCCGCCGACACCACCATGTACTTGCCGAAGAAGCCTCCCAGGGGCGGGATTCCCATGACGGAGAACGCGCACAGGAGAAAAGCCACCGCGGTGACCGGCATGGTGCGGATCAGCCCGCCCAGCTTCGTGATGTCTTTGCTGCCGGCGTTCTGCTCCACGATCCCCGCTGAAAGGAAAAGGCCCGCTTTTGCAAGGCCGTGCATCAGGATGTACAGAAGCGCCCCCACGGCCCCGATTGCGCTGCCCATGGCAAGCCCCAGGAAAATGAACCCGATCTGGCTCACGGTTGAGTATGCGACGATCCTCTTGATGTCCGTGTCCACCAGCGCCGCCCCCGCGCTCACCAGGGCGCTTGCGGCCGCGATGATGGCCACGGCTGAGCGCATGGTCTCATCCAAGGCGAATGTCGCCAGGAACAGCCGCGCAAAGACATAAACTCCTATTTTCACCAGCACCGCGGCATGCAGGAGCGCCGTCACGGGGGAAGGCGCCACGCCTGCGTCCGGAAGCCAGGTGTGGAACGGGAGGGTGGCGGACTTGGAAAGCATTCCCACCAGGAGGAGCGCCGATATGGCCCATGGAAGCGTCCTTCCCTTGAGCTGGTCCAGGTCGAAGGTGCCGGTCAGGCCGTTGACGGCCAGGATTCCCAGGAGCATCACAAGAGCGCCGAAAGCGGTGACCAGGAAAGCCTTGTCAGCCCGCAGCACGTCCGTTTTGCTGCGATAGAAGCCGATGAGGCGCCAGCTTGCTATCCCGGTGATCTCCCAGAAGACATAGAGGAAAACCAGGTTGGCGGAAAAAATCAGGCCCATCATCGCGCCCAGGAAAAGCACGGCCATGAGGTAATACTCATCCTGGTTCTGGTAATGGCTTATGTAATCGAAGGAAAAAAGGATGATGATGGCGCCCACCAGGGAGGAAACCAGGGCCATGAACACGGCCAGCGCGTCGGCTTCCAGGTGGAAAGACAGGCCCAGCGGCCCGTTCAGGAGAAAAGATGCCGTCTGCCCTGCAAGCGCGCCCGGCACCAGCGCGATGGACGCGGCCAGTGACGCCAGCACGAACGCCAGCGCGAGCAGGTTCCGCAGCCGGGCCGCGGCAAGGCCGGCGAGCGGAAGGAGAAACGCCCCGGCAAGCGGGACGATGACGGCGAGAAGCGCCCAGAGTCCACTCTGCATATTAACTCCCAGGATTTACGAGTGTCTTTTTTTCTTCGAAACAGGGGATCCGCTACTGCTGCTCGACGATGACGATGTCAACCCGCCGGTTGTACGACCGCCCTTCCGGCGTGTCGTTTGACTGAACGGGCCGGGTGTCGCCGTACGCCGAGGCTGAAAGCCGCTCCGACTGAACGCCGTAGTCTTCCAGGGCCTGGAGAACCGAGACCGCGCGCTCACCGGAGAGCTGCCAGTTGGAGACCCACTTTTTCCCATCAGGAGGCACATTGTCCGTATGCCCTTCCACGATGACCGAGTTCGGAATCCGCGCCAGGAAGTCGCTTACCTCCTGGAGCACAGGCATCGCGTCAGCCCCGAGCTCCGCGGACGCCGAGGCGAAGTACAGGTCCGACGTAAGCGAAATTGCAAATCCGCGGTCTGTTGGGATCACGCGCACTCTACCTGTTTTTACGAGGTTCTGCAAGGAGGACAGAGCCTGCGTCTGGAGGGTGGATTGCCCCCCTGTTCCCTGTTTTTTCCCCGCTCCCCGGGACTCTACTTTCTGGCCCGAGGTGACGCCGGGCAGGACGCCCACCCCCCCGGTGGTGTTCTGGTCGAAGATCGTGAACTCTCCGCCGTTGAAGACGCTGGCCAGGGCCTGCGCAAGCTGGGTGTATTTGGCCGTATCGATGCTGCTCATTGCGTACAGGATGATGAAGAAAAGCATCAGCAGCGTGATCATATCCGCGTATGTCAGAAGCCACCTGCCGAGGTCTTCATGGTGCTCCGGCGGTCTACGAATCTTCCTGGCCATCTCTCAGTCCCTTCAGGCCGCTCATCAGCCCGCGTGCCTATTCAGCACGCGTCTCGTCCAAAGCCTTCTTGTCGCGTTCCTCGAGGAATCCCTCGATCTTCTCCTTCACGAGAGCCGGACTCTCTCCCTGCTGGATGGAGCGCACACCGACGATGATGAGCTGCTTCTCCAGCCGGAACTGTTTTACCTGATTTTTCAGCTTGTTGGCAATGGGCAGCCAGATGAGGTTGGCGAACGATATGCCGTACAGGGTGGCGATGAAGGCCACGGCGATTGACCGGCCCAGCTCCTTTGTGTCGGCTCCCAGCCTTCCCAGAACGAGGACGAGCCCCATGACCGTACCGATGATCCCCATGGTCGGGGAGAAGCCTCCGGCGGTCTCGAAAAGCGCCGCTTCCTCCAGCTTCCGCTGCTCGATGATGGCCAGGTCGCTTTCCAGAACCTCCACGAGGATCTCTGATTCCGTTCCGTCCACTACGAGCCGCAGGCCCTTGCGCAGCGTCTCGTCCTCCAGGTCCTCGACCGTATCTTCGAGGCTCAGGATTCCGTCACGCCGGGCTTTCTCCGCGAACTCCAGGAGCTGCTGGGCAAGCTGGGGCGAGGGGCCCGGGACCCTTCGCATGGACTGGCGGACGAGGCGCGGGATTGCCAGCACGTCCTTCAGGCTGTACGAAATGGTGCAGGCGCCAAGGGTGCCCAGGACGATGATGATCAGGGCGCTGACCCCGACAAGACCCATCGGGTTTCCCCCCTCCAGGAGGAACCCCATGAGCAGGCCCCCGAAGCCCATGATGAGCCCGATTATCGTCGATGTATCAGACCCTCTTCTGGCCATCGATTGCTCCTTGTCCCATTACAATTCTCCATTATAGAGATTCGGAGAGTCCGCAGCCATACATAAGGACAGGAAATGCCGCGCCCTTAGCGTCCCGTCCGCGCGATGTTCCGCGCCAGGGTACCGCGCTATGTCTCCATTTGTATCAGCGTGTCGAACTTTATCATCCTCAACAGCTGCATCATCTGCGGGCTGCAATGCCGTATGGTGAGCCTGATGCCCTTCTGGTCGCATTGCGCCTTGAAGTGCAGGAGCTTCCCTATGGCCGAGGAGCTGAGGCTCTTCAAGTCCTGGAAGTTGAGCGAGATCGCGCCGTGCGCGCGGGCAAGCGCCTCCGCAAGCCGGGCCGCAAGCTCATCCATGTCCTCCCGGGCCAGGTGTCCCGCGGGCAGCACTTCAATCTCACCCGATGGCGTTTCTCTGACCTGGATCATGTTGGCCACGTGCCCATCATACTACAAGGCTTTCAGGAGGTCCACGAAATAGGGAAGGACCTGCTTCTTGCGGGAAAGGATGCCCTTCATCTCGAAAAGGTTCTCCTCACTGTGGGGGTAGGAAATGGCGCCGAGCACCCTGGACTCTCCGCGGCAGAGCAGGAGGCTGGTCTCCCGCGACACGTCGGTGATCATCAGGCCCGCGAACGAGCAGCCCTCCGCGGTAATGATGGAATCCAGGACCTCGGCAAGGTCTTTTTTCATGTCCAGGATGTGGCTGAAGCCGATGGTCTCGAACTGGCTGAGGCTGAAGCGGCGCTCCCCTTCGGTGAATACCTTCCTGTCCCTCTCGATGATCTTTTTCGCGTCCATGCCTTCCAGCGAGGAGCCGGCGGCGAACATCTCGGCGCCGTGCTTTTCGATGTCTACGCCGCTCAGGCCGGCCAGCCATCCGGCAAGCTCCCTGTCCAGCGGCGTCGTGGTGGGGGAGCGGAGGATGATGGTGTCGGAAAGCATGGCGGAGAGCATGAGACCCGCGTCTCCGGCAGGGGGCGTTGCCCCCATGGTCCTGTAGAGATCGGCAATGATCGTGCACGTCGAGCCCACCACCCTGTTGATGAACGTGATGGGGAGGCTGGTGGTGCGGGCGGCCAGCCGGTGATGGTCAATGATCTCCTGGACGTCGGCCTCCTCGATTCCGTCCACGGCCTGCCCCACTTCGTTGTGGTCCACCATGACCACGCGCAGCCTGTTTTCGGCCAGGAAGTTGACCCGGGTGATCACTCCTTCCAACGTCCCCGCTTCTCCCAGGATGATGAAGCCGCCTTCGTTGCTCTTGCCGATGGAGCGCTGAACGTCCTTGACGAGGGCGTCGGGGGTGAACGTGGTGTGATCTCGGTCCACCAGGGCGCCGATTGTGCCGGCCAGGAGGTTTCTCTCCGCTTCGCCGATGGGCTGGTCATCACGGCATCGTGACACGAGGCCGCTCAACACGGATACCAGCCGGAGCGTGGTGAGCTTGCCCAGGCATTTTCCGTCGGGGCCGACCACCGGAAGGAAAGAAAAGCGGTTGGTGGTAAGCAGATCGCACGCTTTCTTCAGCGTGTCCTTTTCCTTCAGCGCGATCAGATCATCCCGCGGGATCATGATGTCCTCGATGCGCGAGCGCACATCGGTGACCAGGGGCGGGGCTTCCGTCTGAAATCTCGAGAGGACGAATTGAGTCTGCGGGTTGACGTTGCCCGCGCGGCGCGCGGCCGCTTCCTCATGAAAGATCTCGGTCTTCAGGCGGGCATAGGCAAGCGCAGCGCAGATGGAGTCGGTGTCCGGGTTCTTATGCCCGACGACGATGAGGGGTTTCTGATTTCGGGGCATGGCTCACCTCGTTGCGAATACGCGTTTGTGTGTTCGCGAACTGCTCAAGTGCCGTCGAAAGTATTCTCACAGATTCCTCGATCTTGTCCTGCTCCAGCACGTACGCAATGCGCACTTCGTTCCTGCCGTGCTCCGGCGTGGAGTAGAACCCGGCGCCCGGCGTCAGCATGACCGTCTTCCCGCCCATGGAGAAATCCTCAAGGAGGAAGCGGCAGAAATCCTCCGCATCGGGGATGGGAAGCCGGGCCATGAGGTAGAACGCGCCGTCGGGCACGTTGAACTGGATGCCGGGGATCCTGCGAAGGCCTTTCACCAGGGCATCCCTTCGCCGGTGATACTCCTCCCTGATGGGAGTGAAGTACGACGGATCCATGCGGTAGGCGGCGTCGGCGGCAAGCTGCCCGACGGTGGGAGGACACAGCCGCGCCTGCGCGAACTTGTCCACCAGCTCCATGACGCCGGAGTTGAACGAGACAATGCATCCCACCCGCGCGCCACAGGATGAGAATCGTTTGGAGACTGAGTCTATCAGGATGGCGTGCTGCTCGAAGCCGGCCAGCCCGAGAATGGAAGTGAACTGCACGTGCTCGTCATAGATGAACTCGCGATAGACCTCGTCAGCAATGAGGTACAGGCCGAACCTCTCACACAGCTCCCGCAGGGTCTCCATCTCGCGGCGGTCGTACACGATCCCCGTGGGGTTTTCCGGTGAGATGTAGAGTATCGCCTTGGTGCGAGGCGTGATGTAGCGGGCAATCTCCTCCCTGGACGGGAGGGCATACCCGGTGTCGAGTGAAGACGGGATGGGCACGACCTTCGCGGAGATCATTGCGGCAAAAGCGATGTAATTCGCGTAGAAAGGCTCCCGGACCAGGATCTCGTCCCCGGGATCACAGACCGCGGAAAGGGCAAAGAAGATGGCCTCCGATCCTCCGACGGTGACTGCCACTTCCTGGGGCGTCACGGCATGGCCGTAGCGCTGGTAGTAGCCGGCGATGGACTGGCGAAGCTGCGGGATTCCCAGGGAAGGGCTGTATGCCAGCACGTCGGCGTTGAAGCTCCTGTATGCGTCGATTACCGGCCTGGGCGTCTTGATGTCAGGCTGCCCTATGTTGAGGTGAAATACCTCGATCCCCCGCTTTTTGGCGTCGTCCGCCAGGGGAGTGAGCTTGCGAATGGGTGAAAGCGGCACCTCCCCCCCTCGGGCGGAGAGGGTCAAACGTCTCTGCTCCATTGTTTCCTTTCTCTACACTATGCCGCGCCTTCCGCACATCGCTGTGCTCGGCGCGGCTCCGACATCCCTGTCTAGGTCTCCCTCACATCATCGATGGATTTTGCCATTGGAGTGAGCACTGCGACAAGCACGTCACGGGCCAGGCCATCCACCTTCAACGTGACGCGGCCCATGCTCGGATCCTCTCCCAGGAAAGTTCCCAGCGCGATGATGTTCCCTCCCGCCTTTGTGACCGCCGCCGACACCTTTGCCAGCTCCCCTTTTACATTGGGGACGGTGAGGGAGACCCGGATGCCTTTCTGCCGGGCGCCGAACAGCTCGATGAACACCCGAAAGAGGTCGCTTTCAGTGATCACGCCGACAAGGGAGCTTCCGCGCATGATCGGCAGACCGCCGATTCCTTTGTCCGCCATGATCCGCGCCGCTTCCTCCAGGGGGACGTCCTCCGTGGCCGTGATGACGTTCTTGGACATCACTTTCTCCACCTTCAGCTTGGCCAGCAGGGATGTCATCTCGTAGACGCTGAGAGTGGAAGCAGGAGACGGCGAGGCGTAGAGAAGATCCTTTTCCGAGACGATGCCCACCAGTTTTTCATCCTTGTCCAGCACGGGGAGATGGTGGATTTTCTCACGTTTCATCATGGCCTGCGCCTCGGTAACAGGCGTGTCGGGCCTGATCGTGATGGGGTTGCGTGTCATGCGCTCCTTCACGAGCATGGCGGTCCTCCTCGGTTTTTATGCTTTTTCAATACTAAAGAAGATTCCCGGCAGGGTCAACGCCAGGGACGGCGGATCTATCGTCTGCGCTTGTTGCGGTAACGACCAAGGAGCATTGCGATGCGCGACGTGGCTGGAATGCGCTCAAGCACGATCTTCAGGGAGGCGGTGACAGGGACGGCAAGGAGGATGCCGGCAGGGCCCCACATCCATCCCCAGAAAAACAGGGAAAGGAAAATCACGAAGAAGGAAAGATCCAGCCGCTCCCCGAGCAGCCGCGGCTCGATGAAGCTGGAGACGCCCACGTGCAGGGCGCCAAGGCTGGCCGCGATGGCAAGGGGAAGGAGGGATCCGGGGAATTGCACCAGGGATATGAGAACGGGAAGCACAATGGCCGCAAGAGGCCCCAGCGTGGGAACAAAGTTGAGCACAACGGTGACAAATCCCCACGTGACGGCGAACTCGACGCGGAAGAGCAGCAGGATGCCCATTGTCACTATTCCGATTGCCAGGCTTGCCAGGGCCTTGATCCCGAGATACGCGCGCAGGTGCCTGTCAACGTGCTTCAGCACGATTGGCACCAGGCTGTGGCGGCGCGGGAACACCGTGAGGATCATCCGGATGAACCGGTATTTTCCCAGCAGGAGGATGATTGCGAAGAAAAAGATCAGCAGGAACTCCGACAGGAACCGGATTGATCCTCGCGCCGCGCTCATGACGATGGGCCTGACGGGAAGGGTTCGCAGCTCCTCGAAGGGATCGATGGTTATCGAGGTGCCAATGGACTCCTCGACGCTGTGCAGCAGGGCCTGCGCCCGTGTTGCAATGGCCTCCTGGAACTTGGGGAAGGTGCGGCCGAAGTGGGGAAGGTCGAAGAAGATGAGGATGGCCAACCCCAGGAAGAGGGCAAAGAAGAAGACAATGGCGATGAGAGCCGCGAGCCACAGGGGCAGCCGGCGGCGATGGAGAAACACCACCAGGGGGTCGATGACGTACACCAGGAGGACCGTGAGGAGAAGGGCGATGAACACCGGCGCGGCGAACTTGAGCGCTGCCCCGGTCAGGAAGATGACAATGACAGTGAGCAGCTTGTTCGTCATCCTGGCGGGATTTGGCTCGAGCATTGCAATCAATCGATCAGATCGGAGCCACGGTGTCAAGCCTAGAGCGTGGTACACCGCGCGGAACTATACACATCTGCCGCCGTGGGGTAGCCTGCCGGCATTGAAGACTTACGTGGTCGTTGCAGGGAACATCGGGGCGGGCAAGTCGACCCTTGTCCGCATGATCTGCGATCGGCTGGGCTGGGAACCCTATTACGAGCCCGTGTCCGAGAACCCGTATCTTGCAGATTTCTACGGGGACATGAAGCGGTGGGCTTTCAACTCCCAGGTGTTCTTCCTGACCCATCGCGCCAGGTCCCACAGGGAGCTCATGGACTCCCGGCGGCCGGTCGTGCAGGACCGCTCTTTTTACGAGGATGCGGAGGTTTTTGCGCGCGCCCAGCATCTCCTGGGATCCCTGAGCGATCGGGACTGGAAAACGTACCTGGGCCTGTATCAGACGCTCACCACGCTCCTGGCGCCGCCGGACCTCGTTGTGTACCTTCGGGCATCCGTTTTCACTTTACGCCGGCGCATTGAACAGCGCGGGCGCAGCATCGAAGCAGGCATCTCAGACGAGTATCTGGAGCGGTTGAACGGCCTGTACGAGCAATGGATTGCGGGGTTCAGCATTGCCCCCGTGCTCATCGTCCCCTCGGACCGTCTTGACTTTGTCGAGGATTCGCGGGACCTCCACGCGATCGTTTCCACCATCCAGAAGCAGCTTCACGGCCGCCAGGGACTGCTTTTTCCGGAGGAAGTGAAGTAGGAAGCTGGAGGGCTCAGCCCCCTATCCAGGTCCCCGTTTCGCCGCGCAGCGCGCGCCCGATGTTTTCCGGGTTTGTGATGAGCGCCTGCCTGCCGCCCGCCTCGAGGTACCAGACGATTGCCTGGATCTTCGGCGCCATGGAGCCACGCGCAAAATGCCTGCCCTCGGAGAGAAGGCGTTTTGCCTCGGCAAGACTGATCTTGTCCAGCCACGCCTGCTCGGGAGTGCCGAAATTGATTGCCACTTTCTCCACGGCGGTGGCAATCAGGAAAAGGTCCGCGTTCAGCTGGCGGGCCAGCAGGCTGCATGCGTAATCCTTGTCGATGACCGCCGCGACGCCGCGGTACTCCCCGCTTCCCACGTCAACGACCGGGATCCCGCCGCCGCCGGCGGCGATCACCGTGATACCGTCCTCCATGACGGCCCTGATGGAATCCAGCTCCACTATCTCTTTGGGCATGGGGGAGGGCACCACGCGCCGCCACCCGCGGCCCGCATCCTCCACCACCGCCCATCCCAGCTCTCGCCGTCGCCGCTCCGCCTCCGCCGCGTCCATGAACCCCCCGATGGGCTTGGTCGGGCTGGCGAACGCCGGGTCACTCTGGTCGACAAGGACCTGCGTGATGATGGTAGCCACGTTCTTATGCACGCCGCGGTGGTAGAGCTGGTTCTGCAGCGCCTGCTGCAGCTCGTACCCGATTGCCCCCTGCGTATCGGCTCCACAGACATCGAGGGGAACCTCGTGCATGCCCTCCACCCTGTGGGCAATCTCCGACCGCCGCAGGATAAACCCCACTTGCGGCCCGTTTCCGTGGCCAATGGCCAGGTCCCATCCCGCCTCCATCATGTCGGCAAGGTGGGCCGCCGTGTCCCGCAGGGCTTCCTCCTGGTCTTCGACGGTCTGATGCCGGGAGTCCCTGATGAGCGAATTGCCTCCAATGGCAACCACGGCGCGGCGCGACGTCTCATGCTTTTTCATCGTCGCGAGTATACAACAAATCTGGTATGATGGCTCATGGCCGAAACGACTATCAACTGGTACCGGGTCCCGATTGAGAAGGATGTCTTGAAAAAGCTTACGCAGAGGAGCGACCTGCGCGGCTGGATCCAGTCCGGGAGCTTCCTCCTGGTCTATGCCGCCCTGACCGCCCTTGCCGTGTTTTTCTTCCTTCACCGCTGGTGGGCACCGATGGTTGTGGCCTGTTACGCCCATTCCCTGTTCGTGAACATGATGAGCATGTCCGCGGCAATGCACGAGCTCAGCCACGGGACGCCTTTCAGGACAAAGCCGGTCAACGAGTTCTTTCTTTACCTTTTCAGCTTCCTGACGTGGAACAATCCCATCCACTTCCGCGCAAGCCATATCCTGAACCACCATCAGTTCACCGTGTACCGCGGCCTCGACAAAGAAGTCATCCAGGTCCCCGTGCGGGACAAGCTGAACCCGATCAACATCTTCAGCTGGCTCACTTTCGATTGGGCATGGTTTGCGCTGGTGATTCGCGTGGACGTGCTCCATTCCCTGGGCCACGGGGACGCTGATTTTTTCAGCTGGAATCCCCTTTTCCCCGGGGAAGATCCTCGTCGGAAAACAATGTGCAACTGGGCCAGGATCGTCGTTGTCGGGTACATCGTCCTTATCGCGGTCTTTTTCGCTTTCCATCTCTGGGTGGCCGTCTACCTGGTGTTCTCGTATTTCTTCGCGCGAATCCTTGGCAACCTGACGGGGGCCATCCAGCACACGGGGCTGGGCTCAAGCATCCCGGATTGGCGCGCCGTCTGCCACACCGTGAAGCTGGGCCCCGTGCTGCGCTACCTCTACTGGAACATGAACTTCCACACCGAGCACCATATGTACGCGGCGGTGCCCTTCTTCAACCTCCCGAAGCTTCGCGCCGTCCTGGAAAAGGACATGCCGCGGGCGCATGAAAGCTTTTCCGCGTGCCTGCGCACGCTCTACCGGATCAGGGACGCGCAGCGCAAAGACCCCGGCTACGTCTGGCTGCCGGAGTTCCCTCCCGGTGCTGCCCCTCCCCGGCTTGCATAGAGCGCAGGAAGACGCTCCTTGCGGCCCGGCTGTTTCGAAGCTATCATCACCGCCGGAGGCGCGGATGCCCAGGGAAGAGCTGGCAGGAAACGGGTTCGAAAACCGCAGGCGCAAGGAGGAGCTGGCTTTCCTTGTCGTGAAGTTCCTGCGCGCGTTCCTCAGGTTTCGGGAAATCGGGCAGGCTTTCCGCGCCGCGGCAGAGACCGAAAGACTGGCGGACAGCGGTCTGTTCGAGAGGGTGCGTGACCTGGAGGAGGGGCTGGCGTTCGATATCAAGGAAAAAGCGCATTACCTTTTCCGTACCGCCTCGCGCCAGCCAAATGGGGTGAAGCCGGCCGGACCCCCGTCCGGCACGGTAGCTATTGACGCCAGATCAATCGATTCGTATATCGGCACGGGGTTTCACGTGCTCCTGATCCTGCGTGAATCTCTCTACCAGATCGAGCACTACGCCGGGGAAAGCGAGAAGCAGCTTTACTCGGAGACGGAGAGTCTTGCCAGCCGCATGGTGGAGCGCTGTGATGAGCTTTTCGGAAACGCGGCGGATGCGCTTCGCCGGTTTCTCACCATAGGGGATGACAACGAAATCCTCGTCCTGAACCTGCTTCAGAATGTCGATCTGCTGGAGCAGGTGTACGGGGCCGGTTCCGCGGAAGGGATTTTTTCAGATCTCCTCAAGGGAAAGCGTCTTTCGGGAAAAACGGGGAAGGAGAGGGCCGCGGCCTACGTCAGGGCAAAATGCGGGAACGTCACGGGATTGCCAGCCCAATCCGCTTGACCAGGATTGTCGCATAGCTCCCCCGCGGGAGAAAAAACTTCAGCGTCACTTTCTTCCTGCCCGGATAAAGCTCATCATCCTTCGCCTCGGATGCCGTGAGATCCTCCGGCATGACAAGGGCCGGCCTCTGCACCCCGTGCACAACGATTCGGCGCATCTGTCGGACGCGGAGGTCGGAAAGGCGGATGCCTTCATCCGCCAGCACCTCCTGCATGATGCCTCGCACCTCCGCGTCGGCGACAATGCTGTCGTGCCCGGGAACAGGGAGCAGCGTCGACTCCAGCCGATGCAGCATGCCCGGGGGCAGGGCCCCGAAGAACTCATATGATCCGAAAGCATAGCGCAGGGAATGCAGGGGGAAACCCTCCGCGGCGGAAAGCGCGCGCGTCCAGCGGGCCAGGACCTCGTTGAAAAGGAATGACTGGTAGGCATTCACGACGAAAAGGAGAAAGCGGCGATCGATCATTTCCAGCGCCTGGTGATACGCCCGCCGGCTGCCTTCCAGGTAGGAAAGGATCCGACCGTACTCGCCGAACCCCAGCCCGGCGCACTCTTGCCAGCTCCCCCAGTTCTCTATCACGCATTTTTTCAGCTTGCGCGTCTTCTGGTCGTCATGCTTCGACGGAGTGAAATACAGCCGTAGGGCGTTTTCCCTCCTGCCAAGGCAGATCTCCTTGCCCATGAAACCCGCGCCGTGCCTGGCTGAGCCGAAACGCTGCTCATCGAAATAGTTGGGGAATCCGCTTTGCGCCACCACTTCCGCGTTGCGGCGGAAGCGCTCGGCCTCGGCCGGCAGAACGTCGCGCAGGGTGATGGCGAACCTGTTGCCCCGCACGGCGCGGGCCGAAACCGGCTTCTCCGACCAGCCCTCGAACTGCAGCGTAAAGTTGGAGTCCCTCAGGGTCCCGGGCCTGCCGACAAGACCGCTCACGGTCACAAGCTGGGAAGTGCTTCCGTGCCGGTCCTTGAACCCGCCCACGCTGATGTCCTCCCGCCGCACCCTGAGCCGGCGGGCAAGGAGGTCGATGAGATCGAACGTGTCCCAGGACTTCTTGGAAAGTCGAAAAACTGCGTAGCGGGCGGCATGCGCGGAGAGGGGGAGGTCGGTCTCTTCCTCCACAACGAAGTCCGTCGGCGTGACCTTGAGCTTCACCTGCGCGCAGCGTACCACGACTTGCCTTGCCTCTGCTATTCCCGTTGTGGTACTATCATCATGGAGGGGCCGGATCGCCGACCCGTGCTCGGCGCCCGTTGGTGAGGCCCGCCATCAAGGAGAACAGTATGGAGTTGCTCGAAGACCTGCCGCAGGAGATACTTTCCTGGCAACTGAAGGGTTCGGGACTCGACAATCTCGGCGTGAAAGGCAGGCCGGACACCGTGCCTTTCCCGAAATACTCAGACGACAACCTGATCGCGCGCATTGACGCGGTTGGACTGTGTTTTTCCGATATCAAGCTCTTGACCGCCGGAAGCTCCCACCCGCGCATCGAGGGGCGGGACCTTTCCAAGAACCCCACTGTCCCCGGCCACGAGGTGGCGATGACTATCGTCGGAGTGGGGGAGGCCTGGAAAGGCAAGTTTCGGCTGGGAAGCCGCTACATCATCCAGGCCGACATTTTCTACAAAGGCAAGGGCGTCGCATTTGGCTACGTCATCCCCGGCGGGCTCTCCCAGTACGTGGTCATTGGCAGGGAGATCCTGGAGGGCGATGAAGGGTGCTACCTCCTGCCCGTCCGCGAGGAGACCGGGTACGCGGAAGCGGCCCTCGTGGAGCCGTGGACGTGCGTTGTTGCCTCCTACCAGATTCCGCGCAGGACGCGCCCGCGGCCGGACGCCGTATTTTCTTTTGTCGGGTTTGCCAAGGGGCAGATCCCCTTGAAGCTCGACGGCCTGTCCTCGGAAAAAATCTCCAGGATCTCGTACCAGGGGCTCACTCCTGAAAACGCGGCAGCAGTGGCGGACCTTGCGCGGCGCACCGGCGCCCGCCTGGACCAGGAAGGCAGCGCGGAGCAGCCCGTCCCCACGGAGGTTGTGTGCGCCGGCCTGCCCGACCGTGAGACCTTCCAGCGGCTCGTCAACCTGATCGACGCGGACGGCGTCATCGGGGTGCACACATCGGAGCCGGACGTGGAGATGGCCGTGGACGTTGGAAAAGTCCACTACCGCCGGATGGAGCTCGTGGGCTCCCTGGATGGGGATGTGGCCGCAAGCTACCGTGCCAACGCCCGCGAGCGTCTTCGCCGGGGCGGCAAGGCGTGGTTCGTCGGCGGCGCCGGACCCATGGGGCAGATGCACGTCATCAAGGCAATCATGGACGAAGAAGGCCCTGAGACCATCCTGGTGACGGACTTGTCGGATGAGCGGCTGGCCTCGCTCAAGCACCTCATATCGCTGTTGAGCGGAAGCCGGCAGCGCAAGGTGTCCCTGACCTTTGAGAACCCCAAGGACCTGCCGGCAGACGAGCTTGATACGTTCCTGAACGAAAAGTTCGGCGGGTCCTTCGACGACGTGGTCGTGCTTGTTCCCGTTTCCGCAATCATCAGCCAGGCCGCCCATTACCTGGCGCCTGACGGGGTCCTGAACATCTTCGCCGGCGTGAAGGTGGGCACGGTCACCGACCTTCCCCTGGGCGCCGTCGTGCGAAACCGCGTCCGCGTGACAGGGTCTTCCGGCTCCCCCCTTGCCGCCATGAAAGCCACGCTTGCCCTCACGGAATCCGGGAGGCTCTCCACCTCGTATTCGCTGGCCGCTATCGGGGACATGAACTCCGCGTCCAAGGGCTTGAAGGCGCTCATGGACAACACGTACACCGGCAAGGTCGTCATTTTCCCCTTTGCGCACGGGATCGGCCTCAAATCCCTGAAGGAGCTGGCGCGCGACCTGCCGGAAATCGCCTCGAACCTGCTTGACGGCCAATACTGGACGCGCGCAGCAGAGGCGGCTTTCCGGAAAAGCAGGTATTTCTGAATCACGGCCCCGCCGGCGCGGGGCGCCAGTCAAGAATGCAGGAGGTTCCGCCATGGCAAACATTCAGGGGATGAAAACCCTTCCGCCCGTGAACCGGCTCCAGTCCAGCCTGCCGAAGATCGGCATCAGACCGGCAATCGACGGCCGCAGGCGCGGCGTCAGGGAGTCTCTGGAAGGCCAGACCATGGCCATGGCCAGGGCCGTGGCGGATCTGGTCACCAGGAGCATCCGTCATCCGTGCGGCCTGCCCGTTGAGTGCGTGATTGCGGACACATGCATTGGCGGCTTCGCCGAGGCCGCGCGGGCTGCCGAGAAGTTTCGCCGGGAAGGCGTGGGTGTTTCCATCACGGTGACTCCCTGCTGGTGCTACGGCGCGGAGACCATGGACATGGACCCCCACATGCCAAAAGCTGTCTGGGGATTCAACGGCACCGAGCGCCCCGGCGCGGTCTACCTGGCCGCGGTGCTTGCGGCCCACGCCCAGAAGGGCCTTCCCGCTTTCGGGATTTACGGCCATGACGTCCAGGACGGGGGGGACACGAAGATCCCGGCAGACGTCCAGGAGAAGGTGCTGCAGTTTGCGCGCGCGGGTCTTGCGGCGGCAAGCATGAGGGGGAGCTCCTATCTTGCCATGGGCGCCGTTTCAATGGGCATTGCCGGCTCCATCGTGGACCCGCGTTTCCTTGAGAGCTGGCTCGGGATGCGCTATGAGATGATCGACATGTCGGAGTTCGCCCGCCGAATCGATGAGAAAATCTATGACCCTGATGAATACACGCGGGCCCTTGCGTGGGTGAAGCAGAACTGCCGGGAAGGCGCGGACCTGAATCCGCCCAAGGCGCAACGCTCGCGCGCCCAGAAGGACGCCGACTGGGAGTTCGTGGTGAAGATGGCTTTGATTGGCCGGGACCTCATGGTGGGAAACCCGCGCCTTGCCGAGCTTGGCTACGGTGAAGAAGCGCTGGGGCACAATGCCATTGCTTCAGGTTTCCAGGGCCAGCGCCAGTGGACGGATCATTTCCCCAACGGGGACTTCCTGGAGACAGTGCTGAACACTTCCTTCGACTGGAACGGGATCCGGCAGCCTTTTACCTGCGCCACGGAGAATGACTACTGCAACGGCATATCCATGCTCTTCGGGCACCTGCTCACGGGCACCGCGCAGATCTTTTCCGATGTGCGCACGTACTGGAGCCCTGACGCGGTCCGGAGGGTGACCGGCAAAAAAGCCACGGGGGACGCGGAAGGCGGGTTCATCCACCTCATCAATTCCGGCTCCACGTGCCTGGACGGGACCGGTCGGCAGGGCAGGGGCGGGAAGCCGGTGATCAAGCCCTGGTGGGAGGTCACACCGGATGAAGCGGCGGCGTGCCTGGATGCAACGCATTTCTGTCCCGCGGACCTTGGATATTTCCGCGGCGGCGGCTATTCAGCGGAGTTCGAGACCCTGGGCGGCATGCCCGTCACCATGTGCCGCATCAACATCGTGGCAGGCCTCGGTCCGGTCCTGCAGGTCGCCGAAGGAGCCACGGTGGGCTTGCCTGCCGACATTGCCAAGCCCCTGGAGGAGCGAACGAACCCCACGTGGCCAACGACATGGTTCGTCCCGCGGACCAACGGTCATGGGGCCTTCCGGGATGTCTACTCCGTGATGAACAACTGGGGAGCAAACCACGGCGCAATCTGCTGCGGCCATGTGGGTGGGGACCTGCTTACCCTGGCATCGATTCTCCGCATCCCCGTTGCAATGCACAACGTTCCGTCGGAGAGGGTCTTCCGGCCCAAGTACTGGGCCAGCTTCGGCGATGCCGAGTCCGAGGGCGCGGACTACCGAGCCTGCTCGACACTCGGGCCGTTGTACGGTTAGGGCGTCAGGATCAGGCTTTCTTCGGTGTCCGCGGCCACGGCGGCCGGGTCCATCTCCAGACCGACTCCCTCGCCTCTTTCGAACAGCGGCAGAAGGTCTGCATAATGATGGCTGTCAGGCCTGCCGGACTCTCCGCCCGGGATGGAGATCAGTGATCCCGGGAGGTCGTTGAAATCGACAATGAGCCTGAGACCCGGACCGTACAGGATGGGAAACCTGGCCGGGTCCTTGCGATCGAATTTGTGGATCCACAGGGATGTCGCGGTCCCGCGAGGCGGAATGCCGGACCTGTTTGTCCAGCGAAACCCAGGGATGCCTCCCAAGGGGTGAGCAAGGGTGACCGGCGCAGCCCTTCGCCACGTCCATGCGCTGACTTTGCTGCCATACCTTTTCTCCAGCGCCGCAACGCTCAGCTTGAATGCATGGGCAACCACATCCGCCGGCTGCTCTCCGTGATGCGCGCTCCTGTCCTCCCACGCAGGGTTCGAAAGGTCGGAAAGCATGCCGAACAGAAGCGGGTCGGAATTGAAATAGAAATGCAGGAAGTCGAGTGTTGCCGGGCTCATCTCCTCCGACAGGAGCAGATTCATCAGGGAAGTGAGAAGGGACTGGTACAGCGTGGGAGCGGGGGAGTCAGGATCCGTCCTCCCGTCCCAATCAAGGAGCGCTCTTGCGGCGGACGCAAGGATCGCGTCAGGATCCTCAGCTTCCGCCAGGGGCGCCAGGCCCTGCTCCACCAGGGGCTGCAGCGCCGAGAAGCTTGCATCCAGCCCGTCAGTCTGGAGCAGGCTCATCTGGGCGGCGATAGCTGATCCGGACCTGCCCAGGCTCAGCCGCGAGATGATGCGTTGGACTCGAAAAGGGACGTCTCCCTCGAAATTGATGGGGTAGCCCGTGGACTCCGGCTGCACAACCTGGTTGTTGGCGGTTGCGATGAATCCCTGGGGAGGATTCTCGACGCCGGGAAGCGCCGCTTGCGGAACAAACCCGTTCCATTCGTACTTCCCGTTCCAGCCCGGCACCGGCACGGTCCCCAGGGAGTTTTTTCGGAGCGGCAGGTTCACGGGAGAGGCATACCCGATGTTGCCCTGGGCGTCCGCCAGGACCCAGTGCCCCACCATTGCCGTGAACCCTTCCAGCGCCGCCCGCGCTTCATGCACCGTGCCGGCCCGGTAGAGGAGCCGCATGCTCCGCAGGGACGACCGGTCGAGCGTGGGCGCGCGCGCCAGCGCAACCAGCGGGAAGTTTTTCGGCAACCTGTCCACGAAGTCGTTGACCAGGACGCCGTGGCGCGTGCTGCGAATGATCCTTTCCTCCTCGGTGAACATCTGCCCGTGGCGGACCAGGAAGGTCTCCTTGCGGACGCTGAACGGCCTGTCGCCGTCCTCGGTCTGGTAATATCCGGGTTTGCCGGAGACCGTCTTTTCAACGAACAGATCCGTCACGTCAGCCCAGTTGGACGTGGGTCCCCAGGCCACGCTTCCATTCGTGCCGAAGGGAAGGGCAGGCAGTCCGGGGAAGCTGGCACCAAAAACGCGATACGAGCCCTCGGTCCGGGAATCAAGCTCCACGGCCATGATATAGGGCAGGGGAGGAAGGGAAGAAGGCATATGGGGATCCACCGCAAAAGCGCTTTTCCCCGTGGCAGTCCACTTTCCGTCCACCGCCCAGTTATTGCTGAGGAACTGCAGGTCAAGAGCAGCGGACAGAGGATCGAAAGCCGCGGCGGAAAGCACGGGAAGGGAGGGAGACACGCGGCGCGGCAACCCCGCGGTGACGTCTTCCCGCAAGTAGGAAGCAAGCTCGGGGGCCATTGGCGGGATGGAGGCAAACGGGTCTTTTTCCGGCTTCACCCCTATCAAGTGTGGCGGAAAGTCGAAACGGGGAGGCCAGATCCGGAGCGCATGGTCGACAGTGAAGCCGCGGCGCAGCTGGTAGACCACGATTTCCAGTCGAACCAGCTCCTGTTCCCAGTCCTTGCAGAAGCCGAAAGAGATTGCTTCCAGGATGGAAAGGGAATCTGCCGCGGTCCATGCCTCGGGCTTGTATCCCAGCAGCCGGAACTCGATGGGTTGCGGCTCTCCTGACGTCGCGGCGTTCACTCCGTCGGCGTACGCGGCAAGGATGCGCTGGTCTTCCGCCGGAATGCTGCCCAGCACATCATTTGCCTCCCGGGAAAATCCGAGCGCCCTGCTGAACACTTCAAGGCGGAGCACGGCCGGTGGAACACGGGAGCCCAGGAGCTCGCGGAGCCGGCCGAGGGCATCCATGCGAAGGAGCTCCATCTGGAATCTCCTGTCCCGACCATGCATGTATCCCATGGCATAAGCCGCATCCGCTTCGCTGCTTGCGTTGATATGGGGGATCCCGTGACGGTCAAGGAGGATGGTCACTGGCGCCGATATCCCCTGGACGTTCATGGACTTGGCCGGCGCGGCCTCGGGCGGAACGGGCGCACCGGCGCATCCGGCAATCAGCGCGACAGCAAGCAGGAGAAGCAAGGTTTTCCGCGCTGGATGGTTGGTCAAGAGCCTGCCTTTCCGACGGCCTGCCGCAGTCTTTCGGCAAGGCGCGTGCATCGCAGGGCGGAGCCGGTGTTTTTCACGGCGATTGCAAGCGCTTTCCTGCTTCCTACAATGACGGCAAGCCGCTTCCCCCGTGTGACAGCGGTATAGAGAAGGTTGCGCTTGAGCAGAAGGTAATGCTGGGTGTGCAGGACGATCACGACGCCGGGGAACTCATTGCCCTGGGACTTGTGGATGGAGCAGGCATACGCCGGCTCCAGCTCGTCCATGCTGCTCCACTCGTAGCGAACCCTTCGATCGTCGAAAACCGCGCTGAGCGCTTTCTGCTCGGGGTACACTTCCTCCACGGTCCCGATGTCGCCGTTGAATACCCCAAGCTCGTAGTTGTTCGAAGTCTGCATCACCCGATCCCCGGCCCGGAACTCCGCGGCCCCCCTGGCAATCGATTGTCCCTCCGGGTTCAGGAGCGCCTGCAGCTCCTTGTTCATGCTTCCTGTGCCAAGCAGTCCCTTGCGCATCGGGGTCAGGACCTGCACATCGCGGCGCGGGTCCAGGCCGAAGCGACGCGGAATGCGGACAGACAGGAGCTCACGGACGGTTTCGAGAATGGCCTCCGGCTCCGAGCGCTCAATGAAGAAGAAGTCCGTGCCCGCATCCTCCGCCGGGGCGGAAGGCATGAGACCTTCATTGATCCTGTGCGCGTTCACCACGATTGCGCTGGCCCTCGCCTGGCGGAATATGTCGGTGAGCCGGGCAACGGGGACCACGGTCGACTGGATGAGATCCGCAAGGACATTTCCCGGCCCGACCGAGGGGAGCTGGTCGGCATCCCCTACCAGGATCAGGGAAGCGCTTGAGCGCACCGCCTCCAGCAGCCGGCTGAACAGCGCGATGTCGATCATGGAGACCTCGTCCACGATGAGCACGTCGCAGGCAAGGGGATTCTCCCGGCCGCGAAGGAACCTGCCCTGCTGCGGGCTGTATTCGAGAAGCCTGTGGATGGTCCGCGCTTCACGGCCGGTTGCTTCCGACATTCGCTTTGCCGCCCGTCCCGTCGGCGCGCATAACAAGACGCGCAGCCCGCGCGCTTCCATGATGCGGATGATGGCGGTGACCAGCGTGGTTTTCCCCGTCCCCGGTCCGCCGGTGATGACGAGCAACCTGTCCCGAGCGGCTTTCAGCACCGCTTCTTTCTGGACCGGTGACAGGGCAATGCCGGCTTTCGCTTCGAAACCGGAGATTTCCTTCTCCGGCACCACGCGGCTTTCCGCCGCCGGTCCTGCAGAGATGAGCGCCGCAAGCGCTTGCGCCGCGTCCTTTTCCGCCCTCACCAGCCGGGGCAGCCCCAGCAGGCTTTCATCGGATGGCTCTTCAACCACGGCACCGCGGCGTACAAGGGACTCGATTGCCTCGGTGACTGCCGCGGGATCGATTGAAAGCGTCTTCGCGCTGTCCTGAAGAACGCGCTCCCGGGGCGACATGACATCGCCGTCCTCACTGCGCTCCTCCAGCGTGAACAGGACGCCGGCCTCTATTCTTTGCGGCGAGTCGGGAGAGACCCCCATGCTTTTTGCAATGGCGTCCGCCGTGCGAAAGCCGACGCCCGGCATTTCGGCTGCCAGCCGCCACGGGTTTCGCCTTACTATCTCATGGGCTCCGGTGCCGTACTGCTTGAAAATCCGTGTTGCAAGGCCGGTGGAAACGTTGCAGGACTGCAGAAGAAAGACGATCTCCCGGATACTGCGCTGCTGGGCCCAGGCATTTACAAGGCGCTCCGCGCGCTGCGGGCCAACGCCCTCGACCTCGCGAAGCTTTGTGGGCTCCTTCTCGATGACTTGCAGCGTTTTTGCTCCGAACCGGGAAACCAGGCGCGACGCAAGCTCCTTGCCGATTCCCTGGATGAGACCCGAGCCCAGGAGTCGCTCTATGCCGGCCGCGGTTGCCGGAGGAACGGCAGTGAAGGATTCCACCTTGAACTGCCGCCCGAACTTCGGATGCTGCGTCCATCTGCCTTTCAGCTGCAGGCTTTCCCCCGGCTGGACGCCGGCCAGGTTGCCCACGGCCGTGACCTCCCCGCCTGCGCCGGCAAGAGCAAGCACGACCACGCTCCAGTCGTCCTGCTCGCTTGCATAGCGGACGCGCTCCAGTGTGCCTTCAAGCGTCACGATGTCGGAGGAATCGAAAAGGTCAGGCTGCAGTTTCATCACGGGGCTCGGACATTCGTGGGCGATGCTATCCACGGGGATAGGCAAAGTCAAGCAAATCGGCTACACAGTCGAACCATGCCCCGACAACCCGGCCTGCGGGATCGCATACAGATTCTTGATGCGTCCCTGACCATGCCGCTCACGCTTTCTCCAGGCCGGGGGCCGGCCCAGCTCATTGCGCTGGGGCTTGCGCACTCCGGAGACAGCTTCATCTGGGCAGGCTTGTGCGTTCTGGCATGGGTTCTCGGGGATTCGCAGTGGAAAGCCCGCGCGGTCGTGGTTTTTGCCGGGCTTGTCCTGGCGGAGATCGTCGTGATTGGAATCAAGATGTGCATCCGAAGGCCGCGGCCTCCCGGGGAGGCCGGCAGGATTTATCGTAAAGCTGATCCTTTCTCGTTTCCTTCAGGCCACGCTGCGCGCGCGGCCATGCTTTCATTGCTGGCCATCGTGTTCGGGCCGTGGGCCGCCGCCCTGGGCATCGCCATATGGAGCCCGTTCATGATCGTCTCCCGGATTGCAATCGGCATCCACTATGTTTTTGACGTGCTGGCGGGAATCCTGCTGGGTGTGCTGCTGACCCTGGGGCTTCTGGGGCTTGCCCCCGTTCTCACGTCGTGGATTTGAGAACCCTCCGCGGACAACGAAGCGGCCGCGGTGACCTTCACGGTGGTGAATTGCCCGATAAGTGAATTGTCGCCGCTGGGAAATCGCACGATGATTTTCCCTTCGGTCCTGGCGGAAAGAAACCCATCTTTGCGGTCAGGGCCCTCGACGAGCACGCGGTATTCCCTGCCGATCATGGTCCGGTTATAAGCGCCGGATGTCCTTGCCAGCTCCTCGCTGAGAACGTGGAGCCGCCTGTTTTTTTCCTCATGCGGCACGTCGTCAGGCCACCGGTAGCTGGCGGCACCGGGCCGGGGAGAATACATCGCCACATATGCCATGTTGTATTGGAACTCCTGCATGGCTTTTCGCGTGTTCTCGAACTCGGCTTCGGCCTCTCCGCTGAATCCCACGATGATGTCCGTGAAAAGCGTGGCGTGAGGGAGGATGGACCTGATCATGAAAACTGTTTCCCGGTACTGGTCCACCATGTAATTGCGGTTCATGCGGATGAGAATCCTGTCGTCTCCAGACTGCAGAGGCAGGTGGATCTGCTTTGCCAGGCACCGATACGTCGCGATCACCCGGATCACGTCCTCTGTCATGTCGCGGGGATGCGGGGATGTGAAGTAGACCCAGAAATCCCGACCCGAGCCGTTGCCCATCTCGCCGATGCTGCGGAGGAGGGCGGCAAAGCTCATTTCCTGCCCTTTCCTGTCCAGGCCGTAGGAGTTGACGTTCTGGCCCAGCAGGGTGATGGACTTGTATCCCTGATCAACAAGGCCGGCCACTTCATGGAGTATTTCCTCCGAGGGGCGCGAAACTTCCTGTCCGCGGGTATACGGGACTGCGCAGAAAGTGCAGAACTTGTCGCAACCGTTCTGGATGGGAACGTACGCCTCGAAGCTTGAGCTGTATCGAGGCTTGATGTGCCAGAAGCCTTTTGAAGAATCCCTCAGGCTTTCCGCGGGGATGACATCGTGCATTCCGGCGGGAGTGACGACTCCGTATTGACGTATCATGTCAGGGAGCTGGGGAATCTCCGTGATGTCGAATACGAGGTCGAAAAGCTTGAGGAACTTCTCCTTGTCGGCGGGAAGAATGCATCCTGTGACGAACGTGAGGAGGTTTTTGCCCGTTTTCCACGAGTTCCACATGCGGATGCGGGCATACGCTTTATCGATGGCTCTTTGGCGCACAGAGCAGGCTACGATTCCCAGCAGATCCGCTTCCGCCTCGGTCTCTGTCCGCTCGTACCCCAGCCCTTCAATCACGGTGCGGACCCTCTCCGCATCGGACTGGTTCATCTGGCATCCAAGGTGCAGGAGACAATACCTCATTGCTCGTTATCCAATCTGGGGCTTAATATACTCCGGCAAGGGAGGGAATATGAAGCGGGCAGCGCGGAACCATTTCGCCAGACAGGCCATGAAAAAATGGGTATATACGAGTCATGGAACTTGACAAGGAGGTCAGCAGAGCTTTGCGGCTTGTCGAAAGCGGCTTCCTTGATGAGCATTCCGTTCAGCAGCTTGCGAATCGCCTTGGCGTGAGTGAGCGCCGTTTGCGCGGGCTTTTCGTGGAGCACCTTGGCGTGGCTCCAAACGCAATTGCGAAATCCCGGCGCGCCCATGACGGCACGCGGCGATCATTCACGCTTTCCCTTGCATATCGGCCGCCCTTGCGTTGGGCTGAGCTCATCGCTTTTCTGGGCAAGCGGGCGGTGAATGGTGTGGAGGAAGTGACTGGCAGTTCTTATCGACGATCAATTTCCATTGGCGGGACAACGGGGATCCTCGATGTGCGGCCGGGGCGGAGCGGTGGCAGCCAGGTGGCCGCTACGCTTGAGGGTGTGGCGCCGGCCGAGCTTGGCCATGCGGTGCGCCGAATACGAAAAATGTTCGATCTGGACGCTGATCCCGTGGCAATTGCCGGGCATTTAAGCCGGGACAGCCGTCTTGCGCCCCTTGTGGCGGCACTCCCGGGAATGCGGCTGCCGCTTACGTGGGACCCATTCGAGGCAATTGTTCGCGCAGTGCTCGGGCAGCAAATAAGCGTGGCAGGGGCCATCACGATTGCCGGTCGTCTTGCCCGGCGTTTCGGCCGGCCAATTGCCGGCGCAGGGACGATCACTCGAGTTTTTCCCGTCCCTTCACAACTTGCGCATGCGGACTTATCAACAATCGGCATTCCCGCCGCACGCGCAAAAACGCTGGCAGAAGTTTCTCGGGCAGTCCTGGACGGCCGGCTGCGGTTGGACGGCTCCGTGGCACCGGACAAGCTGGAAAAAGACTTCCAGTTGATTCGCGGCATCGGGCCATGGAGCGCTCATTATGTCGCTCTTCGCGGACTGGGGGAACCGGACGCGTTTCCTGAATCCGACCTGGGGATCAGGAAAGCACTTGATGCGCTGGGTTTCCCTGGAAATGGCCGTCAAAGGAGGGAGGCAATCGACCTGCTTGCGCCGTGGCGCGGGTATGCGGCCATTTACTTGTGGCACTCGCTTTCAACGGGGGGGTGAAGTTTTGGAAACCACGTCAATGCCCGCTCAATCCGCCGCTGCGGAGCCGCTTTCGTACACGTTCATGGAAAGCCCTGTAGGCCGGCTGCTCCTTGCAGGGAATGAGAAAGGCTTGTGGCTCCTGAGCTACGCGCACAAGGATGACGCGTCGCAGCTGGGCAAAACATGGCAACCCTCGGACAAGCCGTTTCGCGAAGCCATGCGGCAGCTGAATGCGTATTTTTGCCGGGAGATTCGCAATTTCGATCTGCCGTTGCACCTTGTCGGAACAGCGTTCCAGCTTGCCGTGTGGAATGCGCTGCCGTTGATTCCGTACGGGTCGACTGTGTCCTATGGAGAGCTTGCGAGGCGCATCGGCAGACCGGCCGCGGTTCGCGCAGTCGGTGGAGCAAACCATGCGAACCCCATTGCCATCGTGATTCCGTGCCACCGCGTCATTGGTTCCAGCGGGAAGCTGGTCGGGTACGGGGGCGGCCTTGAAATCAAAGACAGGCTGCTGGCGCTGGAACGCGGTGATCTCTTTTACAGCTTCACTTCCTGAAGGATGCGCGCAATCTCGGATATGTCCTTGCGGGAGACGTCCAGGTGGGTGACGAAGCGGATCAGGTCCGGGCCCGCGGCAGGGCCGCACAGGATGCCGTTGCGCTCAAGCGCGTGGACCACGTCGTCCACGTTTCTGTCAGGCGTGCGGAAATACAGGATGTTCGTCACCACTTCTTCGGGTACCAGGGCGGCCCACGAAGTGCATGCAAGGGCATTCGCAAGGGTCTTGGCGTTTTCATGGTCTTCCCCAAGACGATCGACGTTGTTCGAAAGCGCGTAGACCCCCGCAGCGGCTATGATTCCGGCCTGACGCATCCCGCCGCCCAGGAGCTTGCGCACGCGCCTGGCTTCCGCAATGAAATCCTTCGTTCCGCAAAGAAGCGCGCCCACCGGCGCTCCAAGACCCTTGGAGATGCAGAAAGTCACCGTATCGACTTCCGTGCACAGGGCCTTCACTGATTCACCGCACGCCACCGAGGCATTGAACAGCCGCGCCCCATCCATGTGAACCGCCATTTTTCTTCGTCGGGCGAAGACGCCGATTTTTTTCAGCCCGGCAAGGGAATAGAAAGTTCCTCCCGCCGAATTATGCGTATTTTCCACCGCGATCATCCTGGTGCGCGCGCAGTAATAGATATCGGGCTGGATCCGCGGCTCGAGCTGTTCCACCTCGAGGATCCCCCTGTCCGTCGGGATCTGGACCGGAAGGGCGCCGGCAATTGCCGTTGCGGAAGCAAGCTCGTGCTGCACGATGTGCGCGCGCGAATCGCACAGCACCTCGTTTCCTCTGCCGCAATTCAGGTAAATGGGAATGAGATTTCCCATTGAGCCGGATGAGACGAAAAGAGCAGCCTCCTTGCCGGTCACGGCTGCAGACATTTCCTGCAGCTTGTTGACGGAGGGATCTTCCCCATACACGTCGTCGCCGACTTCCGCCTCATACATGGCCTTCCTCATGGCCGCAGACGGCCGGGTGACCGTGTCGCTTCGCAGATCGTAAACCTTCATGATGCAAGCTCCTTTTCCAAGAGGCGGAAAGCCTCCGCGGCCTTCAAGGGGACGTGAATATCGGTCACTGACCCTGTGAACTCGGACTCATCCGGGTTGATTTCTATGATTTTTGCGCCCGCTTCGCTGGCCCATCTCGGGACCAGGGCGGCCGGGTAGACTTCTCCCGTGGATCCAACAACCAGCATGACGTCGCTCTGGCCGGCAGCCTCCTGGGACCGCTTGTGCGCTTCAGGCGGAATCCCCTCCCCGAAGAAAATGAAATCAGGCTTGTAGAGCCCGCCGCATGGGCACAGGGGCGGAAGCGTGCGCAGAGCTTCAGCGTTCGCCTCGACGCGTTTGCCGCAGGCCAGGCAAAGGAGGAGGCGGGAGTTGCCGTGGAACTCCACGATGTTGCGGCTTCCCGCAAGGTAATGGAGGTTGTCGATGTTCTGGGTGATGAGGACTTTCAACCGGCCGCGGCCGTCGGTGCCGGCCCCGCGTGCTTCCAGGCGTGCAAGCTCCAGGTGCGCCTTGTTCGGCTTTGCTTTCCCGAAATGGTCGTAGAATATCTCCTTGATGACCGGCCAGGCTTTCTCAGGGTGCGCAAGGAAGGAATCCAGCTCGAGCATGCGCGGGTCATACGTGTTCCACAGCCCGCCGGGGCCGCGAAAAGGCGGTATGCCGCTTTCCACGCTGATTCCGGCGCCCGTGAAGGCGGTGAGGTATTTCGCGCCGCGGATGAGGTTGGCGGCCGCCTTGATGGAGGATGAAGCGTCTTCTGATTGGATGTCCCTGGTCATTTAACGAGGCTCCAGTTTAAGAACAAGCCGGGCCTTGTCAAGCTGGCAAGGGAGACCAAGCCCGCGATCTTTGATATACATTCTCGATGACTCGACGCGGTTTTTTTCTTTTCGGCGCCATGTGCCTGATCTGGGGCATTCCGTACCTCCTGATCCGGGTGGCCGTGGCGGAGATCTCACCCGCCATGCTGGTTTTCGCGCGCACCGGCATCGGCGCCCTGATCCTGATGCCAATCGTCATTGCCCGGGGAGGGCTGCGGGGAATCGGCAAAAAGTGGATCCCCCTGCTGGGTTTTGCCGCAGCGGAAGTTGCCGGACCCTGGCTCTTCCTGTTCAGCGCGGAGCAGCGCATCTCCAGCTCGCTGGCCGGGCTCCTGGTCTCATCAGTCCCGCTGGTCGGGATATTGATCGCTCCCCTTTTCGGCAGCAGGGAAAGGATGGGCCCGCTTGGTATTGCCGGATTGGTCGTGGGAGTGGTCGGGGTCGCGGGAATAGTCGGCCTTGATTTCCACGCGTCCGACACGACGGCGCTTGTGCAGATGGGGCTGGTCGTGGTGGGGTACGCCCTGGGGCCCGCCATTCTTGCGCGCTTCATGAAAGGTGTGTCTTCCGTGACCACCATAGGGATTGCGCTGGCCGCGTGCGCGTTGGCGTACGCCCCATTTGCCGCCGCGCAATGGCCGCACGTGATGCCCAGCGCCTGGGTACTGGTGTCCGTTGGAGTTCTGGCCGTGGTGTGCACCGCTCTTGCATTCCTTCTTTTCTTCGACCTGATAGCCGTCATCGGACCCGTGCGATCAACGGTGATCACGTACGTCAACCCCGCCGTGGCGGCATTGCTCGGGATTGCGGTCCTGCATGAAAAGTTCACGCTCGGAATGGGGATAGGCTTTGTGCTGGTCCTGGCCGGCTCCGTTTTGGCAACCCGGCGCCGGGCGGCGCCAGTCGAGCTCCGCCCTGATCCAGGAAAATAAGAGCCCGCCGGTCAGGAATCCACGGGGACCGGCCCGGCTCCCCAGATCTCACTCGCATATTCCCGGACCGTGCGGTCACTGGAGAATTGCCCCATGCGGG
Source organism: uncultured Spirochaetota bacterium (assembly GCA_963710335.1). Lineage (GTDB taxonomy): Bacteria > Spirochaetota > Spirochaetia > SZUA-6 > Fen-1364 > Fen-1364. Next base: position 449,155 of record CAVQAA010000010.1, read on the forward strand.
CGACGTTCAGGATGGACATCCTCGTCCAGGCCTCCTGGTCCTTGTACGCCTCCGCCACCTTGTCCTGGCATGCAAGGTAGGAGTCGAAATCAGCAAGGAGCAAGAACTGGTCCCCGCCGTCCAGCAGTGAACGGACAATCGGCTTGAAAGCCTCCGGCTCCTCCGGGCTCAGGCTTCCGTTCCAGACCAGCTCCAGGACCTGCGAAATCCGCGCGTCAGCCGCATGTACCTGCCGCGGATCGTAGCCGGCGCGCTTTCGCTCAGCCGCCTGCTCTGCGGTGAGCCCGAACAGGAAAAAGTTCTCAGGCCCTACTTCCTTTCGTATTTCCACGTTCGCGCCGTCAAGCGTGCCGATGGTCAGCGCGCCGTTCAGGGAGAGCTTCATGTTGCCGGTGCCCGAGGCCTCGGTGCCTGCCAGGGATATCTGCTCGGAAAGATCCGCGGCAGGTATGATGCGCTCCGCCAGGCTCACGCTGTAGTTGGGCAGGAACGCCACCGCCAGGCGGTCAGCGCAATCGGGATCCTTGTTCACTTTCGCCGCCACGGAGAGGATCAGCCGGATGATGAGCTTTGCCATTGCGTAGCCGGGAGCGGCTTTCCCCGAAAAAATGACCGTGCGCGGAACGAAATCCGCTCGGGGATCAGCCTTGAGCCGCGCGTACATGTGAAGCACGTGCAGAACATTCAGAAGCTGCCTCTTGTACTCGTGGATGCGCTTCACCTGGCAGTCGAACATCGAGGCCGGGTCCGCGGTCATACCGGTGAGCCGATGGATCACTCCCGCAAGCTCTTTCTTGTTTCGCAGCTTCACTGCCCTCCATCGCCGGCGGAAGTTCTCCTCTTCGGCCAGGGGGACCAGCTTTGCGAGCCACTCGAGATCCGTGTCCCATCCGTGGCCGATCCATTCGTTCAACAATTCAGCCAGGCCGGGGTTGCACAGCTTCAGCCACCGACGCTGGCTGATCCCGTTTGTCTTGTTGTTGAATCTTTCCGGCCACAGCTCGCAGAAGTCCGGGAAGATCTCTTTTTTCAGGATTTCGGTGTGAAGGGAGGAGACGCCGTTCACGGAGTGGCTTCCCACGATGGAAAGGTGGGACATGAGGACCCGTTTCTCGTTTCCTTCCTCGATGAGGGACATGCGCCGCTGCCGATCCACGTCACCCGGCCACCGCGCGGAGATTCCTTTCAGGAACCTGCGATTGAGCTCAAGCAGGATCTGCGAATGGCGCGGAAGGACCCGGGACAGCAAGTCCAGAGGCCATTTCTCAAGCGCCTCCGGGAGGACCGTGTGGTTCGTGTAGGCGACCGTCTTCACGGTAATGTCCCATGCCTCTTCCCATCCAAGACCTTCGCGGTCCACCAGGACGCGCATCAGCTCCAGGATGGCAAGGGAAGGGTGCGTGTCGTTGAGCTGGATTGCCACCTTGTTCGGAAAATCGGCGAATGCCGGTGTGCCGCTCTTGCGAAAGCGCCGCATGATGTCCTGGAGAGTGGCGGAGACAAGGAAATATTCCTGCTTCAAGCGCAGCTCCCTGCCTTCGAACACGTTGTCGTTCGGGTACAGCACTTTCGTGATGGTCTCTGATTTATCCTTTTCCGAAACCGCCCTTTCGTAATCTCCGTGATTGAAGTAGTCCAGGTCGAACTCCCGCGTGCTTTTTGCCGACCAGAGGCGAAGGTTGTTGACCGTGCCGTTGTCATACCCGGGCACAGGCGTGTCATACGCCATTGCCATGACGGTCTCCGAGCCCACCCAATCGAATACGCTGCGGCCGTCATTGCCTGTCTTCTGTTCAACGCGCCCGTAATAGTGGACCGGATACAAGTGCTCCGGGCGCTCGATCTCCCAGGGGTTGCCATACCGGAGCCAGTTGTCCGGTGTCTCCACTTGCCGGCCGTTGCGGATCTTCTGGAAGAAAATCCCGTAATCGTAGCGGATGCCGTATCCGTATGCCGGGATGGCCTGGGTTGCCATTGAATCCATGAGGCAGGCGGCAAGCCTGCCGAGCCCTCCATTGCCCAGCCCTGCATCGTGCTCCAGCTCCTCAAGCTCCTCCAGGCTGCTGCCCAGCCGGCGCATGGCGGTCTCCGCGCTTCCCGTCAATCCCAGGTTCAGGAGCGCGTTGCCCAGAGTGCGGCCAATGAGGAACTCCAGCGACAGGTAATACACCCTCTTGCAGTCATGCCGGTAATAGCCTTGTTGCGTCGCAATCCATCCGTCAATGAGCCTGTCCCGCACGGCCAGGGCAAGGCTGTTGAAGTTGTCGCGGGCGGTTGCGCTGTATTCGTCCTTTGCCAGGGCGAACTTCCTGTTGTGCAGAAAGGTTTCCCTCAGGGCGTCGGCTTCCGGGTCCTTCGCTGCCTGATGCTCACGGGAGGCTTTTTTCGGCTTGCTGCTTTTTGCGGCCGATTTTTTCTGTGTCCCTGCCTTGCCTGATTTTGCCATGCATGTATTCTACAGGAATATGAAATTCGAGACCATCATCGAGCCCGGGGAGGCTTCCGGTCATCTGGGACGGGAGGACTGGGTGTTTGTGGACTGCAGGTTCGTCCTGGGCGAGCCTGATCGCGCCTGGGGTGAATATAAGGACTCCCATATTGCCGGCGCTCTTTACGCGCACCTTGACCGGGACCTCTCCGGGCCGGTCATTCCCGGGGCAACCGGCCGGCACCCCCTCCCGTCCCCGAATGCGCTGGAAAGAACTCTCGGAGAGCTTGGCATCGGCCCGAAAACCCAGGTCGTGGCATATGATGAATCCACGGGGGCGCTGGCCGCGGCCAGGCTGTGGTGGCTTCTCAAGTGGGCCGGTCATGATGCCGCGGCTGTGCTGAACGGCGGGCTCAAGCGCTGGCAAGCCCTGGGGCTGCCCTGCGGCCACGGCGCGGAAAGCAGGTCTGCCGCGGTTTTCGCGGGGAGTTTCAGAGCGCACATGATCTTTGACGCCGCGCAAGTGAAAGCCGTTCTGGAGGATCCGCAGTTCATCGTTCTTGACGCCCGATCCGCGGAGCGATACCAGGGATTGAACGAGACCATTGACCCGGTTGCGGGCCACATCCTGGGGGCCTTGCCGGCCCCTTACGCGGACAACGTCGTGGAAGACGGCACTTTCAAGCCCGGTCCGGTCCTCAAGAGCCGATTCGACACGCTGACGGGAGGACGGGACGCAGCGCACGTGGTGTTCTACTGCGGTTCCGGAGTCACTGCGGCGCATGATGTGCTGGCTTTTGCGCATTCGGGGAAAGGGGTTCCGCGGCTTTACCCGGGCTCATGGAGCGAATGGATCACGCGGGACCGGGCAGCGTATCCCCGGTGAGAACATGATCGTGCCCGCTCACTTGCCCCGTTCCATGCCGCGCTGAGCTTTACCGGCGCCGGCATTGTCTACGTCTATGACACCCCTGTCCGTGACCTCCTCCTTGCCGGAGGCATTCGGCATGACATGGGACCAGCGGCTTTCCGCCTGTTTACGTCATTTCCATCCAATCCTGGCTCAGGGCTCTTTCCTTCGGCAAGTTTTCGGGAAGCTTCTTCTCGTTTTACGCCCACTTTTTCAATGCCATCTCCACGAGCCCTGCCGGCACGGGCAACTTCGATTACGGCCAGCTCTGGTTCCTTCTGTACCTCTGGGCGTTTTGCGTAATCGCCCTCCCGCTCCTCTTTTCCATGAAAAGCGGACAGGCAGCGAAGCTGCGTGCGGGAATCAGCTTTTTTACCCGGGGTCCCTGATCCTCCTTCCGTGCATCTGGATAGCTTTCCTGGAAGCGGCTTTCCGGCCGGGATGGCCTGGTTTCAGAACCTGATCAACGATTGGGTGAACTTCAGCGTTTCCGGATCTGCTGGAGGCTGTGGAGAAAAACCGCTTGCCAGCGCTTGCGCTGGGGCTGGTAGCCTTCGCGGCCCGGCTCGGCGTGTACAGGATTTTTACGGTGCCGTCAGGTTACGCCGCGGCAAACATCGCTGCACAGGCGCTGCGCGGCTTTGCTGCATACGGGTTGGTAATGGCAGCCGTCGGCTACGCGCGTCGCTACCTCAACCGTGAAAGCGCGGCGCTCGTCAAGGCTCGGGACCTGGCAACGTACCTGCTCCTGGGAACCGGGTTGGGCGCATGGGCGCGATGGGCAATCGCCGTGGCCGCGTCATGGCTCACGGTGGCGCTTTTCACGTATGTCGCCCGGTTCGTTCCGCTTGTCAGGGAGTTCTTCGGCATCCGGGCGCGCCGCAAAATCAGTTGGATTCACCGCGGCAAATTACTATCCTGAAGGTATGTCGGACAGTGGAAGTGCAGGTGACCGCTTCCGCAAAGCCCTTGCCGAGGAGAAGCCGCTTCAGATAGCGGGCACGCCGAACGCGCTTGTGGCGCTCATGGCCGCGCGCGTGGGCTACCGGGCCATCTACCTCTCCGGCGCGGGAGTTGCAAACCTTTCCTTCGGCCTTCCCGACCTTGGACTGACCACCCTGGACAACGTTCTGGAAGATGCCCGGCGCATCACGGCAGCCGTCGACCTGCCCCTGCTTGTCGATGTGGACACGGGGTTCGGCGCGGAGCTCATGATCGCGCGCACGGTGCGTGAGATGATCCGGGCCGGCGCGGCCGCCATCCACATGGAGGACCAGGTAAGTGACAAGCGGTGCGGCCACAGGCCCGGAAAGGCGCTGGTCAGCTCGCAGGAGATGGAGGCCAGGATCAAGGCCGCGGTGGACGCGCGCGGCACGTCGGGCTTTCACATCATGGCCAGAACGGACGCGGTGGCCGTGGAGGGGATGGACCGCGCGCTGGAGCGGGCGGCCGCGTATGCCCGTGCAGGGGCGGACAGCATTTTCGCCGAAGCCCTGGGCGGGCTGGAACAGTACAGGTCATTCAAGGAAGCCACGGGGCTGCCTGTTCTTGCAAACCTCACCGAGTTCGGGCTGACTCCTGCGTTCACATTGGCGCAGCTTGCCGGCGCGGGCGTCGACATGGCCTTGTACCCGCTTTCGGCAAGCCGCGCCATGAACAAGGCGGCCATGAGCGTGCTGACCGCCATACGGCACAAAGGCACGCAGGCGGACATGGTGGAGCAGATGATGACCCGTACGGAGTTGTATGACCTTCTGGGTTACGAGGCCCAGGAACGGAAGCAGAGACATGGCTGAGTACGAGCGCAAGTTCGCGGATGTAAAGAAGGTGGGCGGCCTGGCGGGAATCGTGGCGGCAGACTCGGCCATCAGCACGGTCGGAATAGAGGGCCGGGGCCTGAGCTACCGCGGTTATGCCATCGAGGATCTTGCGGCGCATGCCAGCTTCGAGGAGGTGGCGTGGCTGCTCCTGCGGGGTGAGCTTCCTGACCCCGGGGAGCTGGCGGAGTATCGCGGGAAGCTGAGAAAAATGAGGCAGCTTCCGCCGTACCTTTCGAAGGCGCTGCGCGACATCCCGCCCGGTGACAGCATGATGGGCATCCTGCGAAGCGCCGTCTCCATTCTCGGCAACCTGGAGCCGGAGCGCGGCAGGGACCCGCTGGGTGTGGCTGATCGCCTCGTTGCGATCCTTCCCTCGATCATCCTGCATCGGCTTGGCAAGGACCTTCCTGACGGCGAGGACACGCTTGCGGGCTATTTCCTGCGCGGCATGCAGGGCATGCCGGCTGAGGAAAACCTTCGCAGGTGTCTCGACGTGTCGCTGATCCTGTACGCTGAGCACGAGTTCAACGCCTCGACTTTTGCGGCTCGGGTCATCATCAGCACTCTTTCGGACGTTCACTCAGCCGTGGCGGGAGCCATCGGAGCCCTTGCAGGACCTTTGCACGGCGGGGCAAACGAAGAAGCAATGAAGCTGATCCTGGCGTACCCGAACCCCGAGGAAGCGGAGAAGGGAATCCTTGGCCGGCTTTCGCGAAAAGAAAAGATCATGGGCTTCGGGCATCGGATCTACACCATCTCCGACCCCCGCTCTCCCGTGATCAAAGAGTGGGCAGCGCGCCTGGCCGCGGACCCGGACCAGAAGCGCCTCTTTGCCGTGGCCCAGCGCATAGAGCAGGTGATGTGGGACACGAAGAAACTGTTTCCCAACCTGGATTTCTACAGTGCCCTTGCCTACCGGTTCTGCGGCGTACCGACCGAGCTGTATACGCCGATGTTCGTTCTTGCGCGCATCAGCGGTTGGATGGCCCACATCATTGAGCAGCGCTCCAACAACAAGCTGATCAGGCCCATCAGCCGCTACACGGGCCCTGAACCGAGGGTCTACGTTCCGCTGGTTGCGGACGAAGCACGATGAGCGCGCCCGGGCCGGACCAGCTGCTTGCAGACATCGCCGACTACGTGGCTCGAGGGACTATCCAGAGCGACGAAGCCTTCGATGCCGCTTCGTGGAGCCTTGCAGACAGCCTTGGCTGCGCAATTCTTGCCCTTGGGTTTCCTGAGTGCCGGATGCGCCTGGGTCCCGTGGTGGATGGAGCAGTGATGTCGCCGGGGAGCAGGGTGCCGGGGACCGGTTTTGAGCTTGACCCCGTGCAGGCGGCTTTCAATATCGGGACCATGATCCGCTGGCTGGATTACAACGACACGTGGCTTGCCGCGGAATGGGGCCACCCCTCGGACAATCTGGGCGGGCTGCTGGCAGTGGCCGACTGGGCAAGCCGCAGGCGGGGGGCAGGGGAGCCGGCAAGGCTCGTGACGGTCCGCCAGCTGCTGGAAGCCCAGATCAAGGCGTATGAGATCCAGGGTATCCTGGCGCTGGAAAACTCATTCAACCGCGTGGGCCTGGACCACGTGATCCTGGTCAAGGTGGCCACTGCCGCCACGGCGGCGTGGCTGCTCGGGGCCGACGCGCAGCGCATTGCCGACGTGCTTTCCAATGCGTGGATCGATATCGGGCCGCTTCGTACATACCGCCACGCCCCGAACACCGGCTTTCGCAAATCGTGGGCCGCGGGGGATGCCACGGCCCGGGGCGTGCGCCTTGCCCTGCAAGGGATGGCAGGTGAGCCGGGATACGCCACCGCGCTCTCCGCGCCGCGCTGGGGATTCCAGGACGCAATCATGAGAGGGCAACCTTTGCGCGCCGGCCGGCCCATGGGCTCGTACGTCGCTGAGAACATCCTGTTCAAGGTTTCTTTCCCTGCCGAGTTCCACGCGCAGACGGCCGTTGAAGCCGCGCTTTCCCTCCATTCCCGGGTGAAGGATCGCCTGGATCACATCAAAAAAATCCATATTCACACGCAGGAGTCGGCTCTTCGGATCATCGACAAGCGTGGCCCCCTCCGCAACCCGGCGGACCGTGACCACTGCCTGCAGTACGCGGTTGCCGTGGCGTTGATCCACGGGGACTTGCGCGCGGAGCACTATCAGGAAGAGACCGCGCGTGACCCCAGGATCGACAGGCTGCGGGAGCGCATGCAGCTCGAAGAAGATCCACGCTACACGGCCGAGTACCTGGACCCCGGGAAGCGCTCCATTGCCAACTCGCTGCAAGTTTTCTTCGATGACGGCAGCTGCACGGAGAAGGTTGCGGTGGAGTACCCCATTGGGCACAGGCGCCGCCGGGCCGAGGGATTGCCCCTCCTGTTCGACAAGCTGAAGGAAAACCTTGCGGGCCAGTTCACTGACGACCGTGTTCGCGCCATCGTCACGCTTTTCCAGGACCGGCAGAGGCTGGAGCTCCTGACTGTCCCGCAACTGATCGAGATGTTTCTCCCCGGCTAGTACGTTATGACCAGCTCCGGCTGATTCGTGGGGCTGTCACTCAGGACCCATTTTGACCCGGCGTGGAGTCAAGAATATTCACGGTCCTGTGACGACGCGCGTCCTGCCGTCCGAAGAAACCGCGCCAGCTCAACGACAAGCCCGATCAGCGTGCCCGCCATTCCGATCATCATCAGCACTTTCAGCAGGGTGTTCAGCCATGCGCCGACAAGAAGGGAGAAGTCGAGCGGGAACACGACGTAGAAAACGATGATGGACATGAGCCCTGTTGCGGAAAAGGCCGCGCGCATGAGCGCAGAGAACCACTGCGGGCGGAAGAAGCAAAGGAGGAGATTGCCGACGATCTGGGCGCCCAGCGAAATGTCCGCCGCCCACAGGACATTGGCCCAGCTTTCCAGGATCACGCCGTGCGTGTGCTGACGCCAGAGCAGCACGGTATTCATGAACACCAGCATGATGATGTTCCCGATAACCGCGCCTGCAAAATCCCCGGTTCGTTTTTCCTTCATTGCAGACCCCCCGTATTCAAACACCGATGCCATCAAAACGGGTCACGGGGGATCCGGCTATTGCGCTCTTTTTTCCTCGTGGAGGATGTCTATCTGCTTGAGCTCCTCGATCTTCTGGCGCGAGTCCACGATGTTCCTGAGAACAGAGCGCCAGTTCCTCAATACCCGATACCTCGGGTAGGCTGCTGAGCTTCCTGCGCTCGAAAGTCAAGAAATACCATCAGCGGCGCCCTGTGCGGCGAAGCCGGCCCGGTTCGAACAGGCGTTCGGGGCGGTTTCCCTCCGCGCCGGAAATTGATATAATGTCCGTGTGATCATTGCTGTCCTGGGAGCGTCAGGCCGTCTGGGGCGCCGCCTCGTCAGGAGGGCACTCGATGCCGGTCACCGGGTCGTCGCCTTCGTGAGGTTTCCCATATTCCTTCGCCTTTCGGACACGGCTCTCACCATCGTCAGGGGGGACGCCAAGGACGAAAGTGCGCTGGAGAGCGCGCTTCGAAACGTGGAAGCGGTCATGACGGTGCTGGGGCCGGATGCGGGGATTTCCCCGGACTCCACGACGCGGGCGGCTTCCGCCGTGATAACAGCCATGAAACGGGTCGGCGTGAAACGCCTTGTCTGGCAGACCGGCTCCGGGGTTCCCTACATGGGAGAGACTCTGTTCGGCTCACGCAAGGCCATGCGAAGGGCGCTGGACCTGATTGGCCAGTCCGCGCTGGACAAGGTGGATCAGGCCCTGCGGCTCATCATGCAGAGCAACCTCGATTGCACAGTCGTGCGATTCAACCGGATCGAGCTGGTCCCGTCCCTGGCCAAGCTGCCCGTGCCGTGGAAATCATCCCGGCCCCGGTCCCTTTCCCCTGATGAGGCGGCGGGGATCATGCTGGCCCAGCTGAAGAATCCCGGCGCCGGGCACCCCGTCTTCTCCTCGAACTGACGCCCCTGGCGCTACTCGAACAGCCGCCTCACCGCCTTGAGGACCCGTTCCGCGTCGAAGGGTTTGACAATGAAATCCTTGGCCCCCATCTCGAGAGCTTCGAAAACGATCTGTTTCTGCCCCACGGCGCTCACAATCACAACCTTGGCTTCCGGATGCGTGGCGAGGAGCCCTTTCAGCGCCTCCAGCCCGTTCATTTGCGGCATCGTGATGTCCAGCGTAAGGAAATCGGGCGCGTGCTCGTTGTACATCTGGAGCGCCTCCTCTCCATTCGAGGCCTCCGCGACGATGGAGAACTCCCTTTGCAGAATCTCACGCAGCCGCAGCCGCATGATGCTTGCATCGTCGACGATTATTCCCTTCTGCATCAATCGCCTCCCTTCCCGTCGACAAGGGCGATGTTGATTTCCAGGACGCCGATCTCCGAGATGAGGCTCAGGGCGATCGTGGGGATGCTCAGGAAATCCACGGAAAGGTCGGTGCCCATGAGCACCGCCGGCGGCGTGAGATCGATTGTCTCGGTCTCCCCGGCAAGGGAAATGCTGGCCTGACCCGTTATCATGTTCGCGATCTCGCTCACGGCGCTGTTGGTGAGCTTGCGGACGTCCGCCGGCAGCTTGTTCGGCATCATGGCTTTGGCCACGTTGTAGGCGAAGTTCTGATCCATTGCATAGACCACCTGCCCCCTGAGGAGGCCGGTGATGCCGACGATGATGGACACGGGCAGGCTCGGCGTGGGTGAGGTTTTTTTCGCCAGGTCCTTGCGCGCCAGGTGCACTTTCACTTCCTTTTCGAACACCTCCACTGCGCTGCGTATGAAGATGTTGGCATATTCCGCCCTCATGAGACGACCTCCCCCTGGCGAACCCGCTGGAGGGGAACGGTGATCGTAAACATGGTCCCCCTGTCCGCGGTGCTCTTGACGGTGATGCGCCCGCTCATCTTCCGCACAGCCTCCGAAACGGCGGGCAGTCCGACGCCGCGCCCGGAAATATGGCTCACGCTCGCGGCAGTGGAGAAATTGTCCTTGAAAATGAATGCAAGGAGGTCCCGCGGGGAAGCCGAATCCCCGTCCTTGAGGAACCCCAGGGAGCGCGCCTGCCTCTCCACCTTGTCCAGCTGCACCCCTCGCCCGTCATCGGAGAAAGTGAACACGATCTCGTTCTGCTCGGTCCTGATGTCGATGGTTATCCTTCCCGCCGGAAGCTTTCCCTTGGCCTCCCGCTCGCCAGGCGGCTCGATGCCGTGATCCACCATGTTGCGCACAAGGTGGGCAAAGGAGCCGATCATCTCCTCGAAATCGTCCGCCACAACAAGAACGTCTCCCCCCGACACGGTGAGCGGGGCAACGCGTTTGCCCATCCTTGTCGCAAGGTCCGCCGCCATCCGGGGGAACCGGTCGAAGAGGGCGGCCAGGGGCTTCTTCTTGTACGCCTCCAGGGCGTCCAGCAGCACCCGGTCAGCCGGATAATGCTTTCGGACATGACTCAGCAGCGCCTGGTAGTCGGACCGGGGGATTTCCACGGAATCCGCCTCCTGGAGCCAGCCGCTTCCCAGGGAGTCCGTGATGATGGAAAGCTCCTCGGTGAAAGCGTCGATGAGGTGCACGATCTTTTCTCCCGGCAGGATGGTCTGTTCCAGGGCAAGGCGATCCACCAGGAAATCCTCCAGCTCGTGCGCCGCCTCCTGCGTCTTCACGAAGCCCAGGAACCCTGAGTTGCCCTTGAAGGAGTGGATTTCACGCACGACGGACTCGTATCCGTCGCTTGGACTTGTCAGCCGAGCGAACAGGGCGCGGGCCTCCCGGTTGAAGGAGCCGAATGCATTGCGGTTCGCAATGACCTTGAGGAGGGTTGCTTTTCGCTCGTTCTCCCTGCGTGACTCCTCCTGCAGGCGAAGCTCCTCCGTGATGTCCGTAAGGACCATCATGACTCTCCCGGGATGCACCGCCTTGTACTCGGCCTGGACGGTTTTTTCCCCGATCCTGAGCCGGTGATCGATGAGATCGAAGATCACGTCGGGCCGCGAGGTTCCTGAAAAATAAAGGCGAAGCCCGTTCCTGAAATCTTCCCGCGAGCGCGGGTTTTCGTAGAGAAGCTCGTCGATCTTTCTGCCCACGATGGCGACGCCGAAGATGCTTTCGCATTCCCGGGGTATTCGGGGCTCACAAGATAGTCCTTGTCGAAAGAGAGAAAGCCCTGGCCCGAGACGTCCAGGAGGCTCTTCAAGGAGCGCGTCCTTTCCTCCACGAGATCCTTTTCCTCCTGCAGCTCGTCGCGCGCCTTGCGCACCTCGACGAGGAGGGTGAACTCGTTCTGGAGGAGCCGGAAGCGCACGTAGTTGATGCTGGCCGCGATCACCGCGGTGGAGCCCAGGAAGAAGACGTTGTTGAGAAGAATGGTGGTGTCGTACGCGCGCCCGTAGGCCAGGTTGAGGGAAGCGTACATCAGGAGAATAAGAAGCGAGTTGACGGCGGTGTGGAACGCTCGCCATGGCATCAGGAGGTTCACGCCGATCACCACGAGGTTGAGCCCGGCATAGTAGCTGGAGTTGAAGCCCCCGAGCGTGGTGGTCATGAGGGCGATGATGGCGCCAACCTGCGCTGAGATCAGGTAGCCATGGAGATACGACCACTTGCCGGGCTTTGTGCCGCGGACCACGAAGAGCTGGATGAGGGCAAGCCCCGCCGATATGGTGCGATACAGGGCGAATCGCGGGAGAAGCGCGGCGGGCACGATGAATGCATCCAGCACGAAGAACAGCGGCACCAGGACGGTGGCAAGCAGGGTCAGGGTCTGCAGCCAGTCGTGGATGATTCCGATCTGGTAGGCCTGGAAATTCCCTGATTCAATGGCCTTCGCGGTCCATTCCTGCAGTCGACGTTTTGGAGAGGACGTTTTCAAGGACGATTCGACCTCCTGAACGATTCTGAAAGAAACAACTCTGCATGAAATTACTCACCGGGCGCTCTCACGGTCAAATATGCAGGGGCCGCCGAGGCTGCATCCTTGCGCCTGCGACGGCTGGAGAGTAGAATCGCTTTGATCAAGGAGAAGACGGAATGAAATACCCCCTGCGAGCGCTCGCGGCTTTCGGTATTCCCGCGTGCGCCATGATAGGTGTTCTGCTGGTGGCCTCCTGCTCGCCAAGTCGCGCGCAAACCACGACGGCCGCAAGCACCGGGCAGCGCTTCGAGCTGGACCTGGTGCCGGGAGCCCATTACCTGCATTCAGCTGGCTTCCTGTTCATCAAGATCCGCACGTACCCGCAGATGGCGTGCTGGATAGAGTCGCCGGACGGGAAATACGTCGGCACGATTTACGTCACGGCAAAGGTCGCGAAGAAGAAGTGGTTCGGGGCGCCCTCGGCCGGAAGGCCCGAAGCCTTGCCGGTCTGGTCCCATGCACGGGAAAATGCGGCCCCTGAGGCAGACGCCGTCTCAGGGGCAACACCGGCCGGCACGGTGCGAGTGGATTCTCCGTTGGCTGCCCGGCTGTCGGCGGGGTCGTACCTGGTCAAGCTCGAAGTGAACAGCAGTTTCGATTACAACGAGCGCTATACCCGCGCCAACTCAGGGGTCAACGGCCAGCCGTCCCTCGTCTATGCCGGCAGGATAAACGTGGGCACGGGGGAGACGGAGGCTGATCTCGTACCAATCGGGACCGGTTCCGTCGACGGCAAGGACGGTGACATCAGGCCCGGACTGGAAGGAATTACGACCGCCAGCGAGATGCTGCAGTCCGCGCGGATCCTGTACCACGCTCGATAGGTTTCTGGGAGCCGCCATCCTTGCGTCGGGCGGGCGCTACAGGCTCCGCCAGAACTTGAGGTTCCTCTTCTCTATGTCGGCCAGCGCGGGCATCGGGTAGTACCTCTGGTCGCGCCCTGAGGAGAACATGAAGCCTTTCCTGATCAACTTGTAGGACACGTTGTCCAGGTTGCTTCTGAGGCTGAGCCCCTTGTTGCTCTTGTACCCCACCGTGCGCAGCTCCTGCACCGCGTCCCGCAGGATGGAAGGATGCAGATTGACGATGGGCGGCTGCATGAAGGGGTTCTGCTCGTATTCCGCCATGAACTCGGCGACATTCAGGTCGATCTGGGTATAGAGGAACTTGGGCGCGCCAATGGAGTTGTCGGGGTCCGTTATGAACCTTCCGAAATCCACGAAGTTCAGCTTGGAGAGCACCAGCATTCGAAGCGGTGAAATCTCCGCGTAGATGTTTTCCCCCTCGGGCTCGGGGCCCGGGTACGGGCGGGATTCGATCTCCAGGCAGTGGCCTTCCTCCGAGGTGAGATACATGTTTTTCAGGGCCGAAAGATCCAAGTGCTCCAGCACCCTGTAGCAGGAGATGAACTTCGTGGCCTTGGGCCGTCCGTCAGGATGCGGCTTCAGCTCCACGATGGCGGAGTCGATGCGGAAGTACGGATTTCGAAACGCGATATCCACTTCCGCAAACAGCACCTTGCCCCGGTAATGCCTGGTGGGACCGACGGTGTAATGACGGGCAAGCTGCTCGGGCGTGTACTGCGACCCGATCAGCGCCGTGGTAGGATGCAGGATCACGTAGAGCCGGTTCTGGTATGCCATGCTACCTCCCCCAGTATTGCCTGAGCAACGGGGCGATGACAAGCGAAATGACGCTCATCGTCTTGATCAGGATGTTGATGGACGGTCCGGCAGTGTCTTTGAACGGGTCTCCAACGGTGTCCCCGACCACAGCCGCGCGGTGGGCATCCGAGCCTTTCCCGCCTGTGGCCCGAGACTCGATCATCTTCTTGGCATTGTCCCATGCGCCGCCCGAGTTGGACATGAAGACGTCCAGGATGAGGCCGCTGGAAGTTACCCCGGCCAGGAGGCCGATGAGCATCTCGATGCCGCCCAGGAAGCCCACCAGGAGCGGTGAAACGAGCGCGGTCAGGCCGGGGAGGATCATCTCCCGCAGGGCCGACCGCGTGCTGATGTCGATGCATTTGTTGTAGTCAGGGCTCTCCTCCGCGGTAAGGATCCCGGGCTTTTCCCTGAACTGCCGGCGAACCTCCTGGATCATCGCAAAAGCCGCGCGTCCGATGGCGCCGATGGCCATGGACGAGAAGAGGAAGGGGATCCCGGCGCCAACGAAGATCCCGGCAAGCACGCGGATGTCGGCGATGTCGATGACCTTGGCTCCCGCCTGCTCCTTGAATGCAGAGAAAAGGCTGATGGCGGCCAGAGTTGCCGAGCCGACGGCAAAGCCTTTCCCGATGGCCGCCGTGGTGTTGCCTACCGCGTCAAGCTTGTCGGTGATGTGACGGACCTCCGGGGCCAGTTCCGCCATTTCGGCTATCCCTCCCGCGTTATCGGCAATGGGGCCGTACGCGTCCACGGCCAGCTGGATACCGAGCGTGCCCAGCATCCCCAGGGCCGCGATCCCTACGCCGTACAGGCCGGCGAACGCATAGCTTGCCAGGAGCGCGGCGCCAAGGACAAGGACGATGGGCATGCTGGACAGCATCCCGACACCCACGCCCGTGATGATGGTGGTGGCTGGCCCGGTTTCAGATGCGCGCACAATGGCTTTCACGGGACCGCGGTCCGTTCCCGTGAAATATTCGGTGAGAAAGCCGATGAGCACCCCGGCGGCAAGCCCCGTGATGAAGGCAAAAAAGATCTGCGCCACGCCGGGCGCGCTTTGCGCGCGATCAGCCCCCACGACCAGCAGGGTGGCCGGGTAGGCAAGCCCGGCGGTCAGCAGCGCCGCGCCGAAAGTGCCGGCGTTGAGCGCTCTCTGCGGGGATGCTCCTTTTCGCGCGCGCACAAGAAACGTTCCGGCAATCGAGGCCAGTATCCCGAGCGCACAGAGGATGAGCGGCAGCCCGGCCAGCTTGAGGCGCATGAGATCGGACCCGGCTGCAGCTATTCCCAGGATCATGCATCCCACCAGGGCGCCGACGTAGGACTCGAACAGGTCCGCGCCCATGCCCGCGACGTCGCCCACGTTGTCTCCGACGTTGTCGGCGATGGTTGCAGGGTTGCGGGGATCATCTTCCGGGATGCCGGCCTCCAGCTTGCCCACGAGGTCGGCGCCGATATCCGCCGCCTTCGTGTAGATCCCGCCTCCAACCCGCATGAACAACGCAATCGAAGAGCCGCCAAGGGCGAACCCGGTCAGGAGCGGCGTCACAACGTCCAGCAGGATGGACATCCCCGGTCCCAGGATGGAGATGGTGACCAGGATGACGGCGGACACGCCGACCAGCCCCAGGCCCACGACGGACATGCCCATGACGCTGCCCCCCACGAACGCGACCCGCAGTGCTCCGGGCAGGCCGGACTGCGCGGCTTCGGTGGTTCGAACGTTCGCTGCCGTGGCCACCCGCATGCCGACAAAACCGGCAAGCGCGGAGCAGCTTGCCCCCAGCGCGAAGGAGAGCCCCTGGAAGCTGAGCCGGCCCCAGTTCACGGCGGCCAGGAAGCCTCCGGCAACGATAACAAAGGGCACGAGGGCGCGGTACTCCCGGCCCAGGAACGTCATTGCTCCCTGTGAGATGTAACCGCTGATGCGTTGAAGGACTTCATTGCCTGCCCGGCTGCCTGTTGATCCAGCGGGCGCGCGCCAGGGCGTACAGAAGAGCCACCACGCCGCCGCCCAGCACCAACATGAGCACGTAGTGAATGTCCATACCTTGATAATAGTCGGTGCGCCGTTTGTCGGCCACGACTTTGTCATGCCAGCGCGGCCCGGCTCCTCTGCACGTACTCGGGGATGATCCCCAGGCCCATGTACTTCTTCCACACGTTTTCCGGAAGGTACTTGCCGTCACCAATGGTCCCGCGACAGGACGGCGCGCCGCATTTGCAGCTCATGGTGAAGTCATCCTCATCCAGGGTGGTCGAATAGTCGAAGAATATCTCCTCCCCGGCTTCTATGTCCCGCACGGCGTGGAGATCCACCGTGGTGCCGTCGATGCGCAGCCCGGCATTCGGCTCACAGGAGTGATTGACATAATCATCAAGCCCGCCCGAGGCCCCGATGTACAGGTCGGGGCCGATCTGGAGCGCATACGTCGAAGCGCTCGTCTGCTCATACCGCAGGAAGGGGCCCGAGAACCGGATGATCCTGGCGCCGGCGGGAATGGGCTCTTCCGTGAACACTCCCCGTCCATGGGTGGCGCTCCGCACAACCAGCTTCATACGTATGGAAGATACCCGACAGGACGCGGGCGTCAAGGTTCAGTACATTCGTAGCAAAGGAAGGACATGCCAGGCCTCAACAGGCGGCTCGACGGTTTCACGGAATCTGTAATCAGGCGAATGACACGGGTGGCCAACGCTCACGGGGCCATCAACCTGTCCCAGGGGTTCCCGGATTTCGATCCGCCCCGTGAGCTGATGGAGGCCCTGCGGGACGCTTCCCTTCGCGGTCCCCATCAGTACGCGATCACGTGGGGGGCGCCGAACTTCCGCGAGGCCCTTGCCGAAAAGCAGTCACATTTTACCGGCCTGACCATAGATCCTGACAAGCACATTGTCGTCACCTGCGGCGCCACGGAGGCCATGATGGCGGCCATGATGGCGGTGTGCGAGCCCGGAGACCGGGTGATCGTCTTTTCCCCTTTCTATGAGAACTATGCGGCGGATGCCATTCTCAGCGGGGCCATACCCGTTCACGTGCCTCTGCAACCGCCCGGCTTCGACTTCGATCCTCAGGAGCTCCGGCGGGCTTTCCAGACCCGACCCAAGGCCCTGATCCTCTGCAATCCGGCCAACCCGACGGGCAAGGTTTTCTCCCGGGAGGAGCTCCTGGTCATCGCCGGGCTGGCGGAGGAGTTTGACGCTTTTGTGATCACCGACGAGGTGTACGAGCACATCATCTACGCGCCGAATCGCCACACGTATTTCTCCGCGCTGCCGGGTATGTTCGACAGGACCATTTCCTGCAGCGCGCTCTCGAAAACATATTCGATAACAGGGTGGCGGATCGGCTACGTCATAGCTCCCGAGGCCGTGATCGGCAACGTGAGAAAAGTCCACGACTTCCTGACCGTCGGGGCCGCAGCTCCGCTCCAGGAAGCGGCGGTGACCGCGCTGCGGTTCCCTGACTCCTATTACGAGTCTCTGGCGGCCGATTACGCGCAAAGGCGGTCCGTATTCCTCCAGTCCCTGGATGATGCGGGGCTCACCTATACGACGCCCCAGGGAGCCTACTATGTCATGGTTGATATAGCGGAGCTTTCCTCAAGAGATGACGTGAGCTTCTGTGAATGGATGGCGGCCCACGTTGGCGTGGCCGGCGTGCCCGGTTCCAGCTTTTTCCACGAGGACGTCCGGCGGTTCGTGCGGTTCCACTTCGCCAAGCACATCGACACGCTGCGCGAGGCAGGCGCCCGGCTTTCCGAGCTCCCGCGAAAGGCCAGGGCACGTGACACGACTGGGGCCGCCACGCACGGGCTTCGATGAAAGCTCCCGTCGCCGCAGTCCAGACGCACCTCGCCGCAAAGACAGCGCTCTTTTTCGTCGTCCTGTTCGGCTTTCTGAGTCTTTTCTCCGACATGACCTACGAAGGAGCGCGCAGCATCACCGGCCCGTATCTCAGGATACTCGGGGCAAGCGCCACGGCCGTGGGAATTGTCGCGGGGTTGGGAGAGCTGATAGGGAATGTCGTTCGGCTCGGCTCTGGGTTCCTTGCCGACAAGACCCGTCGCTACTGGGCCCTTGCCATCCTGGGTTATTGCGTGAACCTTCTCGTCGTGCCTTTCATCGCGCTGGCCGGCAGCTGGCCGCTGGCGGCCTGCTTCATGGTGCTGGAGCGCTTCGGGAAAGCCATCCGCAAGCCTTCCGGCGACACCATGCTCTCCTTTGCCCGGGAGCAGGTGGGAAGCGGCTGGACGTACGGGCTCCAGGAGGCCATGGACAAAGTCGGGGCCGTGACGGGCCCGGTCATCGTGGCCGGGGTGCTGTACTTTCGAAACGACAATTACAGGCTCGGGTTCGCGGTTCTTGGCATCCCTGCCGTCATCGCCATTGCAATCGTCCTGATAACCAGGTTTCTCTACCCTGATCCCTCCAACCTGGAAGCGAAGAAGCTCAGCATGGAACCACGGGGTTTCGACAGGCGCTTCTGGCTTTACCTCCTGGCGGTGGGGTTCGTGGCCATGGGGTTTGCCGATTGGGCGCTCGTGGCGTATCACTTCCAGGCGAAGAAGCTTTTTGCCGACGCCGTGGTTCCCCTGGTCTACGCCCTTGCCATGGGCGTGGATGCCGTCAGCGCCATCGTGTTCGGGCGGCTGTACGACCGCATAGGCCCCCGGAGCCTTGCCATTGCGGCCGGCATCTCCAGCGTTTTCGCGCCGTTTGTTTTTCTGGGCGGACCCGGACTTGCGATTGCAGGGGCGGTGCTCTGGGGAATCGGGATGGGATGGCAGGATTCCATCATGAAGTCCGTGGTGGCGGACCTCACGCCCAAGCAGCGGCGCGCATCTTCCTTCGGGGTCTTCAACACGAGCTACGGGATCTTCTGGTTCGCCGGAAGCGCGCTGATCGGCATCATCTACGGGTTTTCCGTGCTGGGCGTGGTGATCTTTTCGGTGGCCGCGCAGCTCATCGCCGTGCCGCTGTACCTGTGGATCGCCGCACAGAAACCTATTTCGCAAGTATGAGAGACTGCATTTCGTAGAGCTGCCGGTAAAGCCCTTCCCGGCTCACAAGCTCGTCGTGGTTCCCTTCCTGGACGATTCTGCCCTTGTGAAGCACCAGGATCCGGTCCACGGTCCGGATTGTGGAAAGCCTGTGGGCAATGATGAGGGCGGAGCGATTCTGCAGAAGGCGCTGGATGCCCTCACTGATGAGGTGCTCAGTTTCCGAATCGATGTTGGAGGTGGCCTCATCCAGGATTACCAGGGAGGGGTTGCGGGCGAATGCCCGGGAAAGCCCGATGAGCTGCTGTTGCCCCTCGGAAAGGCGCTTGCCTTCCTCTCCGACCTGCTCGCCGTACCCTTTGGGCATTTCCGCGATGAAACGGTTGGCGCGCACTTCCTGCGCCGCGTGCTCGATGGTCCGCCAGTCGATGGATTCCTGGTAGAGGGAGATGTTCTCCGCCACCGTGCCGGTGAAGAGAAAGACGTCCTGCGGCACCGTGGCCACAGCTCTTCGCAGAGTCGAAAGGGGAATTGACCTGATGTCCCGGCCGTCCAGGAGGATTTGCCCTCCTTGGACGTCGTACAGCCGGGTGACAAGGCTGATGAGCGTCGTCTTTCCGGAGCCGGTCGGCCCCACGATCGCAACCTTTTCCCCAGGCGCCACGCGGAAGGAAATGCCGTGGAGCACGGGCGCATCAGGGGCGTAATGGAAGTCGACGTTGTCGAAGACCAGCTCAGCGGGAGAGGCCAGGACGCGAGGGTCGGTGGCGGCGGGGGAGACCACGGTCACCTTCTGGTCCATCAGCTTGAAGATGCGCTCCGTTGCAGCCACCGCGGACTGCAGGAGGTTGAACTTCTCGGCAAGCTGGCGCAGGGGCCAGAAGAACATGTTGATATAGGCGAAGAAGGCGAAGATCACGCCGATGTGCAGCGTGGTGCCCAACCAGAAATGCGCGGCCAAGAGGACGAGGATCATGCTGGCGTTGGTGACGATCTCGATGGCAGGGAAGAACAGGGCGTACGCGTTCACCACTTTCATGTACGCCATACGGTAGCTGGTGTTGTTGCGCGCAAAGGATGCGCGCGCCTCCCCCTCATAGCCGAACTGGTGGATCTCCCGGACGCCGGAGATGGTTTCGCTCAGGGCCACGTTGATTTCCCCGTTCGCTTTCCTGACCTGGCGGAACCCTGACCTGATGCTGGCCCGGAACAGGAGAGTCGCGGTGAGGAAAAGAGGAATCGTGATGAACGCAACCAGGGCCAGGGTGAAGTTGATCAGCAGCATGGCCACAAGGATCATGCAGACCCGCAGGAGGTCCCCTGCCACGCTCACGATCCCTTCCGCAATGAACTCCCGCAACGCCTCCAGGTCGTTGGAGAGATTCGTGAGCGTGTTGCCCACCGGCGTGCGATCGAAGAAGTCGTTGGAAAGGGAGAGGACCTTGCGGAACAGGTCCATCCGCAGATCGAGAAGCAGCCTCTGGCCAAGGTACTGGATCCCGTACCCCGAGACGACCTGAAACGCATACCCGGCAACCATGACGAGGGCCAGGAGAACGCCGGTCCTGCCCAGCCCCGCAAGATCCCGCCCGGCCACGTCGGTGTCTATCGCGTGCTTCACGAGGTAGGGCTGAAGCACTCCCGCGCCGTCCACGATGATGAGGCACACCAGGGCGCCAAGGGCCAGCCACGCGTATTTTCCGATGTAGGGGAGAAGCCTTCTCAGGAGAGCCGTCTCCAGGGGCTTGCGCTTTTCTTCCATCTCTTTAACCGCCCCTTATCCGCCCTCCGGCACGACCAGGCTCTTTTCCATCTGCTGGTATCTCACCCGAGAAATCTCTTTTACGAGCTTTCCATGCTGGTACTACAATGTAATGTGCTGCCCTAAGTTTTCCACTACTTTTCCGGATTGATTGCGAATAGAATGCAACCCCCCTTACTGGCAAGATTTTTTCTACATTCTTGCTACAGCCCCATCTCGTGGGGATGTAGGTACACTCCTTGCTCGCGGTACTTCGCAAGCCCGATGCGTTCGATGAGCTTGACAACAATGTCTATTCGCCGCTTCGAGCCGAAGATCATTTCGCGCAGCTCCGCAAATTGCTTTTCGTAGGTTTGAATCTTGAGGTTCGCTTCTCCGAGGTCCTTGTCCAGCCTTACCATTTTGTCTTCCGGGGATTCCATTGCGGTATCTAACATTTTGTCCTCCTGTCTGCGGATCGTCGCTTCGCTTGCCCTCGCCCTGACGAGGCACGCTTTTTCCGCGCCGGTGGTCCTACAAGTGGTCCTAAAAATCCCGATGGCTGCGTTGGTATAGGACGGTCGGCTACAGTAGTCCGCTTTGCGCGCTACATGCCCTCGCTGTATGATGCGCTGGGAGATATAGAATTGCCGTGGAAGCTCGTTAGGCAAGAAACGGAAGGGGATGCCGGGCAGGCGCTAAAAAAGAAAGCGCGTTTCTTGGTTGATCACAGCCTTGGCACGGGCGTTGCCCAAGTACTTCGCCAAGCGGAGTGGAACACCAAGGAGGTCGGCGAGCTGGGATATGCGCGCCATTCGGACGAGGCGGTCTTCTCTCTGGCTTGGAAGGAACGACGCATCCTGCTGACGCATGACCAGGATTTTTGGGATGACAGACGCTTTCCGCCCGAGCGTAACCCCGGCTTAGTCATACTACCGGGCGGATCAGGAGACGAAACGGCTTTGATCGTTGCACTGCGCCTAATAGTATATGCAATCGCTCCGTCGGAAGTTCGTTCGTCGGCAGTAAAACATGGATTTCTTCTGACGGAGTCTTAAAGCTTAAGAGGCGCGAAATCTCAACGGGCGCCATGACTGAGACGCGTTACCGGTACTCGAGAAATGGGGATTTCGAAAAATGGGAAGGGGGGGAAGACTCGTCGGCTGATTGAGGGGGGGCTATGAAGGAGTTGTATATCGAGCATTTAAAAATCCGTCATGCGTATCACGCAGCCAAAGAAAAGATGGTCTGGCTTGTGGCAACCGTCTATCTTGGCTTCGCTTTCGCTGTCATAGACTGGATTTGGAAAAACAACGAAGTCGTACAAGCACACAGTGAGTTGGCTTATCTCGGCGTCTCTTTTGTGTTTGGTTTTGGGGCACTGTTTGCCGGTGTTCAAAACTGGTACAAGGCACAGACGGTGGTAATCACGGAAAAAATGGCCAGAAATATCTGTACTTTTTGCGCAAGGGCACGCCTGGACTAATCGGGATCTTGCTCATGACGGGGATGTTCGTCGTGCAGATTTTGATGATATGAGCGCTTCTTTAATCCCGGCTTGGAAAGCAAATCGCGCCACGGTTGGGTATGTGAGGCCAGCGAGGAGAACCACAAGCGTAGCTGGTTGGCCCTCATGGTCGCCGAGCTGGTGCGGTCGGCAAACAGGTACAGTTGCTGTTCCTTGATGCGGTTCTCCATCTCCCCACGGGCGCAGTACAGCTTCTCGTAGAGCTCCTGGCTCTCCCACTCCTGCGCGGTCAGGTTGGTCACCACGAAACGCGGGTTCTCTCCCTTGTCCAGGTATTCCGCCTTGCCCACCACGCGCCGAGCACGCGACCAACTGCTGCGGGTTCGATAGGAGAACTGGACATAGCGACGGGCAGCGTGGCCTGAGAAGGACCAGTCGCGTTTTGCCTTTTTCATCGTACGCCTGGTACGCTTCAAAAGCCGCCTGTTTTTGGCCATTCCGAAGAGAAAGGACACCGCGTTGGCTTCGCACCAGCTCATCAACTCATCCCGGCAGAAGCCGCTGTCTGCTCGAATGAGGATTTTCACCAAGGGCCACTTGTGACGGATCATCTTCACCAAACGCTGCAGGACCTCCAGGGCCCCGTCGCTGGAGTCGATGTCGGACTTCCTCAGCTGCGCCCACAGAAGCTGATCGCCACAAAACACATACAAGGGCAGGTAGCAATAGCAGTCGTAGTAGCCGTGAAAGAACCGTCCTTCTTGCTTCCCGTGCAGCGGGTCGTCGGTGGCATCAAAATCCAGGATCAGCAGTCGCGGAGCTCTTTGGGTGGTTCGCAGAAATGTGCGCGCAAAGAACGTAAGCGCCCGATAAACCGCAACTTTTAGAGGAGGAATATCCCGTGCCATGATGCGCGAATCCGGATTCGAGGAGGAACATCATGGAGCAGGAGATTCGGGTCTCGTCCATCGAACGGGAACAGTATTGGCAGGAGCAGATGACGGCGTGGAAGGCAAGCGGGCTGAAGCAGATGCAGTACTGCCGTGAGCATCAACTTCCCAAGCATGCCTTCGTGTACTGGAAACTGAAGCTTCTGGGAAAAGATCCCGTGCCCGCTACGCTTGTTCCCATCAGTGAGCATCAGTTGAGGCATCTGCGCCGCCAAGATGGTTCGGCGCAGATACGGCTTGTTGTTGGAGAACGGTATCACGTTGAAATACAGCCCGGATTCAACGCGCAGACCCTGCAGGAGATCCTGGGAGTTCTGGAGCGCCTGGCATGATGCGAGTGGATCGCGCCGCGAAGGTCTATCTGGCGGTGGGGGCCACCGATTTACGCAAAGCGATCAATGGGCTATCGATACTGGCGCAGCAGCAAATGGGACAGGACCCGTTCGGCGGCGGGTATTTCGCATTCAGCAATCGAGCGCGTAATCGGATCAAGGTTCTGTATTGGGACCGCAATGGGTTCTGCCTCTGGCAGAAACGCTTGGAGCGGGATCGATTCCGATGGCCAAAGAACGCGGCGGAGGTGATGGAGCTCGATGGCCGACAGCTGGAATGGTTGCTGGCAGGACTGGATGTGAGGGAGGCACACGCGGAAGTGAAATATTCTCGGGTAATTTGAGAAAAGCACTTGACCTCCGGCATTGGACAATGCTACGCATGTGCCCGTGGCGATGACGATGAAGACAGCTGAACTGCCCACGGATGTGAAGGAACTTCATCATCTGGTCATCGAGCAAAACAAGAAGATACAATTTCTGGAAGAAGAATTACGCCTTGCCAAGGCTCATCGCTTTGGCCGTTCCTCTGATCGGGAAGTAGAAGAGAAACAGGCAAGGCTTTTCAACGAGGCAGAAGACGGAGCAGAGCAGAAAAGCGAGCAGCCTCCAACTGAGCCCACGATCCCTGTGACAGCTCATAATCGCAAGAAAGCCGGCCGACGCGCATTGCCTGAGAATCTTCCCCGCGAAGAGATCGTTCACGACATTCCCGAAGAGCAGAAGGTGTGTGCCTGCGGAGCTGTGATGAAGCGCATGGGGGAAGAAGTCAACGAACAGTTGGAGGTCATCCCGGCCCAGGCGAAGGTCATCCGCCATGTGCGACCCAAGTATGCATGTCGGGTCTGCCAGGGGGTGGACACCGAGGGTGGTGCGGTAAAGATCGCCCCGCCGGCTGAGCAGTTGATCCCCAAGAGCATCGCCACCCCGGGACTGCTTGCATTTTTGCTAGTGAACAAGTTTGCCGATGCCCTGCCATTTTACCGTCAGGAAAGGATATTCGCCCGCATGGGGGTGGAGCTTTCTCGCACCACGATGTGCAGTTGGGCGATGGAGGTGGCCGATCGGCTGAGTCCGCTTCTGCATTTAATGCGTGATCAGATCCGTGCCGGTCCGTACGTGCAGATTGATGAGACGCCGCTTCAGGTATTGGAGGATCCCGGCAGCACCAGCCAGATGTGGGTCTATCGGGGCGGCCAGCCGCGTGCACCGACTATTTTCTACGCCTACCATCCTTCGCGCAGTGGAGACGTGCCATTCCAGTTCCTCGACGGGTATCGGGGATGGGTTCAGACCGACGGGTACGCGGGCTATGACAAGCTGGGCAACCGCGAAGGGGTGGTGATGCTGGGCTGCTGGGCTCATGCACGTCGCAAGTTTGTTGATGTGACCAAGGCAGCCTCGATGGGCTCGGCGGCACATGAGGCGATTGAATACATCCGAAAGCTGTATGCGGTGGAAACTGATGCTGAGCAGCGCTCCCTGGATGAGACACAGAGAGCGGAACTACGTCGTTCAAAAACGGTGCCAATGCTGGATGAGTTTCACGGATGGCTGATGAAGCTTCAGGACCAGACACCGCCGCAGGGATTGTTGGGCAAGGCGGTCAACTACACCCTGGGGCAATGGGATCGACTGGAACGGTATGTCCAGCATGGCATGCTTCGTCCCGATAACAATCTGGCGGAGAACGCCATTCGGCCGTTCGTGGTAGGGAGAAAGAACTGGCTTTTCAGCGCGACATCCCGAGGGGCGCAGGCGAGCGCAGCGCTCTATAGCGTCATCGAGTCAGCAAAGGCGAACCGCCATGAGCCCTACTGGTATCTGCGGTTCTTGTTGGAAGGATTGATTTCAGCCAGGACTGCCGAACAATTTGCCGCCCTACTTCCTCAGAACATCGATCCCAAGACGCTCCGGCCCGCCGCAAATTAACAGGCGGTTTCTCGGGCGCTTACCAAAGAACTCCTCCAACTGTCGCGTGTGGGCAACGATCTTCTTGTAGCGTGGCCGTCTGTCAAACAAACTGCCGGCGGTTTCCAGTCTGTTCAGGGTGCTCTTGCCTGCCAGGGGCTTGCCGCGATCACGCTCGTTCTTACGGTTTCTTCCCTCCAGGTCCTTCTTTCCGCACAGAAGCGCCAGAAGCGGATCAGCGCGCAACTGATCATGGTCGTTGAGGTCTTCGTTGCCCAAGCACAGCCCGTAGACTCGCTGCGAGATCAACTCGGTGACAGAGTGTTCGGTGAACCGTGAGCTACGCAGATCCGTAAAGCAGTCTGAGAACCTCTCGATGAACCGTTGACCCTCTTCGATTTCTCGAAGCAGCAATCCCCCAGCGTCCGAGGTGATATGCCCACCGTTGAATGACGCACACACCTCCTTGCCGTGCAACTCTTGAAAACTGAGGGTGTTCGCATTACAGTGTGTTTGCATCGTTTGGCCTTTCCGTTCTTTGGTATTTTGTTTCTGGCGAAGCATATATACCGGAACGGAAGGCCTTTTTCAATTATGCGTGTGAGAAATCCGGGTTAGGGTTGTGGAATTGGTTCGTTAATTAAAAGTCCTATTGATGGAGGTTTACCATGTCAGCCGATTCCACTGATCCAGAGTCAGAATTACCCGTAATCGAGGGAGACGGCGAATACTCGACAGACATCGTAGGGGAATCGCATTACCAGGACGCTCTTGAGAAAATGTGCGGTGGTCGGACCAGGGAAGGTCAAGAAAAGAAAGTGATGGCGATCCTTACCTATGAGGATTCCAATCCCTATGACAACCAAGCGATCAGGGTCGATATCGAAAATCAAACCGTTGGGCATCTTGATCGGGAACTTGCTCGAAAACTAAGAAAAATACTTTCAAAGCGCGGCTTCAAGGGCTCTCGCATTGAGTGCGGCGCCATGATTGTTGGGGGATGGGATCGTGGAAAAGACAACAGGCGCCATTGTCCTTCACCTTAGAAATCTGATCAAGTTTCTTTAGTATGGTACAAAAAACAAGACCGATGTTCTGGCCATCCACCTTAGCAAGTCTTAGGAAGACATAAGGCCAGAAATGAGCCTGACTCTGAAAGATGCCTTAAAAGGAGCACATAAGCTACTCGCCCATTTAACAACGGACCGGTTGACCTTACCTAAGAATTGGGACGTGTCGGGTCTAACGGCAGAGGTCAGGGACTTGCTACATTTGTTTGTAAAAAACGCGAAGACAAAGGCGCGGTCACCTCGTGTTGCTGAGGCGATTCGCTGAGTCCCTGCTTTTCTCTTAATTGGCCAATTGATCCTAACGATCCCAAGTACACAGTCTACTACCGCGCAGGAAAATAGCCCGTACTGGCGCGACCTCAGCCTGCTCCTTCGAACAAGCTCCTGCCAGGTGCGATCCCAACTTCTTGAACTGTCTGATGGACCAAGTCCCATTTTCTACAATTCATCGGAGTCATTGGCTCGGTAGTCTATATCCGCTTTCTTCAAGATCAGCTCGAAACACGACCGACAAATCGGCATGCCGTTGGTCTCCCGAATTTCTTCGTGCATCGTGGGCAAACGCTTCCCGCAGAGAGCACAGTTGCGTCGACCGGGATTTAAGAAGATCAAAAGCTTTCTGCGGATTCGGGCGAAGACGTTTGCGAGTGTCCCTGAAGAATCCATCTTGCGCCGCCTTTTCGAACTCCCTTGAACACGGGTTTTCACGGCCGCGAGGCGCAGTCTCACGGGGACCTATGTTCCCGGGCCCAGATCACTGCCCTGCCGATAGTCCTGCACATGGGTACACCAACGTCCATCAAGATCTTGCCCACGACGGATCCCTTATCGTTTTCTCCCATGATGCAGGCCATTTCATAGGACCATGGTTTTGCAAGAACGTTCACGATTTGCGTGAAGACGCGGGACTTCTGCATGAGGCTCACAACCGGCTTTGCCCAGAAGTGATAACCTATAAGGACGTCACTGTTTCTCTCTCTCAGATGCTTGCCGAATGCTTCATCAGCTTTCCAGATGGCTTCATCCATCAGACCCTGACAATGCAACTCTGTGCAAATTACTGTACCGCCGCCGTGATAACTGCCCTCTCCTGCAAATACATAATCCGATTCACAGCTCGAAGTGGCTGTGTTTTCTGCCAGCGTGGTCTCGTTATTGCTGTTTTCCAGATGCACTATTTTGGTTGTGATGGTCGTAGTTTGGTCCCCGCCCGCCGAAACATACAATTCGTCGCCGCCCGCCGCACCAGCATCTTCATCTGATATGCTATCCTTCCACCAACCTGATCCTGCATAGGAATTTGACCTATGCATGCATATCTCCCCAGTGGAGCTACGACGTGTTCCGTATTGAATGCTTATATAGTGACCATTACCAGTCGCCATCCAAGTGTAGCAGGGCCCCTTAGGGCCGAGATTGCATCCACTCAGCGCTCCTAAGAGAACCAAGAAACAGAGAACGCGAATGGTTTTCAGGATCCACCTACTCGTCTTCATTCAACTTTCCTCCATAAATCTCTACTTTATTTTATAGCAATCGAGATGCCAAGAAGAGCTTTGGAGGTATTTGCTTTCCAGGGAATGACTTATTCTTCTGTTGAGGCAGCAGCCAGAGGGGTTACCCCTGCAACCCGGGTTGCACCTGAAGATGGAAGTTGCAGTCATTGCCAAGGCGATAACAGAAAAAGGGGCAAGCCCGAGCTCATGCCTGGACCTGCCCCCGAAAAGGTCGAAACGGCACCCGCCCGCACCGTAGAACACTTCTGTACTTGTGTAGTTATTACTCCCTACCCGGGCTGATCTGCGCTACTCCTTCCCTTCCTGCGTACTCTGCGAACGTCCGTCCCTCCTGCTTCCTCTTGCTGGCCGCAGCGAACGCCTTGTGCACAAACCGCAGCGCGTCTGCGTGAATCTTCGTCTTGGTGGTCTTGTAGTCGGTCCAGCCCTCGAGTTTGTAGTACCAGTAGTCCGTTCCCTTGGGTCGCTGAATGAGGGGAAACGGGTTTGCGTACCTTCCCATGGTTTGAGAGTCTATCATTCATTCGTGCAAACAGAATGCAGAAACTATTTCGTAGATTTGAGCAATTTCTTAATTGCTTACTGCAAAATCACTTATCTTTCAATTGCGTCTCTATCTTGACTTCCATCTGCTGGTATCTCACCAGCCGCTCGTAGAGCCCGCCCTGTGAAGCAAGCTCCGCGTGAGAGCCCTGTTCCACGATTTTTCCTTCATCCAGCACATAGATTCGGTCGGCGCCTTTCAAGGGAGAAATCCTGTGGGACACCACGATGAGGGTCTTTTCCCCTTTGAGGAGCCGGAGGTTCTCGATGATGGTGGTTTCCGTTCGCGCATCGACACTGGAGAGCGCGTCGTCGAGGATGACCACGGGGCTGTCCTTCATCAGCGCGCGCGCAATGGCGGTTCGCTGCTTCTGCCCGCCGGAGAGCGTTATCCCGCGCTCTCCAAGCATCTGTCGGTAGCCGTCGGGGAACGCAGCGACGTCTCCGGAAAGCCCGGCAAGCCGGGAAACTTCCTCAACCCTGCCGTCATCGGGAGAGCCGTCCTTTCCCATGGCGATATTCTCCGAAAGGGTGCGGGAAAACAGGAAGGGGGATTGTGACACGATCCCGATTTTCCGAAAGAGCGCTGAGCGCTCGATATCCCGTACGTCCGTTCCGTTGACGAACACCATGCCGCGGTCGGGCTTCAGGAGCCCCGTCAGGATGTTCACAAGCGTGGATTTCCCGCTGCCGATGGTCCCCGTGATGCCGATGAACTCCCCTGCCCGGACCGAAAGGCTCACGTCCTTGAGGCTCTTCCTGTCCTGGTTCGCGTAGGCAAACGTGAGGTTCCTCACCTCGAAGGATACCGCGGCTTCGGGGAGCTCTTTCCAATCATCCCGTCGCTCCACCGGCCCGTCCAGGATCACGTTGATCCTTCCCATTGCGCTGATTCCCTGCTGGATCAGGGACATGATCCAGCCCATGGAGAGCACGGGAAAAGTGAGGGTGGTGATCATGACGCTGAACTGCAGGAGCTGTCCCAGGCTCATGGCCCCTGAGACGACCAGTTTCCCACCGTAGAGGACGATCACAAGCTGTGTCGCGGAGAACACGAAGATGAAAGTGGGCCAGAGAAACTCCTGGGCTTTTGCCAGGGCCATGTTGCGCAGCAGGAAATCCCGGTTCAGGTCGGTGAACCGTTTCTCTTCGCCGGTTTCCATAGTGAACAGCTTCACTGTCGTGATGCCGGTGACGATCTGCCAGACGCGGCTGTTGATCTTTCCCGTGGACTCCTGGATTGCCCGGAAGTACGGCATGAGCCGGGGAAGCACGGTGAAGACAAACGCAATCACGGCAACCAGCACCGCGGAGACGATGAGCATGAGCACCCCGTTCAACCGGAAAAGCGCGGGAAAGAAGAGGGCGAACATGCTGAGGGAGTTCGGGATGTACATGATCCCGGGGCCAAGCAGGGTCCGAACGTTGTCCAGGTAATTGGTGGTGCGCGAGACAAGGTCGCCGGTCTCGTGGGCCTGGAAGAACGCGTAATCGAGCTCCAGGATCCTGTCGTAGATCCGCTCCCGGAGGCTGTACTCGATGTCCCGCGACGCTCCGATGATCAGCCGCCGCATGAGGTACAGGGAGATGACGGAAACCGCCGCGTACAGACAGGCGGTGAGGATGAGTCCTTCGATCACCCCGGCCCGGTTGGCGCCGCCCAGCTCATCCACGATCTTCTGGAAATAGGACGGCACACGTACCGCGCAGTAGTTCTGCAGGAGCATGAATGCAAACCCGACGGCAAGGGCGATCCAGTGTTCGCCAATGTACGGGAAAAGCGATCTCAAGTTCTTGATGCCGCGGCTGCCGGCCTTTTTCCCATTCATGGATGCAATCGAAGATATGGAAATCGGCCCAGGAAAACAATACGCGCCGCGGCCTACGCCCGGCAAAGGAAAAGCCCGTCACATTCGGCGGGCTTCTCAATGAGCTTCGTTGAGGCAAAACGTATATTCGTTATTGCCCGCGGGTCTGCGCTCAAGGAGCGCCGCTTACGACCCGTCGGGCAGGATCGTGCTACATCTGGTAGTCTTGTTCCGAAGTGACTTTTCCGTTCTGATCTACATCAAACTGCTGGACCATCTCAACCGGGTTGCCCCGGCCGATGTTCTCACGCGTGATGTACCTGAGGGTGGAGCCGCCGTCCTGGTTGGGGATGCTCAGTGCGGGCACGCCCTTCTGAATCAGGAGATCGGTGGTTGTCCTGCCGATCCAGCTCGAAAGCTGCGCGCCGTTGGCGGCGGAAGACTGGCTCATCGGAGCCGCGCTCAGCGAAACCGCGGTCGAAAGGGCAAATGCAACTATCATCAATGCTACAAGCACAGAACGCTTCATAAAGTAAAACCTCCGTTGGTGTTTCGTGTCGTTCTGCCTCTCTGAAGGCTACGCTGAGAATCTACAGTTGCGACTGCGCGTCGTGCATAAACAGCTGCTTAAGATGCGATAACTTTTTGTTCTTGCCGAACGACCCGCGCGCCGGCGGCGGACCTCATCGTCTTGCCAACTCCTCTCCGGTGAAGACCACCGCCCCGTCAGCAGAGCACTATTTCTTTCGTTGTGCGGACCCCCTTTGCCCCCGTGAGTTTGGAGCACTTCCCATACCCGCATACCAGTCGCGCCACACTATCTTATAGAATCCGATCCAGTGTGGAATTCTGTTGAGACCCGGAATGAGCGGAAGGAAGAAAAGGATCAGGAAGAATGCAAGCATGATGAGGATTGCGATGAGGTCGGCGTTCGGATTGGTGTTGAGCCCCGGAATCTGGTACCAGATGGCGTAGGGCCACAACCACCACGGACCCGGATGGTTGCCGGCCTCATGCGTAATGCCCCATTCGGAGCCCGTCATGTCGAGGGTGTCCGCCACGCTGGCGTCAACGTCCTCCTGGAAGAAAAGGAGCGCACGGCTGGAGTCCAGCGCATAGGGCTGCCTGTCGGTGCTTTCCAGGGCGCCCTCCAGGAGGCCGGCCTTGCCGATGTCGAGCATGCCGTTCATCATGACCGGAACAGGCCCGTAGTCCCCTTTGGCAACCTGAACGCTTCCGTCCACCACCGTTGCTTTGTCCAGCGCCGCGATATACGCCTTGCACCACGCGGCACGGGCGTCATCAGAGGCCGCCTCCCACGCTGAAAGCGCCGTCGCGATATCCTTGTTGAAAACCGCGAACCGGGAGAGCGGGGCCAGGACGAAGTCTTTCGACGGATCCAGGGGCTGACGAACGCCGAACCAGGTTATCGGGGAGATCCCCAGTATCTTCTGGGAGTTCGCCGTGTCAGGGTTGTAAGGAGGCCCGTAGTCCTGCAGGCTCGAGTTCCCCGCCAGGATGTCCGCCGCTGTCTTGACGTAGGCAACGGGCTGGCGTTTTGCAACATCCTCACCACGCACCGGCGGGTAATCCGGGGGCGGCCAGAAAATGGCAAGCACGATGATGACCACGGCAATGAAGCCAAGGATGATGAGGCCTTCGCGGATCAGGTCGTAGGGCTTCATCGGTACTCCGCGGAGGTTCTCGTCGGAGGTTCTGCTCATGGTTATTTCCCTTCCCTCGGATAGGGCTTCACGGGGCTTTCATGCCTTATGAAGCCGAGGTGGATGACGACCAGGATGATGATAAGGAACGGGAAGAACGCCACATGGAGCGTGATGACCTGGCTGAGGTTCGTTGTATTGAAAAACGCGCCGACTCCAATGGCGTTCATGGCGTCCTTGGCCTGCACAGCATGCCATAAGGAGGAGAAGCTGGTGGCCGACAGGTAGCCGGTGAATCCGCCAAAGATCGAAATCCCGAGGGTCAGGACCCCGATCATCCACGTCTTCCATCTGCCGTCGCGCCACGCTCCCAGAAGGAGCTTGGTGAGCATGTGGAGGACCATGCAGCCGAAGAAGCCCTGCGCGCTCCAGAAGTGCAGGCTGTTGAAGAACCGGCCCGCGCGGGAGACGTGGTACCAACCGGGTCCGAAGATGGCCAGGATCATGCCCGTGAGAATAAGCATGACGAGCGCGGACAGCGTTGCCACGCCGAAGAGGTACGCGATGGAATTGACGTACACCGGCATCTTTGTGGGCAGCGCGTCCTCGAGGGTCATGTTGCGCTGCGTGAACTCCTGCAGTCTTTTCGTCAGGTTCATTCTTTCCGTCCTTGCTCGATGAAATGCGGGAGGCGCGCCCAGGCCCCAAGGAAGAGGACTGCGATGAGCACGATCCCGATGATGAGGTTCGGGACGGAAATATTGAAGATGAGAAAAGCGAAATGCTTGACGACGGGGAGAAGCTGCGCGGGTAACTGGTCCACTGGAGCCTCCTGCCGAAGAGTTTAGCGGGTGAGCCGATCGTGTTGTACTCTTAAAGTACTGTCTGGAAGGAGTCAGGGCAACCGCCGGCCGCGTCCGCCCTTTCTCCGCCCCGTCGCGTTCCAGGGCAGATCATGCCTCAGGGCAACGGAGCGGAGTGCGGAAAGGGTCAGGCTGCGCTGTGCTGAGCACGCCTGTTTGTGGAGATTCGAAGCAGGGAATACAGCGGACAGAACCCGACGGCTGCGGTCAGCAGGGGCACTGCTGCCACGAGGCCCCACCATGAATGAAAGGACACCCCGAGCGCGACAATCGCAACACCAAGGATCGTCCTGATGACCCTGTCGACCAGACCCACGTTCCTGAAAGCTGACATACGCTCCTCCTGTCAATCAGTCTTGTAGTATCAGGGTAGTGGCGAAGGGGTTTTTTCTCAGTGACCTCAGTCACGCAAGTCGGAAGATTTTGAGAGTTTTTTTAAGGCCGGACTTTGTGCCCAAAGTCACATCCAAAACCGTCGGACTGCCTTACATTGTCTGTTGAGGAGGACGATATGGCTTTTCTAACTGAGAAAGACGCAAAGGTGGTGGGTGACAAGCTGGGGAGCCTGCCAAAGCCCATCACGCTTTCTGTTTTCACGCAGGAGCTCGAGTGCGACTATTGCCGGGAGACCCGCCAGCTGGCGGAAGAGCTGGCTGGCCTCTCCGGGGGAAAGCTGAAGGTTGAAGTCCATGATTTTGTGCAGGACAAGGCCAAAGCAGACGCCCTGGGAATCGACAAGATCCCGGCGGTCGCGGTGCTGGGCGGGAACGGGGAGGATCACGGGATACGGCTTTATGGGATCCCCGCCGGGTACGAGTTCGCATCCCTCATGGAGGCCATCGACATGATGTCCAGGGGAGACTCCGGGCTGACCCCGGAAAGCCGGGAGAAGCTCAAGGCCCTTGCCTTGCCCGTGGATCTCAAGGTATTCGTCACGCCCACCTGCCCGTATTGCCCGCGCGGCGTCGTCACGGCCTTTCGCATGGCCATGGAGTCTCCTCACGTGACGGCTTCCATGGTGGAGGCAACCGAGTTCCCGCATCTTTCGAATAAATACCAGGTCTCAGGCGTCCCTCACACGGTCATCGGCGAAAGCCCCCAGCCCATGGTGGGCGCCTACCCCGAGGCCGCTGCCGTAGAGATGGTGCTCGCGGCTGCGCAGGGGACGAGGGTCTCGTAGAGCAGGAAGCGGGGAATGCGTATACTATTCGCAGGAGGCTGAGACCATGTGGGGTTGGGGTTGGGGTATGGGACACGGTGCTTATGGCTTTCCGTTCTGGTGGCTCGGAATTGGCTCGCGGCTCATTTTCCTGGCGGCCATTGTTGTCGGGATAGTCTATCTGGCCCGACACTTTGCCCGACAGGGATGGCGCGGGCATCATGACGAATCAGCGCTGGATATACTCCAGAAGCGATACGCCCGAGGCGAAATCACGAAAGAGCAGTATGAGGAGATGAAGCAGAACCTCGGATAGACTAGCCCATCACGGGCTGCAGGATCCCGAAAATGTTTACCTGCTTGCCGCCCGCATTCGTGATCTTCCTGACGAGCTCATCAACGTTTGGAACGTCGATAGTTACTCCATGGGCATCTGCGTCTTCTGGATTTCCCGGCCGCAGGCAGCCGTTACGCGCTGTCGTTACCCGGCTTGGGGGAAGTGCTCCTCGATGTAGCGCTTCAAGGTCTCTTCCACGGTGGGGACGCTGCCGGCCAGTTTTTTCTGCAGCGACGTGTCGGCAACGTATTGGCCGGTGAGAAAGTAGTCCATCATCGAAACCGCGTCACGCGCAAAGGGAATAAAAAGACCCATGATCGCCGCCGCGCCGTGAACAAGACCCATGGACAGCGTCCTGACCCGGATGCTCCGCGACAAGAGGTGAGAAAAGATTTCCGCTATCTCCCGCGTGCTCACCGGCCTATCCCACCCGAGGTCGATTTTCTTCCCCTCGACGCCCGGTGCGTCCACGGCCGTGGCGATGCTCCGCGCCACATCATCGATTCCTATATAAGTCCATTTCGCTTTCTCAGAGCCTATCGCGGTCAACGTGCCTTTCCGCAATCCCCTGGCCCAGAAGTCGGCGCCTCCCACGAAAGCGCCGGGCCGCACGGCCACGAATGGCACGCCGCTCGCCTCCAGATAATCTTCCGAAAGCTTCTTCTGCCAGAAATGGGGGACCAGGGGAGCTTTGTCGCAGGTCAGGACGCTGGTGAAGACGAACCGCCCTACATGCTTCATGCGGGCCGCATCAACGAGGTTCCTGTTTCCGATGTCGTCCACGGTTTTCAGGGAATCGCCCTTCTTCCTCCGCGAGTACCCGATTGCCGTTGTGGCGACGGCCGTCACGTCGTCAAGCGCGCGCGAAAGGGAGGGCGGGTCCAGCATGTTCCCGCGCACAATCTCGACTCCCTGTTCTTCGAGCCGCTGCGCGTCGGTTCCTTCGCGAACAAGCGCCTTGACCCGCTTGCCGCGCGCCAGGAGCTCCCTCACCACGCGGCTGCCGAGGTGGCCCGTGCCGCCGACAACCAGGACGCCTTTCCCGGACTCCATGATTGAAAGATACCCGTCAGAAGGGTCCGCGGCGCCTGCCTCTTCGGTCAGGTAATGGCATTTCCCGGCACGCTGATTTTTCTCACGGTGCGGGCCCCGATTGCGGCTGCAGTCAGCACGGCGGCTCCCGCGAAGAATGCAAAGGCGTAGCCGAAGCCCGCGGACAGGACAGCGCCGATCATTGGGCCAACCGCCGCG
Organism: uncultured Spirochaetota bacterium; assembly: GCA_963710335.1. Lineage (GTDB taxonomy): Bacteria > Spirochaetota > Spirochaetia > SZUA-6 > Fen-1364 > Fen-1364. The sequence continues at coordinate 484,508 of CAVQAA010000010.1, forward strand.
CCGGCGGAGTTCATGCTGGTGTTCAGGCCGAAGATCACGCCTTGGCGGCCTTTTTGCGCTCGCATTGCGATCATGGCGTTGATGGAGGGCTCGGATCCCCCGATCATGGCCCCGCCCAACATCCTCAGCGCGAGAAGCTGCCAGGGATTGCGGACAAACGCCTGGGGTAAAAAAACGAGCACCGCGCCGGCAAGGCAGAAAGCCAGAAGGCGCTCATAACCTATGCGATAGCTCACCCGGCCCAGGCCGGCAGATGACAGCGCCGCCGCCACTGCGCTTCCCCCCAGGATGAGCCCCGTCATCAAGCCAACTTTGGTTGCCTGGGGCGAAATGGACTGTATGAAAAGGGGCAGGATGGGGGAAACCGTATTCATCGCGATCTGAAGCCCTCCGGAAACCAGGAGGAGAATGATGAGCCCGGGGGAGTCGGCAAGCGGCGAGAAGTCGGGGATGATCGATTTCATGAACGATCCCGCCGGAGCTCCCCGGGTAGGTTCTTCCCTCACGAACTTCATCACGATGAACGCCGCTGCCAGCAGCAGGACCGCCGTTGCGAAGAAAGTGACCCTGTGACCGAACAGGTCGGAGAGCACGCCGCCAAACGCAGGCCCCACCGAGGCTCCCACGTAGATCCCCGTCTGGAGCATTCCCATCGTGTAGCCGATCTGCTCCCGGGGGGAAATGGTGGCTACCAGCACCGTGGCCGCAGAGACTGTTCCCGTCAGGGCCCCCTGGATTCCCCGGAGAACGAGGATCTGCCAGGGCTGGTTCGCAAACCCCATGAAGGCCATGGAAAAAGCCCCGCCTATCATTGCCCTCAGGAGCATGGGCCGCTTGCCGAAGTTGTCTGCCATTTGTCCCCAGAGAGGGGCGAAAATGAACATGGACACCGCCGTGGCGGTGGCGCAGGCGCCTACCCAGATATTGAGCGTTGAGGGATCACTCACCCCCAGATCGCGAATGAAGAACGGGATGACAGGGAATGAGGCTGTAAACCCGATCAGTGCGAGGATTTCTCCGGCAAAAACTGCGTAAAAGCTTCGTTTCCAGTTAGGCATTTCTCGTGAGCGCGGAAGGCGAGAGTCTATTCTACCGGGAAAGATGTATCAATACTCCGGACCGGCTCAGCGCCGGTCCGGAGCGCAATCACGTCGGGCGGGCTCTTGACGAAAGAAGTCAGGATGAGGTATTTTTCATTTGAACAGTTGTTCAAATGATACATAGTATCAGGAGCGCGCAATGGCAACGCAATGCGGTGAAAGAATTGTCCACCCGGAATCGGTCCGAGCCGGAACGGCAAATATCCCGGCAAGCGAAGAGCTTGGACCCATGGGCGACTTTTTCAAAGTGCTGGGAGACACGACGCGCCTGAAGATCCTTCACGCCCTCCTGGCTTGCGAGCTTTGCGTATGCGATCTGGGGGAAGCGCTGGGCATGAGCGTCTCCGCGGTGAGCCATCAGCTTGCCGTGCTGAAGCGGGCGCGCCTGGTCAGGAACCGACGCGAAGGCAAAGTGATCTACTACGCCATCAGCGACGAGCACGTCGGCAGCCTGCTCGGCTCCACCCGCACCCACCTTGCAGAATGAGCAATCGACGCTACAACCCCATCCGTCCGGTCCTCTTCCTGGCTGGAGGGGCCGTGCTCCTTTCCCTCGGAGTCGCTTTCCGGGAAAAGCTTGCTGATTCCCCCTGGCCATGGTTGGAGTACCTGGTCTTTGGAGCGGCATACCTGCTTGCAGGGTGGAACGTGCTTGCAGGAGCCTTGCGCAGCATCGTACGGGGCCGTGTTTTCGATGAGAACTTCCTGATGACGGTGGCCACCGCGGGCGCGTTCGCCATCCACCAGCTCTGGGAAGCAGTGGCGGTCATGGTCTTCTACAAGGTCGGGGAGATCCTCGAGGACATGTCTGTTGACAGAAGCAGAAGGTCCATCAGCGGGCTCCTGGAGCTTCACCCGGACCTGGCCCGCGTGAATCGGGGCGGCGCGCTCCTGGAGGTCAAGCCCGACGAGGTTGCCGTCGGTGAAGAGATAGCGGTCAGGCCCGGCGAGCGGGTTCCCCTGGATGGCCTGGTGCTTTCCGGCACCGGGTTCGTTGACACCTCCGCCCTGACGGGCGAATCGGTGCCCCGGCGCGTCGAGCCGGGCAGGGAGGTCCTTGCCGGGTTCATCAGCACTGACGGCTCGCTTGCCATCCGAGCCACCCGGAGCGCGGGGGAGTCCAGCGCGGCACGGATCATCTCCCTTGTGGAGAGCGCCGTGCAATCCAAGGCAAAGACTGAGCGTTTCATCAGGAAGTTTGCCAAGGTCTACACACCCCTTGTTGTGGCTGCCGCGGCCCTGGTTGCGTTTATTCCGCCCCTCATCGTTACCGGGGCGTCCCTTCACGACTGGGTTTATCGCGCTCTCACCATGCTTGTCATCTCCTGTCCGTGCGCCCTTGTCGTCAGCATCCCCCTGGGATATTTCGGCGGTGTCGGCGGGGCATCACGCCACGGGATACTCGTCAAGGGAGCCACGTTCCTGGACACGCTTGCGCGAGTACGGACGGTGGTTTTCGACAAGACGGGCACGCTGACAAAAGGCTCGTTCAAAGTCACAGCGGTCAATCCCCGAAACGGCGTGGGCGGCCCCCAGCTCCTGCGCTACGCCGCGCTTGCGGAGGCGCATTCGAACCATCCCATCGCTGCATCCATCAGGGAGGCCTGGGCGGGCCGGGCCGCTGGGACCGCCGTCAGTGATTACCACGAAGTGGGCGGGCAGGGGGTCACCGCCCGGGTCGAAGGCCACGATGTCATGGCCGGCAACGACAGGCTCCTTCACAAGCTGGAGATTCCCCATGATACCTGCTGCATTGACGGCACGGCGGTTCACGTTGCGGTGGACGGGAGCTACGCGGGCTACCTGGTCATCGGGGATGAGCCGCGCGAGGGCGCCGCAGAGGCCATTCGCGACCTGAGGTCCCTCGGGGTCGGCCACACGGCCCTGCTCACGGGAGACGGCAGGGATGTCGCAAAGAGCGTTGCTGCCGAGCTGGGGATCGACGAGTGGCATGGCGACCTTCTCCCCGCGGAGAAAGTGTCCCACCTGGAGCGGATCATGGCTGACCGCGGCTCACGGGGCGCAACGGCGTTCATCGGGGACGGGATCAACGACGCGCCCGTGCTTGCGCGCGCGGATGTGGGGATTGCCATGGGGGCTTCGGGTGCGGACGCGGCTGTTGACACCGCTGATGTGGTGCTGATGACAGACAGCCCGGGCAAGATCGTGGAGGCCGTGCGCCGCGCGCGCCGCACGCGGGCCATCGTGCTTCAGAACATCGTGCTCGCGCTGGGCATCAAGGGCATCTTCCTGGCCCTTGGCGCATTCGGGGTGGCAACGATGTGGGAGGCGGTGATTGCGGACATGGGCGTTGCCCTTGCCGCAATCCTGAACGCCACCCGGGCCATGAGATAAGAAGCCGCCGGCCACGGCGGCCCGCTGCTACTCGATGTCCTTTTCCCTGATCTCCACCCGGCGGATCTTCCCGCTGATGGTCTTGGGCAGCTCGGTGACGAACTCGATGATCCGCGGATACTTGTACGGAGCCGTCGTCTTTTTCACGTGCTCCTGCAGCTCCGTTGCCAGCTCCGGGCTGGCCGCGTACCCCTTTGCCAGGACGACCGTGGCCTTCACCACGGCGCCCCTGTCCGGGTCAGCCACTCCGGTCACGGCGCACTCCAGCACTGCCTTGTGCTCGATGAGCGCGCTTTCCACCTCGAACGGGCCGATGCGGTAGCCCGAGCTCTTGATCACGTCATCGGTCCTGCCCACGAACCAGAAGTACCCGTCCTCATCCCGCCAGGCAACGTCCCCCGTGTGGTAGAAGCCGTCGTGCCACGTGCGAGCGGTGAGCTGGTCGTCCCGGTAGTAGCCGTTGAACATGCCGATGGGTTTGCGGGAGTCCGTTCGAACCACGATCTCGCCCTTCTCTCCGACATCGCAGGGTTTGCCTGCGTCGTCGAGCAGCTCGATATCGTAGCCGGGCGACGGAAGCCCCATGGATCCCGGCTTGGGCGTCATCCACGGGAAGACGGCGATGGCCGCCGTCATCTCGGTCTGGCCGTAGCCTTCCATGAGCTTGATGCCCGTGAGCTGGAGAAAGCGCTCGTAGACCTCAGGGTTCAAAGGCTCCCCCGCGACCGAGCAGTAGCGCAGAGCGGAGAGGTCGTAGCGTGAGAAATCTTCCCTGATGAAGAAGCGATAGATCGTCGGCGGCGCGCAGAACGTGGTCACCTTATGCTTCGCGATGACCCCAAGAAGCGCATCCGGAACGAACCTGTCGTAGTCGTAGACAAAGACCGCGGAGCCGCACAGCCACTGGCCGTAGATTTTTCCCCATGCCGCCTTGGCCCAGCCGGTGTCCGCCACGGTGAGGTGCAGCCCGCCGTCCCGCACGTTCTGCCAGTACTTCGCCGTGAGGATGTGCCCCAGGGGATAAGCGAAGTCGTGCTGCACCATCTTGGGCATCCCGGTGGTGCCCGACGTGAAATATAAAAGGCTCGGATCGGCGTTTTCCGTCGGCATGCGAGACAGGGCCGTCTTGGCTTTTTCCAGCCCCGCGTTCAGATCCAGCCAGCCTTTTCTCCTGCAGCTCAGCGCGATTCGATTGACGAGCGTGGGGGACTCAGGGAGCGCGGCATCCACGTTCTCCAGGACTTTCTCTTCGTTCACCGCCACGATCGCCTTGATGCTGGCGGCGTTGTTCCTGTAGGCGATGTCCTTCTTCGTCAGCAGGTGCGTGGCTGGGATGGCGATGGCCCCGATCTTGTGCAGGCCCAGCAGGCAGAACCAGTACTCGTAGCGGCGCTTGAGGATGAGCATCACCGGATCTCCGCGCTTGATCCCGATGGACAGGAAAAAAGTCGCGGCCCGGGCGGACATCTCGGCCATCTGGCCGAACGTGAAGGAGGCTTCGGCTCCTTTCTCATCGCACCACACGAGCGCGGACCTTGCCGGGTCCCTCCGGGCAATCTCATCCACGACATCCCATGCGAAGTTGAACTTGTCCGGCACGGTGACGCAGAAGTTCTTCGCCATGTCCTCGTAGGAGGTGAACTCCGTCCGCTTCATGAATCGCTCGAGCATGTTTTTCCTCCCTACAGGATGACCGCGATGAGCTTCGCCGGCTTGCCGCCCTTGGCCTTGAGGCCATGCGGATGCATGGCATCGAAATAGATGGAATCTCCGGCTGACAGCTCCACCTCATGGCCCCCCACCACAACCTTGAGCTCTCCTTCGAGGAGATAGTTGAACTCCTGCCCCGGGTGGGCATTCAGGGGGATCGGGTCGGAGGCCGGGCGCGAGGGGACGGTAATAAAGAAGGGTTCCATCCGCCTGTTGATGAAGTTGCGCGCAAGGCTCTGGTAGCCGTAGTCCTTGCGCCGTTCCACGGTGACGCCTTTGCCCGCCTTGGTTACGGCGTAGACGTGCAGCCGTGGCTCTTCCCCCGTGAGAAGCGACGTGAGGTCCACGTGGAACTTGTGCGCAATCTGGTAGAGAAAGCTTGCCGGGATGTCCGCCTGGCCGCTCTCATAGCTGCGGTAGGTTTCAGCGGGAATACCGAGGTCCTGCGCGCAGGTCTCTGCGGAGAGCTTCGCGATGTCGCGCAGCCCGCGGATCCTGTCCGCGATCTGCCGGATCTGTTCGTTCATGGGCGGCCTCCTGGGTGGCTGGGAAAAGCGTTTCCATTTTACAGGCGCGCGATTTCGGGTCAAGCAAAAATCTAAAAAACATGCTTGACAGATATATATCCCAGGGATATATTAACTGAGGATATATATCAGGGGGATATATGAAAGAAAATACTACCAGGTATGCGGTCCTTGGGCTTCTGAGCATAACTCCATGCTCGGGCTACGACCTGAAAAAGCTCTCTGACATGTCCATATCTCATTTCTGGAGTGAGAATTACGGCCACATTTATCCCGTTCTTCACTCCCTGGAGGCCGAAGGCATGGTTGAAATGGTTGCAAAAGACTCGCAGCAGACCCAGGGTCGACCTCCGAAGAACGTTTACCGGATTACCGAAAAAGGTTCTCAAGAGCTCGAAGAATGGCTGAAAAAGCCGGCAGAGCATCACCCTTTTCGCAACGAGCTGCTTCTCAAGCTTTTTCTGGCAGTCGACATCCCTGTTTCCAACGTGAAAGAAAAACTGACTGAAGAGCACGAAATCGCGGCAAGGCAGCTGCAAGACCTGCAAGGCATAGAGGCCATGTTGAAAAGCCAGGAGCCGTACAAGAGCCAGAAAGCCCTGCCTCTCTGGCTCGCGACGATCGACTTCGGCAAGCGGTTTTCGCGGACCGTCATGGAATGGTGCGATGAAACGGCACGCTCCCTGGAAGAGCGTGCAACGGACTCGTGAGTCAAAGGAGACCTGCATGTCACTGATAAGCGTGAGGAATGTGGAGAAGCACTACCGGCTGGAGAAGACTGACGCTCCGGCGCTGGTGGATGTCAGCCTGGATATCGAGCCGGGAGAACGCGTCTGCCTGATGGGACCCTCCGGCAGCGGGAAATCGACGCTGCTCAACCTGATCGGGTGCATCGACTCCCCGTCCTCCGGCACCGTGGTGGTGGACGGAGAAGACACCGGCAAGCTGGCGGACGCGCGGCTTTCCGAGTTCAGGAACCGCCGCATGGGGTTCATCTTCCAGAGCTTCAACCTGATCCCCGTTCTCTCGGTTTTCGAGAATGTCGAGTACCCCCTGCTGCTTCAGAAGGTGCCTGCCCGCGAGAGGCGGCGCCGGGTTACGGAGCTTCTGGCAAAGGTCGGCCTCGAGGAGTACGCCCGGCGCAGCCCGGAGAACCTTTCCGGCGGGCAGCGCCAGCGCGTGTCGATTGCCCGGGCCCTGGTGGCCCGGCCCCGCCTGGTGATTGCGGATGAGCCCACCGCTTCCCTGGATCACGCAACGGGCAGCTCGATCATGAGGCTCATGGTGGAGATGAACGAGAGCGAAGGGGCAACGCTGATCTTCTCCACCCATGACCCCGCGGTTTCCAGCTACGCAAAGCGGATCGTCAAGATGATGGACGGCCGGATTGCCGGGGACGGGAGCGCCGCATGAAGACGATCGTGATGGCATGGCGGAACCTCTTTCGCCAGAAGCGGCGCACGCTGGTGACGCTTTCCGCCCTCATCGTCGGCCTGTGCGGCGTTGTGGTCTTTCAGGGGTACATCGCTTCCCTGATGCGCAACTTTCGCGACGGGACCATCCGGGCCGGCATCGGACACCTGCAGATCGCGCAATCCCCGGCGTACTTTGCCGACGGGGAGTTCAATCCCTATGCGTACGCTCTGAAGGACACCGACGGCCTCCTGGCCGGGCTTGAAGGCAGTCCCGGCGTCCTGGCGGCGTTCCCATCCACCGGTTTCACCTCCATTGCGGGAAAAGGGGAAAAGTCGATAACCCTGCTGGTGAAAGGATATCCGGCTGATCGGATGTTCTTTGCTCCGTCCTCCCGACAGGTCTCTGCGCCAATCGACCGGTTCGGGCTCGGCACCCTTCTTGCGGGGACCGCGCCGGCTCCAGGGGAGCGGGATCGCCTTGTCCTTGGTGAGACCGCGGCGCGAATCCTCGGTGTCGGGCCCGGTTCCGTTGTCACGCTGATGGCTGTCCTGCCGAACGGCGGCCTGAACGGCCGGGACTTCACCGTCGACGCGATCTACCGCTCACCCGGGCGGGACAAGATCTTCGCTTTCACCGACTACGAGACGGCGGTCGACTTTACGGGAATCCAGGGAGCTGCTGTCGTGCACGTCCTGGCAACGGGTATCGACAAGGTGGGCTTTCTTGCCGCCAGGCTTCCCCCTGGTCTTGCCGTTCGCACCTGGCATGACCTGGCCACCTACTTTGTCCAGGTAAACACCATGTTCAGCGGGTTTCTCGGGGTCATCCGCGCAATCATCCTCCTTGTCACGCTGTTCATCATGGCCAATACGATGAACAGGATCGTCCGGGAGCGCATGAGAGAGTGGGGCACGCTTCGGGCCATGGGGATGAAGAAGCGCAAGGTCCTGCTCCTGGTTGTGCTGGAGGGTTGTTTCCAGGGGATTGTGGGCGCCGGGCTGGGGATCCTGCTGGGCTTCGGAGTTTCCTTTCTTCTCAACCTGCACGGCGGGGTGCCTTTCATGGCTGATGGCCAGCGCGTGATGGTGAAGATTCTCCCGAGCGGCCAGTCCATCTGGTGGAACGTCATCCTTGCCGGCATTTTTGCCGCCGCTGCCTCTTTCCTGCCCGGCCTCAGGGCAGTCCGTCTCACCCCGTCAGAATGCCTGCGCCAGATATAGGGAGATGCATATGGCACATCCTCTGAAGACAATCATGATGGCACTGAGAAACCTTCTGCGAGGCGGCCGTCGGACGGTCTCCACGCTCCTGGCCATCACCGTCGGGCTTGTGGGCCTGACCTTGCTGGACGGTTACATAACCTATTCGATGAACGGTCTCCGGGAAACCGTCATCCACTCGGGGACCGGTCACCTGCAGGTGGTCACGTCCCCTGCTTTTTTCGATGAAGGGGACTCCGACCCGTTCCCCTTCATGCTCGACAATGCGCGGAAAATCGAAAACGAGCTTCGCGCCTTGCCCCAGGTCAGGGACGTGGTGCCCGGCCTGTCGTTCACGGCTGTCGTCAGCGCAAACGGCAAAACGAGCACGGTCATGGTGACTGCGCTCCCCATCGACCGGGCAACCAACAACCTGGGCGCCCGTGGAATCGATCGGGGAAAGGACCTTGTCCCCGGTGAGTCCGGAAAGATCCTGGTTGGCAGGGGAGTTGCCCGCAAGCTCGGCCTTGGCCCGGGATCCTCCCTTTCCCTGTTTGCTCTCAGCAAGGGCGGGGGAGTGAACACGCAGAGCTATACGATTGCGGGCACCACGTCGACCATCATCGCTGCGATCGACAACGTCTCCGTGTTCATGGACCTCGGGGACGCGCAATCTCTCATCGACAGTGATGCCGTTCCCCAGCTCATCGTGTTCCTGAAGAAGACCCCTGATACGGCCGCCGTTGCGGCAGCCCTTCGACGCGCGCCCCCAGGGTCGGCCCTGTCCGGCCTCACGGTCCGCACGTGGGAAGAGCTTTCTCCCTACTATCGGCAGGCCAATTCGGCCTACCAGCTTGTGCTCGGAGTGGCCAGGCTCATCGTCCTGATCGTCGCGCTGTTCTCCATCTCCGGCACGCTTTCCCTCTCCGTCATGGAACGGCTTCGCGAGATCGGCACCCTGAGGGCGTTCGGCACCCGCCGGCCCCGGGTTCTGTTCATGCTGCTGTTCGAAGGCCTGGTGCTGGGACTGGGCGGGGCGGTTGTCGGTTGCGTTGCCGGCGCGCTGGTCTCAGCCCTTATCAACGTGCTGGGCGGAATCACAATGCCGCCGCAGCCGGGGACTTCATCCGCCCTGCGGATCCTTTTCACCCCTGAAATCTCCAAGTTCTTTGCGAATGCAGGATGGGTGCTCGCGGCCGCGGTTGCGGGCGCTCTTTTCCCGGGGATGCTGGCATCCCGCAGAAAGATCGCGGAGCTTCTCCGCGCTTGAAAGGACTCGATCATGAACAGGATGCGTTTCATTGCTCTGTGCGCGGGGCTGGCGCTTTTCGGCGCCGCTTCCAGCCTTTTTGCCGAGTCTCCCGAAGAGCTGCTTGCCCGGGTGGATGCGAAGAGGTACGTCCCTGACCTGAGCTTCGTGATGCAGATGACCTCGTTCGACGGGGACCGGCAGATGGATTCCAACACCCTGTGGGGGTTCATCAAGGGAGTCGGCGCCAGGAACAGGAGCTTGATTGCCTTTGCAGACCCTGCTTCGGTCAAGGGCCGCAGGATGCTCATGGATGGAAACGTGGTCTACCTGCTTTTTCCCAAAACCACCAATCCCATCAGGCTCTCCCCGCTTCAAGTTCTCCTTGGGCAGGCGTCGAATGGAGACGTCGTGCGAACGGGCTTCTCGGAGGACTATGACGTCTCTTCGCTCAGCGAGGTCGACCGCGAGGGGGTTGCCTGCTACCAGTTCACCCTGACGGTCAAGGACAGTCGAAAAGACGCCTCGTACAAAAAAGTGCTCCTGTGGGTGGAGAAAGAGAGCCTGCGTCCCGTCTACGCGGAGTTCTCCACGGGGGACAAGCTCCTGAAACAGGCCTTCTACAAGGACTACAGGACGGCGCTTGGGAAAGACCTTCCCTTCCAGGTGGACATCCATGATGGAGAAAATCCGCAGAGCCACACAATCATGACGTACGTCAAAGTGGGACAGAAGCCGGTCCCGGACACCGTGTTCCGCCGCGATTATCTCCCGTCCTGGGTCCCGGAGCAGCCTCGATGAAGAGGATCTTCGCCTTCCTGGGCGTCTTGCTGGGCCTCCTTGCGCCAGCGGTGCCGCTGCACGCATTGGACGCCACGGCCTTGCTGGATATCCTTCCCACCGCCGCCCTGGTGCAGGCCGGCCCGTCCTCTCCCTGGATGCAGTCGGAGACAACGGAAATGACGGCCCAGGTGGCCGTGTCCCATACGCAGCCCATCGTGGAGGGCCTGTCGCTCTCCGGCACCGTCTGGGGCATGGCTGACAGCCTGCCTTCGCAATCCCCGTTGACCACCCCGCCTGCGAAGATCGATCTGCAGAGCAGGATCCTGGAGCTGAAGCTGGTCTGGGAAGCAATCCCGGGGACGCTCATCTGGGACGCGGGGAAAAAAATCATTCATCCCTCGTCGGGGTTCTTCAGGACTCCGCTGAATGTCATCTCTCATGGAGCGCTGGGAAACTCGGCAAACCTCACCGGTTCCGCCGTGGGCACATGGGAGGAGGGATGGGTCGGGACGGATGTGACGCTCCTGCTCGGAAGCTTTACCGTTGCCAACTTCTTTTCACCGCGCTTTCAGTGGGGCTCTGATGCGGACCGCGCTCTTCAGTACCTGAGCACGCAGCAGGAGGATTACCAGAACCTGACCCGCGTGGACCTGCGGCTGGGCGACGCCGACGTGCGACTCCTGGGGCTGCTGTCCTCCGGCGGCCCGGGGAGCGTTGATCCCGACGTGCATTTCACCGCCGGAGCGGGCGTCGACACGAACATCGGAGAGGCCGTCACTGTTCGGGCAGAGGTTTCCGCGGAGGATTCGCAGACCCGCTCCGCCGTTGCAAGCGACCAGCTTCCCCTTGGCCGTGACGGCGCAGACAGTGAGCTGGGCGCCGCGCGCGCTGGCCGGGTTCACGTGGACGAACAAGGACCAGCTTTCCGTCATGGCCGAGTACTACTACAATGGCCTGGGATTCGTCGGGGACGATTACGCCAGGCTGATCTCGTATTCGCAGACGCTCAGGAACAATCCCGGCCAGGGCCCGGACCTGCTTGACCAGTTCGGGGACTTCTCCGCCGCGCGGCACTATGGCTTCCTCCGCGTGTCGGGGAAGATCGATGACAGGCTGACGGCCGCCGGGTGGACCACGGTGAACCTCCAGGACCTTTCGGGCCTGACGGGACTTGTTCTGACCTTCACGTACGATAAATGGACAATAAACGCCTCCCTCATGGACGCCTGGGGCAACACGGACACGGAAGCCGGTCTTTCCCCGCTTTTGTGGAGAGTGGACCTGGAGATAAGCCTGTTCCTCTGAGCCGGCAGATATTGCCTCCACGCCGGATTTCTTCTATACCTGACTCTCATGACCCCGCCCGCTCTTCCCTCCTTCCTGGACTACCGGCCGCGGCCCCTCCTGAAGCGTCCTTCCCATGCACCCGAGCGCGCGCGGTTTCCCGTCATTGATGCGCATAACCATCTCTTTGCCGACATGCCGCCCAGCGAGATGCTTGCCGTGATGAACGCCGTGGGCGTGCAGGTGTTCAACAACGTCACGGGCAACTGCGCCTTTCCCTTCGACAGCAAGGGGTACACGATCCGGCGCAGGGACTTCGGTATCTATCGAAAGCAGTGGATGGAGCAGGCCCCGGGCCGCTTTGCCGCTTTCACGATGTCGGAGTTCGCGAAGTGGGACGACTTCACGATCGACTTCTCACGCGGATTCACGGAGGCATGCGTCGAGGGATTGAAGGAGGACGCGCGCCGAGGAGCCCTGGGCCTGAAAGTGACAAAGGAGCTGGGGCTGCGCTTCCATGAGCCTGACGGAAGCATGGTAGGGATCGACGACAAGAGGCTGACACCGATCTGGCGTAAAGCGGGAGAGCTCGGCCTGCCGGTGCTGATCCACACCTCGGACCCCGTCGGTTTTTTTCTTCCCGTGGATCCGTCCAATGAGCATTTCCCTTCACTTCTCGCGCACCCCGGCTGGAGCTTTCACGGGTCGCATTTCTCCAAGGACGAGCTGCTTGCCCAGCGGACCCGCATGATGGTGGACAACCCCGGCACTGCTTTCATCTGTCCCCATGTTGCAAACATGCCGGAGGACCTGCAGTGGGTCTCCGACCTCCTGGACACACTGCCCAATGTGTTCATCGATTTCTCCGCACGCATGGATGAGCTGGGCAGGCAGCCGTATTCCGCGCGGGATTTCCTCATCCGCTGGCAGGACAGGGTCCTGTTCGGAGCGGATATGCCGTTGTCCGAGCGGATGTATCGATGCTACTTCCGGTTCCTGGAGACCAAGGACGAGTACTTCGATTATCCCGGGTACGTCGGGGAAGACACGAACTTCATTCGATGGAGGATCTACGGGTTGGGGCTTCCCGACGGCGTTCTGGAAAAGATCTACCGCAAGAACGCGCTGCGCATCATCCCCGGCCTTCAGGAGATCGCGCAATGAGCGGAGGCGCTTTGTGCGCGGACGGCGGCGACGTTTCCCGTTGCGCGCGCCTCCTTACTTGACACCACAATGGCCGAGCCATAGAATCGCAGGCAGTGTCCGTGGGACATGAATATGCTGGGTTCTAAAAAGGGAGGAATCATGAAGAGGTCAGTCGTTTCGCGGCTTGCCCTTCTCATCCTGGCGGCCATCGTCATTGTTTCGTTCGTCGGCTGCGCAAAAGCCAAGCCGAAGGCAACGTTCTTCTGGGCCCTGTATGACGGGCTCACGGAAGATTACCGCGCCAGCCTTGAGACGGCATTCAACAAAGCATCCCCTGATGCGCAGATTCAGATTGTGCCCATCGCGTGGGACACGTTGCAGAACAAGCTCACCACTGCCCTGGCAGGAGGCACTCCTCCCGACATTTCGGTCGTGGGAACACGCTGGCTCCTGGATTTCATGGGAACCAACTCAATCGACGAGGTGACCCAGTACGTCAGCCCGGACACCATTGCCAACATCAACCCTGCTGACATGGAAGCCAAGATCAAAGGCAAGCTCATGGGCCTGCCCGTTGCAGCCGGCGCGCGCATCCTGGCAATCAACAACAGCATCACCAAGGCCGTCCCCACCACCATGGAGGAGCTTGAGGCGGATGCCATCAAGGTCACGAAGCCTCACAAGGTCTACGGGCTCTTCATGCCCGGCAAGACGCACACCGAGCTCACCGACTTCGCCTATTACTTCCACTCTGCCGGCGGGGACTTCTTTGCCATGAACCCTGACGGCACCTACGGCAAGTGCACCGTGAACTCCGACGCCGGCGTCAAGGCCCTCACTTTCATGGCGAAGCTCGCGCTGAAGGACAAGGTTGTTGAGGACGGGTTCACCTCCCTGACGAGGATCCAGGGCCACCCGATATTCTACGCGGGCAAAGTTGGCTACGTCATGATCGGCGCCTGGGTGGAATCCGCCATGAAGGAAGCCAAGGCAACCTTCCCGGTCACATATGCCCTGATCCCTCCGTTCGCGGGCCAGAAGCAGTCGGGACTGGTCATCACGGACTCCATCGCCTTTTTCTCCAAGGCCAAGAACCTGAAGGCGGCGGGCAAGTTCATGGATTTCTTCTATAAAGACGAGTGGAAGGGCAAGTTCGACCAGCTCATCGGCTTCCCTCCGGTGACCCTGAGCGCGGCTAAGGACCCCTACTGGCAGACGCCGCTGTACAAGGCCCTCGTGGAGGCGTCCCTCAGCGCGAAGCCGTGGCCCCTTGTTGACCACTTCGACTCTCTGAACAACCTGGTATGGACGGCCTGCGAGAAGGTGTTCCAGGGCCAGGCCACCCCGAAGCAGGCGCTTGACGAAGCGGCTGCCGCCGTGGACAAAGCGCGGGGAATGTAGGTCTAGGGAATACGACAGACGAAGGGGGGCGAAAGCCCCCCTTCTTCGAGGAGCATCATGCCGGAGGCAACACTCACCCTGAGGCAGCGGCTATGGAACCCGGAGGCGCGCCTGGCCTATACGCTCCTGGCTCCAACCGTCCTGTTCCTCGCCTTCTTCATGTTCTACCCCATCATCTACGTGTTCGTGATGTCCCTGTTCCGCACGAACCAGCTCAGCCAGCTGACGAAGTTCGTCGGCCTGGGCAACTTCATCGACAGGCTCTCAGACCACGAGTTCTGGATGGCCGCCCTGCGCTCCATCATCTGGACGGCTTCCGGGGTCTCCGTGAAGTTCCTTTTCGGCATGGTGATTGCGGTCCTCTTGAACGTCAAATACCGCGGACGCAAGACCGCGAGGCTTCTTTTCATCATCCCGTGGGCGTCCTCGGTTCCCATCAGCACGCTGCTCTGGGAGTGGGTGTATCACCCTGAGTTCGGGCTGCTCAACCATACGTTGAAAGTCCTGGGGCTCTGGGCCAACCCGCCGGTCTGGCTTGGTTTCCCCACGTCCGCTTTCGTGGCATGCCTCTGGGTGGACATCTGGATCGGGATCCCCTTCTTCGCGCTGGTCTTCCTGGCCGGGATGCAGTCCATTCCCCAGGAGCTGTATGAGTCCGCCAACATGGACGGCGCAGGGAGATGGCGCAGCTATTTCTCCATAACACTGCCCGGGCTGCGGGATCTGATTCTCATCTCCACGCTCCTTTCGGCCATCTGGACCTTCAATGACTTCAACGTGATTTTCATCCTGACCACCGCTGGCCCGGCCCTTTCCACCAACATCCTCATAACGTCCGTGTACATGAATGCCTTCATCGACCTGAGGTTCGATTATGCGGCAGTGCAGGCCGTCGTGACCTTCATCGTTCTCACGATTGTAAGCGTGATCTACGCGCAGTTCTATTTCCGCAGGGAGCGGGACTGATGAAATGGGAGAACCGGCCGCGCTATGTGGCCGTACCCCTGACAATTCTTATCCTCTTCATCCTCCTGTTCCCGTTCTTCGTAATGGTCTCCACCATGCTGAAGTCCGGCCAGGACGTCTACGCCACGCCCCCGTTCTGGATTCCGACACACATAGAGTGGAATAATTTCCTGGCGGTCTGGACGCAGTACGACCTTGCCAGCTACTTCCTTGCCAGCCTCATCATTGCCGTGGGCGCAACCGCTTTGAACACCGTTTTGTGCGTTCCGGCCGCCTACGCCATTGCGCGGCTCAGGTTCGTTGGCAGGAAGTTCGCCATGTACCTCCTGCTGATGATCGAGATGTTCTCCCCTGTCATCGTGGTCATCTCCCTCTTCAAGATCGTTTCCCAGATCGGGCTTCTGGACAGCTTCATCTCCCTCATCGTCCTGGATGCCCTTTTCACCGTGGCGTTCAACACGTGGATGATGAACGGCTACTTCCGCACAATCCCCAAGGAAGTGGAGGAGGCGGCCCTGATTGACGGTTGCACCCGGGTGCAGACCATGACCAGGATCATGCTTCCCATCTCCGTGCCGGGGCTCGTGACCGTCATGATCTACGCGTTCATTTTCTCGTGGAACGAGTTCTTGTTTGCCCTGTCTTTCATTTCCTCAAAGGACAAGATGCCGCTGACAATTGCGCTGTACAACTTCGTGGGCCGCTGGAACACCCAATGGCAGTACCTGACCATGGCGGCATTCCTGGCCATCATCCCGGTGCTCGTTCTGTTCTACCTGATCGAGAAAAGGCTGGTAGCCGGGCTTGCCGGTGGAGCGGTCAAGGGGTAACTGGACCGGCAGGTCATGGTGCCCCGATGAAAAGCGGGGGCAGCGGCTTCCGGGCCATGTCCAGGCTTCCACTCATATCCTGCGCTTCCGCATCCCGTGTCGAGAGGGGAGACAGCCCGAACTGCGTCTCCATGAGCCTCAGGACAGAAGCAAAATCATACGTCGAATGATCCACGTACCCGGACCGCGCACGGGAAGAGATGACCAGGGCAGGGACCCGGATCCCGTATCCCTGCTCGTCCACCTGCTTTGGAGGGACATGGTCGTAGAATCCGCCGTACTCATCCCATGAGACAACGAGCACGGTCGTGCCCCACGCGGCGCTTTTCATGAGCGCATTGACCACGGCGGTCACGTACCACATGCCGACGCGGATATCCGTCAGGGGGTGCTCGCTCTCCTCGGGGTTCGGGAATATCCATGCAACTGCCGGCAGGTCCCCCGAGCGCAGGTCCTGGAAGAGCCTGGCGTTGGAAACAAGGCGCGAGCGGAGGGCCTCGTTCTTCTGGAAGGACCTGAACCCGGAAAACGGGTCCAGCGGTGAAAAGGATCCGGTGCTCGCGCTTCCGTCGTACACTTTCCAGGAAACGCCCGCTGACTCAAGCCGCTCGGCAAGAGAGGGGAACGCGTAGCCACCCGGCGGCGGCCTCAACGCGTTCGACGTGACGTCGCCGGCGCTTGCGGCAAGGGCGAAGAGATGGTTGGGAAGGGACGGTCCTGTCGACGAGCAGAAGAATCTGTCGGCAAGCGTGAAATATCGCGCATATGCCCAGTAGTTGGGGATATCCGTTCCGTCATAGTAGCCCATGGTCTCGGTGGAATGCTCCGCGGTAACGAACCTGTCCATTGCTCCGCCGTCGACCGCCGTCAGCACCGTGGCCTTCCCGTGGGGGAGGTTGCCCGGTCCGCGGGGAAGCAAGATGAAACGGCGCGACGCCTTCCACTTTCGTAGTGTCAGGGAGGCCGTCAACCCCGGGGAAAGTGCCGAAGTAGTTGTCGAAGGAATGGTTTTCCTGAAGCAGGAAAAGAACGTGCTGGATGCGGTCCTGGCTTTCGCTGATGCTTTTCGCAGGCGGCCAGGGGGATCCTCCGGAGGCGTGCACGCTGTCCGCCCTGAGGATACCGTCCCTCATGCTTCCGGACACGTCGACCACCATCCCGGGCTGAAATGAACCGCGCTGCTTCTCGGGCACGTCCACCATGAAAACCGTCCGGGATGCCTGGTCCTGGACGGCGGCCAGCTCACCTGTCACGTCGAGCACCGTCCCGCGGATCCCGTCCGCCCTGACCTGCTGGCTGCGGCCCAGCCCCCCCAGGTCTCCCACGAGGCCGCTTCCGAAGCCCAGGCAAGCAGCAAGACCGGCACATGCAAACGCCGCAGCCATCATTTTGAACAGGCGCACGGCCTCTTTCATGTTATAAAATGTTAATTGGACTCCTTGCAACCGGGCAAGCACATTTTCTATAGAAGCATCTGGAGGGAAAGACCATGAAGCGTCTCCTCATTTCCGCCCTCGTCGTGGCGGCGCTCAGCGCCGTGGCGTGGGCTGATCCGCCGGTGCGCGTGGGCCGGCTGAGTTATCTCGACGGCAGCGTCTCCTTTTCTCCCGCGGCGGGAGAAAAATGGCAGACCGCAACCCTGAACTATCCCCTGACAACGGGCAACCTGCTCTCCACGGCCGCGGGATCCCGGGCGGAAGTCCAGATAGGGTCCGCTCGCGTGCTCCTTGCGCCGGACACGGGAGTCTCCTTCGAGGCCATCGACGACCAGACCGCACAGGTCCGCCTGGACAAGGGGCGCATCAGCGTCAGGCTGAGGCGGCTCACAGGCAGCCAGAGCTTTGAAATCGACACACAGACCGCCAGCATTTCTCTGGCGGCTCCGGGCAAGTACACCATCAATCAGGCCGAATCCGGTGACGCCACGGTTGTCACCCGGGAGGGAGACGCCGAGGTGACCGGGGGCCAGGCGGCTTTCCACGTGCAGCCGGGTGAGGCGGCGGACATTCCCCCTTCGGGACCGGACGCGCATCAAATCTCCAGCGCGCCTCCGCCTGACCAGTGGGAGCAGTGGGTTACCCAGCGCGACGGCGGAGGGGGCAATTCCGTTTCCACGCGCTACGTGTCGGGCGAAGTGGACGGGGCCGATGACCTGGACGCGTACGGAAACTGGACCGTGGTGGCCGGTTACGGCCCGGTCTGGTTTCCCGCGGTCGCGATTGGATGGGCGCCGTACACTTTCGGGCACTGGGTGTGGATCGATCCCTGGGGATGGACGTGGGTCGACGAGGAGCCCTGGGGATTTGCTCCTTTCCATTATGGCAGATGGGTATTCGCTACGGGAGCCTGGTGCTGGGTCCCCGGCCCCATCGTGGCGCGGCCTGTCTTCGCGCCTGCCCTTGTGAGGTGGGTCGGCGGGACGCCGTGGCGCGGTCACCCGCCTGGCCAGGCCATAAGCTGGGCGCCACTGGGGCCGCGGCAGGTCTATCACCCGTGGTACCGGGTAAGCAGCTCGTATTTCCGCGCGGTGAACGGCGTCCCCATGGCAAGGCCCGGCATCGCGATGCGATCCCCGTACGTCCAGGCGCCTTACACCAGGGCGCCGTATCCCGGTGCGCCTTATGGCACGCCACGACCGTCGGTTGCGGGACACGCACCCTGGGTTCCCGGCGGCCCAGGCAGGACCTTCCTGGACCCGAGACCGGGGCATTTTGGGCCGGTTGGGCGCCCGGGAGTTGCCGGTTATCCAGGCGGTTATCCCGGCCAGGCTGGGCAGGTCGGACAGAGTGAAAGGCCACGGCCGCCTCGCCAGCAGGGTGACGGCCAGGACGTCCCCTGGCCGCCGAGCTCACCAAACCGCGCTGGACGATAAATCCCGGCCCCGAAAAGGCGCAAGTGCGCCTTCCGGCAGCCCTAATCGGTCCCGGTTCCTTGACTTTCAAGGAACCGGTGATTAGGTTCTCGATTGAAGAGCCATGGATGACGGAATGCCGGTTTTCTGCGTCGGGCTGAGCCATCATTCTGCGCCCGTGGAATTGCTGGAGGCCCTGTCGCGGAGCGTCGAGGAGCTCCCCCGCTTCCTGCCCTCCCGGCCCGCGGAAGTCGTCGTCATTTCCACGTGCAACCGTTTTGAGATTTTTGGTTCCGGATCATCGCCGGACTCGGTGGCGGAGTTCTTCCGCCGGGCTGGAGTCTCCAATTCCGTCCATCGCCTGGCGGGCCGGGACGCCGCCCGCCGTCTTTACCGCATAGTGTGCGGGCTGGAATCCATGGTCCTCGGAGAGTCCCAGATAATCGGTCAGGTTGCTGCTGCTTACGCGGCCGCGCAGGCCTCCCGGCGCGCGGGCCCTCAATGACGGCGCTTTTCCAGGGAGCCATCCGGGCCGGCCGTCGGGCCCGCCGGGAGACGGAGATCGCCAGGAGCGCCTCCAGCATCAGCGCGGCCGCGGTGCGGCTGGCTGAAGAGAGCCTGGGGAGCCTTGCGGACGCCCGCGTGCTCGTCCTGGGATCCGGCGAGATGGGGCGCCTGACCTTGAGGAGCCTGAAGGAGCGGGAAGTCGGCAACATCGACGTGGCCAGCAGGCAGCTGGACAAAGCTGCCCGCGCGGCGCGCCGTTACGGAGCAAAAGCGCACCTCATCGACAATGTGCCCTGTCTCCTCGAGAGCGCCGATATCGTGATCAGTGCCACGAGTGCGTCCCGCCCGCCCATCACGGCGGACATGATGCGCTCCGCCATGAGGGAGCGCTCGGGACGGCCCATCATCGTCGTCGACATCGCCGTCCCCCGGGACGTGGAGCCGGAAGCGGCGGACATTCCCGGAGTGCGCCTGTTTGACCTTGACTCCCTCAAAGGCCGGGACGAAAACGGAGAAAGCCTGCGCCTCCGCGAGGTGCCGCGGGTGGAACGAATCATTGAAGAAGAGCTGGATGCCCTTTCCCTCGCAATGGCGGAGAACGCCCTGCGTCCGGTCATCGGCTCTCTGTGGCTGAAGGCCTCTTCCATCCGCCAGGAAGTCCTGGATCGCACCCGCGCGCGGATCCCGAATCTGGACGACGCCTCCTGGGCCCACGTGGAGCGCCTGGCAAGCGCGCTGGTCAACAAGCTCCTGCATGACCCCGCCACCCGGCTTCGGGCAGAAGCGGGCAACGGCCATGCGCAGGAATACGCGGAGGCCCTGCGCTTCCTTTTCCACCTGGACGATCGATCATGAACGTGCGCCTCGGCACCCGGTCCTCGAAGCTCGCGCAGTGGCAGACTGCGTTCGTGGCGGACAGACTGCGCAAGGTCAGCGCTGGACTTGCCTGCGAGGTGGTTCACATTTCCACGCATGGGGATGAAGACCAGGACCGGCCGCTTCCCGAGATCGGCGGCAAAGGGCTTTTCACGGAGAGGATCGAGGAAGCGCTCCGCGCGAACCTGATCGACGCCGCCGTACATTCGCTGAAAGATCTCCCCGTCGATGATTCTCCCGGCCTTGCAATCGGGGCGGTGCTGGGCAGGGAGGAAGCGCGCGATGTCGTGGTTTCCCGGGACGGAAGCGGCCTTTCGGCGCTCCCTGCCGGCGCGGTGATCGGCACCAGCAGCACGCGGCGCGAGGCGCAGCTTCGCGCGCTGCGGCCGGATGTGACCGTGAAACCCATCCGCGGGAACGTGGAAACCAGGATCGCCAAGGTGGACAGGGGCGAATACGACGCCACCGTCATGGCGGGCGCAGGGGTGATGCGGCTCGGTCTCTCCGCGCGCGTAAGTGAATGGATGGGCACGGACCGATTCCTGCCCTCACCGGGTCAGGGGGCGCTTGCCGTCCAATGCAGGGCGGATGACCAGCGCATGCTCGGGCTGCTGGCGCTCATCGATGACAAGGCCCTGCGCCGCGCAACGGACGCCGAGCGCGAGTTCCTCCGTCGGCTCGGCGGGGGATGCGCCGCGCCCGTGGCCGCGTATGCACTGGTCCACGAGGGCCCCGCCGGCGCGGTTTCTCTGACCGGTCGGGTGGTTTCTCGGGACGGCCTGCAGGTCGTCGATGTGAAAGGGCAGGGCGATGAGCCGCTGGCCCTTGCGCGCCTGCTGGCGGATGAAGCCATGGCGGCGGGAGCCGACAGGATCCTGGCCGGGGAGCGGCAGCCCCTGAAAGGCAGACGAATCCTCGTGACGCGCGCGCGCGGGCAGGCGGAGGATCTTCTTTCCCTGCTGTGCGGGCGCGGCGCTGTTCCCGTGATGCTCCCTCTCATCCGCATCGAGCCGACGGGTGACCCGGCTCGAATTGAAGCTTCGCTTGAAGTCCTGGATACGTATGACTGGGTCGTCTTCACGAGCACGAACGGCGTCGAACGCTTCTTCGATCACCTTGCAGGCAGGGCGTTCACTCCCCAGGCGGCGGCCGTAGGTCCGGCCACTGCGGCGGCGTTGCAAGCGCATGGAGTTGCGACCGCTTTCATACCGTCCCAGCACACCGGCAAAGCGCTGGCCCTGGAGTTGCCTGTTTCGCGGCGCATCCTTCTTCCCTGCGCGGCCGACCACGCCGACGATGCCGCCCGGCTCCTGCGCGCTTCTGGTGCGCGCGTGGATGAGCTGCCGATCTACAGGACGGTTGCCGAGGAACCCGGCGTGGAAGATCTGGCCGGCCTCGAGCATGGAGTGGACGCTGTTCTGTTCTTCAGCGGGTCGGCAGTTCGGTCTTTTTCCGCCCTTGCCTACAAGACCCCGATGCTTGCAGACCTTCTTTCACGAGCCGTGGTCGGATGCATAGGGTTTTCGACAACGCAGAGCGCACGTGAAGCGGGGATCGAAGTGGATGTCGTCCCCCGGGAGCACACCTCCGAGGCGCTGGTGGACGCGCTGGAAGAAAGGTTTCGATGATGGACAAGTCCGCGACGTACAGGCGCGCCTTGCCCGGAGCCTTGCGGCCCCGCAGGCTTCGGTCTCACGCGTCCCTTCGAGCAATGGTGCGGGAGACCTCCCTCACTCCGGAAGACTTCATCTACCCCGTCTTCGTCACCCACGGCCGGGACGTGCGCAACCCCGTTGCCTCCATGCCCGGCGTCTCCCAGGTTTCCGTGGATCTGCTGGCGGAGGAGGCCAGGGAAGCGGCTGCTCTGGGCATTCCGGCGATTCTCCTTTTCGGGATACCAGAGCACAAAGACGCCGAAGGCTCGGAGAGCCACGCAAGGGACGGGATCATCCAGCGCGCGCTGCGGGAGCTGAAGGATGCCGGCACGGGGCTCCTGCTGATCACGGACGTTTGTCTGTGCGAATACACGGATCACGGCCATTGCGGGATCCTGAACTCCGGCGGCCCGGAAAGGCCGGTCCCCTCCCTGCCGGAAGGCTACCTTCTGAACGACGAGACCCTGGACGTGCTGGCGCGCGTCGCGCTTTCCCATGTGGAGGCCGGGGCCGACATCGTTGCCCCCAGCGGCATGATAGACGGCATGGTGGCCGCCATCCGCTCCGCGCTGGACGGTGACGGCCACTCCACGATTCCCATCATGTCCTACGCGGTGAAATACGCGTCTGCCTTTTACGGCCCGTTCCGGGAGGCCGCACAGGGCGCGCCCAGGTTCGGAGACCGCAGGAGCCACCAGATGGATCCGGCAAATGTGCGGGAAGCCTTGCGGGAAGCGGAGATCGACGTTCGGGAAGGCGCGGATTTCCTCATGGTCAAGCCGGCCCTGCCGTACCTGGATGTCATACGGGCCGTGCACGAACGTTTTCCCGACCATCCCCTGGTGGCGTACAACGTCAGCGGTGAGTACGCGATGCTGAAAGCCGCGGCCGCGAACGGCTGGATCGACGAAAGACTGGCAACCATGGAAGTGTTGACGGGGATCAGGCGCGCGGGAGCGGACCTGATCATCAGTTACCATGCGAAAGAGGCGGTGCGATGGCTGACGGGAGTGTGACACAGGACCGTACGATGATTGCCGACAAGGGCCGGTCGAAGACAGGGGAAACCCTGTATTCGAACAGGCGCCTTTTCGTTCAGCTCCTTGCGTACGGTGGCTGCTCCGACGTTGCGGCAATTGCGGGAGCGCTCAGGGAAGCCCGGCTGCCGGCTGTTCTCTACGAAGACGCGAATGATCCCCAGGGCATCGCGCTCCTGTCTTTTCACGAGAGCCCGGATTTCTTCCTGGACACCGTGCGGCCGCTGGTGGGGAGGGGCCCGTTCAGCGCCCTGGTTCCCAAGCCGCAGTACACGATGCTGGGCCGGACGTACTCCATGGGCTGGGAGTCGGACCTCGATGAGGCGCTGATCGAACGGCCGCGCAAACGCCTGTGCGATCCCGGTCTGCGCTGGGCCGTGTGGTATCCGCTGCGGCGCTCGGGCAGCTTCGAGCAGCTGGATGAAAAGGAGCAGCGCGCGGTCCTCTCGGAGCACGGGAGCGTGGGGCAGTCATTCGGCAGGGCGGGAATAGCCCATGACATCCGTCTGGCCTGCCATGGCCTCAACACGGAAGACAACGACTTCGTCATCGGGGTGCTCTCGGACCAGCTGCACGCGCTCTCGGCAATCGTGCAGCGCATGCGAAAGACGCGGCAGACGTCTCTTTACATCGAGCGGCTGGGGCCGTTTTTTGTCGGCAGGGCCTTCTGGCAGGCAGAGCTCTGATGGGCCAGGCTGCCGCGGCCCCCCGTCAGGGCCAGGACGCGCTGGCCTCTTCGGCGGTCCTGAGGGCGTGTCACGGCCTGCCGGCACCGGTGACGCCGGTCTGGCTCATGCGCCAGGCGGGTCGGTACCTGCCCGAGTACAGGGCTTTGCGGGAAAAGCATTCAATGCTGGAGTTGATAGCCAGTCCGGAGCTCTCAGCCAGGGTTACGCTCCAGCCCCTTGCAAGGTTCGATCTCGACGCGGCCATCATCTTCTGCGACATCCTCCCGCCGCTTGCCGGCATGGGACTCAGGATCAAATTTGACTCAGATTCCGGACCCATCGTCGAAAATCCCATTTGCGCCACACGCGACGTGGACATGCTGGCGGTTCCCCCCGCTGAGGAGACCCTCGGATCTACTCTCCAGGCCATCCGGATTGCCTGCGGCCAGCTTGCCCCGCGGGGCGTTCCCCTCCTTGGGTTTGCCGCGGCGCCTTTCACCCTTGCAAGCTACGCCATCGAGGGCCGGGGGTCAAAGGCGTACGTGAAGACGAAGCTTCTGATGTACAGGGAGCCGGCGGCATGGGAACGATTGATGCGAAGGCTCACCACTGTGCTGGCTGATTTCCTCATAGCCCAGGCCAGGGCGGGCGCTTCCGCCGTCCAGGTGTTCGATTCCTGGGCAGGGATTGCTCTGGGCAGGGACGACTACGTTCGCTACGTCCAGCCGCACAACAGGAGGCTTTTTGCAGCACTGAAGGACGCGGGAGTACCGTCCATCAATTTCAGCACGGGCACGGCGGCTTTCATCGAAGAGGTTGCCCAGGCCGGTGGGGACGTCGTGGGCGTGGACTGGCGCCTGCCCCTGGAAGCGTACTGGAAGAGGATCGGCTTCGATCGGCCCATCCAGGGGAACCTGGATCCGGCCGCCCTGCTGGCTCCCTGGCGGGAGCTTCGCCCCAGGATCGACGCCATCCTGGAACAGGCAGAAGGGCGTCCCGGACACATATTCAACCTCGGCCACGGCGTGCTTCCCGAAACGTCCCCTGACGCTGTGAAGCGGCTTGTCGACTACGTGCATGAGAGGGGAAGGAAATGAGCGCTTCCCAGCCCGTCGTCGGCGTCCTTGTCATGACGTACGGCGGCCCCTCCGCGCTGGAGGAGATTCCCGGATACCTTGCGGACATCAGGTCCGGCAGGCCCACCCCGCGCCACGTGGTAGATGACATTACGGAGCACTACAGGCTCATCGGCGGCCGGTCTCCCATCCTCGACATGAGCAGACGCCAGGCGGCCGGACTGGAAACGGCGCTCGGTCCTGACAGGTTCCGCTGCCGGGTCGGCATGCGCCACTGGTCTCCCTGGATAGAGGAAGTGGTGGGGGAGATGGAAGAGGAGGGGATCCGCAAAGCCGTCGGGATCGTCCTTGCCCCTCATTACAGCAAGATGAATACGGAGCGCTACTTCAGCAAGGTGGAGGAAGGCCGCAAACTCTACCGGGCTGACATCGAGTTCACGTACGTGAAGAGCTACCATGATTCACCCAGCCTCATCCAGGCGCTGGCGAACAGGGTGGAAGAGGGGTTTGCGCAGTGGCCGGCCGCGGAGCGCGGCAAGGTCCACGTGGTTTTCAGCGCGCACAGCCTCCCGGCCCGAACCTTGCGCGACGGCGATCCCTACGACGGGCAGCTTCGGGAAACCGCAGCGCTCGTTGCAGCGCGCGCAGGCCTTTCCGCCGAGCGCTGGTCATGGAGCTACCAGTCCGCGGGAAAAAGCCCTGAGCCGTGGCTGGGTCCGCAGCTGGAGGACCACATCCCCGCGCTGGCCCAGCGCGGCATCCGGGACGTCGTCTGCGTTCCCGTGGGGTTCGTCGCGGACCACGTGGAGATCCTCTACGATATCGATATCGAGGCCAGGGCCGCGGCGGAGAAGGCCGGGGTGCGGTTGGAGCGGCCTCGGGCCTTGAATGATGACCCGCTGTTCATCGATGCCCTGGCGGGCGCAGTGAAAGCGGCCTTGTGAGCCGTCTCCTCGTGATCGGCGGAGGCATCACCGGCCTCGCGGCTGCCTGGCGGGCGCGCTCGCTGTCCAGGACCACGGAGATCACCGTCGTGGAGAAGGAGCGGTCGCTGGGCGGAAAGATCCAGACCGAGTCCCTGGGCGGATTTGTCCTGGAAGCCGGCGCTGACGGGTTCCTTTCGCGGAAGCCCGCGGGGGTGGGCCTGTGCGGGGAGCTCGGGGTCTCGGGCCTTCTCCGTGGTCAAATAGCGCGAAAGGGCCGGTCTTTCGTGATGCGCCGGCATCAGCTCCATGCCATGCCGGAAGGTTTCTCCGGCCTTGTTCCCACTGACCTGGATGCGCTGAAGGAAACGCGCCTGCTCTCTGAAGAGGGGAAGCGGAGGGCCATGGAAGAGCCGTCCATTCCGGCAAGAGCCGGCCCTGGGGACGAATCCATAGCACAGTTCATGACGCGCAGGTTCGGAAAAGAAGCATTCGAAGTGCTCATTGAGCCTCTCCTTGCCGGTATCTACGCCGGGGATTCCGGCTCTTTGAGCTTGAACGCGACGTTTCCGAACCTCAGGGAGCTGGAGCTGCGTCACGGCAGCGTCCTTGGAGGGAGCCGCGCGCCTGCCCCGTCCGGGTTTCCCCCCTTTGTGACATTTCCCGGGGGCATGGCCGAGATGGTGCGCGCTGTCTCGTGCAAGCTCGGCGAAGCCCGCGTCGTCGTGGGAGGAGAGGCGCGGACAATCGTGGCGCGCGGCGGCGCCTGGCGCGTCCAGCTTTCTGAGAGCCGAGCCGTCGAAGCGGATGCGGTCATTGTGACCGTGCCGTCCGTCAGGGCAGCCGGGCTCCTCGAGGGAATTGATCGTGAGCTGGGTGACGCGCTTGCCTCCATCCCCAACGCATCGACTGCGGTCATTCACCTGGGCTTCCGGCAGGACGACGTCAGGCACGGTCTCGACGGCTACGGCTACGTGATCCCCCGCATCGAAGGAAGCAAGCTCCTTGCGTGCACGTGGTCTTCAAGCAAGTGGGAAGACCGTGCCCCGCCGGGCATGGTGCTCCTTCGGCTGTACACTCAGAGCCTGGGGAGCGACGAGCAGCTTGAAGATCTGGCCCGGGGCGAGCTGAGAGATACGATGGGGATTGGCGCAGCCCCGGTCCTTTGCCGGATTTTCCGCTGGCCGAACGCCATGCCGCAATATACCCTGGACCACCCGGCGCGCCTGGAGACCATCGAAAAGAAGGTTGCCGGTCTTACAGGCATCTACCTGGCCGGCGCTTCCTATCGCGGCGTGGGGATCCCTGATTGTATCGAATCCGGATTCCGGGCGGCCCGGGCCGCAATGGAGAACCTGCAGTGAAAAACACAACCCGATCAGAAGCGCTTTTTGCCGAGGCCGTGCAGCTGCTTCCCGGCGGGGTAGACAGCCCCGTGCGCGCTTTTCGCGCGGTCGGCGGAAAACCTCTCTTCATTGCGCGCGGCGAAGGACCGTATCTGTGGGACGTTGATGGCAACCGCTATATCGACTACGTCCTGTCCTGGGGACCGCTCGTCATCGGCCACGCGCACCCGCGCGTGGTCGCGGCGCTTGCCGCCGCGGCGCAGCGCGGCACCAGCTTCGGCGCCCCGTCCCCCCTCGAGCTCGAGCTGGCGCGGCTCATCCGCGGGCTCATGCCGGGCATTGAGATGATCCGGTTCGTCAACTCGGGCACCGAGGCCGTGATGAGCGCGCTGCGCCTTGCGCGGGCGTTCACGCGCAGGGACAAGATCGTGAAGTTCGTGGGCAATTACCACGGCCACGCGGATATGCTCCTCGTGCAGGCGGGATCCGGGGTCGCCACCCTGGGGCTTCCCGATTCCCCGGGAGTCCCGCAAGCCGCAACGGCCGACACGCTGCCGTGTCCCTACAACGACCTGTCGGCCGTTGAAGGGCTCTTCCAGTCCAACAGGGGAAAAATCGCCGCGGTGATCCTTGAGCCTGTCTGTGGAAACATGGGAGTCGTGCCTCCCCGCGAAGGTTTCCTGAAGGGGCTTCGCGAGCTGACAGCGCGCGAGGGAGCGCTCCTGGTCTTCGACGAGGTGATGACCGGATTTCGCGTCCACCCGGGAGGCGCGCAGGCCCTCTACGGCATTGCCCCTGACTTGACGACGCTCGGAAAAGTGATTGGGGGAGGCCTGCCTGTTGGCGCGTATGGAGGAAGGCGGGACATCATGGAGATGGTTGCCCCTGCGGGTTCCGTGTACCAGGCCGGCACGCTGTCGGGGAATCCCCTGGCGATGACCGCCGGGATTGAGACGCTGAAAGAGCTCTCGCTTCCCGGCATGTGGGACAGGCTGGCTGCAACAACCGGTGAGATATCCCAGGGGCTTGCTTCCCTTGCACGTTCGAAAAATGTGCCGGTCTCCATGTCGTGCGTCGGCTCGATGTTCGGTCTGTTCTTCACGGAAGGACCGGTCTACGACTGGGAGAGCGCAAAGAAATCCGACACAACCCGGTTCGGCCATTTCTTCAGGACAATGCTGTCCGAGGGGGTCTACCTGGCGCCTTCCCAGTTCGAAGCCGGCTTTGTCTCCACTGCCCACGGACCTGCCCAGGTGGCAGCAACGCTGTCTGCCGCCGAACGGGCGTTTACTGCTATTTCGCTCTCTTGTCCGGGTTCGTCTTCCCCGTGAGCCGCAGACGCATCAGGGCAAGCTTCGTGAGCTGGATGGTAAGCGCGGGGTCCACGCCCTTGGGACAGACCTCCGAGCACGCTCCGGCGTACTCGCATCCCCAGACGCCCTCCATGGTGTCCAGCTTGTCCAGGCGGAGCTTTTCTCCCTCATCCCGGGAATCGCTTGAGTACCGGTAGGCCTGGCTGAGGGCCTGAGGTCCAATGAACTCGACGTTCGTGTTGCTCACGGGACAGGAGTCTACGCAGAGCCCGCACGAGATGCAGTGCGCAAAATCCAGGTAGTAGTCCAGCTGGCTCGCCGTCTGCGTGTATTCCTTTTCTGCGCGAAACTTCTCTTCCTCGTCCTTTCGCACCAGCCAGGGGGAGACGCTCCTGTGCTTGGCGAAGAAATCGTCGAAGTTGGTCACGAGGTCCTTCACCACGGGATGCGCTTCCATGGGGCCGATGTGGATCGTCGTCTTTCCCAGGGAGAAGACATTCGTCTCGCATGCAAGGCGCGGCTTGCCGTTGATCACCATCCCGCAGGAGCCGCAAATGCCCATGTTGCAGCTGTATCGCATGGCCAGGGTGTTGTCCTGGCGCTCTTTCACGGAAAGAAGCATGTCGAGCACGGTGCTGAACCTGTCCGCCTGGACCTCGAACCTGCTTTCCAGAAATCTCTGGCCCTCGGGATCGTACCTCCTGATGACCAGCTCGATTGTCCTGGTCTCTTTACCGAGCAGCTGTCTCATGCTTTCTCCTTCCGTGGATGAATGCCTCGCGGAACCCGATGGCACCGTAGACGATCGCGCCTGCCGCTATCAGGATGAGAAGGACGGTCTGGATTCCGCCCGCAGGGAAGAACAGGGCTGAAAGGGCAAGGAGCACCAGCAGCACAGGTACGCCTACCATCGTGAGATAATTGAAGAACATGAAAAACGATGCTTTCACGGCTGCCACCTCACCAGCATGAGAATGAACCCCGCCGCCCACACCGCGAGAAAGATGTAGGGAAGCGCCAGGTACAGTCCAGGTTTCTTTCCGTAGCGCTTGCGGTACAGATGGGCGAACTCCTCGTTCAGCTTTCCGAATGCCATGCCACGGGTCCACGCAAGGGCAAGTCCTTTGACAACCTCAAACAGCTGTGGTGTCCAGAGAACCCAGACCACCGCGGTTACCACCTTCAGCACCCCGCCCAGCCCCGGCGCAATGAGGTAGGCGACGATGAGCAGCCCCCAGAGCATCGTGAGGGGCACCATGATCCGGTAGGCCAGCACGTGGATGAACCCTTCGAAGTGAAAGCTCGCGAGCCTGACTATCCTGGTCTGTGATCCGCGAAGGTCTTTCATCAGTATTTCCTCTCCATGGGCTGCCACTTCGTTATGGCAACCGGGGCTTGCGAGATTCTGGGGAAGCGGTTCGTGCGGTACGCCAGGGTATGGGCAAGGAAGCCCGCATCATTCCTTTTGGGGTATTCCACCATGAAATGAGAGCCCCTGCTCTCCTTGCGCTGGATGGCCCCTTCCACGACGGTCTGGGCAATCTCGATCATGTTGCCGATTTCCAGGGCGTCCCGCAGATTCGTGTTGAAGACGTCGCTTTTGTCACGGATGCTTATGCCGGGATACCGCTCACGAAGCTCGGCCAGCTTTTCCCTGGCTTTTTCCAGCTCTGAGGTCTTGCGGAACACATGAACGAAGGCGTCCATTGTCTCCCAGAGCTCCTTTCTCAGCTGATACGGATCTTCCGTTCCTTCCTTGAGCTTCAACTTCACAACGTTGTCGGCGGCCTCGTTGATGCGATCCGTCACTCCATCCAGGCCCGGCATGGCGCGCGCCTCATCGGCTTTTTTCTGCGCCGCCTCACCCGTCATGCGGCCCCAGATGATGCAGTGACTCAAGGAGTTGCTTCCCAGCCTGTTTGCGCCGTGGACGCTGACGCAGCCGCACTCTCCCGCGGCCCAGAGCCCGTGGACGGGCCGGGTGGTGTCATCACTCATCACCTCCCCGTGGATGTTCTCGTGGATCCCTCCCATGGTGTAGTGCGCGGACGGTCGGACGGGGATGGGCTCGTGCGCCGGGTTGATCCCCAGGATCTTCATGGTGAGCTCCTTGATCATGGGGAGCCGCTCGTCGATCTTCTCCTCCCCGAGGTGGCGCATATCCAGCAGGAGGTGGCGCATTCCCGAAACCTCGTGCAGGAGGCCCCTTCCCTGATTGAGCTCCGTGATCATGGCCCGGGCAATGATGTCCCGCGGCGCCAGCTCCATGCGCTCCCGGGCGTAGGTCTCCATGAAGCGTTTGTTTTCCGAGTTCAGCAGGTACCCGCCCTCGCCACGCACGGCCTCCGTGATCAGCACGCCGGTGGGGATCAGTCCGGTGGGATGGAACTGCACGAACTCCATGTCCTTGGTCGGAAGCCCGGCCTTGTACGCCAGCGCAATCCCGTCTCCCGTGCTGGAATACGCGGTCGTGGTGAAGCCGTAGATCCGGGCGAATCCGCCCGTGGCAATGATGCCGGATTTCCCCGCAAAGAACCTGATCCCCCCGGTTGCAAGGTCCAGGGCCAGAAAGCCCCTGAACTCGCCGTCCTGGAGGATGAGGTCAGTTGCATAATGC
Source organism: uncultured Spirochaetota bacterium (assembly GCA_963710335.1). Taxonomy (GTDB): domain Bacteria; phylum Spirochaetota; class Spirochaetia; order SZUA-6; family Fen-1364; genus Fen-1364. The sequence goes on from CAVQAA010000010.1 coordinate 515,343, forward strand.
TCGTGGAAAATCGTGACGTTGGAAAAGCTCAGGAGATTGTCGTACAGCGCATGAAGCATGAAGAACCCGGTCTTGTCGGCGGCGAACACCGTGCGAGGCACGGTCATCCCGCCGAACGCCCTGAGCACGATTTTCCCGGTTTCGCTCCTGTTCCACGGCGTTCCCAGGTGATCGAGGAACCTGATCTCCTTCGGCGCCTCGTTGACAAGGATCTCGATGGCGGGCTGGTCTCCCAGGTAATCCCCGCCCTTGACCGTGTCGAACGCGTGCAGCTCGATCGAATCGTTGGCTTCCCCCGGGTACAGGACACCCGAGATCCCGCCCTCCGCTGATACGGAATGACTCCTCATGGCATGGAGCTTGGAGATGAGCGCGATCCTGGATTTTCCGCCTGAGATCCTGGCCGCCTGCAGCGCGGCCCGCATGCCTGCAAGCCCGCTTCCCACGATCACGACATCGAACTGCAGCAACTCCACATTCTTCGAGAGCGTCGCCATCTGTTACCTTTCTCCGCAAATATACAAAGATTTGTTAGAATGGTGGTCATGTTCTTTCAACAATACGGCCCCTGGGCATTGATTACGGGCGGATCCGAGGGTCTGGGTGCGGAGTTTGCCCGGCAGATCGCGGCGCGCGGGATGAACCTTGTCCTGGTTGCGCGGCGTCTCGACGTCCTTCAGGCCCTGTGTTCCGAGGTGCAAGATCGGTTCCATGTCAAAACCATCCCGATTTCTCTCGACATGGCGGAGCCGGGATCGGTTGGCAAGCTGTGCGCGCGGACTTCGGACCTGGACATCGGGCTGCTGGTATGCTCTGCGGCAAGTTCTCCGCTCGGTGACTTCCTGGAAGTACCGGCTGAAAAACACGACCGCCTTGTGGACCTGAACTGCAGGGTGCCGGCGCTCCTTTCCTGGGAGCTTGGCCGCAGGATGGCGACTCGGCACAAGGGCGGCATTATTTTGATGTCTTCGATGGCCGGCTTTCAGGGAACGGGCTTTGTGGCCCATTATGCGGCCTCCAAGGCTTACGTTCGAGTGCTGGCCGAAGGCCTGTGGAATGAGCTTCGCGGCCAGGGGATCGACGTGCTGGCCTCCTGTCCGGGGCTTGTGCGCACTCCGACGTTGTTCAATGGCCATCCTGTCCGCCCTGCGTGGCTGGCCTCACCGCTCATGGATTGCGTCCCTGCCGTGAGGGAAACGCTGAAAGCGCTTGGCCGGCGTCCCGTTGTCATCCCGGGAAGGATGAATCGCGTCTCAAGCTGGGTCACCCGGCATCTCATGCCCCGGCGCGCGGCAATTGCGCTGGCCAGCGTCGGAACCCGTTCGATGTATCCCGCGAAGGGAGCGCAGATCAAAGGAACAGCAGCTCGTAGCTGAACCGGTCTGCCAGGGCCTGGGGGACTTTGGCGGGATCTGTCGGAAGCGGAGCGTCCAACAGTTCGGCCCTGCGCCTTTTCATCTTTTCGAGAAACATGCAATCTTGCTGCCGCGCCTGGTTACGACGACCAGTTGATTGCCATATCGCGCGCGGCTGGTTATCTCGGAAAGGTGGTTGCGAAGCTCGGTTGTCGTAATGAACACAAATGGCCGAAAGCGAGTTGACTCCATGCTCTCCATGCATTGAATACACTTAGGCTTTTCGCATGACGATTGAACGTGATGGGTCATTTCTGCGCAGTTTTCCCGAAGTGCAAGTCTCACGAAATGCCGGTAACGTACAATACCGGCATTTCGTGAGACTCAATTGCCGGGAAAGGCCCGTTAGGCGCTGGACGGTCAATGGAAAAAGGCGTTCATCCAGCGCGCCGGGCGGCCAGGCTACCTGACTGCGCGCCGCCGGGGGGCAGCCGCGCGCCCGCCGTTTCTCTTCTGCGCGGCCTGGCGGGGGGTGACGGGCGCCGCCTTGCGCGGCTTCGGTGTGGTGATCTCGATTGGCGGCGGAGGGGTGAGTCTCTTTGTGAGAGCCGGCCCGATCAGGTTCATGAGCAGGGCGGCAGTCTTCTTGATGGGAACGAGCAGCTTGTAATCGTAATTCTCGGGGTTGGCCCAGTGCCGGCCTATCAGCGACGTGTACATGGAAAGAGTCTGCAGCGCGGTTGAAAAGTCCAGCGTGCTCAAAAGCTCGTCCGCCAGTCCGAAAGGCATGCTCAAAGGCAGCGGCCCCCGCGCGTACTCCACGGCCCAGACGCCGTCGGTGAAGTTCATCCCGCACGCCTGGCCCTTTCCCACGAAGATCCGGTCCCCGGGCCGGTAGATGCGCTTTTCGAACTGGCCTTCCGCGAAGTACCAGGTTTCCCCGTCGATGACCGTGTCCCAGAACGCCACGCGGTGCCTGCCCGAATGCCCTTCCGAGCCTATGGGCGTTCCCCAGATCATGACGTATTCGAACATCGAAGCGAAGTAGAGCTTCATCTCGATCATCGCTCCGCCCGCAATGCTGTAGATCCACGGCTGGGAGTGATCGATATGCCCGGGGTAGCGCTTTTCGATCTCACGCGCGATGACATCGAACATCTCGGGCTTGCGGCGGCCAATCCCTTTCATCGCGCATTCGTGAATTACTTCCGGATCGAAGATGTATCGGATCATCGAGCGCCCCCTTTTACCTCGGCTGCCAATGTATCCGAGCCGGCAGCCGTTTGCAAGCGCCGCGGGTGAAAGCTGATGAGGACATTCGCGGCGATCAGGCAGAACGCAGCGACGACCCCGAACATCCACCGAATGCCCATGGCGTCGGCAAGGATGCCCCCAATCCACGGGCCGACGAACATCCCGACGGCGTAGACGGCCTGGTGGATGCCCATGGCGGTGCTTCGATGCGCTTGGTCCACCTGCTCGATGGACAGCCCCATGAGGAGGGGGAAGAAGAAACCGTTTGCCGCGCCCATGGCGATGGAGGCCGCAAAGAGGAGGGGAAGTGAACGCGCCGCCGCGGCGGCGGCAATGCCGGCTGCAAAGAGAAGAAAGCTTGCGTGCAGGATCAGCCGGATCCGCCCGCGCCGCGAGGCCATGGTGACGATGAGGTTGGTTGCGGTGTTCGAGGCAAGGGCGGCCGTCAGGAGCAGGCTGATCGTGACCTCTCCAGCTCCAAGCTGACGTGCCAGGAGGGGAAGGAATCCGTACAGCACCGCCCAGCCGCCCAGCTGGCAGACCGCGTTCGCGAAAGACGGCATCAGAACGTCTTTACGCACGAACACGGCAAGGATGGAGCGGGCGCTGACCTCGCTGCGGCGCTTGCTCCGCGGCAGCTGAATGCCGGCAAGGACCGCGCTTGCAATCACGGCCAGCCCTGCGCTGGCGTAGAATGCAAGGGGATAGCCGCCCAGGGTGTTGAGAAAGCCGGTGCAGCTGGTGGCAATCATCTGTCCCAGGGAGCACAGCAGTGCCAGGAGAGAGGTCGCGAAAACGGTCTTCTCAGGGGGATAGAAGCTTGAAAACACCACGATCATGGGGGCCCAAATAGCGCTGGATGCGCCCGTGAGGGCACGGCCGAAAGTGAGGGCCCCGATCGAAGAGCCGTGCGCCATCACTATCGCGCCGATCCCGGCCGCAAGAAAGCCGCCAAGCAGAAAGGACTTCCGGCGGCCCGTGGCGTCCACGATCACTCCAAGGGGCGTGCGCAGGACGGCCTCCCAGAGGCCGAACATGGAGAGGACCACTCCCACCGCGGTAAGGCTTGATGCTCTTTCCTTCACGTAGGCAGGGAGGGTCGGAACATAGATGTATAGGGCGGCCCAGTACAGGAAGGTCGCCGCGGCAAAGGCGCGGATTCGGGCTCGGTGCATGATTGGCTGTCAGGATATCCCTTCCTCGAAGATGATGTCCATCACGTCCGCAGGTCGCCTGGCCGAGCAGATGCGGTTTCTGAGGTCTTCATTTCGGGCCAGGCGCGCGATCCCGGCAAGGGTTCCCACGTGCTGCTGGAAGGTGTCCCGGGGAATGACCAGCAGGACGATGAGCTGCGCGGGCTTGCCGTCCGCGGAATCGAAGGGGATTCCCGAGCGGGATATTCCCAGGCTTGCAACCACCTCCCGAACGCAGTCGGCGGCGCCGTGGGGAACCGCAAGCCCGCGCGCAAGGCCCGTGCTCATGGACTTCTCCCGCGTGATGACGGCCTCCAGCACCGCGGCCCGGTCACTCAGGCGCAGCTCGTGAGCGGAGATGAGAAGGTCCACCAGCTCCTCGATTGCCTCCCACTTCGTGGTGGCGTCGAGAGATGTCTTTACCAGGTCTTCCTGGAGCAGCTCGGACAGGTGCATTGTCTACCTTTCATGCTTGTTTTTCAGCCTCTTCAAGCGGAACACGTCCTCCCGCTCGCGCTGGTCCAGCGTTGCCCGGATGAACCTCACCTGCTCCTGCAGGTCGGGGAGCAGCCTCTGCTCCAGGGCGTTCACCCGCCGGGAGGTTTTCCTGATCTCCTCCGCCAGGCGGCGCATCTTTCGGTCCAGCGGCGCCACGCGGACAATTTCGGAAAGCACGTCCTCGAACCTTTGCGCGGATTCGTCGATCCGCGCGCTCGTGTCCAGCGGCGAATAGCGGCGCTCTGCCGGCAGGCGGCCGTGCCAGGCGGTGGTGACGTTCACGACGCGCACTCCCCAGATGTTGCGCTCCTCCAGCCCCACCAGGACTCCCCGCCCGGCGGCCAGGCCGGCTGAAGCCACCGCTTCGGGTCCGTCCAGGGAAAGCGCCCGGATCAGCGCGCGCTTGGCGTGAAGGAGGGACTTTCGCATCGAATCCCTTGCCTGGTTGAACCTGGAAAGCTCGGAGAGGAACTCACGAACAAGCGCTTCCCGTTTTCCGCGGAGGAGCTGCGCGCCCTGGGTTGCAAGCCTGATCTGGGCCCGTCGGTTGAGGAGCTCCGTCCGCGTGGGATTGACCTGTTCCATGTCACTTCCCCTTGCCCGCGTATTTCTCGATCAGCTCTTTCCTGATCCGCCGGTATTCCGCGTGCGGGATGGCCCCCAGGATCTTCCATCCCAGGTCCAGGGTCTCCTCAATGGGGCGCTCCTGGTCGCCCTGGTGCACCATCTCATGCTCGAACGAGTCCGCAAAGGCCAGGTACTTCTTGTCCATGTCGCTCAGGGCTTCCTCCCCCACAATGGCCACAAGGCGCCGGAAGTCCTGACCTTCCGCGTAGCTGGAATAAAGCTGATTGGCAAGCTCCCGGTGGTCTTCCCGCGTCACTCCGCGGCCGATTCCATTGTTCATCAGGCGCGAAAGCGAGGAGAGAACGTCGATGGGCGGAAAGACCCCGCGCCTGTGCAGCTGCCGGGAAAGCACGATCTGGCCTTCCGTGATGTAGCCGGTCAGGTCGGGTATGGGGTGCGTGATGTCGTCATCCGGCATGGTGAGGATGGGAAGCAGGGTGATGGAGCCCTTTCGCCCCCGCAGCCGGCCTGCGCGCTCGTACAGCGTGGCGAGGTCGGTGTACATGTAACCCGGGTATCCGCGCCTGCCCGGTATCTCCTCCCGGGCCGTGCCGATCTCCCGCAGCGCCTCGCAGTAGCTGGTCATGTCGGTGAGAAGGACCAGCACCTCGTAGCCCAGCTCGAAGGCAAGGTACTCCGCCGCAGTCAGCGCGGACCGGGGAGTGAGCAGCCTTTCGATGGTCGGGTCATCGGCAAGGTTCACGAAGCTCACGAGCCTGCTCTGGGCTCCGCTCCTCTCGAACTCCGACATGAAGAAGCTCTTCTCCCGCTGCGTGATGCCGATGGCCGCGAACACCGTGACAAACCGCTCCTGCTCCCCGCGCACACGGGCTTGCAGGAGGATCCGGGCGGCAATCTCGTTGGCGGGAAGCCCCGCGCCCGAAAAGATGGGCAGTTTCTGGCCGCGCACCAGCGTGTTGAACCCGTCGATTGCGGAGAGCCCGGTCTGCACGAAGTCACGGGGCTTGTCCCTCGAGACCGGGTTCATGGGCGTGCCTGAAATGGGCCGCTTGTCCACCGCAAGGATGGGCGGGAGGCCGTCCAGGGGCCGGCCCGCGCCGTTCATGACCCTGCCGATCAGCTCCTCACTCACCCCGAGGCGAGCTTCGCGCTCCCGCAGGGACACGGATGTGCCTGAGACATCCAGGCCCATGGTGTCCTCGAACACCTGGACCACCGCCAGCTCCTCCGACACCTCGATGACCTGGCCGGTCTTGCGGCTGCCGTCAGGCGCGTTGATCTCCACCATCGCGCCGTAGGGCAGGTCAGTCGAGCGTTCCAGGAACAGGAGAGGACCCGAGATCTTGCGCGCGCCCCGCGTCTCTATCCGCATCAGGTTGTGGCTGCTCATGACTGTTCTTCCCTGGCAAGGGAATCGATGGCCTTGCGCAGCCGGCTTTCCAGGTCCGTCCTCACGCCGCCAAAATCCGCCTCCCGCGTCTCACGAAGTCGGGCCAGCTCTTCCCGTTCAGGCAGGGCCAGGATGCTGGCCAGCGCGACGTGCTGGCCCACGGCCTCCCGGGCCATGTCGTGAAACAGGAGGAGAAGCGTCAGCATCCCATGCTGCTTTTCCAGGGAGCATGTCGCGTCGTATTCCGAAACGGCATTCTGCTGGAGGAAACCCTCCCGCAGCATCCTGCTCACCTCCAGCAGGAGCCTGTCGTTCTCCTGCAAGGCGTCGGGGCCCACCAGCTGGACCACCTCCTGCAGCTCCGCCTCCTTCTGGAGAGTTTCCATGAGCCGCGCCCTGTTGTCGGGCCACGCGGGGCCCACGTTCTGCCGGTACCACTGCGAGAGCCGATCGAAATACAGGGTGTAGCTGTGATGCCAGCTGATGGCGGGGAAGTGGCGCCGGTGGGCAAGCGGGGAGTCCAGCGCCCACAGGGCGCCCGTGACCCTCATGGTGCTTTGCGTGACCGGCTCGGAAAAATCACCGCCGGGGGGAGAGACAGCGCCCACAATGGTGACCGATCCCGTGAGGTCCGGACCCAGACACTGAGCCGTTCCCGCGCGCTCGTAGAAAGAGGCCAGGCGCGAAGCCAGGTACGTGGGGTATCCCTCCTCACCCGGCATCTCTTCCAGGCGTGATGAGATTTCCCGAAGCGCCTCCGCCCATCGGGAAGAGGAATCCACCATGACCGCCACCGCGTAGCCCATGTCCCGGAAGTACTCTGCAATCGTGACGCCGACGAAGATGGAGGCTTCCCGGGCCGCCACGGGCATGTTGGACGTGTTGACGATCAGCACGGTGCGGTCCATGAGCGGGCCGCCCGTGCGCGGATCCACCAGGTGGGGGAACTCGGTGAGCACGTCTGTCATCTCGTTCCCTCTCTCCCCGCACCCCACGTACACGATCACGTCAGCCGCGGAGTACTTGGCCAGGGATTGCTCCAGCACCGTTTTGCCGGTGCCGAAGCCGCCGGGCAGGCACGCAATGCCCCCGCGCGCAATGGGGAACAGGCAATCAAGGATCCGCTGCCCCGTCACGAAAGGCTCTGAAGAGCTGGTCTTGGCGCGGATGGGGCGCGGGACTTTGGCGGGCCATCTCTGGGCCATTGGTATCGCCTCCCCGTCGACCAGGCGGGCCACGCAATCCTTCACCGTGAACTCTCCCGCGGCAATCTCCGCCACAACGCCGCTGACGCCCGCAGGGACCAGGATCCTGTGCTCCAGCGCCGCGGTTTCCTGCACCGTGCCGAGGATGCTCCCCGGCCCCACGGAATCTCCGGGCTTCACCGCCGGCTTGAATTGCCAGAGCTTGTCCTGAGGCAGGGCATCCACGGTGAGCCCGCGGGCGATGAAAGGGCCGCTTTCTTTTTCCAGCACCTTGAGCGGGCGCTGGATTCCATCATAGACGTTTCCAAGGAGGCCGGGCCCCAGGGTGATGAGCATTGGCTCCCCTGTGCAGGTCACCGGCTCCCCGATGGAGATCCCCGAGGTATCCTCGTATGTCTGCACAAATGCCGTGTCCGCATCCAGGCGGATGATTTCCCCCAGGAGCCCGGCTTCCCCCACGCGCACCACCTCGTGCATCTGCGCGCCGGCCACGGACCGCGCCACGACCATGGGGCCGGCAATCCTGGCAATCGTTCCCTGCATCGTCCCTGTTGCTTCACGCATGTTGTCCAACCTCACATCTTGATGTTGAGCTGGTACCCCACGGCGCGCCGTATCAGCGCCGCCACGTACTCATCGCTTCCCATCTCCTGGACTTCCCCCCAGCGCAGCTCTCCGGGCAGGAGAACAAGGAGGGGAACGGTCCGCTGGAGCAGGGATTCCCGCTCGCGCTCACCAAGGGAAGCGAACAGCTCCTCATCGATGATGAGGATGCCGCAATCCCTGTTTCCCGCCGCGGCCAGGATGGCCTCCCGCGCGGAGTCCCGGTCAGCAACGACTTCCACTTCGACCCCGGCAAGGGAAAAGCCGGACCCAAGGCCTTCCGCCAGGACCGCGCGCACCCTAGACAAGCAGCAGCTCCTTGCGGATGGCATTGGCCGGCATGCGGGCGCTCCTGCCCCTGCAGAGGGCCCGCAGGTTTACCGTCTCGTTGTGTTTTCTCCAGAGGTATCCGATGGGGACGGCGATGCTGAGAAGGTCCTGGCGGTACAGGCGGCAGCCTGCCTGGATCACCATCTCTTCGAGGTATCTCTCCATTACTCCCAGGCTGCGGGATTCTCCATAGGCCAGGATTCCCTTTTCGATGCCCGATGCGAAGTACGATTCATCAAGGGTCCCGAAAGCTTCTTCCAGCGTCGCGGAACCGACCAGCCGGGAGAGGAACCTGGGCGAAAGACGGCCCCCCGGGATGGGCTTGAAGGGTTCCGGCGGCTCCCGCGAATCCCTGTGCTTGATGAGATCCAGCGCGGCCTTGATGTTGGCCAGATCGATCTGCTCCCGCACCAGGGAGCGGACGATCTGCTGGTCCTCACTGACAGGGGATTCGAGGGAGAGAGCCCATTCATAGTACGCGCTGTACAGCTTCCTCTCCGCCCTGGACAGGTCGAAGGGAAGGCTGTGCCTCTCAAGAAGAGCGTCATGCAGCTCGAAGGCAAAAAGGTAATTCCACGTGGCAAGCTTGCGCGCAAGGGCGACAGGGTCCGGGGACTGTGCAAGCTCGGCAAGCTGCGCTTCGGGAAATGCGCCTGCCGGGAGCAGCGCGGACGAAATCTCGCGCGGGCTGGCTCTGGTCTCAATTCCCCTGAGCACGGCAAGCACATTCTGAATGTCCCAGCGGGCAAGCTGCGTATCCAGCAGGGCCCGGGCCACGGGTGGAGCCATTGCGCGTACCCGGGAGAAGCAGCGTGCCAGGTCACTACGCAGGGCCCGCTCGACCGCGGTTATCCCGTCCTGCAGGGTGAGAGCCTCCCTGAGCGCCGGGCCGTACGGGGAGGCTAAAAGCGCATCCATGGGCAGCTCCTCGGACTCCAGGCTGAGGGTTTGTTCGAAGAACTCGTTGTGGAGCAGCTCGGCGCCCATGGCCCTGACCCGGGCGTTCAGGTAATCGCACTCACCCATTGAGACAACGCGCGATCTGGGTTTCCAGGACGGCCTCCGCGGCGGCCAGGCGGACTCCGATGCTGTTGTCCACCCTGATCCTGCCGTCGGCAGAGGAAACGATGACCGAGCCGGGGGCAATATCCTGGCCGTCGACCTGGCAGTCCTTTCCCAGCTGGCGCAGGACGTCCCGACACATTTCCTGGTCGGCCCTGGCCACCGAGACCACGGCTGCATGCGGGGCCGATTCCAGGGCTTCGCGGATCAGCGCCTTCATGGCTTCGGGGTAGCGGGGAGAGCGGACAAGCGCCTCCGTGCGCTGCCGCGCCGTCTCGAACACGAGCTGGTACACCCGGCGCAAGCCCTGCAGCCGCTCTGCCTGGGCCTCCATGCGCGCCTGGCCGTGCAGCCGGTCCTCATCCACGCGCGCGCGCTTTTCCGTGAGCTGGGACGCGTCGTGCGCCGCGCTTTTGATCCTTTCGTCGGCAGCCGCTTGTATCACCGCCGCCTTTTCCCGCGCCTCCCCGAGGATTCTCTGTTTCTCCGCCTCGGCTTCCTGGTCGATCTCTTTGACCAGCGCTTCGGCCTCGGCGTCAAGTCCAGCGTCCCGGGTCACAGCGCGAAGATCAGGACCACGGCCACCACGAACCCCAGGATGACCATGGTCTCAGGGATGGCGATGAGCAGGATGATGGTTCCCGCCGTATCCGGCTTTTCCGCAATGGTCCCGCAGCCGGCGGCGCCGATCCTGCTCTGGGCAATGGCGGTGCCGAAGGCCGGCAGGCCGATGGCAAGCGCCGCGGCAATGGCAATCAGGGCCCCCGGAATGGTCCTGTCCTTTGGCGTCTGGTTTGACTGATCGGTGGTCGCGTCAGCCGCCCATGTGGCTCCGGCGCTGATGACCAGCAGGACCAGCGCCGCCAGGGCGCAGATCACGATCCTTCGTGTTGTTTTCACGCGAGCTCACCTCCGATTTTTCGAAGCGGAGAGAATCTTCTCCCGCCGCTCTGGTAGAACTTGGAAAAAAACTCGACATATTGCAGGCGAAGACCCTGGATTGTGGGGTCGATGATCCCGAGGGCAAGGTTGAGCGCGTGGATCAGGACAACAACCACAAGGGCGAACACGATGTTGGCGATCATCCCGGCAAACATCCGGGCCAGCAGTCCCAGCACGACGGAAGCCATCCCGATGGCCATTATCCTTGCGTAGGAAAGGATGTTTCCCATGGTGCTCAGGACCTCCAGGGGCAGAAGAAGGCCATGCGAAGGTTTTCGCACTATCTGGTAGCCGAGCACGCCGGTAAAAAGGACGGCCATGGCGATTGCGACCTTCGTGAAAACCGGGGGAAGGAATCCCATCATGCGGCCGACGGCGAAAAGCAGCAGGAGAATTCCCAGGATTCGCGCGACGCTGCCCCAGGCATCCGCTGAGCGCCCCTTTCTTGCCGCGCTGAGCACCCCGAGGACCAGGCCGAGCGTGATCTGGAATATTCCAAGGCCCAGGGCCACGTACAGATACCCCAGGATCTGGCCGGACATGTCTCCCTCTCCCAGCGCCAGCCTCTCATGCCACAGGGGCCGCAGCCCGATGTCGTGCCCCAGGCCGCCGAACATCTCACCGAACACGAAACCGAAAGCGATCGTGGAAAGAGCGCAGAACGCCAGGATCACCGAGAGCGTCCTCAGGAGCTTCGCTTTTCTCCCAAGGAAGAAAAGGAGCGCCGCGCCGGCAAGAAGCACGGATCCATACCCAATATCTCCCAGCATGAGCCCGAACATGAGGGGGAAAAAGATGGACAGGCCGATAGTGGGGTCGATGGTCCCGTACTGGGGGAGGGAGAGTATGGACAGGAGGGGCTCGAAGGATCGTGCCGGCCGCGGGTTGTCCAGCAGGACAGGGGGGATGCCCATCTCTTTGGTTCGGACAGATCGGGCCACTACGGCCGGGCCGAGGGTGGACTGCAGAAGGGAGCCCAGGCGCGCCAGCCTGTTGCGCGCCACCCAGCCCCTGATCACAAAAGCGTACGTGGTGCGGGCGAACTTCGGGAGGCTGTCATACCGGGCCAGGAGGTTATTGCAGGCGTACTGCATTGCCAGGAGGCACGGGCCGTTTTGCTGGTAGAAATCTTCCGCTTGCGACTGCAGGTCCGCGAATTGCTCCCTGAGCGTGGACAGCTCCTTCGCTATGCCGGTAAACACCTCCGCGAAGGGCTTGTCACGGGCGGAGCCGGGAAGAAGCATCTCCGCGATTCCCGCCCGTGTGAGGAAAGTCCGCACGCTGGGGCCGCTTGACCGGGGAATGCCGATCAGCGCAGCGGTCCTGCCGCGGCTGATCCCCGCGGAATGGTAGAGGAAGCTCCCGCCGGTCATGGAAGCAAGCTCCTTCGACAGGAGGGTCCTGGCCAGCCTGTTCCTGTCCTCGAAGATCACTCCGAGATGCTCCATGTCTTCCGTGAGCTCCCCGGCCTGAACAAGCGGAGACAATGCCCGAACCACCTCCTCATAGGCGGAAAGCAGCTGGATGTCTTCCCTCATGTTGCTTTCCCGGCGCGCAAAGGAACGCACCTTTGCGTGAAGCGACCGGGCAGTCGCGTTCATTGATGAGACCGGCTGGCCGTCCCATCGTCGATATTGATCCACCAGCGATCGCGAGGATTGGATCTGGCCAAGAACGGCGGGAGGCACGCGCGAGAGGGACTCCTGGAGCACGCGGGAAAGCGACTCGCAGGCCTCTTTATCCGCAAGATCCGCTTCGGAAAGGTGGATGCGGTGAAGGGGCCTTTCTCCTTCTTTGGCGGCAAGCGGGACTTCCTCCACGTGGAGCACCCCCGCGTCCTGGATCAGCGCCACGGTGCGATCGAAAAGGGGAAAAGGCCCCATGATCTCCACGCTGGACATGCGGACGATCATTGCGGGTCCCCCGGCCAGACCGCGGAGACCACCAGGGAGGCGGCTTTCTGGCAGTTGCCCTCCGCCTTTTTCAGCAGCTTTTCTGTCTCAGCGGCAAGCTGGGTCCGCAGAAGCTCCGCACGGCCCCTGCTTGCGGCAAGAATCTCAGCGCGCTGGCGCTCCATGAGGGCCGGCAGCTCTTCCCGCGCCTTGCGCTCACGCTCAGCCGCGGCCTGTTCGGCATCCTTGATTATCTGGCGGGCTTCCGCGGAGGCTTTGTCCAAATAGGTCTGGAGCCTGTCTTCCTCCCGGGAGATAGAGGGAACGAGGGATTCTTTTTCTTCGCGGTCGATCACCGGTTTTTTTGGCATGGTAAATACTCAAGCCGCAACCAGCAGGACGACCCCTTGTTGTTACACGTTTTACTCGATGTCAGGTCGTATCAATGCAGGGAAATGGTAGCACAGCACCGGCGGGACCGCAAGATGAATCTATCTTTTCAGGGCAGCAAGAAAGTCCTTGATTTTTTCATAACTGGTAATATATCGAAGCTCCTCGGCGATGGCCCCGAACTTGCGCCTGTCACCTGCTTCCTGGAGCTGGAGCACTCGGGAGACCTGGTCAGGTGTCATGGCACCGATCCGAATGAGGTATTCACCGATTTTCTCTGCCACTCGGAGCCTCCATGAGGGACCCACACGGATGCTCGACACGAAGCCTGACTTGGCGGATGACGAGGATTCTACCACACCGCTGCGACAAGTCAATGCAAAAGAGCTTGGACAGCCTTCGAGCTTTCAGTATCCTCAAAGACCATGAGCATGGCAGACAAGTTCACGGTGGGCCTGGTCCAGATGACGCCCACCCCTGACCCGGGCCGCAACCTGCAAAAAGCGGTGGAGCTGGTGGGGCGGGCCGCGAAGGACGGGGCTCAAGTCATCTGCCTGCCCGAGCTGTTTCGCTCCCTGTATTTCTGCCAGAGCGAGAACGCTGCCTCTTTCGAGCTTGCGGAGCCCGTTCCCGGACCGTCCACGCAGGCCATCGCCGACGTTGCCCGACAGCGCGGGGTAACTGTGATTGCACCCGTCTTCGAGCGCAGGGCCCCGGGACTGTACCACAACAGCGTCGTGGTCATCGGAGAAGACGGGAACGTAGCCGGGCTTTACCGCAAGATGCATATCCCCGATGACCCCGGATATTACGAAAAGTACTATTTCACTCCCGGTGACCTTGGCTACCGCGCTTTCGACACCCGGGTGGGGCGCATCGGCGCCCTTATCTGCTGGGACCAGTGGTACCCCGAGGCGGCGAGGCTCACGTCTTTGCGCGGGGCATCGGTGCTCTTCTATCCAACGGCAATCGGGTGGCATCCCCGGGAAAAGTCCGCGCTCGGGGCCGCGCAGCGCGACGCATGGGTCACCATTCAGCGAAGCCACGCAATTGCAAACGGCGTCTACGTGGCCGCGGTCAACCGCGCGGGGCTGGAAGCCGGGCCGGGAGGGGAGGGAATAGAGTTCTGGGGCGGCACCTTTCTCTGCGACCCCTTCGGCGTGGTGGTGGCCCGGGCCTCTACGGACGGAGAGGAGATTGTTTTTGGCGAAATCGATCCCGCCCGAATAGAGGACGTCCGGCGAAACTGGCCGTTTCTGCGCGACAGGCGGATAGATTCCTATGCCGGGTTGGACAAGCGTTTCATAGAGGAAAAATGACAAAAGTCAGCATGGAGCTCCGCATGCCGGCCGAATGGGAGCCGCATGAGGCGACATGGATTGCATGGCCTCACAACCGCTCGGACTGGCCGGGGAAGATGGCGACAATCCCCTGGGTGTTCGGGGAGATTGTCCGCAGGATAGCGCTCGAGGAAAAAGTACGCATCCTTGTGAGCGGAGCGTTCCAGGAACGGCAGGCCCGCCGTCTCCTCTCGCGCATCGGGGTTGAATCCGCCGGCCCGAAGGGCGGCGCGGAGTTCTTCCGGATTCCCACTGATCGCGCCTGGGCCCGGGACTTTGGCCCCATTTTCGTGCACCGGGAAAAACAGGAGCCCGGCCCGGCAGTGGCCGGGTTTCGCTTCAATGCATGGGCGAAGTACCCTCGCTACGACCGGGATGCCAGGGTGGCGGAGCGAATAGCCAGGGCCAGGAACGTCGCGTACCTGCCCGCGCGCTGCAAGGGAAGCCTGGTGGTGCTCGAAGGAGGAAGCATCGACGTGAACGGCCGGGGGAGCCTCCTGACAACGGAAGAGTGCCTCCTGGACAAGGTTGTCCAGGCGCGCAATCCCGACCTGGATCGGAAAGATGTCGAGGCGGTCATGAAGGACTATCTCGGCGTCTCAAATGTCCTGTGGCTTGGACGCGGGATTGCCGGAGACGACACTCACGGCCACGTGGACGACCTGTGCAGGTTTGTTGCCCCTGAGACCGTGGTGCTGTGCCGCGAGCGTGATCCCCGGGATGCGAATTACAGGGCGCTGGAGGAGAACCGCGAGAGGCTGGAGGGATACAGGCTGGAGAATGGCTCCCGGATCAACGTGGCATTTCTCTCCATGCCGGCGCCGCTGTTCATGGACGGCCAGCGCCTGCCGGCGAGCTACGCCAATTTCTACATATCGAACGGGGCCGTCATTGTCCCCACTTTCAACGATCCCAACGATCGCGCCGCCCTGGGGATGCTGGCTGATCTCTTCCCCGATCGAACCGTGACTGGAATCCACGCCGTGGACCTGGTGTGGGGGCTCGGCACTCTGCATTGCCTCACGCAGCAGGAGCCTCGGGCGCAGACCTGACCGGTACAGCGCGCAAGTGAACCGGCCGATACTGGTTGTGGAGTATGTCAATGCCGACACAGCGTTTTTTCCTCCTGGCCCTGCTGATGGTTCCCGCCTTTCTTTCCGCCCAGGTCCTTCGCGTCGCTTCCTACAACGTTGACGGGCTGGGCGGGCAGCGGAAGGACTACATGGCCCTTGCGAAGGTGATCAACAACTTCGACGTTGTAGCCGCTGAGGAGGTGGTGGACGCCGCGGGGCTGGAGAAGGTGCTCAGCCTGCTTGCCGACGGATGGGAAGCGGCGAGCAGCCAGAGAGAAACCCCGCTGGTGAAGCAGTCGGAGTTCTTCGGGTTCTTCTACAATGATCGCGTGGAGCTCTACAGGATGCTGGGTCCCTATCCGGGAGCAGCGGAGTTTTCCCGTCCGCCCTACGGGGCCAACTTCAAGGTGAAAGGCTCTCCGTTCTCTTTCAACCTGGTTGCATGCCACATCGATTCCAGCCGCGGCGCGCGCGTTCGGGCCGCGGAGGTGGATCGCCTGGGCGAGGTGTACAAGTACTTCGAGCAGCTGACCGGTAACAGGGGTATGACGATAATTGCAGGTGACTTTGGCCAGGAGCGCATGCCCACCTTCCGCTCCCTTGTGGCGCTTGGCGGGCAGCAGGTCCTTCCGAACAAGGCCACAACCATGGGGAAGAACGGGCTGGAGAGCAACGATGACCACATTTTTGTCAGCGCCGCTCTTCGGCCCCGCATCGAGAAAGCCGACGTCCTCTACTGGACGCGCGACTTCGAGGGCTCACGCAACACGGTCTCCAGCCATTTCCCCGTTTACCTTGTGCTGAAGACCGGTCGGTAGCCGCAGTTACGCCATTACGTCGATCTTGCTCCCGACCCTGGTGTCCTGGATCTGGTTTGCCGGAGCTGCTCTCGACGCTGTCCTCAGCATGTCGTCGCTGTCCCCGTCAGGCTCCCTTTCCCCGGGAACTTCCGCCGTCTGCTGCGGTGCAATCTGTGTGGCCCTATGAGTCATGGTGGGATCTATTCGTATCATGGAACCCCTCTTTCACTATATAGTCTATTCATTATCTGCCTGAAGTCAAGGAAACCTGCATACAAGGCCGGTCGGGATTCCAGGCTGGCCCTACTCCAGGCTGAACGGCGGGTAGGCGTCCGTCACAAGCAGGAACGCATACGCGCTCACGCGCAGGCACCATCTCATCACGCCGACCACGAAATCGAAAAGGCCCCGCGGATATCTCCCGGTGAAAAGGATTGCGAACCAGGCGATGATCACCGCGCCAATCGCGCCGATGAAAAGGAACGCCAGGATGAAGTAATGCGGGATGGCGAGGAACCACTTGATCAACGGGAGGCCCGTCTTCAGGTCCTTTGTCACGTTGGGATAGCCGATCTGGAAATGCACGGACTGTTCCTCATCCGTCGAGGGATAGACATCGGTGAGAAGGGTGAAATACGCGCCAACCCTCAAGCCGAATCGAGTGAGGTTCACGTTCCAGTCGAACCACCAGCGCGGGTACTTCCATCGGAAGAGGATCATGAGGAGCGTGGGGAGGAACAGCACGCCGCCCGCCAGGAAGGGGAACCTCCACGCGTGCGCGCTGGACCCCGGGCCCGGACCGCTTACCAGGACAAGGAGAATGGCAATGGGGATGATGAGGATGACCCTGAAAACCGATGTCAGCCTGTTCAGCTCCCTGTCAGGGTAATCGATGCGCAGGGAGACGGGGTAGGTGGGGGACTTGCTTTTGTCCGACATATATTTCTCCTTCAGCAGGTTTCGCTTGACTCTAAACCCGCCCGGCGTCAGAGTCAATGAAGAGGAGAAAGTCGATGAGGCAGAAATCCGTGATCGTTATCGGCGCGGGCATTGCCGGCCTCTCGGCAGGCTGCTACGCCGCCATGAACGGGTACCAGACGAGCATCTACGAAATGCATACTTCGCCAGGCGGCCTGTGCACCGCATGGAAAAGGGGCGGTTATACGATCGACGGCTGCATCCACTGGCTTGTCGGCTCCCGGCCGGGAACCCAGATGTACGGGGTGTGGGAAGAGCTGGGCGCGGTGCAGGGACGGCAATTCTTCTACGCGGATCAGTTCCAGCGCTTCGAGGGCGTCGACGGCAAGGCATTCACCATCTATACCGACCTGGAAAGGCTTGAGCAGCATATGGCTGAGGTAGCCCCGCAGGACGCGGAGGCATCCCGCAGGTTCTGCGACGCCGCGCGAGAGTTCAAGGGAACAGGGGTGCCGGTTTCCGGGCCAACGCCGGACATGGTGCGGCCTTTCATGAAGTGGAACCGTACGTCGATGAGCGAAATCCTGCCGGAGTTCCAAAGCCCCCTGATCCGCAAGGCCATCTCACACGCCTGGCCGGAGTCTTTCCCCGCGGGATTCCTGTTCGCCACGCTGGCCTGGCTCAACGACCGTACAGCGGGGTATCCCATTGGCGGGTCCCTTGATTTCAGCAAGGCTATTGAAAAGCGCTACCTCGGTCTGGGCGGCATGGTTCACTACAGGTCGAAGGTTGCAAGGATCCTCGTCCAGGCCGACAAGGCCGTCGGAGTCCGGCTGGAGGACGGGAGTGAGCATCACGCTGACTTGGTCATTTCAGCCGGTGACGGCCACGCCACCATTTTCGACTGGCTGGAAGGCAAGTACACGGATCAGACCATCCGCGGGTACTACGAAAACCTGACCCCGTTTCCTTCCCTTGTCTTCGTTGCCCTTGGGGTCAATCGAAAGTTCGAAGATGTGCCTGTCCTCCTTTCCAGCCTGCATATCGAGCTGCCTGAGCCGCTCCGCCTGGCGGACCGTACCTTGCATTCCATCAGCATTCGCGTCTCCAACAACGACCCGTCCCTTGCTCCGGAGGGCAGGGCAACGGTGCTCTGCACATTCCCTTCCGACGAGGCATGGTGGAAGGACCTGCAGCGGAACGCCTCACGCTATTGCCCGGTCAAACAGGAGATTGCCGACCAGGTGATCGGCGCGCTTGAGCGCCGCTTCCCCGGCCTGGCCTCCCAGGTGGAGATGCACGACGTGGCAACGCCGCTGACAATCGGGCGCTACACGGGCAACTGGAAAGGCAGCTTCGAAGGCTGGATGGCAACACCGCAGACCGGGATGGACCAGCTGCGGAATACGCTGCCCGGCCTGGGCAATTTCTGGATGTGCGGCCAATGGGTGGAGCCGGGAGGAGGTCTCCCGCCGGCAGCGCTGTCCGGCCGCAGAGCCGTTCAGCAGCTGTGCGCGCAGGACGGCAGGAAGTTCGTGACCGCGGTGCCGTGAGCGCCCTGAAAGAAGGTATCATGGCTGGATCCATCGGCATTCAATCCGTCACTTCCCGCCGTGACCTGAAGGCCTTCATCAAGTTCCCTTGGCGTCTCTACAAGGGTGACCCACTCTGGGTGCCTCCCCTGATTTCCGATCGCCTCGAATACCTCGATCCCGCCCGCGGGCTGTTCTACAAGCAGGCGGACGTCGCTCTTTTCATGGCGCAACGGGGCCGCGAGGTGCTGGGAACAATCGCCGCTTTCATGGACCGAGCGCGCCTTGAGCATATGAACAAACCCGAGGGAGGCTTCGGCTTCTTCGAGGTGGTCCAGGAGTTCGAAGTTGCGCGGCAGCTCCTGGACACCTGCCGACGGTGGCTGCGGGAACGAGGCATGAAGTCCGTTCGCGGCCCGACCAACTTCGGCGACAACGATTGCCCCGGCGTCCTGATTGCAGGCACCGATTATCCGCCCGCGATGCTGGAGGCCCACACGCCGGCCTGGTACGGGGACTTCCTGGAGCGCTACGGGATGGTGAAGGACCATGACCTCTATGCCTGGAGGGCTACTTTCGAGCAGGTGGGAAAGGAGCTCGAGGGAGGACCGTCCGACATCGTCCACGTGGCTGACGCCGTCAGGCAGGCGGGCTCCGTCACCATCCGCAGTATACGCATGCGGGACTGGGCCGAGGAAGTATCAACGATCCGCCGTCTGTTCAACGCCACGATGAGCCAGATTCCGGATGCAGTTCCGGTTGGCGTGGAGGAGTTCCGGCGGCTTGCCGACCAGATGCGGCCCTTCCTGGATCCGGACCTTGCGCTCATTGCCCAGGTGGACGGCGCACCAGTCGGCTTCTGCGTCCTCATTCCCGACACGAACCGAGTGCTCGGCCGCCTGAATGGCAGGCTCTTTCCTTTCAACTGGCTGAAGCTCAAACGCTACATTCGCGAGATCGACGTCGTGTCTTTCAAGCTCATGGGTGTCCTGGCGGAATACAGACGCCGCGGCATCGACGCGCTTTTATACGTGGAGGCCCTGAGGAAAGCCAGGAAGAACGGCTACAAGTGGCTCGACGGCTCTCTTACCTCGGAGTTGAACCCGGCCATAAACCTCATTGCCAGGGGACGGGGAGCCGAGCTCTACAAGCAGTACCGCCTGTACCGCATGGAGCTGTGAAGGCGGACATGCTGAGCACCAGGATGACGATGGGGGATGCGATCAACGCGGTCACCCAAGCCCGGCCCCGGCAGGAGGTTCTGGTTTGCGGGTCGTCACGGCTTACCAACAGGCAGCTCCTGGAGCGAATCGACGCGCTTGCGGGCGGACTGGCGGGCCTTGGCGTCGGCAAGGGAGATTCGGTGGCAGCCATGTTGCCGCCGGGTCCTGAGTTTGCCTGCCTCTTCTTTGCCATTGCTCACATCGGCGCGGTGATCATTCCTCTCAATCCCGGGCTGCGCCGGCGTGCGCTGCAGGATGCGCTGGAAGATGCGCGGCCCGTTGCTCTCGTGACGGAGCATCCCGAGGAGGAGACGGCGCGGAAGGTCTCTTCTCTCCGCCACGTCATTTCGCCGACTGACCTCATGAAAGCAGGTCCACACCCTGCTCACGCCACGGTGTCCCCCGGTGACCTCCTGGCGCTGCTGTATACCTCGGGGACGACAGGGAAGCCCAAGGCAACCATGCATACGCACGGCAGCCTCATAGCGCCCGTCGTGGCTACCCTCAAGGTGCGTGAGCTCTGGGCCAGGCCTTCCAGCGTCAGGACGATCGTCGAGGTGGCAAAGGCTGTCGCGCGCTACCGAGGCCGGCTGCTGCGTTCCATCGGCAGGCCGCAGACCATCATGTCCACCGCCGGCTGGCACACCATCACCGGCCTTCACGTCATGCTGCAGGGGCTCCTGATGGGCGATCGCCTGGTTGTCATGACGAAGTTCCACCCCGGGGAAGCGCTGGAAATTGTCGAGAAGGAGCGGGTGACCGTCCTTGTTGCCGTGCCGACGGCGTACCAGGCAATGCTTTCGCTGCCGGACATGGCCCGCCACGATTTTTCCTCCCTCCTGGTCTGCGCAAGCGGGGGCGCGGCCTGTCCGCCGTCCCTGGCCCGGGACATACGACAGGCCTTCGGGTGCGCCATCTACAACGGATTCGGAATGACCGAGGCCGCGGGCGGGATTTCCGTCAGCACGCTGGCCGATTCCGATGAGCAGCAGGACGAAACGGTGGGCCGGGTGATGCCGGGAATCGATGTCAGGATAGTGGACGGGGAACGGCGAAACCTGCCGCCGGGCCAGGCGGGGGAGCTGGCCGTTCGCGGCGAAGGCGTCATGATGGGCTACTACAAGGCCCCTGATCTGACTGCCATGGTGAAGGACGACGATGGCTGGCTCTACACGGGCGATATTGCCAGAATCGACGCGAAAGGCTACCTGCATGTGGTCGGGAGGACCAAGGACATCATCATCCGCGGCGGGCAGAACATCTATCCCGCGGAGATCGAGGACTACCTGAGGACCCACCCCCGGATAGAGGAGGCAGCCGTTGTCGGCGTACCATCGGCGGTCGGCGGGGAGAGCGTATGGGCGTTTGTAAGAGTGAAAGAAAATGCCCGGATGACGATCCAGGAAGTGCTGGACCACTGCCGTGGAGCCCTGGAGACCTGGAAGATTCCCAGCCAGGTGCGGTTTGTCCGGGAGCTCCCCCAGGCTGAGACGGGCAAGTCGCAGAAGTTCAAGCTGCGCGAAGCGGCGATCCAGGAGCTGAAGGGAGGCGCACAGTGAAGAATCCCGGCAATCCAATCACTTTTGAAGAGTTCCGCAGCCTGATCGCGAGGGAGCTGCGCATAGAGGAAGCCCGCGTGACCCCGGAAGCCTCGTTTGTAGATGACCTGTTCGCTGACTCGATCCGGCTCGTGGAGATGATGATTCACCTCAAGGAGGAGGGAATCACCATTCCGATGGAAGAGGCGTGGAACGTGAAAACGGTGGGAGATGCCTACCGGGTGTACACCGGCCACATCACGACAAAGTGACCGCGCGGCCGGTCTGGTAGGACTCCACGCCGGCAAAACATATCTTCAGGCTGTTCACCGCGTCCTGGATGTGCTGGCTGAGATCCGCGTCGGACTGGATTGCCGCAAGGAGGAGCTCCTGCTCGCGCCTGCACAGCTCGTCGTGGTCCGGCTCGTCGTCGATGCGGATCACCTTGTCCGGTCCTGCCTGGCCGCCTGCCGCGTCCCGCGCGCTTGAATGCAGGATGATCGACTCGACCTTCGCGTGGCCTGCCACCTCGGACGGATCGATGGACCTCGTGTCCTTGTCTATGCTGACGCTCCCTTTCGGGCCTATCACGTCCTTCACGAAGAACGCGACTTTGCTCATCATGGGGCCCCATCCCACCTCGTACCAACCAACGGACTTGTCCTCAAAGACGACCTGGAGCGCCCCGTAGTTGCACGCGTCAGGGGCAATCTCATCCGTCACGCGCGCACCGATCCCCTGCACAAGGAGCGGCTTCGAGCGGGTCATCTGGCACATCACGTCCACGTAGTGCACGCCGCAATCCACAAGAGGCGGTGTGTTCCTTATGAAAGACTTGTGGACGTCCCATTCGTGGCCGTAGCTCTGCTGGTTGAGGTTCATCCGCATGATGAGCGGCTTGCCAAGGCCCTGTGCGAGCTCAATGAACTTTTTCCAGGCCGGGTGGACCCGAAGGATGTAGCCGACCACGAGCTTGCGGCCCGTCTCCCTTGCCACACGCGCCGCCTCTTCGGCTTCGGCAACGGTCATCCCGAGAGGTTTCTCCACGAATACGTGGCAGCCCTGGCGCATTGCCTGGACGGCGTATTTCGCATGCGTGTCAGCCAGCGTGCAGATGGAGACGACATCGGGCTTCACCTGCGCCATGGCTTTGGAAAAATCAGTGAAGACGGGAATATCCAGCTTGAGCCTGGCTGCAAGCTCTTTTGCCCGGTCCACGCTCCGCTGAACTACGAACCCTGCTATCTCGAAACCGGGGATGCGTGTGTACCCCAGCGCGTGGGACCGGCCCATGCCTCCCACGCCAGCCACAAGCACCTTCAAAGGGCTTCATGCCGCTCCTTTTCATGCCTTCAAGGCACCGGATGTGATGCTCTTGATCATCTGTCGTGAGAACACCAGGTAGATCAGGATGATGGGGATCATTGCCATGGAGAGAGAGGAGAGGACGGCGTTCCAGTCACTCACGAATTGACCGAGGAACTGCTGCACTCCCAGGGTGACCGTGGCGGTCCGCGCGCTCGGGGCGATGATCAGCGGGAACCAGAGGTCGTTCCAGATGGGGATCATGGTGAATATCCCGATGGCCCCGAGCGCCGGGCGCACCAGGGGGACGACAAGCGTGAAGATCCTGTACTCGCTGGCTCCGTCGATGCGGGCCGCCTGCTTCAGCTCATCCGGAACCTGCCGCATGAAGTTCGAGAGGATGAAGACGGTGAGCGGAAGCCCCTGCGCGATATAGATGAGAATCAGGCCCACCAGGGTGTTCACCAAGCCGAGGCCGGCCATCAGCTTCAGGAGGCTGACCGAGCCAAGACGGATGGGGATCATGATGCCGATGGCCAGGTAGAAACCCAGGAACCCGGACAATCGAAACTTGTACTCCGAAAGGGCATACGCCGCCATGGACCCGATGAGGAGGATCAGGAACAGGGAGGCAAGGGTGACGATGATGCTGTTCGCGAAGTTCAAGATCAGGTGCGACCTTGCAAGCACCGTTTCATAGCCGATCAGGCTGAACGTCTTTCCCGTGGGCAGTCCAAAGGGCGCGCCGAAGATGAACTTCTTCAGCTTGAAGGAGTTGGACAGGATCATGTAAATGGGAAAAAGGGCCAGGACGCTGAAGAACAGGAGGATGATATGGGGGAGGGCCGCCTCGCGTCGCCGTCGGATGCTGATCATTCCATCACCTCGCATCGTTTGCTCATAGCTGGTACGTCTGCACCCGGCGCTGCCACAAGGAGTAGATGAGCACGCCGGCCAGAATAATGACGAACATCGTGGCGGCCACGGTGGCGCCCATGGTGGGATTGCCCAGCTGGAGCTGCTGACCGAAGAACGTCCGGTAGAAAAGCGTGCCCATGATGTCCGTTGAGAAGTCCGGCCCCGCCAGCGCCCCTTTCATGGTGTAGATGAGATCGAAAGCGTTGAAGTTCCCGACGAACGTCAGGACGGCAACGATCCCCACCATGGGGAGGAGGAGCGGGAACTTGATCTGCCAGAAGATCTGGAACCGGGATGAGCCGTCCACGCGAGCGGCCTCCAGCAGCTCCAGGGGGATCCCGATCAACGACGTGTAGAAAAGGATCATCGGGATGCCGACGAACTGCCAGACGGAAATGAGGGCTACGGTCACCAGCGCGGACCTGGGCAGGCCAAGCCAGGGCTGGAAGAGTCCGCCAAGACCGAGCGCTTTCAGGATGCCGGGCGTGACGCCCCACAAGGGGCTCAGGATGAGCTGCCAGATGAAGCCGATGATGACGACGGAAAGCACCGTCGGCATGAACAGCACCGTCCGGTAGATCCTTGAGCCGCGAACGTTTCCCACCAGGAGCGATGCAACGAGGAGCCCAACGGGGTTCTGCACAAGCATGTGGACGCAGAAGAACACGAGGTTGTTCTTCAGCGCGCCCCAGAAGCGGGGCGCCCAGTTGCTGTCTCCCAGGAGCCTCTGGAAGTTGGCAAAGCCGACGAAAGCCTCCCGTTTTCCCTGCGGATCAACCGCAAACAGGCTCAGGCGCAGGGAGTCGATCAGGGGATAGATCATGAAAAGGGAATACACGATAACCGCAGGGGCAAGAAAAACAATCAGGTAGAAGGGGAAGCGTCGCGCGTGTGTGACATCCAGCATTCATGTCCCCCCAAAGGAAACCCCGGCGGCCACGGCCGCCGGGGTCAGGTCTACGAAAAGGATCCTACATCGAGGGCTTGTACCACTTGTCCAGCCCGGCCTGAATCTCCTTGCCGGCCTGCGCAGGGGTCATTGTCAGGTTCATGACGGCCGCGCTCACGCGCCACAGCTCGTTCTCAAGATTGGGCGTTCCGCGTGACAGGATCTGGTAGGAGTTGCGGATGGTCGACTTGCATGTTGCGCGCCAGGAAAGGAACTCGTTTGCCAGGGGATCATCCAGGGTGATCTTGGCGTTGGAGAGGGTGAAGAACCCGGGCAGCGCATTGGAGTAGAGGGCTGCGAACTCGGGCGTCGTCATCCACTGGAGGAATTTCCTGGCCTCGTCGGGGTGCTGGGTCTTCGCGTTCATGCCCAGGGCGATGTCGGTGTGGTCCGAGATGTACACCGTCTCACCGCGGCTGTCCACCGGCGGCTTGAAGATGCCCAGCTTGAAGGTGGCGTCCTTCTCGAACTGCGAGATCTCCCACGAACCCGTGGGGTAGATGGCCGCTTTGCCCAAGGTGAACAGCTGCTGCGAATCCGGGTACTTCACCGCCTGGTAGCCGTCAGGCAGGTACGGCGCCCATGAGGCCAGCTCTCTCCAGGTCTTGATATACGGGGCGTCGGTGAACTTTTCCTTTCCCTTCAGGAGGGCAGTGCGCCCGACCTCGCCCTTCCAGTTGTTGGGGCCGATGTTCTGGAACCCCATGGTCGCCGCTTCCCACATGTCCGAGGTGCCCATGGCCAGGGGAACGTACTTCCCGTCTTTCTTGATCGCCTTGAGGACAGCCATGAACTCGGCCTTCGTCACCGGCGGCTTGAGCTTCAGCTCATCGAAGATGTCCTTGTTATAGAAGAAGCCGTGAATGACCGACGCCATGGGAACGGCGAAGACATGCTTGCCGTCGTCCGTGATCCAGGCGCTCTTTGCCACCGAGCTGAAGTTCTTCATTCCGGGAAGGTCCGTCAGATCGGCCAGGTTGCCCTGCTGGTAAAGCTGAAGAGATGCATCAAACGGACGTGCGGTGATCAGGTCTCCAGCAGTGCCGCCCTGGAGCTTGGTATTGAGCACACCGTTGTACTCTGCCGGGGCAGTCGGGGAAAAGACGACATGGATATCGGGATTCTGCTTCTCGAAAACCGGGATGATCTTGTCCGTCCATATGGACAGATCGTCATTCCTCCAGCTCTCGATGGTCAGCGTCACCTGCTGCGCAAAGGCAGGGATTGCAAGGACTACCATGAGAGCAGAGAGGGCAAAAACCAGTGCACGTTTCATGGGCACCTCCTCTGATGAGATGCTCAGATAATGTACCGGGATGCTGGCGAAGTCAATGAACGCTCAGGCAATCCTGCCGCAGAACGCAGCCATCTCCTTGATTGCCTGCGCCATGTTTCCCTCATAGCTGTGCCCGGAGGTTTTCCGCGGCTTGAAGGAGTGGTCCCCATCAGGCAGGAACACGATGCTGATTGCAGGAGAAAGCGTGTAGTCCTTGATCTCTTCCCTGCTTCCCAGCGTGTCCCGTTCTCCCTGAAGGAAAAGGGCAGGGGTCTTCAGATCCTTCAGGTGGGCCACCCTCAAGGTTTGAGGCCTGCCCGGCAGGGTGAAACGGGTAGCCCAGGCACACAAGGCCCTTCACTCCCGCCCTGTCGGCTACCATGCTTGCAATCCTGCCGCCCATCGACTTTCCGCCGATCACGAGCCGCGATGGGTCCCCGAGCTGCTCCACCACGCGAAGCCACGTGGATTCCAGGACGGAGGGAAAATCCGGGCGCGTCCTCTTTCCGGTTTTTCGCGTTTCCTGCATGTACGGAAACTCGAAGCGCACCACGGAAAAGGATTCCGCGGCCAGCGCGCGCGCAACCTCTTCCATGAATGGAGAGTCCATGGCGCTGCCCGCGCCGTGGGCAAGAACTATGGTAAGCCGCGACGCGCGGCCCTTTGGCTCATCGACCAGGAGGGGTATCTCGCTCACTCGGGCGACTCCTTGTGGTACATTAACCCAGTATGGCAATCGAGGAATACCGGCGCAAGCGGGACTTTCAAAAGACACCGGAGCCCAGGCCCGTGCGCGGGAAGGGGGGAGGGAACCATTTCGTCGTGCATCGCCACGAGGCGCGCAACCTCCATTACGACCTTCGCATCGAGGCCGGCGGAGCGCTTGCCTGCTGGGCCGTTCCCAAGGGATTTTCCTACACGCCTTCGGACAAGAGGCTGGCTGTCCGGGTGGAAGACCACCCCCTGAAATACACGGACTTCGAGGGGACCATTCCCAAGGGGCAATACGGCGCGGGCACCATGAAGATCTGGGATGCCGGCACCTACGAGGTGCGCAAGGCCCCGAACATCGCGAAGGCGCTGGAGAAAGGAGAGCTGAAGCTCGAGCTCTCCGGCCGCAGGCTGCGCGGCGAATGGCACATGGTCAGGACAAAACAGGAGGAGGGGAAGAATTGGCTCCTGTTCAAGGCCAGGGACCGCTACGTCGGGTCGGGGAGCGACCTGTTCGGCGGGGCGGACATGGACCGCGCGCTTCGAAAACCCCTGCCGCGGAGCCTGGCCAGGATGGAGGCATCCGCGGGAGGGCAGCCTTTCAACCACCCGGACTGGCTTTTCGAGCCGGCCTTTATTGGCAGACGGG
The DNA here is from genome assembly GCA_963710335.1 of uncultured Spirochaetota bacterium. Taxonomy (GTDB): domain Bacteria; phylum Spirochaetota; class Spirochaetia; order SZUA-6; family Fen-1364; genus Fen-1364. The sequence goes on from CAVQAA010000010.1 coordinate 542,277, forward strand.
TCCTGGCAAGGGTGGAGGAGTCGAAGGTCAGCCTTCGCTCAACGTCGGGGGACCTTGCTGACCGGCTCCCCGGTATCGTCAAGGCTCTGGGCAGCGTTCGGGCGGAGACGGCGGTGTTCGATGGGATCGTCGTTGCCCTTGATGAGCGGGGCAACCCGTCCGTGCCGGCCCTTGCTGAGGAGATGGAATCCGGCGGCGCAAAGGCCGTCCTGTATCTCTTCGACGTTCTGTACGCGGAGGAGTGGGACCTGAGGAGGCTTGCGCTTCGGGAGAGAAAGGCCGTGCTGCGGGCGCTTCTCCCGGAATCGGGCAAGCTGTTTCTCGTGGACGCGGTGCCTGAACGCGGGGAGGCCCTGGCCGCGGCCGCCGCTGAATCAGGGCTCACCGCGATAGTGGCGAAAAACTCGGCCAGCCCGTACAGGGCGGGCGCCTCGAAGGACTGGCTGGTGATCCCCGCGGCTCTGGTCACAGCCCCGGCCAGGTCTGCAACGACGCCGGGCAAGGCCCCGAAAAGCGCCGGGACCTCGTTGGCCATCACGCATCCGCGAAAGGTGTATTGGCCCGATCAGGGCTACACGAAGGGAGATCTGGTCAGCTATTACGACAGGGTGGCCAACTGGCTGCTTCCGTATCTCAAGGACAGGCCGCTGCATCTTTACCGGTGGCCTGACGGCATCCGCGGCAAATCCTTTTACCAGAAGCAGCTTCCCGAGGACATTCTCAACCAGGTGGAGACTGTCAACGTGGCCCGAGACGACGAGGACCCAGTTTTCTACGCCATGTGTAATGACCGAAAGACCCTGCTCACGCTGATCAACACGGGAAGCATCGATCTGCATCCCTGGATGTCGCGAAAAGGGAGCCTGGATTCCCCGGATTGGGCTTTCATAGACCTGGACCCGAAGGAAGCAACTTTTGCCAGCGTGATCAAGATTGCCCGAACGGTCGGCAAGCTCCTGCGAGGGATCGGCATCGAGCCGTACCTCAAGACGTCAGGCTCCACGGGGCTTCACGTCTGCATCCCCTTGAAGCAGGGCTATTCCTTCGATCAGAGCAGGATGTTCTGCGAAGCGGTTGCGCGGCTTGTGGTGCGGGACCACGGCGACATCGCCACGGTGGAGCGTGTGGTAAGCCGGCGTGAGGGACGCGTCTACGTGGATTTCCTGCAGAACCGGAGGGAGCAGACGATCGTGCCTCCGTACGTGGTCAGGCCCGTGGAGGCGGCCTCTGTTTCAATGCCGCTTGCCTGGGATGAGCTGGAAGGTGAGCTGGCCATTTCGGACTTCACCCTTCTGAATGCGCCGCAGCGAGTGGAGAGAACGGGAGACCTGTTCCGCACCGCGCTCACAAACCCTCAGGACCTTGCGCCGGCCATCGAGGCCCTGGGGAGGCAGCTGTAATGCTCAAGGACGGCGACCTGATTCGCCTGGCGGCAACGGACGTCTCGAATCATCTTGCATGCCGGCACCTGACGCAGCTGGACCGCGCGGTTGCCGAGGGCAGGCTTGCAGCACCCGCGTGGAGGGACCCGGCGCTGGCCGTGCTGCAGCAGCGGGGCCTGGCGCATGAGAAAGCGTACCTCGAGCACCTGCGGGCAAAAGGCCTTTCCGTCGTGGAGCCGGAACAAGAGGGCGGCAAGCTGTCCATCGAGAGCACGCGTGAGGCCATGCGGGCCGGCGCCGACGCCATTGTGCAGGCCGAGCTGCGTAAGGACCGTTGGATAGGCCGGGCGGATGTGCTCCTCAAGGTGCCCGCGTCCAGCCGGCTCGGCGCCTGGTCCTACGAAGTGGTGGACACGAAGCTGGCCCAGGAAACGCGCGCAGGCACGGTGTTGCAGCTCTGTCTCTACTCTGAGCTGGTCAAAGAGGTGCAGGGCGTGTTTCCAGAACGAATGCATGTGGTGAAACCTGGGCCGGACTTCCTTCCGGAGAGCTTCCGGTTCGACGACTTCGGCGCGTACTACCGGCTGGTTCGCACGCGGCTTGAGGAGGTCATCAGCGCGCCGGCATCCGACTCCACGTACCCTGACCCCGTTGCCCATTGCGACATCTGCCGCTGGTGGAGGGAGTGTGACGCGCGCCGGCACAGGGATGACAACCTGTGCCTTGTTGCCGGGATCCGCTCGCTCCATGTCGAAGAGCTGGAGCGGCAGGGGATCTCCACCTTGACGCAATTCGCGGAAGAGCCGGGGCCGTATCGCCAGAAGCCCGAGCGCGGCAGCCCGCAGGCATTCTCACGGGCGCACGGCCAGGCCCGCATACAGCTGGAAGGCCGGAAGGCCGAAGCGCCCCGCTACAAGCTCCTGACCCAGGAGCCGGGGCTGGGGTTTCATCTGCTCCCTGATCCAGACGTCGGGGACGTTTTTTTCGACATCGAGTCTGATCCTTTTGCCGGCCAGGAGGGATTGGAATACCTGCTGGGCGTTGCCTTCGCGGACGGGAGCAAAAGCCAGCAGTACCGGGCTTTCTGGGCGTTGAAGCCCTCGAAGGAGAAAAAAGCCCTGGAGAGGCTCATCGACTTCATCATGGAGCGCTGGCGGGCTTATCCGGGGATGCACATCTATCATTTCTCCCCCTATGAGCCCGGCGCGGTGAAGCGCCTGATTGGAAGGCACGGCACGCGGGAAACGGAGCTGGACCAGTTGCTGCGCGCCGCGCGGTTCATCGACCTTTTTGCCGTGACACGCCACGGGCTGCAGGCAAGCGTGGAAAGCTATTCCCTCAAGGAAATGGAGCAGTTCTATGGATTTGCCAGGACACTGGAGCTTCCCGCGGCAGCCGCGGCGCTCAGGCGGGTGGCCAAGGCGCTGGAGCTGGACGGCCCGCAGGAGATATCCGCTGAGGATTGCGCAGCGGTTGAGAAGTACAACAGGGATGACTGCGTTTCAACGGCCGCGCTCCGCGACTGGCTTGAAGCCAGACGCGCGGAATCAATCAAGGGAGGGGAGGTGATTCCCCGGCCCGAGAACAGGAGCGGAGAAGCCAGTGACGGGGTCAAGGAGAAGGAAGCAGACACCCAGGCCCTGTATGAGAGGTTGACGGAGGGCCTTCCTGAGGACAGGGGGGCATGGGGACCTGAGGAGCGCGCTCGATGGCTCCTTGCGCACCAGCTGGAATACTTCCGGCGTGAGGAAAAATGCGCGTGGTGGGAGTATTACCGGATTCATGGCCTGGATTTCGAGGATCTCATGGAAGAACGCAAGGCCCTGGCAGGGCTGAGCTTTATCGGGGAAGCCGGCCGCAGCGGAAAGCTGCCCGTGCACCGCTACAGTTTCCCTGAGCAGGAGATCGATGTAGAGAAAGAAAAGAAGCTTCAGGAGATCGGGACAAAAGAGCCGGTCGGAACAGTGCTTTCAATAGATACGTCGAAGCACACCATCGAAGTCGTCAAGAACGGAAAGTCGATAGAACTTCATCCGTCGGCGGTCATGATTGACGACATCGTGCGGCCTGCTCCCGTGGACAAGGCGTTTCTCGACCTTGCCCGTTCGATTGCCGCAAACGGGGTGAACGGCAACGGACCATATCGCGCGGCGCGGGACCTGCTCCTTGCCGCAAAGCCCCGGCTTCGCCAGGCCGTCGCGGGCCCGCTTCGAAGGAACGGCGAGGGCGTGGTGGAAGCCGCGGTGCGCCTGGTGCAGAGCCTGGACAACGGCATCCTGCCCGTCCAGGGCCCGCCGGGATCCGGCAAGACCTACACGGGGGCCAGGATGATCGCGGCACTTGCCCGAGAGGGGAAGCGAATCGGCGTGACTGCCGTCAGCCACAAGGTCATTCAGAAGCTCCTTGTGGAATCCTTGAACGCCGCGCCGGAGTACGGCGTGCCGCTGCGGGCCATGCGCAAGGACCGGAAAGCCGACGGCGAGACCGTCGAGGGCGTCGCGGTGACCAAGGACAATGCGAAGCTCATGGCCGGCCTCGCCCAGGGCGCGGTTATCGGGGGAACTGCCTGGTTCTGGTCTCAGGACGACATGAAGGAAGCGCTGGATTACCTTTTTGTGGATGAGGCCGGGCAGATGTCACTGGCGCATGTCCTGGCAACCGCCCGGTCCGCGCGCAATGTCGTGCTCCTGGGCGACCCTCAACAACTGGAGCAGCCGCAAAAAGGCGCGCATCCCGAGGGGGCGGAGGTGGCGGCCCTGGTTCACATCCTTGCCGGGCGAAAGACCATCTCCGACGACGCCGGACTCTTTCTCGATATCACCCGGAGGCTGCACCCGGACATCTGCTCATTCACTTCCGAGCTGTTTTATGAGTGCAGGCTTGTTTCGCTTCCTGGCCTTGAAAAGCAGGCGCTCGCCGGAACCGGCCATTTTGCGGGAACCGGGCTGTTCTACGTGCCGGTGGATCACACGGGAAATCAGAACAGCAGCCCGGAAGAAGTGGAAGCCGTCTGGCGAATTGTCAGCGAGCTTCGGGACGGGGCCGTCTGGACGAATGACAAGGGCAGCACTTCGCCGCTGGGTCCGTCGGACATCCTGGTTGTCGCTCCCTACAATGCGCAGGTGGCCAGCCTTGCCCGCAGGCTTGGAGACAAGGCACGCGTGGGTACGGTTGACAAGTTCCAGGGGCAGGAAGCGCCCGTGGTCATCTATTCGATGACAAGCTCGTCCGCGCAGGATGCCCCGCGCGGCATGAGCTTCCTGTACAGCCCCAATCGCTTGAACGTGGCCACCAGCAGGGCCCGATGCGCCTGCATCCTGGTTGCTTCCCCGCGGGTCCTGGAGCCTGAGTGCAGCAGCCCTGACCAGATGCGCTGGGCCAACGGCCTTTGCCGGTATCGCGAGATGGCAAAAGCCGTGGCCATGTAAGCGCGGGCGCTAGTAAGCTACGTTGAATCCCATGAACCCGATGCCCAGGCGCGGAGTGAACTTCACTCCTCCCTTGTCGATCAGATCAGCGGCATCACGGCCGGCCGCCGCTGAAGACCAATGCCTGACTATCTGGTCCACGATTATGCCGCCAAGAAAGACGCCGAAGGACGGAAGGTAGTCCACTATCGTGTGCCCGTTCCAGGCGTTGCTGATGGTGGTGAAGGAATCCCTGAAGTAATCTATGCGGTCGAACCGCAGGTCTGAAGGCAGGGTGTAGTAGACGCCCAGGAACGTTCCGGCAATTGTGACAAGGTCCAGGGCCAGAAACCCGAAGCCGCTCGCCGTATTGCCCGTCTCGAACTGCCCCAGCCCGGGCAGGGCCAGGGAGTGAAGGGAGATGGCCCTGACGTAGTTGTCCTTTTGCATCGCGACGTTGAGCCGTTCACGGAGGGAAACCAGGTCCTGGACCTCCAGGTCCCCGATCTTCTGCTGTCCCATCTCGGACTGGATCTTCAGAATCTCAGAAGAATAATACGGGCCTGCTTCCGCCGGGCGCATGCCGGGGAACTCCCCTGCCCGTGGCCAGGGTCCCATGGGACCGGCAAAAAGTGCAGCAGGCATGAGACACACCAGCACAGCAATGAGAGCGCGTTTCACTTTGCTTTCTCCTTCCGGAGTGTTCAACAACTCTCATTGCGCGATTTGTTACCCGGCACCGCCCAGCCGCCGGTATTCCTCTATCTCCCAGGAGGTGGCGGGGTGATACCAGCCCCGGTACTTGACAAGGTATCCCGGATCAACAGGCTCCTCTTCCAGTTTGTTGGCGCCGCCGATCCGATAGCCCGTGACCTGCAAGGGCTGCTCTGAGATGACCCGCAGATAATCGCACCGGGGCTGCCCGTTCCAGGGGCGGTTCTTCATGTAAAGTGAGATCATGATGCTCTACGTCAAGATCCCTTTCCCTCTCCATCATCCCTCGGAAGCTGACTGCTTCAGGTGCGTCGTAGCCTTTGCGGCGCGGAAGCTTCGCAGGTACAGGACGCCGCCCAGGATGACCACCACGGCGAATACAAGCATCACGTTGCTGTATCCATAGCCCTTCGGATTGCTGATCACGGGCAGGATCGGGAGATCCAGCCATCCGCCCGTGAGGATCTTGCCCACCAGCGCGGTGCCCACAGCGCCCGAGACGATACCGACCAGGTTGAAGAGTCCCATTCCGATCCCCGTCTCCTGCTCAGTAAGGGTCTGGGAGACCGCGTTGATCATTGCCGTCTGGAACAGGGAGAACCCCACGTAGGTCAGAAGGAGAGCCGCGGCGATGACAAGGGCGGAAACGCCCAGGAGAACGGACATGATGAGTATGCTTGCTACCAGGAGCACCAGGCCGATTGCGACGACGAAGCTGTTTCCCCTGCGGTCGGACAGGCGGCCGGCGATGGGGCCGAAGACCACCGAGCTGATTGCGCCGGGGAAAAGGACCAGGCCGATCTGGCTGGTGGTGAGGCCGTGGACGTCGTTCAGCATGAGAGGAACCAGGAATAGCGTGCCGATGACGATCGAGAAAAGGCAGAACCCCACGATCACCCCGCTGCGGAACCTCGCGTTCGCGAACAATGACGGCTTGATGAACGGATCAGCGGCCGTGCGGATCCGCAGGACGAACAGGGACAGAAGACCGAGGAACGCCGCAAGGTAATACCATTTGCTGAAATTGAGATAGACGATGAGCGCTCCAACCGTCGTCGCTACCAGGACCGCGCCGGGAATGTCGACGGTGCCCGCGCGGCGGGTCTCCGGCGGCAGCTCACGGTTGAAGAAGGGGATCGAGATCAGCATGAGCAGCGGGATCAGGAAAAGATATGACCAATGCAACGTCCCGGAGACGAAGCCTCCAAGGACCGGCCCGAGACCTATGGCAAACGAGACGGTCGATGTTATGAAGCCGAACACCTTCCCCCGTTCAGACGGGTGGAAGTATCGAGCGACGACCACGAAGACCAGGGCCGGAATTGCCGATCCACCGATGCCCTGGATTGCCCGGGCGGCAATCACCAGCGGATAGGAGGACTGCAACGCGAAGCCCATGACCGAGCCTACGTTGTAGATGATCACTCCTACCAGGATCAGCCCGCGCAGGCTGTAGATGTCGGCAAGCCTTCCGTAGATGACCGAGCCGATTCCGAAAAAGACCATGAAGATCGTCATCATCCAGCTGACCCCGGAAGGAGTCAGTGAGAATTGCCTTGCGATCATGGGCGTGGAAACGTTGAAAACGGTCTCGTTCAAAACCGCAAAGAATATGAGATATATGATCCAGGGGACCAGCTTGCTGCGGTCCCTCGTATTTTCCAGCTGCACTGTCATTATCTACACGTCTTCCTCGACGTCGGTTGTCTGCTGGCGCAGGAGCGTGAGGTGGGCCTGGCTGGGAAAGGCTTTCTGGCAGACAGCCCGATGCTCCAGGGCCTCCGCAAACCGCCCCATTCGCTCCAGCGCCGTGACGAGATTGCAGTGCGGCTCAGGGTAGTCGGGCTCAAGGGACAAGGCCATCTGGTAGGCGTGCACCCCGTCTTCCAGCCTGCCCAGCGCAACCAGCGAGTTGCCCAGGTTGTTCCAGGCCTCCGCGAAGTTGTGATCGGTTTCGATGGCCTGGAGGTAGCGCTCAGCCGCGTTTGCCTCGCGTCCCAGGTCGTACATCACGTTTCCGAGGTTGAAGAATGCCTCTGGCTCCGGGGAGGACTCCAGGGCGCGCGCGTAAAGCTGCGCGGCCCCTTCCAGGTCCCCTGTTTCCTCCGCCTCCACGGCGCGGAGAAACCAATCCTCATCGGTTTTCCCCGGGAAAATGGACATCTGCGCCGTGGGGCGCCCGCTGAAGTCCATGAGGCGCTGCCCGCTTGGCTCCACCCAGCTTCCGTCAGGCAGGCGAAGGCGCAGTCCGGTGGCGTAAGCCTCCAGCCTCCCCAGTATCCGCTCGCCGTCAGGGAGCCAGCGCGCAATCTCCGACAGGCTGCGATGGATCCGGGAGGCCGGCACTCCGGCGCTGGTGAGCTGGCTCAGGTTGCGGGCGGTCAGGATATCCTTGAACTCGAACCACGCAAGCCGGTTTGTAAGGCGTGACGGCTGGAGAAGCCCCTTGCGAACCCAGGAACGGACCACGGGGAGGGGCGCCTCGACGATGCGGCTCACCTGTTCCACGGTGTAGAGCCGGGAAAAATCCTCCAGATCTTCGCTGGCCCCCAGCATCCCAAGGAACTCGGGCTCTTCCACGAGCCTGATGGGAGCACCGGCGCGCTTGAGCTCCCGAAAGAGCGCCATGGTGCGCGAGATTCCGCCGTCCGCGGTGAGGTGACCCAGCGCGTTGCCCCCTACCAGGATGGCCGTGGACGGTCCGGGCTCCCGCACGTGGCGCCCTCCCGCCTTGAGGATGCGCTCGATTGCCTCCGCGCGCGTCATGGAAAACAGACGGCCGGTGATGGCTACTTCCTTGTCTGCCAGGGTCGAGGCTTCAACCATTTTTCACTCTTCGATCAAGCCCTCGAACACGGGAGCGCGAAGCAGCCCCGCCTCGGTGAGCTCCGCATAGCTCACCTGGCAGTACAGCCCGGGCTCCACCCAGAGCGCCCGCTCGGGACACTTCACAAGCGGCGTCTTCCTGGGATTCTCCCTGAGAAGGGCATTCATCCTGTCCCGCATGGCGTCGGTAAACCCCCCGCCAACCCTCCCCAGGTAGCGAAGCGGCCCGGGCTCTTCCCCGGGAAGGCCGCTTCCGGCCACTAGGAGGCACTGGAAGTCTTTCACCGGCTTCTCGATAAACCCGATGATCGCGACCTGGATCCGCAGCCTCCGCTTGATTTTCACCCATGCGCCGTTTCGCTTGCCGGAAGCGTACACGCTGGACATCCGCTTTGCCATCACTCCTTCCAGGCCCTGCCGGCATGCCGTGTCGTACAGGGCCTTGCCGTTTGCGGGGGTCCCGTCGGAGAGCATCAACTCGGCGCACGGGGACGCCTTCACGATACGCTCCAGGATCTGACGGCGCTCGGAAAAGGGGAGGTCAAGGCGCGATTCGAACTTTTCATAGAGGACATCGAAGGCCACGAACTTCACCGCGTGCGATTTTCCCTTCCGGCCCCTGCTCAGCATCAGGTCGAAGTCCGGTTTGCCGTCTCGAAAGGCGACAATCTCGCCGTCCAGCGCAAGTCCTTGCTCCAGGCTTCCCAGCGGTGCGAGAGCGGGGAACTGTTCCAGAAGGTCGATCTTGTTTCGGCTCATCAGGCGCACGGAGCCGCCCTCTATCATTGCCCCCGCGCGGAAGCCGTCCCACTTGAACTCGAAGAAGTGGGCATCAGAATCGAAAGGCTGGCCATGGACGGCCAGCATGGGGGGAACAAAAAGCGGAAGCGACGTCATGGAAGCGTGTACTCGAAATCGTAGGAATGTTTTCCGTCGGTTATGATGATTTTCATGGCGCCGTTGAGCCCCACCAGCTCCCCTGTGCCGGAGTCAGGCACCACGCTGATCTCGAGATGCGGTTTTCCCCGGTTCATCGTGCCGGTGTGCTGAAGAACAAAGGTGCCGCGCCGGCCGCTCAAAACGCCGCTGACCCGTTCCATGGCGACGTACCCCGCGGAGCCCTCGATCTCCGTGCCCGCGCTCAGCATCTGGCCTTTGCTCTCCCCCGCCAGGTCGCCTTTGAACTTCTTGTCGATGGACATCCGCGCAATGAACTCGTCGGACGGCTCCGGAAGCATCGTCACATCAAAGGTTCCGCTTGCCTTGTTTCTCATGAGACATTGTAACCACTGCGGGGCTGGCTCGTCTAATATGCGATGGATGGACTGAAGCTCCTGGGCCACCCCCTGCACCCAGCCATTGTTCACTTCCCCGTGGCAGCGTGGACCGCAACTGTGGTGACCGACGCCCTGTCCATTGCGCTGCAAGATCCGATGTGGTGGCGCATATCCCAGTGGCTGCTCATCGTCGGAGTCATCACCGCGCTTGGCGCAATGACTGCCGGTTTCATCGACCTGATTGGCCTGCAGTCAGGCGGACCTGCGCAAAAAAGGGCCCTTCGGCACATGTATTTCATGGCGACGGCCTGGACTATCTACGTCATCGACCTGCTTGTCCGCTTCCTGGGCATACCGGGCTGGGTCGGCCTTCTTTTGTCGGTGGCCGGCTTCATCACGCTTCTGGTGGGCACCCACTACGGCGCCCAGCTCGTCTACGATCTGGGGGTGGGGCAGACCGGCCGCGGGGCTTCCTGACCACGTCACACTGCGATCTTTTCCATGACGCGCTTCGTCAACGCATCACAGCGCTTCCCGAGGAAACCGTAGACCGAAATATCCGGCATCTGCCGTTGAAGCCCTTCTCTCAGGAGCCTCTTGGCCCTGTGAAGGCGCACCTTTGCGTTGACCGGGCTGATCCCCAGGCTTGCCGCCGTCTCAGCGACTGACATCTGCTCGAGCTCGCGCATGATGAAGACCACCCGGTATTTGGCCGGAAGGGAATCGAGTGACTTCTCGATGAGCCGCCCTATTTGTTCCTGCGCGATGGCAAGCTCACCGACGTCCTCGGCTGCGGTCCGTTCCTCCAGCGCGTCAAGGGCAATCTCCGCCCGCCGTGACCGGCGTCGCAGGTACGTAAGCGCGCAGTTGATGAGGATGCGTGTCAGCCAGGTTGAAAAAAGAGCCTTTCCCTGGAACCGCGGGAGAGCCTTGAACGCCTTGAGGTACGTTTCCTGCATGATGTCCTCCACCTCAGTGTCGTCGTGGAGGAAGGCGCGGGCCACACGATACAGCCGCTGGTTGTAGCGCCGGATCAGGACCTCGTACAAAGACGTCTCACCATCACGGATGCGCTCCACGATGGCTGCGTCGGGATCTGTTTCGGTTGTCGCTCGGATCATCTCCTCTAATGTAACCTTTGCGTCCGCCGCACGTCGAATAATCAGGAGGCTGGAGCCAACTATGACCATGGTGGTTGTTTGCATCGTATTGTTCGCCGTTGCCGCCGTTTTTGGCGTGATCAACGTAGTGAGGATTGTAGCCGCCGACCGCGCGCCCCGGGCCACTGTATACATCCACGGCGCCTTCGCCGCAGTCTCACTGGTTCTGCTGGTGGTCTATTCGATCATTCACTCCCAGGCTGCCCCGATGGTGGCGCTCATCCTCTTCATCATCGCGGCCCTCGGCGGCTTTCTCCTGTTCGGCATCGACGTCGCCACCAAGAAACCGCCCAAGTGGCTGGGGTTCGTCCACGGCGCCGTGGCCGTGGCGGGTTTCATTTTCCTTCTGGTTTTCGCTTTTGCCGGCGGCGGCACCTGATTCCCCGGCCTGCCGATTGATCCGGGCCACGGCCATTCGGGCCGCCCGGATCTCTTGCGGAGTGCTCCCGCGCAGAAGCCAGTCTCTCCACTCGGACAGGAAGACTGCAAGCGGGAGGCCGCTGATTTCCGGGCCGATAACGAAAGCCCTGCTGCCCAGGTAGAGGAGAAAGCCGGACTGGATGACGCCGACCTTGTAAGCTGTTCGAAGCGGCCACCAATGCCTGTTCTGCGGTATATAAGATTCGCAAAAGCAGAACCCGAAGCGCTTCTGTCCGGTATCAGCTACAAGGTCGATTTGCCGGACTCTCCCTGTTTTCCACCAGGAGAATCGGCTTGCAGGTGCAACCTCGATAGTCCGTGTGATGACGGCGTCGATGCAAAATCCTGGAAAGGACTCCGGTAGATAGAGCAAAGGTCTTCTGCCTCCACCGAAAAAAGGAAGCAGGCGAACCATACCCTCACGCTCCAGAGTCTTGACCCGGGCCATCGCCGTGGGCCCGGAGACTCCGAGGCGCCTGCCAATGGCGGCCGCGTTCAGGGGTTTGCCATTCCACTTTGCAAGGAAGTTGCGAGAGTCATATCCCACACATACGGAAAACGCAAAATTCGAAAGTTTGCTTGTGGAATTTTCGAATTTTGCGTTTTCGCAATGCGCGCGTGTGTTTGCCAGCCGGAGGCGCCTTGCTATGGGGGTCAGGATGCCGGGCGCCTTGCCGGCAACTTATCCACGAAGTAGGATGCTTTCATGCCCGACATCGTCAAGTCGAATGATTACATCGTTTCAGGGAAGAAAGTTCACGCATGGACCGGAGGATCCGGCCCTGCGCTTCTTCTCCTCCATTCCGCCTGGGGGGACGCCAGGATGAGCTGGTCACCGGTCTGGGATGACCTTGCAGGATCTTTCACGGTCATCGCGCCCGATATGCCGGGCTACGGTGTCTCGGATCCACCCGAGGGGCCCAGCCTTGCTGCAAGTGCCCGGCTTCTCAAGGAGCTCCTGGACGTCCTGGAAATCGACCGCGCCAATGTCATGGGCAACTCATTTGGCGTTGCGCTTGCCATCGAGCTGGCTTCCCTTTTTCCAGGGCGCATCAATCGCCTGGTCGCCGTTAATGGCACAAGCGTTCCCGCGGTGCCTGGGCTCATGAAGAGGATCATCCGGATCCCCGGCGTGGAGAAACGCTTTCGTCGAATGATAAGCAGCATGTCCTGGTCCCCAAAGGCGTTTGCCCGGGGCTTCCCGAACCCGGCAAAGCTGCCCCAGGGGTTCATGGACCGAATACCCGGTTTCGAAGACGCGCACGCCCGGATCGGCTTCAACCTGGTCATGAATCAGGTAAAGCCTCAGTCGAGGCCGGAGGTCCCTGCGACGGTCATCTGGGGCACCGGGGATCTTCTTGTATCTTCGCGCCAGGTTGAATCATTCCGAAAGTGGCTTGGCCAGCACTCGTATTTGCCGATTGACGGCGCGGGCCATATGCCGCAAGTGGAACGCCCCGGAGAGTTTTCTGCCGCCGTTCGCCGCGCCCTATCCGCCGCTGAGAGCGCCCAGGATCAGAACGTCATCTCCCGGTGAGACCGGGCAGCCGAGATCCCGCACCAGTGAGCGCTTTATGAAGACGTTTATGTGGGGGCGGATTCGATCCTGCTCATCGACCACCCGGAAGCGCAGGCCGGGGAACCGGCGGTCCAGGTCTGCCATGATCTCAGCCAGCGTGCTGCCGTCAGCCTCCACGGTCGATTTGCCGAGCGTGTAGGAATGCAGGTGCGTTGAGACTCGGACCGAGATGCTCACCCCGCCTCCTTGTCCGCCACCTCGATGGAAAGAATGCGCGGAAGATGGCTGGCTATCGGCTGCCAGCTCTCTCCTTCATCCCCGCTTGCCCAGATCTCACCCGCGGTCGTTCCCAGGTAGAGACCCACGGGGTCCTGCCGGTCGCTTTTCATGGCCTGGCGAAACACCGTGAACCATCCGTTCGATTGAGGGAAGCCGCCAGCCTGTCTGGTCCAGGAAGCGCCTCCATTCCCGCTGCGGAAGACGGCGGGCTTTCCGCCCGGACTGGTTCGGGGCCACACGCTGGTTCCGTCCATGGGAAAAACCCAGAGAACATCCTGTTTGCGCGGATGCGCGACAACGGGAAAGCCGATGTCTCCGACCTCGGGGGGAAGGTTGCGTCCAATTCGATCCCACTGCGTGCCCGGCCTGTCCAGCCGATAGACGCCGCAGTGGTTCTGCTGGTAGATCCGGTCGGGGTTCGCGGGGCTCATGACGACGCAATGCGGATCCTGGCCGTACTCCGGGAACTTGTCGGGAAGGAAATCAGCGGAAGATCCGCCGTTGATGGGCAGCCAGCTTAGTCCTTCGTCCGTTGTTTCGAAGAAGCCGCCGGTGGAGAGGGAGACGTACATGTGGCTGGCATCCCTCGGGTCGATGAGGATCGAGTGCGTGATGGCGCCACCCGGGGTTTCTCCAATGTTGGCCGGCGTCCGCTCTTTCAGACCTGTCACGTAGCGGCTGAACTCCGCAACGTGCTCCCATGTCGCCCCGCCATCTTCAGACCGGAAAAGCGCGTGCGGCACCGTTCCCGCCCACCAGACTCCGGGCTGGCTGGCGTGGCCAGGCGTGAGGAAAAAGGTGCGTTGTACGACAGGGCCGTTCTGTCCCTCAGGGGCCTTGGGAAACGCGGGCGGCTGCCTGGCCTCCCGCCACGTACTCCCCGCATCCTGCGATCTGAATACCGTCGGGCCCAGATGGCCCGTCCTTGCCGCCAGGAGCAGGGTCCTGCCGTCCCGAGGGTCACGCACCAGTTGATTCGTTTCTGAACCGAGGAAGTGCGGGTCCCCCACGCTCCAATTTCGGCGGGAGCCGTCGCTCTGGAGGATGAACGCTCCCTTGATCGTGGCCACGAGGATTTCCACGGATGCCTTAGCTGGCCTTCTTCTTCCGGGCGGCCGCGCCGGCTGCCGCGCTTGCTGCGGCGGTCTTTGGCTTCGCGCTGGGCGCCTGCTTCAAGCCCGCCTTCACCTTCTTCTTCTCCCCGTTCTCCACGGGGGTGCTGGCGCCGCCAGCCGCCTGCGCCTCCGCCACGCTGCGCTTGAGGGCCTCCATGAGGTTGATGATCTTGGGCTCCTCGGGATCACGCACCTGCACCACCTCTTTGCCCTCGATTTTCAGCTGGATGAGCTTGGTGAGCTTCTCCTTGTAGACGTCCTTGTACTTGCCAAAGTCGAAGCTCTTGATCATCGACGCCTTGATCAGCGTGTCGGTGAGGGAGATCTCCGCCTCGGAAAGCTGGGTCTCCGCGATCTCGTCCTTGAACGAGGAGGCCGGCTTCACCTCGTCCTTTCGGATGAGCACGGTCATGGTGAGTAGCCCGTCGATGGGCCGCAGGAGCACCACCTGCTCCTTCTGGGATATGACCACCTCTGCAACCGCGCAGACCTTGTTGGCGTCCATGCTCTTCATGAGGAGGCTGTAAGGCTTCTGACCCACCGGGCCATCAGGCGTGAGGTAGTACGTCCGCCCTGCCATGTAGACGCTGGAGAGCTCGTCGGGCTTGATGAATCCGTCTATGCGCACCGACTTGTCGCTCTCCGTGCGCAGCTTGTCCAGCTCTTCTTCATCCACGATGACGTACTGGCCCTTGGCGTACTCGTAGCCCTTGACGATCTCATCGCTTGAGACCTCCCCCACCTCGGGGGCGAACTTCTTGTACTGGATGCGCGTGTGGGTCTTTGCGTGAAGCTGGTGAAGCGTGATATCGCTACCGGTCGCGGTTGCCGTGTAAGCCTTCACCGGAACGGAGACAAGGCTGAGCTTGAGAAAGCCCTTCCATGATGCGTGGGCTGCCATTCTACCCCCCTGAGGCGCCTGCCGGCGCTGCGCTCTGGGCGGTCCTTCGGCGCCCGCCCAGGCGGCGGCTATCCCCTCCCGCTGTGAGAAGCTACAAAGCCCTCACCCTGGAGTCAAATAGAGGAGGGCGCGGCTCCTGTATCAGTGTCGGCGGGGGGAGCTCATGACGTTACATTTGAGTCATGCGCAACGTCATCTACCTGATGAACCTTTCGCTGGACGGCTTTGTTGAGGGACCGGATGGCAAGGTGCCGGCCCGACGAGGAGGTGCACCGGTTCCATAATAAGATAGCAAGGGAGATGGGTGGCTTCCTTTACGGCCGGCGCATGTACCAGACCATGGCAGGCTGGGAGATGGAGGGGATCAGGCCGGCGGGCCTGGCCTGATTGACGAATACCACCTGGTGGTCTACCCGGTCCTGGTAGGCGGCGGCGCGGTTTATCTTCGCTATCATCGCGATCACGCAAAAGGCAGGATACCTGCCGCCAGGCCAAGAACGCCATCATGCTCATGACAGTAAATTGCGGCGGCAAGAAGGAGGCGGACACCCTCTACGCGAAGCTCTCCGCCGGGGGCAAGGCCACCCACCCGATGGAGGACACGTTCTTGGGTAATTGACGGTCCGGCCTGTCCAGGACCTCACGCACTTTTCGAAGGAGGTCCGGGCCATCGAAGGGTTTCTCGATGAGCTCGACTCCTTCCTCGAGGACACCGTGGTGAACCACGACGCTTTCCGCGTAGCCTGAGACAAAAGGGACCCGTGTGCCGGGGAACCTCGAACATACGGCACGGGCCACCTCCTTGCCGTCCATCTCCGGCATGACCACATCTGTCACCAGAAGGTCCGGAGCCCTCAGGGAGGCGGAAACCTTCCTTAAAGCATCCGCTCCGCCCGTTGCCGCCATGACCGTGTATCCTCCCGACTCCAGGATGGACAGGGAGACTTGCCGCACCGCCTCGTCATCTTCCACCAGGAGGATGGTTTCAGCGCCTCCAAGGGTCGCCGCGGAGCTCGGATCACTTTGCGCCGATTCCTCCCTTCCGCCCGCGGCGCGTGGGAAATACATCCTGAAGGCCGTGCCCTTGCCGGGCTTGCTGGCGCAGGAGATGAAGCCGTCACTCTGCTTGACAATGCCGTAGACGGTTGCAAGGCCCAACCCGTTCCCTTTCCCTTTTCCTTTGTGGTAAAGAAAGGCTCGAAGATCCGGTCCAGGGTGGCTTGATCCATCCCGACTCCCGTATCGATCACCGAAAGAAGGACGTACTCACCGCGCGGCACCTCCGGATGCTCGCTGGGAAAATCTTCCGAGAGCGAGACGTTCGAAGTCTCCATGGAGAGGACGCCGCCCTGGGGCATCGCGTCCCGCGAATTGACGGCAAGGTTCACCACCACCTGCTCAATCTTTCCCGGATCCGCCCGAACGCCCCACAGCTCCGATGATCGCCGCGCCCGAACCTTGATGTCTTCACCCAGGAGGCGCGTGATCATTTCCGTTACTCCCGCCACCAGGGCGCCCAGGTCAAGGATGCGCGGCTGGAGAATCTGCCTTCGGCTGAAGGCAAGGAGCTGCGTGGTGAGCGTGGCTGCCCGCCGTGTGGCCCGCTTGATTTCCGTGAGATCGGCGTGCAGGGGCTGGTTGCCGGGCACCCGATCCAGGGCCATCTCGCAATACCCGTTGATCACCGTGAGCAGGTTGTTGAAGTCATGGGCTATCCCGCCGGCCAGTCTCCCGACAGCCTCCATCTTCTGGGCTTCCTGAAGCTGCTCGCGGAGCTTTCGCTGGTCTTCCAGCGCTTTCTTCCTTTCCGTGAGGTCCCTGACGAACGCGTGAATGACGCCGGCTCCTTCCCTGCTCACCACTTTTGTGCTCACCTCCACCGGAACCTCTGATCCGTCTTTCCTCAGCTGGATCGCCTCGAAAAGGCTTGAGCCGGACTGGATCATGGCCTGGATTTTCCGGGGGATTTCCTTTCGACTCTCATCGTTGTCCACCGAGGCCAGGTTCCTGCCAACCAGCTCCGCTCGGGTGCGCCCCAGCATCCTGCAGGCGTTTTCGTTGACATCGAGGATGTTTCCCTGGAAATCGTGAATGATAAGGCCGTCGGTGATGTTCTCCACGATCGTCTGGTACCTTCGCTCGCTTGCGCTCAGCGCTGCTTCTGCCTCTCTCTGCTTCGTCGTGTCCCGGCTGATCCCAACCAGTCCCTGCACGGCTCCGCGGGCGTCAAGGACCGGCACCTTGGTTGTCGCGATGAGCCTGAGGGATCCTGAGACCACTTTCGGCTCTTCCTTGTCTACGAGCTTGCGGCCCGTTGCAATGATGGCGCGTTCATCCGCGAGGAACTGGTCAGCCATCTCCTTCGGGTAGAAATCGTGGTCGGTCTTTCCAATGAGATTTTCCGGCCTGCCCGCATGCATGATGTCGGCGACCACCTTGTTGGCGCGGATGAAGCGGCACGTTTCGTCCTTGAGGAACACTCCGTCGGGCAGGTTGTCGATCAAGGTCAGCAGCTGCGCGCGTTCCTGCTCGATTCGCCGCTCCAGGTGCGTCCTTTTCCGTGATGTCCTGGAACGTGGCCAGGGCGCCACCGAAAGCCCCGTTCGGAGCGCGCTGGGGAGCGGCCGTGACCTGGATGTGCCGGATCTCCCCGTCCATCCGCCTGATGTCCGTTTCGTACGTGCTGGTCGTGCCCCGAGCGCGCTTGTCCGTCTCTGCCCGGACCCTCTGGTATTCCTCATCGCCAAGAAACTCCCTGAGGTTTTTCCCCACCAGCGCGCCATTCTCGGTCCCGAAGACCTTTTCCGCGGCGGGGTTTGCGAAGAGTATCTCCTCCCACGGATCCACGATCACAACGCCTGTAGCGAGGTTCTCAACCAGCAGGCGATACTGTTCCTCATTGCGCCGCAGCGCGGCCTCGGCCTCCCTGCGTCCGGCGCTTTCCTTCTCCCCGGCGCGCAACTGGTTCCTCAGAGTGAGGAAGAGCAGGAGGGCGGTGACCGCCACGAAGATCCATCCCTTGTAGACTTCCGCCTGGAGGGAAACCCTGTGATTGACGATCAGGAGTGCCAGGGCCTGATCCGACAGGAGTATCCAGAGCCCGGAAGCGACGCCGTAGATGACGGCGATCCGCAAGGCCACATTTGCCGGTTTGTGATGCATTTCTTTCGGCCCGCCGTCGCGTCTACTCGAAGGCCACCTCATCGACGTAGCACCACTTCCACTCCTCACCCGGCTCCAGAGACTTGATGATGGGGTGATGGGTCTGGTGGAAATGTTTCGTGGCATGCTTGTTCTTCGACGTATCGCAGCATCCCACGTGCCCGCAGATGAGACAAAGGCGCAGATGCACCCAGGAGTCGCCAATCTTCAGACAATCCTCGCAGCCCTCGGCGCTCGGCACGACATCCCTGATCTGATCCAAATGCGTGCAAAGCTCCTGGGGCGGGTTTCTTGTTGCCATTTGAGAAATATACTCACGCCGCCTACGGGATTCTGTTATCTTGACACGTAGCATGTAATTACAAGATTCAGCAAACATGACCGTTTTTTAATAAAAACTCTTGACATCGACGTCATTCATGCTATTATCCGATACATGATCGAACAGCCTATCATAACAAGTAAACACTTGCTGATAACAAGCTGGATCAAGCAGGAGATAGAGAGCGGACGCCTTCGACCAGGGGACAAGCTGCCCTCGGAAAGCGAGATCTGCTCAAGGTTCGGAGTCTCCAGGAGCTCCGCCCGGCAGGCCATCTCGAACCTTGTCCGTGCGGGCTGGGTCGAAAGCAGGAAAGGCATCGGCACTTATTGCCTGGCCAGGCGGAACCCCGAGGCGGATGACTTTGCCCTGGTCTGCTACTACGCAAGCGCGTACATATTTCCGCGAATCGCCGCGGGGTTCGAAAGGGCAACCCAGCGCAGCGGCTTTCACATGATGTTCAGCCAGACCGAAGGGAGCGCGGAGAAGGAAAAGGCGGTTCTTCTCAAGCTCAGGGAGCGCGGGGTAAGGGGGATCGCAATAGAGCCCGTCATCCCGGGCTCCGAGGATGAAAGCCAGCCCGTCGACCTGGAGTCGACAAACTATCGGCTGCTCTGCCAGCTCCAGGACTCCGGCATCCAGGTGGTCCTCCTGGACAATACCTTCGGCGACAACCGATTTCCCGCGATCGTTCTGGATGACATCGCCACGGGCGCCCTTGCCGCTCGCCACCTTGCCGAACGGGGACACAGGGATATCGCCATTGCGTATTCACAGACGCACCGCCCGTTCCTCCTGCGCCGCCGCGGCGCGACGGAATACCTGGCATCGTTGGGCATCGAAGTGCCGGCCCATCGCATGCTCTCCGTGGGCCCGGCCCGGGAAAGCGGTGTTTTCTTCGAGCGCTGGTTCGACGCGCGGCCGCAGCTGCCCAGCGGCTTTTTCTGCTGCAACGACGAGATAGCCATTGCCCTCTACCGGGCCGCCCACTCCCACGGGTACGCGGTTCCCGCTGACTTTTCAGTCATCAGCGTCGACAACTCGGACTACGCACAGCTGCCGGGGATCTCCCTGACCTCCATAGATCACCCGGATGAGTTCATTGGCGAAAAGGCTGCGCAGATACTCTGTGACGGGGTCATCACCCCGAACGTCCGCTACCGCAGCGCCATCAGCATCGATCCTCTGGTCATGGAACGAAGTTCCGTGAAAACACTTAGCCAAGGAGGCTGATATGAAGAAAGCTCTGTGCCTGACGGCCGCGATTTTCGTCGCGGCATTACTGCTGGTCCCCGCGGCCGCATTCGCGGCAGACACGGGGTCCGGCGTGACGGGGAAGGTCACCGTCTGGGCCTGGCCGTCTGCGGACAAGGCCTTTGAGTCCATCATGCCCGGCTTCAAGGCGAAGTATCCCGGGATCGACGTGACCTGGGAGATGAAACCGGGCCAGGCGGGCGGGACGCGCGACGCCCTGCAGGCTGCCCTGGCCGCCGGCGCTGGGGCGCCCGATGTGTCGCTCATCGAAGTCAACGACATAGGCACTTTTGCCCTCGCGGATGCGTTCGTGAACCTGCTGGACAAGCCGTACAACGCGGGCAAGTACAAGAAGGACTTCGTGGGCTACAAGTGGGACCTGGCCATGACTCCGGACGGGAAGCTCTTTGCGTTCCCGTGGGACATCGGACCGGCAAGCATCTTCTATCGACGCGACCTGCTGGACAAGGCAGGCGTGCCTTCGGATCCGGCAAAGCTTGCAAAGCTGATCAAGACATGGGACGATTTCGTCAAGATCGGGAAGAAAGTCAACGATCCGAGCAACCACGTCTGGTGGATCGACAACGCAAGAAACGTTCCGTACATCTATTATTCCCACAAGAACTTCTTCGACAAGGACATGAACATCGCGGTGGACAACCCGACCACTCGCCGCGTGCTCGCCATCGCCCAGAAGCTCAGGAACGACGGCATGGACGCCAAGAGCGTTGCCTGGGCCGACGAATGGTATACAATGCTCAACAAGGGCCAGATTGCCACCACCATTTCCGGCTGCTGGTTCGGCGGCTTCCTGAAGAGCTGGATTGCCAAGGACACGGTAGGGAAGTGGGGAATCATACCCATTCCCGAGCAGCCGCTGCAGAACTGGGGCGGCTCGTTCCTGGCGGTGACAAAACAGGCCGCCAACCCCGAAGCCGCGTGGAAGTTCGTGGAGTATCTCTGCGCCGACGCGAAGGCGGAAAATACGATCATGAAGACGGTGGACTACTTCCCGGCGCTCATTCAAGCGTGGAAGGATCCCCTCTATGACCAGCCCGATCCGTTCTTCGGGGGCCAGAAGACGCGCCGTCTGTGGGCCAACATCGCTGTATCCCAGGGGCCCTTCGTGGTGACCCCGCTGGACGGGGTTGCCGAGAACGCGTTCAACGTGGAGCTGGACAAGTTCCTTGACCAGAACCTCGACATCCCTACAACCGTCAAGGCAATGGTTGATGCCATCGACGTAAAGACGCAAGCGGATCGAAAAGTGGTTCTCCAGCTCATGGGGAATCGCTAGGCAGCAAGCACGGGGCGGGTGGAGCCGGAGACACCGGCCTCTCCGCCCCGCTTCTCTACGGAAGGCAGGAATCTGTGAGGCATGGGAGAATCCAGGCCGGCAGAAGCGCAGTTGCGTATCTCTACCTTGCGCCGTTTATCATCCTTTTCCTCACATTCGGGATCTTTCCTATCTTCTACTCGCTTTTCCTCAGCTTCACCTACTGGAAAGGCATCGGCAAGCCGATCTTCGTTTTTCTGGACAACTACATCGCCACCATCAGGGACCCGGGTTTTTTCAAGGCCCTGTATAACACGGCCTACATCTGGGTATTTGCTCATGTCCTGATCCTGCCCGGGGGGTTCCTGATCGCCTACGCCCTCAATACCAGCTTTGTCCGCAAGAAAAACCTCCACCAGGCGCTGCTTTTCACGCCCATGGTGACTTCCAGCATCGCGGTCTCCATTGTTTTCACCACGCTCTTCGGTGAGAAGTTTGGAATGGTCAACTTCCTCCTGGGAGGGCTGGGGGTGCCGCCGGTGGCCTGGTTCCACGGCACGGGGAGCATGATCAAGCCGGTGATCATTATCCTTTTTGTCTGGAAATGGATCGGGTGGAACTGCGTCATCTATTTCGCCGGGATGCAGGGCATAGACCGGGAGCTCTATGAGTGCGCCGAGGTGGAAGGGGCGAACAAGTGGAACATCCTGCGCTTTGTCACAATACCGCTCATGCGCCCCATCATCCTGTATACGCTGATCCTTTCCTTCATTGGGGGCATGCAGATCTTCGACGAAGCGTACATTCTCACCGGAGGCGGGCAGGGAGCAGGCTACCTGGGCGGCTCCAACCAGGGAGGCCTCACGATTGCCCTTCTGATCTACGAGGCAGGATTCCGCCGCGGCGCTTTCGGACAGGCCTCCGCCATTGCCTACTTTCTCATGCTCATCATCATCCTCTTGAGCATCTTCAGCTTCCGGTTCCTGTCGGAAAGAGGGGGGCCGTCCCATGCGTGACGTGGGTGCAAAGACCGCGGTCAACCTCTTCCTCTGGGCGTGCAGCATCCTCATCTTCCTTCCGTTTCTCTTCATGCTGATCGAGGCAACGCACAGCTCCAACGAGATCCTGCAAACACCGCCACCCCTGGTTTTCGGCGTTCGGGCAGCGGAAAACTACGCAAGCATCATCGCCACGGTGCCTTTCTGGCGGAACTATCTCAACACGATCATTGTCTCCGCGGCGATAACTCTCGTGTCCCTGGCGTTCTGTTCCCTGGGCGGGTACGCGTTTGCCATGCTGGACTTCCCCCTGAAAAAGCTGATTTTCGCCGCCCTCCTGGGGACCGTGATGCTGCCCTGGCTGGTGGACCTGGTCCCGTGGTTCATCATCACCACACGGCTCAAATGGACGAACAACTTCCTTGCCGTGATCGTCCCCGCCGCGGCAAGCGCCTTCGGGGTATTCTGGATGCGCCAGTACATATCGGGAACCATCCACCCGGCGCTCATTGACGCCGCGCGCATCGACGGCTGCCCTGAAGCCCTCATCTTTTTCCGGATCGTGGCGCCGCTTCTTACCCCCGCGTACGCGGCGCTGGGGATCATGAACTTCCTGGGGAGCTGGAACAACTTCTTCTATCCCTTCCTGGTGCTGACCAATAAAAACATGATGACCCTTCCGCTGGCGCTCAACCTGCTGCGCGGGGATCCTTACCGCGGGATGGATTACGGGGTCCTCATGCTGGCTACGGCGCTTGCCCTTGCCCCCGTGATGCTGGTGTTCTGGGCCGCATCCCGCAGATTCATTGCCGGCATGACCGCCGGCGCCATCAAAGGGTGATTCCATGATACACAACGAGAGTGAGCTTTCCGGATTCCGTCTCGGCGTGCCGTACTATTTCGAACAGTGGCCCCGGGAGAGGTGGGAGACGGATGCGCGCCTCATGGCGGACGCAGGGATCAGCCGTGTGCGCATGGCGGAGTTTGCGTGGTCCGTGCTGGAGCCTTCCCGCGGAAAGTATGATTTCACGGCGCTGGACGGAGCGCTCCAGCTCTTTGCGTCACACGGCATCCGGACGATTCTCTGCACTCCAAGCGCAACTTATCCACCGTGGCTTCATGCCAGGCATCCCGATATCCACCAGGTGAGATCCAACGGCCAGCTCAAGGAATACGGGATGCGTCAGGACGCCTGCAAGAGCCATCCCGGCTATCGACGCGCCGTCATGAAGCTTGTCAGCCGGATGGCCGCGCGATACGGCAGGGATGAGCGGGTCACCGCCTGGCAGATCGACAATGAGCTGGGCTGTCATGGCACTACGCAGTGCTTTTGCCCGCGCTGCCAGTCCGCGTTCCAGGCATGGCTTGCCCATCGATTCCAGAACGATATCGAAAGGCTCAACGCGGCCTGGGGGACCAGCTTCTGGTCCCAGCGGTACGGGGCATTCCAGGAGGTGAGCGTTCCGCGGGAGTCCGCCGACCGGATGGGGAGGCAGGGGCAGAACCCCGGCCTGCTTCTGGATTTTGCGCGCTTCTCTTCCCAGACGAATGTCCGGTTCCTTTCCGAGCAGGCATCCATCATCAGGGCCGCAAGCCCCGGCGTCATCATCACTCACAATCTCATGAAGGGTCATTTCGACATAGATTATTTCCAGCTCGCGCAGGATCTGGATGTCGTGTCCTGGGACAATTATCCGTTCTTCGAGCTGCAGGGCGAAGACCGACCGCCCTCGACGTTCCCCCACGCTTTCATGCGCGGCCTCAAGCAGCGGAACGTCTGGGTCATGGAGCAGGCGGCAGGGCCCGGCGGCTGGGACTTCGTGCAGCCAACCCCGGAGCCGGGACGCATGCGCGTCTGGTGCCTCCAGGCCCTGGCCCGGGGAGCGGACATGGTCTGCTTCTTCCGGTGGCGGACGGCGCGCTTTGGAATCGAGCAGTATTGGCACGGGATCCTGCCGCACAGCGGGATCCCCGGCCGCCGCTACCAGGAGCTGACGCAGATCGGGAAGGAGATGCGCAGGCTGGCCCCTGAGCTGGAGGGAACCGCGCCGGCCGCCCGGGCCGCAATCCTTTTCGACCATGCCTCGCACTGGAGCCTGGAGCTGCAGCCGCAGGCGCGGGAGGCCGTCTGGTTGCCGTTTCTCGCGGATCGCGCCGCGCAGGCTTTTTCCGGCAGGGGCGTCGATTTCGATTGCGTCGAGCCGAATGCAGACCTGGACCGGTATTCCGTGGTTATTGCTCCAAGCCTTCATATCTGCCAACCGCAGACCGCGGAGAAGCTGGAGCGCTTTGTCATGGGGGGCGGCCTGCTTGTGCTGGGTCCTCTCAGCGGAATGAAAGACGATGAAAACGCGATCGTCGCCGAGCCGTTTCCCGGGGCCCTCTCCCGGGTTGCCGGCTGCACCATCGCGGATGCCGACGTGTTCTCATTCGTGCCGGGCTGCGCCATGCGCCTCTCTCTTGCGTCCGGGACCACCGTTACCGCTCAAGGAGTGGCGGAAATACTTGCCCCGATGAGCGGCACCCAGGCTCTGGCCACGTATTGCGGGCGCTTCTACGCGGGGAAAGCCGCGGCCACCCTCCATCGTTTCGGCAAGGGCGCCTGTCTCTACCTGGGCACGGTGCTCGATGCGGCCGGCCTTTCTGAAATCCTTCTCCCCCTGCTTTCTGAGCGCGGGATTGCCGGCCAGGCCCTGCCTGCCGGCGTGGAGGTGGCCTCCCGGACCAGCCCGTCAGGCAAGACTTTCAGGTTCTACCTGAATCACGGCTCCCGGCCCGCGCGGGTTCAGCTGATGTCGCCGGGTCTGGAGGTCCTGACCGGCGAAAAGCTTTCTGGAATGCTGGCGCTGGAAGCGCTGGGAGCGGCAGTGGTCAGGGAAGATTGAACCGCTCTATCTACGAGCCAGTCGATTCGGCGCGAACTAGAAACTCCCGGATGGCTTCCAGAAAATCCTTCCCGTAGGCGGCAAGCTTCGCCTCACCTACGCCGGGGCAGCGAAGGAGAGCGGTGGAATCCGTTGGCCGGGCGCGCGCCATGGCCCGCAGGGTCTTGTCGCTGAAAACGATATAGGCAGGCAACCCCTTGGCATCTGCGATGTACTTTCGCACTTGCCTGAGACTCTGGAAAAGGCCGTCCTGAGCGGCGCCGTCCAACGGTTCAGGCTCAGGTTCGGCCTCAGCCTCAGCCTCAGGCCTGGCCGCGCTGCGCGTGCCAAGGAAGCTCTCCTTGCCCTGGAGGAGGAGACGCCCCTTGCCCGAAAGGCTGTACCCCGCGGTGCGGCCGTCTCCGCGCACAAGGCAGCCGGCGGCCTCGAGGTCCCTCACCAGGTCCAGCCACCAGTCCCGGTCATGATCCCTGCCAATCCCGTACGTGGGCAGGGCCTCGTGCCTTCGCTCCAGGACCTTGTCCGTCGGATTGCCGGTGAGGATGTCCACCAGGTGATGCGCTCCGAAGCGCTCTCCGGTCCGCACCGCGGCGGAAAGGACCTTGCGCGCCGGCTCCGTCAGGTCCTCTACCGCCACCTCTCCCGCGCACACATCACAACGGGCGCAGCCTCCGGCGTGGCGCTCGCCGAAATGCGCCAGAAGCTGCGTCCTGCGGCACACCGAGGATTCAGCATAGCGCAGGATCTCCCTCAGCCGCGCCTCGGCACGCTCACGCTCCTCAGGATTTTCCGTTCGTTCGATGTGCCAGCGAATGGAGGCAATGTCGCCCGGCCCGTAGAGGAGCAGCGCCTCGGCGTTTTCGCCGTCGCGAGCCGCTCTCCCTGTTTCCTGGTAGTAGCCCTCGATGCTGCGGGGAAGGTCCGCGTGCACCACCCAGCGCACGTTCGGCTTGTCGATGCCCATGCCGAACGCAATGGTGGCCACGACGACCGTGACCTTGTCCCGGAGGAACTTTTCCTGTCGGGATCGCCGATCCGCGTCCTCCAGGCCCGCATGGTAGGCAACGGCATCGATTCCCCTTGCGGCCAGGAACGCCGCGGTGCGCTCCACCGACTTGCGCGTGCCGCGATACACGATGCCCGGCTCTCCGTCATGCCGCTTGATGAACTGGAGAACCTGCGAGTCTCCGTCTCCCTCCCGGGCGCGGACCCTGTAGAAAATCTCCGGTCGGTCGAAGCTTGCCCGTACGACATAGGGGTCTTTCAGAGCGAGAAGCCGAATCACGTCATCCTGCACGTGCGGCGTCGCGGTGGCCGTGAATGCGGCAATGGGGACGTGGGGGAACTCGGCGCGAAGAAGGCCCAGGGCCCTGTAGTCAGGCCGGAACTCGTGTCCCCATTCCGAGATGCAGTGCGCTTCATCCACGGCAATCAGCGCCAGACCGTAGCGCGCCAGCGACGCCCGGAAGGCGGGGATGGACAGCCGCTCAGGCGAAGCGTAGAGCAGCCGAATGGAGCCTGATGAAAGCGCCTGCCAGGTATCTCTGGCCTCGTCAGAGGAGAGGGTGCTGTTGAGAAACGCCGCGGCAATACCGTCTTCCCGCGCGCCGTCAACCTGGTCTTTCATGAGAGAAATCAGGGGGCTGACGACGAGCGTGAGCCCCTGCAGCATGATGGCGGGAAGCTGGTAGCAGAGGGACTTTCCGCCTCCCGTGGGCAGTGAAACAAACACGTCCTGCCTGCGAAGGACTGCCTCAACGATCTCCTTCTGGTGGGGCCGAAACCCGTCAAACCCGAAGTGCTGCTTCAAGGCCCCTGAGAGCGTGCTCACGGGCGGCACTATAGCCGTCCTGCCTGGGAAAGACAACGCGCGGGTGGGTCGCGTGCCGCTCGTCAGCTGACCGCCTCAGGCCGCGTCCTTCAGCGCGGCGCGGCGCATGGGGACGATCATCTGCGTCCTGATAATGGAGGGGAACCGGCTCCTGATACCGGGGAGCCCGGTGAT
The DNA here is from genome assembly GCA_963710335.1 of uncultured Spirochaetota bacterium. Taxonomy (GTDB): domain Bacteria; phylum Spirochaetota; class Spirochaetia; order SZUA-6; family Fen-1364; genus Fen-1364. The sequence goes on from CAVQAA010000010.1 coordinate 569,179, forward strand.
GAGCCACGCCAGCCGCATGATGACCCGCTTGCCGATCCTGCGCTGGGGGAAGTCGTAAAAGCCCAGCCTCTTGTACGCCCTGTGGTCAGCGCGGAAGACCACTTTGAGATCGGACCAGATGTCGTCGCGGAAGATTTTCATTCCTGCCACGCCAAGGAACGTGCGGGGCCTGATGTAGGCGGCTTCCGCAAACCTGACCAGCCGCTCTGCAAGCTGGTCCAGCGCGGCATCCAGAACGCCCGGTTCCGCGGTCTCATCGGATAGGAAGGCCGCGAGGTTTGACCGCTGGAGCTCAGCCCATCCTTCGTATGTCTCGCGGAACTCCGGCAGCAAGCTGAGCGGCCCCGCCACCACGAACGCGAATTGCTTGCCGACCAGCGAAGGCGTGTGCGTGTTGAAGAAGCTCCTGTCGAAGAACTCCCGCCACTTCCACGATAGCTGCCGGGCCACGATGGCCCCTGCAAACACAATGATGTCTGCCGGCACGAGAACCGAGTTGTAGAAGTCGATGAAGCCGTCCTTGCCGGTGTAGGCGCACTTGTACTCCGCGCCGCAGCGCAGGCAACCCTGGCAGCCGCCCTTGATGTCGATGTCGTGAAGGTTCACGACACGCGCATCGCCTCCCCAGGCAGATTCGAGTCGGGCCGTCATCGCCATCAGGCTTCCGGCCCGGGCGTCAGTGAGAATGACGATCTTTCGCCCATGCGTCCCGGTGGGGCGGGCGGGGGAGACGGGCTGATAGAGGCGGGGAGCCTCCGCTGGAAGCGCCGCGGAAAGCCGCGGGAACTCCAGGCCGCGCTCTATCGAAGTGAAGAAGTCCTCCGCAAAGAGGTGCAGCCGCTGCCTTTCTTCCTTCTTCGTGATGTCATCCATGCGGGCGGAGTGGATGCCGACGAACCTCATCCCAAGGTCCTCAGCCACCGAGCGCATGTACACGTGCGCGTTGGTGTCGAAGTAGTTGATGGAGGTGGAAAGCGTCACGGCGTGCTTCCCGCTGAAAGCGGACTGCGCCCCGCGTTCCGTGATGAGCTCGATGAACCTCTTGTACTGCGAGCAGACCAGAAGGATGTACAACGGGAACGCCCAGATCACTCCGTCCGCGGAGCGAACCTCCTGGATGACCGCGTCGAACGCCGCGGCGTCCCTCTCGAGCTTCCTCGACTGCTGCGCGACGTGCAGGACCACGAACTGATGCTGGGGAAAGGCCTTTTCCAGGTACAGGACGTACTGCCGAGTCACGCTCACATCGCCCTTGGGGCTTCCATTCAGGACTACGATCTTCATGATTCTCCTCCTAATTTATTACACCGTTATATTAACAGTGTTAAGTTCCTTGGCAAAAAAGGGGCCCTCTGATGTCGTCAAGGGCCTCTCACTTCGGCGGATCGTGCATGTAATGGAGCATGAACAGTTCCTGCAGGGACTCCCGGGTCATGCCCTCCGCCTGTGGAAGCACCCCTGACATCATGAGAGAGCTGAAGCCGTGCAGCCTCATCCAGCCCATCATGGCTTCATGCCGGGGATCACCCAGACCCGGCACCTGCTGCGCCATCTTTTCCAGAGCGCCGCGGGCGGCGAGGTAGGTGAAGTAGAGAACGGGGTGGCCCTCCGCCTCGTCACGCGGATCAAAGGGAGCCTCGAACATCAACCGATACAGGTTGGGGTTTTCCTGGGCAAATGTCAGGTATCGGCGGCCAAGCTCCCTGAGGAACTCCTGCGGCGGGAGGCCGGAATCGATTGCGCGGATCCTGTCGTTGAGCTTCTCCGTCACCTTGATCCTCAGCTTCCAGAGCATGGCCTCCTTGCTTTCGAAGTAATGATAGATTGCAGTTGCGCTTACGCCCACCTTGCTTGCCAGCCGACGCATGTTTATTCCCTGGTAGCCTTCGGCGACGACGACTCTTTCGGCTTCTTCGAGGATCCTGGCTGGCAGGTCTATGTTGGCTGCTCTGGTCATTTTATTTTCGTCCTTCTTAACGACGTTACTTTAACATAGTTAAGACGATTTGTCAACACCTGCGGGCGCCACTTGCTTCGGGAACATCAGGAAACAGATCCGCCAACGGCCTGGTGAGGCGGAGGCTGGATTGTGGTTTCCGGGCCGCGCAAGACCGCTGCGATATGCATGACCGGATGGCTGATGATGCTGGCAAGCGGATTGCCGCTGACCAGGTAGGCGAGGGTTCCTTCTAGACAGTGATCACGTTGGCTTTGAGGTGCCGGTATGTTTTTATGAGACTTTGAGGCGCATCGTTATTCGTGACCAGGGTATATCCCTTGCCCAGATTCCCAACCCCAACAAAGTCTTCCACCCCCAATTTTGTGGAGTCCGCGAGAATGATGACGTCTTTCACCGTTTCGAATATCGCGGCGTAGATTCCTGTCTCTACGACCGCGCCACTGTAGAGAGTGCCGTCGCTCCCAATGCTGGTGACCCCTATAAACCCCCGTTGGTATCTGAATTGGCGAATCATCTTCTCCGCAAAAGTGCCGGTAATTGAGAGCGTGTTGCTTCTCAGTTCCCCACCGACCAGCACTACCGAGATATTCGTGCGAGTAACCAGTTCCGAAGCGATGTTCAAAGCGTCAGTGGCCACAAGGAGCTTGCGCGAGTTGTCGAGGGACCTCGCAAAAAGGTAGGTGGTGGACCCGGAGCTGATGAATATCTTCTGGCCGTCTTCGAGCAAGCTCGCCGCAGAGAGCGCAATTGCCAGCTTCTTTTCCTGATTGATGTTCATGCGGGTCTGGAAAGGCCGCTCCAGCAGGGTGTTGTAGTCTGAAAGGATGGCTCCGCCATGAGAGCGCGCTATCCTGCCGTCGTTCCTGAGCTCGTCGAGGTCCCGCCTTATGGTCATGGTTGTCACATGGAAAATCTTGCAGAGCTCACTGACTTCCACTGAGCCCTTATCCGTCAGCAAGGTCATGATCTGTTCTTTGCGTTTTTCCTTCATCAATGCATGGTTCCTCGCCAGGCCTCCTGGCGCTTCCCCGTCACCTGCGGCAAAAATGGCGCTGCCGGTGGTGCAACATAATTGATCGTTCCCAGAAGCACAATACCCGTCCTTGCGGCGTGATTTGAAATGTGCGATAATAGTAGCATAAAAAGAACAAAAAGGAACAGGCGCCTGTAAAAATGCCGAAATTTCAGAAGGACGGGCGAGCGATGAAATGCCTGGCAATCGGAGATCTGATGCTCCCGGCCGAGTATTTCGATTCGATGCTAAACGGCAACCCCCTTTTCAAGGAATATCACTCCGTTCAATGGAATCCTGTGCAGAATCGGTCAGAGATGCGCAATGTCGTTCGCAGGATCGAGACCGCGGGCTCACTTTCATTCCCAATGCCCGATGCTGCAAGGGCCCTCCTGCATGACGCAGACGTACTCTTCATCCATCTCTGTCCCGTTTCGGCTGAGTCGATACGTTCCGCGCCAAAGCTGAAATACATCGTCACTGCGAGGGGCGGCATCGAGAATATCGATGAAAAAGCGGCTCATGATAGGAAAATCACGATTATCAATTGCCCCGCGCACAACGCCGTAGCAGTGGCTGAATATACGATTGGTCTGATGATATGTGAGATGCGCAATATTGGCCGCTCGATTACGGGTCTCAAACGGGGGGAATGGATTGAGAGGTATCCCAACTCGGACGCGATTCCAGAGCTACGGACCTGCACAGCGGGAATAGTCGGGTTCGGGACAATAGGGCGTCTTGTTGCAGAGCGTTTGCATGCGTTCGGAACCCGGATCCTGGTTGCCGATCCGTATGTTTCCGTAGTAGACGTCCAGGAGGCTGGCTGCGAGGCCGTCGACCTCGACAGGCTTCTGACCGTTTCAGATATAGTCACCCTTCACGGGAGGCTCCCTCCGGGCGAGCCCCCCTCATTGGCGCACGAGAGCTCGCTTTGATGAAACCTACCGCCTACCTCATAAACACGGCTCGCGCCTCCCTGATTGACATGAACGCCGCAAATGCGGCTCTCCGCGAAGGGCGCATCAGAGGCGCAGCATTCGATGTCTTTCCGTCAGAGCCCCTTTCTCGCGATTTTCCAATGCTTTGTCTTGATAACGTCACTTTGACAAATCACCGTGCGGGTGACACGCTGAACTCCTATATCTTGGCGCCCGAGCTATTGCTTCGGCAGCTGACGGACTTCCTTGCGAAGCCTGGTTAAAAGACATTTTTATTTTTTAATTTTGTTGACAGGTGCATTTTAGTGTTCTAAAATGTGTCAACACTCGAAAATAAAGAAACATCCTGTTTTGGTCTCATTCCTTGTTCGCTTACTGGGCAAAGGGAACAGGGACAAATACAATTTTTTTTGGAGGTGGAGGATGAAGATCAAGAAAGGGACTCTTGCACTGGTCTTTTTGCTGGCATCTCTCTTCCTGCTTGTCGGGGTCATCGGCACGGTGAGCGCGCAGTCTGGAAAGACGGCAGCGCCGGGGCAGAGGGTCCTCGACAACTTCCCGGCGCCGAGGGTAGTCGATGTAAATCAGAGGAAGTTCGTCGTCTATTACATCGTCGATGGGCTGACCAATGAATCGTCTATTCGGCATTATACGCAGATCCAGAATGAAGCGAAAAACCGAGGCTGGACTCTTCTTAAGGAGACGAACGCGACCTACGAGGCCGGGAAGACGCGCAAGGCTTTCCAGACCGCTCTGGATCAGAATCCGGACGCCATCGTGTTTTCGTATCTTGATATTCCGCCGTTCATGGATCTCATCAAAGTGGCAAGAGACAAGGGCATCGGCGTCTACTGCATCGGGACAGACTGGGTTCCCGGAATTCTCATGAACACCTACTCCAACAATTCTGTCATTGCGGCGAAGATCGTTGACTACGCAATACAGCGAAAAGGCGGAGTTGGCGGAGCAGTCGGGTTTATCGATCTTTGGATGCCCCGAGGAATCCGAAGAGACATCATTGCGGCGGCAATGTTTGAGAAAGGCGGTTACGATTTCGGTGAGACTGCCCATCACAAGCTTACCCCGGAAGGTTTCACGGATGAAATCTACAGTGTTACAACCAACTGGATAACCAAATACGGCGACAAGCTTGGATTTGTATGGGTTTGCTGGGATCTTGGTGGAATAACTGCTGCTCGCGCCATGGCTGCAAAGGGCTACACGGACAAGCAGATGTTCACTGTAGGCATCGATGGCGGCTCAATGCCGTGGTCCGTGATCCGGAGGGGCGAGATACCATTTGTCGCTTCGTTGGCCGAGCCATTCGAATACCAGGTACATCAGACCATGGAAGCGATCAAACAGGTCCAGATCGACAACATGAAGCCCGACGCCCCGGGATTCATCATTCCGGCAAGCCACAATCTTTCAACCGACGGATACACCATGATCATCGACTCTTCAAACGTTCCCCCCGTCGGGACCAATATTCATGCGGTCTTCAATTACTACGGGGGCAACCCCAAGGATAAGAGCGCATGGTATAACTGGGGACAGCCCTACATTGTCAAGGATGTAAAGGAATAGATCTCGCTCAACGGCGGTTTGGCCGGCTCGCTGCCGGCCAAACTTGATTTATCAACACCTCGGGGGGCGAGACATGTTGGAAGCATCTCAGTCCGGCTGCATTCTCGAAACGAGAAACATCACAAAACGCTTTGCGGGGATCACGGCGGTCCAAAAGGTCTCAATAACGATAAACGAAGGCGAAGTGCGCGCAATCATGGGCGAGAACGGCGCCGGGAAAAGCACCCTGTGCAACATGATCACGGGGATTTTTCCCCCCGACGAAGGGGAGCTTCTCTTTTGCGGGAAGAAGATCCATTTGACACATCCCCGACAGGCACTGGATGTCGGAATTCGGATGGTCTACCAGGAGAGGAATCTTATTCCCTATCTCACCGGAGCGGAAAGCATTTGTCTCGGCCTGGAAGAGCGGAAGTTCGGGGTGTTTCTCAACAAGAAGCGGATCGTCGAAATTGCCCAGGGAATCCGGGCAAAGACAGGGGCCACCGTTGCGTTGGACGTTCCCGTCAGCCGTCTTAGCCCCGGCCAACAGCAAATGGTCGAAATTCTTCGGGCGCTCATTTACAAACCGCTTCTGCTGATCCTGGACGAGCCGACCGCTTCCCTGGGAACAGAAGAAATAAAGCTTCTGTATGCCGTAATCAGGGAGCTCAAGGCACAGAACGTCGCCGTCATCATCATCACGCACAAGCTGGATGAGGTATATGAGATAGCCGATACCATTTCCATTCTCCGCAACGGAGAGCACGTTGTCACGAAACCCGTTGACCAGATATCGCGGGCCGAGGCCGTGGAGCTGATGCTTGGACGGGAGATCGGATCGCAGTATCCAGAAGTCACGCCATACTACAAGGAATCCGTGCTCTTTCGCGCGACCGGCGTCTCCGACGCGTCCGGGAAAGTGAAGAATGCTTCCTTTCATATTCGTCATGGGGAGATCGTTGGCTTCTTCGGTCTTGTCGGCGCAGGACGAACCGAGCTGGTGGAGACCCTTTTTGGTCTTCGCAAAAGGACCAAGGGCGAAATCTTTCTGGACGAGAAGGAAGTCAAGAGCCCGAGCGTGAGAAGTCTGGTTGACGACGGGGTGCTTCTCATACCGGAAGACCGGAGAAAGAACGGGATTGTTTACAACTTCCTCAATATCGGGGCTAACCTTTCCCTTGCGAACCTGAAAAACCTTCACACCTCCGTCGGCCTCGTCCACAAGAAAAAAGAACGGGATTTCATTGCGACCATTTCCCAGTCGGAAAGCTTGAGGATCAAATTCAACGATGCAAGACAACAGGTGTCCGAACTGAGCGGCGGCAACCAGCAAAAAGTGGTCATTGGTCGCTGGGTGTTCATGGATAACATGAAATTGCTGGTAATGGACGAACCGACGCAGGGCATAGATATCGGAGTAAAACACGATATCTACCTGATGATCCGCGAGTTTTCCAGAAAAGGGATCGGAGTGATCTTCGTTTCCTCCGAGCTATTTGAGCTGATCGGCATATGCGACAGGATGTACATCTTCAAGGACGGAACCATCTTGAAGGACTACCAACGCAAGGATTTCGACAGACGCGCAATACTGGGGGATGTCCTATGAAAAAGAGCGAGGAAATCGCCGCTATTCTGAGAAAGTTCTCTCTGCTGATCATTATTGCATGCATGGGCATCGTGTTTGCGGTTCTGCAGCCTAAGTTCATGTCGGTGGGAAACATCATCAATATCCTGCGACAGGCGAGCATACAGGGCATTCTTGCCATTGGGTTGACTTTCGTGGTGGTAAGCGGCGAGATCGATCTATCCTTCGGGGCTGTATCCAGCCTGGCAGCCGTGCTTTCCCTGCTGCTCGTGATCAAGGGCGTCCCCGTGCCCCTCACGTGGCTTATCGTGATCTGCATGGCTCTCCTGATGGGCGTGGCAAACGCATTTGTTGTGATCAATCTGAAGATTCCCGCTCTGCTTGCCACAATCGGAACCTGGTTGGGAATAGGTGGCGTGGTCGCATGGGTTGCGCAAGGGACGACAGTCTGGACATCCAAATATCCACCGATCTTCGAAATCTTTGGCCGCGGGAACCTTTTTGGCTTCATTCCAATGCCTGTCATTATTCTTTTTGTTTTTGCCATCCTGGGAGTGCTGATCCTCGAGCATTCCGTGCTGGGGAGATACTTCTACGCCGTCGGGGGCAACCCGGATGCGGCTACCCATGCTGGGATCTCAATCCGAAGGGTTAAAAGGACGGGATTTCTCTTTATCGCCTTTCTTGCCGGAGTGGCCGGACTCATCATGTCTTCGATGTTTACCTCTGCTACCCCGTCGGTCGGGCAGCAATTCTTTTTCCCGGCCATCATCGCGGTTTATCTTGGATCGATTTTCCTCAAGGACGGTATCCCCAATCTCTGGGGGACCGTCGTTGCTTCACTTTTTCTTGCAGTCCTTTCCAATGGATTTAATTTGATCGGTTTGATGTACTGGCATGAAAACCTTGCCCAGGGTCTGCTCATGATCTTGTCGATCAGCGTCATTACCAAAGTCAGTAAGAAGGACATCAAGGGCGTCTCCGTCTAGAGAAGATGCCGAAAGAAAGGGATACCATGTTGCCTCGAGAGCGTGTTTTAGCGTCAATAGACCACCGGATTCCTGACAGATTGCCAATTATTATTGGGGGAACAGCTGGAAAGTTTTATCGGTCCACTACCCTTGCGCTTATGGCGTATTTCGGCATACCAGAAGAGAAGGCGGAGTTGGTGCAAGCCGGCTTCAAGTACGTGCTGCACTGCGATGAGCTCATGAAGAAACTCGGTTCCTCCGTCCTGTTTCTCTATCCGCAAAATCATTCGGACGATCTTTTGCGCGCTCAAAACACCCTGGGAGGGGAGTTTGTCAATAAATGGGGCAGCACCTTCATGTTCCAGGACGAAGACGGCGAGAAGCTGCAATTGGAGTCGAAGGTTGCGTTGAAGGACGCGGTATTGGAAACGCTTGCTCAACATAAATGGCCGAAGCCTGAGCCGCTCTTGACCAAAGGGCTGCGGCAGAGAGCCCGGGAAATCCATGATGAAGGCATCTACGCCCTTGCTGTGCACAGACCCTTGTGCGCGGGCATCTTTGGAACGAGCCGATACTTCCTGAGGGGATCTGAGCAGTTCTTGTGCGACCTTCTTGTCAATACGGAGTTCTCCAAGGTCTTGATGGAAAACGTCTTGAAAGTGCAGCAGGCGTTCTATGACTGTGTTATTGACGAGGTTGGCGAATACATAGATATCCTGGAGATCGAAGACGACCTTGGAACGCAGGATCGCCTTATGATGTCCCCCGAATGCTACAGAGAAATGATCAAGCCCTTCCATGAAGCGATTGGTCAGTCATCTGAAGAGCAGGAAGCCCGGCGTGAGGGTGCTCATGCATTCGGATGGTTCAATACACGAGATAATCCCGGATCTCATTGAAGCAGGCGTCGATATTCTCAATCCCGTCCAGGTGAACTGCAAAGGGATGGAGCTGGCGAGCTTAAAAACGAAATTCGGAAAGTGCGTCACCTTTGCGGGCGCAGTCGACATCCAGGAACCATTCATGGGTTCAGTGGAAAATGTACGCAGGTGCACGGAGAAAACGATTGAAGCCATGGCGCCGGGCGGCGGGTATCTTTTCGGCCCCACGCACAATTTCAGCCCCACCATCTCGACTGAGAACATCCTTGCGATGTTTGACGTCGCGCGCAATTTCGCTTATTAGGGCACAATGGAAAAGACCTCGCGGAACAGCCTGATTCTTGGCATTGACGTAGGTACCTCTGGGACCAAGATTGGCGTCTTTGACGCGAACAATGAATGCCTTGGCCTGACGAGCCAGCCACATGAAACGAGATACACCCCGGATGGGGGCGCTGAACAGACTCCGTCCGATTGGTGGGAGGGTATCAAGAGGGGATTGCGCTATTTATCCCAGTCTACCGGCATCGATTTGAAGCGCGTTGAAGTGATTGGCGTTGATTGCATGACCCCATGTCTCATCCCCGTGGATTCGAAGGGTGAGGCATTATCTCCTGCGCATATCTGGGCGGACAAACGTTGCGTGGATGAGTGCCGCTGGATTGAGAATCTCATCGGGAATGACACGATACGGGAAGTCACAGGAAACAGCATCAAGACGGGCTATCTGTTGCCGAAAATAGTCTGGTTTAAGAAGCACAGAAAAGCGCTTTACGACAAGACTGACAAGTTTCTGCAAGTCTCAGGATACATCACCATGATTCTTACCGGCGGCCTACTATGGACCGTTCACAAAGTGAGCTGACATTAATGGCTGACAAACAGACCGGCCAGTGGAGCCGTGCCGTGCTGGAGCATGTCGGCGTAGGCGTAAACAAGCTGCCGCCAGTCTTTGAAAGCAGTGAAATCGTCGGCGCTGTCACTCGCGCGTGTTCACAAGAAACCGGTCTGCCGGAAGGAGCGAAGGTCATTGCGGGGGGTCATGATTCAGGATTCTCCGCGTTTGCCATGGGTGTCCGAAAAGAAGGGCAATTGGTGCTGGACATTGGAACCGCTGGCAATCTGGGTATGTGCGTCAGCGAGCCAAAATCTCTTCATATCGGCGATCTGTATCATCACGTCCATGGACCGAACTGGATCCTGCAAGCCTATTCTTCCTCCATCGGGCTGTCAGTCCATTGGTTTGTTGACGAGCTTTGCACCTTGCGAGGCCGCGAGCGCGGCAACATGGATCACGAAGGCGTGATCGACAAGATGTTCGAAGACATGAATGACGCGGCGGCAGGGATACCTCCGGGCGCCCAGGGGATCCTCTATTACCCGTATCTCACAGGGCTTGTGACCAAAAAAGACGCAAAAGCGGCATTTCTCAATCTGTCAGCTGGCGCGTGCAGAGACGCTATGTACCGCGCTGTCCTGGAAGGCTGTGCATTCGAGATCAACAGACTTTTCCAGTTCATTCAGACTGTTTGCGACAGGAACGACAGTGAGATTCGGGTTACTGGCGGGGGGGCGCGAAGCTCGCTCTGGTGCCAGATATTCGCCGACGTCATGAACAGGCGAGTCCTCCGGATGCCGAAAAATCGTGGAGCTGTTTCGGGAGTCGCGCTGGTCGCGGGGAGTGCCGCCGGGATACTGGACTTGGATCGGTATTTCGTCAACCAAGACAAGGAAGTTGCGTTCTTTGAACCAACGCCTGGAAACGTCTCACTCTATGCAGAGGCGTTTCGGTCTTATATCGCCGGGTGGGAACGCCTTTTCGGGCAATGCTGACAAAGGGGGTGCTATGGAAAGCGGGTGGAACCTTGCCGAGTTCCCTGTCGAAGACCTCTACTCCATGGCGGCTATTATCGAACAGGGCGGGGTCGATTTTTATGCTAGAACAGCTGAAATGAGCACGAACCAGCGAGTGAGAAACGAAATACAGTTCCTGCGTGACGAAGAGGCTCGCCACAGGGATTTCTTTCTGCAGGTATTGCATGGGAGGGGGGCATCACAAAAGTCAGTTGTCGACACCGGTCTCGAGACTATTTTGAACCGAGAGTTTCTTGAGCCTATGGACCGTCTTTTTACCTCTCATGACCTCGAAGACACCGACAAAATCCTTCTGTTCGGATTGGTATTGGAACAGAAGACCATCGATTTTTACACCGAGTTGAAAAAGATCAAAACCAGTACGGGAGAAATTGCCGACCTCAATCAAATAATCTCGGAGGAGGAAGCACATAAGAGAAAGCTGGAAATGATTCGGGCGTATTGACATCTAGAGGATCAGGGCAGCCTCATCGAAATCCAGGCGGGGCAGGCGAGGGAAGAGCTTTTCCTTTACGCCGTAGCCCAGGGCGCAGACGAAATTGACGCGCCAGGAGCTGTCGGGGAAAAACTCGGCGTTGATCTGGTCGTCGTTACCCAGCATTGGTCCGCAGTCCAGACCCAGGGATCGTGCCGCAAGCATGAGGTAAGCGCCCTGCAGCGTGCCGCTTTGCATGGCCGTTTTCTTGGCATACTCCGGGTTGCCCGTGAACCATGGCTTGTAATCACGGTGGGGCATGAGCTTGTCGAGCTTCTCATAGAACTTCAGGTCGTAGGCCACCAGAACGACAACCGGCGCGGTTCTTGTTTTTTCCCGATTCATCTCAGGCATGAGCGGCACCAGCCGGGCCTTCGCTTCCTCGCTCCTCACAAAGACGAAACGGGCCGGCGAAGTGTTTGCGCTTGTGGGACCGAACTTGAGCAAGTCATAGAGCTCGCGGATGACAGATTCTTCAACGGGGCGTGGCTGCCAGAACGAATAGCTTCGAGCCTCTCGGAACAGCAGATCCAAAGCTGCGTCATCGAGCCTGGAAACAGGGGAAATTGTCTGGGTTTCAGCGGCAGTCATAGTCGCTCCTCACGAATAGAATGTTCATGTCTTAAGGATGATCATTGTTTGCCGAATGGAAAATAATAGATTACATTTATTTTATGTTTATTCGTTCAGGAACACTGAACAATCTGTGAAAGGAATGAGCGCGTGGACATACTTTCAGATCTTCTGGACACACTTCGCCTGCGCGCGGGTGAGGGCTACAACGCGGTCCTGAACGCGCCCTGGGGCATCGAGTTCCCGGCACGTAAAGATGCGTCCCCGTTCTATGTCGTGTCCCGGGGCGCCGCTCATCTCGAGCTGCCGGGTTCGGATGTGCGGCTGTACTTGAACGCGGGTGACATGGTCATGCTTTCCCACGGAGATGCGCATATCTTGCGAGACAGTCCTGAAAGCGCCACAGTCCCGTTCTCCAGTCCGGCGGACGGAAAGACGCTCCGCTACGGGAAAAATGGCGCTGAAACCATTCTGCTTGCTGGCGAGTTCGTATTCGACAGCCCTTTCGCAAGACCTCTCCTGAAAGCCATGGACACCGTGGTTCATATCAAGACTGACAACGACGAAAACATGAGCACCTTCTCCCTCATACTCAAGATGCTTTGCCGGGAAGGAAGGTCCTCGGAGCCTGGCTCACGCGCCGCCTGCTCCGGGCTGCTGAAGCTCATGTTCATCCAGATCCTGAGATTCAACATGGCGGAACATCAGAAACAAGGCGGATCCTGCCAGAGCCATCCCCTTGGCTTGATGTTCGACCAGGAGCTGCACGGTGTCACGGAGGCTCTCCACCGCAGTCCCGAACGCCCATGGACCGTGGCCGACATGGCTGCCCATGCAGGCATGTCTCGTACAAAGTTCTCTCTGCGCTTCGCGCAGGTTGCCGGCATGGCTCCGCTTGCCTACCTGACGAACCACCGAATGATGATGGCCGCGGATCTCCTGGAACGCACCGACGCCACGCTTGAAGAGATTGCCGGACGCACCGGCTATGGATCCGAAGCCGCTTTCAGTACCGCTTTCAAACGCGAAATGGGGGTGGCGCCGGGAAGCTATCGCCGCACACGGAATGAAAGCCCCCAAAGGCTGACTAGTATCGCCACTTCATGACCGCGAACCCGAGCACGTTCATCACCACCGGCACCGCGTAAATAATGGCGACAACCGTCACACGACGCCGCGCATTCCTCATCGCCAGTACTAGATTTATCGCTGCGAAGAACTCGAAGTAGCCGATTACGAAGATGAGCCAGATCCCTGCAAATGAACGGTTCCAGAAGGGGTATTCCCAGACGAGCAGACCGCCGATGTTCAGCACGCATTCCACCAGCACACAGAAAGCAGAGAAGGCAATAGCCCAGAACCATCGAGCGGGAAGCCCCAGGATCCGCTCGGAGCGGTCCTCGGGGCACATGTAATAGAAGACAACCCCTGCAATCGCAAACATGAACATGATCTCGATATTCCAGCCCACAAGCGTGCGTAGCGCGGTGTCCCCGGGGGTGGTCCAGAACGCGGAGCGGCCTGAGAGCGCCAGCACCCAGCCGTTCCACGTCTCGTTGAAGAAATCCATCCCGAAGAGGGTGAGCCCGGCAAAGATCGGGTCCCAGTTCCCGCTTGAACGGGCCTTGCGCATCTCCGAGGCGTAGATGTACAGCACCAGGGCAAGAAGCGGGATCACGTACCACTTCAGCATTGAGAAATCGCGCAGGTGCTGGAGGGCTTTCACCGAGGCATCTGTCATACGTTCTCCTTTCGGGCGTGTGGCAGCCCCTATCTATGGTCTGAGTAGCGCAGTTGGCGGACCGCGTCCCTGAGTGAACGCAGATCGTCGTCCCCCAGCGGCGGAGAGTCAGACGCCGCGGTGTTTGTCTCTACCTGGGCCACGCTGCCAGCCCCTGCAACCACGGCGGTCACGGCAGGGTTGCCCAGCGCAAACCGAATGGCCGCGCTGGCCATATCCTCACCTGGCCCGCAGATCGCGCGCAGCGCCTCCTGGGCTTTCCGCACCTCGGATGCAGTCAGGTCCAGGTACGCTGCCGGGGGCTTTCCCGCAAGCAGGCCGCCAGCTACCGCTCCACGAACCAGGACGCTGATTCCCGCGCTTGCTGCCGTGTCCAGGATCTCCTCCTCCGGTCTGCGGTCGAGGATGTTGTATTGGACCATCTCCGAGGAGATCCTGGCGGCCCCGCTGCGGGCCAAGGCTGCGTACCGCCTGACCACATTGGGCCTTATGGACGATATTCCCCAGGCGCGGATGGTGCCGTCCCGCACGAGGCGCTCGAACGCCTTGACCGTCTCATCTGTCGGATCATCAACGGTCCCGCCGTGGAGCTGATACAGATCGATATAGTCCGTGTGGAGCCTGCGAAGACTCTCGTGGACCTCTTTCAGGATGTATTCCGCGGAAGGGTCCCAATCCCATCCCGAGCCGTCCGCACGCAATCGGTTTCCGACCTTGGTCGCAATCACGACCTTGTCTCGGACGCCGTGAAGCGTGCTTCCCACCAGCTCCTCATTGGCGCCGTGGTCATACATGTCCGCCGTGTCGAACAACGTGATGCCCAGATCGAGGGCTCTGCGGATGATGCGCTCTCCCCTGGTTTTCTCAGTTCCCAGGGACATGCATCCAAGAGCAATAGTTGACACCTCGATGCCGGATGTCCGCAGCTTGCGGTACGTCATTTGCTCCCCCGACTATGCCGCCAACGCCCGCAGATGGCCCAGGGCGGCGTACTGGAGAATAAGTTCGTCCCTTGTCAGCAGCACTGCTCCCAACTCTCTGGCCGTTGCCACGATGAGTCGATCAGCCGGGTCCCCGTGGAAGTCGCCGGGAAGCCGGGAGCTGCGAACGCAAATGGAAGGCGTAAGAGGCATCAAGGACAACCCGGGCAGGCCGAAGGCGTGCTCCACCCATTCCTCGCAAGGGATGTCGAAGCGGAGCCTTCCCCTGGCCTCCAGCATGCCGACCTCCCAGGCAGAGATCACGCTTACCCGCAGGAACGACTCCTCCCCCGCCTGCTCCATGAGGTGCACGGCCTCAGGGTTGACGCCCGCGCGACCTTCCATCAGCCACACCCAGACGTGGGTATCCAGAAGGACGGGTCTATCCACGCTCCGCCGCCCATGCTTCGCCCGTCGGGCTCACGATGTCCCCTTCCTCCACGACATGCCCCGCAAAAGACCCATACAGGCTCCGTGGTTTCTCCTCCTCCAGCGGGACGAGCCGAGCCACGGGTTTGCCGCGTTTCGTGATGATGATGACCTGATGAGTCCGGCTCACCTGGTCAATTAAAGAAAGACAGCGGGCTTTGAACTGCCCCGCCGGCATCGTTTTCCCGCTATTTTTTGTGACCATGGACATATGACCATGGTATCAGCGCTATAACCTTCCGTCAATGCCCTTTCTCACGGCGTCCCGGATGTTGGAAAGGTTCACCATACGAGTCGCGCACTGTACCGTATTTCAGGCAGGCATGCTATACAGAAGCCTGTGCCGCGAGAAACCTGCTACCGTTGCTGGCGCCCGGCGTCATGCTGCTTATGCCCCCCGAACCGCCCATGGAAACGCGAACCCGGATCGTGCTCCTCATGCACCCCAAGGAGTTCCGCCATCAGAAATGCACCACGGGGCGACTCACGTGCCTGAACCTGGGCAACAGCGAGATCATCCAGGGAATCAATTTTGACGATGACGCCAGGTTCCGTTCGTTGATCGACGACCCCTCCAACTACCCGGTGCTGCTGTATCCCGGCGAACGCGCCATGAGCATCAGCCGCGGACAGTTCCCGGCGTCAGCGGTCGGGCACCGCCAGCTCGTCGTCTTCCTCATCGATGCGACCTGGCACTGCTCCCGGACGGTCGTGCGGCACAGCCCTTCCCTCATGGGTCTCCCTCGGCTGGTCATCGAGCCCGCGTCGCCAAGCCGCTTCCGCATCAAGCGTCAGCCTTCCCCATGGTGCCTTTCCACGATCGAGGCGGCGCATGAGCTCCTCCTGGCCCTGGAGGCGGGCGGCCTGGATGTCTATCCCGACAAAACCAGGCTTCTCGGTGCATTCAACGCGATGCAGGATTTCCAGGTCCGGCAAATCGCGACCGCCCGTCGGTCTCCCCGCCACGTTGTACGGGGACATCGAGTGGCGCTGGATGTCACTCAGTCAGCGCAAGGAATTGCGAAAGGATGCGTTCCGTGATGCCCCAAATCGGGCCCTTGGGAGACGGGTAGGCCGGCAATTCCCGCGTGCCGTCCCTGGCTTCCCATCGCACCGTAGCGGAGCGTCCACTTCTGCGGAGTGCCGCAATGGACATCCAGAAAGCTTCCTCGACCTCTTGCGGCTGAAGGCGGAGGACGGCTCCCGGCGGTGCAAGGGCGACGAACGGCGTCACGGTGATCGAAGGAATGCGGGCGCTCATGGGACGGACGGTTGGCAACCTGCCGAGCAGCCTGCCGCCTTGTCGTGCATCGATTCCCACTTCTTCCGCGGCTTCGCGTATGGCAATGTCCAGCAGAGTGGCGTCCCACTCCTCCGCGCGACCGCCGGGAAATGCCAGATGCCCTGACCATGGATCCCCGGCCCGCACCGCACGCTTGATGAACAGGATCTCGGCGGAATCAGCCGTTGCGTCGCTGCCGAGGTCCCCGCCTGCCGGACGAAGGAGGAGCGTGACCGCCGCATGGGTAACACCCCCTTCCGCGGCCGGCACTTTCGCCAGATCGGCAGGGTCGAGCCGAGCAGCGAGGCGTTGAAGGAACTCTTCGAATGAGAAATCGAGGGCCACAGGTATACGACGGATCAACGCGCAGGGCGATTCCCTGTCGTAATCAAGCTCCGCAAGTCAGGTCCTCCTCGAAAAGCGGCTCGGCCGCTGGATCGCCATCGCCTGGTCCCACGAGAGCCCAACGCGTCAGGAGGCCCTCACCACTATCCAGCAGGCGGAAGCTCGCAAGGAGCCGGGGGAGTGTATGAAAGCCAGCTCCGCAGCCAAGGTCCGCGGCGCGCTCTCCCGGTTCGACGTATTTCTCCAAAAGCCGCTCGGGCGGTGAGAAGAGGTAGCGAAGCAGGTTGTGGGTGAGGATGTTGGGGATCTTCCGATCCTTCGTCCGATGGGCGGACTCTTCCATGATGCAGCCACCTCCCGTGCAGGCATAAAAATACCCAATATTTGAGCCGGAGTCCCTCTCACTGACTTCCTTCCGCCCGCCCAACGCTCAGGAAACGCGCAGGCCCAGGGCTCTTGCGCAGAGCGCCAGTTGCCGATCCTGCGTGAGGATGCGAAGGTCCGTTCCCGGTTCCATCTCTTGCCACAGCAGGGCACTGGCAAGGTGGATTGCATCCAACGTTCCGATCACGGTGGGGAATGGGCCTGCGGCACGTCGTTTGACGGCTGGACCCATCTCGATGAGCGCAAGCCGCTCCAGAATGGCCTCCAACACAAGCACCGTCTCGGCATACTGATGGTCGTCGAGGTGACCTGCCATCCTCTCGCGCTGAAGCACCCTCTTGCACTCGATCACCAGAAGGTCGCTCGATCCGACCATTTCGGAGGAAGAAGCAATGGCGGCGCCAAGTGCAGGATCTCCGTTCAGGATGTGCCGCAGGACAACCGACGAATCGACGTAGATTCTCACCTCTTCTCTCGATCCTCCCGGAGGTATTCCAGAGGGTCATGATCGATCTTGAATGCAGGGCGGGGTACCTGGAAGGGGGCGGCCTGCGGCTGGCGAACGCTGAGAAGCTCAGGTGTCGCCCTGAACGGAACCACCTCAGCGATGGGTGTGTCACGATCGCTGATGATAATTCGCGCCCCCCTTCTGACCTTCCGAAGCTCTTCGGAAATGTGGGCCTTGAAGTACGATATCGTCATGGTCTTCACAAGACCAATTTCGGTCATATCCGGCAGAACGTCAAGCTCCGTGCACGTACATGTCCATGGTGGTCTTGGTCGAGCTGTGTCCGAGGTATGTCGAGACGGCCTTGATGGATGCCCCCTCCCGGATGGAGAGAAACCTGGAGAGCATTACATCCTCGGACATGGGATCACTCAGCGAGCTCAGGCGTCACCTCCCGTAACAAATACGGCCACAATCGTCCCGTGAATTGCGTTTGGCTGGTCCAGCCAGTCTTTTCTTGAAAAGTCAGCCCGCGCTGTCGATTTTGGCATGTTGCGTACGACAAAGACATCGAGGAGGAGAAGATCATGAGGAAGATAATCGCAGCAGAGTTCATCTCGCTGGACGGCGTCATCCAGGCACCCGGCGGCGCGGCCGAGGATACCGACGGCGGTTTCGCGCACGGCGGCTGGACTCACCCGTACTGGCACAATGACATCGGCAAGCATTTCTTTGAAGCTTTCTCCCAGGCGGACGCGCTCCTGCTCGGACGCAGGACGTGGCAGATCCACGGCGGAGCATTCGAGCCCATGAAGGCCGGTGATCCGATCGGCGACGCGATGAATGGGATCCGAAAATACGTGGTTTCCACGACGCTGAAATCCGCAGCGGCGTGGCGGAACTCGACACTCATCCACGGCAAAGTAGTGGAGGAAGTGCGCAAGCTGAAGGAGCAGACAGGGAAGGACATTCTCATCGATGGCAGCAGCGTGCTTTTGCGCACGCTCATCGAGAACGACCTGGTGGACAACTACCTCCTGCACGTGTATCCGCTGGTGTTGGGCGGTGGCAAGCGGCTGTTTCCGGAGGGGAAGCGCCTCAACCTGAAACTCAATCAATCCATCAGCCTTCCCACAGGTGTCGTCTTTCAACGGTATGAGTCAGTCAGGTGAAGCTGCAGGCAGCGGGGAAGTTGGGCGTGCCCCGCCCGGAGTGGATGCCGTTCTCCGCTGCCCTCAGCCGCTGGCCGCGGGGCCTGTCTCAAGGCGGCGTGCGGGTCGGGCTGCTGCGGGCTCCGCTTCGCTTCGGTCCTTCGGACCCCAGGCCCTCCGCATCCCTCACGCGGGTGGTGCGTCCGGGGCGCTGCAATTTCTCGGTACAGATGCCTACAAGATTGCAGCTATCTGATCCTTCTCCAAATGTTTGTGCAATGCGACGGCGCGTAGAATGGCGCTCAGAGTACAAGGGCGTCAACGACCTTGCGACCGCTGATGTCCTTGGGCAGCTTCATAATACGGTGACTTCGAAGTAAGCTGAAACTGCCTCTTTGACGTTCGTTCTGAGCTCCTGCCAGCCTCGGTCCTCGATCCTGAGTCACGTCGAACACGAGCTCTGCGATT
Source organism: uncultured Spirochaetota bacterium (assembly GCA_963710335.1). GTDB lineage: Bacteria > Spirochaetota > Spirochaetia > SZUA-6 > Fen-1364 > Fen-1364. The sequence continues at coordinate 588,252 of CAVQAA010000010.1, forward strand.
CCGAGCCAAAGCCCTTCTGGGAGGCGGACGGCAACGCATGGCGCATGGTGATCGACACCAACATCACGGGCGTCTTTCTTCTCACGAAAGGGCTTCAGCCTGTACGGCCCGTCAAAGGCGGTTATAGCACGATCTGGTCACAGGAGCGTTCGGGAACCGGGATTACCTTGAACGTCCTGCTGCCGGGCGGAGCGACGAATACCGGCATGATTCCCGACTCGTTTCCCGAATCAAGACGCAAGGATCTGATCGATCCGGACGCAGTGAATGCTTGCAGATCTGCGGGTGCCGGACTTTACGGGCGGTCGCGCCGCTTCACCCATCGGGTGGCCAGTGGTCGCCACGGAGTTGCCGTTGCTATCTTCAGAGGGAAAAGGAGAACCAGGCGATGGCAATGAATCCCGTGGTCCATTTCGAGATGGGAGCGCGAGACCGCGCGCGGATGGCGAAGTTCTATGCGGGTGTGTTCGGCTGGAAGACGACGCAACTGGGACCCGAGATGGGCAACTACATCACGGTACAGACCACCGACACCTCGGAAAACGGCTTTCCCAGGGAGGCGGGCAGGATCAACGGCGGCTTCTTCGAGCGCACACGGGAAGACCAGGGGACGAGCGTCGTGATCGCGGTGGACAACATCCGCGACGCCATGAAGAAGGTCGCGGCGGCCGGCGGCAAGGTGATCGGCGGCCAGAAGCCGGGGGAGCCGGACGATATCCCCGGCGTCGGGCTGTACGCGGCATTCGTGGACACCGAGGGCAACCGCGTCGGCATGCTGCAGCCGGCTCCGATGACAGGCGCCCCGCGGTAGGGTCGGAGCCGTTGGTCTTCACGTGGTCTCGCCGAACGCCAAGCACTTCGGAGACCCGAGCCCCCGTCACATGCAGCGTCTCGGCCACCAGGCGCACCCGAAGGGGCAGCGCCTCGAGCAGCCTTGCGCGTTCCTCGGGTGAGATCACCGTCACCTCCGGCGGCGCCTTCTTCACCGTCCGTATTTCTCCCAACGCGCCTCGAATGAGTGAGATCTCTTTGGCGGGGAGGCCGAGTCTTAATCTCAGCATGTGATTCACGCCTGGGATGGGTCTTGGTGTTTAAAGAAAAGCCGCGCGTGGCGGGTCGTGGCAAAACTTCCGAGCCCTTGCCGTGTGTCATTTCACCTCCTCTGAAAGCTCTTGGTCGCTGAATGCGTCGTGCTGCCGTAGGCCGCAAAGGTTTTCTTCAAACTGCAGAGTCAAGGGACACCGGCATTCTGCAGCGCCATCACCAGACGCGTCGAAGCGGAAGGGAAAGGATCTTGAAGGCGCCGGGCAGGGAAACAGGTCGCTCCGCATGTAGACAGAACTCCATGCCGGGGCCGAGGACCATCTGCCGCATCCAGAGCGCCCCGCGGGCCGCGTCCACTAAAGGGCTCACGAGCTCGAAAAGCTCGCTGTACCGCATGCCGGCTGGCTTGCCGAACCACAAACCTTGTCCCGGGCTGGGATGCTCCTGTCCCTCGCTTAGGGCATAGATCCCCGCTGTACCGTCTTCAGCGACCGCCGCAGCTGAATCATGAGGCGCTGATCTGCTGCCCGATACGGCTCCTTCGTTCAGTGACGCGAGCGCGCCGAAGTCCTCCACGAGATACCAGTCCTCATACGCGGCTTCGCCCTTTGTCCACGGGGCGCCGACCAAGCACGCGCTGAAGGAGCGCACAAAGCCGGCGGGCGGCGAGGCGGCCAACGCCGCATGAAAGTCCCGCTGGCGTTTCTCGTATTCCACTTCGGAAACGGCAGGTTTTTTCCAATGCCAAAAGACGTACGCAATCACGGAATCCTCCTCAGATGACAATCAGGCTGTCGAAAAACCCCATTCTTCCAGAATAATGAGGGCAGAACACCGGTGGGAAGCACCGTGAGGTGGAAGCGGACTCCGGATTGGCCAGCATGGAGAACTACGAGAAGCTGGAATTGGATGGGCAGGAGGCACTGATTCCCGATCTGCACATGGAAGTAGAGGGAAGGGGAACGATGGCGAGAGGGGAGTATGATCGCTCGAAGTTCAGCTTTCGAGCGAAGAGCGACAGCTATCTTTGTCCGAGCGGATGGATATTGAGAAATACAGGTTCTGTTGACGTTCACGGCCGGCTTCGTGACCGTTACGAGAATCCGAGTGCTTGCGGCAGATGTGCAGCTCGCAGCAAATGCGCGAAGGGGACGCACCGTCGGGTGTTCCGGGATCGCAATGAAGAAGTGCGAGACCGGATGCGGACCAAGCTTGAAAAGAAGAAGTCACAGAGGAGGTACCACAATCGCGCGCACGCAGCAGAGTCACCGTTCGGCAATCCTAAATGGAACCTGAAGTTCCATGCAGTGATGCGCAGGGGCAAAGGAAAGGTGCGCATGGAGGCAGCGCTGTTGTTCACGCTGCACAACTTCATGAAAATGGCGGCAGCGCCTGGCTAATTCCGAGAGGGATCGCTGATAGGCGTCTATAGGGGCTTACGAAAGGTTGGGATGGAACACAGCTATGAAAATCCCAGGCGGACTCCCTACCACCGTCGGGTAATCATACAAGCCTGCGATCACGATACATTCCCTAGCCCGTGCGCACATCGGTTTTTTCGACAGCCTGAATCTGATTGTCAGGCTACCCCCTTAAGGAGACACTTCAACTTGCATGCACACATTGAAGAATACACAGCGGGAAAGTAAGTCATCGACGGACCAGACTATAAGGCAGAGTGAACGGTTGACTCCGCACGGGTGGGGTTCAGCGGACGCTTGCGTATTAACAAGAGGAAACGGCTCTTCTTTCTATATGCGGCTGCAGGGAAGTTGGGCGTGCCCCGCCCGAGGGCCGGCGTCACGGGCCCGGCGCCCCTTTCCCGCGACAGCCCTCGGCCGGGTCGCGTGCTGCGGGGGTTCCGTCCTCGCAACTCCACGGCGTACCGTGGAAGGCTCGGACCGCTTCGCGCTCCTCCGCCCGCTCACGCAACCAAAGGCTAAGGGAACGTTTCCGCATGAAGCGAATAGAGAGCCCGTCCCAATCCACCCGGAGCAGGGCCGTTCGTCATCCAGCGCCCCTGCCGCCACTGCGGCGCGCGTAGATGCTTACGTCGCCGGGTGGGGAGGCCTCAACGCGGCGGATGAAGTCACGGGCGGCTTAGCCGAGCACGCGAACTCCTGCGTCTCCAAGGTACGACACAACGTGCGCGTGTGTGATTCGCTCCTGTTCGAGTCGAGACCTTGCCGGATCCGACTCGATCATCGCCAGCGTCATGCGCTCCTGGTCGGTGAGGACATCGAGGCGCAGCGCAGCCTCACCTGCCGCGCCTGCGCCCACTGTGGCCCCGTGACGGCATACGCCCCGTACTGAAAGTAGGTTGCGTGGTCCATTAACATTGACTCCGTGTGCGGGAGGACGGCGCGCAGAGAAGCCAGGATGCCAAAACCAGCGCGATCCAGGTCACCCCAATACAGGATGCGGCAGCGGGTCAGCCACGAGAGGGCACCCAGAGCCGGCACAGCAAAACCGCCGCCCCAAAGGCAGACCGCGCCCTCCACTGACGGAAACGTCAGAAAAGGCAGGAGGTTCTCGACGATGAATGCGGCCCTGCATGGCACGTCGAGGGCGGCGAGATTCTGAGCGGGCACCATCAAATCGGTCAGGCCTGAGGGAGCCAGGGCAGGGTCGAGAAACCGAATTCGAAGAAGCTTCGGAGGGCTTGCGAAGCCGTAGCGAGCCTCGAAAGTCGTGGCCGTCGTGTCGATGGCGTCCGAGGAGAGGAGCACGTCCAAGACCCTCTGGAGAAATCCGCGGTGCTCCTCGACGAACTTCGTATGCACCGCGACGGGCATTTGACGCGCGTAACAGCCCGGCCGTGGATGATTGACCAAGTACTCGCACACCGAGGCCATGTCGCTCCACTGGCCCACGTAGCGAAGGAAGCTCAACGGCTCAGCGTGAATCCAGGCCGCCAGTCCAGGGAGACGAGCCACCACAGCGGCGGACCATTTCAGAAACGCATCTAGCTCGGTGGTCTTTCCTAGTTAAGGTCAGGTAGTCCTCCCGGGCATCGAAGCGTATGCGTTCCACGATCGACTGTCTTCCCTCACGGCGCGTGCTTACCTCGCGGAACAGGAGGGTGTATCCACGGCCCGTTCGGTCCTTCGATTCTGCCCTGAGAGCCTCGATGCCGCTCCGCCGTTCCGAAAAAGGATCGGTGGACCGGTCGCGGTCTGCTTTCACGTCGTAGGGAAAGAGAGAGGAGGATGTCTGCGCATCGGCACCAGCACTGGAGTGCCGGGGGCGGCCACACCTCCGGCGCCCCCCTCGAGGGGGCGGAGCGAATGACGGCCGGGTAGAGACGCACGGCCTTCCGCCGGATGTCGTCGGGACTTATCACGAACCCTCCGAGCGGAGTCGGCGGCCCTGGTCCAGATACTCCCGCTTTCGATCGCGGTAGACTTCGAGCGTCATCGTGTAGACGGCGGATCGTTTGCGGTCGCGGAGTTCCACGTAGTGCACTGCGCGCACGTAATCCTCCACCCTGATATTGATTTTATCGAGGGGCGTGACCACCATGAGCTGGAGCTGGAGTGTGCGGAACAACTCCATGGCGTAGGTGGCGTTCTCCGGGTCCACCCTGCTGAAGGCTTCGTCCACCACAACGAACCGGAACTACTGTCCCTTGCGCTCCCCGCCACGGATTCCGAACTGGAAGGCGATGGCGGAAGCGAGGATTGTGTAGGCGAGCTTTGCTTTCTCTCCGCCGGACAGGCTCGCTGAGTCCTGGTAGTACTGCCGCGGGCCGCCATCGTTCTGGTAGCGCTCCATGACGGAGAACTGCAGCCAGTTGCGGACGTCCAGCACCCGCCGTCTCCAGGCATCATCCTGGCGGAGTGCCGCGATCAACTCCTTCATTCGATTGAAGGAGTGCTCGAGTCGGCCTCGTCCTGTGAGCCCAGCCGAGCCGCGTCTCCAATCGCCTTGTGAAGCATGTCGCGAAGGTCACGTACCGCGATGTCCGCGGTGGAACGGCTCTCAATCTCGATGTACGTGGGAGGCCCTCTCGTATAGAGAATCTGCGCCAGGCTGGTATTCAGCTCTGCCACCGCCTCCTCGATGTCCTTCAGGGCCCCTTGCAGTCCCTCGTTGAAGCTGACGAGATCCTCCATGACGCGGTCATTGAGGAACTGGCGGAACTTACGACGGCGCCGCGGCAGGCGTTCATGCTGGATGCGTGCGTGCATCTTCTGGGACTCCGTGAGGTAGCCGGGTTCCTGGGCGCAGATCCAGGACTTCCGCGGGCGATGACGGAGGTGTGTCGACGATTTCGCGCCGAGGCTGGCAGAAGCTCAAGCATTGCCTTCACGAGCTGTCGGGACTCCTCCGCGTTCCGGGAAGACACCGGGGCGCGCTCTTTCTGGATGAGGGTACGGCTGGTTTCGCGGCTGCGGTCGATTTCCGCCAAGCCTGCTATCGGAAACGCTTGGCCGACGTACGGCACAAGGCGCGCCGCCAAGGGCTCGAGGTCCACGTGCTGGAAGGCGTGAAGCAGCGTCTCCTTGTCCGTGAGCAGGGCCCGGTTGCGCTCCGTGAGTCCGCGGAGCGACCGGATGTCTCCGATGAGACGATCCCGATCCTTCCCGACCCTCTGCCTTTCCGTCTCCACCCGTTCGAATCCCCTGCATCGAGGGCTTTCAGGTTGGAATACGCCTCGATCAGACGATGCCGTTCGGACTCCAGCGAATCGAGGTGGCGGACGCACGCTTGCCAGTCCAGTTCGCCGAAGTCCGTGGTCTCCACCAGCCGCTCCGCGGCTTGCTTCACGTGCTCCCACTTGTTGCGCTCCGCGTCAGCGGCCTCGAGCTGTGCTGCGGTCGTGTCGAGGTCCCGCTCCAGGGCGCTGCTCTGGCGGCGGAGGGCGGCGAGCTTCTCCGTGTTGTCCCAGCCCAGAACGTGGAGTGAACCGCCGGGGGGCAGTGGGCGGTCGTCCTTCTCTGTGACGTGCGTCGTTCTGGACGAAGGCCGGTGCCGCTGATGCCGCGCCCCAGGCGGGCAAAGTCTTCCAGGTCATCCGTGCAGGAGTAGTCGAAATGGGTCCGTAGGTGGTCGTCCAGCCAGTCAGACTGCGGGATACGGGGCTTGATCTCCAGCTTGGACACGGCGCTCTGCGGGCTGAGGTCCCGCTCGAAGGCGTGCCCCGCGTGTGCGGGCACACGGAAGTATACGAGTCGGCCCCGAAGATCGTTGTCCTTCACAAACGCGTTGACGGCTCGATAGGCGTCGTCCGGGACAAGCACACATAGGGCGAAGTTGTGCAGCAGCTTTTCCAGGGCGGGCTCCCAGGCGCGTTCCTGGGGCCGAACGCGGATCAGCTCTCCGGCGAACGGCAGGTCTGCCTCCGCGATACCCGTTCCGCGGGCGACCAGCGTCCGGACTTCCAAGTTACGGCGCGGGATGTTGCTGCGGCGTGAGCGCAGGGAGTCTATCTCCTCCTTGAGGTCTGCCAGCGTCTCCCGTCCGGTATCCAGGCCCTTGCGCAATTCGTATGCGCGGCGTGCTGTCCCCTGGATTCGCGCCGCGGCGTCCTGGCGCGCCATCTCTGCGGCCCGACCGCATTCGCGCAGCTCGGCGGCACTGCCGGGGGCAGCAAGCCGCAGCTCGGCGGCACGCGCTTGGTAGCCGTCCCAGGTGGCCCCGCGGGTGCCCTTCAGTTCCTCCTGGTGACGACACTCCGTCTCGATCTGCTGGAGCCTGATCGCCGCGCTGTCACGAGCCCTGTTCGCTGGGAGCGCGCCAAGCTCCTCCGTCAGCCGCCGCAGGTCGGCGTCGGCGCGCTCTTGCGCAGCGGTTGCCTGTTTGGAGTCCCGCTCTCCCGCGCAAGCTTCTTGATGAGCTGCCGCCGGGATTCACGCGCGAAGATCGCCGGATGCGCCTGATCCAGCTCATCGAGGGAGGTCAACGTTTCCGCCAGCGTGCGGAAGGAGGCACCGTGCTCCAGCACGGGCGCAAGGAGGTCGAGCTGGTCCTGCGCTTTTTCGATCTCGTGGTGGCTATTGAGGAGGTTCTCATAGTTCAGCTCGAGCTTACGGAACTCCTCCTCAAGGCTGTGATCCTCAAGCATCTGCGTGCGTATGAAATCGTTGAGGTCCCCGAGGACCTTGACCCCGACCGTCTGCGAGAAGAGGCTCAGAGCCTTTTCGGATCGCAGTCCAAAAATGTTCGAGAAATGCTGGGCGTACTGCTGGAAGCTCTCGAAGAACCGCGCGTTGGCAGCGTCCTTCAGGCGCTTCTTCCAGTTGCCGGCCTTGTCCACGGGCTGCAGGTCCTCTATGGAAATCTCAACGGGAACCACGCAGTAGGTGTGCTGGAGAACTGAGCCCGTGAACCAGCGTAGTTGCACGAGCGTGACCGTGGTGCCGCTCCCGCTGTCTGTGAAGACGCCAAGGAGGATCGAGTAAGTATCGGTCTCCCGCAGGTACTGGGTAGAGCGCCTCAGGCTCTCCTCTTCGCGAAGGGTTCCATAGGCACCCTGCACGTAGCTTGCCTCGGTGCGTTCGCGCTTTGCCTCGGCTCCTAAGGACTGGTCGCAGCGCCGGCGGGCGGGAGGAACTATCAGAGTCACGAGGCCGTCCACAAGCGTCGTCTTGCCGGAGCCATTCGCGCCGGGTAAGAAGACAACTCGAGCCTGCCGGCGAGAGGCGGTGGATGGCAACGTCGAAGCTTCCCCAGTTCAGGACCTCAAAACGGGTCAGCCGAAAGCCCTCCGGGAATGGGGTCTTTTCCTCACCGAACAGTGAAGGGGTGCTCACGACTGCTCATTCTCCATAGCTTTCCTGAAAAGCTCCAGGAAATCGTTGTTCACCTTGGCCTTGAGGATCCGCCGCACCTCGTACCGCACTTCCCTGGCCAGGCTGCGCGCCCTCGGGGATGACTTCGCGCAGAAAGCCAAGGTCCACGACCTGCCGGAAGGTAGCGGTCCAGCTCCCGCGACAGGCGTGTCTGGTCGGTTCTTTCCCGGAAGTACAGGGAGATGCCATCATGAATCTCGCGCGCGCTCAGGTACAACCTCCGCGCGTCCGCGTTGCTGCTGTCAAAACGGTCCAGCTCTTCACGCAGGATCACGCAGAGGAGGGACACCTCGAAGCTCAGCGGGGTGCGCCGCACCAGCCGCGTGGAGGATTCCCCATCCGGCGCGTTGGGTTGCGTGAGGTAGGCGAAGCCCTCCGCCTTGTCCACTACCAGGTCCACCGCGATCTGCCCAAAGTAGCGCGGATCGCCCTGGGGCTTGGCGAGGAGGAGCCTCCACACGGGACCATCGTCATCGTACACCGGCCCTTGGAGGAGACGAATGATGGCCGAGGCGTACTCTCTTATCTCCGTGTCGCTCATCGTGTACTACTCATCGACTGAATACCGCCCTTGGAAGCACCACCCTGACCACGCGATCCCCGTGACGAAAGCTGACGGCGTCCGTCTCCGTGGGGTGGAGCAGCGTTGCCAGGGTCAGGTAGGTGACCACCTCGGCGAGCCCTTCCTCTACTGGGTAGCGCTCCAGCACTTCCGTCAGGGATACCTGGGTATTCGTCTCCAGGATCTTTGCGATCCGCCCGCGCAGACGCTTCTCGTCCACTGCAAGGGGGGAAAACAGGGCGGCCACATCCGCGGCGTCCAGTCTCTCGGTTGCTGGTTAAGGCCGGGTCGAATTTCGTCTCACGCTGGACCACGGAAAGCGGTCGATCCATGACCATCCTGATCCTCGGCGCGGTCTCCAGAAACAGGAACTCCTCCGAGCGTCGGCGGGTTGTCCACGGCCTGGATGGCAAGTTGCTTGATCTCCGCGATCAGCTCCCGCGTCCTGGCAAGCTCCCGCCGCGTTCGCTCGGCCAGGATGCGGCTGCGGCTTTTCCGACAGGATGCGGTTGCCGTCCACAACCTTCTTGCCTGCCTGGTGCAGGTAGGTCTTCAGACGCCCGAGCAGTGCATCCGGGAGCGCTTCCCCTCGCTCGGTCACGCGCGCGAACAGCTCCTGCACCAGGTGGTTCATCTCGTCGCGACCACTGTCCGCAACAAGGTAGCGCCAGAACGTGTCGAAGCTCTGCCCTTGAGGAGACTCGTGGAGCTGATCCACCATCTCCAAGGTGAGGCCAAGAATGCTGCCCCGGTCGCGTTCGCCCGTGCCCTGCTCACGATGGATCTCCCGCACCAGGTCGCGGAAGTTCTGCTCGACCTGGCGGAAGTCGGCCAGGAGGTCGCGCGCGTCACGGCCAAGCTCCTGGAGACGCTCCCGTATCTGCACGGCGGTGTAGCTATCAACCTGTCCCGTTGCCCCTATGCGAGCGATCTGACTGTCAAGCTCCGCTCGCTTCTCCTCCAGCTCCCGGAGACGACGCTCTGGATCTTCACCGCTGCCCTGTACAAGCTCGCGCAACCGGTGGAGCAGGTTCTGGAAACGGGATTCCGTTCCTACAAAATCGCGCGGCTGCAAGTCTTCAAGCCATCTGAACACCGTCTCGAGAGCCGGCGTCAATTCGTGCTGGACGACACCTCGGTCGTCGTTGTACTTGCGGATGTAGCGGGACTTCTCTCCGCACCAGTTCTCCAGGAGGGTCGCCGCGCGGTCGAGCACGTCTCCATCGGTGCCTTCCTCGTAGCCCTGCTCCTCCAGGAAGGCCGCCAATTGAAGCACGAGATCCTGGTTCGCAATCGTAATGAGGTGGTGCTCTTTGAAGGCGCGGTGGAGGAATCCGAGGATGATGGGGCCATTCTCCGCGCGCAAAACGCGAATTGCAGGGTTGTCTTCGAGCGTCCGCGAGAGCCAATAAAGGTCCATCCGCTGCCAGCATAGTGCCATGCTTGCCACAGGACAAGCCGGACAGGCAGCCAGGTCAGTGAGTTGTGGGCGAGGTACCACGTGCATCCCCGAGGCTGCTACCACTATCACGCCAAGCCCGGGCGCGCTGCTTGAAACACCCGGCAGCGGAAGCGCCGGGAGTCGCTGATCGTTGTGTGAACCGCTGAACTGCGCTACAACGGAGGCGAGGGGGCAGCCGCATGCCTGAGCTCGAAGTTCGCATCGCCGCATTTGCCTGGCTCAAGGAGAACGGATCCGCGAACGGAGGTGTATTCCCCGGGAGGATGCTGAACGAAGGGTTCACCTACGAAGGCCGGCGCATTACGCTCCGAGGTCCTGCCGGAATATGGTTCCCGCAGGGCTTCTCTGTCCATATTTCCATCACAACAAGGATAGGCGGTCCATACCCACTCGATCGAATCGAGGATGACGGGCTCCTTACCTATGCCTATCAGGGCACTGACCCGGACTATCGGGACAACAAAGGCCTGCGTGAGGCCTGCAGGACGAGGACGCCGCTCATCTATTTCCTGGAAGCCCGCGAGCATCACTACCAAGCAATATGGCCGGTCATCATCTTGGAAGACCATCCAGAATCCTTGACGGTCAAAGCAGCGATGGACCCTGCCTATGCACATCTCCGACCAGAGGCAGATCCAGCATCCATCGCCCCTTCGCCTTTGGACCTACGCCGCTACGCATGGACCGAAACCCGACTACGCCTCCATCAGGGAGCCTTTCGGGACGTCGTGATCGCGGCGTATGGCTGCAAGTGCACTGTATGCAGGCTGGGGCACGCGCAGCTCCTCGACGCCGCCCACATCATTCCCGACACCGATGCACGGGGAGTTCCTATCGTTCAGAATGGTCTTTCCCTATGCAAGATCCACCATGCCGCATATGACACCGATATCCTGTCAATCAGTCCAGACTACACGGTACACATCAGCAGGAGGGTACTTGAGGAGCGCGACGGACCGATGCTGAAGCACGGTCTGCAGGAGCTCGACGGCGGCCGAATCATCCTACCCAAAAGGACGGCAGATCATCCTGATCGGGACCGACTTGCCACTCGATTCGAGAGATGGAGGAGTGCCAGTTGAGTCCTGAGCGTTCCAAGATAAACCCTACGATAGAAAGGGGTGTAAGCCGTTGGGCGTGCCCCGCCCGAGGGCGCGCGGGCCGCGCCATCAAAAGCGCGGCCCCATACGACTTCGGGCGGGTTGTCTGCTGCGGGGGTTCCGTCCTCGCAACTCCACGGAGTACCGTGGAAGCGCTCGGACCGCTTCGCGCCCCTCCGCCCGCTCACGCAATTCTGCACTCTCAGCTTGAATCGTCACTCGAGCCCCCGAAGGAGACGGTCGAACTCAGCTTTCGGCAATCGTGCGTTTGCCTCGATCAACAAAAGGAGAGCGCGTCGTGCGCGCTCAGCCGTAATGACTTTTTCCTGCACGAGCTGCCCGATAATCCATAACGTGCCGTGGCAGGTCAGGCGCGGGCGCTCGGAGATCCTCCGCATCCGAGAATGATTGGTGAGTATCAACGCCCTATGGCGCTCTGCAAGAATTACAACCGAGCAATCTGCAAATGAGAGCGCCGGGTGGTCTTGGAGCAACGCCTCGATAAGCCGAAGGTCATCACCCGAAGCTTTGAGGACTGAAAGCTTCTTTGTACCCACCAGCCTGTCGACGATCGCTCTTTGCTCATTTCTGGTAATCTCCCTGGCAACAAAGTCCGGCACCACGAACCGGTAGGGTAGCTTGGTGAGAGGCCCCAGGAGGTTGCTATCTGCCATGTCTACGAGGACGCTTGCGTCGCTAATCGCGAGCAGCATCGTCTCCCCTCAGACGCCGCCTCAGCTCATCGAGGGAGACAAGAGAGAGCGAGGCTGCTTTGCTCATGCTTATCGCATCTTCGGCGATCGCCCTGAACAACAAGCGCTCAAATCGCAGGGGCTTCTCAACGGCAGGTACCGACCCGGGCTCGTTCTTGCGCCACCCTCGCGTACCGAATTCACGCAGAATGGCACGATACCCGCTATCCGTCAGTATGCCGGCCGTATTCGCCCGGAAAAGAATAGCCTGCATGGAAATCCCGAACTTCTCCTTGAGTTGCAACAGTTCCGGGATTGCTATCGAATGGCGAACGCGCTCCGAAAGTTCCCTGCGCAGGACCTCTTCGGGAAGAAGGAACTCCGAAGCGAAAGCATGACAGGCCTTCTCATCCCCAGGCCGTGCTTGATCCCTACGCCAGCCCAGGATATGCGCAAGCTCGTGCAGCAACGTGAAGCGGATCCTGTCATTCGGCAGGTCCGAGGCGATAGCCACGAAAGGACTGCGCGCGTAATAGCCTGCCATTCCGTCGAATCCAGGTATTCGTTCCAGCCCGACAAGTCGAAGACCCTTGTCCTCGCAAAGTCGAGTCACGCTGGAAACTGGCTGCTCTGAGCCGACGCCCCAGCTCTGGCGGACGGCCCTGGCCGAGGCCTGCGCGCCGCCGGCGGTGCTAAGATCGAGATTGCCGCCCGGGATCTCGAACTTCGAATGAGCTCCCAGCAACTCCTCGAGCTCTTGGTACCGCTCCAACCTGTCGCGCACCTTTTCTATGAGAGCGTTCTTGGCCTTTGCGCCTACGCTGGCACGTTCCGGTAGTACAACTCCAGAGGTTCCCGTGACACAGTCCGAAAGAAATAGTCGACGGAGACCGCCAACGCATCCGACAGAGCGATTAGTGTGGTGCTCGCCTCCGGCATCATCAAGCCCTTTTCGTACTTGCTGATGGCCTGTTTGGTCACCTTGCCGCCCATGCGTGCAGACAGCTCCTCCTGGGACAAGCCCGCCATGGCGCGAGCAGCCCGCAGCCTCTCACCGAAGCTCATCTCGGCCCCCTTGTTGACAAATATACATAGATTCTGTATCTTGTCAACCAAGGAGATTACCATGGCAACTAATCCTCCCGAGGGCGACAATCACAGGAACGGAGCGGTCAGAGATCGTTCTCAAGTCAAGAACGACAAGATCGACCGTTGGATCAAGAGAGACCGGTCAGACGGTCGGTTCATCTCGCAGAAGGATGACGGAAAGCCCTACAAAGGCGTGACCAGAGAGAAATAGACACACGCCGCGCGACAGGTCAGTGCTCAAGCACGGTCTCCACGTGCTCAACGGCACCCGATCGGCTTTCCAAAGAAGGTGGCCGACTGGATAGACCAATGGCATTTCCAAAAAAAAAAGAAGGATGGCCGATGGATAGACCGGACGAAAATGGTTATACAATGCTGCGTGCTGAGGGGGCGTAATGGCATTCAGGCCGGTCTTTATTGGAATCGATAGGCATCAAGACCCTAGTATCCGTGAATTGGCCGCCGCCAGGCTTGACGCTGTGGCGTTGCACGCACTGTTCTCCGACACGATTGGTGTGCCGGCGGGGCGGTTGCTCGTTGATGAGCAGGCTACCCAGTCCGCAGTGGTCGGTCTTCTGGAGGATACACTTCTTGGCGCCGGTCCCGATGACACCGCACTCGTTACATTCGCTGGCCATGGTACGCGCGATCATCGCCTCGTAATTTATGACACAGATCATTCGAACCTGCTTTCTACCACACTGCCCATGAACGTTCTCGGCGACTACTTCCGCCGATCGCCCGCTCGAGCCGTCCTTTGTGTGCTTGACTGTTGCTTCAGTGGAGCCGCTCCTGCGCGAGTTCTGGACGACAGTCCTGCTTCTCGTGATCCCAGTGACCCGCTACTAGGAATAGCTGGGGCGGGGAGAATACTTATCGCAGCCTGCGGACCGAATGAGCCCGCTCTCGAGGTCTCGGGGCACGGCCTGCTCACAAGCGCGGTAATCAAGGCGCTCACGCAAGGTGACACCAACGTGGACCTGGTCAGTGCGATGGCGGAGATTATGAGGACCGTCAGGGGTGCGGCCGGAACGATGGGGTACGTGCAGACGCCCACTCTTTATGGACATGTCGAAGGCGGATTGACCCTCCCACGACTCGTTCGAGGGAAACAATACTCCCGCGCTTTCCCTGACCCTTCAGTCTCTAGGGTGACAGGTCCGTTAAACGACCTCAGCGCCTTCGGCATGCCGTTGGAGGCAATTGCAGAGTGGGAAAAGAGATTCAAGGGCGGTCTCAACTCACTGCAAGTGCAGGCCGTAAATAATCATCGAGTCCTGGATGGGCGCTCGGTCGTGGTTGTCGCTCCCACTAGTCAGGGAAGACCTTTATCGGTGAAATGGCGGCAATACGGGCTTACAAAGAGGGCCGGAAATCCGTCTTCCTGCTGCCGTATAAGGCGCTGGTGAACGAAAAATACGATCAGTTCGCAACTCTGTATGGAAACAGCCTGGGAGTAAGGGTCATACGGTCTACCGGCGACTACCTTGACGACAATGCCCGATTCCTATCAGGCCGATACGATCTCGCATTGTTGACCTACGAAATGTTCCTCGGACTGGCGGTCTCGAGTCCGCATCTATTGACTCAGCTTGGGCTGGTCGTGCTTGACGAAGCCCAGTTCATGACGGACCCGAAGAGAGGCATCGTTGTCGAGCTGCTACTTACTTTTCTGCTGGCCGCCAGAGATCGGGGCATATTCCCGCAAGTAATCCTGCTCTCTGCTGTGGTGGGCGATGCCAATGGGTTCGAGGACTGGCTCGGCTCCGGCCTTCTACGTTCCCTCGAACGCCCCGTGCCGCTCTGCGAGGGTGTTCTCGATCGCGGTGGTACCTTCGAGTACATCGATGAAAACGGGAACAGGGGGACACAACAGCTTCTGGATCGCAATCTGGTCGTGCAAAGACGGGAAAAGCCAAGCGCGCAGGACATGCTGGTTCCTCTCGTTGCACATCTCGTAGCTGAAGGTCAGAAGGTAATAGTATTCCGCAACGCCAAAGGTCCGGCGGAAGGTTGCGCGGCGTACCTGGCAGGGATCTCCGTCTCCCCGGTGTGAAGGATCTGATTGAACAGCTGCCAACGCAGGATCTCTCTGCTGCAAGTCATCGGCTCCGCGAATGCCTGGCAGGTGGAGTAGCCTTTCACAACACAAATCTTGGGCGTGAAGAACGACAGGCTGTAGAGAGGTCCTTTCGCGATCCGGCCAGCCAGCTGCGCGTCTTGGCCGCGACTACTACCGTTGCCGCCGGAATCAACACCCCAGCGTCTACAGTCATTCTCGCAGAGCAGGAGTTTCTTGGCGAGGATGGCCGTCCGTTTACAGTAGCCGAATACAAGAACATGGCAGGCCGCGCGGGAAGGTTGGGGTTTAACGAAAAGGGTACCTCAATCATTCTTACGGACGCCGACCATCCGCGCGGACTGCTTTTTGGGAGGTACATCACGGCGACAGCTGAGCCACTCCGGTCTTCGTTCAAAGATGAGGGGCTGACTACGTGGCTGATTCGCCTTCTGGTCCAGGTAGAATCAGTAGAGCGCGATCAGGTTAGTACGGTTCTGTCCCGAACCTATGCAGGCTTTTGTCTGACACGGCAGGATCCCGGCCGGGCCAGACGAATGGCTTCGCAGGTGGAGCAGTTGCTTCAGCGAATGACCGAATTGAGCTTAATCGAAGAGAACGAAAGGAGGATTCGACTGTCCCTTCTCGGCCGGGCCTGCGGCCGTTCGGTGCTGTCTTTTGAATCTTCGATGAGGTTGATCGAACTCATCCGGGCTTCCAAAAGCCTTGCCGGCGCAGAGGATCTCATCGCACTTGTCCAATGCCTTTCGGAAGCCGATTCTCTCGTAACTCCCCTGGTCCGTGGCAAGCGCGGTGAACCGGAATGGGTCGAAGCGGCCACGAGATTTTATAGACCGACGATAATCGGTCAGATGCAGTCTGGTGTAGGGATATGCGAGCATACCAAGCGCGGTGCAAGCGCGCGTGTATCCTTCATGACTGGATCGAGGGAAGCCCGTCCGCTCCATAGAAGAACACTACACAAAGGGGCCGTTTGCCGAGGTTGGCTTTGGCGTTATCCGTGGCGCGGCGATTCCACACGCTTCTGGCTTGGCTCGGCGGGGGAAATCCTTCAGCTCGTGTTGACTGGGGCGAGTGCCGCTGCGGAAATGCCCGATATTCTGATCAGGCTGGAGCTAGGAATCCCAAGTAGCTTGCTCCGGGTGGCGAATCTGCCAGTCGCGTTGCAGAGAGGCGAGTACTTGGCACTCGTCTCTGCGCCTGGACACTCCAAGAAGATCAACGGCGACAGTGACAGCTTGGCGCCGTGTTGCCGGAGAAGTCGCAGTAAAGGTTGCGGAAGCTGCCAGGAAAGCGACGAAGCCAAGTCTCAAGTGAAAGCTAGGCGGCAATATTTCCAGATCCACAAACATCGGTTCGGCGAGTAGACTTACTCAGAAGCTATGACCCTGAACGGAATCATCGCGGTTGCAGGCATACTCCTTGCCCTGGCTGCTGTAGCTCACCCGTTTGAACGGAGGTCCGTATTCCTCTTCATCCCCATTTGGCTCATCGGCTCCAGCCTCTTGATGTCCCTACTCTGCGTACTGTTCCTCAAGGCTGTTGACCAATGGCGGTTGTGCATCCCGGGCCTGGGCCGCGTATTCAGCATCCATTCTTTCCTTCATGGCTCCTACCGTATCGACTCTCGTGGCGGTCGGAAAATGGAATGCATCTAGGCCTTCCCCCGAAGGAAGGCGGCCAGGCTGGCTAAGTCGATTTTGATATCGCCAACCGTGAGGGCCGCTATCAGGAAATCGAGCGCATCCTGCAGCACAACCAGGGCCGAATTCGGCTGCTTCCCGCTGAAGCACTTCACAGGTTTTTTGACAGACCAATCGTTTCGAAATTCATAGACTCCCGCTCGTTTCTCCCTCTCGAGCTGCTCTGCGACGATGGCCTCCAGCGGTCCTCCCCGTACCGCTTCTACCTCTATGTAGACAACGTTGTCCGCGCGCTGGTGCGTTCCCCGGCCTCTCCCTGGCGATCAGCGGTTCTTGCAGAATTCGGGGGATATGAATCCTGGTCGATACTTGATGAGGAGCGGAATATAGTTCAGCGCACACTCACCAATCCCACTTGGTACGTGAGTTCCGGCGCACATTCCGCGCTTCTCTTCTCCGCACTGGAGGAACTGCGGTCCGGCGAGTTGGACGTTGCCTACAACGAGGACGGCGCAGCCTATGCCGCGCCAACCGGGATCAGCGGCCGCGCATCCTGCCCAGTCTATCTGTCCCTCAAGATGGAGCGCCTAGCGGTCGGCGCTGCCGCATCGCAACGAGTCGCTGAAGACCTCTACGTTACGGACCTGTTCCATATCTTTAGTGAGATTCTTCGTCGCTCCCGATACGAAGCCGATATTTGGGAATCGCCGACCGCAAACCCTGAGCACCCGACCCCGTACTCCTATCTGGTACACGAAATCTACTCCGACTTCAGTCGCATGTTTGCAGAAGGCATGGAAGGAGCGCTCTTTCAGAGGAAGGCTTCTACGCCAACAACCGTGTCCGTACGGCAAGGACATGCCAAGAAAGCAGAAGCCGCGCCGGCCGGCGAGTAGCCAGAACATCGGAGACCGGAGCCCGTGGCTGTTGATCACCAGATTGCCATGAGCTGGGTCCTGTGCTTCGGCGGCATCGCGAACGCTGGTTCCAACGTGTCGGTGCGCTTTCGCAGGTCGCGCCTTGAAGACTTGCTGGTTTTCGTTCTCCAGGCCCGCTACGCTCCCCACGAGTGCTTGGCAAGATCCGTGCCGAATGGACAACTTGCCCCGTGGGTGGCGCTCCTTATCGGCGAGTTGGCGAATATGGTCAGAGGCCTCGACCGAAGCGCGCTGTCCGCAGTGCAAGATGCATTTGAACACCTTGATATTGGCAAGGGGTACGTTCAAGAGGGGTCAAAATGGCTCGCGCATGAACTGGGCCTTGCTTCGCGGCGACGATCCCGGTAGTCGCTCGCCGCGTATGCGCACCCTGTCCCGCATCGGCGGCTGCCAGAATGGCAGGGGC
The DNA here is from genome assembly GCA_963710335.1 of uncultured Spirochaetota bacterium. Lineage (GTDB taxonomy): Bacteria > Spirochaetota > Spirochaetia > SZUA-6 > Fen-1364 > Fen-1364. The sequence goes on from CAVQAA010000010.1 coordinate 606,062, forward strand.
ATCAAGGCGTATTAATCTGCTCCTGAGGATCTCCACCCAGCGTGGGATCAGCCGTTGCGGGGCGCGGCCCGACAGAAGTCAACGCATTGCCGAAAGGAAGTTGTCTCTCCAGTGTACCCGCGCCGCAAAACGACCCGTTCAGAACAGTGCCCGCCCCGGTGCCGCCTTCTTCGGCTTCTTCTTCTCCGCCTTGTCTGAAGGCGCTTCCGCGCCGCGCTTCTTGAGGAGCTTGCCATTTTCGTCGACAAGGCCTGCGGCAACCTCTTCCGCGTGGCGCTCGTGATTCAGCGCCAACAGGCGGCGGAGGATCTCCTTGCGCGCTTCGGTGGAGACGGTGTAGCGGACCCGGTCATTTTCGGGGAGGAACTCCAGCTCGTGGAAGCCGTGCTGCAGATCGAGGTCCTTCCAGCCGTAGGCGTCCCGGACCGCTTCATCGATCGAGCGATGCAGATCCCGCAGGGCGACGATTTTCTCCACTGCCCACGATGCGTTTTCCTCGTTGCACTTCGCCTCTTTCAAGACAGCGGCCAGGCGACAGGTCCGGGTCATGGTAGAGGTTGTACAGGGTCGTGAGACCGATATCGATCCGGGTCATAACCTCCCGCCGGTCGGCGTCGAGCCGGGCGCCGAGCGAATCGAGCCGGTCGCCGATGTCCGAAGGGCGTCTGTTGCGGAGCGTTGGCTCGAAGCCCGGGGGGAAGGGGAAGGTCTGAAACTGGGTAGTCGGCGTGTAGGTGAGGTCGGCTTTCATAGTCGTGCAGTACTTCCAAGACCATGCGAAATGCTACTAGAATGACAGCAACGACAAGTAGCGGCAATCTTCGGCGATAACGAACCATTAGCTCTTCATGAGGATTGCCTCGATGAGAATGCAAAGGCCAACGTACGACTCACCCTGGCCACGACGATGACCCGCTCCAAAGGCGCGATCGTCCGGTAGAGGGCTGGACGCTTGTCTGCGTAGTGCCACCAGCGTTCTGGAAGCGGCTTGCGCAGAACGAAACTGCCTTTGGCGTCAACTCGCGTTCTTTCCGGCTTCACGAGTCGCTCAATGATTTCCAGGCAATCGGGGTAGTCCGCGGCGACAGGACCGTCATAGCCATCAGGAGCGCTCGCCTGGTCGAGCGGCCAGTCCTGAAAGTTGATAACCCATCTACTGGGGCTTTGATCGCTTCGCGAGTTGAGATCCTCCCCGTTGAGGTACGGAAAAAGCACTTCCTTGTTCCTGGGATTGTGCGTGATCAGTGATAGAGCGTTTGCGGACTCCAACACAAAGCCCGGACCGAGGACGATGGATCCCTGAAAGCTCTTGCCCGCGTTGGCGGCCAGCGGGAAAGGATTTCCGACGCCCTTCTGGTCGTCGAAGTAGGTAGAGATGAAGTCGACCTGCTTCCCGTCAAGGACTCGATTTCCGGTCCATGCTCCTTTGTAGATAGCAGCGAGGCTTACTTCGACCGCAGCTGCGCCGGGCCACGGTCTGCTTCTGACAGCCATAACAATAGATCCGCCTTCCTTCTCGATGACATCGAGCCCGCCTTCCCTGGTTCCTCCCTGTGCGATAGTGTTTGTGGCCAATGTCCCCATGGCACGCTCCGGCTTGAGGAGCGAGTAGTTGCGCCGGACGAAATACCCAATGAGGTCAATCGCGCCCGCGGGCGCGTACGCGTATTTCAAGTAGTCGAGATAATCGAGTCCGAAAGACCCGCGTAGCTTTCGGTTACCCAAAAACGGCGGATTCCCCAGGAAGCAGTCGAAGCCTCCATCCTGCATGACCTCGGCGAACTCCAGGAACCAATGGAAGAAGCGCCGGGACTCGGAGACCTCCGCGGCCTTCTCGCTGATGGGATGCTTCTCCGTGTCCTCCCTGCCGTTCAGGAAGGCGCGGTATTCCTGCTCCGTTGCCACGGCGCAGTCCGGCTTCTTCTGCACAAAGAAAGGGGCAAGCTGGATATCGGCAAGCGCCTTGAGCCGCCGCCATGCTGACCCTTGGGTGACAAGGAGATATGTCTCCTTCTTGTGCGCCGCCGCTTCAGGGGTGGAGTCGTCCATCCGGGTCACGGTGGAGAGAGTCTCGATGACCGTCTTGAGGGAATCGCCGACCTCCGACTGCCAGTCCAGGAGATTCTGCTTGCTCGCCGACTCGGCGCGCTCGTTTTTGTGCCTCTTGCGAAGCGCGGCGGCGTAGTCTTTGTCGTCACCGTCTCGCGGCGTAAAGGCTTCCTCCGCGATGCCCGCCAGCAGGTCATCGGCACGGGTGAGACCGACAAGGCTGTCGCCGCACTTGAGGTGGTGATCGAGGAAACCCAAGGACTGGCCGGGGTTGTGGCCTTCCAGCCACAGGGCCACCTTGCAGAGGCGCAGGGCCTGCGGGTTGAAGTCAACGCCGTAGACGCATCGCTCAATCACATCGCGAAGGGCCTTGCGGTAGCTCGAAGGATCGGGATTGTCCGCCTTCGTGCGCAGGCGCGCCACCTCCAGGGCGATCCGGCGCGCTGCGTTCAGGAGTATGTGACCGGAGCCGCAGGCATCGTCGCAGATCTTCAGGCTCAGCAGCCTCTCCTCAGCATTCGCCTCCCGGAGGCAGGATTCGATGAGGGGCTGGAGGGCATGCTCGATCAGGGGCTGGACGAGCTCCTCGGGCGTGTAGTGGCTGCCGCTCTTTGCACGGTCGTCGCCTTTCTGGAAGGAGAAGCTCAGGCCCGCCCCGACGGCGGTCACACGCGCATCGTAGTCGAGGAGGCCCTCGTAGATCGAGCCGAACTCTTCCACATTGAGGGCCGCGTAATTCACGCGCACCCGCACGCCTCGGGTGTCATCCTCGTAGGAGTCCAGGAGCTGAAACCCCTCGGCAAAGGTCCTGTTGTCGAGGGACAGACCGTCGAACAGGCGGAGTGATTCGGGGGAGAAGAGATCGCCGCCGAGGGGTTTGAGGCCGAGGGTCTCGGCCCGACCGGCATCCTCGTAGAGCCGAAAACAGTCCCGGAGGCACTGCCAGAGATCACTGTATCGCGCTTCCTCCCGCGCAATCCGACGACTGCGGCCACGCAGGGCGGAGAGGGAGTAGTAGTCGCGGTATACGCGCTTCAGGGCTGCATCCGCATCGGTCGGATGTGTGAGATCACGTTCCTCGATGACGAGGAGGAAGAGGATGCGGTACACAAGGGTGAGGAGCGCATCGTAGAAGCGGCGCGGGGCCGTGGCGTCCGAAGCGAAGCCGGCACGGAACGCGCCGTTGTCGGGGTGGGCAAGGAGACCGTTTGCCCACAGAGTGATGGCGTTGATCACTGCGTCCGAGAGCTTCTCCCGGATACGGCTCCCATTCTCGAGGCTGTCCTGGTGGTAGGTCTCGAGGAGGCAATCGGAGGCCTGGCCCGCGGGGCTCCCGTCGGGGTTGGCCAGGGGCCAACGGCTGATATGGAGCAGACGGAAGAGGAGAGCGAAGTCCGGGAAGAGCTCCTCCTCGAAGATCCGCTCGAGGTTGAACTCGAGATAGGAAAGCTTGATGAGCCGGCTGGAGTCGCGGAGGAGCCGGAAGCTGAGGCCGTTGGTCACAAGGGCAAAGAGCGTGTCGGAAAGATTCACGTACTCCTGGACCATGCTGTGCGGGCTCGTGCGCGCGCCCTCACGCTTCCTGTCCAGGCTCTCCGTGAAGCCCACGATGTGAACCGGGCACACCCTGCCCGCGGCCCGATGGCTGATGGGGAAGCTCTTTCCGGCGGCCTCCGCGGCGGGAGCATTCTCCAGCTCATAGCCGAGAAGAGAGAGGAAGGGGATGATCCAGGACTGGCGCGTGCGGCTCGTGCCGTAAAGGTCCTTGGCGTCCTCCCGTCCGCGGCGCGCGCTGAACAGCGCCCACTGGGCCTTGGCTTCCGCCCAGGCCTCCAGCATCTCGTCGCGTACCCTGCCCTTGATGCCGAAGTCTCCCGGCTTCTGACCCTTGATGGCGTTGTCGTCGACGAGCTTGTCCAGGGTTTCCGGCCCGATCAGGGCTCCCTCCCACGTGACCGCTTCGTACTTCATATGTCCACCGGAAGAAATATGTAGAGTCCCAGGATATCCATGGGGATCACCGGCTCCACCACGTGGAGTCTGCCGCTTCGCGCCTCGGTCCCCACTGCCCTGTAGTAGCGCTCGTGCTGGCTGATCAGCTCTTCGGCGCGCTGGAAGGCCAGCGCGTCGAAAGACGACCGCAGGTCCGGGATCAGGGAAAGCTCCCGCTCCAGTTGCGCGTCTGCGTTTCCAGCGGAAGGTCGGCCGCCACCTGCGGGTCATCCATCAACGCACTGATCGTTTCGAGGGGGACGGGCGAGCGTGAGGGGCCCGACAGGCCCTGGAGAAGCACCTCCTCCGCAACGAGGAGCTTCTTCTCCCTTGCATCCTGGATCACGTGCCGCGCGCGAAGAACGTAGATGGCCGTGCGCTCTTTCACCGCGCGAGAGGCGACCACCGCGGCGCGCGCGACGCTCTTGTTCTGCCGGGCCGGGTTCAGCGACTCGGAGAGCACGGTCCGACAGAGGGCCTCCACGGCGTCGTGATTGCGGCCCCAGTAGGTGTATCCCTCGTTCACCGGCGCGCGGAATGCGATGCGCGCGTCCGCTTTTCCCGCTGCGGCGGCAAGCCATGGTGTCAGCTTCTCCGGGAACTTCGAGCGATGGACCTGGAGCTCCAGCTCGTCGGGATTCTTCTCCGCTTCGACGCCGAAAAGCTCGCGCAGGGAGGAATCCACGAATCGGTATACCGTCTCGGGCCTTCCCACTGCTTCATCGGTGACGGCGAGGTCCTCCTCGATCTCCTGGGCCTTGATCGATTGCTGCGCGAATATGGATCGGAGGGCCGCTTCCTTCTTCTCCGTGACCGAGACCAGCTTGTCCAGCTCCTCCTCGGACCGGACCATCTCCTCGAGGCTGAACAGCTCCATCTGCTCCACGGGCCGCCTCTTTCTCTCCGCCTCGGCGAGCACGGCCTTGAAGATCGTATCGAGGAACACACGGGAGTCCTCGGGGAACGGGATACTCACCCCGATCTTGTCGCGGATCGCACGCGCTTTCCGGTACAGCACCTTCAGAACGATCTGGTCCATGGGATTGTCCGCGCCGTAGAGAAGGCAGGACTGCACCTCGGCCCTCGTCTGGCCGAATCGGTCCACGCGGCCTTCGCGCTGCTCCAGGCGGTTGGGATTCCACGGCAGGTCGTAGTGCAGCACGGCGTCAAAGAGGCCCTGGAGATTGATGCCCTCCGAGAGGCAGTCCGTTGCCACCAGGAGGCGCCTCTTGTTTCCCGTCCTCTCGGGAGCCATGGCCTGGATGCGGCCACGGCGGATGTCGTCTGGGTCCTCGCTCGTTACGCACTCCACAAGCACGCCGGAGCCCAGCTTCTCCGCGATCCGCTCCGCAACGTACTTCGCTGTCTCGATATAGCGGCAGAAGACGATCGGGCTGTAGCCTGCCTTGTGCCATTTCTGCAATTGTAGAAGGCATGAGGCGATCTTCACGTCAGCCTCTGTTCCCTGCATGCTGAGTAGCCGTTCCGCGAAACCGGTGAAGGCGCCTTCTCTCCTCCGCAGTCCATGCAATGGCGTCGAGCACGGCGCCGGGCAGCTCGTCGTCTGTAGTCTCCAGCCGCTCGTAGTGGGGATTCTCCGTGGAGGCTTCCTCGGCGCCACCTCGGGCAGCACCGGCCCTGTTGTTCAGCATGAGCGCGCCGGCGCGCGGGCTGGACATGATCCCCCGCAGCAGGGCGAGGGCAGACCAGTAGCGGAATCGCTGCTCGTGCTCGCTTCCCGCTTTTCGTGCCATGAGGCGCGATGAGAAGAGGAGCACCTCATCGTAGAGCTTCTGATAGGGCGCGGAGAGCTTGTAGGGGAAATCGATGGCCGTGCGCTTTGGGAAGGGTGTGCGCTCGTCCATCCACACGGCGATATTCTCCCGCTTGCGCTGAATGAAGTAGCGGGCAAGCTCGGCACGGAAGGCCTTTGTCGATTCGTCGGTGCCGTCCCAGTCGCCCTCCTCGAGCTGGGGCTTCAAGAGGCCGAGAAGGGAGCGGAACTCCCCCTCCTTGCCGGAGTGCGGTGTGGCGGTCACGAGGATAAGGCTTTGGTCCTTCTTCTTTGCGATCTCCCGCACGAGGCGGTGGCGGAGCTGCTGGCCCGCGTGCGCGCCCTCCGGCCTGGCGCAGGAGTGTGCCTCATCCACGATGATGCACTCCGGCGCTTCCGAGGCGAAGACCGAGTAGCGGTTGTCTGCCTTGATGTAGTCGATGCTGATGACCTGGTAGGGAAAGTAGCGGAACACGCTCGTGTCCCCGGGCACCTGGCGGTCCAGAGCCGCCTGAGTGCCGGTGCGGATGATCACCGCGTCGATCTGGAACTTGTCCTTGAGCTCTGTCTGCCACTGCTCGCACAACTGCGGCGGGCAGAGAACGGCAAAGCGTGTGATCTCCCGACGTTCGAGAAGCTCCTTGACGATGAGGATGGCCTCCACCGTCTTTCCCACGCCCACGTCGTCGGCAATGAGGAGGCGCACCGGGCCCTTCTGGCGGAGAGCCATGATGAGCGGCACCATCTGGTAACTGCGGGGTCGGAAGCCGAGCTTCGCCGCGCAGCGAAAGGGACCCGCCGCGGAACGGAGGGAGAGGCGGGAAGCATCGAACAGGAGTCGGGCGGCGCGGACGCTCCCCAGGTCCGCGACGGTGGGGGGCGTGAACTGGGAGGGGCGGACATCGCCTTCCCTGGTCAGGGGCACAAAGATGCCGCAGACGTCCTCCTCCCTGCCGTCCAGCGGCTTGAGCCGGAGCAGGTCGTCCCTCTCCGTGGGAAGAACCACCCAGTCGCGGCCCCGCGCGTGGACGAGGGTCCCTGCCCTGTATTCCATGCCCGCTACCTGACCTTTCGGAATATGTCGGGCCGTCGGGCCACGAGCTCATCCAGCGAATCGCGGTAGTTGTAGACGATGTACTCCTCTCCCCTGTCGAGGATCGCCGTGCGTTGATCCCTGTCGTGCGCGGCTACCGGTTCTGTATCGTGCGGCGTGCCGTCGCAGAAGACGTGGACGGGGAGCGCGTTCTTGCCGGGTCCCGAGGCGTAGTAGAAATCGGGCTGGCAGTAGAGTCCCTCGATACGGCGTTGCGCCTCGTCGGGCAGGCGCAGGCCATGCTCGTAGAGGTAGTCCAGGAATACCTTCTCCGTAGAGCTGGACTCATCGCGCGCGGCAAGGAGCTTGCGGTACTGCTCCTCATAGGTGCCTGCGATGGAAGCCCCCACCTCGACACGCGCCTCCCGCATGCGTTCGAGGGCCTGGCGGATGAGGAATCGGTCAATCACGGCATGGTCGGATTGGTTGTAGTAGCTCAGGAGGTCCAGGTAACTCGCCTTGTCCTTGTAGTCGGCATCGTCGAATCGGCAGAGCTTCCACGCCTCCTCGATCACGCTGCGCCACTTGTCCTTCTCCCGGACCATGGCAGCCATGACGCCGAGATTCCCCTCCGACGCCTCGAACATGAGGAGATTCGGCCATTCCTTGTTGCCGATCGGCGTGACGCCCAGCTCCGAGCTTTCCACCTGGAAGACCCTTTCCACCGCCGTCTTCAGCGCGTACTGGAGCGTGACCCGCCCCGCGTAGTCGAGACCGAGGACCTTCAGCGGCTCGATGTAGAGCGCGTCGGCAGTGTCCGTCGTGTAGAGCTTCACAACGGCCAGATCCTCGGGCTTCATCTTGCTTGACTTTTCCTTGCCGGCAAGCACACGCTCCCGGAAACCGTGGCCCCGCCAGTGGCCCGAGATCTTGTTGAGCACGAAACCCTCTTCTTCATTGGCGCGCCACTTCACGTTCACGTAGACGATCTGGGCCGAGGGAAGGTAGCGCAGCCGCAACAGGACGTCGTCGCCGCCCATGAGTCGGATCTCGTCCAGCCGGTCAGGGTCGCCGGTGTAGCGGAACCAGGTGTCGATCCGGTAGCCCAGCCGCTGGCGCTCCTCCTCCGCGCACGTAATGTGCTCGGTGCGCTCGGCGATGCCGTCGGGAAGGGTCAGGAGGTCCCGGAAGGTTTCCGTGTGACCGTCGAGGGAGGCGTGGGTCCACGGGTCTGTGTTGCGTTTCATCTCCTCACCCATAAGGAAGTAGCCGGATTCCGTGCAGACGGTGGCTTCCTCGGTCTCGCTGGCCGTCTCCTGGATCTGGGCCCGGGTGACCTTGTACTTGGAGCCGTTGTGGTAGATGACGTTCTCAGGCCCCATCTCCCGGATGGCAACGACGCGGTCCCGGCTGATGGACTCAGCGCCTTTCTCCCCGTCCAGGAAGAGGCGAACGGGAAGCCGCGTGAAGTTGTACCCGGGGAGGAAGCCTTCGCTTGCCAGGTAGCGGTAGGAGTAGAACTCCGAGTATGTGTCTCCCTTTACTTCGTTCATCAGGAGCTTCCGCAGCTTGTACGCAAGGGCCAGATTGCGCTGCGCCGCGCGGTGCTCCGGGCTCGTTGTCTTGATCGTCGTATTGTCGATGACGCGTCGGGCCGCCTCGACCTGTGACTTGTGCTGATTCCAGAGGCTCCTCCAGCGATCGAGCGCGTTGTCGAAGGAAGAGAACATCCCGCGGAGGAGCTCTTCGCTCCACCCCGAGCTGTACCAGGACGTTTCGTACAGCTTCGGTTCCAGGTCAGCGACGACTCGCCGCCACTTGGCAAGCACCCGGTCTCCATGCGCGAATGCCTGGGAAAGCTCGGCCCGGGTTGAGTCCTTCACCGGCAAGAGCGGTTCGGCCACGTCAATCACATCGTGAACGCTTCCCTCCAGAAGGGGAATGCCCCGCGTGGTCAGGTACAGGGCATTGAAATGGCTCTTGAGGAGGTCCTCATTGCACAGGTCGAGCCGCGGCGCGTTGACGGTTCCACTCACCATGCCGTTTCTGTCACTGAAGTAGTGCGTGTCGTGAGCGGATTGGCGGCTGCAGCTCGTGAAGACGAGAGCCGGTTGCCCGCTCCTGCCTGCCCGGCCCGAGCGCTGAGCGTAGTTGGCGGGATTGGGCGGAACGTTGCGCATATGTACTACGCTGAGCTCCGCGATATCGATGCCAAGCTCCATGGTAGGTGAGCAGTACAGTGCCGCAAGGGTTCCGGCGCGGAATGCGTCCTCCCGTTTCCTCCGCTCCTCTTTGTCGATCTGGCCGGTGTGCTCCCGCGACTTGATCCTGCCTTCGACGACCGCAGTCCTGTACAGGTCGGCAAAGAAAGCGTTGGGCTTTCGCGCGATCTTTCGCACATTGGGCCGGAACACCGGGTCCTCGGGAACGGTGCCGTCCCCCGGCTCCCAGATGATCGCCTCCGCCCTGAGTCGGTATGCTTGTCCGTTGTCCGGGACGGCAACCGCCACAAGCCAGCCCGCGGATTCCATGAGCTTCAAGACCTCGGTTATGAAATCCCGATAGCTCATGCTGTCGAGCTTTGCGTCACCGCCCAGCAGCCTGCGCACGTGGACCCCGAGCCTGCTCAACTCCCCGATACTCTGCGCGTAGCCCATGCCGCGGGGAAGGAAGGCCCGTTTCAGCATGAGCCAGGCCGGGCTCCTGATCTCGTTCTCTTCGGGAACCCAATCCTCGTTCAGACTCTCCTTGAAGAGGAGGAGATTCTTCCGCAGGGCTGTGTCGTCGTAGTACGCGCGACTGTCGATTGCGTGGAGCTTCCGGAAGGAGTCGAGGATCTGGAACATCAGGCTTTCGAAGTCGGCGCCCGCCTCCTCGCACTGGCGGCGCAGCGGAAGCCATCGGGCGTCCTTGATCCGCTCTTCCCACTTCTCGTAGGAGATCCGCAGGAGACCACACGCCTCCAGCCCCGGCAGGTTGACGCGCCAAGCATTGCCCAGGTCGGAGAGGAGGAGGTACTTCAGGAGGGTCTTCATGATCTCCTGGAGCGATCTGATGCGGGAGTCGAACACCTCTCCGGACTCCGGGATCACCGCATAGTCGGCCAACTTCAGCCCGAGACGATCGAAGACCTCGGACTCGATCGTGGAGAAGGGGATGGGCCCCTTCTCCCGCAACGCCTTCACCAGGGCGGCCCGGAGCCGGACGGTTGAGATGAAATCGTTGAAATGTCCCGACTGCAGGGAGGAATCCTGGCGGTTGTCCGAGAAGCTGAGGAGCTTCGTGTCCTTGTCAGCGAAGCCGAGCCCTTTCATCGCGTCCAGGATGGCAAGGGAGATGACCGTGGTGGTGGTGGACCGCCCCTCGAGCCCGATGCGGGAGAGCTTGGCGAACTCACTGGTCTGATGGTGGTAGAGGTCGCCGCTCGTGGGGTCATAGATGAACTTCACGGGGAGGTACCACCCCTTGAGGCCACCGCCCATGTCCGCGGCGAATCCATCCCGATACGTGCCGTCGACGAAATAGGTGATCTCGGAAGGGAACTTGCCCAGGTACTCCTTCTTCAGCGTGAGAACCCCGCCGACCTCGCGCGTATATTCCGCCGGCAGATTGGCGAGGTCCTCGTCGGGTCTCCACGCCTGCTCGTCGCAGAGAAGGTACCCGTATTCGCGGCTGTCTCTCTCTTCCTCGGGGAGGCTGTCGTCGCTGAAATCCCGCGCCTCCAGCTTGCCCTCCGCAAGGTTTTTCTTCACGCACAGGAACGGCTTTCCCGAGGAGCGGTTGAACACCACGGGGTATAGGGGATATGTCGTTTCCCCGATTGTTCGGGACGGAACCCCGTCAAAGTCGATCAGCCTGTCGCTTCCTCGGTGGAGAGACACGGAGAGGGAGGCGGTCTGCGCGATGAACTGATGGAGCTTGAAAGGCAGGACGAATGCAGGGCGGGACGTCGGGTCGGTGTGTTCCCGGGCTATCTTCTCGTTTGCAGCCGCGATCCGCGTAAACAGGCCCTCGAGCGCGGCTCGACACGCGGATTCATCTCGGCCCGACACTTCTGCAAGGACGCGGCCCATGTCCCCCGCAGTCTTGGCAGGTCCGCGCTGATAGCCGCCGCCATCCGGCCTCAGGGCCACCACACGCTCGACCCATCGAAAAAGGGGGGCGGCACTCAGCTCCTCCGCGCTTGCCACGGCCGTCGGTGTGTCGATAGCCGCCGCGAGCTCCGTGGACCCGGGGTTCGGGTGGTGGACCGAGATGGCCGTCAGCGATTCCTCGATGACCTGAGCCGGCGTGAAGCGGTCACCGAAGAAGGTCGTTGCCACTTCGGCGACACGGGTCTTGCGATCCTCCGAGGTTGCGCCACCGGTCATGGTGGCCGATGTTCCGATGCAGACGATCGGATGCGCGCACTCCGCCTTGATCCTTCGGATCAGCAGTGCGACGTCCGCACCCTGCCGACCTCGGAAGGTGTGAAGCTCGTCGAATGCGATGAACTTCAGGTTCTTGAAGATGGCTTCCCGGATATCTGAATCTCTCTGTCGAGTCAGGATCAGCTCGAGCATCATGTAGTTGGTGAGGAGGACGTGGGGAGGCGCAATCCGCATCGTGTCTCGCTTGTCCTCCTCCTCCTGCCCCGTGTACTGGCCGAATGAGAAGGGGAAATCCCGGTGAGTAGTTGCTTTATAGCGCTCCGCGTACTTTTTGATCTCACCCGTCTGCGAATTGATGAGCGCATTCATGGGATAGCAGACAAGGCCGACAACGCCCGGGCCGGGGTGCCGCAGGATCTCGTTGAAGATCGTACCGAAGAACGTGAGGGATTTGCCCGAGCCCGTGCCTGAGGTCACTACGAAGCCCTTTCCGGCAGCCCCCAGACGGAGCGCTTCCTCCTGGTGGCGGTGCAGCGTGAATCCCGAAAAGACCGATGCCATTGCGGGCTCAAGAACCCTCTCAGTCACCAAGGATTCGATGCGTGCGCCCGGTTGATACGACGGGTTGAACTGGATTAACGGCTCGGGCCACATGGTCTTGAGTCTGCCCTCATCCTGCAAGGCAACTTCGATCTGGGCGTCGTCGATGTCGATGAAGCTACGGGAGAACGACTGGTACCGGTCCATTACGTCCCGGTGGAACCGGAAGACGTCGGTCGTTCGAGTCACGGTCGGACTCTCCTTTGGCGCCACATCAGCTCCATGCATTGCCCGTCGGGCAAGCGGCCATCTACGACCCGCCCTTTCGCGCTACGAATTCGTTCATCTTCGCCGCCAGAGCCGCGCGGCGTGTCTTGAGGAACTCGCCATATGCGTCGATCTTCCAGTAGGAGGGATCTACGGGGACTGCCTGCGATTCGAGCGCACCGGCACCCTGGGCGTCGATTATCGCGGGCATGTAATCTGCAGGGCTCTTGTTGCTGATCCGCCGGTTAGTCTGCCCGGTAATGAAAGCCATGTTGGCGATCTCGTTTATCTCGCCGGTTTCAAAGCCTTTGTTTTTGAGAATAGACTTAGGGAAGATATGATGCCACTGTATGAAATGAAGCCGCCCCTGGTGCGTAAGAGATAGGCCAAGGCCACTGAACCAGTCCTGAGCACCTGCATCCTTAAGCGCCAAGTACGCCAAGGAGAATAAAGGACTGTTGGCGCCACGCGAGGCGAGGTCTTCGGACTCAATCGTTAGCCGTCCAAACTGCCTCTTGAGTGGTTCCATCAGAGACCCAACCGACCCGGATTTGAACACTATCGACAGATCCTCGTTAAGGAGCGACTCACTGGAACCACGGGAGTAGCGTCCGCGTGCGTTTGCAACGAGTAGCCAGTGCATCAATGCCTGCTGCTCCGCCTGACTCAGTTTGTTGTCTTTTTCCCTGCTTACCGCCGCCAGCAGAACGATGAAGAAAGGTGAAGACAACAGCGACTCGTTTTCAATTCCGGCGTTCGTTCTCAGGAAATTGATCGCAAAGCGTAGGCCTTCCCTTGCTTCATTCCACCCTTCTTTGAGCCTGGATATCGGAGTAGAGCCGACAGTACGAAAGAGGCACTGATGAGTCGCCTGCACCACCATGGATCTCACCAGAAGACCAAAGTCCAGGGTGAACCAGCTCTGCTCGCATTCCTCTTGAAAGGCCTCAAAGTCCGCAAGCAGGTTCTGCCACCGAGAGGTTATCTGGGCGAGCGCAAGGTCGGACGACCTAAGTTTTGCCCCAAGTGAGTTCACTCGGACAAAAATCTCCGTGACCTCCTCGTAACTCATTGATCTCTCGAGCACATGGACCACGTAGGTGTAATCCTTGATCTGCCGCAGCCTGTTCAACGGCTGCGTGTACTTCTCATATCGGGGGTCATCGAAAGTTGTCACACCTGCCTTACGCAGGAACTCTGAGTCGTTAGCGCTCTTGAACACTCGGCTTACCGAAACCCATTTCGGGGACGCCGCTATGTTCTTGCTCGCAACAATGAAAGTTCTCGATGAAAAGCGCGCGGCTACATCGACTTCGCTTTCGCCGTTTTCATCCTCGTCGTCGGCAATTTCGTCCTCCGACAAAGTTGGCGAATCATCGTCCGCATCCACCTCGGCCACTTCAGCCGGAGGGCCATCCGGATGGTCAAGATTAAACAGAATGTCGATCGGCTTCTTTCGACGCCGAACGGTGACCTGCTCCCCGCTGATAACCGCGGTCAAGGACGTCAAGCGTTGCTGACCGTCCAGCAGCAGCTTCCGACCGACAAAGGCGTTCGTGTCCTGAGCTACGGCGGAATCTCGGGTCGGGATCGGTTCGTCGGTTTCCCACATGAGAATCGAGCCACTCGGGTAGCCACGGTAGAGAGAATCCAGCAGGTCCCGCACCCTCGTAGAGCGCCAAACGAAATGCCGTTGTATCTCGGGCAGCCGCAACTCTCCTCGCTTATACATGTCAACGAGAGTGCTTATTGGGATATTTTGCTGCTGCAACTTGTTCGCCTCCGGTGCATCGAATGCGGGCGCTACAGTCTGGAATGAAATCTTATTGTGTTCATAACATTATGATGCGATCCAAAACAGAATCGTCGAAGTAGAATAGACCGGTTTCTTTCAATCTGCAAGTCTGCATTGAATATCAGTACCTTCCATAACGGATCTTGGGCAACGGATCTTGGGCGGTCAAGAGATCTTGGCAAGGTTCCGGAATGGCGCGCGCGACATGAGTCATCGACGCAGGTCCCAAAGGTATCCGATCACTCCTTGCCCTTCTCAAAGATTGATACGCCCTTCTCGAGAGCCTGCACGGGCACGGCCTCTACCTTTTCGGCAATCGCGAAACGCTTGGTTCCCGGGTACAGAACCGCCACTCGTGACAGCCTGAGATCCTCCATGGCGATGCGGACAGATGGGGTCATGTGCGGCCTGTCTGTTCGCTTGCACTCGACGCCCAAAAAACTGTCACCTCGACGCAGGATCAGATCGATCTCAGCCCCTTGATGAGTTGACCAGAAGAATGCTTCTTCGTGTGGCTCCGTCATCAGGAGCTGCTCGATAACAAACCCTTCCCACGACGCGCCGACCTTGGGATGATTGAGCAACTCCTTTTGTGTGCCGATGCCGAGTAGTTGGTGCAGGAGCCCCGTGTCTCGGACGTAAACCTTCGGGGCTTTCACCTGTCTCTTGCTGATATTTGCGTGATAGGGCAGCAATTGCCGAATGACCAGGGCGTCCGTCAGAACATCGAGATGGCGGCGGGCCGTCGATTCGCTGACGCCCAGGGCGCGCGCTGGCTCGGCGGCGTTCCAAGTCTGACCGTGATAGTGCGCAAGCATTGTCCAGAAGCGCAGGAGAGCCATAGCCGGCACGCGGACTCCCCACTGGGGAAAATCGCGCTCAAGAAGCGTTTGAATGAGACTTTTCCGCCAGACTCTGCTATCAGCCTCACTTCGTGCCAGATAGGAGGGCGGCAAGCCTCCCCGAAGCCAGAGCTTCTCCTCAGCGTTCGCCCCCAACTCTCTCAGGGAGAAGCCGCTCATGATCACGCGTTCTGTCCTCCCCGCGAGGCTCTCCGAGGTCTGGCGGAGGAGATCACCTGAAGCGCTTCCCAGGATCAGGAACCGGGTTGTGGCATCACGGCGGTCGGCCAACACTCGCAGAACAGGGAACAGGTCCGGCCGACGTTGCACCTCGTCTATGACAATCAACCCCTTGAGGGGTCTGAGCGCCGTCATTGGCTCAGCCAGCCTGTCCAGGTCCGCCGGATCCTCCAGATCGAAGTAGTTGACTGACGTCTCGCTGAGAAGCTGGCGTGCCAGGGTGGTTTTTCCGCACTGCCGTGGTCCCGTGAGGACGACGACGCGGCTACGGGAGAGAGCCTTCTTTAAGGCAGAAAACAGATGGGTGCGCTCGACCATCACAAGCAAGCATACCATGAAAAACATGCATTGCAAGATGGAATTTCATGTCGTTGTCCATGCCGAAGAAACACCTGCGTTCATGAGTCCATGTCTCTGGGACTTGATATGCGGAGTATTGTGGGCGACCCTGTGGTTGTGAGCACAGATCCCTACAACGCAATCATCACGCGGGTCGAGCCGCCGGAGCTGCCGCCCTCGGCGTCCGCGGCCGCCGCTCCCGCGTTGCCGCTCGCGGGGAGGACGCTGCTCGTCAAGGATCTGATCGACACGGCGGGCATCCGAACGACGTACGGTTCGCGCCTCTATGCGGAGAACATCCCCAGGCGAAGCGCCACCGTGGTCCAGCGCGCCATCCGCGCCGGAGCCGTTCTGGTGGGCAAGGCGAACCTGCCGGAGTTTGCGTGGAGCGTCCTGGGCCGGAACCCGTGGTATGGGACGGTCCACAATCCGGCAAAGCCCGGAAAGACAACAGGCGGTTCGAGCGCGGGAAACGCGGCGGCGCTGGCTGCCGGGCTGGTCGACCTGGGGATCGGCAGCGACACCGGCGGCTCCATCCGGCTCCCCAGCGCGGCGTGCGGCACCGTAGGGCTGAAGCCGCGCTGGGGGAATATTCCGACCGACGGCGTCTTCCCCCTGGTTCCAATGCTCGACACGGTCGGGCCCATGGCTCGCTCGGTCGCCGACGTCGCCCTTCTGTGGTCGGTGCTCGCGGCGCGGCCACTCCCGGAGGCGCGGCTCCGCGGACTGGTGGTCGGGCTATTGCGGCAGCCACCCGAGCTCGGCGATGGCCGGCCCACGGAGAGGAGCGACCTTGCGGAGGAATGGGTGGCCGCCATCCAGCGGCTGGGCGCGCGGGTGGTCGAAGCGAGAGTTCCGAATGCCACCGCCAACGTATTCCCGCAGTTCCTCCACGAGGCAAAGCGGTCCCACGCGGCGACCTTCCCCTCTCGCGCGGAGGAGTACACCGACGTGGTGCGGAGGAAGCTGACGGCCGCCCAGAAAGTGGACCCGGGTGAGGTTGCCGCGGCGTACCGGGCAATCGAGGAATGGCGGCGTTACAAGTCGGAGGTGGACCTCTACCTCAGCCCATGCTATGCCATCGAGCTGCCGGCAGAGAACGCGGACGAGGGCGACATCCGGCTGCCTTTCTCCTCATTCATGCGCTGGATCAACCTGACCGGCTGGGCAGGCCTTGCCATCGGGAACATGCAGCTGGCAGCCCCGAATGACGAAACGGTGATCGCGGCCGGACTCGCGCTGGAAAGGGGATAGGCGCCCCGGCTCACCGAGACTGCCCGCGTTTCCTCAGCCAGTCGAGCAGCCTGTCCGTTGGCCACGTATTGATCACATCCTCTGCCGCCAGCCAGGCCCGGCGGGCAAGGGCCACGCCGAAGGGCAGCAAGTCGAGATCCGCCTCGGAATGGGCGTCGGTGTTGATGCTCAGGGGGATTCCCATTTCCTTTGCGCGTCGAGCGTAGATATCCTCCAGGTCCAGCCGGTAGGGGCTTGCGTTGATCTCCAGCGCCACACCGGACTGCGCGGCGGCGGCCAACACGGCGTCCATATCCAGGTCAGCGCCCGGTCGATCCGGGATCAGGCGCCCCGTCGGGTGGCCGATGATATCCACATGCGGATTGCGGATGGCTCGTATCAGCCGCTGCGTGACTTTCTCCCGTTCCTGGCGAAGGGTCGAGTGCAGCGAGGCCATCACCAGGTCCAGGGAGGCCAGGAACTCGTCGGGGTAGTCCAGCGTGCCGTCCGCCTTGATCTCCACCTCCGTGGCGTGAAGGACCAGGATGCCGTTGCCCAGCTGGCGCTGGACAGCCTGGATCTCGGCCTGCTGCCCGGCGTGACGCTCCATGCTCAGGCCGTTTGTCATTCCCAGGCCCACGGAGTGATCTGTGAAGGCGATGACCTTGATCCCGCGCCGGGCGGCCGCCCGCGAAAGATCGAGCATCGACAACGTGCCGTCCGACCATGTCGAATGCGTGTGCAGGTCCGCCCTGATGTCCCGGACTTCGATCAGCTTCGGGAGCTTCCCTGCCCTGGCAGCCTGCACTTCGCCGCGATCCTCCCGAAGCTCGGGCGGGATCCACGGGAGCGCAAGCGCTTCGTAGACTTCTCCTTCTGTGGCGCAGAGGATCTCGCCGGACCCGTCGGTCCTGGTCAACGCGTGCTCGGAGAGCGACAGGCCCTTGTCAAGGGCCAGCTGCCGAAGCTGCACGTTGTGGTCCTTCGATCCGGTGGCATACTGCAGGGCTGTCCCGAACCTCTCCGGCGGGTGCACCCAGACCTGGGCGCGCACCCCGTCGGCAAACTCGATGCTCGCCTTGGTCTCCCCCTTGCCAAGCACCCGGTTGATGCCCGGCAACGTCGTGAAGGTCTCCATGACCGGCTCGGATTCCCGTGCGGCAACCAGGATGTCCAGGTCTCCGACAGTTGAGCGCATGCGGCGAAGGGACCCGGCCGGTTCGGCAGCCGTCACCCCTTTCACTTTCCTCAGCGCGGCGATGATCTGCTGGGCCAGCGGCCACGCCCGGCCCAGGGGAACGCGTCCCGACCGGCGTGCCAGCGACTCGATCCCTTTCAGGATCTGCGCCTCGGACTTCTCCCCCAGACCCGTGAGCTTTCGCAGCTTGCCCTCCCGTGCGGCGGCAGTCAGCTCCGCCAGGGTCGTGATCCTCAGCTCCTTCCAGATCAGCGCCACCTTCTTGGGACCCAGCCCCGGCACCTGAAGCCACTCCGCAAGTCCCGGCGGGACCTCCTGCTCAAGCTTCTGGAGGTACTGAAGGCTGCCCGTACGCATCAGCTCGTCGATCTTCTCGGCGATGGACTTGCCGACGCCCGGGATCTCGAGCAACCTTTCCTCTTTCCAGTACTGGTTGACGTCCCCGGCCAGGGTGTCAGGCTTTCCGCCGCCCTGCGATAGGCCAGGGTCTTGTAAACCGTCTCGCCCTTGATCTCCAGGAGGTTGGCTACCAGGGTGAATGTTTCGGCAAGCTCACGGTTGGTCATGGCGCCTGTTCTCGGACACAAAGGTAACTTAGTACAGCGGCCCGTCTTCGCCAATGCTTGAAACGAGTCAGGGGCCAGCGATTTGGAGCACCGGGTAGCGAGTCCGTCGACAGAGGTGGACGGGGGTGCGCGCACCATGGAGGCGCAGCTGCCGGACGGGGCCGGCCTTTCGGGCGGGGCACGCTCGGTGCCTTGGTTGGCCGCAGAGGCGAAGCGTTGTACACTGCGAGTGGCCTGACGAATCATGGACAGCCAGACGCTGCGCTACTACGACAGCCACGCAGAGGAGGTCACGCGCCGATACGAAGCGGCGGCCCCAGGCGTGTCGTCCCTGTTTCCGTTCGTGTTTGAACGTGGCGAACGGATTCTGGAGGTCGGTGCCGGCAGCGGGAGGGACGCGGCACGGCTGCTCGAACTGGGCGTGGACGTGGAGTCTGTGGAACCGAGCGTCGAACTGCGCAGGCACGCCGTGACTGCTCACCCGGAGCTTCGCGGCAAGCTGTTTGAGGGCTTCCTGCCGGGAGGCCTTCCCTCCGAAATCCAGCTGAAGTATGACGGCATCCTTCTTTCCGCGGTGATCATGCACATCCCGGAGGGGGAGCTCTTCGATACCGTCTTCGAGCTGCGCGAGCGTCTCACGAAGGGCGGGAAGCTCCTGATATCCATGCCGATCGAGCGGGGTGATGTCAGGCCAGGCACCCAGCGTGATGATTCGGGCCGGCTCATGATCATCCGATCCGTCGGCCAGGTGCGGCTTCTTTTCGAGCGGCTCGGTTTCGAGCTTCAGAACGAATGGAAATCCGCTGACTCCGCCGGAAGGGGTTTCCTCTGGGTAACCCTGTTTTTCCGGTCCTCCGGGGCGAGCACGCGAGCAATCGACCGGGTGGAAAGCATCATCAATACGGATCGAAAAGTGGCAACGTACAAGCTGGCCCTGATCCGTTCGCTCTGCGACATTGCTTTGACCTCCTGGGCTGCTGCCCGATGGGAGCAGAATGGAGTAGTCAGCGTCCCGCTCCTGGAGGTAAGCGAAAAGTGGCTGCGGTACTACTGGCCACTTCTGGAAGGGGACGCGGTCATCCCCCAGATCAACGCCGAGTCGGAAGGGGGAAAGTCGATTGCCTTCCGCAAGAAACTTTCCGATCTCATCCGCTATTACCGCCCGCAAGGGGGCCTGACAGCCTTTGCCCGGATGCAGGCAGAGGGAAGTCTGCCCGAAACTGCGGCGCGGCTCAGCTTTAACGCCATTCAAGTCATCGGGTCCGCCATCGTCAAAGGGCCCGTGAAGTATGCGGGGGGCGCGAGGGGAGAGCCGGAGTTCTCTTTTGACGACAGTGCGAAACGGATCCTCGTTCAGGCGGACATCTGGCGCGAGCTATCCCTCATGGGGCACTGGATCCGTGACGCCGTGATCCTGAGATGGGCCGAGATGACTTCCAGGCTTTCCAAGGGAAACATTCCGCCGGGCTTCGTCATCGACAAGCTGCTGCAAAGCGCGGAGCCGTTCCGGACGGACCCGACAGTTCGCGCCTTCTATGAGGAGCGTCAGAAGCGCCTCCGCGGCTTGGAGTGCGTTTGGACCGCGCGGCCGCTACACGAAGCCTTCGATGTGGACCACGCCATACCGTTCACGTACTGGCAGGCAAGCCCTTCCTGGAACCTGTTTCCCGCGGCCAGGACAGTGAACAACGCCAAGCGCGACAAGTTGCCCACCACGGACCTGGTGCGCCGGCGTGAGGAAGCGATCGTGAGCTTCTGGAGGATGCTGTCTGTTGAGCTTCCCGTCAGATTTGCCAGAGACGCCGCCTCACTTCTGGGCGAAAACCCAGGCAAGAGCTGGGAGAAGCCGCTCATGTCCGGATTTGTGGAGGCCATCGAATACACGGCGTCGGTTCGGGGTGCTGAGAGATGGCAGCCGGAGTAAGGCGCTCAGTGCCGAATGGCTGACGAGCCGGAATCCAGCGTCCGATTGTTCGTTCGCCCGGCAAGTCTTGACGGTCGCGTGCCATCGAATGGCCAACAAAAGGAAAATCGAAGTATTTTTCAGAAACCGGAAGGTGAAACGGAGGATCCGCTTTTGCTGCTCAATGGCCGGCTCGGTACTCGCGGCTCGCTGATCTCGTATGTCGTGACCTCCAGCGTCATGACTCCTCACGTCATCGATTGGGAGCACTCCACCGTCAATACCCAACCGCCGAAGATCACGGGTTGGGGCGATCAACCATGAGTGGATTCGATTCCGCGTATCTCGGTATCCCGCCCTGGGACATCGGAAGGCCGCAGGATGAGATCGTCAAATTGGAAAAAGAAGGCAAGTTTCGCGGCTCTGTCCTGGACTGCGGCTGCGGCACCGGGGAGCATGCGTTGTTCCTCGCCAGTCAAGGCTACGAGGTGTGGGGCGTGGATGCTTCCCCGAACGCCATCCGCAAGGCAGAATCCAAGGCCAGGGATCGGGGCTTAGCAACCCAGTTCATAATTGCCGACGCCCTGGATCTCAAAGGTCTGGGGCGCACGTTTGATACTGTCATTGACTGTGGGCTGTTCCATGTCTTTTCCGATCAGGACAGGGCGCGCTACGTATCCAGTCTCGCCTCTGTAACGGCGACGAGAGCGAAGCTCGTGCTCCTTTGTTTCAGTGACCTGCAGCCCGGGGACTACGGGCCGCGCAGGGTAACCAAGGCGGAGATCCGGCGGGCATTCGAGAAAGGATGGCATATCCAGGACATTCGGGCAGCGGCCTTTGAAACCAACATGGGGAAGGAACCGGTCAAGGCTTGGCTGAGTGAGATTGTTCGCGCCTGAGAGCGAAAGGGCGCGCGAACTCTGACGACAGGCTCAGAATCCCATCAGGCCGCAGCATCGCGTGCACTGCGGCAGGAGCCCTCCCTTGGCTATCAGGAGCCGTCGAAAGCGCATGAAGCCCTCGTCATTCCAGATATCCAGGAGCTTCCTTTCCGCGATGTTTCCCACTTTGACGTCGATGTAATCACGGCACGTCACAACATCGCCATTCGGCATGATATTGACTTCCAGGAACGGGGTGATGCATTTGTTGAATCCGAACATCTTCGACGGGTCAAGATAGTAGTCCTTCACGTCCGTGACACTCACGCCCGGCACCAGGATATGCTCGAAGGGCCATTTCCTGTTTTCTACGCGGGCCAGGGCGTCCATGAAAAGCTGCGCGTCTTCCGCGGAAAACTGGCGCGCGTAGGCTTTCCATGTGAACGCCTCCACGCCCAGGGCGTCACGGAGGATCTCCTGCTGCGCTTTCCCCAGTTGCTCACTGGTGAACCAGGACAGGAACACAGCCATGATATCGGGTTTCAGCGTTCGCCCGATTTCATACGTCTCTTCGAGACAATGCGCGTTCTTGCGTGAAAGAATGGTGGACGTCACGACAAAGGGTCTGGCTTTTCCCAGGCGGGCTCTCCATTCCTGCACCGCCTCGATCCCCTCCATGAGCGTTCGATATGCGCCTTCGGTCCGCCTGCATGCATCATGGACTTCCTCGGGCCCATCCAGAGAGACCACCAGGAGGTCCCATTTATTCCGGACCATCTCCTCCGCATGTTCTTTGAGCTTGACGCCGTTTGTGACAACGAAGACGCTGCTTCCTTTTGCCTTGGCGTAGTTCATCAGCTCCACGAGGCCGGGATAGAGAAAGGGCTCGCCGCCGGTCGCGTAATAGAAGGGCCGGTAGAACGCCAGGTCATCCACCATTTTCTTGTAGGTTCCAACCGGGAGGGTCCTCAGAAGCTCCTTTCTCTTTTCCGGCCCGTCCATGTACCCAAATGCCCCGTATTGCCCGCACACAGGACATCGGTGATTGCAGGCATTCGTTATCCTGATGCTCACCATGTACGGAGGTCTGGATGCTCGGCCGTCCCCGCGCCGCACGTCCCGGTCCGCGTCGAATTTCTTCCTGAGCAGGAAACGGGTCACTTTTGGAAGAATATCAGGGGCCCGTGTGACCACGTGGAAGAATATGCTTGGAGAAAGCCGGCTCCTCACGTTTGTACCATGATCAGTCATTATACGAGGAATGAATGGCCAACGAAAGGAAGTTCGAAATTTTTTTTATAGATTACCCGATGCGACGCCAGCGCCATTCCATGGTAGCTACCAGGTGCGCCTCAGGCGTAACCGTTGTCGGATGGGGCATGTTGAGCCCGTTCGGCGGCCCCGTCCACGGCTCCACGCAAACACCCTGGGGCTCCATGTCGTAAAACACCCAGTGCGTGCAGTTCGAGCTGATTGTGATCTCCAGTGCTCCGGGCCAGCGGACGACCGGCAGTCCTTCCACGTCCACGAAGCAGTTGTCCCACGGCCGGGGCAGGGGAGCCACCAGCGTGCCATCAGGCAAGCCTTCGGCGTCGTCGTGAAACATGCGGCCCGGATGGACATCCAGCTGGATGGGCCCCGCGCGACCTTTTGACGTTTCGATCTGGCTTGCGAACCAGGGATGCCAACCCACGGCGGCCGGCATGGGCTGCTGGGCGCGCACTTCCAGGCGACACGTAAGGCCGTCGGGACGCAGATCCAACCGGTGCACCACGCGGCCGCGCCACGGCCACGCATCAGGCAGGTCGATGGCCACCGTGTTCTGGTCAACGACTTCCCAGGCCCGGTCCGTCACCAGGCCGTGCAGGGCATGCGGCGGCGCGTTGAGCGGGAAACGGTACTCTTTGCCGGCGAAGCTCAGGGATCCGCGTCGAAGTCGACCGACCCACGGGGCCATCACGAAGCTGCCATAGTGAAACAGGTCGCGCCCTTCGGTGACCAGGAGCTCCGTGCCGTCCACGGTGAGTGAGATGAGGCGTCCGCCGCGCGCGGGGCTGATGCGGGCAACGGCCGTGCCGGCCGTCAGTTCCAAGTCCGCTGCGTTCACTGGGCTGTCCTCAGCTCACTGGGAGGTCTTTTCAAGCATCTTGATGGCGTCGGTATCCTGCAGATACCGGTTGGCCTTCGCGTAGTCAAGTGCCAGATAACCCTTGTTGTTTTTCGCTTTCGCGTTCGCGCCGGCTTTCAAGAGCGCGATGATCACATCAGGGTTTTGATTCTTGCTTGCGGCCGCAATCAACGGAGTAAAGCCGCTTTTGTCCTTCCCCTCCAGGTCCGCGCCCGCGCTCAGCAGCCGCATGATAACATCGGGGTTTCCGTTGTACCCGCAAGCGATCAAGAACGGAGTATTTCCTTCCTGGTCCACGGCTTTGAGGTTTGCGCCCGCATTCAAGAGGGCTGTTATTATTTCGGGGTTCTTGGTGGCCTGGGCTGCAAGCATCAACGTAGTCCAATTCTTGTCAAGGTCGCGCGTCTCCACAATTGCGCCTGCTTTCACGAGCGTCGCGATCACCTCCGGGTTCTTGTTGAACTGGGCGGCCCACATCAACACCGTTTCGTTTCCGTCAGCGTCCCGATCGTTCACCCCGACACCAGTCTTGCCCAGAGCGGCTTGCACGGCTTGGGGAGTCCCCTCCTTGGCAAGATCAAAGATCGACTTGGCCTTTGGCTTCGCACATCCTCCCAGCAGGATCAGCGCCAGGAAACCTGCCAGCACAATAAGAATCGCCTTTCGAGCTTTCATGGCATTCCTCCTTCAGGGCTTTTCTGATTCTATAGCATTCCGCTTTTTTCCCTTTGCGTAGAAACTACGTAATCGTGCAGGAGCTCTGGGGATAGAAAGTACAACGTGTATATAAACATATACACTTGATATGTTGAGTTATCATTGCTATCCTTGTTTGGGGGTGATGAATGCGCAACGTGAACGCTCTGGAAGTTCGCAACAGACTCGGCGCGCTCCTGGATGACTTGGAGCGGACCGGAGAGCCGGTGATCGTGAGCAAGGGGCGCCGGCCTCGCGCAGTTCTTATCAGCGTGGCGGACTTCCAAAGGCGTTTTGTTGATCGCCAGACGGAGGAGCGGCGTCAGGCGCTCCTGGACAAGGTGAGGGCCTCACGCGCCGCGGGCGTAGGGGGCATGGACAGCCTCTCCGTGCTTCGAAGCCTGAGAGGTGAGCTGGGATGAAGTTCGTCATTGACGCGTCTGTCGCCGCCAGGTGGTATATCCTGGAGGAGTCAGACGCAAATGCGGAAGAGGTCTTGCGGCGGGTGGTGAGTGAGCCGGAGTTGTTTGCCGTCCCAGAGCTTTTCTTCTTCGAGGTGCTGGCAGTCCTGGGAAGGACGCACCCTCATCCCCTTGAAACCTACCAGGACGCGTTCCTTCCCGTCGTGGAGGGCGGGGTGTTCCGCCATCCCATTACCTCCGCTCTTGCCGGGCATTCGCACCGTTTCCTTGCCAGGGGACTCACTGGCTACGACGCTTGCTATGCGGGGCTGGCTGCCGAGCTTGGTGCACAATGGATCACCTTCGACCGCCGCGCTCACCAGTTGATTGCATCTGAGAAGATCTCTGTCGATCTCGGAGAAGGCTTGCCGGCGGATTGGTAAGCAAGCCAGACCCGGGAATCCCGTCACAATCGGCGAGTCTTTATGTATAATGCCTCGAAGGGGGGGCGCCAAATGTCGGACCTTCGCGAGATACTCGGCCAAAACGAACTCTTCGCTGGACTGGGAAAGGCATCAATGGATCGCATTGTGCAGCACCTGGAAAGAGTTGTATTCGAAAAGGACAACATCGTCTGCCGCGAAGGGGAGCCAGGGACAAGCATGTTCATGATCGTCAACGGAAGAGTTTCCGTGCAGAAGGATACCGGCTGGGGTCCGCGGGAGCTGCACCAGATGGGTCCGCGTGAGTCTTTTGGCGAAATGGCGCTGATCTCCCAGGAGGCCCGGTCTGCAAGCGTGAGTGCGTTGGAGCGGACTGAATGCTTGCGATTGGAGCAGGAGGGATTCTCCGCCCTCCTGGACCAGGACCCGCTGTTTGCGCAGCGCGTCGCCAAAGTTCTTACCCGTCGGATAGCGGAGATAGACAGGAAAACCACCGAGGAGCTTCTGGGTGCGTACCGCGCGCTCATGTTCGGGTTTGCCAATCTCACTGATTCCCGCGACCCTGAGACAGGGTCCCACCTGGAGCGAACCCGCGGCTACTGTGTTCTGCTGGCTCAGAAATTGGCGACGCACCCGCGATACAAGGCAGACATTTCTCAAGAATTTCATAGATGAGATCTATAATCTGTCCCCGCTCCACGACATCGGGAAAGTTGCCATTCCCGACGCCATCCTCCTGAAGCCCGCCCGACTCACCGAGGAAGAGTTCGAGATCATGAAGACGCATACCACCGCCGGGGCCGCGGCATTCCAGAAAGTCATGGAGCAGTGCAAGGCCGAGGTGTTCGTCATGGCCCACAGGATCTGCCTCCATCACCATGAAAAATGGGACGGGAGCGGCTATCCCGCGCATCTGGCGGGAGATGCTATTCCGCTGGAGGCCCGGATCATGGCTATGGCGGATGTGTACGACGCCCTTCTTTCCAAGCGCGTGTACAAAGCTCCGATGTCCTATGCGGCCACCCGGGAGGAGCTTCGAAAGTCATCCGGCACGTATTTTGATCCGGTCATGACCGAGATCATGATGGAGAATATTCAGCTGTTCGAAGACATACACAGGAGTCACCAGGATTCCTGAGCTGATTGAAAACACGGCATAACTGGGATATCATCATGGGCAGATAGTCGTCAGTTTCGAGACAAAATGGTCTGGGCAATCATAACGTAGGAGAAGAACAAGTTGGTGCGAAGGGTGTGGCTTTTCGGTTTGCTCACACTCTGTTTGAGCGGATGCCCGCTTCCCTTCCAGTATACTCGGGAGGGTTATACCAACCATTCAGCCGCCACGGATCCGTCCACCCCAAGCATCACCGCCGCCCCCGTGGTCAGGTACAGCGCATCCAGCGGCAGCGGAACGGTTCCCAATCTGCAATCCGCTGAGACGAACGGTGACACGGCTATTACTCTTTCCTCGGATACCGTGGGATCGGTGATTTATTACACGACAAACGGCACAACTCCTGACCCGCGCTCCAGCACAACCTCGAAGTATGGCTCTGCGTTCACTCTTTCCGTGAGCAACCCCACCGTGGACACCGCCAGGGCTTCCCTCACGGTGATGGCAACCGCCATCGGGCCCAACATGAAGCCCAGCTCAATAACCACCGCCACCGTGACAGTGCAGTATCCCCAGGCGGCCGCGCCGACGTTTTCAGTTGCCGGCGGATGGTATGATGCGGACCAGGCCGTGGTGCTGAGCTGCGCCACGCCGGGGGCCACTATTTACTACACCATGGTCAGCGGCAGCGGTCCTGCCCCCCGGCCCGTGCCTGGGCAAGGCGGGACCACGCAGTATGCCAGCCCCATCAGCGTTACCGGGCCGGCGAACACGTGGGTCATATCTGCGATTGCGGTGAAGAGCCAGATGATAGACAGCATCACCGCCAGCGCCTCGTACTCGGTGTCCTACCCAGGCCTTGGGATTCCCTCCTTCAACCCGCCGCCTGGCGTCCGCAACAACGACACGACGGTGACGCTGGCAAGCGATGCTGGCTCAACCATCTGGTACACCACGGACGGTTCTGATCCGACCGTCGGTGCAAGCCCATCCCTTCCCTCAGGCTCGACACTCACGTTTTCCGGCGGAGCCGGAGGTGTCGTGATGCTGAAAGCCAGGGCCTCAAAGGCGGGGATGGTGGATTCCGGGATCGCCGCTGGGAGGTATGATTTCAAGGTTGCTGATCCCGTTCCCTCAGCATCCGGCGGCACGTACTACAATCCCGTGACGGTCACTCTGAGCACTGTCACCAACCTTGCACAGATTTATTACACTACCAACGGCAGCACGCCCACCACTGGCAGCACGCAATACACGGGGCCCATCAGCGTGACATCGTCCGTGACCATCAAATCCATCGCCATCAGGAATACCTATCAGCCCTCGGAAATACGGATAGACCAGTACATTCTCCAGTGTGCGCCAACGAACTTCAGCGCCGGTGGAGGCACGTACCCAGGCCCCTTCTCGGTGAGTCTCAGCAACGCAACCGTCGGTGCAACCATCCATTGCACAGTGGACGGAAGCACGCCGACGGCCGCCTCCCCCGGATACATAGTCCCAATCCCGTTGATGAACGGCACAAGCACAACCGTGAAGGCTCTGGCCACTGCGCCTGGCATGGCTGACAGCATGATAACGACTGCCACCTATGTCATTGCGACGCCGCCGTCCAAGCCTCTTGTCGGGACTGCAACCCCCTATACGATGGTGGTGACTGTTCCCGCCATTGCGTCAAGCGGCAACTACGTCTACCACCTGTACCGCGACTATAGCCCGTCTTTCCCCAGCCCAACGCTTGTGGCAAGTGGCACATCGATCAATGTCACGGATTCCGGCCTTATGAGCTCCATGACCTACTATTACTACGTTGTCCTGGTGTATACGGATATTTTAGTAAGCTTCGGCTCGTGGTCGTCTTCGGGGATGACGTTGAACGACATCGGTCTTCCGGAAGTCGCTTCTGTCACCATCCCCGGTGCCTATGCGACCCCATCGGGCTACAGCCCGGTGTTCTACCTCACCGCCACGACGTTTGACACCACGACGACGGCGGCCCTGGCCCTTCGCCAGGGAGGCTACACCTTCATTCCCTACGGCAAACGGGACGATAACGGCTCAACCGTCTGCATCCGTGTATTCGATTCCCAGAGCGTCCTTTACAAGGATGTTTTCCTGACAGGCGCACGCTATATCTGGAGCGTCAGCGTGGACCAGTTGAGCGGGATCATCACCTGGACAGGTCAATCTGGCGGCACGGTTTCCATCTATTGGCCAAACCTGATGGTCCAATAGCCGCTGCCTTTGCGTGATAGAATGGCTCCGCGCAAAGGGGACAATGAACAAACACGACAGATCGGAAAGCTTGAGCGGCGAGGCCCTTCGCAAGGAAGTCTGTCGCCGCATACGCCTGGCGCGCAGCTACTGGGACGCGCACAGGAACTCCGCGTGCAGAGCCGAACGCGCTCGCGCGCTCCAGCTCTACGACACGCTTACAAAAGTCGAAAAAGAGAAAATCCCCCAAGTGCTTCGCGTGTGGCTGCGCTACCGGAGCGAGAAATACTTCAATGAGAGTCGAACGCCTCCCGGAGGTAAATAACGCGCGTCCGCGCGTGGCGCTTTCCGTCAGGATCGTGTAAGATAGGTTCATGAAACCACGTGGACCGCTGATGATTGAACATCGCTTGATAGAAAAGGTCCTGACGGTTGCCCGGCAAAAAGCCGAATCCCTGGACAAGGGAAGCTACAACCCGGTCTTCATTGAGACCATCGTCGATTTCATCAAGACCTACGCGGATCGGACTCATCATGGCAAGGAAGAGGACATCCTCTTTACTGCCTTGGAGAAGAAGGAAATCGATGCCGACAGCTCGCGGCTGATGGGAGAGCTGATCCAGGAGCACAAGCAGGCGCGGGGCAGGGTGAAAGAGATATCGGAGCTGAACGAACAGTTTAAAAAAGGAAATACGGCGGTCGTCCCAAAGATAGTCGAGATAGTCAAATGGTTGGCGGAGTTTTACCCGGCTCACATCAAGAAAGAGGATGCGGTCTTCTTTCCGAAAACAGAAAAATACTTCTCAGACGAAGAGCTGGACGTGATGCTGGGTGAGTTCTGGGAGTTTGACAGGAAAATGATTCACGAAAAGTACCAGCGCGTGCTCGAATCCATCAAGTGATGAGGGGCGCCGCCGGAGAGCCCGGCGGCGAGCCAAAGATCAGAGCCGATTACGCCCGTGAGAGCTCCGAGCGCAGCCTGGCGGAAGTGGCTGTGACCCACCCGAAAGCCACCGCTCCTGCCAGAGCGACAATCACGCCGGCCCAACTCATGAAGACGTTGGTCAGCGCAATAAGAATGATCGTGGCAACGGGCGATATGATGGAATAGGCAAGCCATCCCCGCTGTCCCAGAGAGCCGAACCGTCGAACGAACACGAAACAGTTCACGATCAGCGAAAGCATGGAAAGAAAAAAGCCCACGGCGTGCAGAGAGGCGTGACCGCTCATCGGCATGGCCGCACCCGCCGGGGCCCCGGGAGGGAAGCCGAACGCCGGATCGGGGGGGAAGATGCCTGCCACGATAAGGCCAAGCCCGAAAGTCCCAACAAGCAACGCTCCCCAGGTCCCGCCTTTCTGGCCCTTGAGCATGCGGCGCACTCCTATGGCGCCGGCCACTGCCAGCAGACCCGTAAGGAGAAAGCTCGCAATCTGGATCCCGCCCAGATCTCCCAGGCTCAACTGGCTGATGGCGTTCACCCGGATGTTGTATCCGGGCCGCGTCAGGGCCTGGATGATGGCAACGGCAAAGAACAACGGGCCGGTAAGCGTCCCGCAGACCAGAAGCGCCCTGGTCAACCCGGAATCTCTTGAATCACCCTGCATGGGTACCTCCTGCAAATCTTGAATCCGCGCACGTCCTTTGGTCGCTCCGGAAGCCAAAAATCGACATCCGGCTTCCGTGATCTTGATTTGCTGAGTCAGTCCGGAGGCGTCCCGGGAATTGGCCGTCTGCCCTGGTAGCCCTCCTCGATGCGGTGATACCAGGACAGCCCGTCTTCGTCGCTTCGCCAGCAGAGAAACACGGTTTCTCCGTCAATCACGGCGGGGAAATCCACCAGGCCGACGGAAAAATTCCAGTCCTTGAAATAACACCCCATGGAGGCAAGCTCTCCCAGGTGCTCTTCCAGCGCCGCCTGGAGGTCCGTCACCGCGTCATCGTTTTCTTCGAGCTCCTGAAGCCTGCGGCCAGTCTCCAGGATATCCGCCACGATCTGGCGGACAAGCGGCAGGGTGCTCTCAGCTTCGCTCCGCGTGAATAATCGTTTGAACTCCATTGATCTGCCGAATTTCGCAACCCTGGGGAAAGTGGTCAAGTGGTTGACCGCGCGGCCGCCAGGGCTCGATATTGGAGAGGGAACCCAGCATGTGCAGAAATATCAAGCCGCTTTTCAATTTCGATCCGCCGGTCACCGAGGATGAGATTCGGCAGGCATCCCTTCAGTTTGTGCGGAAGGTGAGCGGTTTCACCCATCCGTCCAAGGCCAACGAGGCCGCTTTCCTGGCCGCGGTTGAGGAGATTGCATCTGTGACCGGGAACCTCCTGAGCGGGCTGAAAACCAGCGCGCCGCCTCGGGACCGGGCCGTTGAAGCGGCTCGGGCGCATGCGCGCGCCGCGCAAAGGTTCGCTCGGTGGAACGAAAGGCCGATGTGAGGCGTCGTCAGGCCAGGAGAGCTTCCCTGTTGTACCTCGTGCGATAGTCCAGGGGCGACATGCCGGCGATTTTCTTGAAAACCTCCCGAAACGCCTTGGTGTCGGAGTAGCCCGCCTCGTACATCACCTCGTTGACGTTCTTCCTTCCTGTTTCCAGGTTCTTCTTCGCTGCCTCGATTCGGACCCGCTGGATGTATTCTGACACCGTGTTTCCGGTGGCCTGCTTGAACCTGCGCTCCAGGCTCCGCCTGCCCACGGCCAGCGTTTCGCACAGCTGGTCGACAGTGATCCTTTGCCGGTAGGTGCCCTCAATGAGCTCCTGGGCCTTTTTCACCGCGTCGTCACTGTGGTCTTTCTGCCCTTTGAAGATCAGGAAGGGAGACTGCTTGTCCCGATCGATTTCGATCTCATAGAACTTGGACGCATAGATGGCAATTTCGCGGTCCGTGTGTTTCTCCACGAGGTACAGGAGCAAGTTCCAGAAAGAATGCGCCCCGCCGCTGGTGTAGATTCCGTTCTCATCCGTGATGATGGACTCTGACACCAGGTTGACGTCGGGAAAGCGCCTCCTGAAATCGTTTGCGGACAGCCAGTGAGTGGCGCACTGCCTGCCCTTCATCAGACCCGTTGCTGCCAGGAGGAAAGCGCCCACGCAGAGGCTGGCAACCTCCGCGCCGCTTTTGTATTGCCGAACGATCCAGGGCAAGAATCCCTTGTTCATTGTGATGACCTCATCCGGGTCTCCGTTCACCGCGGGAATGATGATGAGGTCGGTCTTCTGGACCTTCTCAATGGTCACGTCCGGACGGACTGAGAAAAGCCGGTCGTAGACTTGCGCGTCGCCGGTAAGACCGACAAGCTGCACGTTGAACTGCGGAGGCCTGCCTCGAGCGGTCAGGAAATCGTTCGTCTTGGTGAAAAGCATGAAAGAGCCTTCTATGCAGCCAAGTGCGGCGGCTCCTTTCGGAACAAGGATTGATACGTGCCTCATGCGAAAAAAATACGGACAATCGTATGTCGCGATCAACCCCTGAGATTGTCGTATTTGTGCCCTCCCGAAGGCGCTTTACGTCGATACATTTTTGGTGTCAGGAGGGCCGAACAATGCCAAATTTGAGGACGAGTGGGCAGAAGAAAACGGCATCACGTGGCGGATGGACGGCTTACGACGGAGCTCGCTTTCCTGACGACGGAAAAAGGGAGGTAGATCGTGTTCAAGAGCGCCAAGGCTTTCAGCGGTTTCTCCGTGGATGATCTGGCAAAGGCAAAGGAGTTCTACGGCAAGACCCTCGATCTGGAGCTGGTCGAGGACAAGAAGATGAGCATCTTCACCCTCAAGCTCGCCACCGGCGGGAGGGTGGTCGTTTACCCCAAGGGGCCGGGGCATTCACCCGCAACCTATACGACGCTGAATTTCCCGGTCCGCGACATCGACAAGGCGGTGGATGAGCTGGGCTCCCACGGCATTCGTATGGAGCGCTACGAAGGCTTCGATCAGGATCAAAAGGGCATCGTGCGAAGAGGGGGAAAGAACACCGGGCCCTCCATCGCGTGGTTCAAGGATCCGGCGGGAAATATCCTATCGGTGATTCAGGAAGAATAGGAGGAGCCATGCGCAAGATCACCCCGTTCCTCTGGTTCGACAACCAGGCCGAAGAGGCGGCGAAGTTCTACACGTCACTGTTCGAGAGCTCGAAGATCGGCAGCGTCCGCCGTTTTGGGGATGCGGGACCCGGGCCCAAGGGCCAGGTCATGACCCTGACTTTCCAGCTGGCCGGGCTGGACATCATGGCTCTCAACGGCGGCCCCGTGTTCTCCTTCACGCCTGCCGTATCTTTCTTCGTGACCTGCAGGACAGAAAAGGAAACAGACGCGCTGTGGAAGGCGCTTTCCCAGGGCGGCAAAGTCCTCATGGACCTGCAGAAATATCCTTTCAGCGAAAAGTTTGGTTGGGTCGCGGACCGGTTCGGCCTTTCGTGGCAACTGAATCTTGCCGGTCAGCCGACCAGGATCACGCCTTTTTTCATGTTCGTCGGCAAGGAGCACGGCAAGACTGAAGAGGCGCTGAAATACTGGGGGTCTTTGTTCAAGGACTCCAAAGTGGACCAGGTCATGCGCTACGGACCGGGTCAACAGGAGCCCGAAGGGACAGTGATGCATGCCCGGTTCTCCCTGGCAGGACAGGAGTTCATGGCCATGGACAGCAACGGGGAGCACGCTTTTTCCTTCACGCCTGCCGTTTCGTTCTACGTGGACTGCAAGACGCAGGAGGAAGTGGACGAGCTTTGGGAAAAGCTCTCCGACGGGGGGAAGAAGGGGCAGTGCGGGTGGCTGGAGGACAAGTACGGAGTGTCCTGGCAGATCGTTCCCTCTATCCTTGGCGAGCTGTTGGGGGACAAGAATCCTGCCCGTTCACAGAAAGTGATGCAGGCCATGCTCAAGATGAAGAAGCTCGACATCAAGGGGCTGCAGGAAGCAGGGCGCGCCTGACCCTGAATGAAACACGATTTCGTGATCCTTTTGTGACCCCCACCGCGTACATTGATGCAAGAGGTGCAACCATGAAGCTGTCGAATCGGATGAGATTTGCATCGCTTGCCTCCGCGGCGATGATGCTTTTTCTTGGCGCCTTTGGCGCGGCTGGCGCTCCGATGGGCGTTCCCAATCCTCCCGTGGACACACCGGCAATGATGAAAGGCACGCAGACGGCAGTGCTTGCCGGCGGGTGTTTCTGGGGGATGGAGGGGGTGTTCGAGCGATTGAAAGGCGTGGTGGACGTCACGTCAGGATATGCCGGCGGGGACAAGGAGACCGCGCACTACGAGATGGTGGGCTCCGGGTCAACCGGACACGCCGAATCCGTTCAGATCCGTTATGACCCCTCGCAGATCAGCTACGGGACTCTGCTCAAGGTTTTTTTCACTGTTGCTCACGATCCCACGGAGCTGAACTTCCAGGGTCCGGACTACGGGACGCAATACCGCTCAGTGATTTTCTATGCCAACGACGGCCAGAAGCAGGTGGCTGAAGACTATATCCGCCAGCTGGACCAGGCGAAGCTGTTCTCCCACCCCATCGTGACCCAGGTGGCGCCGCTCAAGGCGTTCTACGCGGCGGAGGACTATCACCAGCACTTCCTGGACCGGAATCCCGGCTATCCCTACATCATGTTCTATGACCTGCCGAAGATCGCGACACTGAAGAGGACTTTCCCGCAGCTGGTGGCGGATAAGTCGTGACCGCACGGCCTGGCAATTGCTTGTCGCCGCGGCCGTCACTACATTAGTTGCGTGAAATACAGGCAGATTCCGAACACAGGTGTCTTCGTGTCCGAGCTTTGTCTCGGCGCAATGACGTTTGGCGGGGACGACGGCGTCTGGGGGATGATCGGCAAGCTCGATCAGAAGGGCGTTGACGAGCTTGTCCACGCTTCCCTCGACGCCGGCGTCAATTTCTTCGACACAGCGAACGTGTACAGCCGAGGCCAGTCAGAGGTCATGCTGGGCAAAGCGCTGGGAGCGCATCGCAGGGAGGTGGTGCTGGCCACGAAGGTTCGCGGCCGCATGGGAACCGGACCCAACGAGATAGGGCTGTCACGCGTTCACATCAGGCAGTCCGTGGATGACAGCCTCAAGCGGCTGGGAACGGATTATATCGATCTTTACCAGATCCACGGCTATGATCCGCTTGCTGATTTCGAAGATATCATGCAGACCCTGGATGACCTGGTCCGAAGCGGCAAAGTCCGCTACGTGGGGGCTTCAAACCTGGCGGCATGGCATCTGATGAAAAGTCTCGGGATATCCAGGCACAAAGGCCTTGAGGCCTTCAAGACCATTCAATCCTACTATTCCCTTGCCGGACGTGAGCTGGAAAGGGAGATCATTCCGCTGCTTCTGGACCAGAAGGTGGGGCTCATGGTGTGGAGCCCGCTGGCCGGCGGCTTTCTCTCCGGCAAGTTCACGCGTGACGGCCAGGACGAAGGAAGCCGCAGGGCAAAGTTCGACTTTCCTCCCCTGGACAAGGAAAAGGCCTACCGCATCATAGATGTGCTCAAAGAGATCGGACGCGCGCACAACTGCAGTCCGGCCCGGGTTGCCCTGACCTGGCTCCTTGCCCAGCCCGCGGTGACAAGCGTGATCATCGGAGCAAAGAGGAAAGAGCAGCTGGACGACAACCTGAAGTCGGTTGATGAAGCCCTTTCCGCTGATGAGCAGAAGCGGTTGAACGAAGTGAGCGCCCTGGCCCCGGAGTATCCCGGCTGGATGTTCGCCACGCAGCTTTCGGACCGCATGCCGGGGACCCAGCGCTCCTGGTCGGTGAGAAGCAGCTGAGCTTCCCGCCGCAAGGCGGCTCAGCTGATCATGGACCTGATTCCCATGATCTCGTCCTCGTTGATCGTGTGCCCCATATTCGGGTAGATGCGCGCGGTCACATTTGCGCCAAGGCGCTTCATGATCTCAACGGACTCCAGGAAGCGCACCTTGGGAATGTGCGGGTCAACATCGCTGCATCCCATGAACACTGGCGTCCCGTGCAGGGATCCGGGGTAGTCGCGGGGTGAATCATCCGGCCCGATGAGGCTTCCGCTCAGGCCGATGATTCCCCCGAAACGCCGGGCGTTGCGCGCCGCGTACTCCAGCACAAGGCAGGCACCCTGGGAGAAGCCCAGGAAAAAGACCGCCTCGGAAGGGATGCCCGCCTCCAGCACCTGCGCTTCAAGGCCCGCAAGGACGGAAAGAGCGGACGAGATACCGGGCTCGTTCGCTTTGATGGGGGCGAAGAACCTGTTCGGATACCAGGTATGTCCTGCCGCTTGCGGGGCCATGTACGCCAGTGTGGTTGCCTGGAGCTCGGGCTGGAGCTCGGGCGCCAGGCCAAGAATGTCATCCGCGGATGAGCCCCTTCCGTGTACCATGATCATTGCGGCCTTTGCCGAAGCCAGCGGCGTTCCCCAGGAGAGGACGGGCTGGCCCGCGTGTGGACCCGTCGGCGCTCGTGCGGTCATGCGTCCGCCTTTGCCGTCGCAGGGACGGTGATGGGCGGTAGATGTCGCTCGATGTGAGGCCGCTCGGATTCCAGCCATGGCGGCAGCTTCAAGTGCGTTCCCAGGGCTTCGACAGTCTCATCCACGGCGAAGCCGGGAGGGTCAGTTGCAATCTCGAAAAGAACCCCGCCGGGCTCCCGGAAGTAGATGGAATGGAAGTAGCTCCGGTCGATGACGGGCGTTGGAGAAGCCCCTGCTTTCAACAGATCCTTTCTCCAGGCAAGCTGTTCCTGGTCGTCCTTTGCCCGCCAGGCGATGTGGTGCACCGAACCCGCGGACTGCCGGGCAGGGGGTGCGGCCGGGTCGACAAGGATGTCGATACCGGCCCGCGCACCATCAGGGCCGGCGACAAACCTGTGTCTGTTGCCCTCCTCACCTGCGCGCGCAAACCCCATGACGTCGGTCAGAAATGCAGCAGGTCCGCCAAGGTCACGGTGGGTGAACGTGACGCCATGGAACCTGCGAATCGCGTGCCGGGCTCCGACGGCGCTCCCCTGCCAGCCGGCCACCTCATCCACGGCCGGATCCGCAACCAGCTCGACCTTCATTCCGTCAATGTCGTCGAAAGATATGACTTCCTCTCCGAACCTGCGAAGGGGTCCGCTGAAATCGATCCCTCTTTCCGCAAGCCGCTCCACCCAGAACTCGAGGGAGCCGGCGGGAATGGAAAATGCAACGGCCGAGGTTTCTCCCGTGCCCCTCTTTCCGCGCGCCGCATCCGGGAAGGGGAAGAAAGTAAGGATTGTTCCCGGCCGGCCCACCTCATCTCCGTAGTAGAGGTGGTAGACATCCGGCGCGTCGAAGTTGACGGTCTGCTTCACCAGCCGAAGCCCCAGGAAGCCTGCGTAGAAATCCAGGTTTGCCTGCGGATCGCTTGCAAGCGCCGTTATGTGATGGATTCCGTGAATAGCCATGATAAGAGATAAGAAATCCGCACTGCCGGAGTCAACCGCGCCCGCCCCGGGGGCTTTCGCGCGGCTGAGAGACCTAGACTGGGCCCACCAGCTCCCGCAGCCGGGTCAGGGCCCCCGGGTTGGTGAGGCCGCCGTGGTAGCACAGCACACGGTCTATGGGATAGTCGAGGAGCTTGCGAAGCGACTCCGTTGCCTGCGGAAGGTCTGGAGTTGCCGTGGGGCTTGGGCCTTGCAGCACGCCGTTTTCCGCGCGAAGAGCGTCCCCTGAGATCAGGAGCCTGTCCGCGGTCAGGAAAAGGCTGATGTGTCCCGGGGTGTGCCCGGGGGTGTGGATCACAACGATGCCGCCTCCATAGGGGAGCGTCTCTCCGTCAACAAGCGCCCGGGTCACATGGACTTTCGGCGGGTTGGTGAAGAGCTGGCGCACCCGCTCCCGCTGCTCCGCGGGCACGGCCTGCAGCATGGTCTCCATCCTGCTCGGGTCCATCTTGAGCAGCCTTCTGTCACCCTGGATGTAGGGGATATCGTCGCCGTGAGCAAGCACCTCGGCGTTGCTGGCCTTCACCGCCGCGCTTGCCCCGCCGATATGGTCGATGTCCTGGTGGGTGATGATGATGCGACGGACGTCCTTCCACTTCAGGCCCAGCCGCGCAAGGTGTTCCCCGATGGCCAGGTCGGACCCCGGCACGCCTGTGTCAATGAGGGTTGCCCCGTCCTTCTTGTCCCACAGGAGCACCGGGTAGATGGTGCTGGCGTTTGCGCCCAGGCGCATCGGGACTTCCAGTGCTTCCAGATTCTGGCCCAACTGCATCTTCTCAAATGGTACGATCACGGCGGCCGCCCGGTCAACGCGTTTTCTCTCGAACAGGTAGAAGGCGGCGGGCACCACGAAGAACGTGAGGATGGCGGAAAACACGATTCCGCCGAGCATGACCACTCCCATGTTCTTTCCGAACTCCGATCCTTCCCCGCGGCCCAGGATGAGGGGGAAGCTGATCACAAGCACCGTCATGGTGGTCATGATGATGGGGCGGAAGCGGAGCCGCGCCGCTTCCACCAGCGCATCCTTGAAGGGCATTTTGCCGATTCGCTCTACCACGAAGTCCAGGTACAGGATGGCGTTCTTTGCCGAGAGGCCGATGAGCATGAGCATCCCCATCATCCCGAAGATGTCCAGCCCGCCCCCTTGCGCAAACACAAGGAGGAGCGCCCCCACCAGGGCAAGGGGAACGGGCAGCAGCAGATAGATGGGGTAGCGCCAGGAGTTGAACTGCGCGGCCATGACAAGATAGGCAAGGAACAGTGCAAGCAGGAACGTAAGTGGCCCCGTGGTGAGAAGCTGGGCGGCAAGGGTGACGGGATTGAATCGATTGTTCGCCGTGAGGCTCAGCCCGCCTTCCAGCAAGCCG
Organism: uncultured Spirochaetota bacterium; assembly: GCA_963710335.1. GTDB lineage: Bacteria > Spirochaetota > Spirochaetia > SZUA-6 > Fen-1364 > Fen-1364. The sequence goes on from CAVQAA010000010.1 coordinate 643,887, forward strand.
GATTTCTCCAGGCCACTGGTGATACTGTCCTTTACCACAAGGATGGGCGGAGCATCCGGCTTCATGGTGATGGTGAGGTTTCCCGTGTATGCGCGGTTGTACCTGCTGACGCTCACCGGCGCCTGGTTCAGCTGGAAGGTCCCCAGCTGGCCAAGGTGCACCATGGTGTTGAGGACCGGAGAGTAGATGGGCAGGTTAAGGAGGGACTGCACCCCGGACAGCGTTGTCGGATCAGCCTGGACCTGGATGGGATAGCTGAGACCGCCCGTCACCACGTTTGAGGCCTGCACGCCGGAGGCGTAGGTCTGGAGCGCGTTGGCGATCATGGACGGCGAGATTCCGGTGCCCTGAAGCCGGGAGGGATCAGGGACAAAATCGTTTTCAAGGCTCGTATCGGAGAGGGATGAATAAACGTCCACCACCCAGGGGTTCCGCTGGATCTCCTGGATGAAGCGCCCGTTGCGGTCCAGGAGGGTGGTGAAGTCAGGTGAGACAATGCTGAGCTGAAGGGAAGTGCCGCCGGGACCGAAGCCGCCGCCTCCATGGATCATGATCTGCGTTGACGGCTGGTCTCGGAAAAGAGCCAGGATCCGCGAGCGGTAACTCGGAATCAACTGGAAAACATTCGCCCGCTGCCCGGTCGGAACCAGCTGAACGGTCAGGTTGGCCGTGTTGGTTCCCGTAAAAGTGCCGCTCACGCCCCCGGCGCTGCTGCCAACCACTGACTGAACGGTCGTCACTTCCGGCTGCGTGCGGAGGAAGCTTTCGATCCGGCCCACACCGTTGTTCGTGACCTGAAGAGGCGCACCGGGGGGGTTCCTCAGGTGGATCTCCAGGGATCCTGAGTCGGTGTTCGGGACGAAGTTGAAGGGGACCCGGGGAACCACCAGGAAGGCGATGGCCGCCAGGAACAGGGCGCACGCGCCAAGGATGAGCGCCCCACTGCGCAGGACGCCGCCCAGGGACCTCGCGTAAGCGTCGCGAACCCGTTCCAGCCCCGCCTCCGTCCAACGGTGGAGGGGCGTGGTGATTGATTGCAGGAGGGAGAGCACGATGCGCCCGAAGTAGTACACCAGCCCCAGCGCCGCGGGGTATGCCAGCAAGGCAAGGAGATAAACGGGGTTATGCGTGACCAGAAGGAGGGCAGCAGCCGCGATAATCCCCAGGATGATTCCCAGCGCTTTCTTCCATGATCGAAAGCCCCAGCGGATGGCATCCGGAAGCTGCATCCAGCTTCGAAGGAAATCCGCCCAGCCAAGATCCCGGGACTCCGGCGTATAGGCAAGGCGCACGGTGAGAAAAAGCACCGCCTCCAGGAGGGAGAAAGCGACCGCCGCCGCAAGCCCAAGGGAGAATTGCTGCAGGTAGCTCCCGATGAACCCTCCAATGAAGCTCACCGGCAGGAGCACGGAGAGAAGGGAAAGGGAGGCGGCAACCACGGCGCTGAACACCTCGCTTGCGCCGCGCAGGACGGAGTCCTTGAGACTGAACCCCATGGCCCGGTACCGCTCAACGTTTTCCGACACGACAATGGAGTCATCCACCACGATCCCTATCGCAATGATCAGCGCAAGGAGGGAGACGAGGTTGAAGGAAAAGCCCGCAAGCTTGTACAGGACCGGGGCCGCTGAGAGGGCAATGGGAATGGCCAGGATGACGGAAATGGCTGTGTTGAGCTTGCCCAGGAACAGCAGGACAATCAGGGCGACAACGAGAGCGGTAATGAGAAGCTCGCGGTAGGTGGAGTTCACCGATGCCCGGATGGGACCGGTGGAGTCGTTGCTGATCTCCATGGCGTAGCCCGCCGGCAGCTTCATCTCTTTGAGAGCCCCGCGGACCGCGTCAGCCACCGCCACGGAGTTCGCGTCCGTGGTCTTCTGCACGGAGACCAGGACCACCGGCATCCCGTTCACCCGGGCGTAATCCGTGGCCGCGGGAAGACCCCACACGGTTCCCAGCTGGTCCACGCGGATCCCCCTGCCGGAATCCACAAGAGTACGGGCAATTTCGGAAATATCCGCCGGCTGGTTCTGCGTGGAGAAAGTGAGCGCGCTGTTGTTCTTGACGATTGTCCCGATGGGCATCTGGAGCGCGGAGCTTGTGATTGCCGCCACCACGTCCTGAGCAGAGATGTTGTAATAGCGCAGCCGGTCGGGATTCAGGAGCACCTCGAACTGCTTGGAAGGACCCCCGTCGGTGAGGACGGTCGCAACGCCGTCTATCCGCTCCAGGACAGGCCCGAGATTGTTCTGGACGTAGTCGTTGACTTCCGCCAGGTCCGCTCCGTGGCCCTCGATGCCGAATTGGAGGATGGGTGCGGAGTTCGGGTCGAATGTCTGGATGGTGGGCACCGTGACATTGGCGGGCAGGCTCCTGACCGCCGCCGAAACAGCGGTGGCCACCTGGTTGGCGTCAGCGTACTTGTCCGTGCTGGGGTCGAACGTCAGAACGACCCGGCTCATGCCTTGGGAGCTGGAGGAGTTGATATCCGTGATCCCGCTCACGGTGGAGACGACGTTCTCTATGACCTGGGTGACCTGGAGGTCCATGACGCTGGGCGTTGCTCCGGGGTAGGAAGTCCTCACCACGACCGCCGGAATGACGATGTTGGGAAGCAGGTCCACGCCCAGGCCCAGCGTGGAAACAATCCCGAAGATGGCCACGGCCACAAAAATGCCCACGGCCAGCACATAGCGCGTAACGGAGAAGTTCACGAGCGGATTTATTTTGCCGAAGATCTTGGCTTCGTAGGAGCGAAGAGTGTTCATGGCATTTTCCAATCATGGTACGACTTTCAGGCTCAAATCTCAACACCGCCGCGCTGGGTCTCATAAAGCCTGCGGAAGTACCCGTCGCGCTTGACCAGCTCCTCGGGGCTTCCCCTTTCGACGATCCGGCCCTTGTCCACGACCAGCACGGTATCCGCGTCCCGGATGGTGGACAGGCGGTGGGCAATGATGAAGCTGGTGCGGCCTTTCATAAGCTCGATCATGCCCTGTTGGATGTGAAGCTCCGTGCGGGCATCCACCGAGCTGGTGGCCTCATCCAGCATGAGCAGCCGGGGGGCGGCCAGCACGGCCCGCGCAATGGCAATCAGCTGCCTCTGGCCCTGGCTCAGATTGGCTCCTGACTCCACCAGCTGCGTTTCGTATCCCTGCGGAAGGCGCTGGATTGCGTGGGCAGCGCCCGCCACCTCCGCGGCGTGCTCCATCTCCTCACGGGAGGCATCGGGCCTGCCGTAGAGGATGTTCTCCCCGACCGTCCCTGCAAACAGCCATCCGTCCTGGAGCACCACGCCGAACGCGTGTCGCAGGCTGGACCGCGAATAGTCCCTGATGTCCGTTCCGTCGATCAGGACGGCGCCCGAGGTGACCTCGTAGAACCGCGAAAGAAGGTTGACGATGGTGGTCTTGCCCGCGCCCGTCCTGCCCACGATGGCCGTGACGCTTCCGGCTGGCGCGCTGAAGCTGACATCCTGCAGCACGGGCACATCCGCGCGGTACCCGAAGCTCACATTGCGAAACTCCACGTCTCCTCGGGGCTGCTCCAGGGACCGCGCTCCCTCGGCATCGGCCTGCTCCTCGGGCTCTTCCATCACTTCGAAGACGCGCTCAGCCCCCGCAACGGCCGACATCAGCGTGTTGTAGGTGTTGGCCAGGTCGTTCAAAGGCCTCACGAACTGGCGGGAGTACGAGACGAAGGTCGCGATGAGACCGACGCTGATGAAGCCGCGCAGCGCAAGGTAGCCCCCCGTCACCGCCACCAGGGCGAAGGCGATGTTGTTGATGACGTTCATCATGGGCATGAGAAATCCCGTCCAGATCTGCGCGCGAGTTCCGACGCGCCGAAGCTCGTCGTTGATGAGCGCAAAGCGCTTCCCCACATCCGGCTCCCTCCCGAAGGCCTTCACCGCCTGGATGCCGGAAACGGTCTCCTCCACGTGGCCGTTCAGCGCGCCCAGGGTGTCCTGCTGCTCTTTGAAGAGCACGCGGGTGTGCCGCGCAATGGTGGCGGTGAGGAGGAATACCAGGGGGACCGGGAGCAGGCTGACAAGAGCCATGGCGGGGCTCAGGGAGAGCATGATGGTCACCGTTCCCGCCACCACAACGACGCCGGACATGAGCTGGACTGCAGACTGGGAGACGGTGACGCTCACCGCGTCCACGTCGTTCGTCAGCCTGCTCATGACGTCCCCGTGGGGACGGGTGTCGTAGAATGCAAGCGGCAGGCGCTGCATCTTGTCGAACAAGCCCTCCCGGACGTTCCTCACCATCCGCTGGGATATTCCCGCTATGAGCCATCCCTCCACCGTCTGCAGGAGAGCGCTGCCCACGTATGCGGCCAGGAGCGCAAACACTGCCAGCGTGAGCGCCTTGACCGGAAGGAGAAGAGATCCGAAGGCTGCCGACACGGGGGAGGAAGGCGAGGCTGCCATGGCGGCAATGGCATCCACCCCCCGGCCAATCAGGTACGGGCCCGCCATCCCGAATGAGGAATCCAGGAGGATGAAGAAAAAGACCAGCCCCAGCCTGCCGCGCTCTCCCCGAAAGTATTCCCAGATCAGGCGCATTGCGCGACGCGCGTCCCGGGGCCGCACCTTGACCCCGCCCCGCATCCCCGGGCCCATCCCGGGCCCGCGGCCGGGCATTCCCGGTACCGAGGTGAGCGTTGGACCCCTTGGATCAGACATCGACTGACTCCCTGCCCAGCTGCGCCGCGCAGATGTCGCGGTAGACCGCGCACTCTCGGAGAAGGGTCTGGTGGCTTCCCAGGCCAACGGGGTTCCCGTCATCCAGCACCAGAACGCAATCAGCCGCGGCCGCGGCGGAGATGCGCTGCGTGATGAGAATGCAGGTGTAGCCGGCGTTGGAGCCCCGCAGCGCACCAAGGATCTCTGCTTCCGTGATGGCGTCTACTGAGCTTGTGCAGTCATCCAGGATAAGCACGTCGGGCCTCCTCACCAGGGCGCGCGCAATGGCAAGGCGCTGCTTCTGGCCCCCGGAGAGGTTGACCCCTCCCTGGCCCAGAACGCTCCCGTATCCCTCGGGGAAGCCTTTGATGAAGTCGTGCGCTCTTGCAATCCGCGCAGCCTCCTCAAGCTCCGCATCGGAGGCTTCCTCCTTCCCCCATCGGAGGTTCTCCGCGATGGTGCCGCTGAAGAGCACGGTCTTTTGAGGGACAAGGGCGATACGCCTTCGCAGCTCCCGAAGGTCGAGCTGCCGCACGTCCTGATCCCCCAAAAAGACCGTGCCGTGCGTTGGCTCATAGAAGCGCGGCACCAGCGACACGAGGCTGCTCTTGCCTGAGCCCGTCGGTCCAATGACGGCGGTGAGCCGTCCCGGCTGGCACTCCAGGCTCACGCCTTCCAGCACCAGCTGCCCGTGGGATGCCGGGTACGCGAAAGAGACTTTGTCGAACCGCACGGAGTCCCTTCGCGAGGCCTCGTCCCGTCGCTTTTCAATGGCTTCCGGGAACGCTTCGCTTCCGCGCGTTCCCAGGATTTCGCTTACTCGCTCCCACGACGCCTTTGCCCGGACAAAGGAGGTGATGATCCCCGAGATCATGTTGAGTGAGAAGAGGATCTGCGTCATGTAATTGATGAACGCGATGATCTTCCCGACCTCCAGCGACCCCGCGGATGCGCGAAATCCTCCGATCCACAGGACGGCCACGATCCCCATGTTCATGAACAGCGTGATTGCCGGACCGAAGAATGCCATGACGCGTAAGGCGAAGGTCGAAGCCGCGGTAAGCTCCCCGTTGGCGCCGGCGAACCTGCGCACTTCGCGTTTCTCCTGGCCGAACGCCTTGACCACGCGGATCCCTCCAAGGTATTCGCGCGTCACGGAATTGACGCCGTCCAGTCCCTCCTGCATGCGGCGGAAACGCGGGAAGCCGGTCACCAGGTTCACGGCAATAAGAGCGGCAGAGAGCGGCACGGCGATTGCCAGCACGACGGAGAGCCCCGGCTCCAGCAGGAGGGCCATCACAAGGCCGCCCACGGCCAGGATGGGCGCCTTTGCGAAAAACCTCATGACACCGTTCACGAAAGCCTGGACCTGGGTCACGTCGTTGGTCTGCCGCGTGACGAGGGATGCCTGGTCGAACGCATCCAGCTCCTGGAAGGAAAATGAGGTGATGCGCCGAAAGAGGTCCGCGCGAAGCTGCGCGCCGAATCTGTAGGAGACAATGCTGGAGATGATATTGCGGCCAGTGGCGCCCCCCGCGCCCAGCGCCGCCACGGAGAGCATCAGGAGGCCCAGCCGCAGGACCACGGCCAGGTCCCGCGCGGCGACCCCGCTGTCCACGATACGCGCCATGATTGTGGGCTGCATGAGATCGCAGACGGACTCAACTGAAAGGCAGGCCAGCGCCGCCAGAAAGGGCCAGAGGTATTTCCTGATGTAGGGGCCCGCAAGGCCCCTGCGAGATGGTAGATGACTCAAAGGTGCTTCAAGACTACGCCGGCAGCCCGGACAATCCCCATAGACCAGGGATGAAAAAGAGATAAATTTCTGTTATGCTGCGTGCCGGCATCTGAACCGCCGTGACACCAGACAAGATCCCGTCCTCCTTTTCCCGCCGCCTCTCGTGGAAGCCGCCGGCAATCGCCGCGGCAGCGGTCTTCATCTGCCATGCGCTGGTCCTGGCCCTGAGCGGCAATCAGAATCTTCGGATGCCGGTCAGCGATCTGCTGATCCCCCTGGAAAGCACGGCCGCGGCAACGCTCCTGGTCCTTGTCGCCTTCCGGGCGCGGGCCGAGGGGGAGCGCGCTTTTGCTGCGTGGCTCATGCTTGCAATTTCCTACCTTTTCGTGGCTGGGAGCGACATCCAATGGTCGGTTGTCGAGATATTCGGCGGCACGGCTCCCTTTCCGTCAGCAGGCGACATCGTCTACCTCCTCTCATATCCAACCTTCTTCGTGGGGACGTACCTTCTCTCTCCACCCTCTGCGCAAAGGAGGGAAAGGGTTCGCAGGCTGCTGGATATCGGGATCATCATCCTGTCCTCCATGCTTGTGCTCTGGGTCTTTCTTCTGAGCCCCGTCCTTGCATGGGTGCCGAATGCTTCATGGCTGCTGAAGGCAATCGGGATGCTGTACCTCATCGGAGACGTTGCGCTGGTATCCGCGCTGATGGTGCTTGTGTTCGGCCGGGCGTCCACGGTGTACGCAGGCTCCCGATGGTTCCTCATGGGAAGCATCTTTTCCCGGATGGTAGCCGATTGCCTTTTCTCCTTCCAGACCCTGGGGGGAGTGACCACGAACGGTCATGCAAGCGATATTGCATACGCGGCTTCATCGTTGACGGCGTTTTTCGCGGCGCTCCTGCAGATGTCCATGCCCGCGGGCTCCCGGCCGCAAACCGTGAAAGCCACGGACGGAACGCGCCTCCGTGACCGGGTTGACTGGCTGACCCACCTGCCTTTTGTCGGCATTTTCTTCGTATTTTTCATTCTCATCTGGAGCCGGGCACATCGTCTTCCCATGAGCGACGTCGCGCTGGCCGTATGGGCGGGCGCGGTGGTTGTCCTTTCAATCCTGCGGCAGGCCCTGCAGGGAATCGAGAACACGCGCCTCAACCGGGACCTCGACCGGCGCATGCGCGAGCGCACCGTCAAGCTGAGCGAGGCCAACCTGGAGCTGTATCTGCTGGATCAGGTTCGAACGGCGCTTGCCAGGGAGCTGCACCTTTCCATTGTCTTGAGGACCATTGTGGAGACGGTGGCGGAAACCCTGGGATATTCAATGGTAAGCCTGTACCTGCGGGACAAGGACGCGCTTGTCCTCCAGTATGAAATCGGATACGAACGGGTGATAGACAGGATTCCGCTCACGCAGGGAGTGCTGGGCCGGGCGGCAAGGAACGGCAAGCCCGTGGTGGTCGGGGATGCCGCACGGGAGCCCGACTTCCTGGCGGCCACCGAAGGGATCAAATCCGAAATAGCCGTGCCCCTGCTGGACCATGGCGTTGTCGAGGGAGTGCTCAGCGTTGAAAGCATTCGAGGGGAGGCGTTCGGGGAGCCGGATCTTCGTCTCCTCATGCTGGTGGCGGACCACGCCATTATCGCCATTGTGCGGGCCCGTCTTTTTTCGCTTGTCCGGGAAAGCGAGGAGCGCTACCGCCGCCTGATCGAGACGTCTCCCAACGCGATAATCCTGACGGATGCGGCGCTGGGGATCCTCATTGCCAACCAGATGGCCGCGGAGCTCTACGGGTACGACCACCCGGCCCAGTTCATGAACCAGTACGTGACGGACCTCGTGAAAGGGGAAGACCGGGGACTGCTGGAGCCGCAATCATAGGCGTGCTGGACGCGGGAGCGGTGTCCACCGTGGAGTTTCGCGTCCTTCGCCGGGACGGCCGGGAAATTCCCGTTGAGGCCAGCGCGTCGGCCGTGACGGGTCCGGACGGAAAGCTTGCGGGAGTCCTGATTGTTGCGCGGGACATATCGGAGAGAAAGCGCATTGAAGCGGAGTTGCGCGACTACCAGGAAGAGCTTGAGCGCCGCGTTGACGAGCGCACATCCGCCCTGCGGGAGAGCCAGGAACGGCTGCGGCAGGCGGAGAAGATGGAAGCCATAAGACGTCTTGCCGGCGGGGTTGCTCATGATTTCAACAACATGCTCATGGTCATCATGGGGCATGGGCAGCTGCTCATGGAGGCGAAAGATCTGTCCGTCGAGCGGAGAAAGGAAGTTGCAGCCGTGCTGGAATCCGCGGAGCGCGCCGCCTCGCTGACGCACCAGCTGCTTACTTTCAGCCGCCAGGGCGGGGCCGAGATCCAGGCCCTTGACCTGAACGCGGTCCTTGACGGGATGGCCGACATGGTGTCCCGGCTGGTGGGCCAGCACGTCAGGCTGGAGATCCGTCCAGGATCGGATCTGTGGTCCGTGCTGTGCGACAGGGTGCAGATGGAGCAGGTGGTCCTCAACCTGGCGGCGAATGCAGCTGACGCCATGAAGTCCGGAGGAGTGATCGAGATCCAGACGAGCAACGTGACGGTGGCGGAGCCCCTGCCCCTGCCTTTGGAGCTGGTCCCTCCCGGCCGGTATGTCCTGCTCATGGTACGTGACTCCGGGGAGGGGATTCCGGCCGAGGCGCGGGAGCACGTCTTTGAGCCATTCTTCACGACCAAGGAGAAAGGGAAGGGGACAGGGCTTGGGTTGGCAACCGTGTACGGCGCCGTGAAACAGGCAAAAGGCTTCATTGGGCTGGAAAGCGCTTCTGGCCTGGGCACCACTTTTCGAATCTATCTTCCGGCAGGAAAGGATGCCCGCGTCGAGGACCAGGAAAGTCGCGCGGCAAGGCAGATACCGGGCGGAACCGAATCCATTCTCGTGGTGGACGACCAGGACGAAGTGCGCACCGTCACGGTCCTCATGCTCCGAAATCTCGGCTACACGGTGTACGAGGCCGGCAGCGGAAAAGAAGGCCTTGCGCTTCTGGGAAAGCTCTCCCGCCGCCCTGACCTGGTGATCTCGGACGTCTCCATGCCCGACATGACCGGACCGGCCTTTTTGCGCAACGTCGCGGGGCCCGGCGTCGGGCCCCGGACGATATTCATGTCGGGGTACGCCCGTGACGCGTTTGAACGGAATGAGACGGGCGTGGCGGGCGGGACAGGTGCGGCCGGCGCGACGTTTCTCCAAAAGCCTTTCAGCGCGCTGGACCTGGCCCTTGTGGTGCGAAGAGTCCTTGACGGGCCGCACCCGGGCGGCAACACTGCTTGAATGATGAAACAACTTTCGAAATCTTTCGCAGGGTTTTTGCTTCTTTGCGCTTTCCTGATCGCCTCCCCCGTGGGCTTCGCGCAGGACCAGGCCAGGGCCGCGTACGGGCTGAAAGACCTGAACGAGCAGTCGGTGATGGCCCTGGTCTGGATGCAGGCCTCCGCGGAATACCGCGCGCTGTGCTACCAGGCGTACAACCTTGCGGACATGCTGGTGGACAAGGCGTTGGCCGCGGCGAAGCCGGGGGACAAGCCGCTGGCAATCATCTGCGATCTGGATGAAACCCTTCTGGACAACTCCGCGTACGACTCGGGCTTCATAGGGCGCAACGACGCTTTCTCCGGCAAGACCTGGACCCAGTGGGAGATCGCGGCCCAGGCTGGCGCCATGCCGGGCTCCGCGGACTTCCTGAACGATGTCCGGGCAAAGCGCGTCGAGATCTTCTACGTGACGAACAGGGACCAGGCCGGCCTCGAGGGGACAGTCAGGAACCTCCAGGATCTCCGGTACCCCTACGCTGACGGGAAGCACGTCCTTGTGGCCGGCGGCACCAGCGACAAGCAGGGCAGGTTCGACATCGTGGCCAGGGATTATACCGTCGTGGTTTACATGGGCGACAATGCGAATGACTTCCCCTTCGGCACGTGGCACAAGGGAATGAAAGAGCGGAACGACATTGTGGACCAGAACAAAGCCAGGTTCGCCACGCAGTTCGTCGTGCTGCCCAACCCGAGCTACGGGGACTGGGAAGGGGCCCTTGCAGGCGGGTACTACGGCCTGACGCCCCAGGGGAAAAGCGATGCTCGAAAGTCCGTCATGAAGACCTGGACAGCGCCGCAGTAGAGGGGCTGCCCGTGATCTAGGAAGCCTTCTCCTTGATCTTCCCGGCAATGGCCTTTGCCAGAGCCATGACAGTCAGGATGGGCGGATTACCGAGGGATCGGGGCAGAAGGCTGGCGTCGGATACGTAAAGGTTGACGGGAAGCCGGTCCGGGTGAAGGCTCACGGCGTCGCGCTTTGTCAGGGGAAGCATGCCGCCCGGGTGTCCGGCGTTTACGGTGCCCAGGACCAGGGAGTGTTCGTTTACGCCAAGATTCGCCAGTATCTTCCTGCACAACTGCACCGCCTCGGCAAGCACCGAGTGATCCCGCCGGGTAAGCTCCTTGCGTATCCTTCCCGGCTCGGAGACGCCTTCACTGGAATCCGCCAGCTTGATCATGAGGGAAAGGATGGAGGACCCGGGCAGGCGCCATTTTCGATTGTAGAAGAAGCTGAGGTAGTCGAAGTAGGGGGAGAGGATGTATGAATCCCTCTGAACAACGAAGGGCATCGACATCTCCCCGCGCGGTCCCGTGCCTTTCCTCCGTCCGGCCAGGCACAGGACGGGATCCACGAAAAGGCGATTCTCGCAGGAGATGCCTGATTTCTGCAGGATGACCGGAGAGTCCATGCCTCCGGCTGCCAGGACAACAAGATCCGCGGCCATGAACTTCCTTGCGCCTTTGCTCACTGCCCACACACCCGTCGCTCGTTTTCCTTCTATAGTAACGCGATCAACCCGGTGCTCCGGGAGAAGCGTGGCTCCCCGTGCAACTGCCTGTTCGACGGCGCGACGCGCATCCCACTTGGCCCCCGTGGGGCAACCCAGGATGCAGCGGCCGCATCTCCCGCATTTACGGAGGTCGATGAGCTTGGGCGTGGGGCGCGGAGAAAGCCCCAGTGTTCTGCAAACGTCAAACAGCTCGTTTGTATCGGTTCTCCACCCTGCCTGGTGATCGGTCCTGACGGGAACCTCGCTGGAAAGCTCTTCGAACTCCTTGTCCAGGTCGATCCCGATCTCCCTCAGGTCGGCGTCCATGCGAATCGCATTGCCCGCGCTGATGGTGGTGGTGTCGCCCACGCACCTGCCGTTCACCAGGGCCATCCCCCGGCTGCTCCTTCTGATCCGCATGGGCGGAAACAGGAAGCTCGTCATGCGCTCATCCAGCAGCATACCGCTGGCTTTCAAGGTTTCCATGAACGGCATGCTGAACGACAACGGGCGGAAGGCCCGTCCTTCTTCCAGTATTGTGACATTGAAAGAGCCGGCCAGCTCACGGGCCATGGTGGCGCCCCCGGCGCCTGATCCCACGACGATTGCGGATTTCACTGTATCACTCCCGTGCAGAAGGCGAAGCTTTCCGTGATTCGTCGGCTGAAGAGCATACGGGCCCCGCCGGTGAGGCCGCAGACAAGCCCGGCATCCAGGGATGAGATCAACCGGCAGACCGCAGGCGAATAGCGCGAGCTGAAAAAGCAGCTTCGAACGACAAAGCTGCCCGATGCCTCCGCTTTGAAATCCACCCCTAGCAGGCGATACAGGGCCCGCGCGGCGGACATGGCTTCCCGCGTGCTCCTGATTCCAAGCCAGAAACGAAGTCTGCCGCCGAGACACCGGGCTTCGTTGAACAGCCGTCCTTCCACGTCCGCCGTCTCCGCGCCGGCGTTCAACGCCGCTTCGGCCTGCTCCGCGGTGAAAGCCGCGTAGTCGGCCAGGCAGGAGATCCGCCGGGGACTCACGCCGAACGCGGAGGCCGTCAGCCCGGCCAGCCGACGGATGCATGCGAGGCGAAAAATGCCCGGCATGGGCAGGGCGAAGATGCTGGTCCTGACGCTCATGCCGAGTGCCTGTTGTACATGGCCTCGATTTGTCCGGCGAATCTGCGGGACACCGCCTGCCGTTTCAGCTTGAGATTGCCCGTGAGCTCTCCAGCCTCGATGGAGAGATCGTTGGGGAGCACGGACCATTTCTTGATCCTTTCCGGGCGGGAGAGAAGACCGTTGACCTCCTCCACGTTTCGATCCACGTCAGATGCTCCCTTCACCCAGAGGAGCGCGGAGCAGAAAGGCCTCCCTTCCCCGATGACCATGGCTTCAACGATGCCGGGAATGCCTTTCAGCATTGCCTCGATCTTGCCCGGGTGGATGTTCTTGCCGTACGAGGTCACAATCAGGTCCTTCTTGCGGCCGTCCAGCACGAGCCGGTCGTCTTCCATGTGGCCAAGGTCTCCCGTCAGAAGCCATCCGTCGCGGAACGGCTGTTCGGCTGCTCCCTCGTATCCAACGGTGACCTGCGGACCCTTCAGCATCACTTCGCCGTCTTCGGCAATCATGACCTGGGTCTCCGGCAGCGGCGTCCCCACGGTGCCCGTCCTGTTTGCTCCCGCGATGTTCAGCGTGGCAAGAGGCGCCTCGGTCAGGCCGTACGCGTTATGGATGGTGATTCCCAGCTCCTGGAATGCCTGGAGAAGGTCCAGGCCGGCCGGTGCGGACCCCGAGATGAGCTGGGCGCACCTGTTCAGTCCTGCCTTGCGGAGGAGCGCGGAGCGAAGCAGGGGTCGCAGGAGGCTCCTGGCAAAGCCGTCGGGAAGTCCCTTGTAGAGCATTCCCGCTGGCCTGGCGGCAAAAGATTCCCAGAGCTTTTCGTAGAACCTCGGCACGGAGAAAAAGACGGTGGGTCGAACCATGGGCAGTGACCGGGCAAGCTCCCGAAAATCTTCAAGGAACCAGACATCCACGGGGGCTGGAAGGTAGTAGGGAGCGTACGTACCAAGGATGCCCTCCACCACGTGGCTCATGGGAAGAAAAGAAAGATAGGAAGCAGGGCGAACACGCGCACGCCACGGCAGGAGGGAGGCAAGAGTCTGCGCCATCCACCTGACCTGGTGATGCAGGAAGACTGCCCCTTTGGGCCTGCCCGGTAGTCCCTGAGGTGAATCGCAGCGTGGCCTCATCTGAAAGGCGGAGGCTTGCAACGGGAACGGGCGCGTGCGTCGGCAAGTGCCCGGTTCCAAGCTTCAGGAACTCTTCCCAGGACATGAGGGGCGTTGCCGCGGCCTCGCGGGGCGCGACGGCGCTGGCCGCAGCATCACGGCAGAAGGAGACAGTTGGCAGCCGGAGCTTCATTTTCGCAAGCTCAGGGAGGAGCCCGGGCGCGCCAATGAACAGGATCCTGGGCCTGCCGGCCCGCAGGATCTCCTCCATATCGGAGGCCGGCGTCGTGTAATACAGTGGAACGCTTACGGCTCCAGCAAGCCCGATTGCTATGTCCAGGACGAGGTAGCGCACGCCGTTGAGCCCGGTAATGGCCACTCTGTCCCCCTTCTCCACCCCCATGGCCATCAGGCTGCTGCAAGCCTGCAGAATCTCATCCCGCACTCTTGCGGCGCCAAACATGCTGACCTTTCCCCGGCTGATCTCGTGGAACCGCACGGGGCGGGTCTTGCTCTGCAGCCTGAAAAGCGCCTGCTCGTGCGCGGTGCGGCCGCTTGCGTGGAGGAAGCCCCTGGCCGCGGCATAAGAGAGGAGCCGTGGCAGGATCACCTTCCAGTCCATGACGCACGGGCCAAGGACGCCTTCCGTGTTGGAGGTCTGAAACTGGCGGTCTTCGCTGAAGTAGGATACAAGGGCCTTGGGAATGGCGCGCAGGAGCTTCCTGTCGAAAGCTCCCGCGGGGATCGGCATCATGAGCGGGCGGGGGAGCCGTACCGAAAGGGCCGCAAGCGCCCAGTCCCGCACGCTTTCCAGCAGCTGGCGGGCAGTGGGGAGCAGTCTGGCCGGGACGGTGAGGTGAAACGTCCTTCCTTCGGCTTTGCCTTCGAACGTGAGCCGGGATATCGCATCAGCCACGTAATCCACCGGGACGACATTCACCGGCTGGTCCCCCTTGCAGGGCATGACTCTCAGTTTCCCGGTCAGGTACAGCCGCAGCGGCACGTAGACCGTGTTGAACGTGGCGATCTCCCCGGTCTGCGAATCCCCGACAATCATGCCGGGACGAAATACCGAGATGGGGAGCTCCTTTCCGGCCTGCCTGACCAGGCGCTCGCCCTCGAACTTCGTCTGCTCATACGTGTTTGAAAACCCGTGCGCGTCAGTCAAATCCTCCTCGGGGACCGCGCCCGTCCGTTGTCCGGCCACGTAAGCGGTGGAAACGTGAGAAAAGCGCGCAAGCCCGTGGTGGCCGTGCGCCTTGCGTGCCAGCTCGATCACCTCCGCGGTGCCCTGGACGTTGATCCTTCGCAGCTCTTCGACGGGCCCGTCCAGCCGAAGGTCGGCCGCGGCGTGGATGATGTGCGTGATCCTTGCCGCAAGGCTTTCATACTCCTGGGGCGCAAGCCCGAGGTGCGGGAGGCTCACGTCTCCCGAGAGAACCTCGACCTTGCCGCCGATGGCCGCAGCCAGCTCCTGCCAAGGCCACCACGTGCGGGAAAGGCGTTGTGCGGCTTCCTGCGCGTCTTTCCCGCGCACCAGGACAATCACGTGGAGACCTTCCCTGGCTATGAGCCGCCGGACAGTCTGGGTCCCGAGGAACCCGGTAGCGCCTGTCAGAAAAACGACCTGATTCACGTCAGTCCTCCGATGGCAGCGAAGGAAAGCGGCCGCTGCGCCTGGTCCGTTGCCTGCGCCAGCCCAAGCTCCCGCGCAAAGAATGACCTGTTTCTCATGGCTCTCTCCAGGTGCGCCGCGTGCCCCGCCCTGAGGGCATTCACCTCCAACCGCGGGTCAGCCAGGAGCTCGTCGATTCGCTCGTTCAGCCACTCGAATACCCAAGGGCTGCGGGGATCCACGAAGAAACGCTCCCGAAGCCCGAGGTCCTGGTACAGGGTTCTCAAGCGAAGGTCGTGCCCTACTGCCACCTGGGGCACGTGCGCTCTCAGGGAGAGAACGGCGGCATGATAGCGCGAGGTCACCAGCATCCGCAGGCTTCGTAAGAGAACGGTCATCTGGGATGCGTTGTATACCCGGGAGGAAAAGATCCGGGCCATCTCAGGATGGGCCATACGCTCGCGGACCGCAAGCGCCAGCCTCTCATCCAACTCTTCCATGCAGATGAGCGCTACGGTGCTGCCATGCTGCATGGCGATTCTGTCCGCGGTTGCCGCGTACCCGGCCGCCAGCACCGCGCTGGTTTTTCGGCGCCGGGCGGTGCGTGAGAAATAGTAAGGCCATTTGTAGCAGTCCGCCTTCCTTCCCAACGGCCTCATCACCACGGGGAAGAGGCTATAGTCCACAACCGCCATCCCGACCATGCCATTGCCGGCCAGCGCCCATTCCCTCCGGGTCCAGCCTTCGTCCTGCGGGCGCGTGACATAGGTGAAAGCGTTATCCGCCGTGGCTTCGATGGGCGCCCCGACCCCATACCCGGTGAGCCGCGCGGCGGCCGCCTCGTTTCTTGTGACAATGAGGTCTGTCAGGCTTGCCACCTTGCGGACCAGCCACCTGTTGAGCAGGGAGAGGGAGCCGGCATCCACCGCGTATGCCATGCAGCGCTTTCCCAGCCATCGCGCGCACAGGGTAGCCCAGAGAAATGCCCACAGCAGGACCGAGCCCCAGGTGTCCATGTAGGTCGAGCCCTCCACCAGCATGATCACGTCATGCTCTTTCACCAGCTTCCAAATCGCCCTGAAATAGATGATGGGGACCCGGACAATCTTCAGCGTCGGGCTCTCCTTGACGTAGCGGCGCAGGTTCTCCGGCGCCAGGCTGGGCACCGTGATCATTGTGGACGGGCCCAGCACCCTGCGCACATCCTCGATATCGGACAGGAGAAGCGCCTCGGCTCCTGTGTTGTTTGCCCCGTTGTATCCGACCATGAGCACTTTTGTCGCCTGCTTTGTCGCCTGCGTCGTCATTTTTTCCCCCACCCGAGGTAATCTCGTAGAGTTTCAACACCGCAGATCGTCATCTTTGGCCCTCGATCTCGACGTTGCACCCTGACCTTCCTGATCAGTATCTTCCTCCTGTATGAATCGCCTGTACCTGCTCCTTGTATTTCTTCTTGCTGGTGCCGTGGCCTTTGGCCAGTCAGCGGGTCTTCCGCCCGCTGAGGCCGAGTCAAAGGCGCGGCTGGACAGCTCCCCGCGGCACGGTGAATGGGTCACGGTGGATGCCGGCGGAGGGGACAAGGTCGATGCGTGGGTGGTCTACCCCGAGCGCAGCGACAAGGCCCCCGTGGTGCTGGTTGTCCATGAGATCTTCGGCCTCTCCGACTGGGTGCGCGCAGCGGCGGACCAGCTGGCAGCCGAAGGTTTCATCGCCATTGCCCCGGACCTGATCAGCGGGAAAGCCCCGGGGGAAAAGGAAGCAGGGCCGTGGGCCCTGATGACGCGCGCGCGCTGATTGCCGGGTTGGATCCCGGGGAGATCGTGCGCCGCCTCAACGCCACCGCCAGGTACGCAACCTCCCTGCCCGCGGCGCTGCCCAGGTTCGCCGTGATTGGGTTCTGCTGGGGCGGGACGACGAGCTTTTCCTATGCCGCGGAGCAGCCGGGCCTGAGCGCGGCGGTTGTCTTCTATGGCACGCCGCCTGGCGCTGAGGCCCTGGGCCGCATCACGGCGCCCGTGCTGGGGCTCTACGGCGGCAACGACGCCAGGGTGGATGCCACCATCGGCCCCGCGGACCGGGAGATGAAGCGGCTTGGGAAACCCTTCGAATACGAGATGTTCCCGGGAGCCGGGCATGCCTTCATGAGGGCGCAGGCCGGGCAGTCAGGGGCGAACCTGAAAGCTGCCCGGAAGGCGTGGCCGCGCGCAATGCAATTCCTGAAGCAGAACCTTGCGTCAGGCAACTCCCGGGTTTCGGCGCCGGATGTCGAAATCGGTCTCCTCCAGACGACAAAGTGCAGGAGCCATTCCTAGAAAGAGGAGAAGATGAAATACCTGTGCCTTGCGTATGGAGACCGAGCCAAGATGGAGGCGCTGTCGAAGGACGAAATGGACGCCATTGGACGCCAGTGTCAGCCCCATATGGAGGAGCTTCACAAAAGCGGCCACGTGATCACCGACGAAGGCCTCAAATGGGAGACAATGAGCATCCGCCCAAGGAACGGGAAGGTGTCGGTGACGGACGGGCCGTTCACCGAGACAAAGGAGCAGGTGGGCGGAGTTTTCATCATCGAGGCCCGGGACCTCAATGAGGCCATCCTGGTTGCGTCAAAGCATCCGGCGGCCCACGTGGGAGAGAACCTGGGCTGGGGCATCGAGGTCCGGCCCATTGCCGGTTCTGAGAAGCAGTAGCCGCGGGTGCAGCAGGGGATGAGCGAGGACGCGGCTCAACGCGCGCGGGAAACGGTGGAGGCCGTCTACCGCTCGGACTCGCGCCGCATCCTTGCCACCCTGATCCGGCTTCTCGGGGATTTCGACATCGCCGAGGAAGCCCTGAGCGACGCTTTTGCGGCGGCGGTTGTACAGTGGCCGCGGGACGGCGTGCCCGCCAATCCGCGCGCGTGGCTCGTCTCCACCGGCAGGTTCAAAGCCATCGACTCTCTGCGTCGCCGGGCCCGGTTCGACGCCTCCGTATCAAAGCTTGCAAAAGAGATGGAGATGAGCGCGTCCCACGGCAACGAGCCGGACCCGGGAGGGATCATGCGGCTTGCGGGAGAGTCTGCATCCGACGGCCAGGGCGTTGAGGATGACCGCCTGCGGCTCATCTTCACCTGCTGCCACCCCGTTCTTCCCCCGGACGCGCAGGCAGCGCTGACGTTGCGCGAAGTTTGCGGCCTTACGACGGAAGAGATTGCGAGGGCCTTCCTGACCACCGCGCCCACGCTGGCCCAGCGGATCGTGCGCGCAAAGTCGAAGATCCACGATGCCCATATTCCCTACGAAGTTCCCTCCCTGGCCGATATCCCCGACCGCCTGGATACCGTTCTTCGCGTGATCTACCTCGTGTTCAACGAGGGCTACTCCGCGTCGTCAGGGTCTTCGGTGACGCGGCACGATCTGTCGGCTGAAGCCATCCGGCTTGGCAGGCTGCTGGTGGAGCTGCTGCCGCAGCCCGAGGCCATGGGGCTCCTGGCATTGATGATGCTGCAGGAGTCGCGCAAAGGCGCCCGAACGGCGCCGGACGGCGACCTGATCCTCCTTGATCAGCAGGACCGTTCCTTGTGGGACAGGGGGCTGATCAAGGAAGGGGTGGCCCTCGTGGAACGCGCGCTGACGTCACGCAGCTTCGGTCCTTACACCCTGCAGGCGGCAATTGCTGCCGTGCATGCCCAGGCAGCCAGCGCCGGGGAGACTGACTGGGAGGAGATTGTCGGGCTGTATGACGTGCTTGCCAGGGCGGAGCCGTCGCCGGTGGTGGAGCTGAACAGGGCGGTGGCTGTTGCCATGAGGGACGGCCCCGCGGCCGGCCTTGCGCTTGTGGAC
The DNA here is from genome assembly GCA_963710335.1 of uncultured Spirochaetota bacterium. Taxonomy (GTDB): domain Bacteria; phylum Spirochaetota; class Spirochaetia; order SZUA-6; family Fen-1364; genus Fen-1364. The sequence continues at coordinate 662,807 of CAVQAA010000010.1, forward strand.
CAGATCCTTGCGCGCGGCGACCTTGCGGGCTACCACCTGGCTCACTCCGTACGGGCGGACCTTTGCCGCCGGCTGGGAAAGACAGCGGAGGCCAGGGTTTCGTACGAAAAGGCGTTGTCCTTGACGCTGCAGGAGCCCGAGCAGCGGTTTCTCAAGAGGCGCCTGGCAGAATTGACGCAGAATTGACGTAGAATTGACGCAGAGGGCCGTCGATTTCCGATTTTGCCGGCGACTACATGACGTTGAGGAGGTACGAAATGCGTTTCATGGTCATTGTAAAGGCAAGCAAGGAGTCGGAAGCGGGGATCCTCCCCAGCCGGGAGCTTCTTGAAAAAATGGGAAAGTACAACGAAGAGCTTGCAAAGGCGGGCGTGTTTCTTGAGGGAGACGGGCTTCGTGAGAGCTCCAAGGGCGCGCGCGTGAGGTTCTCCGGCAAGGAGCGCACGGTGATCGACGGCCCTTTTGCCGAGACAAAGGAGCTGATAGCCGGCTTCTGGCTCTGGAAGGTGAAGTCGAAGGAAGAGGCAATTGAGTGGCTCAAGCGCGCTCCGTTCGACGGCGGGGCAGAGGTGGAGATTCGCCAGGTATTCGAGCAGGAGGATTTAGGCGCTGAGTTCACGCCCGAGCTCAGGGAGCAGGAAAAGCGCGTAGGGGCCCAGGCGGCCGGCAACAGGAAGACCTAGGAGGGCTGCCACCGCCAAGGCATGAGGATCCGGTCGCGTCACATCCCTTTCCGTGATCAGAGCCAGGGCAGCACAAGCAGGGCGACGGACGTGTAAATGGGGTGCACCACGACGGCGAAGGGGCCCGTGGTGATCAACTTTTTGCGGGGAACGTGGATCAGGATCATGGCCACTGAGCAAAGCCATGCCGGCACCCCGACCGCCAGCAGGACAATTCCAATGACCACCCCTGTCACCCCGAATCCCATGGCAAACCACCCCGGGCTGAGGATGTTCGCTATCAGCCCGATGGCCACGAACGGCAGCGTGGACAGCATGATGCGGTCTCCCGCGCCCACGAGCACTTTGAGTTTCATGGCTATTGGAGAGGACTTCTCCTCTGGTCGGATTCTAGTTACTTTTCGATATAAATGGGCGATGGGATGAACCAGGCTGATGCCGCCCGAAAGGCTGGCAGGGTGAAAATACTGGCCCTCTCCGGAAGCCTTCGCAAGGCCTCAGTCAACACTGCCGTCCTTCGCGTGGCGGCCAACGTTGCGCCCGCGGATGTTGAAATCAAGCTTTTCCAGGGCCTTTCAGGCATTCCGGCTTTCGATCCGGATCTCGATATTAACGGGTCGGCGCCGGAAAGCGTGCTGGCGTTTCGGGAAGCCGTTGACCGGGCTGACGGCGTCCTCATCGCCAGCCCGGAATATGCCCATGGCGTCTCCGGCGTGCTCAAAAACGCCCTTGACTGGCTTGTCAGCTGCACTCTTGCGTTCTATGGTAAGCCTGTGGCGCTCCTGAACACCTCTCCCAGGACGTCGATTGCCTATGACTCGTTGAAAGAGACAATCCGGACCATGGCGGGCGCCATCGTGGAAGAGGCGTCCCTGCTGGTGCCGCTGCCCAACATGACGGTCACGTATGACCAGATCTTGGGGCATCCCCTGCTCAGCGAAAGAATCCGGTCCTGCACCCTGGCTTTGCGGGACTCGATTTTCGCGCTCCACCCCGAGTACAGCCGGGCTGCCAAACCACCCCTAAGATCATGACGCAGCAGATCCGCCTGGCTTTCCTGGGGACACCGCGGATCGAATGCAACGGGGTCCCCGCTCAGCTGGATACACGGAAGGCTGTGGCTCTCCTGGCGTACCTGGCGGCGACCGGCGAGCCGGCAAGCAGGGAGTCCCTTGTTACCCTGCTATGGTCAAGGTACGGGCGCGCGGGAGGGCATGCCGCGCTTCGGCGCACGCTCTCGACGTTGCGCAGCGCCTTTGGGAAAAGTTTCCTCACCACCGAACGGGAGACCGTCGGCCTTACGGGGACGCCGGGCCTCTGGATCGATATCCCCCGAATGCGGGAGCTGCGGGCTCTCTGCGGGAGCCACGCCCACGGAGAGCGCGGAATGTGCAGGGAATGCATTCCCCTTCTCACCGAGGCGGTAAAGCTCTTCCGTGGTGAGTTCCTGGCCGGCTTCACCTTGAAAGACAGTCTCGACTTCGATGATTGGCAATTCTTCACCACGGAGAGGCTCAGGATCGAAGCAGTACAGATGCTGGACAGGCTTGTGCTGTGCAATGCCGCATCAGGAGACTACGCGGCCGCTATCGGCTGCGCGTATCAGAGACTCGGCCTGGACAGGCTTGACGAAGCTGCTCACGCCATGCTCATGCGCTTGCACGCCTGGGACGGCAACGGGGCTGCCGCGCGGCACCAGTTCGAGGAACTGCGGGACCTTCTTTCGAGTGAGCTCGACAGCACGCCGCAGGAGGCCACGCTGCGCCTGGCAGAACAGATTGCGCAGGGGCATCCGCCGGGAGCGCCGGTGTTTGTCTCTGAGCCGAAGCTCCCGGGCAAGACTGCGCAGGGGGGCAGCCCGGCGGCCGGAGTTTTCGCTGCAGCCAGCTTTTCCACGGTGCTCGTCATGAAGACGGCGTCGTTCCAGCGATATGCTGCAGAGGCTGTTCCGAAATACCACGGGCGACTCATGGAGAGCTCGGAAAAAGGATTCCTTGCCCTTTTCGACGACGGTCGATATCTGGAAAGCAACCCCGAGCTGGCAATTCGGGCCGCGCTGGACATTCGAAGCTTTGCGGGCAGTGGTTCTTCATCGCTTCAAGGAGGTGTGGCCACGGGCCGCCTTGCCTGCAAGCCGGATGGATCGGGGGATCAACATAGACAGGACCGGACAGGCAGGGCTTTGCCATTTGCGCGCCTGCTTGCAGCGCGGGCAGCCAATGGCGCCCTGCTGGTGGACGAGCTCACCTATCACCTGACCCGCGATGCCTTCCAGTTTGCCTCTGCGCCCGCCAGCTTGTTGCGCGGTGTTCCGGCCTACAACGTGAATGGCGTGGCGCCGCTGTCCCGCAAGAGCCGTGGGTTGGCGGGGACGCCGACTGAAATGCTGGGCCGTGACGAGGAAGCCGGAAAGCTGACGCGTGCCTTTGAGAAGACGCTGGCCGGAGCGGGACAGGTCGTTGTGATCACCGGTGAAGCGGGGATCGGCAAGTCCAGGCTGGTGTGGGAGCTTTCACAGATTGCAGGGACCCGGCAGGGCGTCCGGTGGCTCGAGGGGCGCTGCCTGGCCCCCAGCACGAACGTCGGCTACTGGCCTTTCATTGACATGATCGATGTCCTGCATGCCGCACTTCCAGAATGGGATGATGGTGAGAAGGTCTCGACGGTTGATGAAATCCTTTCCGAACCGGACATGGGGGAGCACAGGAGCCCGGCTTTTGTCCAGGAGCTTGCTTCCGTGACGAAAGAGCTGCTGAAAAGCTCGCGTGCCGGCCCTCATACGACGGAGATTGAGCAGTGGAGCCCTGAACAGCTCAAGCACAGGACGTTCCGCGCGGTGAATGCCTTGTTCCGTGAGCTTGCATTGGAAGCCCCGCTGGTTTTGATTTTCGAGGACCTTCATTGGGCTGACACCCTGTCCCTGGAGCTCATCGACTCCCTTCTGGATTCGCTGCTCGGGGTGGGCGCCCTTCTGGTTCTGGTGTACAGGAATGATCCCGGCCATCGCAGCCGAAACCTCGCTGCGAACGCTGCCCGGCGCAGGCTCGAAGATCTGACGGAGATCCACCTTCGTGAGATCACCCGGGAGGAAAGCGCCAGAATGCTCAGCCGCCTCATGCCTCCTGAGACTCTTTCCGCTGAGACGCGCGAAGGCATAGTGCGGAAGTGCAAGGGTAATCCCTACTTTCTGGAGGAGCTTGCCCAGGCGGCGGCCGCAACGCCCGAATCTCCTCTGCCCGACGGGATCAAGGCCGTCGTTCTCAGCAGGTTCAACAGCCTTTCGGAAGACGGACGGCAGGTGCTCAGCTACGGGGCGGTCATTGGGAGGGTCTTTCCGCGGCGCCTCCTTTCGTTGGCCATGGACCGGGAAGACCTGGGATCCATCCTGGATGATCTGGAGGACAGGGAGCTCCTCTTTGTCGAGCGATCGGTCCCCGAGGTGGAGTATTCCTTCAAGCATGTTCTTGCCCAGGAGGCCATTTACGAAAGCCTGGTTTCATCCTCACGCGTCGAGCTGCATCTGAAGGTTGCCAGATCCATCCAGCGGCTGTCGCCGGCGGCCTCCCAGGAATACTGCGAATCACTTGCGTACCATTTCGATCGCGGCAGGGAGATCGAGAAGGCAATCGATTCCTACTTTCTCTCCGGCGAAAAAGCCCGTCGGGGGTATGCCAATGCCGCTGCTGTCGCTTATTTCACGAGGGGCCTGGAGCTCCTGCGCGCAGGGCCCCGGAGCTCGAAGTCCCTGGACAGAGAGCTGGAGTTTCTCATAGCTCTTGGCGTCCCGCTGGTACTGGCAAAAGGGCACCAGGATCCGACGGTGGAGGCAGTGCATCTTCGCGCCGGAGAAATCTGCCAGGAGAGAGGCAGCGCCGCGCAGCTTTTCCAGGTGAACCTGGGTCTCAACCGCTACTATTTGTTCAACCGCAAGCGTCTTTATTACGGGGAACAGATGCTCGATATCGCTCGGGGCATGAACGATTCGTTCCTGATCTCGCGTGCTCACATGATGCTTTCAGAATCATTTTTCTATCTGGGCGATTTTCAGGAAATGCTTTCACAGGCAGAGGAAGGCCTCCAGGCCAGCCGACCCGCTCACTCTCCGCTTGACCTTGTTCAGTTCGGAAACGATACGGCTGTCGGATGCCTCCTGGATCGCTCGCATGCGTTGTGGTGCCTCGGCTTTCCCGTCCAGGCAAAGGCGGTGATGCAGGAAGCCCTGAAGCGGGCAAGGAACGTGGGACATGCATTCACGCTCTCCTACGCGACGTTTTTTGCCGGTCTTCTTTCATTCATGCTTCGCGAACAGCAGGAGGCCCGCGCTTTTTCAGAGGAGCTCATCCGGCTGGCTCGCCGTGAAGGCTTCGCCTTCTACGTCGGCAACGGGCTCGTGCTGGGGGGGTGGTCTTCGGACGACATCCGGATGGTCCGACAGGGGATCGAGATGCTTCCACGGAATCCCTTCCCCTGCCTGTACGCGTGCATGCAGGCAGAGCTTCGCCTGGCGGCCGGAGAGACCGACCTTGCAGTTGCGACGCTTGAGGACTCCCTTGCCGTCGTTCGATCTTCTCACCTTCATCTCTGGGAGCCCGAGGTCTACCGAATGCGCGGTGAGCTGGGAATGATAGCTGGAGAGCCCGAGGTGGACGTCAGCCGCTGGCTCGAGCGCTCCCTCAAGCTCTCCCGGAAGCAGAAAGCCAAAAGCCTGGAGCTGCGGGCAACCATGGCGCTCTGCGGATGCCGAATCGGGGGCGGCAGCGCGGAGCTTCGCGGCCGGCTGGAAACCCTCTACCGGAGCTTTAGCGAAGGCCACGATACATGCGACTTGCGGGAAGCGCGCAGGCTTCTGGAAAGAGTGGGGGACTGAGGAGACGCGCCGGACCACTCAATCCCCGTTCAACCACAACGATCTCCATTCCCATCCTTCGCGTCTTCGAGAAACGCGTCCCAGGCTGGGGAACGGAGGAAAGTGCTGGCCCATAACCACGCAATTCTGGGAAGCTGCGTAGTCGAAGACGAATCTCTTGCTCACGGCCGCCGGCTCAGGTTCGATGTCATAGATCGGAAGCCACGCCGGGTGCTCCAGATGGAGGGGGGAAAGTACCGCGTCGCCGATATACAGCAGTTTTTCCCTGCCTGAGTTGAGCTGCACAATCATGTGGCCCGGTGTGTGACCGGGGGCGCGAAACACGGCGACTCCGGTGGAAATGGTCGACTCCTCGCCGGAGAACTCCACCAGATGGACAAGCCGCCTGACGGGGTCAAGATGGTTGCGGGCGAAATCGAAGAACATGTCGAAAGCCTTCATGGGACCCTGACGGGCCTGCGAACGTTCCTCCTGGGAAAACCAGTAATCCCACTCTCGTTTCCAGATGTAATGCGCGGCGTTGGGAAACGCAGGCGCTCCGTCCGCAAGCACAAGCCCGCCTATGTGGTCGGGATGCGCGTGCGTGATGATGACCGTGTCGATCTCAGAAGGGTCGATCTCTGCTTCGGCCATGCTTCTGGATAACAGCCCCGTTGTCGGAAACAGGCTTCCGGCGCCGGCATCGATGAGGATTTGGTGGTCACCCGTGTCGACGTAGAGGTAGCTGTAGGGGGTGACGACGACCTCCCCTGTCACCCCCTTTGATTCCATGGCTGCCAGCGCTTCCTCACGAGGCGCATTGGAAAAGAAGTCCTGCCACTTATATGCATGCGTTCCGTCCAGGAGGCTCGTGCAGGCCATGGACCCCACCGCGAACCTGTAGTAGCCGTTCACTTGCGCACCGTCTGGGGAAGAACGTCCCGGGCGTATTCTTGCACGCTTGTCTGATGTACGCCGAAGTCCCGCGCCGTGTTCGTCATGGTCACAGCATCCCCGGAGGCCATGGCAATCATAAGGCCCGCAAATGACTGCTGCATGGGATCAGCAGCCTCCTTTTGCTGCGCCGCAAGGGCTTCTGCGGGCAGGGTCTCCACCGTGAACGCGCGGCCTCCGATCTCCTCGAAGATCCTGACCACCGATTTCGGGCTGATAGGCTCCGGTCCGCCGAGAGGCACTACCGCGTTCATTGCCCCGGGGGTATCGAGGCTCGCAACGGCGAAGTGAGCGACATCTTTGACTGAGATGAAGCTCACCGGGTTTTCCCCCGTGCCGAGGATGCGGGCAGCGCCTTTTTCATAGTCGAACCCGACCATCGGGCTCAGCCATGTCTCCATAAAGAAGCTCGCTCGAAGGACCGTGTACGTCATCCCGCTGCTCATGAGGTTGCGCTCGGCTTCCCGCTTTGCCTCGCGAAGCGGGAAGTGGTTGTCCGCGGTGAAGGACGTGAAAACGAACCGCTCCACACCCGCTGCGCGCGCGGCGTCCATGAGCTTTTTCACTCCGCTTGAGTCCACAGAGGCGATATCATTCTCTCCCGCAAGGTAGCGCGTGGGCATGGATGAAATGGTGGATATCACCGTTTGCGCACCTTTGCATGCGCGTGCCAGGGACGCAGAGTCCCGCACATCCCCCTCAACGATCTCCGCGCCCAGCCCCGTAAGCGCTCTCACGGTCTCCTTGTTGGATGTCGGCCGAACCAGCGCCCTGATCCGAGCGCCCTTTCCAGCGAGAAGACGGCATATCATTTCGCCCAGCGTACCTGTTGAACCGGCAATCAGAATCATATGAATCCTCCTGTCGCCGGGATTCTGGCGCAGTCCGCGTAACGGGAACGTTACGGCGCCTGTGTCCTATGCCCGCATTTTCGGAGACTCCTTCAGGGAGAACATGAGGGCGCCGCTGGCCGCAAGCAGGACAGCCAGGCCTATGAAAGACGGCATGTACGAATTATGAAACGCGCCGCGAAGCGCGTCCATCAGCACGATCAGCAGCCCCGAGGCCTGCACAACCAGGGCGAATATGCCGTTGCTGGTGCCCTCAGGGGCGGGGTGGGTGATCTCGGCTCCGTACTGGTAGGCAAGCGGCGTGAAACCGGTCATGCAGAACCCGACGATGAAGAACAGGACTGTTTCCACAGCGAAGCTGCGGACCAGCACCAGCCCGATGGTGGCGGGGACCGCCACGAAAAGTCCCACCAGGAGGATCGGCTTGCGGCGGCGAATTCCGTCCGATACCGCGGGCACTACGACGCTGCCCACGATCCCTCCCAGCAGGAGCAGCGCGACCAGGAGGACCCCCTGATCCACGCCCAGGCCTTTCTCCTGATCCAGGCCGTCGATGAGGGTGAATACTCCATTCACGATTCCGCTCCCGATCAACAAGGCCAGGGAGAGGAAATAGACGCTGCGATTCCTCAGGATCTGCTTTATGCCGTCCAGCACCAGCGCGCGAGCCTCTTCTCCCCGCGGGCTGGGAGACGTGGGAGGCTTGGCCCGGGCAAAGAGCAGGAAGATCACTGCCGCGGCCGCGCTTGCCATACCATAGATCATCTGCATGCCAGCGAACCCGAAGCGGTTCACCATGCCGGGGCTCAGGGATTCTCCCAATCCGATCCCCAGAAACAGGGAGAGAAAGATGAAGCCGGTGATGGTAGCACGCTGCTTCTGCGGGAACCACTCCGCGGCAAGCTTCGTGAAAGCGTTCAGGAGGAAAGGCTGGCCGATCGAGATGCCAATGGATCCGACAAGGGCGGCTGTGTAGCTGATGGGAAAGATCGCTCTCAGGAGGCCGAACGCGGCCATGAGTATTGCGCCAAATCCGACCGCTTTCTTGAAACCGAAAGTATCGATGGCCCACGCCGCGGGAATGGCCACGGGAAGGTAGATGAGCAGGAAGAGATTTGCCAGCAGGTCAACGCCTTCGCGGTTCACGCCGTAGGCCGATGCCGCGATGGAAGCCACCGGCGCGTAGCAGATCCATAACACCTGCACCATCACATTGATCAGCATGAACGCCGCCAGCACGACCCAGCGCCACGGGTAAAGCTTTATCTCGGATTCAGCCACGGGAGATCCTCCTTATGAGCGCGCGTGAGGCGCGCTGTTTCGCAGTCCGTAAAATCCTGCAAGAATTCTCAAGTAAAGTCGATCTGGAATCAGACGGCGAGCCACGGGACTGATGCGCTCGACTATCGGTCCGGGGGTGTAGCGGAATCTCGGTGACCTTGACCTGACGATCTTTCCGATCAGCCGTGCAAGCCTCTCCACGTTCCAGCCGTGCTTCTCACTTTCTGCCTGCGACAGCATGGCCTGCTGGAAGCCTTGCTGGTATGGGGAATCCGCACCAATGCCCCCGGAGACTTTTCTGTGCGCCGTGATCTCCGTGGAGATGTCTCCCGGGTCGATGACCACGATCCGGATGCCGAAGCTTCCCACTTCCATCTGCAGGGATTCAGAGAATCCCTCGATCCCATATTTGCTTGCGCTGTACACGGACTGAAATGGAACGCCCATCAGCCCGGCCAGGGAGCCGACGTTGATGATGAGCCCGGATCCCTGCCCTCTCATTCCCGGTAGCACGGCCCGGCAGGTCCGCATTGTGCCAAGAAGGTTCGTCTGGATCTGGTCGGTGATTTCGTCCGCGAGCATCTCTTCAGCAGGACCGCCAACGACCACCCCGGCGCAGTTCACAAGAACGTCTATCCGGCCTGACCTGGCAAGAACCTGCGACACGCATCCCTGCACTGAGCGGTCGTCACGAACGTCCACGGGGAAGAAGGTGAAAGAATCGTTGTGCGCATGGGGCGCACTGCGGGCCGCGCCGAAGACCCGCAGACCCTCCTGGGCAAGGCAGGCGGCCGTGGCCTTCCCTATGCCCGACGAGGCGCCCGTCACGAGAACCACACGGGGGTTTTTCATTTCAAGCTCACTTCCTTTCATGCAACCTTCAAATCGTGCTATCGGGTGACTTAAATCGTCAAGGTTAGTGATGCTAAAATATCAGAGCAGCGGCGCTTTGGACATTCTGGATATTGACGATTTTCCAAGCCCGGCTGCGCAAGCCGGGTCACTGCATTGGCAGCCCGGTCTTCACCCTGACGACGTTCCAGGATAACGGAGGCAGCGTGGCCTGCATGTTGTTGCCTTCCATGCACGCTCGCGAGAGCCGGCGCGGAGTGACTTTCCCGGGGTCCTTCCTGGTGTTCACGGCCTTGGGGTCGGCGCTCACCATCCCGAGGTGATCCATGAGCGTGCATTTGCCGAACCCGCCGAGTGACGCCTCCAGCATGAGCTCTTCTTTTGCGCTTCTGTTCACCGCAAAGATGGTGAGCTCTCCCTTGCCCGCGTCCCGGGTTGCAACTGATTCCAGGTAAGGGACGCTGCCAAAAGTCTTGTTTTCATATGACGGGGAGCGGACAAGGGTTTCCAGCACTTCGCCCCGGCCGAATGTCGAGGCATGGAGGAAGGGGTAGTAAATGGTCTGCTTCCACGCCGGCCCGCCATTTTCCGTCATGATGGGGGCTATGGTATTCACCAGCTGAGCAAGGCAGGCCATCTTCACGCGGTCCGCGTGGCGCAGGAGGGTGATGAGGCAGCAGCCGACAACAAGGGCATCCTCGAATGTATAAATGTCCTCCAGAAGCCGGGGGCCGACCGTCCACGGCTGAACGAGCTCATCCGCTTCCCGGGAGTGGAACCAGACGTTCCATTCGTCGAAGGAGAGATTGATGGTTTTTTTGCTCCGCTTCTTTGCCTTCACAAAATCGGCGGTCCCGACGACCGTGGTGATGAACCTGTCCATGTCCAGGGATTCGGCGAGGAACGTGGGAAGATCGTCAGCGTGGTTCTTGAAGTAATTGTGCAACGAGATGTAGTCCACCGTGTCGTAGCAGCGCTCCAGGACCGTTGCTTCCCATTGAGGGAAGGTGGATATCTTCGTGTTCGAGCTCCCGCATGCCACAAGCTCCAGGCTCGGGTCGAACAGCTTGAGGCTTTTTGCCACCTCGGCGGCAAGCTTCCCGTAGTCATCCGCGGATTTGTAGCCCACCTGCCACGGTCCGTCCATCTCGTTGCCCAGGCACCACACCTTGAAGCCGTGAGGCTCCGAGACCCCGTGGGATCTGCGCAGGTCGCTCCAGCGCGAGCCGCAGGGGTGGTTGCAGTATTCCACCAGATTGCGCGCCGCATCGATCCCGCGCGTGCCGAGGTTGAGGGCGATCATGAGCCGGGTGCCGGCCTTCTTTGCCCAGCGGGCGAACTCATTCAGCCCAACTGAGTTGGGCTCCACGGCCCGCCACGCCAGGTCCAGGCGCCGGGGACGCTTCTCCACGGGCCCCACGCTGTCTTCCCAGTCGAAGGATGAAACGAAGTTCCCCCCGGGTAGCGCACAATGGGCACCTGGAGCTCGCGGACCATTTCCAGCACATCCTTGCGGAATCCCTCTTCATCGCTTGCGGGATGCCCGGGCTCATAGACCCCTCCATAGATGGCCCGTCCCAGGTGCTCGACGAAGGAGCCGAACAGCCGTTCGTCCACGGGAGCTTTCACGAAATCCGCGTCCAGGAACATCCGTGCCGTGATCATTTTTCCTGCCTTTCGCTATCCCTTGATTCCACCGGCGGTAAGTCCGGCAATGAAGTAGCGCTGAAAGAAGAAGAAGATGATGATGATGGGGACCGAGGCGACGCACGATCCGGCGATGAGCATGTCGTAGTTGTTCCCGTACGGGGTCAGCAGGCTGTTCAGCCCTATGGTCAATACGAACATGTTCCCCGTTCTTATGACGATCAGGGGCCACAGGAAATTGTTCCAGCTCTGTTGTGCCACGAGGATTGCCATGGCCCCGTATGCGGGCATCATGAGCGGTGCTGATATCCTGGCAAAAATCGCGTATTCGCTCAGGCCGTCAATGCGCCCGGCGTCCAGAAAGTCTTTGGGGATGCCGACGGCGTATTGCCGGAAGAAGAAAATGGCAAAGGGGGAGACGATGAACGGTAGAAGCATGCCCGCGAAGGTGTTCATGGTATGCAGCGTCGTTGTGAGCTGATACAGGGGGAGGATCAGGATCTGAAGGGGAACGATCATGATGAACAGCACCAGCAGCGTGAGGGAGCTTCTCCCCTTGAATTGATAGACTCCGAGGCCATACCCGACGCATGAAGAAAACGCGAGCGTGAGGACCGTCTGCAGGAACGCCAGGATCAGGCTGTTTCTGTACCAGATTGGATATGCGCCGTCGTGACCCGTCAGGAGCGCGGCGTAGTTGCTGAAATTGAACGCCCCGGGGACAAGGCTGGAGAAAGAGATGCCATATCTCATGAGATCCCGGCCCGGCCGCAAAGACGCAAGAATGAGGGAACAGATGGGGAAAAGGAAAAGAAGTGCCAGGATCCCAAGGAAGACGTACTTCGCAGTCTCCGAGACGCGGAGACGGGTCGTGAGAGCTTCCATCTATGACTCTTTCCTGAAGAAGCCGAAAAGCCTGAGGGCCATGACGCTGACGCCGAATATCACGACCATGAGCACAATGCCGATGGACGAAGCGAGCCCCATGCTGCCGGTCTGGAAGCCTTTCTTGTAGATAAGACCCACCATCGTCAGGCCCACATTGTTGGGTGACTGGCCTTGCCAGAACATGTAGCTCTCTTCGAACATCGCAAAACCGCCGAAAATGCTGATTGTCGTCACGAACACGATTGTCGGCTTCAGAAGCGGGAGAGTGATGTAGCGCAGATGCTGGAGCGCGCTGGCTCCGTCGATTTGCGCAGCTTCGTAGAGCTCCGATGGAATGACCTGGAGACCGGAGAGGAAGTAGACGATATTCACTCCCGTCCAGCGCCACACCGCGATCAGGACCATCAGCAGCATTGCCTGGGCTGCCCCCCCAAGGACCCAGTCGATGGCCCGACCACCAAAAAGGACAATGACTGCATTGACGACTGCCCGGGGAGAGTAGGCGAACATCAGGCGGAATACCGTCCCCGCAACCACGACGGACACCAGGGAGGGGAGAAACAGAATGGCACGATAAACGGCATTGGTTTTTCGCCGACGGGAGTTGAGCATGACTGCCAGCAGGACCGGCAGGGGAATCAGGAGGAGAATCGTGAAAGCTGTGTACTTGAAGCTGTTCCCCAGCGCCCGCGAAAAATCCTCAGCGAACATCTGCCGATAGTTCGCCGTTCCGATAAACCGCGTTTCTCCCGGAACAACGTCCTGAAAGCTCATGATGACGGTGGAAATGATCGGATAGAGATAGAAGACGAGCACCGAGATGATGAATGGCAGCACGAAAACGTACGGCGCCCTTCGCATGGAGCTGTAGAATACGCTCTGTTTCATGTCCGCAAGCCTCTCACGCCGTCGATTGATATGAAAACCGCGGGGGATGGTCCCCCGCGGTCGTCTTGCACTTCATGAAAGCGCTATTGTCCCACCTGCGAAGCCGCGTCTTTCAGGGCCTGCTCAGGAGTCTTCGACTTTTCCACGAGCACCTGGTAGGAAACATTGTGCTTGAGGATGTCGATTATCTGGGGATATTTCCCGCTCACAATCGTTGTGTTGAGCCCGTCCTTGACTGCTACCATCATACCGAAGATGTCGTTGTTCTGGAAATAGCGTGTGAACTTGTTCGGCTCTCTCATGGCGGAATCCGTCCACACGTCCCAGCGCATGGGGTCGAAGCCGAGCTTCTGCCAGATCGCTATGTTTGCTTCCCGGGAGCCTTTCACCCAGACCAGGAAGCTCTTGGCGAGCTGGACATTCTTGCTCTGGAGCGTGACCGCGGTGCCCGTGCCTCCCATGCCCGTGGAGAGATAGGGGGACTTGATGCCGTTGACGCTGCCGTCAAACACAGGCATCGGGCGGATGGCCATCTTGCCCTTGAGGTCAGGCATGTAGTCCGTGAAGCGGCCCATGTACCAGAGCGGCATCCAGATGGAAGCAGCGCCGCCGTCGTTCATGAACCCGTAATACTGCTCGTTGTGGTGGAAACCGCCGGGCGTTGCCACCGCGATCTTGTACTTGTACACCATGTCATAGAGCATCTGGAGCACCCGGACGTTGGTCGGGCTGTCCAGGATGATCTTGTTGTTCTTGTCCAGAACATCCGACCCGGCAAGAGAGAACAGGGGATACACCGACCAATGCTCGGTGGTCTCCAGGGTGCACATGGGCTTTCCGGTCTTGGCTACGACCTGCTGGCCGGCCTTGATGTAATCGCTCCACGTCTTGATCTTGTCGATATCGACGCCGGCCTCCTTGCAGATCTCATTGTTGTAGTACATGACCTCCATGCCGACGTGAAAATCGATGCCGTAGTACTTCCCATCTTTTTGATAGAGAGCCAGACGGGACTGGAAGAACTTGTCCTTGATGGGATCAAGCAGGTCATTGAGCGGCGCAAGCTGGATGGTCCCCTTGAGATAGTTGGCGAACTTGCTCACCTCGATGTCGGCAAGGTCCGGCGCGCCGACTCCGGATTGAAGAGCCACGAGCAGCTTGTTGTGCAGATCGTCGTAGGGAAACACTTCGGGCTTCAACGTGATCTGCTTGTCAGGGTTGGCGGCGTTCCAGATTGGAACCATGCTCTGGTAGTAGTTCGCATGGAGCTCCTGGAACGTCCACAGCGACAGCTCTGTCGGACTCTGCGCGAACGCGTTGAATCCGGCAATCGCGGTGAAGAGAAGAAGCATAACAATCAGTCTTCGCATACTTCCACTCCTTTTCAACAGTTACGAACGAAATTGTGCTGAGGCAGGGCAACGCCCTCTTTGGCGCGATTGTAAATGCCTCTTATTCCGATGTCAAGAAAAAACTGATAGGTAACCAATATTCAGTTATACAATGCGTTTTTAGGCTGTTAATTTAAATAATGAGGATCTTGCTTTGCCATTAATCTCCAAAAACTCTATTAAAAATCATAATATATGATACATACTGGAAAAACAGATTGACCATGACTGGCATGGCCTGTTGCAATGTATCAAAAAAAGCGATATTTAGAAGGTAAATAGGATAAGGGGATGAGCGGTCCAAACATTCTGATCATCAATCCAGTCAACGACATCGAGGTTCTCAAAGGGTTGGCCTCTGAGCTGCGCGTGCGGATCCTTGAGCTGCTCAGAGAGCAAAGCATGAATGTCAATGAGCTGACACACGCGCTCGACATGCCGCAATCCACCGTGGCCACGAACGTGCAGATTCTCGAATCCGCCGGCCTCATCCGCACGGAGACGGTCAAGGCCCGCAAAGGAAGCCAGAAGATCTGCCATAACGTCTACCAGGAGATGATGATCCAGTTCCCCCAGACCCGGAAGCCGGAGGACGACCTCATTGAAGTGGAGATGCCCATTGGGCTGTACACAAGCTACGAGGTCTCGGCGCCTTGCGGTTTGTGCTCAACGGAGGGGATCATCGGATACCTCGACGTGCCTGAGGATTTCCTCAACCCTGGACGCATGAAAGCGGGCCTCCTGTGGTTCGAGAAGGGCCACGTGGAGTACAAGTTTCCCAACAACAGTCTCTACAAAGACAAGCCCATCAAGAAGATCGAGCTGAGCGCGGAGCTGTCCTCGGAGACGCCCGGGACCAACAAGAACTGGCTGTCGGACATAATGGTTTGGGTCAACGATGTGGAGCTGGGCTACTGGACTTCTCCGGGGGATTTCGGCGACCGCCGGGGCAAGCTCACTCCGCTGTGGTGGAAGCTGGAAGGCTCGCAGTACGGGCTGCTGAAGCACTGGATCGTCACCGAAGAGGGATCCTTCGTTGACGGGGTGCGCGTCTCCGACGTCACGCTCAAGGACCTCGGGCTGCCGGCGCATCACTCAATCCGGGTGCGCATTGGCATCAAGGAAGGCGCGGAGCACCTCGGCGGCCTGAACATCTTTGGCCGGGGCTTCGGCAACTATGACCAGGACCTGGTGCTGAGGCTGTTCTTTTCGTGATTCCGCACTTGACTGTACGCCTTTCCCGGTGTAATTTGCCCGTGGCTATGAAAGATACAAGCCTTCGACAGACACGGCTTGCCCTCGTCCTTGCAGTCCTCGTAGTACTTACCCCGCAGGGCGCGCCCGTGTGTGCACCGTAGGCTTATCAATCTGACTGATGAGCCCCTCTCGGTGGACACCGAGAGGGGCTTTTTTGTGCGCTGGGCATGTTCACCAGTTTTGGGGTGGAAGTCCCCTCGCCAACCTGGTGGAGGTGAAGGCGTAGCGAAACGCAAGGGCACCTATCCCGCGAGGGCGTGTCCGAAGGAAGCGTGGAGCAAAGGCGTGAGCCGACGAACAGAAACTGGATACGAGGCATACCGGGTTGGGCGAGCGGGCAAATGACCGACAAGCCCATATCCATCAAAGGCTCGGGTTGTAAATCCAGCGGTTGTGCGCCGAAGGCGGGTGAGCTTACCCCAGGAGGTCTGGCAGATGTCTCGAAGAGAAGACTGAGGGATCCGTGAGGGTTCCTGATCGTCTGCCAGAAGTCAGCAGAGGGCATAGTAGGGCCGTTGGCCCGAAGGCCCGAACGGCAAGAAGGCGAGTACAGGGAGCGACTCGGCGTGAGACAGCGACAGAAAATCCAGCATGAGCTGGCCTTCGAGGATGCGGGTAGGGGTGAAACCCCGAGATCATCCGAGGGAAGGGTCGAAAGCACGACGGCGGGACTCAGCACGGAAAGCCAGACGAACACGGACAAGCTGATGGAGGAGGTCTGCGAGAAGGAGAATCTGAAGGAAGCGCTGAGACGCGTGAAAGCCAACGCAGGAGCAGCAGGAATTGATGGAATGACGGTCAAGGAACTGCCAGACTTCCTGCGGGAGAATTGGCTGCGAATCAAGGAGCAGCTTTTGTCAGGCACCTATCGGCCCCAGGCTGTGAGGCGGGTGGAGATACCGAAATCGGGAGGAGGCATGAGGAAGCTCGGCATCCCGACGGTGGTAGATCGATTCGTGCAACAGGCGGTGCTGCAGGTGCTGCAAAAACAGTGGGACCCCACATTCAGCGAACACAGCTACGGATTCAGGCCGCAGCGATCGGCCCATCAGGCGGTGGCGAAGGCGCAAGAATACATTCAGCAGGGTTACGACTGGGTCGTGGACCTTGACTTGGAGAAGTTCTTCGACCGCGTGAACCACGACGTGTTGATGAGTCGAGCCGCCAGAAGGATCAGCGACAAGCGGATGCTGAAGCTGATTCGAGCATTCCTGAACTCGGGAGTGATGGAGAACGGGTTTGTGGGACCGACGGAGGAGGGTACGCCGCAAGGCGGACCTCTTTCGCCGCTTCTGTCCAATCTGCTGCTCGACGATCTGGACCGAGAGCTAAAGCGACGCGGACATCGCTTCGTTCGCTACGCGGATGACTGCAATATCTACGTTAAGAGCGAGCGGGCGGGTCAGCGGGTGATGGAAGGCGTGAAAGACTTTCTCACACGTAAGCTCAGGCTCAAGGTAAACGAATCGAAGAGCGCGGTGGCACGGCCAAAGGATAGGAAGTTTCTCGGGTTCAGCTTCACAGGGGGAGAATCAGTAAAGCGGCGCATTGCGCCGCAGGCGGTTCTCCGCTTCAAGGAACGGATTCGAGAGCTGACACGGCGCACACGCGGAATCAGTATCGAGCGGATGGTCGGAGAGCTCCGCACCTACATGCTCGGATGGCGGGGATACTTCGGCTTCTGTGAGACCCCCAGCATACTCAGGGACTTGGATGGATGGACCCGAAGGCGTCTGCGCTGCCTTCTGTGGAAGCAGTGGAAACGCGGGAAGGTCCGCTTCAAGGAACTGAAGTCGCGGGGAATCGGCAAAGACCTGGCCGCACAAACGGCCGGAAGCGCACATGGACCATGGAGGCTGAGTAACAGCCCCGCGCTGGCCCATGCGCTGCCGAATGCTTTCTTCGACTCCCTCGGCTTTCCG
This sequence comes from uncultured Spirochaetota bacterium, assembly GCA_963710335.1. Classification (GTDB taxonomy): domain Bacteria; phylum Spirochaetota; class Spirochaetia; order SZUA-6; family Fen-1364; genus Fen-1364. The sequence continues at coordinate 680,267 of CAVQAA010000010.1, forward strand.
TCGCTTGCCACATGAGCGCTCAATCTTGCCGAACCGCCGTATGCGGACCCGCATGTACGGTGGTGTGACAGGGAAAGCCCGTGAGGGCTCACCTATGTCGATTATGCGCCCGGCACGGCGCAGCGAAGGAGGAGTCATGCAGTTCACCGGCTCGTCTCTCCTGATCGAGCTCCTGAAAAGGCAGGGCATACGGATTGTCGCGGGGATACCGGGCGGCGCGAACCTTCCCCTCTATGACGCGCTGGGGCAGAGCGATCTCCGTCACGTCCTGGTTCGCCATGAGCAGGCCGGCGGTTTTCTTGCCCAGGGCATCGCGCGGTCCACGGGGAATGCGGCGGCCTGTTTTGCCACCTCGGGCCCCGGCGCCGTGAACCTCCTCACGGCCATCGCGGACGCCAAGCTGGATTCCGTGCCCATAGTAGCCGTCACGGGACAGGTCCCGTCGGCGTTGATTGGAACGGATGCTTTCCAGGAGGTCGACACATATGGCATGAGCATTCCCGTGACCAAGCACAACTTCCTGGTTCGTTCCGTTCCGGAGCTCCTCGACGTGGTGCCGGAGGCTTTCCGCCTTGCCCTTTCCGGCCGCCAGGGCCCCGTCCTGATCGATATGCCCAAGGACGTTCAGCAGAGTCGCATGGACCTGGATTCCCTGCCGGAGCCCGGGACCGCGGATCCCGCGCCAGAGCCTGATGGAGCGGTGCTTGCTTCCATTGCGCGGCTCATCGCCTCTTCCGAGCGGCCTGTCCTCTACGTGGGGGGAGGAGTGGTTGCCTCCCGCGCGGAGGAAGAAGTCCGTTTCCTGAGCGCCGCGTGCGGGATTCCCGTTGTATGCACGCTCATGGGACTTGGCGTCATGGATCCCGCTGATCCGCTGTCCCTGGGAATGCTCGGCATGCACGGCAGCAGGGCAACAAACCTTGCCGTGGATCGCGCGGACCTTCTCATTGCGCTGGGAGTGAGGTTTGACGATCGCGCCACGGGCTCCGTAGCCGGATTTGCCCCCCGTGCGCGCGTGATCCACCTGGACATCGACGAAGCCGAGATTGGAAAGATCCGCCGCCCGGACATATCGGCGGGATGCGATGTGAAGCGCGCCTTGCGCCGCCTCAACCGCATGGTGGCAAAAGCGCCGCGAAAGACCTGGCGAGCGGAGATCGAAACCATGCGGCGTGACAACCCGTTTGTCGTTCCTGACAGCGATTCCCATCCGGGCAACCTTGTGAAAAGGCTCGCTTCCCTGACGCCGGAAAACACCATCGTGACCGTTGACGTGGGGCAGCACCAGATGTGGGCCGCGCAGTGGTGGCCGGTGCGGCGCACGCGAACCTTCCTCACCTCGGGCGGCCTCGGGACCATGGGATTCTCTGTTCCGGCGGCAATGGGGGCGGCGCTTGCGAATCCCGGCACGCCTGTGCTGGCCCTGACAGGCGACGGTTCGCTCCTGATCAACATCCAGGAGCTGGCCACGATTGCGGAAAACGATCTCGACATCAAGATCTGTGTTTTCAACAACGGGCACCTGGGCCTGGTGCGGCAGCAGCAGGAGCTGTTCTATGGGAAGCGCTACGTGGCTTCCCGGTTCGATGCGCGGCCCGACTTTGCCGCGATTGCCCGGGGGTTCGGGATCACGGGGTGCACCATCGGCATTCCTCATGACGAGGGGGCTTTGCGGCGCGCTCTTTCCATCAAGGGGCCGGTGCTCCTGGACATTGCCGTGCCGGAAACGGAGAACGTCTACCCCATGGTCCCGCCCGGCAAGAGCAACGTGGAGGCAATATGGGAGAACACATGAACGGGCTGCCCAACACGATTGTGAAGCTCATGGTCAGGAACCATCCCGGCGCCATGTCCCATATAACGGGGCTTTTCTCCCGTCGGGGATTCAACCTCGAGGGGATCCTGTGCGCCCCCGTGGATGGGGGCGCGGACAGCGCCATGTACCTTGTTGTGAGAAACGACGAGAGGCTCGAGCAGATTGTGAAGCAGCTCGGGAAGCTCTATGACGTGAAATCGGTGGCGGTGCAGGACGACCTGGATCACACCGTATTCAACAGGATCGAGCAGCTGCTGAGCGAAACATGATAAAGTCCCTTGCCTGCGTTGGCAGGCAAGGGAGCCCTCAGCCGGCCGCTGCCAGGATGAGATCGTAGAGATACCCGCAGAGTATGCCGCCTGCCAGGATGTACAGCACGTAAAGGGCAACGACTCTTTTCTTCATGAACGTGGAGATGCCTGCCACCACCCAGGCGCTTGTGCCCGGCCCGGTGATCAGGAAGGCCAGCATTGCCCCGCCCCCTGCTCCCGCTTTCATGAGAGTCTGGATGAGAGGGATGGCGCCTTCTCCGCTCACATAGAGGGGCAGGCCGACGAACGCGGAAAGGGGGACAGCGAATATCGTCTTTGCGCTGAACAGCGCAACAATGATCGATGAGGGAACGAGCTTGTCGATGAGGAACCCGATCGCGACAAAAAGCGAATAGAAAAGCACGATCTGTTTCACGCCAACGGTGAGCAAGGCCTTGGACAGCTCCGTCCAACGGACCTTCGATGCCGCTTCTGCCAGCACTGCCGGCACCCAGGATTGAGGCCGGCGCGGGCCGCAGGCGCACGCTTGCGTCCGCACGGGCTGAGGCAGCGCGCACCCGCACCCAGGCGCCTGACCGCCCGCCACGGCAACCGCGCGTGGCTGTTCTCGAATACGAGTCTGATTCCTGAGGAAGTCCGTCTTCTTCTCTATCAACACGGTGAGGTAGCCTGACGAAAGCCCGATTACGATGGAAGACGCCGTAAGTGCAATCGCGAATCCAAGGCCCAGGATCCCTGCATCCAGGATGAAACCCTCCGGACTCATCAGGGGGGATGAGGTGAGGAACGCCATGATGGGCCCCCACGGCAACGTCGTTGTAAGCATGCCAATGATCACTGCGGTCGTGCCGCACGCGCAGAGCGGCGTCAGCGCGCCGAGCGCCACGCTGGCCAGGATGGAAATGTGCGGCCTTCCCAGGAGCGCTCGCCTCAGCCTGTCACCGTTTACGTACACGCGCATGATCGCTGAAACAGCGATGGCAAGAGAGAGCGGAAGCCAGTTATGGGCCAGGCTCCCCAGAACAGTGCTCACCATCTCAGTCAAGAACGCTTGCATTGCATTTTCTCCTTCCGTGGATGGATGTCATCTGTAATGACGCGGGAAGGAGAAAAAAGACGCAGCCGGCCGGATTACGTCTTGCAGCAGCAACAGGCCGGAGCGTAGTCTATGATGGTCCCGTACCGGTCGAAGACGAAGTGGCAGCAGCGCAGCAGAGAATCCCTGATCATCTTCCTGGCGCGCTGTACTCGTGATTTGGCTCCGGAAATCGAAATGGACAATCTCCTGGCCGTTTCGGCGAAAGAGATGCCTTGGAAATCAACCATGGCGATGGCTTGCGCGTACATCGGCGGGAGTGCCCGAGCCATCCCCTCAAGGCCTGCCGCGATCTCACAGGCGGCGCAGTCGGTTGCCTCCTGCCGGGCAGGGGGCTCTTCATCGAGGGGGAGGACGGGAGCCTTCTGTCTTCGGAAGAAGTCCGTCAGGGTGTTATTGGCAATCGTGAATATCCAGCTTGAGAGCCGGGATTCTTCCTTCACGTCCCCCAGGTGAAGGTGAATCTTGAGAAAGACCTCCTGCAGGAGGTCATCCACCTGGGACTGGTTGGCCACACGTCGCCCAATGAAAGCGCGCACGCTGCCGCTGAACCCGTCCCAGATGGCGTTGAAGTCGGTCTTTGCCGCCTGCACGCCTTATGATGGCAGGGCGGTCTGCTCTTTGGGAAGGGGCTGAGCCCGTTGATCCTGGCGACCAATCGAGAGGTCGTCCCGAATCCGGCCTGCCTTTGCAGCGCAGAACTGTCAACCCCGTTTTTCCGTAGTATGTTATTCAGGATGGGCCAGACGGTGTGCCTGCGTTGCGGACAGACCCTGGGCAGCGAAGACGGCCTTCACCTCGTGAAGCTCTGCCAAGCCTGTTTGAACAGCCTCCTGTCAACGCATGATGAAGACCTTTCAACTTTTCTGGACTCCCTGGGACGGCCGGCCGCCCTTGTGGCCCGTGATCACACTGTCCTGCTTTCCAACGGCCAACTGCGAAAGATGTTGGAAAAGTTCGACCACGACATCGTGGGTCTCAGGATCGGCGAGGCACTGGAGTGCATGTATTCGGGGAAGCACAGTCGCTGCGGGGAAAACGAGGTGTGCCTTCACTGCGGGCTGCGCCGACTGGTGGACCTGGCGCGGATCTCGGGGGAGAAGATAGGCGAGTTCCCAATGACAATACGGAGAAAGTCGGGCGCAAGCCAGATGTTCAAGTTCGCCACCGAAAAAGCCGGTGACACGGTCCTCCTGATGATCAGCGCATAGACGTGGGGTTGCTGCCGCAGTTCCGCTCCATGAAGGACTTCACGCCCGGCGCGAGGGGCCTGGCAGAAGCCGGGCCGAGTTGAGAATGAATGCAAGCTCGGACGAAACGTGGATCAGCGCGGCAAAGAGAGGATTCAACAGCCCAAGGGCCGCCAGCACCATCCCCACCGAATCCACCAGGACGGTACCCACGAAATTGAACCAGATGATTCGCCGGCAGCGGCGCGCAATGGACAGGGTCTGAACGAACTTCATGAGGTCATTGCCCAGCAGCACAATATCTGCGCATTCCCGCGCAACGTCGGTTCCCGACCCCATGGCGATTCCGACGTCTGCCCGCGAAAGGGCGGGGGCGTCATTGATGCCGTCACCAACCATTGCCACCTTTTTGCCGGCAGCCAGCATCTGCTCCAAGCGAGTCACTTTCTGATGGGGCAGCAGCCCGCCGTACATTTCATCGACTCCCAGCTGTTTGCCCACTTCCGCGCCAATCGCTTCCACATCTCCTGTCAGCAACACCGTGCGCAGGCCCATTCTTCGCAAGGCGGAGACCGCGCAGACGGCCTCCGGCCTCAGCGTGTCCGTGAACCGTATTGCTCCAAGGAGGCTGCGGTTTCTCCCTACAAGAACCTCTGACGCGCTGCCGGCATCCGTCAGGCATCCATCGGTGCTGAAGCTTTGCTCTTCCAGAAACGGTCTGCTCCCCACGACGATACGCTGTCCTTCCAGCGTGCTGACGACGCCCTTACCGGGGGTGTACTCGAAGCGTTGAGGCTCGACGAGCGCAAGGGCCATCTCGTTCGCTTTGGTGACGATGGCCCGGGCCAGGGGATGCTCGGACGGGCGCTCAGCGGCGGCGGCTGCCTCGACAACGGTTCTTTCAGATTCGCCGATGCATGCCTTGATGCCGCTGACCACCGGAGAGCCCAGGGTCAGCGTTCCTGTCTTGTCCAGGACAACCGTGTTCACCGCGGCAAGCGTCTCCAGGTGGATTCCGCCCTTGACCACTGATCCCAGGCCGGCTGCCCTGCCGATTGCTCCCAGGATGGCAAGCGGGGTTCCCGCCGCCACGCCGCAGGCGCCCGCGACTATCACGACGGAGATCGTGGCCTGGATATTGCGGGTCAGCAGAAAGGTGAGGGCCGCGCACGCCAGGGCGACGTAGACCAGGTAGCCTGCCAGCCGGTCCGCCATCTTCTGCACGGGTGCCCGCGAACGCTCCGCTCTTTCCACCTCCTCGATGATCCTGCCGAAAGCCGTGTCCTTGCCCACCTCCGCGGTTCTCACCTCCAGAGCCCCGGAAAGGTTGATGCTGCCGGCATACACCTTCATGCCGGGCAGCTTCTCCGCGGGAAACGCCTCGCCGGTGACAGCTGACTGGTCCACGAAAGAGCTTCCGCCGTGGACTTCACCGTCTACAGGGATGCGCTGGCCGGGCCTGACCACAAGGATGTCTCCCGTCCTGATGGCGGAAATCTCTTTCTCTTCAGTAGCGCCATTTCGACGGACGGTCACTTTCCTTGGGAGCGTGTCCAGAAGGTCCTTGATGGCCTTTCGACCCCTGTCCACCGTGAGCCCTTCCAGCACCTCGGCCACCAGGACAAAGAGGACAATCACCGAGGCAGTGAAGAATTGCCCAATGGCCGCCGCGGCCGCGAGCGCGATGGTCATGGACAGCTCCATGGTCATTTTCCCCGCAAAAACATTGATCAAGGCTTCCTTGTAGATCGGATAGCCGCCAATGATTATCGCGGCCAGAGCGATCGCATCGAAGGGAAGGAACTGTCTCCAGAGGCCCAGCCTGTCCGCCAGGGCGGCCAGCGCCACCAGGCAGATGCGAATGACGTCGACCGGATCAAGGCGTTTCTGCCCGTCTTCGGTCATTTCATGTACCGGTTCACCACGTCTATGAGCATCTGCGTTGCCCGCGCCTTTTCTCCAGGCTTGCCGGGTTCCGCGATATGCTCTTTTATATGCCCTTCGATGATCCTGGCCATCAATCCGTTGATCGCCCCCCGGGCCGCAGCCACGGTAAGAAGGACCGTTGAGCAATCTTCTTCCTGTTCCAGCTGTCTTTCCACCGCGTTGATCTGGCCCCGGATTTTGCGGACTCTCAGGAGAAGCTGGTCTTTATCCCGTATCGTATGCGCCATATACTATACCCCCCTATAGTATAGCAAAGGGCGCGGAGATGCAGTACAGAGCCCCGGGAAGATCAGCGCAATTCCAGCGTCATCAAGAGGTTGACGCAACCGGCGAAAAGGTTTACCCCATGCTCATAAGCAACAGACCTCGTTAGGCGAGGCGTCTGCGTGAGATACAGGCCGCTGCACCGAAACGTCGAAAGACGCCAAGGGGTAGACCAGGCAGGGTCGGATTAAGGCCCTGCTCAAAGTGGCTGGGAGCATTTCCGCACCGGGGAGAGGTCCCTACGACGCGCAGTGCCAAAGCTGGACCAGGGAGGTGGACATGCCTGCAACAGCCACAACTCCAGCGCGCATGAAAAATGGCATCGGCTTTATCTCCCGCCTTTATTATGTCCTCCGCAGAGGGTGGAAATGGTTCGCCATCTTCCTGACCGTGACGGGCCCGGGCGTCATCGTCATGATTGCAGACAACGACGCGGGCGGCATTACGACGTACGCCGCAACGGGAGCGCGGTACGGTTATGGCCTCCTGTGGTTCCTTGTCATCCTGGGTCCGGTTGCCTACGTGATCCAGGAAATGACAGTGAGATTGGGCGCGGTCACAAAAAGAGGTCATGCAGAGGCGATTTTCGATGCATTCGGCCCCTTCTGGGGATGGTTCTCCCTCACTGACCTGATCCTGACCGACTGGCTGACGTTGATAACCGAGTTCATCGGCATGACGGCGGCTCTCAGCATCTTTCACGTCCCCCCCATACTGACTGTCATCGTTGTGTCGATCATCATGTTTCTGATGGTCCTGCAAGGCCGCTACTGGACGTGGGAGAAGATCGCCTTTCTTTTCTGCCTGCTCAACCTTGTCTACATCCCGGGAGCCATCATGATCAGGCCGTCGGTGTCCGACATCATTCATTCCGGCGTCATCCCGAACTTCCCCGGGGGCTTCAACAACGACATGTTCTTCTTCCTCATGGCGAACATCGGAACGACCATTGCGCCTTGGATGATCTTCTTCCAGCAGAGCTCAGTCGTCGACAAGAGCCTCAAGGAGAGGGATATCCCGTGGGGAAGGCTGGACACGGCAGTCGGGGCCTTTGCCACCGTGCTGGTTGCGGTTTTCATCATCATCACCACGGGCTCCGTGTTGAAAGGCACGGCGGTGGAGGACGCGGCGCAGGCGTCGATAGCGCTCATGGGAGTCAACCGGTGGATCGGCACGTTTCTTGCCATCGGGCTGTTCGATGCCGGGTTCCTCGGGGCAATCTGCATCTCTCTTGCCAGCTCCTGGGCATTCGGGGAAGTCTTCGGCTGGGCGCATTCGCTCAACAACAAGATCAGGGAGGCTCCCTGGTTCTATGGAAGCTATCTGCTGCTCGTGACCACCGCGGGGGCGGTGGTCCTGCTGCCCGGGGCGCCCCTGGTGCTGATCACGCTTTTCGTGCAGGTCATTGCCACAACGCTGCTGCCCGCCGCCATGGTCTTCCTGATCCTTCTCCTCAACGACAAGGAAAGGATGGGAGAGTTCAGAAATACAAGGGCGCAGAACATCCTGTCCGTGGGCGTGGTGGTGGTCATTGTGTCGCTGTCAACCATGTATGCGGTGACCGCGCTCTTCCCCCATCTGCTGAAGTAGGAGGTTGCAGGCATGACGGAAACACGGGATCGGCCACGCGGACCTGTGGGCGCATTCTTCAGCCGCAGGTTCACCAGGATAAGGGCAATCAATAGAAGATATGCGGGGCATCACGTCACAATGACTCCGGCGGTGAAGGTGGCCTTGCTCTTTCTGCGAATCTATCTCCTTGCACTCGTCGGGATACTGGTCGTCAAGTTCTTCATGATTCTGGCCGGGAAATAGGAGGAATGAATGCCTGAGCCGCGGAACCAGGGCGAGCTACCGGAGTTTTTCTTCATTTCGCAGCTCCTTCGCGACAAAGTGCTGCGGCAGCGCGGGGATCGGTGGGAGGTCCTGGGAACCCTGACCGACCTCGAGATCCGGCTCGGGGGACTTTACCCTGAAGTCGTGAACCTCATCGTGAGCAGGTCTTTCGGAAGACCCGCGGTGGAAATCCCGCTTCGCTACGTACGGTCCATCGACTCGAAGAAAAGCGTCGTGAGCTTTCCGGATAGCCTGTCCCTGAAAGAGTTCGAAGGCGAATCATCGCGAATCTTCATCAAGGACATGGTGCTGGATAAAAAAATCATCGACACGGATGAATACGAGGTGGAGATCGTCTACGACATTCACCTGCTCCGCGCGGACGGCCGCATGTTCGTGGTGCACGTGGACGTCTCAAAGGCAGGAATGCTGCGGCGGCTCCACCTGGGCTGGCTGGCGCGCCTGCTGTGGGGGAAGACGAAAGTGGCGGAGCTTCTTCCGTGGAAGTACGTCCAGCCCCTGCCGAGTGACATCGATCGCTTTCACGGAAATGTGAAGCTGAACATTTCCCGGGAAAAGATAGCCGACATCCATCCCGCGGATCTGGCCGACATCCTGGAAGAGCTGAACACGGACGAACGCGTGGCGATTTTCGATACCCTGGATACGGAGACCGCCGCGGACACCCTGGAGGAAGCTGAGCCGCGCGTCCAGCGGGATCTCGTGGCCTCCTTGCGTCATGACAGGATTGCAGAGCTGCTGCAGACCATGACCCCTGCCCAGATTGCCGATCTGCTGGAGATCCTTCCCCGGATTGACGCTGAAGCCCTGAAGAAGACCCTCCCGGCGGAGACCGCCTCAAAGGTCAACGATCTTCTGCAGGTTCACGAGGTCAAGCTGGCCGCAATTGCCACAGGCAGATACCTTGCGCTTCCCGCAACCGCCCTCGTCAGGAACGCGCTCAGCAAGTTCCGCAACAAGAAGACACGATACGACGTCATCATGTACGTTTATGTGACGACAGAGGACGGGACTTTGAAAGGCGTCGTGGACATACGGGAATTGATCCAGAACCGCTCGGACGAGAAGCTGGGCAACATCATGACGGAGCAAATTGTTACACTCTCCCCTGAAGACACGCTTTCAGACGCGGCCATCGAGTTCTCGAAATATGGCTTCCGCTCTCTACCCATGGTGGACAAGGACCGCAGGCTCCTGGGAGTGGTTTCGTACAAGGACCTGCTGTCGATGATGCAATAGCGAAGGGGGACGCGCATGAGATCATGCAACGTGGATTCCAACAAGGCGTCATGCAACTGCACCTACACATGCAGCCGCAAGGGCATATGCTGCGAGTGTGTTGCGTATCATCGCGGTGCCGGGGAGCTTCCCGCCTGCTACTTCTCCGCGAAAGCGGAGCGCAGCTACGATCGGTCCGTCGAGAACTATCTCAGGAATCGGTAGCCTCTGCCGGCTATTTCGCCGCGGAGGGCTGCGTCCCCAACATCAGAAGGACCACGCTTCCCACTTTTTCAGTGGTGATGAAGAAAGTCCTGCGGGAGTCTGCCTTGTGTGGATAGCTGATGGACACCGCGCGGAGCCCCTCACCGGTGAGCAACGTGTGCTCCACCGATCTCTTGAGCTTGCACAAAAGACAGGCAACCGTATCCCCGCAACGGCCGAGCGTGGTGGAGTACATGCAGTCCAAAGCCTCTCCGACTCTCAGCCCCGGCGCGTCGTGGTCCACCATCATTTCTCGAAACCGGCTGTTGGAGAATAAAATGGTCTGATCGTGGTCCAAAAGAGCGGACGGGGCGCCCAGAAACTCCAGGTATTCCACCAGGTTCTTGCCTCGGGACGACACAACGGCCGTAAAGCATGACCTGCACGTCCGGGTCAGAAGACGAATGTCATCTTTCCCGTCCAGATTCTGCCTGCAACGAAAACAAACCGCCTGCTCCATTCTATCACTTGGCCTTTGAATCAAAGGTAACGGTGCGCGGAGAGAATGGTCAAGGATCGAGACTTCGCTTGAACGCGCTGCTGGAGAATCGTTAAATTCGACCTGATGAGCTACTGGCTGGCCAAGAGTGATCCCGATACCTACGGTTGGACCGACCTTGTGCGCGACGGCAAGACCTCTTGGGACGGCGTGCGCAACTACAAGGCCCGAAATTACATCCGGGCCATGAAGCCGGGTGACCTGGTCCTTTTCTATCATTCGGGTGAGGAGAAGTCCGTCGTGGGCGCGATGAAAATCCTCTCTGAACCTTACCGGGACACCACGGCGGAAGAAGAGATCTGGTCAGCCGTGGATGTTGCCCCGGCGTGGACGCTGAAAAGCCCGGTGGCGTTGTCGACGGTCAAGGCAGAGCCGTCACTCAAGAACATCCACCTGGTGCGGGTGGCCCGCCTTTCGGTCATGCCGCTGGAAAAGCAGGAGTTTGACACCATTGTCTCTCTGGGCGGAGGCCTTCAAAAGCTTCGTTGACACTGGCAGAGAGCTTGAAATCCGACAGCGAGCAAGCTACATTTCCGGTGACGCATGCCTGACAAAGACGAGGATCTCAACAAGACCATTTACTCGGACAGCGCGGTTGGCCAGCACCTGTTCAAGGTGCGCACACCCGGCACGATGTTTATCGTTTTTCAGGGCAAGACAATCCCCATCACCAGCCGCATCACGCTGGGCAGGGACGCGGACAATACCATTGAGCTCGAGGACGCCCTTGCCTCCCGCCATCATGCAGTGATCCAGAAAGTAAAGAATGATTTTTTCATCGAGGACCTGGACAGCACGAATGGCACATTCGTGAACGGGCAGCCCGCGCCCCCCCGGAAATACGTACGTCTGCACAAAGAGGACGTCATCCGGATCGGCCGCACGGAGCTGTCTCTGCAGGCATTCGCACCGCAGACCCCATAAGGCCGGTTGATCTTAAAACGCTCCTTCACCGACGGTCACCTTCAAAGAAAGCGCGAAATAGCCGAACTTGGCCACAAACTCCGATCCGGATTCCCCATAGCCGATGTAGGGCGCAACGGTTATCGTGCAGTACTGGATGGGCGTGTAGGCGGCGTACGGGCTCACCACTCCGGAGCCGTCGCTGAGGTTTCCCTCGTAGAAGATGCCGAGGTCGAAGTTTGATGCCCGAATGTCGGTCCAGCTCACGGAACCGGCCAGGTAGTGCTGCCCCGGGAGAAGAAGGTCAGTGGGGGAGAGGAGTGTCCCCGCGAGCGGCGTTCCCGCGGCCAGCGCAGCCTGCTGGGAGTCGTACAAATCCGCAGCTCCACGTTCCTGCGACAGGCTGGTGTAACCCTGGCCGTTGTAATAGTACTGGACAAAGACTGTGAGGTGCTGCTCTGTCTGCGTATAGCTTGCACCGATAGTGCCGCTGAAGAAGGGAGTGGTGGTATCGGTGTACGACTGGTATGCGCCGGGCGCGCCGGACGCAGACCCCACCAGGGTGCGCTCGCTCCCATAGCTTACAACACCTTCTCCGAAGATGCCAAAGGTGCCGAAAAGGGAGCCCGTGGCCGTGACCATGGCTTTTGGTCTTTGATCCTTCTGGTAGTAGCCGCCGACTCCGATCTCGTAATTGGAAACCAGAAACTCCACCTTGGGGGCGACGGCAAGGTCGTCCGGATAGAAAGTGCCGTTTTGTACGAGCGCCTGGCTCGGGATGATATAAAAGTAGGCGTTGTCCACCCCGGCAAAGGGCAGGTTGACGCTGAGCGCGAGCGGGCCCTGCCGCTCCAGCGTCGGCTGAAGCGGGTTGATGGGGGTGAGGCTCAGGATGTCGGCCGGGCTGAAGAAATAGCCGACCCCCCAGTGAATGACCTGCTGCCCGATTCGCAGGAAGAGCTTTTCGTTGTAGTTGACGTCCGCGAAAAGCTCGAACACGGAGATGTTGGGGATAGCCGTGACGGACCCCGATGGGGGCGCATAGATGGAGGTGAACGGGCTGGTCTGCGCCTGATACACCCCCTGGGTGGAGCCGCCGAACGGATAGACTGCCTTGACCTTTCCAAAAACCCGGAAATACGAGTAGGGCCGTGCATCGATGAAAAGGTCGGCTTCCAGATTGGGCACGAACGAGCTGGAGGCCCCCGAAGCCAGGTCTGAGGAGCCAGGGTAGCCGTTTGGCCAGAACGCGTACGTCGTGTAGTCGGAGTAGAGATAGCCGCCGATGTCCACGGTCTTGGATTGCAGGAAGCTGTCGGGGGCTCCCTGGGCGCCCGCCGGCGGGGAGCTTTTCACCATGTCGCCGCCGAACATGTCGTCAGGATTCTCCGTGGATTGGGCCCCAATGGCAAAAGGAGAAAAAAGGAGCGCAATGCAGACGAAAAACGCAGGTCGCTTCATCGATTCACCTGCTGGAGGAAGGCCTTGGTAAAGGTGTAGTCAGGCAGGGGCGCGGTGGAGATGTTCGTCAGGGTCATCTGCGTCCTGGCCCCGAGGTTCAGCTCGTCCACCATGAGCATGCGAGTGGCGACATAGTTGTCGCCGATCTGCGCGTATTCCGGGTAATAAACGGTGCGCATGAGCCGCTTCGAAAGGCTGTAATCTTCGGCCTTGAGAACGATGGAGATGTCCTTGCGGACCCAGATTTTCTTGTACGGAAAGGTGACCTGGTCATTCGTTCCCTTCAAATCCAGGATGAAGACGGGGTAGACGCCGAGGGTTCCTTCGCTTGAGCTCTGGACCGCGTAATCAGCTGCCCAGCTTGTGCGGAAGAAATCGCTGTTCATTGCCTCGGTCCCTTGCCAGTTCTCCTTCAGGGAAGCGTGTGAGAAAAGCCGGCTGTCGGGATCATAAAACCAGAAGTTGTTGCTTACCTCGAGGTAGCCCTGCCCTTTTTTGGAGTCCGGAGCGCGCATGATGATTGTCATGGCGCCATCCTTGTCGCGCCTGTAGACGTCGTGCTGGAAAAATGACGGCTGCTGGCCGGGATGCGCGCTCACCTCGGTGTATTGTGCGGTGAAGTCGCCTGAGAAGTTCGTCAGCCTGTCCACCCGGTGGAGAAGGGCCGCGAAATCAGGCTGGTCGGTGCCGGCCCAGAGGGGAGCGACAGCCAGCGCCAGCGCGACGAAAGCAGGGGCGAGAAACCGTTTCAGAAAAGTGATCATTCCATTCTCCTTCCAGTGTGCTTAGTGGACGGCGTTCAAGGCGTCCGCAGGTGAGAGGGCGGCGGCCCGCCGGGCCGGCTGCCATGCGCCCAGCATTGTGAGAAGACAAACGACGACCAGCGACATGACGAGCTTTCCCGCAGAGACGACAAAGCTCAGGTGGCCGTTTTGCAGCATGAGAAAAGCGGGAGTGGTGGGAGCGAAATGCGCAAGGCGCGTGAGCGCCATGATCAGCGCGGCCGCAATCAATCCGCTTGCCGCCCCGCCCAGGAACAGAAAGAGCGCTTCCAGGAGGAAAAGGCCGCGCACCTTGCCCCGCTGCATTCCCAGCGCGCGCATGGTTCCTATTTCCCTGGTCCGCTCGTTCAGAATGATGCGGAAGGTATTGACGACCCCCACGACAATGATGAGAAAGAGTATGAGAAGGATGACGAAGGCCAACCCATTGATGGCGCCGATGATCTGCGGAAGCTGGAGCCTGCCAAGAATATCGTTGATGGTGGAGATCCGATACCGTGTTCCCTGATAGCTTCCCTCGCCCGCCTGCCTCATGAGGTTCTGAAACATCGCACCCATGGGGTTCTCATTGTGCTGCTGGAGCATTGCCCCCATGGGACTCCCCGACGTGCTTTTGGAAGCGGGCGGGAAGAGTGCGACTTTCCCGGAGAGAGCCCTGGAAAGCTTCGAAGCCGCGGCGTCGGCTGCCGAGGGATCGCTCAGGAGGATGCCAAGCTGCTGATACGCGTCGGGGGGAAGGTTCTCCAGCGTGTTCACGTAGGTCCTGTTCGCATAGGCCGCAAAGGAGGCGGACAGCCCCGGATCATGGCTGATCGCGGCAACAAGAAACTCTCCGACGTTCATCTGGCCGGTTGTCGTGCGCAGCTGCACCAGCACCGTGTCCCCCACCTGCGCCTTGAGCCGGTCGGCCGTCTGCTGGCCGACGATGATTCCGCTGGCGCTCTTCATCCCGTCGAAGCTGCCGGCCACAAGACTGAGACGGCCTCTGAGCAGGGCGTTCTGCTCGAAATCCACTCCGACCACTTCCTGAACTGCTGTGTTGTTGTGGAAGATGAAGGTCGCGAGGAAGTTCGAGCTCCGGGTGATGGATCGTACGGGGATCCGTGAAGCCTCAACGGCGGCGGCCAGGGCAGCATCGTCGTTGATCACCTCCAGGCGCTGCCCGGAGGAAGTCTTCTGCACTCCCTGGATGAAGATCTCCCCGCCCAGAAGCTGGGCGAAGTTCTGTTCCAGGTTGCGGGCAAGCCCGCCTGCAACGCCGTTGACAAAAGTGACAATAAGGATGCCGAACGCTATCGCCCCTCCAAGAAGAAAGCTTCGTCTCTTCTGGCGGCTCAAGTTCCGCAATGCCAGGATGATGTTGTGCACGTGACTGTCTCCTATTCTGATCTGGTTTGGATTGCGACCACCGGCTGGATTCTGAGGGCGGCCCTCACGGGGTAAAGATGAGCCACGATCGCAATGACGATGACGAGGACCATCGAGGTTCCGAGTGAGGAGGCCTGAACCGTGGGCCGCAGCGTCGCGCTTCCCGCAATGGTCTGCAGGAAAGGGCCGGAGGCTGCGATTCCCGTGAGATTCATGACGCCAACAAGCGCGGAGCCCAGGATCATGCCGGCAACTCCGAAGAGAATTGAAATTGCCAGGGTCTCCAGGAGGAGCATGCGCCAGACGAAACCCTTTTGCGCCCCGAGCGCGCGCATCGTGCCGATCTCCGCGGTCCGTTCCCCTACGCTGACAACGAGCGTATTCATGATGATGATCATCGCCACGACCGCGATGATGAGGATGGCGAAGAGAAAGATGACCCGGATCAGCTCAGGCATGACGGCGAATGGTCCGGCTGCCGTTCGCCAGTCCGCCGCAACTGCCTCGATTCCCCGGCCAGCCAGCCACTGGTTTGTTGTGGCGACGAAAGAGGGGGCATCGACAGGATTCTTGAGATCGATCAGGACAAACTGCCACGGGCCGGTGGCGCCCGCCTCTGACAGCGGAGGGGCCGCTGCAACCGTGCGCGGCGCTGTCGTCGACGGCAGCGGCGGGTTCCGGCCTGTTGCCACTCTGACCATTGCCCCGTTTCCCTGGAACAGCGAGCTTTCACTCGATGACAGAAGCGCGGTTTCCGCGGCATCGGGCTTGAGCTCGGCCCCG
The DNA here is from genome assembly GCA_963710335.1 of uncultured Spirochaetota bacterium. Classification (GTDB taxonomy): domain Bacteria; phylum Spirochaetota; class Spirochaetia; order SZUA-6; family Fen-1364; genus Fen-1364. Next base: position 695,987 of record CAVQAA010000010.1, read on the forward strand.
GAGGCCGGCGCCATGCCAAGCAGGGCGCGAAGCGTCACTGGATCGATATAGGACACGAGGTCCGTCGCGGCATTGGGTTCTTTGAAGTCGAAGACACCACGCAGCGTTACCTCCCGGATGGCGTTCCCGAAGCTCTGAATGAGAACCCTGTCTCCCGGCTTCAGGTCGCTTTCGAGGCTTTTTTTGAACTCCTGCACCTGACGGGTTGAGAGCAGAATCCCCTCCTGGCCGGGGAAAAGGGAGGTCCCGGAAACCAGGCTTACATTGTCGAACATCCGGCTGTACGTGGCAGGATCGATTCCGAAGAGGTAGACGAACGGGCCGCCGCTTCCCACGTCCTCTCCGACCTTGTTCAGCTGCTCGGCCCCGGTAATCTGGGAGGTGAAGCTTTTCACCTCCCCGCTGCCGCCCAGATAATCGGCTATCTTTTTGTAATCCGGCAGAGTGGGAGTGCCTTCCGAGGCTCCCATTCCCGCGACGCCGAACAACGTCACGCTCCCGTGCGCCTTGCCGGTGATGATCACCTGGGCGGTGAAATTGTCGATGAAGGACCGCCGGAGGCTGCGGGAAGCGCTTTCCAGGAAGGAGGAGCCGACCACCAGGACCGTCACGCCGATTGCAATGATGATCCCGACGATGAGCGTCTTGCCCTTGTGCGCCACGAGGTTTCGAAGCGCCAGCTTAACGAGAGCCTGCATGGCTGCCCTCCCTGCGCTCTTCGGAAGCCACCTGGCCGTCGTGCAGTCGAACAACGTGATCGGCAATCCGCACAATGTTGGCGTCATGGGTGGAGAAAATGAACGTGGTCTCCATTTCCCGGTTGATCTTTTTCATGAGCTCGATGATCGATTCCCCGGTCGCCGAGTCCAGGTTCGCTGTAGGCTCATCGGCAAGCACGATCCGCGGCCTGGTGGCAAGGGCGCGTGCAATGGCCACCCGCTGGCGCTGCCCTCCCGACAACTCGCCCGGCCTGTGCCGCCTCCATTGCCCGAGCCCTACCTGCTCGATGAGATTCTCGATCCAGTCCTTTCTCTTGCTTCGCCCCGGCCGCTCGCGGCCGAGCAGAAGGGGGAACTCGATGTTCTCGTACACATCCAGCACGGGGATGAGGTTGAAGGATTGGAAGATGAATCCGATCATCGTGTGGCGAATGGAGGTGATCTCCCGGTCACGAAGGCCTCCGGTTTCCACGCCGTCGATCCGCACTTTCCCTTCGCTTGGCGTATCGATGCATCCGATCAGGTTCAGGATGGTTGTCTTGCCGGAGCCTGACGGCCCCGCAATCGAAATGAAGTCTCCTTTTTCGATGGTGAAGGTGACTCCCCGTACCGCGGGGACTTTCGTGTTCCCCAGGAGATAGACCTTCTTTACCCCGGATAACTCAACGATTGGCGACGCGCTCATACCACACTCCTTGTTGGCTAATGCCAGTGTCGAACAGGAGACAACCTAACCTTGTGTAGTGGAGTCGTCGTCTCATGGGGACGCATGAGACATGTTTTTATTCAGCCTTTGTAAGACTCGTTTTTCTTTCGATCCCGGTATTCCGAGGGAGTGAGGCCGGTGTGTTTCTTGAAAACTGAGTTGAACGCCGGCTTCGAGTTGAATCCAGCGTCGAACGCAATCGCGATGATCTTCTTGTCGTCGTACGATCGCTCATTCATGAGGTGCACCACGTAGCGGATCCGATACTCGTTCACGAAGTCGTAAAAGCTCTTTCCCAGATGCTTGTTGATTACATAAGAGAGTTGATTCCGCGTTGCCCCTGTGCGCTCCACAAGATCCGAAAGGCGCAGGTCCGGATCCAGGTAAAGCTTTTCAACCTCCATGGTTTTCACAAGTCGCACCTTGATATCCTCCGCCTCCGCCGGGCCAACCACCGCCCTTTGCTGCGCGGCGGCTTCGCTGCGGTCGTTCGCGTCGAGCCCTTCGAGGACGGGGGTCGGCCTCTGGAGAAGCGCGCGCTGGCCGATGGCGAAGACGAGAACGCTGAGGGCAATCGAAAGGTAGTCGCGAACCGGGAACGACCGCGGTCCATGGAGCATGATGACAAGAAGAATGGCGTAGCTGATGTTGAGCACCAGGAACAGATGCCCGAACCACTGAAGCCAGCGAAGATCGAGCCCCGCCACGTTGGATTCCTGGTCGCGAAGGGAGTGGCGGTAGCGGAAAAGCAGCCGGACAGACGGCACAAGGTAAAGGAAAGCCTGGATCACCAGCAGGGCCCACAAGATCTCTGTTGCCCGCGGGAAAAGGACTTGCGTTCGCTGCTGATCAGGAGTGGGGGTGGGCATCATGCTCAAGAGGCCGATGAGCAGAAACGGCAATCCATGAAGCAGCTGGACGGGACGGAGCCGGTATCCGGGGAGCAGCAGGACGCGGAAATACCAGCCCATCAGGGGCGCGATCAGAAACTGGAAAGGCTCGATGATAAGGACCGCGTGAGTCCTGGAAAGAGCCGGCCACGCCGAAACGAGAAGCGGGTAGATGATCGACAGGGAAAAGAGAAGCATCAGCCCGGAGAGCACGAGATTGGCCCCGCGGTTACCCTCCGGTCGGGCAATGAGAAAGGCAGCCACGAAAAGAGCAACAAGCGTCCCGCCGCCCGATATGATGGATACCAGCTGAGCCTGCATCACCGTCAATCGCGCGGGCCGCGGTCCGCGAAGGTTTTGAACAGGTTGTCCAGCTCCTCGTATCTCACCAAGCTTTCAAAATCGGTGAAGGAGCCGTCCCGCGCAATTGTTGCGGCCGCCCGGATGAATCCTGTCCACGCGGCGCGGGCCAGGGCGGAGCCCACACTGATTCGCCGCGCCCCCAGCTCCGCCAGATCCGACACGCTCAGACCCATGCTGGAGCTGACCAGGACATTGACCGGCTTCGGGGACACCGCCTCAATCACGGCCTGAATCGCTTCTCTGCTCTGCAGGCCAGGGGCGTAAAGAACATCCGCGCCGGCGTCCGCATACGCCCGGAGACGAGTAATAGATTCCTGCAGCGCTTGTGGATGCCTTACCAGATGGCATTCGGCCCGGGCTGTAAGGAGAACATCGGCGCGCGAGGCGTCAATCGCCCTTCGCGCGGCCTTGACCCGTTCCACGGCGTGCGAGATTTCATACAAGGGTTTTGCCCTGTCGCCCGTGGCGTCCTCAATGGAAAGTCCCGCCGCTCCGGTCTCGATGCATCGACTGACGTTGGCTGCCACACCTTCCGCCGTTTCGGAGAAGCCAGCCTGGAAATCCGCGTTGACGGGAATGTCGACGGCGGCAACGATCTCTGCGATATGGGCAAGCATGAGGTCCGCCGTCACGGCGCCGCTGTCCGGCAGGCCGCGGGAGAAGGCAAATCCGCCGCTCGTAGTTGCCAGCGCCTTGAAGCCCATATGCTGCAGATACAGCGCCGAACCGATATCCCAGGGATTCGGGATGACGAAGCAGCCCTTGGTGTGGAGCAAGCGGAATGCAGCCCGCTGTTTGGTGGTGTCGGCCATTTCGAAAAGCTACGACATGGCGGGCATCGCTTTCAAGCCGCCATCATGACGACGCCCATCGTGACCCTTGCACCCAGATCGTGCTACTGTAAGGCATGGCCGAAACCCCAGATATATCGCCGGAACGCCGGGTCTGGTGCAACCGCACCCTCAACCTGCGCGGCATACGCGCAATCGGCTATGACATGGACTACACGCTCGTGCATTACCGCACGGGGGAGTGGGAGCGGGCCGCGTTCGAACGCGCGCTGGGGCCGCTTGAGCGCCGCGGCTGGCCGGTGAAAGACCTCACGTTTGATCCCGCCAGCGTCATCCAGGGCCTGGCTTTCGACCTGGAGCTTGGGAACCTCGTCAAGGCAACGCGCTTCGGCTACGTCATCAGGGCTCACCACGGAACACAGCCACTTTCCTTCGACGATCAGCGCGCCGCGTACGCAAATACGTTCGTGGACCTTTCGGACCCGCGCTGGCAGTTCATGAATACGCTGTTCTCTCTCTCCGAAGCAAACCTCTTTGCGCAGCTGGTGGACCTGCTTGATGAGGGGAAGCTGCAGGAAACCCTGGGGTACCGTGATCTGCACCGAGTTCTCCTCACGGCGCTGGACGAAGCTCACAACCTGAGCGAGCTGAAGACGCAGATCATGGCTGATCCGGATCGGTTCGTGGAGCTGGATCCCGACCTGCCTCTCACGCTCCTGGACCAGAAGATGGCGGGCAAGCGCCTGCTCCTGATCACCAACTCAGACTGGACCTACACGCGCGCCATGATGAGCTATGCGTTTGACCGCAGCCTCCCGGGACCCATGAAATGGCGGGAGCTGTTCGATCTGATCATCGTCGAGGCCAGGAAGCCGGGGTTCTTTTCCAGCCGGCAGGCTTTGTATCGCGTGACCGATGAGGAGCAAGGTCTGCTTCGTTCCCACCGCGGCCCGCTGGAGCCTGGAAGCGTCTATGCCGGAGGGGATGCCCAGCTGGTGGAATCGAGCCTGGGACTTTCAGGGGCGGATATCCTCTATCTTGGTGATCACCTGTTCGGCGACGTGCATGTCAGCAAGGAGATGCTCCGTTGGCGCACGGGGCTGATCCTGAGAGAGATGGAGTCCGAGATGCAGGCCATGGAGAAGGCGCGGGACACCGAGGCCCAGCTTCGAGAGCTCATGGCCCGCAAGACCGAGCTTGATGCCAGGTTTGCTTACCTGCGCCTGGAAAGGCAGCGCCTCCAGAACCGTTACGGCCCGAAGCCCCGCGCCAGCGCCGCGGAGCTGGAAGCCTCGATCCGCGGTCTCACCGAGGAAAGCCAGCGGCTGGATGCAAAGATCGGGCCTCTTGCGAAATGCTCGGGAGAAATGGGCAATCCTACCTGGGGCCCTCTCATGCGGGCAGGCCACGACAAAAGTCTTTTTGCCCGACAGGTGGAGCGCTACGCGGACGTGTACACCTCCCGGGTTTCGAACTTCCTTGCCCGGACTCCCTTCGCGTACATGCGCGCGGCCCGCGGCTCGCTGCCCCACGACGACTGAGAGACCGGGGCGTGCGCAGGCAGACGTAAAGGGCTAATTGCGCTAAGATGGCTTCATCTCCCGCCGCTTCAAGGCAAGTCAGGACGGAACTGTTGACCCACAAAGATGCATCAAACCCCGCAATTCGCAACATTGCGATAATCGCGCATGTCGACCACGGCAAGACCACCCTTGTCGACGCGATGTTCAAGCAATCCGGCGTGTTTCGCGAGGGACAGGAAACCCAGGAACGTTTCATGGACAGCATGGACCTCGAGCGCGAGCGTGGAATCACCATTGCCGCCAAGAATTGCTCCGTCGTCTGGAAAGGAGTCAAGGTCAATATCCTGGACACCCCAGGCCACGCCGATTTCGGCGGAGAGGTCGAGCGCGCCCTTTCCATGGTGGATGGCGCCGTTCTCCTGGTTGATGCCTCCGAGGGCCCTTTACCCCAAACACGGTTTGTTCTGGGCAAGGCTCTTGCCAGCCGGCTGTCCATCATCGTCGTCATCAACAAGATCGATCGCTCGGATGCCCGCCCCGCCGAGGTTCTGAATCAGATCTACGACCTGTTCATCGATCTGGGGGTGACCGAGGAACAGCTGGAGTTCCCTCTCCTGTACGCCATCGGGAAGCTGGGCATAGCCAAAAACACGCTGAACGGCGAAAGCGAAAACCTTCACCCGCTGCTGGATGCGATTCTCCGCGAGATTCCCGCGCCCCGGTACACAACGGCGGAGCCGTTCCAGATGCTGGTTTCCGATCTTTCTTATTCCGATTATTTCGGACGTCAGGCAATCGGCAAGGTGATAAACGGCAGCGCGCATTCAAAAGACGGCCTTGTGTGCATTGGTGACGGCGATGTCCGCGAGGACTTGAGCATCTCCAAGCTGCACACCTACGCGGGAGCAAAGCTCGTGGAGAGCGACAGCGCGGAGCCCGGAGACATCGTTGTCCTCTCCGGCATCGAAAACGTGCACATCGGAGATACCATCTGCAACCGTGAGTTCCCGAAGGCGCTCAAACGGATCATCATCGATGAGCCCACTATTTCCATGCGGTTTTTCGTGAACACCTCACCGCTCTCCGGCCTGGAGGGAAAGAATGTCCAGTCCGGGAGGCTTTTCGAGCGACTTCGCAAGGAAACCCTCAACAACGTTTCCATCCAGGTCGAGGAGGTCAAAGGCGGAGGCGGGTACATCGTTCGGGGCAGGGGAGAGTTCCAGCTGGTGATATTGATCGAAATGTTGCGGCGCGAGGATTTCGAAGTCTGCGTCAGCAGGCCGGAAGTCATCTTCAAGTATGAGAAAGGGCAGAAGCTCGAGCCCATTGAGCACCTTTTTGTCGACTGCAATGAAGCCTTTGTCGGCGTTATCACGGAAAAACTTTCGGCACGAAAAGGCCGGATGCTTGCCTACACCTGCCACGAGGGGGGCCGCGTCCACCTGGAGTTCTCGGTTCCGTCGCGCGCCCTGATTGGTTATCGCGACCTCTTCCTGACCGATACCAAGGGGACGGGAATCATGAACTCGTATCTGTCCGGCTACGAGGAATATCGGGGCGATTTCATTGACCGTTTTACCGGTTCCATGGTGTCAGACCGCAGCGGCGACGCAGTGATCTACGGCCTGTATCACCTGGAGCCGCGCGGACGCCTCTTCGTGGTTCCCGGTGACAGGGTGTACGAGGGGATGATCGTCGGCGAGCATAACCTGGATTCGGAGTTGAACGTGAATCCGTGCAAGGAGAAAAAACTCTCCAACATGCGCTCCGTATCCAAGGATGAAGCGCTCACGCTTACGCCCATCCAGCCCATGACCCTGGAACGGGCAATCCAGTACCTGGCTGAAGATGAAATGGTGGAGGTCACCCCGAAATCCATCCGCTTGCGGAAGGCGATACTCCTTGCCCAGGACCGGGTTTACAGCCGGCGCGTGGGTCGTTCTGGCGGATAGCCCATGGCGCTGCAGAACCGGGTCACTCCTTTCGGGGAGTTGATTGCCACTCCGTCTCGAGGGACGCTGATGGGAAATCGCGGCTGCCTGCATGATGAGCAGAAGCGAATCCGACGCCTCTTCGCCTGCAGGAGGTGGATCATCTGCGTGCTGGAGTTTCGTGGCCGACACCGAACCGTCATGTCCCCGGGCCGGTACACGGAGCTTTTCTTCCTCGATGAAGCGACGGCCCTGGCGGCGGGCCACCGGCCGTGCGCGGAGTGCCAGCATGAGCGCTACCGCATGTTCCGTGAGATCTGGTCCAGCGCGAACGCCGACCTCATCGGCGCGTCCCTGCCTTCAGCGGATGAGGTTGATCGCGTTCTTCATTCCGAGAGGGTGGACGGCGAACGGCGGAAGCGCTACTACGCCGCCCGTGTGTCCGATTTGCCGCCTGGCGTATTGGTGGCGGACAACGAAGGCCGGCCGTACCTCGTCTTGGACCAGCGGCTGGCGCGTTGGGAGCCTGGCGGATACAGCGGGAGCATCCCGAAACCCGGCGGGGTCATGTTTCATGTTCTGACCCCGAAATCCATTGTTCGGGCAATAGAGCATGGCTATCCCGTCATGACCCATCCATCCTCGGACCCCAGGGCTGCCTCGTCAGGGGCATCTTGAGTAGAAGCAGGTCAAAGTCTGGTCAAAGGGAGTTGGAGAATGTCTAGAACGCGCTTAGGAATGGTTTTGCTTCCTGCAATTGTTTTTCTTTCAGTTGTCCTCGTCAGCTGCTCAAGTCCCAGCGGCTCCAGCCATACAACGTACACATTAACGATTGTGGCCGGAGCAGGCGGCAGCACTGTGCCATCGGGTGCACTGACCGTTCAGCCAGGAGTCGCTACATCGATTCAGGCAACCGCAGCCGCCGGCCATATCTGGGGATACTGGACGGTGACCAGCGGAACGCCTGCTGTTTCCAATCTCAGCTCAAGCTCGATCACCGTGACACTGTACAGCGGGGACGCAACCGTACAGGCGAATTTCCCCTGAGTTGCAGCAAAAAGGGTCGGCCGTTCAGGCACGACCCTTTTTAGTGATTCGTTCAGCCTCCCGGCCTTCAATCTCTACAAATAGGCGTGCTCCCCTAATTGCGCCGAATCCAAGCCGACCTCTTCCTCGTTTTCCGCCACGTGCACTCGCGTGATCTTGTTGATAACCCACAGCGCGGCATACGAGAACAGGAACGCATAAGCGGCTGCGCCGAACCCGGCCGCCGCCTGCTTGCCCAGGAAGGCCCACCCGCCGCGAAGCGCGCCGTCGAAGCCGGATGAGTTCATTGCGGCGCTTCCGAAGAAGCCCAGGCAAAGGATCCCAAGCAATCCGCCCACGCCATGCACTCCCCATACGTCAAGCGCATCATCCCAGTGCATCCGGTTCTTGAACGTGATTGCCAGGTAGCAGACGCAGCCGGCAAGAATGCCGATCAGGATGGCGGCCCCCGGTGTTACAAAGCCCGCCGCGGGGGTGATACACGCCAGCCCTGCTATGGACCCTGTCAGCAGTCCCATGAACTTGGGTTTCTTTTCGAAAATCCAGGCAAGGACCAGCCACGTTACCGCGGCGAAAGACGCCGCCAGGTCCGTATTGAGGAATGCAAGCCCGGTGATCTGGTCAACGCGCAGCTCACTGCCCGCGTTGAACCCGTACCAGCCGAACCACAACAGGCCGGTGCCCAGCGCGACCAGCGGAATGCTGTGGGGGCCGCGATCCTTGACATGCCGGGGCCCGACAAAGAACACGGACGCCAGCGCGGCGAATCCGGCCGATGCGTGCACAACGATCCCTCCCGCAAAATCCCGCACACCCCACTGGGCCAGGAGGCCGCCGCCCCAGACCATGTGAACCAGCGGGAAGTAGACAAAGATCAGCCATACTACCAGGAAGATGAAATACGCCGTGAATCGGACCCTGTTGGCGAATGCCCCCGTGATGAGGGCGGGGGTGATGATGGCAAACATCATCTGGTAGACGATGAAAACGAACAGGGGAATCTGGCCGTTCGCGAACGGCGTGTTCAGGTCTATTCCCCTGAGGAAGGCCAGCTTCAGGTCGCCAACAACGGCCCCGGCACCTCCTGAAAAACACAGTGAGTAGCCGACGGCAAACCAGATGACGTCAACTACTGCCAGGGACAGGAAGCTCTGAATCATGATCGTGAGAACATTTTTTCGACCCACAAGGCCCCCGTAGAAAAAGGCCAGCCCCGGGGTCATCAGCATGACGAGACTCGCGGCGATGAGCATGAAGCCAGTGTTCCCAGTGTCGAAGTGCATGTGTGAGCTCCTTTCGGCGAAACTCTACTCCCACATGCCTTTGCCTGCAACTCTTTGGATTTCCTACCCCGGGATTCGCTTCTTCGTCTTCATGGCATCGAGGATCAACTTCAATCTCTTTTCTCTGGTAGCGTCTTGTTTGGCGGAGAAATAATACCCGGCGTAATGTCGTTTCAGGGAATCGGTGAGGGAAGCATACAGGCGGGAAGCATCCCGGTTCTTCCCGAGCACGCGGAGAAACCCCTGAGTATCCTCGAAGAGAGGGCGGGGCTCCTTTGCATCCCATGCTCCGCAGGCTTTGGCCTCATCAATCGTGGACTGTCCCCATTGGGTCATCCGGCCGGCCGCAATGAGCCGTTCGGCGTTCTTTTTGTTCCCCGCGGACCAATTGCTCTTCTTTCTTCGTCTGGAGAACTTCAGGCGATATCGGGCTTTGTCCACGCTCTTGAGCTGGGAGTCTACCCAACCGTAACAGAGAGCCTCTTCCTGAGCCTCCTGAAGAGTGAGGGCGGGCCGCTCGTCCTTGTAGAACACCAGCCAGGCGCCTCCTTCCTGGTCATGGTGGTCTTCCAACCATGCGCGAAACTCTTGCGGGGATCGAAACGACAGGATGGTTTCCATATGGCAGGAATATGGTATCCGGATGTGAGACCGGCAAGAGCGCGGCGAAACTTCGCATTCTGCGCTGTTCCATAAGGTGTTCCATGCTGGAATGTGGCAGTGGAACAGTGGGAATCAGCGGAACCGGGAGGGGGTTTTCGGAGCCTTTCTCAGACGTTTTTTCGCATAATTCGCATAAAAGGACAATCTTTCACGTTGGCAAGCATCTTGCAATATTATCCATAGTGGAGAAAATGGAATACAAGTACGCGGAGGAAGAACCATGAAATGGTTCCTGAACATGAAGGTCGGGAGCAAGCTCACCATCGCCTTCCTGATAGTTGCGTCCATCTCGGCAGTCATCGGTGCAATTGGCATCCTCAACATGGCCACCATGAACAGCCTGGCTGATGAAATGTACCAGAAAGAGCTGCTGGGCGTGCTGCATGCGCAAAACGCAAACATTGATCTTATCTACGTCGCCAGGGCGGAAAAGAACATCATGCTCGCGGACACCCAGGAGCTGCGCAATAAATACCTCAGTGATTACGAAAACAACCTCAAGCAGCTGGACGCCGAGATAGAACTGACTCGACCGCTGGTCTATTCCGATAGCGGAATGCTCGCTCTCTCCAGGGTCGTCGACGCGAGCCAGGACTGGAGAAAGCTCAGCAGGCAGGTGGTCGACGCAGCCATGAATGAGCCTTTGAGTGCCGCCGGCAAGGATTCGGCCGCGAAGGATTCAGTGAAGCTTTCCGTTGGCGAGGCCGGGGTGAAGCTCGACGTCATGGATTATCTCATCAAGGATCTCGTCGCGCAGGAGAGAGACAACGCAAAAGCGGAGGCCGAAAGGACCGCTGCAATCTTTCTGCAGAGCCTTCTCATGATGGTCGCCTTCATTGCCGGCGGTGTTCTTTTGAGCCTTATTCTGGGCCTGGTCATATCCCGCATGGTCAGCGCGCCATTAAAGAAGGGCCTTGAGTTTTCCCAGGCAATCGCCGCGGGGGATCTCACGCAATCAATCGACATCGACCGCAAGGATGAGATCGGCTTGCTTGCTCAAAGCCTCAACTCGATGAACCTGAAGCTGCGTGAGATTGTGGGAGCGGTCCAGGACAACGCGGAGCAGGTTGCCTCATCCAGCGAGGAGATTTCCGCCAGCGCCCAGAAGCTGTCCGAAGGGGCCCAGAGCCAGGCCTCGACGCTGGAGGAAACAAGCGCATCAGTGGAGGAGCTCACCGCTTCCGTGGACCAGGTGGCGGAGCACGCGCAGAGCCAGGCCGCGGGAGTGGAGCAAGGCACGGCCACCATGACGCAGGTGCAAAAAGCCATCGAGGAGGTCTCCGGGAATCTCACTGACATCGCGAATCTCACAGGTCAATCGGTGGAAAAGGCCACCGAAGGGGCCACGGCTGTGGAGCAGGTGGTCAACGGGATCAATCTCATTGCCGCCAGCTCCGAGAAGATCGGCGGGATCATTGACGTAATCTCCGACATCGCGGACCAGACCAACCTGCTGGCGCTCAACGCTTCCATTGAAGCGGCTCGGGCGGGAGAGCACGGGAGAGGCTTTGCGGTGGTTGCGGATGAGGTGGGCAAGCTTGCGGATCGGAGCGCTTCCTCGACAAAAGAGATCGAAGGGCTCATCAAGGAAAGCGCGAAGAACGTCACGACGGGAGTAAAAACCGCCCAGAGCTCCCGAAAGGCCATGGAAGAGATTCGCGAAGGGGCGAAAAAGGCCAAGGAAATGACCGCGGGTCTGGTGCAGTCGATGAAACAGCAGGTAACGGCAATCAATCAGCTGGCTTCGTCACTGAGTAACATAAAGGAAATGAGCTCGAGCATCTCGGCAGCCACCGCGGAACAGACCACCAACGCGAAACAGGTTTCCAAGGCGGTGGAGAACGTGAACGAGCTGACGCTGTCCGCGGCCTCCGCGGCGGAGGAGATGTCGGCCGCCACGCAGCAGCTTTCCGGCATGGCGCAGGAGCTTCAGCGAGTGATGGGGCAGTTCAAGATCGGCGAATCTGACCACAGTATCACCCAGGAGCAGCACATGGCCATCGAGGGAAGCTGACAAAAAACATTGCCGGGTAAGCCCCGTTCGGGGTAAACTACCGTATGGCCGCCCGCACCAAAGCCGGAGCCTGTTCGGATCCTTAGGATGCCGGGTCCGAATGACTCTTCTCGGTCTCAGTCGACCAACGAGGAATCATTCTTCGATTTGCTCGGAGAGACGCTGGGGTCATTGGACCGCGGCGTGCGCGGCCAGTTCCTGGCGCAATTTTTCAAGTGCCTGGCCTACATAGAGCTTTCAGACGAAGACAGCGCGGCCGCGTGGGACCAGGTCCTTGCCCGCCATCGGGAGCTTTCTGAGAGCATGAGTAGGCCCATCTCCCTCAAGACTGCTTTGATGGACGTGCTGGAAAGCCTGAATCTCCTTCAAGTACCCATCCTGGTGGAGTACCGCGAGCTCAAGAAGCTGCGGGTCAACGCCGGCTCTGACGCGCTCACGGGCCTCTATAACCGCAGGCTCTTCGAGGAGTATTTCGAAAAAGAGCTGAGCCGGGCCAGGCGCGCAGGCGGCCCGCTGGCCCTGGTGATCCTGGACCTGCACCGTTTCAAGGAGGTCAACGACTGCCACGGCCATCAGACGGGAGACCGTGCCCTGCAGCTGGTAGCCACGGCGGCGCGGGAAACGGTGCGGACTTCCGACTTCACTTTTCGCATTGGAGGGGACGAGTTCGCAATCCTTCTCCCCCAGTGCGACCTGGCCCGGTGCACGCTCTTGAGCCGGCGCCTCCGCGCGCGCTACGAAACCGCCGTTCATGATCTTGACCTCGACGTGCCGCTTGCCCTGGACTTCGGGGTCGCGGTGTTTCCGGACGACGGTGAGCAGCGCGATGCCCTGATCCGCCTGGCCGACAAGCGGCTCTATGAGATGAAACGGCTCCAGATGGATGGGGCCCCGCGGAGGCCCGTCGGGTCCTCTGACGAAGCCTCGAGGGACAAGAGGAAATGGGAACGCATCCCACTGTCAGGCACCAGCGCGCATGTCGTGTGGAACGATGACAGCCCAACGACCGTCCCCGTGATCGATATCAGCTACGGCGGCGTGGCCCTGATGGTGGAGGATCCCGACAGCTTTCCGACTGCCTTCAATGCAATGCTTCACATGCCCATCCAACCCCCGGTCAGGGTGGCCTTGCACAAGTCGTACGCGCAGCCCACGACAGGGTCGGGAACTCGTCTGGGCTGTGTTTTTGTCAGACCTGGAGCGCCCGGTCAGCCTGTCGGGTAAGCGGCCCGTCCCTCGATCAGAAAAGCCCGCGAATGGTCCCCCCGTCCACTCCCCAGACGCTTCCGGTGACAAAGCTTGCCTGATCGGATGCCAGGAAAACGAAGACGGCTGCCACCTCTTCCGCTTTACCCACCCGGCCAAGCGGGAGGTGCCGGCGCTTCATCTCGTGCTCTACTGCTTCCTTGGGAGGCATCCCGTGGAACCGGGCAAGCGTCTCGGCCAATCCGCCCGGCTTTGTCCATAACGGGGTCCAGATCGGCCCGGGCGCCACCGCATTGACCCGGATTCCCGGGCCTTCCGTCATTGCCAGGGACTTGGTGAGAGACACCAGCGCGACCTTGCTGACCTGATAATCGATGAGGTGGGGCTCGGGCTGGCGCGCAAGGTCAGAGGCGTTGTTGAGGATCACTCCCGACCCGGCTGATCGCATGGAGGGGAGCACGGCACGGATGGCGCGGACCGCGCTCATGAAATTGATCTGGAACGTGGAGAGCCATGCCTGGTCGTCCAGGTCGTCCCAGCCGTGCGCCACGCACACGCCGACGTTGTTGATCAGCACGTCGCAGCGGCCGCCGTACTCCGACAGGGCTTTGCGGGTCCCCTCGACAACACCTTGTGCGTCGGAAAGGTCTGCGCACGCGGTCTCCACTTGCGCCTGGGCCTCGAGCTCCTCCTTGAGCGCTTTCAGGCCCGCCTCATCCTTGTCGATGAGGGCAAGCCGGGCTCCTTCGGCGGCAAAGGCCGTCGACGTGGCCCGCCCAATGCCTCCGGCGGCGCCGGTCAGCAGAACGACACGACCTTCCAAGCCTGTCTTCATGGAGCCCTTGAGCCCGCCGGCTTGCGTCCGCGGTAGATGCGCGCAATTCCGTAGGTGACGTGAATGACATTCGAATCCACAAAGCCGGCCCTTCCGAAGGCTTGGATGAAGTCCCGGTCCGACGGGAAGGCGTAGACTGTTTCCGAAAGGTACGTGTACGCGTAGTCGGTCCCCGAGAGCACGTTTCCAAACAGCGGCATGATGTGATCGAAGTAGAACCGGTACGCCGCGCCGAGCGCCGGTACTTCGAGGAACCCGGGCTCCATGATCAGGAGGCGTCCTCCCGGCCTCAATATCCGAAAGCACTCCCTGAGGACGGCATCCCGTTCCACCACATTTCGGATCCCGAAGGAGATCGTCACGGCGTCGAAGAGATTGTTTCCAAGGGGGATCTTCCGCATGTCACCCTGGCGAAGCTGGACGCGATCATCAAGCCCGCGCTCCCGGATCTTCCGGCGCGCCACGCGCAGCATGTCGGGGGAGAAGTCGATGCCGGTAACCCTGATGGCGGAATAGCGCCGGCACGCCCTGATTGCGATCTCCCCTGTGCCCACGGCAATGTCCCCCAGGTGGGACCCCGGCGGAAGGCGAAGATATCGCACAAAGACATTGCGCCAGTGAGTGTCGAGCCACATGGAAAGAAACCTGTTCTGCAGGTCGTAGCTGTTCGCGATTGCCTGGAACATCCGCCGCACTTTATCGGGGGTCATGAGGCCGTTCAGATGCTCAGGACCCCGAGCCAGGCGCCGTGGCGCAAAAAGGATTCGCCCCACGACCCGCGACATGGTGGCGGCCCGCCGGCGCATCATGTTTCTTTCTCCCCGTAAAAGAGGCATGCAATCCCGCCCGTGAGACGTTCGTAGCCGTTTTCAACAAGCCCGGACTGCTCCATCAATCGGATGATTTTTCCGGGGGACGGAAAGCTGGCGACCGTCTGGGAGAGATACGTGTAGGCGCGCCGGTAACCTGAGAGTGCGCCGCCCACGACGGGCATGAAGGTATTCAGGTGCCACGAATAAACGGCTCCAAACAAAGTGGGCGGCGGAGGGAGGAACTCGAGAATGAGGACCGTGCCTTTTTTTGAGGCCACCCGTGCCATTTCGCTGATTGCCTTTTTGCGATCAGGGAGCGTGCGCAACCCGAATGAATTGCAGACAACGTCGAAGGAACCAGCCGGATAGCGAAGGTTCAACGCGTCGCCTTCTTCGAGGGCAACGCGCCCGGACAGGCCGGCGCGCGCAACCTTTGAACGGCCGCGGTCCAGCATTTCGGGGGAGAAGTCGAGCCCGGTGACTTGCGCCCCGCCAATACGTTTTGCGAAGTAAATGGCGGCGTCGCCGGTTCCCGTGCACAGGTCCAGCACGCGGCATCCGCCATGTGCGCCGCTTTTCCGGACAAGCCGTCTCCGCCATGCCTTGTCGATGGTAAAGCTGAACAGATGGTTCAGGAAATCGTAAGTACGCGAGGTCCTGTCGAACATCTGGCGGACTTCATCCACTTTTTTCCGCCTACACGATTGCGCGAACCGCGACAATTGCCAGCAGAGCCAGGGGATAATAGCTTGCGGAGTTGAAGAGCGCTTGCGCCCTGGACCGCTCTCGCTTGAGCAGCAGCTCTACCGACGGATAGATGAGCAGCCACAGGCCCGCGGCAACAGCCGCAGCCATGTAAAGGACTTCGTAGCGACTGTGAAAGATGGCGAACAGTGACGCGCTCAGACAGATTGCAGCCCCCAGGCAAAAGATGATGGCCAGGGTGGCCCAGTGCGCTCCGAGGTGGACCGGTATTGTGCGCGCCCTCATCCTTTTGTCCTCGTCGATGTCCGTCCAGTCCGCCGGGATATTCTGTCCTCCGATCTCCCAGAAAAACACCATGGTGAGGAGGATGAGAAGGCGCAGCGCGTGCGGATGCGGATCCACGGCAAAGATCGCCGCTGCTCCGCCCACCGTCTTGATGGCGCCGCTGAGCAGGACCCGAAGCGGCGTCACGCGGTACAGCCGGCAATACACAGCCTCCAGGGCCGCCCCGGAGAGGAAGATGATCAGGCACACGGGACGCAGCAGGAAGGCGCCCAGGGTAACGAAAACGTCCCAAAACGCCACCCACGCCCAGCCATATATCGCTCTCAATTGTCCCTGGGCCACCGGATGCCGGCCGGCCACCGCGTCCAGGTAGCCGCGGTGCGTACGGTCGTCGGCCAGCATTTTTTCCCTGTCGATGCGATGATCCACAAGGTCATTCAGGGCGTAGACGGCCGTGTAGCCTGCAAAAGCCGTGAGGAGCCCCAGGAGCACGGTGCGAAGGGATGGAAAATGCCCCAGCCACAGCAGAGCGGCCATTGCGGGTGTCGCGACATCCAGCAACACGTGCGGCAGCCGGGATAGCGCGACAAATCGTCTGGCCCAGTCAAAAAAGCCGACACGACCGTAGGTGGCCGCGTCCGGGGTTCCCGTCACCATTGCTGTCTCATCGACCCTTCACGGCGACGCCCAGGAGCCTGAACCGGGATTCCGCGAATCCCTGCTCCAGCTTCAGGTGCTCGTCGGAGAGCGCGCTTCGAAACTCCGCCGCCTGAAAGCGGTCTTCCGTCGGGTGGGCAAGGAGCCGGCCGAAAATTGCGTTGGCGTACAGCGCCGGGAAATATTCCTCCACGTAAAAATGGCCGCCGGCTTTCAAGACGCGCGCAACCTCGGAAAGACCCTGCCGCCAGTTCTCCAGATGATGGAGGACGCCGAAGTCGAAGACTGCGTCTATGGAGCCGTCGGGGTAGGGGAGCTTGTGGGCGTCAGCCAGGCGAACATTGACGCGGCCGGGCGGGAGGGCGCGAAGGCGCCGCTCGGTCAGCTTGATCATCTTGGGGTCGATGTCCACCGCATCAGCCGAAGCAGGTTGGAAAGCGCGCATGATCAGCTGCATTCCAACGCCCCGCCCGCAGCCGATTTCAACAACCCGAGCGCCGGGAGGCAGTGGGTGGAGCTTCCGCAGAAAGTTCACGTTCCTGATCTGGGACACTGTATGAGCCGGGCTGTTTACGTAGAGTCTCTCGATCATGTTGAGTATCACGGGCCGTGGCTCCTTGCGACATCCATCGTGCGTTCCGCTACCTTAAGGTACGGAAGTTGTCCGCGCGACGTCAACTAAAGCCGCGCACCGGTCCTGAAGCCGGGCCCTAGTCCTGCCGAAGGTCTTCCAGCGAGCTCACCGTTATGTTGACGCCATCAATGTTCGTGGTAGAAGCGAACCCCGCGCGCTGAAGCTCGTTCATGGAAAGCCGCAACCAGCTTCCGAAATACCCGCTACGCGTAACGTCAGGGTTCAGGCAATCCACGTTCTTGTATCCCAGCTTCGTCGCCGCCGGCACAAGGATGTTCTTTGCAGCCCAGTAGTCCAGGGCCACCGGGTCGCGCCCGGCGGCAATGATGTTCACCCGCGAAGCCTTGGCGTACGGGGTCCATGGACCTCCGCCGGGATTCGCGTTGATCCAGATTGCGTCGATGACGTTGAGCGTCGGAACGCGCGTCTGGGCCATCTCAGTTCCCATCCCGCCGGAGCCGACGCTGGTGTGCGCGCTGTGGGTCAGCTTCTCGGAACCCACTCCCATGTAGTGCTTGACGCTGGCGGTGACGCCGTAGATCAAGTGGGATTTCAACACCGGCACGTTGATCACCTTCAGTCGGTTGGAGTCGTAAGTTCGAAGAGAAGGATTCCAGACTCCTTTCTTGAAGCTTATCAGCGTGGAGTAGTGGGTTTCAAACTTGGGGTAGGAAACCACAATGCCTGTCTGTGGCGAAGCCGACGAATCGACGACGTACCCGCTCCTTGCGTCGCCTTCAGAGTATTCGGCCACTCGGGTGGTGGTGATGCGATCCCACAGCGCCGTTGAGACCTTGCCCGTGGCGGCAAAGCCGTCTGCCACCTTTTGCATGGACTGAGTCCTGTCTTCTGCGTTGTTGGATTTCCAATCCAGGCTTCCCCCTGTTCCCGTGGAACCGGCCTGGGCCTGGCCGTTGTCGGCAATCACGATCTCTCCCGTAAAACCGCCGGGATGCTTCAGAATGCTTTCGATGATCGACTTGACCAGATCCGTGTTCGTGCCGCCTCGTTCGTCCCACTGGCTGTTGACCTTGATGATTACCACGTCCTTCGGGCCGATGAGGGAGTAGAAGGACAGCCCTTTCTGCCCCATGAGATCGACAAGCCGCTGGAATCCTCCATCAGCACCGCTGGTCCCCTGAACTGCAAAGATGTCCGAATAGCTGCCTGTCGCCAGTTGCTGCCCCGCAAGATTCAGAGTAATCACCTGCCCCGTTCTCGTTGCTTCGGCATTCGAGAACAAGCCAAGGTGAGCCGCGGTGATACCGGCAAGGATGACCGTCAAGCTAAAAAAGACCAGGAGCCTCAGATGGGTCGATCGGATCAGTCTTCCTCCGCGAAACAGGGCGGGAACCGAAAGGGTGCCAAGCCAAACGGACGCGTTTGCCAGGGCCGCCTTTTGACAGGGGTAGGCCGCTCGCGACGGTTTCGTGCCGGTTCTCAGCAACAGCCAGAGCAAGCTGGCAATTCCGAGCAAAAGGGATCCGTATTTCTGCATGAACCCGGGCGCAATCTTTTTTTCCATATGAGCTCCCGCCGCTACAATAACACGCGCCGGCGGAGAACTGAAGGTCACGTGGGCTCGAGGCCCGCTTATTGGTAGGCGCGAAGGGGGTTGCTGTAAGGTGAACGTCTCAGTTGCTTGATAGCCTTCTTTTCGATCTGGCGAATTCTCTCCTTGGTGAGCTTGCATTTATTGCCGATGGCCCGCAGTGTCATGGGTCCTTTCCCGTTCAGCCCGAATCGACACTGGAGAACCTCTGATTCCCTTTCCGAGAGCGACCCGAGCACACCGTTGATCTCTTCGCGGAGGGAGCGTTCCATGAGAACTTCCCCTGGCTGGCTGTTGTTCTTGTCCTCGATGAAGTCCTCAAGAGGCGAGAAATCGTCCTCGGAGGAGCTGGAGGGGGCCTCGAGGGAAAGCAGATCACGGGACATGTTCAGCAGCTCCGCCACGCTCTCACGGTCGGTGTTGAGCCTTTGCGCTATTGCCTCTGCCTCCGGCTTCCGGTTGCGCTCTCCCAGGAGATCTTCGCGAACCTTCACGATCTGCAGAAGATCCTGGGCCTTATTCTGGGGGAGACGGATTATGCGCGATTTCTCGTTGATAGCCCGCAGGATGGCCTGACGGATCCACCATACGGCGTAGGAGATGAAACGGTAGCCTCTCTCAGGCTCGAAATGCTCCAACGCGGTCATGAGCCCGATGTTGCCTTCACTGACAAGGTCCTCGAGGGGAAGGCCGAGGGCGGAGAAGGTCTTTGCTATGCTCACGACAAACCGCAGGTTGGCCAGGACGAGCTTCTCCCGGGCAATCCGATCACCTCTCCTTGCTCGGCGCGCAAGAGACCTCTCTTGCTCTCGAGGGAGCAGGGGGATTTTATTGATTTCCTTGAAATAGAGGGAAAGCACGCCATCGGCTGCCTCTTTGGGCTTTTTATTGTATCCTCTCATGGCAGCACTGATCGTAAGCAGCGCCTGATTGCCGTTTGATTACGGCCAGGTTAAATATTCTTAATACAAACTTGATCCTGCTTGGCTCAAAAGGTACTTTCGATTGATGCCTGCAGCGGACAGACTCGGAGGCCGACATGAGTGGTGAATTGGTGCTTGTTACGGGCGGATCGGGGTTCATTGGCGCGCACTGCATCTTGCAGCTCCTGTCCGCCGGATACCGCGTGCGTACCACCGTGCGTTCGCGGAAGCGAGAAGCGGACGTGCGCTCCATGCTCAAAGCCGGCGGCGCCGAGCCCGCAGAGGCGCTGTCGTTCGCTCAAACCGATCTCCTGTCGGACGCAGGCTGGCCGGAGGCCGTTGCCGGCTGTGACTTCGTGCTTCACGTGGCATCGCCGTTCCCACCGAGCGCGCCAAAAAAAGAGGATGAGCTCATCATTCCGGCTCGCGAAGGAGCGCTTCGCGTGCTGCGATGTGCGCGGGACGCTCGCGTCCGGCGCGTCGTGATGACATCTTCTTTCGCGGCCATCGGATACGGCCAGAAAGTTACAGATCGGCCATTTTCCGAAGAACACTGGACCGATCCGAACGGTGGCAACGTGAGCGCCTATGCGAAGTCGAAAACCCTGGCGGAGCGCGCGGCATGGGATTTCATCTCCCGTGACGGCCGCGCTTTGGAGCTCTCCGTCGTCAATCCGGTGGGCGTATTCGGGCCGGTGCTCGGGCCGGACTACTCGACTTCCATCCAGCTCTTGAAGCGCTTGATGGACGGCACGATTCCGGGTCTCCCGCGCCTTTCCTTTGGCATGGTCGATGTACGGGACGTGGCGGACTTGCACCTGCGCGCCATGACCAGTGCTGTCGCCAAAGGCCAGCGGTTCCTGGCCATAGCGGGCGACTTCATGACCGTACAGGAAATCGCCAACGTCCTGAGGGCGCGTATGGGGGACGCCGCACGTCGCGTCCCAACCAGGGTGCTGCCGAACTGGATAGTGCGGCTTTCCGCGCTTTTCGACTCCTCGATTGCGCAAGCTATCCCCGAGCTGGGGAAGACCAGGCGCGCCACGAGTGAGAAGGCCAGGCGTTTGCTTGGCTGGTCGCCAAGGTCAAACGAAGACTCCATCATCGCGGCCGCTGAGAGCCTGCTGCGCTTTGGATTGCTTCGAAAATCATGAGCCGGTCGAGAGTCTTTCCTTTAGCTGCATCATGTGGTTGAGGTCATGCCCTGCCAGCATTTGTACCACGCGCGTGACGGTCTCCTTGCCGCGCTCCGAGTGCATTCCGTAGAGATCCCATCCCTCCCGTGGCAGGCTTTTCAGCAGGAGCACCATCCGCTCCCGATTGATGCGGAAAGCTTCCAGAGAGAGGACCGGATCTTGCTTCGCATAGTCGGAAAATCCTGCCCACGCGTCCTGGTCGATGCCCTGAATGGGCGGACTGCCGGCCTCCAGGATGACGCGAATGCGAAATCCGTAGACAAGCTCGGAATCGGCCAGATGGGCAAGGATCTCGGTTACTGACCATTTGCCTAATGCGGGGCGCCGCGACAACTTTTTCCTCGGGACACCTTTGACCAGCCGGGCAAGCTGGCGGGGAGTGTTGGCCAGGACTTCCATGGGCTCTTTTCCCTCGAGGTAGCCGAGGATTCTCCCGGTGTATTGCCGCGGGGTTTCCTGCATCACAGATCTCCTACGCTGGCCGGCAACCGTCCTAGCGGGAACGGCGCGCGTGGGCTCACGTGCGCCGCCGTATGGTTCTCAACGCGCACTGTCGCCGTCCGAAGAGCCTCCACGACGATCCTGCCTCGTCCTGTGAAAGTCAACTCCTCCCCTGGGGCAAGCACCGAGTCCTCCCGATGCCCGCTTGCGGTCACCCACAGCCTGCCAGCCACGCAGGAAATGCGGTACGCCCTGCCCCTGAGCCGGAGGGAGGCGACTTCACCGCGCGCCAGAACGAGCGTTGACGGATTCATTTCAAGCCAATTGCGCATCTGCTTTTCCTCGTGTGACCAATGAAGCAAATGCGGCGCATCGCAGCCACCCGGTTCTTGCTGGGGGCTCCCGGCCTATGCGTCCTGTCCACGGGAGCCATTTTGGCGCTTCGCGTACTTTTTCCGAGGGGGAGTCGGCCCGGCCCTGAACCCGCCTTCACCGCCGCCGTCCTCCTTGGCTACCCGCATGCGCGGAACGCCTTTCGACCCGCGGGATTCGCGGATGATCCGCTCCGCGGCGTCGAAGGGGACGGTTACGAGCGAAAATGCATCGAAGACCTGGATGCCGTCGATAAGGCGGTCAGGCAACCCGGAGACGCGGCGGATCATCATGGCCAGGCCCTTGCGGTCCAGCCCGGCCCTGCGGCCGGCGGAAACGAAAATGCGTGTCTGTCCGGCCTGGTCCACGAGCCGGCCCGGACGTTCGCTGCGCTCCACTTCCGAGATCTGGCCGTAGCGCTCAGGGTCGAGAGTTCCCGTGAAAGCTATTGAAAGGGCGGAGGCAAGGGCCACGCGAGGCTCGGCTGACGTGAGGATCTCGTCGGCCAGCGTGAGCCATGCGGAGCCTTCAGCGCCCACATCTTCGGCCACGCTGTTCACGCGCGCAATGGCCCGCGCGCGTCGCGCATCGATGACGTCATTCACGCGAGGGACTGCTCCCTTCTTCAACCCTCCGCCTGCGCCTTCCCGCACGCGCACGAGCTTGCGGTACTCGTACGGAGTCACAAAGGTAATGGCGGTCCCCTCGTTGCCCGCGCGGCCCGTGCGGCCGATGCGGTGCATGTAGGCCTCGGAATCATGGGGCAGGGACCAGTTGATCACATGCGTCAGGCCTTCGACGTCGATGCCGCGGGCCGCCACGTCAGTAGCAACCATGATGCGCGCCTTGCGCGATCGAAACCGCGCCATGACGCGCTCCCGGTGGTCCTGCGCGAAATCCCCATGCAGGGTCTCCGCCGGGTAGCCGCGCTCCTCCAGGGACTGGCCTATGCGGTCAGCGTCGACGCGCGTTCGCGCAAACACAAGGCCGTAGAAGTCTTCCTCGATGTCGATGATGCGGCACAGCGCTTCCAGCTTGTCCTGTTCGCGCACCTCCAACCAGATCTGCTCCGTGAGCTCGGTCGGTTCCGCCTGCGCGTGGTCCGCGATGGTTGTAAAATCCTTCAGGCGCTTTCGCGCGATGCGCATGACGGCGTCCGGCATTGTCGCGGAGAACATGAGCACGCGGCGCTCGGGATTGACGGCTTCGAAAATCGCATCGATCTCCTCGGCGAAGCCCATGTCGAGCATCTCGTCGGCCTCATCGAGAACAAGGAACTCCACCTGCGACAGATCAAGCTTCCCGCGCTGGACCATGTCCAGGACACGGCCGGGCGTTCCGATCACGATATCCGCGCCGCGCTCCAGGGACCGCAGCTGCAGGCTGATTGCCTGCCCCCCGTAGACAGCGACGATCCGCGGAAAAGTCCCATGGCGTAGAGAAACAATCTCCCCGTGGATCTGGATTGCAAGCTCCCGGGTCGGGACGACAACGATGGCGCGCACGTGTCCAGCCGGTTTGCTGAGGCGCTCCACGAGCGGCAGCCCGAAGGCCGCGGTCTTGCCCGTGCCGGTCCGCGCACGCGCTACAAGGTCGCCCTCTCCCGTGAGGAGAAGCGGAATGGCCAGCGCCTGGATGGGTGTGGGTTCTTCGAACCCCTTCTTCTTGAGAAGCGCGAGTGTCTTCTCGCCAAGCCCAAGGGACTCGAAATCAGCTGCAATCATTTCTCCTCGTGATACCACGGGAGGGACTATCGCGTCATCCCGAATTGACCCCACCACAGGAGCGGTACTATGCTTTGCCCGTGCAAGCCCCGGCACCGACTCTCCGGACGCAAACGCCCGTGACCGAAACGTCCGCTACCTGGCTGTTGATCGGACTTGCCGGAGTGTGTTTCGTGGCCCACATGCTCGTCGCAGGCAACTACGGCTACTTTCGTGATGAGCTGTATTACATCGCCGACGGCCACCACCTCCAACCCGGCTACGTCGATCAACCGGCGCTGCTGGGTTGGCTTGCGGCACTGCTGCGCATCACTGTCGGCGACAGCCTCGTGGCTATCCACGTCATCCCCGCGCTGGCTTGCGCTTTGATCATCGTTGTGACCGGCCTTGTGGCGCGCGAGCTGGGCGGTGGCCGCACAGCGCAGCTGGTGGCAGGCATTGCGGCCTTGTTCTGCACGGACTTCATGGCAACAGGGTCAATCTTCTCCATGGACGTGCTCGATCAGCTTTGGTGGGCGCTCGCGAGCCTCGTCCTTGCGCGATTGCTCCGCCGCGATTCTCCCCGGCTGTGGCTTCTCTTCGGGCTGGTTGCCGCGATGGGTTTCCTTACCAAGCTGACTATACTCTTCTTCGGCCTTGCGGTGACGCTGGCGCTCGTTGTCACGCGCGAGCGCCGGCACCTGCGCACACGGTGGCCGTGGCTCGCGCTCGGTGTTGCCTGCGCGGGCTTGTTGCCCTACGTCATCTGGAACGCGGCCAACGGCTGGCCAACATGGGACTTCTATCGCCACTATCGGTATCTCAGCACGGGTCCGCTTGCCTTCTTCATCAGCCAGATTGGGTTGATGAATCCCATTGCCTTCCCGCTGGCCGCTGCCGGCCTGGTCTTCTACTTCCGCAAGACAGGTGTGCGATATCGTCTCCTGGGCTGGACATTCGCGTTTGTCTACCTTGTCTTCACTGTCACGCGAGGGAAGCCGTACTTCCTGGGCCCCGCCTACCCGATCCTATTCGCGGCAGGAGCAGTGGCGTTGGAGCAAGTCGCTCGGAGACCGCGGCTCGCCTGGATCCGGCCCGCCTACGTCACCATGCTTGTGCTCGTTGGAGTGCTCCTGGCGCCGGTTGCCATGCCCATCCTTCCGCCTGCGACGTTCGCGCGCGTCTACGGTGCGCGTGCTTTCCCGCAGAGTCTCAGTGACCGGTTTGGTTGGGACAGTCTCACGGAAACCGTGGAGAAGGTATATGCCGGGCTGCCGTCAGAGCAGCGCGCGCACGCTTGCGTGCTGGCCAGCAACTACGGTGAGGCCGGCGCTCTCAGCCTGCTTGCCGCGCCTGGCCGACTTCCGCAGATCATAAGCGGCCACAACAACTACTACCTGTGGGGACCGGGCACCTGCACGGGCAAGGTGCTCATCGTGGTCGGGTATTCGCAAAGGGATTTGCAGGCGGCGAGGGCCTATTACGCCAGCGTCACGCTTGCCGCCGTGCAAACATGCCAATACTGTCGGCCGGATGAGAACAACCTTTCCGTCTTTGTGCTGTCCGACCCCAAGGACTCGAGCTTCGACCTGGCAAAGGTCTGGCATTCGCTCAAACACTATGACTGAGCTCCCGAGAGTACGGAGACAGGGCACCTGGATGGCTATCGATTACCCCTCATAGCGCTCGACGGTTCGCGATGAGCGTACTTGCGCCTCGTTGGGATCTTGTCCGAACTCGCGCAGGGCACGGCGCTGGCGCAAGAGATCCCAGCATTGATCGAGCTCCACTTGAATGTTCGCCAGGCGCGCGCTGTCTTCTTCCGCGAGCTTTCCCTGGTTGAAAAGCTTGTGCTCCTCCGCGACGAGCCGTTTTATGTGCCCCAGGACCGGCTGATCACCCTTATCTTTCTCTGCCATGATGCATCCTTCCTTACAAAATACACATTCAGCGCATGAAGGTGCTACTCCAAAGCTCCCATTGTTTATCGTGCTGAAGATGTCTATTTTCCGGTAGCGCACGTTTCGAAGGAGGTCATTTTGCCATGAAAATCGTGGTCATCGGAGCAACAGGGACAATCGGCAAGGCGGTTGCTGACGCACTTGCGAAGCGCGGGCATGAGGTAATCCGCGCATCCCGTACGTCGTCAGTTCGCGTTGACATCGAGGATGCAGCCACCTTGGATGCGCTTTTCAAGGGGAGGGAAGATGTTGACGCGGTTGTCTCTTGCGCGGGTGGCGCGGGGTGGGGACCGCTCCAGAATCTCACTGATGACGACTTCGCGCTCTCGCTCCACTACAAACTGATGGGCCAGGTCAACGTAGTCCGTGTTGCAAAGGACAAGGTGAAAAATGACGGGTCCATCACCGTCACCAGCGGCATTCTTGCCACCAAGCCCATGCCCGGCAGCGCTGCGGTGTCTCTGGTGAACGCGGGCCTCGAGGGGTTTGTGCGCGCGGCGGCACTGGAGATGCAGCGCGGCGTGCGCGTAAACGTCGTGAGCCCGCCATGGGTGAAAGAGACGCTGCGATCTTTGAAGATGGATGAGTCGCATGGTCTGGCAGCCGCGGACGTAGCGAAAGCGTACGTCGCGGCCGTGGAAGGACGGAGCAACGGGGAGGTGCTCGAAGCGTCGCGATTCGTCTAGGCAGGACAATTGACAATAACGATACACTGGTGTAGCATATATAGGAGCAATGAGTGTCGGCAAAAAACACGCAACCAGGCGAAAGGCAAGCCCGGGCCGTCCCCGGAGTCCCGCAGTAGACAGTGCCATTTTGCGGGCGGCCTTGGAAGTGTTCGTGGAACACGGTCTTGACGGCGTAGGAATTGAGCAGGTGGCCGAAAGGGCCGGTGTTGCGAGAACGACGGTGTATCGTCGCTGGCTTTCAAGGGAATCGCTGATCGCGGACGCCATTGCCCAAGGAAGAGGCGCGGCTGAAGAAGAAGTGCTGCGCAAACCGATTTCACGACAGGCAACGGTGAAAGGTGTTGTTGATGCTTTGGCCGAAACAGTCAGCTCGACTGACTACCAGCGAATCGTGGCAAGGTTGATCGGATCGATACCGGATAGTCCCAAGTTGATGGCAGTCTACTGGCAAACCTACCTTGTTCCACGCAGAAAGGTCGCAGCCAGGGCCTTGGAATGGGCGCGTGCCGAAGGTTTGATCAGGGAAGATACAGATACGGAAATCCTGCTCGATCTCATCGGCGGTGCCATCATCTACCGTCTGTTGATCTATCCCGGTGGCCGCTCCGAGATGAACATGCACTCGTATTTGCTCAAGCTGATGGGAGAGCTTGGGCTGAATGAGGTCAAACATTCAGCCGGAGGCTCGAAGTGAAGATATCCTTGCTGACCATCGGCGCCATGGGCGACACCCAACCCTTCGTCGCTCTTGCGGCTCGACTGAAGTCGCAAGGTCACTCCGTCAGGCTGGCGGCAAGGCCGGATTTCGCGTCGCTGGCAACCTCCTATGGCGTTGAGTTCGCTCCGCTGGGAAACCCTTATAAATCTGTGATGAGGGACAAGGAGGTTGCGGCTGCCGTCGCTTCGGGGAGCCTTGCAAAAGTCCTCAAGCAAGGTTCGGACCAGAAACAGAGGCAGACCTTTTTCGAGAGACTCGACACGGATACCATGAGAGCCGTCGAGGGCGCCGAAGCCATAATCTACAAAAGCAGCTGGATTCCATTCTACAGCTATGCGGAGAAGCTTGGCGTTCCGTGCATAGCCGCCATGCTGATGCCACTCACGAGGACGAAAGCCTTTCCCAGCTTTCTCCTGGGAGGCGGCAAAAACCGAGGGAGCGTCATCAATTCCGTCCTCTGGAGAATGACGGAGCAATTTATCTGGCAGGTTGCACGCACGTACGACACGAAGGTGCGGAGCGAGCTGTTGAACCTCCCGCCTTTGCCCTTCCTGGGTCCCGCCAGGCGGCAAGAAAAGCGGCGCATGCCGCTCCTCTACGCGTACAGCCAGGCCGTATTGCCTCGCCCGTCAGACTGGTCCGCGCGTATTCGAGTGACTGGGTATTGGTTCGCGGATCCCCCTTCAGGTTGGACACCACCGCCCGGGTTGGTTGCCTTCCTGGAGGATGGACCTCCACCCGTATACATCGGGTTCGGGAGCATGACGAGCGGGAACCCCGGAGGAACACTCACGATGATCCTCAAGGCACTGGAGCTGTCACATCAACGCGGGATTCTTCTGTCGGGCTGGGCTGGGCTCGGAGAAGGCCGCACGTTGCCTGAATACGCTTTCTCCGTGCAGAGCGTTCCGCATAGCTGGCTCTTTCCCCGAGTGGCAGCTGTGGTTCACCACGGCGGGGCAGGGACAACGGGGGCTGGTCTCCGTGCGGGGGTCCCTTCCGTTCTAACTCCTTTTGTCGCTGATCAGCCGAGCTGGGCGAGAAGGGTTGAGGAGTTGGGCGTTGGTCCTCACCCAATTCCATTCAGAGAGCTGACCGCCGAACGCCTGGCGGCCTCCATTCGCCAGACTACATCAGACGCGGCGATGCGGGAACGCGCGGTCGGGGTTGGACAGCGGCTTCGTTCTGAAGACGGGGTGGGGACCGCGATAGAAGTGTTCCTGGATTATGTAAGCAGAGGTGGTTGAGCCTGTCGTAGCACGCGAAGGGAGGGCGTGCAAACATGAACGCGGGACGCGCGACCGCGGGCGAGTGAATCTGGCTAAGCATTCGTAGGTTTAGGCAAACATATTCCTGCGTCGACCTTCATATTCCAATACATGCAAAAGCGCACATTAGGAAAAGGCCAGGGCGCCCTGAAGGTTTCGGCCATCGGGCTGGGCTGTATGGGAATGACCTCCGCCTATGGGCCTCCCGCAGATAGGCAGAAAATGATCGCGCTCATCCAGGGTGCTGTAGAGCGTGGCGTGACCTTCTTCGACACAGCTGAGGCCTATGGCCCGTTTGTGAACGAGAAACTGGTCGGCGAGGCGCTCGCGCCCTTCAAAGACCAGGTGGTGATCGCTACCAAGTTCGGCTTCGACATCGATCCAAAAACGGGTGAACGTCGAAGCGGCGTGAGCAGCCGCCCCGAGCACGTCAAGATGGTCGCAGAGGCCTCCCTCAAGCGCCTGGGTGTCGATGCCATCGACTTGTTCTACCAGCATCGCGTCGACCCTGCCGTGCCGATTGAGGACGTCGCCGGCGCGGTCAAGGACCTGATCAAGGAAGGCAAGGTCAAGCACTTCGGGCTTTCTGAAGCAGGAGTGCAAACGATCCGCCGCGCGCACGCAAGATCATGGTGAAGCCTTGATGGCCCTTGGCGCAACTTTCTGAGATACTCATCAAGGAGGTGACTTACGTTGAAAGCTTCTGAGAACAGGTCGCCTGCAACGGGCGCGGTCGGGGACTCAAGCGGGCCTGACGTGGCCAGGTTGGCCAGCTTGATCAAGGCTTATGCTCCGCACGACGGTAGTTTTGAGTTGCGCATTCCCGGGGTGCACGCGATTCGGCGTTCACGAACGTACACGGAGTTGGTGCACGGCGTGCAGCAGGCAGCCGTGTGCATCGTCGCGCAAGGCGAAAAGAGCGTAATGGTCGGACGGGAGGTCTATGAGTACAACCCGTCGCGCATCATCGTATTCTCAGTTGATGTGCCAGTGGCTTCCCAGGTCACGCGAGCCAGCCCTTCCGAGCCTCTCCTCTCTCTCAGGCTGGATCTCGATCCGCAGGAGGTGGCAAAGCTCGTCTTGAAGGTGTATCCGCAAGGTCTGCCTCCAGTTCATGAAAGCGGAGGCGTCTACGTCGGCCAGGCCGACGTGAATATCATAGACGCAGCCATAAGGCTGGTCGAGTTGATGGCCCAGCATGGGGATGCAGAGCTGATCGCCCCGCTTGTCGTGGATGAGATCCTGATCCGTCTGCTGCGCGGCCCGATGGGCGTCCAGGTGGCCCAGATCGGCCTGGCAGATTCGGGTGTGTACGGGGTCGCAAAAGCGGTGTCCTGGTTGCGCGTCAATTTCTCCCAGCCCATGAAAGTCGAAGAGCTGGCCAGGTTGGCGAACATGAGCGTTTCTTCTTTCCACCAGCACTTCAAGTCTGTCACCTCGATGAGCCCCCTGCGGTATCAGAAAGTCCTGCGTCTTCAAGAGGCGAGACGCCTGATGTTGTCCCCGATGATGGACGCGGGTACTGCAAGTCGGCACGTGGGGTATGTCAGTGCTTCGCAGTTCAGTCGAGAATACGGCCGCTTCTTTGGGAGCACGCCAACCAAGGACATCGCCAGACTACGCGAGCGCGTGGGCGCAGCCGCTGGTGAATGACGGAGCTGGTCCCCAAGGAAAGAATTGTGACCAGGGCTGTTCGCCGCGCCTGCAATGCCTCATAAGACTATCTTGACAGAATACGGTATACGATATACAATATTTCTTCCTTTAAGTAATACGGTTGCAGCTAAGCTGTTTGTCGCTCGGGCTAGAGACCCGTTTTTTGTGTCGTCCTTGCGGGATTGGCTGTTACGACGCAGAAGCCGCCTTTTGCGTCGAAACTATATTCCAAAGTAGGAGGAGGTTTGTTGTATGAAAACTTACTTGGTCGTGCTTCTCTCGTTTATCCTGCTGGGAGGGGGGCTATGGGCTGGGGGGAACAAGGAGGCGAGCGCAAACGCGACGGCGCCCAAGTACACCATTGCCTACATGACCCCTGCGCTGAGCATCCCTTTTTGGAAAGATATTGCTGATGGAATTCAGCAAGAAGCGGACAGAGTGGGTGGGGTGAAGATCATTGACTCGGATTCGAACCTGAGCGGTGCGACGCAACTTAAGAACGCCCAGGATCTCATTACAGCCGGTGTCAGTGCGATCATCATTTCCCCGACGGACAGCGCCGCCGCTCCATCTGTCCTGGACATTGCGGAAAAAGCGAAGGTTCCCGTGATCATTTGTGACATAGGCACTGACTCGGGCAACTATGCGTCGTTCATCATCTCCAACAACTATGAGGGAGCAAACAGTGCCGGCAAATATCTTGTCGAGAAGATGAAACAGAAAGGATGGCAGGGTGGCGATGTCGCAATCATCACAATCAGCCTTGCTCGACAAAATGGACGGGACCGAACCGAAGGTTTCAAGGCGGCTCTCGGGACGTCGGGAAGCAATGTCGTGGGACTTCTGGAATCTAAAGAGTACACTCGGGAAGAATCAATGCGCTTCGGTCAAGACCTGCTGACTGCCCATCCGAATCTCCGAGGAGTGTTTACTGAGCACGATGAAGCGAATCTCGGTTCAATGGTAGCTATCGATACCTCAGGGAAAAACGATCAGCTGATTCATGTAGGTTTCGATGGCAGCCCTGAGACGGTCCAAGCAATCAAGGACGGAAAAGTGGGGGCTGCCGCCATGCAACAGCCGGTGCTCATGGGAAGGGAAGCCTTCAAGGCCACCTATGCTGTGCTCACCGGAAAACCATTTGAGAAGAAGGTTCTTATTCCCACAATTCTGGTCACACAGGAAAACGTTAAAAACATTGAGAAGGACCTCGCCAACAACGTGTATCCAGAGGAACTGAAAGGGGCGAAGTAGTCGCGAAAGCCTTTCGGCTGCGCGGGCGGTTCGGCTGCCGGAGGCCCTCGTCGGCCGACCGCTCGTGTTGTTCGCAACCAAGGCGACCTTTGGTTTGCTTTCCGCGAAGGCACACCGTAATGGGGTTCTTTCCGGTCAGCGCACCTTCAATACCAGCTTGCCGCGCAGGTGGCGACCCTCGCTCACGGCGTGCGCCGAGGCTGCCTGTGACAGCGGATAGAGTGTGATCTCAGGCGGGCGCACCGCGCCGGCAGTGACAAGGGCCAGCAGGCGTTCCAGATGGGGGCGGTCGCGCCCGACTTTCGGCCGCAGCGAGACAACATCCGGGCGGGGCGAAGGCGGGGCCGAGGAGCCGGAAGCGATAAAGGCGGCGCGTCCGCCGGAGCGCAAGACGGCGAACGAACGCGTAGCCACGTCGCCGCCGACCGTGTCGAAGACGGCGTCGCAGTCCGCTGCTTCGCGCGTGAAGTCTTGCGTGCGATAGTCGATGACCACGTCCGCGCCGAGCGTGCGCACGTAGTCGTGATTGGCAGCGCCGGCGGTGGTGATCACTTTTGCGCCGATGTGTTTGGCGAGCTGGATGGCGATGCCAGCCACACCGCCCGCGCCACCGTGGATCAGGATAGTCTCACCGGACTTCAGTTGGAGCGTGTCCTCGATCGAGACCATCGCGGTGAGGCCTGCAAGGGCGAGCGCCGCGCATTGGGCATGTGAAAGACTCTCGGGCTTTCGGGCGATAATCGCCGCCTTGATTGTGATCTTCTCAGCGTACGCGCCCTCCTGGCCCACGTCGCAAACGCCGAAGACCGAGTCACCGGGCGCGAAGTCACGTACGCCCGTCCCGATCGCGGCAACGATTCCCGAAAAGTCGCGTCCTGGGACGTAAGGGAAGCGCGCGACCGGCGCGTAGGTCCCCCGCCGCACTCTCCAGTCCGCGCCGTTGACGCTCGCCGCATACACGTCCACCAGCACTTCGCCGCGTCCGGCAGCGGGGTCGGGCAGGTCACCGTACTGGAGTACCTCGGGCCCGCCATGCTCCATGAAGTAGGCTGCTTTCATCGCTCTTCCATCAGTGACCCTTGCGCTCTCGGTCGATTCTATCATGGTGGTGGACCGGATTCCATGGGATTGTTGAGGGGAGCAAAGCGCTGGCTGCCGTTGCCGCCCGCGCCGCGGCAGTCGCGCAAAGGGGTAGTCACCCCGATGAGCTTTCTCGATCAGTCGGTCGATGTAGCCACGTCTCAACCCCAAGCTCCCGGCACCTGGCGCGTGGTTACGTTCAGCCGGTTGAAGACGTTGGAGGTGGTGATCCAGAGGATCAGGGAGGCGAGCTCGGTCTCGTTGTAGTGCTTGGTGGCCTGCTCCCAGACCTCTCCGACAGCTTCCCGGCAGCTCGCAAGCCGTGCGCGCCGACGGGTACACGGCTCGGCGGGAAATGCGGAGACCGCCAGCGCCGGCGAGCGGGTCGAGGCGAGCAATGGCAGCAACCGGACGGAGCGAAGGATCGTCGATGCGTTTCTGGCGGCGGCACGCGACGGGGACCTCGAGGCTCTGCTGTCCTTGCTCGATCCGGAATGCGTGCTCAGGGCGGACAAGTCTGCGTTGGCCATGGGAGCGCCACAGCAGGCCAAAGGCAGAACGAGTGTGGCGAACTTCTTCAACGGCAGGGCTGCGGGCGCTAGCCGCGCAACCATACACGGCGTCGCCGCGGCAGGCTGGGCTCCTGGCGGAAAGCTGCGTGTCGCGTTCAGCTTCACGTTTCGGGACGAAAGGATTGTCGATATCGAGCTAATAGCCGATCGAAAGAGGTTGCAGGAGCTCGATATCGTGCTCTTGGATAGCTGACGATGGACATGCACTCAATTTGGACCGATCCTACTTGCGCTTTGGTTTCACCTTGGCGAGGTTGTGTTCAACACCGGCACGGATGAGCGCCTTCAGGGCGCTCTCGTTGAGCTTATCGCCCTCACTAATATCGATTGCCCGCAGTTTGTTGCCCACAAAGCCGTTGTTGAAGATCTTTTGCGGGTCTGGAAGGCTGGCGCCTTCGTGAAGCGTCAGCTTCACCTTGTCTTTCAGGATGTTGATGTGGCAGACACTCCCGTTGTGCTCCCACACCGGCGTGCCCGGGCGGTTGGCAGTGACCCATTTCCATTCCTCGGTTATCCCAGGGTCAGCATCGTGGATGATCTTGCGAAGTTTGGCGAAAGTCTTGCCGCGCCAGTCCGGGGTTTTGGCGATCAGGTCATCGATGAGCTCGGTTGGGTTCGGCATAGATCCTGAGTCCTCCGCTAATTCGGCTGCATATGCTCTCTGTAATATACATAAGGGAACCTCTAATAACCCATCAATTTTTGCGTTCGTTTCCCTTCATGTTTGTGATTTACGCAAACACATGCTCCACACGAGCGCGAATCCGTGACTTCGCCGATTGCTCCTCATTTGTGCCTTGGTCAAGGGTTGATTGCGATATGCTCCCGAAAAGCCGGGCGTTTGACTGAGGAGCCAGGACCTTGGATGTTCCGTTGAGCGCAATCAGGATCGGCGTAGACGGATATCCGAATCCCAACAGAGCCCAGATCGCAAAGAGCGGGCTATACACTCCTGCGGGATTGGGAGGATGGGTCCTCGTCATCACGATCAAATCAAACGGCAGCTCGAAGATGAAAGGCGCGGCTATCGAGCCGACGACAGCGCTCACCAGGGCTTTCCAGGCGCCATGTTTTCTCGTCAGCATTATGATTCCAACAAAGGAAGCCAATCCGCAGATCACGGTGATTGGAGTAATCGGATTCCTTGGGTGCACATGGCCCGTGGCGGACGGGAACAAGGGGGCCAACTGGTTTTTCAGTTCAAGCACGTAGGCCTTCACTGCCATTAGGTAAGAGAATCCCGAGAGGAGGAAGACGATCACGATGGTCGATGTTACAAGTTTCCCGGGTCGCTCTGCCCCGATCTGTCCGCGCAACCTCGTTGCAAGCCATGCGAGAACTAACGTTACGGCCAAGAGAATGGTCGCCAGTATCAATGCACTGCTCCCCTCGTAGGAGTGCCAGGCTTCGTATTTCATGCATGTCTCCTCATCTCTCGCTGCTCACCTCTGTCGTGCTTGGGAAGCCGTCCTGCCCGCGCAAGGGCCTGTCGAAGAAGAAACTCCACCTGGCCGTTCATGCTGCGCAGCTCATCCGCCGCCCAACCGCATAGAGCGTCATAGATTTCCGGTGTGATGCGCAGAAGGAATGACTTCTTGTCCGGCATCGCCGCCCGCTATCGATACAGGGAGCCCGTGTTGATCACCGGCTGGGTGGTCTGCTCGCTACACAGAACGACGAGGAGGTTGCTCACCATAGTCGCCTTTCGCTCCTCGTCGAGCTCGATCACTTTCTGCTCGGCGAGCATCTCGAGCGCGTTCTCTACCATCCCAACCGCCCCTTCGACGATGGTGCGCCGCGCGGCAACGACGGCAGCCGCCTGCTGTCGGCGCAACATCACGGCCGCAATCTCCTGCGCGTAGGCGAGATGGCTCACGCGAGTCTCAATGACCTCCACGCCCGCTTTCTGCAGCCGGTCCTGGATCTCCGTCTTTAGCTTTGCAGACACTTCCGCCGTGTGACTGGACAGCGCAACCTCCCCCTCGCTATGGGCGTCATAGACATACGCAGTGGCAAGGGTACGGAGAGCCGCTTCGCTCTGCACGTTCACGTAGTTCTCATAGTCGTCCACCTGAAAGATGGCTTCCGCCGTGTCAACGACCTTCCACACGACGACCGCTGCGATCTCGATGGGGTTCCCTCTTTTGTCGTTCACCTTCAGATGCGCGGTCTCGAAATTGCGGACTCGCAGGGAAATGGGCCTGCGCTTGAAAAACGGGTTATTCCACCGCAGTCCCGGCACGCGAGCCGTGCCTCGGTAGGCCCCGAAGAGTTGGAGCACCCGGCCCTGGTTGGGGTTGACGGTGAAAAGTCCTCGAGCCAGAAGGAAGCCGGCGATCACCGTTATCAAGGAAAACCCGCGGGGAAGCGTTTTCTGGACAATCGCCCACACAGAAGCGGCGATAATTGCCAGGAGAAGGATCAACACAGGGATGCCGGGAACGCCGTTTCTTTTCATTTCGCCAATCATTACCTGTTCCCTCCTTATGATATATAAATGATATCATTATGATCTCAGGTAGTCAATAACTTACAACGGTCGGGAAAAGGGAGCGGCATACAACATCTCTGCCGGATTTTCTGTTGGTGCTGCCTATCAGCCTAAGCGTGAGCTTCTGTCAGAAGAGGTGGTGGCCTTTCGAATTGTGATAGGTCAAGTATCATTTTTCAGAGATTTTTAGAGGCGCCCTATGGAATTTTCTGTCGTGCCTGGGCTATCGCGCAAAGGCCATCCGAATCTATTCCGAGGGGCAGGTTGAGCAGATTCTCAAAGTTCTGAAGCGCCGCGCCGCATCGAACGTGCTATCGCTCACGCGTTTGTTCCGCGTCACTTCTTCAGCATACGAAAGTGCTGCACGCTCCTTGTCTGAAAACAGAGGGCTTGTCCTGTATGCCTGAAGGTCGTTGAACTTTGCCATATCCATCTTCTCTTTCACCGCCATCATGCGTCCGAAATCAAGGCAAAATCCGCATCCGTTT
Organism: uncultured Spirochaetota bacterium; assembly: GCA_963710335.1. Taxonomy (GTDB): domain Bacteria; phylum Spirochaetota; class Spirochaetia; order SZUA-6; family Fen-1364; genus Fen-1364. The sequence goes on from CAVQAA010000010.1 coordinate 731,415, forward strand.
GTTTCAGCCACGAACATGGCGATCATGTAGTGCAGCTCCTTGCCCTTTCCGTATTGGCGGGGCGCAAGCCAATACAGGAACCGCAACATGGGTCCTTTGGGCTTCTCGATAGCAACCAATCGAGGCTTCCTTGGCGATAGCTCATTTGTCGTCATACTGAGATGACGGAACAATTGCGGGAGACGTGACATATGAGCGATCATTTGCCACGCTATCCCCTGGTGCGGGCACTTCTTGCTCTTCCGGGACGAAGATAATGGGCGGTCAAAGAGTTTTCGGCCGCCAAAAGGTCTCGGGGCGTTCCCTGGAACAGGACTGTCCCGCCCTTATGACCACCCTCGGGTCCTATATCGACGATCCAGTCCGCGTTGCGAATGACGTCGAGGTTGTGTTCGATGACAATCATCGTGTTTCCCGCGTCGACTATGCGATTGACGATCTGTAGCAGATGGCCGATGTCCGACATGTGCAACCCCGTCGTCGGTTCGTCCAGTATGTAGAGGCTGCCCATTTTGTGCAGTTCCCCGGCGAGCTTGATTCTCTGGCACTCTCCACCCGACAACGTGCTCAGAGGTTGCCCCAAGCTCAGATAGTCCAGACCGACATCGCGCATGGCCTCCAGGACCGCGAGCACATCTTTGAGACTGAAAAACTCCAGGGCCTGGGCTACGGTCATTTCCAACACATCGGAGATGGACTTGCCGTTCAGTTTGTAGCCCAAGACCTCGTCCTTGAATCGCTTGCCGCCGCAAACCTCGCAAGGCAGCTTGACCTCGGCCAAATAGGCCAGGTCGGTGTAGACGACTCCCAATCCCTGGCAGTTTTCGCACGCGCCCTTCGAGTTGAAACTGAACAAACCCGGCGCAACCTTGTTAGCTCTGGCGAATGCCTTGCGCACGCTGTCCATGATTCCCGTGTAGGTGGCGGGGTTGGACCGCGAATTGGCGCCCACGGCCGACTGGTCGATGACAATGGCCTCCGGATGCTGAGGGACGAGACTCTGATGTATCAGTGAGCTTTTGCCTGATCCAGCGACTCCCGTCACGACGGTGAGAACTCCCTTGGGAAGGTCAACGCTGATATTTTTCAAATTGTTGACCTTCGCGTTTCGAATCGGGATGGTGCCCTGAGCCTTTCGAAACTCGGCTTTGATGGGCAGGGCTTGTTTCATGTGAATACCGGTCAGTGTAGGAGCTTTGAGCAAGGCATCGAACGGGCCTTCGAAAACCACTTCGCCGCCCTTTCGCCCGGCACCGGGACCGAGGTCGACCACGTAGTCGGCCACTTTGATCACCTGGGGATCATGCTCGACCACCAGAACGGTGTTTCCCTTGTCACGCAGCTTTTGAAGCAGCTCGTTCAGCCGGTGTACGTCCCGAGGATGAAGCCCGACACTCGGCTCGTCGAAAATGTACATCACATCGACCAGACTTGAAGTCAAATGCTTCACCATCTTTACACGTGCCGACTCTCCTCCGGAGAGACTGTCGGTCTCCCGGTTGAGGCTCAGGTATTCCAGACCAATGTCGCACAGGTGCGTCAGTCCGCTTTCCAGCGCGCTGAGAATGGGTTTGGCGTGGGGCGCTTCAAGATCTCGGATGACTTCGACCAGTTCGTCGACCTCCATTGCCGATAGCTCGGCGATGGTGTGGCCGTCAACTTTGACGCGGAGCGCCTCAGGGCTGAGCCTTGCTCCTTTGCACAGATGACACGGCCCCATTGAGATGTAGGACTCCACGGCCTTTTGCGTTCTCTGGGACATGGTCTTCAAGTCGCGCTTGATATACTTTGTTATGAACTTTTTGGTCACGCCCTCGTAGGTGATGTTGATCGTCCTGGCGCCGATCTTGAGCGAAATCTTCTGAGCCTTGCCGTACAACAAGAGGTCCTTTTCTTTCCTTGTGTAGTCGGCAATCTTCTTGTCCATGTCGAAGAAACGCGACTCGTGCAGGATGTTCCAGCCCCAGGTTTGGGGTGCGTACTCCGGGAACAGGATAGCCCCCTCGTTGAGCGACTTCGACTCGTCCAGAAACAAGTCCATATTGGCACCCATCTGGCGTCCCAAACCGTTACACTCGGGACACATCCCCGCCGGGTCGTTGAAAGAAAAGAGATGCGCGCCGCCGATGGATGGTTTGCCAGCCCGAGAAAATAAAAGGCGCAAAAGGGAATACATGTCGGTGGTCGTCCCGACCGTAGAGTGGGAACCTCCGCCCAAACGTTTTTGATCTATCACAACGGCCATGTTCAGATTGGCCAGCGAGTCGGCCGCTGGCTGTGGATACTTGGGCATGAAGCCGCGAAGGAAGGTGCTGAAGTTTTCGCTCAGGAGGCGCTGCGCCTCCATCGCAATGGTATCAAAAACCAGGGAGGACTTGCCGGAGCCGGACACGCCGGTAAATAGAGTGATCTTTCTCTTGGGAATTTTCAGGGAAACATTCTTCAAGTTGTTTTCCCGAGCCCCCTTAATTTCGATGTACTCTTGCGTCACCTTTCCCTCCCTGCGGGGCTATACTCCAAACAGCATAAGCACGATGCCAGCAAGGGACCCTGCCAAGGCGGCCGCCGCGCCGATCTTATGAGCAAGAACGAAGCCTCTTGGTGCGGGAACTTTCTTGCCGGCTGCAGAGAGAGAACAGCCGACCCAGCACAATCTGAGCAATCCATGTCCCAACGTGATTTCCAGACACTGTCGATAGGCGGACACGGTATAAACCCAGCCCGCGGTGGTCGGGAGGAACAGTAAGATGTGGAGCACTACGATGAAGGCTTTGTAGGGTCGACCTTTCCGTCCAAGCAGCAGAAGTCCGACAATACCTTGAACCAAAAGCCATGCGGCGGTCACAACCGCGGTACGCAAAACGGGACCCATATGCATCTCCTTACGACGGTCCGAAGATCTGTACGAGCTTTGTCTCTCCGTCGCCGTAGAGCCGTCGAAGGTTCGTGACCCACTCGATGGCCTTCTCCTTGGTGTCCACCTGGATAACTGTGAAACCGGGTATCAGCTCCTTCCCTTCCAGGAAGGGGCCATCGGTGATTGAGACCTTGCCCTCGGTAAGCAGGATCCTGGTCTCCTTGCGATTGATCCCACCGCCGGTGATGAGGATTCCCTTTTTAGCGGACTCCTCCATGAACTTCCCCAACTCGGCAGGGTCCCGAGGCTGCTGCCTCTCCGATGGGGAACCGTAGATAAAGAATTGCATATCCTTCTCCTTCCTTGATGCCTCGCCGCATGTTTGGCGGCGGCTACTCCGCGTAGGGCTGGTCCTTCCCCTGGGCGCTGTAGCCGATGCTCCAGATGTAGCCGTCCGGGTCCGCGAAGGAACCGCCGTACCCGCCCCACTGCAGGGTGGCGGCGGGCTTGAGGATCGTGGCGCCGGCCTTCTCGGCTTCCGCCATGATGTGGTCGACCCGCGCCTCGCTGCGGACCACGTAGTTGAGGACCAGCCCGCTGAAGCCGCTGCCCTCAGGGCTCGCGCCCACGGAGGCTGCCAGGCCTTCTCTCCCGTAGAAGCCGACGAGCGAGCCGCCGTGCGGCACGAAGAATACCGAGATGCGGTAGTCGTGCTGGATCTTCCAGCCGAGACCCTCCGTGTAGAACCGCTTTGACCGGTCCATGTCCCGGACGCCGAGGAGGATCGAGCTTACGTGCGCGTTCATGCCTTGTCTCCTTCCGTGAGGCCTCGGCCCTGCCGATCCTGCCGGGCGCCTGCCTCACTGCATGTGATCTCGTTGAGTAGTCGTACGGGGACAGGCAAAAGGGACAAGTTCAAGAAAACTATCCCGAAATTTCTGCGAGCCGCTTTTTTAGAAAGCGGCGCTCAGGCTCCTGCCCGGGCAAGCGTGAGGGCGCGCCGGTAGGATGCCGCGGCCTGGTCACTACGCCCCAGCCTCCTGTTCAAGTCGGCGCGCACGGCATGGGCGGGGTGGTAGTCCACAAGCTCTCCCCGGTCGAGCAGGGCATCGATGAGGGCCAACCCGGCGGTTGGCCCGTCGCGCATGGCCACGGCGATTGCCCGGTTGAGCTCCACGACGGGCGAAGGGCCGGTCTCCAAAAGCATGTCATAGAGGCGGACGATCTGTGCCCAGTCCGTTGCCTCGACCGACGGCGCCACGGCATGAACCCCGGCAATGGTGGCCTGGAGGGTGTAGGACCCGAACCGGCCGGACAGGAGAGCCCGGTTTGCAAGGCCCAATCCTTCCGCTATGAACGCCCGATCCCAGAGCGACCTGTCCTGCTGCTCGAGCGGGACCACGTCACCGTTGGCGTCGGTACGCGCGGTCCGACGGGATTCGTGCAGGAGGATCAGCGCGAGTAGGCCGATCGCTTCCGGCTCGGGGAGAAGGTCCACAAGGAGACGGCACAGGGACAGGGCTTCTTCGGCGAGGTCTCGCCGTTCGAGCACATCTCCAGTCGTGGCGACATATCCCTCGTTGTAAACGAGATACACGACTTGGAGGACGGTCTCCAGGCGTTTCCCAAGCTCGGTACGGCTGGGAACCTCGTAGGGGATTCGCTCAGCGCGGATCCGTTCCTTGGCGCGAGAGATGCGTCTTTTCATGGCTTGCGGAGCGACAAGAAAGGCGCGCGCGATCTCTTCGGTGGTGAGGCCGCAGACCTCGCGGAGCGCGAGGGCAATCCGGGCGTCCTGGGGCAGCAAGGGGTGGCAACAGGTGAAGATGAGCCGAAGTTGATCGTCCTGGATAATCTCGTCGTCCGGCGCCTCGGCATCCGTGGAACGCTCACTGTAGTCTCGGGCCGCCGCGGCGAGCACGACACCGTCGCGTCCACGCCGCCGAAGGGCGTCGATGCCCTTGAACCTCCCGACCGACACGAGCCAGGCGCGGGGATTGCGAGGCACACCCTCGCGCGGCCACTGCACCAGGGCGGCCTGGAATGCTTCCTGGAGAGCCTCCTCCGCCGTGTCGAAGTCGCCGAGAAGGCGTATCAGCGTGGCCAGGACTCTTCGCGATTCGTCGCGGTAGAGCTCAGCTACCTGTTCGCTCAATGCCTGCGTCGGATCCATCCTTCGTACCCGGGTCAATGATACCTAGGCGGCCCTTGCAAGCGACTATCTATTCGCCTTGACGCCGTTTGCCGGCCGGTCTCTTCGCTGGAAAGGTATCCGGGGAAGTAGTCCGTCCGGATGGACGAGCGATGCACGCCCGCGGAGCGAAGCGGCGCCTTGGCCGAGTTGACCATTCCCGGAGGACCTGACACGAGGAACAGCCTTCGCGAAGCGTCGGGGATGACGTCTCGGATAATTGCGGCATCGATCATTCCACGCTTGCCGGTCCAGCCGGCTCTGATGTTCGCCATGTCCGTCAGAGTGATGGTGGCCTTCAGGCCGACTTTCTGCGTCGCCTCTTCCAGCACGTCCTGGAACGCGACCTGGTCTTCCCGGCTGGAGGAAAACAGGAGCACGATGTCCCGCTTCTCTCCGCGGTCCGAAAGGTATTTCAGCATGCTGCGAAACGGCGTGATGCCGATGCCCCCGGCGACGAACGCCAGCGGCTTCCGCGGATTGCGCGGAAGCGTGAAGTCTCCCGCCAGCTCTCCGGCGGTGAGCAGGCTGCCGGGCGCGCTCCGCAGGAGCGCTTGCTTGAACCGGCTGGCCGGCGCGGGGAAGCGTGCGGCGACCATGATTTCTTCTTCCGTGGGGGAGCTGGCCAGACTGAAGTACCGGCGAGTCCCCCGGCTAGGTGCCCGACGTGGCGATCCCGCATGAATGGAGGTGAAGCTTCCTGATGAGAAGGGACGGCCCTCGTCGTCGGCCTCTTCCGGCGCCAGCTCTCCGCGATCGATGCGGCTCGTCTCGCTGGATTCTTTGTACGGGCTGAAGCGCCCGTCCACCACGCGGAAGCTTTCGAACACGGCCTCCGCGGCGGCCTCCAGCGTCGGAAACCGCACACCCTGTTGGGCTTTGCGGTCGAGTTGCTCGCGGTCGGGGATGACCACCGTGACGGGCATTCCCATTATCAATTCGGTGCGCCTCATGGGCATCCTTCCCCGCCGGCCCGGCTTACAGGCCGGCCTGCTTCAACGCTTCCTGAAGCGACTTCTCGTATGCCGCGCTCGTGAACGTGGCGCCGCTGATCAGGTCCACCTTCCCGGTATTGCCGCCCACGGTCTCCTTGATGAGACACGGAAGCGCTGCGCCGTTGATGTGCTGGGAAAGCCCGTTTTCGTTGGGAAACTCCAGCACCTGCACGTCTGTGACCGTGCCGTTGCGCACGGTGGCCTGGACCTTCACATAGCCGTAATAGGCGTATTCCCGCCTGCCGGTGAACGTCCCGCTGGCGGCCGCGGCGTTCGTCGCCTTGGCCTGCGCATTGGCGGCGCCGCCCACGATGAGGCCGAGCGCCGACACCGCGGCTGCCGCGGCCATCCTCTTCAGTGTTTTGTTCTTCATCGCATCCTCCGTGCTCACAATCTCAGCTCACTCGATTCGATCGAAGCGCTGCATTGCAAGCAGTCGCAGCGCTTCAATCGATATTCTCTTTTGCTACTGCCCCGGTGATTTCGACTGCACGATGAGCACCTGGTTGCCGTCCGGGTCTTCAAGATTGAACCATTTTACTCCAGAGCCCGGGCCATACAGGTCATCTTTGATGTCAGGCACCTTGACGCCTTTTGCGCCGAGCTGTTTGTGGGCTGCCGCCACATCGGAAGTCGTAAAGTACAGCACCACGGTGCCCGGCTCGCTCATCCCGGGCTTGGTGAAGTTCGCCGTCATGGTCGAGAGGTTGATGGAAGCCCCGCCCCCGGGGAACGCCAGGGCAACCCATCGCTGGCCGGCCTGACTGTAATCCTTGGTGGCTTTCAGGCCCAGCGTCGTATAAAACTCCTTGGCCTTGTCCATGTTGCCGACAGCCAGGGTGATCATCATAAACTTGTCGACGACCATTCCTTCGGAATATGCAGCTGGCATTACTGCCAAGGCCAGGAATAGCGCAAGAACAGGTTTCATGCCGTTTCCTCCTTCGACGAAGCGGTAATCGTCCGGCGTTCCCCCCGCTTCGCCGCATGTGATTTCACCATGTAGTCGTGGCAGGGACGCCAACGGGGACAATGCGGGAAAATTCACCCGGAATTTTTTCTTTGTCCCTGGGAGGACAGGCCGCCGTTTTTTATTGTACCGCTGAGACCTGTCGACGGGCAGCTACAGAAGGACCGGCGCTCCGTCCCGCACGGACTTCTGCGCGGCGAGCACCACCTCCAGGGCCTTTCTGCCGTCTTCCGCCGTTGTGAGGATCTCCTGCTCGCCCCGGAGCACGCGAAGGAAGAAGCGGTCCTCCTCCAGGAGGTCTCCCACCACCTCCCCGTGCATCTGCGGCCAGTGGAGCGTGTCAGGGAACTTCCAGCCTTCGTCGTCCACGGCAACCAGGGTCATGGGGCGATAGTCGAGATACAAGGAGCCTTTCTCCCCGATGACCTCCATGCACACGTCCCCGAACCCTCCCCAGTCCGCCGGCCTCCGCCATCTTGCCATGGCGTCACTGAGACCCCAGCCGGTCTCTACCACGGCAAGACCCCCTGCGCGGAAGCGGATCGTGATCCAGATGAAGTCGTGGACACCCAGCTCGCGCTTCACCGGGCCTTCGGCGATTTCGGCGCTGACTTTCACGGGGACGTCGTTGAAGTACCAGAAGGCCAGGTCGATGTCATGCACGGAGATGTACTCCTCCACCTCCACGCGGCCGGAGAGCCGCCGCGCCTCCGTCACGGACGCGTTGCGTCGCGCGTAGCAGACAAGGGGCTTTCCAATGGAGCCTTGCGCGATGGCGGACTTCACCTGTGCGTAGCGCACGTCATAGCGCAGGATATGCGCCATCATGAGCTTCACTTTTCCGCGGCCAGACGCCTGGATGATGGCGTCTGCGTCGTCGAGAGTCGTTGCGATGGGCTTTTCCAGCAGGATGTGCTTTCCCGCCGCGGCAGCATCCTCGACGGCCCTGCGGTGCGCTTTCTCGGGACTGGCGATGACGACCGCCTGGATGTCGCTGCGTCGGAGGAGGTCGCCGTGATCCCTGTAGAGCTCCAGGGGCTCCTGCACGCCCGGCAGACGCGGTCTTTCCTTCACCGCGGGATCGCTCACGGCCACCACGCGTGCGCCGGGAAGCTGGGAAAAAGCCCTGGCATGGAGCATCCCCATGAACCCCGCCCCGATGATCCCGATCCCGACCGGCTCGCTCATGTGTTCCCCTCCCGCTGCTGTTCTTCCGCGAATCCGGACTGCTCCCACCGGCTGCGCCGGTGGCCCGGCCGCAGGGAAAGGGCGGCGGCAAAGAGCGACTGCGCCTCCTTCCGCAAGCCTTTCCCCTTGAGTGCAAGCCCCAACAGGTACCGGTTTTCCGCCATCATCCCGATTCCGGCATCCGTAGCGCGCCGCGCGATTGACAGGAGCTGGTCCAGCTCTGCTTCGGCCTCTGCGTTCCTTCCGAGCTTTCGCAGCGCCATTGAGCGATAGTAGACCAGCGCATCCGGGACAGGGCGAGGCTCGACTGCGGCGTTCGTCCAGGAAGCGCGCGCCGCTGCCGAGTCGAGGTTTTTCTCCTGCGCGAGCCCGATCCTGTACCACGCCTCCGCGTTCGCTTTCCGGAAGGGTTCACCGACGCCGACGTTGCGCGGGTACTCCATCACGCGGCGGTAGCACGCGATTGCCCCGTCGCAGTCGCCCGCGCCTTGGAGTTGAATCCCTCTTCCGATGCAGCAGTCCACGTACAGGAACCTGACGTCCTTCTCGATCTCCCAGGGATAGAAGTACGTGTCCGCAATGATGGAGAGCGCACCTTCGAAATCCTGCTGGTCGGCGCGCCAGGCCGCAACTCGTCCGGCGATGATGTCGTTCTTCATGAGAGCCGACGGAATGCCTTCGATCAGCTTCCGCCGATCATCCTCCCGCCGGGAAGCAACAAGGATGCGGTCCAGCTCGAGGTAGAGCTTGTAGTCCTGCGGCGCGAGCTTGATCGCCTGCAGGTATTCCGAGACGGCCCGGTCAGGATCGCCCTTGATCTTCCAGAACGCCCGGCCAAGATTCCGATGCACGACAGCGAAGGAGCTTTCGCTTTTCCGAGCGTTGTCCCAGCCGGCAATTGCCTCATCGGCACGGTCCTTGCCGGCGAGCAGGTTCCCCAGGTAGTACCAGGCCCTTCCGTCGCCCGGGGAAACGTGCAGCGCCCGCCGCAGCACGGGCTCGGATTCCAGGCGGTGGGGAAAGACGTACGCGGGATCTGACTTTGCTCCCGCCCGGTAATGGAAAGCCGCGTCGGTCAGGCCGAGCTTCTCCGCGTAGTAGCCGCGATGGTAGTGCACAAGGGGGTCATCGGCGGTGCACAATGAGAGAAGCTCGTACGCCTCGCCGTACAGGCCGAATTGTGCGTACTCGCAGGCAAGCTCAAGCCAGTGCTGGGCGTCGAGGGCAAGCGCTTTCCGATCACCGAGGAAATAGGCCTCTGCCCGAGGGAGCAGCCGCAGGGGGTCCTCCCGCATCACGTGGTGCGCGCGCTGGACAGCTTCCGCGGTTCGGTTCAGCTTCCTGAGGGCGCACGCGGAAAGGGCAAGCGCATCGAGGTTCCGAGGACAGGAGCATGCACATTTGTCCAGTTGGCGAAGCGCCGCCAGTGGATTCTGCTGGCCTAGATGGATCCCGCCCAGGAGGTAGGCAGCCCCGGAACGGAATGTCGAGCTCCGCATCAGCGCCCTCAGCTCGAGTGCAGCCTCGTCGAAGCGTTCGCAGGAAAGCAGCCCGGCGGCGAGGTGGAAGCGTGCTTCTTCGGCTGTCGCGCCCGCGGGGCCGTCTTCAAGCACCGCGCGCAGGCGCTTCACTGCAGGCTCGAACAGACCCTGGCGCAGCTCCAGGATGGCAAGTGAAACGCGGGCCGGACAAAAGCCCGGATCAAGCCTCAGCGCCTCCTCGTAATGCATTCGTGCTTCCTGCGGCTCTCCGAGCTTCTCGTAGTCCAGTCCGATGCCCCACTGCTCTTCGGCGTTCCGCGCCGTCTGCTTCGGCTGGATATGCGGCGGCAAGGTGATGGGCACTTCCGCATCCGGCTCTGCTGGACGACCGTGCCTGGCAAGCTCCTTGCCCGACGAGTCCGTCACCAGGACGGTCATCATGAGGCCGCCTGGCTCCAGGGCCAGCTCCTGGATCAGCGGTTGGGAAGGGGAGAGGTCCGCTGTGCGCTCCCACGCTGTTGCCGATCCCCGCAGCAACCTGATGCAGGCCTGGGGGCGTGATGTTGTTGCATGGACGGCCAGGCGGAACCTCCCGCGCGGCCCCGTTGGAGCCAGGGAAAGCGCGATCTCCCGGTTGGCAAAATCCGGGGGACCAATCCGCGCTATAGGGTACCAGGTTTCGGTCCAGGATTCCTCGTTCAGCGGAGGAAGAATGCCCCAGAGCCGCTGGGTGGCAAACCTTCCGCTCTGCATCTCGCAGTAGAAGCCATCCTCATCCGTGAGCCGCTTTTCCCAGATCCCACCGTCATCGCTCGTTCCCCATGTGAAAAACTTCAGCCCCTGGGATTCTGTTCGATCTGCGCTGTTCACCAGGCCTTGCCGGGTGTCGTGGTCGTACCACGCTCCGAAGTCCCCCCGATGATTGAGGCTGAACATGTCCTGGGGCTCGGGGTGGTTCTTGTCCCAGCTGATGTCGGTTCCTTCATGGACGGGGAAGCTCAGGATCCTGGAAAGGTCCGAGACCAGGGTCGCAGTCGTGCGAAACTGCATCCCGGGGCCCACCGGGGCGGCGGAGTTGGCCCAGAACCAGAACCGATGGGGCAGGGTTGTCCTGTTGGAAAGCCGGATGCGGGCATCGAAGAACGCGCAGCCCGGATGAAGGATCATCTCCACGGTCCAGCGCATCCTGGAAACGCGCTCGACATCGCCGATTACCACGCTGACGCTTCCGTCGTCGTACCTCTTGGCCGCGCAGTCCACCGGAGACGACGTGGTCACCGAGTGCCCGTTGGGGAAGTTCCATTCGATTCCCCCGGCAAAGAACGCCCCGCGAATTCCAATCCGAGCGTACTTGATGACGTGATTTCTATAGAGAGCCTCCCGACCGGCGGTCTTGTCGAAAACGGAAAGGACTCTGCCGCCCAACTCGGGAAGCACTCCGATGCGAAGATACTCATTCTCCAGGCAGACAATCTTCCAGGTCCGGTCCGCTTTGCGGTTGTACATCTCTTCCTGGAGCGGGTACGGATAGACGATGCGGCTTCCGGGATGAATCAGGCTCCTCCGCCCGACGAACAGGGACGGGTAGGGATCCTCCCGCCCCAGCTCATACGTTGGAATGGTGATTGTCTCTTCCCAGACCTCCGGCATGAGGATGTCTCCGCAGGGCAGCTCGTCAGGATTTATGCGCCAGCCATGTGATGGCCTGCCGCCAGAACGGCCCGTAGTACTTCCACGGCTGGAAGAAGGCGGCCCAGTGGGGCGAGCAGTCCGTCGCGAACGCCATGGCCCTGCCTTTGCCGAACTCCCAGGTGACAATGAGCGGATTCTCGTCCTCTCCCTCTCCAATGGACGCCAGGACGTTTGCCTCTTTCTTCGGGAGGATCTTGTTGAAGCCCTCGAAAACGGGACACTCGTCCCAGGGGATTCCCTTGACCACGGGGTGGTCCGCCTTCAGGAGGTGGACGTGCACTCCTTCGGGGGTCTCCACCCGGTCATCGAGGCCCTTCAGGCAGTTCACGGGGAGCGCCTCTTCCACCGGCGTATCGTAGTACCCCCCATGGCCGAACCTCCCGCTGAAGGACGTCCACCCGCCGATCATCATGAGCCCGCCTCCCTGGCGGGTGTATTCGCGGATGGCTTTGAGCCTGTTTGTCCGGGGCACCTCGGCCCCCGGCATCCAGAACGGGTACAACGCAAGGACCTCGCATTCGCAGTCGCTGAGCATGACGGCGTCGTATTCCTTGAGCCCCTCCACGGTCCGCGGAAACTCGGAAATCGCGACGTCAGGCGTCATGTGCGTCACGTGTATCCCGCCCTGCTCGAGCGCATCAATGAGAGGCTTTCCCCACACGTGCGTGGAGAAGCCCTTCACCTCGACGTTGAACGGAGAGGCGACGAATATCGGCCCGATCTTGGCGGCTGAATCCCCTGCATAAAGCACCTTCATATGGCCTCCTTTTCCTGGTGACTACCGAAATGTGACGGAGGTCGACAGGCCTTCCGTCAGCCGCTTTCGCAGCGCTATGGCAAGGATCAACGGCGGAATCAAACCCAGGGTCATGCAGACGGAAATCAGCGAGTAGGAAGCGTCCGGATTGCCGGCAATGGAGGCAATCACGACGGGGCCCGTCTGCGACCTGAGGGACTGCGTCAGGAAGCGCGCAAAGAGGAACTCGTTGTACGAGGTCATGAACGCGAATGCCGCCGAGGCAACCAGGCCCGGCAGCATCATGGGCGCGACAATGCGCACCAGCGCCTGCGGGATCGTGCACCCGTCCACCATCCCCGCCTCCTCCATGTCCCGCGGCACGTTGTTGATGTAGAGGGTCAGGAACCAGATCGTGAACGGCAGGGTGAGGGCGCAGTCCACGAGGACGAGGGATATCCGCGTGTCGAGCAGCCCCAGGGCCTGCACGATCACGTAGTAGGGAATGGCAACGGCCATGGCCGGCATGAGCCGGCTGCCCAGGATGAAGTTGTACGCCGCGCCCCGAGCCCTGAAGCGCAGCCGGGAGAAGGTGTACGCGGCCGGCGTGCCCAGGAACACGTTGATGGCCATGACGGACAGCGCCACGATGAAGCTGTTGCCCAGCGCCGGCGCAATCATGCGGGCTTCCTGCGTGATGCGGCTGCGCAGCTGCCCCTTCACCTCGTAGGAGCTGGGAATCTTGCCGGTGAACACGTAGTTGTAGTTGTCGAGGGTAGGGTGCTGGAGCACGGAGGGAGGGCGATGAAGGAGGTCGTTCTCCGCCTGCAGGCTCGCGACGGCGACCCAGAGAAACGGCCCTGCAACGAATATGATCAGAACGACGGCCACGAGGTTGAGGAAGAACGCTTTCACAACGCGCCGGGGGCTCATCGAGAATCCTCCGTTCTCAGGATGCGAAGATACGCGAAGATCAACGCCAGGGTGAGGAGCGCGATGATGATGGACAGCGCTATTCCGTGCCCCAGGTTGAGGGATTTGAAGATTTCCGCGTAGGCGAACCAGCTGACCAGAGACGTCGAGTCGGCCGGACCGCCCCCCGTGAGGACATAGATGAGGTCGAAGGTGAGGATGGAGGTCATGGTCTCATAGACAAGGACCACCAGCGCAATGGGCCGCAGGAGGGGAAACGTAATGGCGCGAAACATCCGCCACGTTCTGCACCCGTCCATCCGCGCCGCCTCGTAGAGCTCGCTGGGAATGAGCTGCAGCCCGGCCAGGAAGAAAATCGCTGCAAGCGAGCCCTCCTTCCAGATCTGCGCCAGGACAAGGCTGACTCTGGCAAGCACGGGATCCGAGAGGAAAGGGATGTAGCCGGGTATCATTTTCAAGCTGAAAAGAATCCCGTTGAGGATCCCGAAATCCCCGTTGAGAATCCATTTCCAGAGAAGCCCGCCGACGACCGAAGGGATGGCCCAGGGAAGCAGGATGATGACCTTCAGCACGGCCGCCAGCCTGATCTTCGTGTTGAGGAGCGACGCAACGGCAAGCCCGAAAAGGAAGACCCCGGCCACCGAGGCCACCGTGAACATTCCCGTGATGGAGAGCGAGTTCAGGAAATAGTAGCTCCCAATGACCTCCCGGAAATTGCGGAGCCCGATGAAAGGGTGTGACCGCGGCTTGGTCAGCACGTACTGATAGAAGCTGTCCTGAATGGCGACCGCGACAGGGTACAGGGTGAACAGCCCGATCAGAAGGAGAGCGGGCAATATGGTCACGTACGGATACCACCGGGCCCGTGTTTTAGGCAGCAAGCTTGCCCCCCTCCCGAGAAATGAACGCGACTGCAAAAAGGGCGGCGGGCTGCCGCCGCCCCGGCCACCAAAGATGAAAAGCTGCTATTGCTGAGCCTTCAGCTCATTCCACTTCGAAGCCATCGCCGACAGGGCGGTCGCTGCGCTTTCCTGCCCCAGAATCACCTTCTGCACCTCTGCACGCATGAAGATGTCCCAGGTCCCGTACCAGGGTGTCAATCCTTCCTTGGCGCGCGCAAGCTTGGCCTGCTCGGAGATGGTCGCGATGTCTCCCCATTGCCCGAATGCGCTGCGGACGTCGGGGTCATTGAACAACGGCAGTTGGGCGAATCCCAGGCCGTTTTCCACTGCCCACCGCTTCACCACGGCGTACTGGCCGTTCGTCTTGCCCGCGAAGTACTCGAAGAACTTCCAGGCGGCGTCAAGATAGTCTTTCCCCTTCTTGGGAACTGCGCCCGTCATGGCATAGAACCGCACGTACCCCACCGTGGCGTGACTGAGGCCGGGCATCAGCGCAATTTTGAACTGCCCGGCGAAGTCTCCGCTCTTCGGGCGGTTGAGCTCCGCCATGTTGTACTGCGGGGCAATGGTGAACGTGTGGGCGCCGGCCTGCATGCTCTTGATCTGGTCGATCTCAGCGGTCGAGAGGCTCACGGGATCGATCAAGCCGGCACTGTACGCCTTGCGCACCCACTCCAGGACCTGGGCCGCAGCGCTGTTGGGGCGATTGAAAACGGGCTCCAGGCTGTTGTCGAACATCGCATTGCCGCCCTTTTGCTGGGCGAAGACCAGGGAAAGGAAAGCCTCGGGAAATGCGCCCTCTTTCTGCGACCACGCGAGGATGATGGGATACTGGACAACTCCCTTGCTCTTGAGCGCGCTGGCCATCTTGAACAGCTCATCCAGGGTGCGTGGCCCAGCCGTGAATCCCCCGGCCCGAAGCTGCTTTGCGTTGTAGATGAAATCAAGGGTGTCCGCGTAGTACGACATGCCGTAGACTTCGCCGTTGTAGGTCATCCCTTCCAGGGCGTACGGCGCCAGCTCAGGGGAGTATTGCTTCACCTGCGGGAAATACTTGTCCAGCGGCACGAGCCAGCCCGCGGAGGCCCATTCCTGCAACCAGTGATCGGAGCCATACATGAGCTCGGGATAGTTCCCTGCGGCGAACCTGCCGACGATCGTGTCGTGATAATCCAGCCACGAGTAGTCCTTGAGGGCGATGGTAACGCCGGGATTCATCGCCTGGAACTTCTGAATGTTGTCCTGGACCGTCTCCAGGCCGTATGACCAGACCACGAAGCTCATGTTCACGTCCGCCGCGGCCGTCGAGACCAGGGCCGTGCCCAGGACAAGAAAGACGACCAGGAACACCTTCCAGAACAATCCCTGTCGTATCTTCATACGATCACCTCCCGATTTCTCGCTGGGAAACGCGTGGCAACGCCACGCAAGCGGGGTCGCCGGAATGCTTTGCGCAGTCCAAGCAAGGAACAGGATGCAGGATCAGTTTTGATCCCGCAAGTGACATCGGTAACCTCTTTGAGGACAATTGTCATGGAGAGCGTGTTGACAAGGGCTACGAGGGGCTTAAGATTGTCGTCGTCAGGAAACATGCTCAAAAAGAGCGGTCCGCATATCGCAATGCCTCTTCTCTCCGCCATCTTCAGCATTCTGTCGTTTCTCCTCTTCCTGCGGGGAAGGCCTGTTTTCCCCGTTGAATGGCAGAACGACTTCGCAATTCTGCTGAGCGTCTCCCTGGTGCTGACATTGGTGCTGACCGTGGTCAGAAAGGCGCATATCGTATGGGCCTTGTTGCTGATCAAGGCTTTGATCTTTCTTCTCCTGAGTGTTCCCCTGGCGGGCCTGGCCGGCGTCTGCACATTGCTCTTCTCCAGTGTCCTCATGGAAATAGGGATCTATCTTCCTCTTCCATTCAGCCTCGCCTCGATTGGCGTGCTGGCCCTTGTCTTCGCCATGCGCCAGGAACCTGCTAAAGCCTTCGGGGTGGCTCTCCCCCAATTGAGCGCTCTCGACAGTCTCACGGTGCTCGTTGTTTCCCTTTCGTTTGCCGGGCTCGCGGTCCTCCTGAGATTCGCAGCGAACGAGCTTTCCGCAGAGAGACAGGCAAATGCTCGTTTGAACTTCTCAGTGGAGAAGCTCACAAAGGCAAACAGCGAGTTCCTGCAGTACGCCAGCGTCGTCGAGAGGGAATCCGTCTTCAGTGAGAGGAACCGAATAACACGCGACCTGCATGATATCGTTGGTCAGTCGTTGACCAACATCATCATGATGATGGACGCAGCCCTCCATCGGGCTCCCGCCACCCCGGAGGAAATGTCGAAGCTCTTTCGGTGGACCCGCGAGCAGGCTCAGAACTGCCTTGAGGAAACACGCGCGGCGCTCTACGAATTGAGGTCCATCCCGCAGGGTGATTTCGGAGGCATCAAATCGATCAAGAGGCTCATCGATACCTACTCCGGCCTCACGGCCGTCACGGTTCGCGTGGAGTGGGGAAATCTCCCCTGGGCTCTTGATGATGCAATCGGCCAGGCAGTCTACAGGCTTATCCAGGAATCGCTGTCCAATTCGTTCCGACATGGGATGGCCACTCTCGTGGAAGTTCACTTCCAGGTCGATCAGGGCATTCTCAACCTCATGATCCGCGACAATGGAAGAGGAGGGGACGTCGCAAAAAAGGGCATTGGGCATACGGGAATGGAGGAACGAGTGCGAAAGCTTCGGGGCGACATTGTCTTCAGACGAGAGGCTTCGGGCTATCTGGTGCTTGCGCGGATTCCACTCCTGCAGGAGGTTGCCAATGACGCGAGCTAAGGTCCTTATCGTCGACGACCAGAAGCTCTTTGCCACGAGCCTTGAGGGCATATTACGGAATATCGGCGGGGACCGGATCAGCGAAATCTCGGTCTGCTTTTCGGGAGAGGAAGCGATCAAGCGGGTTGACGCTTTTCTCCCCGACCTCGTTCTCATGGACATTTTCATGCCCGGGATGGGCGGACTGCAAGCGCTTCGAGCCCTCCGCGAGAAGCATCCGGAGGTCAAGGTCGTGATGCTCACAACCTTCAGCTATGACACCTATGTGAGAGAAGCGGTGGCAAACGGAGCGTGCGGATACATCCTCAAGGACTCGACCCCCGCGGAAGTGCTCGACACGGTTGTCAGCGCTCTCAAGGGCGGGACCGTTTTCTCCCGCGCCGCCCTGGACGCGCTGGCGGGAAGGGCGCGCAGGTTCAATCCGCAGAAATCCACCATCCCCGAGTGGTTCGGCCTCCTCAGCGAAAAGGAGAAAAGGATCCTGCTCTTGATATCGAAGGGAATGAGCAACGACGAAATAGCGGAGAAGCTCTTTATCGGCAAGCATACGGCGCGGAACTACATCAGCGCCATCTACGACAAGCTGAACGTGAAAGACCGATTCGAGGCAATGCGAAAGGCGATCGAGGCCCAGATCCATACGCTCGTCATGGAGTAGCGTGGCGTGGTGTTCGCGGTTT
Organism: uncultured Spirochaetota bacterium; assembly: GCA_963710335.1. Lineage (GTDB taxonomy): Bacteria > Spirochaetota > Spirochaetia > SZUA-6 > Fen-1364 > Fen-1364. The sequence continues at coordinate 748,851 of CAVQAA010000010.1, forward strand.
TCCTCCGTCATTACACAAGCTCGTAGCGGTCAAGGTTCATCACCTTGCTCCAGGCAGCGACAAAGTCTTTCACGAACTTCTCCCTGGAGTCGTCACAGGCATAGACTTCCGCGATTGCCCGTAGCTGGGAGCTCGAACCGAAGATGAGATCGACACGCGTGCCGGTCCACTTGACTTCGCCCGTTTTGCGATCGCGACCTTCAAACAAGTCCTTGGCGTCCGATACCGCTTTCCATTCCGTGCCCATGTCGAGCAGGTTGACGAAGAAGTCGTTGGTCAGCGTCTCGGGCCGCTTGGTAAAGACGCCGTGTCTGGACTGCCCGACGTTGGCATTCAGGGCGCGCATGCCGCCGATCAGAACCGTCATCTCGGGGGCGGTCAGCGTCAACAACTGCGCCCGATCCACCAGCAGTTCCTCCGCCGGTACCCGCAGTCCCTTCCGCTGGTAGTTGCGGAAGCCGTCCGCGGCCGGTTCAAGCACCGCGAACGAGGCGACATCGGTTTGCTCCTGCAAGGCATCCATGCGCCCCGGTGCAAAGGGAACCTTCACGTCATGCCCCGCTTTTTTCACGGCTTCCTCGACGGCAGCGCAGCCACCGAGAACGATCAAATCGGCAAGCGAGACCTTCTTCCCGCCGGACCCCGCGCCGTTGAAATCCTTCTGGATGGCTTCCAGTTTCTTCAGGGCCTTCGCCAGCTCGGCCGGCTGGTTCACTTCCCAGTCTTTCTGCGGGGCAAGGCGAATGCGCGCCCCGTTAGCCCCACCGCGCTTATCGCTGCCGCGGAACGTGGCCGCCGACGCCCAGGCCGTCAGGACCAGTTGGGAGATTGAAAGCCCAGAGGCGAGGATCTTGGTCTTCAGGGAGGCGATGTCCCGAGCATCAATCAGTTCGTGGTTGACCGCGGGAATAGGGTCTTGCCAGATGAGCTCTTCGGCGGGAACCTCCGGGCCGAGATAGCGTGCGCGAGGGCCCATGTCGCGATGCGTCAGCTTGAACCACGCCCGGGCGAACGCGTCCGCGAACTCATCCGGATTCTCCATAAAGCGACGAGAGATCTTTTCATAGGCAGGATCGAACCGCAGAGCAAGGTCCGTGGTCAGCATGGAAGGCGCGCGCCGCTTGGACGGATCGTGCGCATCCGGCACTGTATTGGCGCCCGCGCTATTCTTCGGTTGCCACTGATGGGCCCCGGCCGGGCTTTTGGTCAGTTCCCATTCGAAGCTGAACAGGTTCCAGAAGAAATTGCTGCTCCACTTCGTTGGGGTCGTGGTCCAGGTGACTTCCAGGCCGCTCCCAATCGCGTCACCGCCTTTACCCGTGCCGAAGCTGCTCTTCCAGCCGAGGCCTTGCTCCTCGATGCCGGCCGCTTCGGGCTCAGGCCCTACATGGGACGCGGGGCCGGCGCCGTGGGTCTTGCCGAAGGAGTGGCCCCCCGCGATGAGCGCGACAGTCTCTTCGTCGTTCATCGCCATCCGGGCGAAGGTCTCGCGGATATCCCTGGCCGCGGCGACTGGATCCGGATTGCCGTTGGGGCCTTCCGGGTTGACGTAGATCAGGCCCATCTGCACGGCCGCGAGCGGATTTTCGAGGTCCCGGTCGCCCGAGTATCGCTTGTCCTCAAGCCACTTGCCCTCGGAGCCCCAGTAGATGTCCTTTTCCGGTTCCCAGATGTCCTCACGCCCGCCGCCGAAACCGAAGGTCTTGAAGCCCATCGATTCCAGGGCGACGTTGCCGGCGAGGATAATCAGGTCGGCCCATGATATTTTCCGGCCGTACTTCTGCTTGATCGGCCAGAGCAGCCGGCGCGCCTTGTCGAGGAGGACGTTGTCGGGCCAACTGTTGAGGGGAGCAAAGCGCTGGCTGCCGTTGCCGCCACCGCCACGGCCGTCCCCGGTGCGGTAGGTGCCGGCGCTGTGCCATGCCATGCGGACGAACAAAGGTCCGTAGTGACCGAAGTCCGCGGGCCACCAATCCTGGGAGCTGGTCATCAGCTCATTGAGGTCTTTCTTCACGGCCTTCAGGTCGAGACTCTTGAACTCTTTTGCGTAGTTGAAATCCCGTCCCATCGGGTTGGACTTGGAGGAACGCTGGTGCAGGATTTCGAGCCTCAACTGGTTCGGCCACCAGTCGCGGTTCGACGTGCCGCCGCCAGCAGCGTGGTTGAGCGAGCGCTTTGATTCGGCTGACATGGGTCTCTCCTCTCGTGACATGCTACCTGGTGCAAATATAGAGTTCGGAGGCTGGAAGGGAAAGAGCGCCAAAGCTCTTCCGCTTCGCCTTACAACGCGTGCTCGTAGACTCTGTACTTGCGATAAGGTTTTCCGCCAATCTTCAAGGCGGTATTGGTCATATTGACGTTATCCTCTTCGACCCAGGACATTTCCCCGCCGTGGTACCCCTTGCGCTTTCCGGTTACGAACGTGTGGTAGTACAAGGAGAGATCGATACCCCGGTTTCTATGGTCCTTGAGAACGCCCATGCTGATGGTACGGAGGAACTTCGTCCTCTTCTTCGCTGTGAGGAGATGAAACACGCCGAAGGGGAAGAGGCGCCCGTGAGCCGCCTTGAAGGCCACGTTGAAGTCCGGCAGGGATAGGGAAACCCCGACCGGCTTCCCGTCCACCTCGGCAAAAAAGATCAGCTCAGGATCCACGGCAATCTTCAGATCCTTGGCCATGAGTTCCAACTCGGCGGGCGTCATGGGAGTGAAGACTGCATTTACCTGTTCAAACTGGTTGTACAACTCGTTGAAGCGCTTGATCTCGCCCGCGTAGTCCTTCATGTTCACGGTCCTGATCGTGAATCCCCCCTTGGCTTCAACACGCGGCATGATCTTGGCCAGGCGTTCTGGGGTATCGGCACTGTCCAGCAACCATGCCACGAGATCTTTCCATTTCCTGTTTCCGCAGTCTTGGATCAATCGGTCGTAGTACGGCGGATTGTAGGACATGAGGAGAACGGGCGATCCTTCGAAACCCTCGATCTGGCAGCCTATGAAGTCGTTTGCATTCGGCGACATGGGGCCAATGATCCGCGTGCAGCCTCTGGCGCGCGCCCACTGGAAAACAGCGTCAAAAAGAGCCTTTGCCACTTCAGGGTCATTTCCGCACTCGAACCATCCCCAATAGGCGGCCTTCTCCTGGTGTGTCTTTTCCCAGATCGAGTCATGGATAGCAGCAATCCTGCCTGAGACGGCTCCGTCCTTGCGGGCCAAGAAAAACTCTGCCTCTGCGTGCTGGTAGAAGGGGTGTTTTTTTCGGTTGACCTTACGGTAGTCGTCCATGAGGAGAGGGGGAACCCAGTTCTTGTCGTTGTGGTACAGAGCGTAAGGAAACTTGATGAACTCTCGTGTTTGCTTTTTCGTGGCAACCTTTTCGACGCCTACTGTCATAGGCACACCTCTTTTTGAAATGCGCTTCTGCAATCTTGGGGTAGGATAATCTCTTGTGATCGAAAACACAATATCGCACCCTGTAGGAGCGCTTGACGTCCGCGCGGGCCGCGCCCATGATTGCTCCAGATCGTGGAGGATGTAAAATGCGGGGGTCCGATCAGTACGAAAGGGTGCGCAGGGCTATTGTGGACGTTCGCGAAGAAATGGTGGATTTCCTTCGCCGGCTCGTCCGCATAGACACGGCGGTGCCGCCGGGGAGCAACTATCCGGAGTGCGCTGAGCTCCTGCGCGGGACGATGGAGCGCATGGGATATGAGGCGCAGCTCGTCGAAGTGCCCGCCGACTTCCTCGAGGGGCTAATGCGTGCCCGCCGTTCTCGAGTGCCCCGAGAAGGGTTCCTCCCGCGCGTGAATGTCTTCGGCCGCAGGGAGGGCCGAGGAAAGGGTCCCGTTGTTCACTTCACAGGTCATTTCGACGTTGTCCCGGTGGGGGAAGGCTGGACGATGGACCCGTTCGGGGGCGTCCTGAAGGACGGCCGGGTGTATGGCCGAGGGGCTACGGATCAGAAGTCGGGCCTTGCGGCCTCGTTGTTCGCTATCGAGGCGCTTCGGAGGGCCGGCTTCGAGCTACCGGGTGCGGTGGAGCAATCGGCGACGGTGGACGAGGAATGGGCGGGTGAGACGGGCCTCGGTTACCTCGTGGAAAAGGGCTTCATACGGAAGGGCCGGCAGGACTACGTGGTGATCACCGAGTGCCTCGACGTGGACGGCATCTGCGTGGGCCACAGGGGCGCGCTTTTTTTCGACTTGGTGACGACCGGCCGCATGGGTCACGGGTGCATGCCCGACCTGGCCGTCAACGCGGTGGACAAGATGGTCTTCGTCATGAACGCCATTGCCACCGAGCTACGGCCCGCGATCGAGTCGCGAGTGTCTCCCCGGCCCATCATGCCCGAGGGGTCGCGTCGCTCCAGCCTGTCGCCGATCTGGATCGACGGCGCGGCGGCGCTACGCCCCGGGGCAACGATCCCCGCTCTGTGCACGACGTGGTGGAACCGATGGTTCAACCCCGAAGAGGATCTGGCCGGCGTGCGACGCGAACTGGTCGAGTTCCTGGAGGGACTCCGCGCCCGCGACCCCGACCTGCACCTGGAGATGATCGAGCACTACTCCGCCGAACCGGTGGCAGTCTCCCCGGAGCGTCCGGTTGTGAAGACCTGGCAGAGGCAGGTTCGCGCGGTGCTCGGACGGGAAAGTCATGTGCTGCTGAGCCCCGGGATCGACGATCAGCGCTTCGTGGTCGTCAAGGGCGGTATCGAGGACTGCATCCTGTACGGCCCGGGGGTGCTGAGCATGGCCCACGCTCCAGACGAGTACGTGCCTGTCGAAGACCTCGTCAACGCGGCCGCGGTCATGGCTCTTGGCACGCTTGAGATCATGGGCGGTGCCCGCTAGGACAGTGAGGGGCAAGTCGGAGCTCCATCAGGCAGGGGCTCGGAGCCTGTCAAGGCCGTCGAGGATCAGATCCAACCCGAACTCGAACTCGTCCCCATAATCGTAGCCAGGCTTCAAGGCGTGCTCAACGATCATCTCGGCGAAATGCGGGTACTCGGTGGAGGGGAGCTCCCGGAGGATGTTCTCCGCGATCTTTGCGATGTCCTCTGAAGTGTGGAACGGCAAGTTCCTCTGCTGCAGCGCAAAGCCATAGATGTAGCCGTCCATGACCGAGAACGCGTGGGCGGCCATGCCGATCGTGAAGCCTGCCTCGCGAAGGCTTCCGATCACCGAGTCGTGGTGCCGCAGGGTAGCGGGACCGGGTTTGGGTCGCGACTGCATCAGGCTGGTCGCCCAGGGATGGCGCAGCAGAGCTTCGCGGGTCGAGATGGCCCGCTGACGCATGGCCATCTTCCACCCAACCTGATTGGACGGCAATGTGATCTCGCTGAAGACCAGGTCGACAATGCCGTCCAGGATGTCGTCCTTGTTGGCGACGTGGTTGTAGAGCGACATCGCCTCCACCTGCAGCTCCTGTCCAAGCTTGCGCATGGTGAGTGACTCGATCCCGCCCATGTCGGCAAGAACTATGGCGGCGCGAAGCACACGGTCCCTGCTCAAGGGGAGTCGGCGCTTGACGCTCTGGTCGGTTTGGGCAGCCACTTGAATCCTCCGTAATCTAGCATGCCTCTTGACAAACTTACATTGTAAGTATAACTTACATCATAAGCTTACAGCGTATGTTGAAAGCTTGCAACCTGGGATTCAAGGAGAAACATCATGAACGCACAGAAGCGTCTTGCGAGAATCGGAGGCGTCCTCTACCTGCTTATCGCTATCTTAGGCGGCTTTGCGGAAGGTTATATGGAACCCAAGATGTATGTTGCCGGCAACGCAATGGCGACTGCTTTGAACGTTGTCACGAACTCCGGACTTGTCCGCATGGGTGTCGTCGCCGACCTGTTGGATGGGACGATTTTTATCTTCCTGGCCATGGCACTTTACGTCCTGCTGAAGCAGGTGCACAAAAGCGTCGCGCGGGCAATGCTGGTCCTCGTTGCCCTCGCGACCAGCATCACGTGCCTCGTTGCTGTCTTCGAGTTTGAGGGCTTGCGGGTAGCAACCGACAGTACCTATGCGGCCGCCATGGGCACCGCGGGTTCGAATGCCCTCGTGCTGCTCTTGCTCGACATGCAGCACTATGGGTTGCTCGTCGCCCAGATCTTCTTCGGGCTGTGGCTGGCGCCACTGGGGTATCTGGCCTACAAATCAGGATTGTTCCCCAAAGCGCTGGGCGTTGCGCTTGTGGTCGGGTGCGTCTGCTACCTCGTTGACCTGTTCGCGGCTTTCCTGGTCCCCGGCTTTGGCGCGGCGATTCATGGCTTCATCACCATCCCGTCAGCAATCGCGGAGGTCTGGATGGCAGGATACCTGCTCCTGATCGGCGTGAAGACGGCAAAACCAGACATCCCCGCCGCAGCGTGAACGCGGCTGCACCTCGACGGCGGCTCCGCAATTCGTGCATTTCCCGCTATCGACGATAGGAGCCGCGTAGCCGCGCTGCGTCAGCGCTCCTGACGGGCACACGTGGACTGCAGGGCAGGGATGGACATCGATCACATTACCGGGCTTCTCTCGCTGTCAAACCGAGCCGGCCGAAGGATATCCGGTTAAGGAGCCAGTCCAGGGTATTTCCCATCAGGTTTCCAGCCCGGATCATTCTCAAGATGACATTGATCATGGCTGCACGGTCATCGGAGTACGTCTCAGCCAGGCTGCGCGCGGCTTCTGGATCAGGCATCGCATTTGTCTGGGCCCAATGACGCGCATACACCAGGGCGGCTATCTCTTCCGCCGGGGCGCTGTCCGGTATTTGTCCAGCGAGCAGGGCACGGAGCTCATCGTCAGACAAGCCGGCCTTGATTGACTGCGCGGAGTGGTACCAGCTGCAATACCTGCAGCCGTTGACCTCGGTAACCACCATCATCAGTCGTTCCCTGAAGCCAAAGCTTATCGCGCCGCTCCGCATGGCTGCCTTCACGAGCGAACGGCTGCCGATCAGGAACAGCACGTCTCGAAGGAAGTCTGCCGGCCCGCTGTATGTCCTGCGTCTGAATGCGCGCACAACGCCCTCCCGTGGATCGAAATGACCGCACCGAACGTCGATCGCAGGGGAAGGATAGGGGGAGGACGCGAGCTCATCAGTGACTTTTGTCACACCGCGACCAAAGGCGAAGGGCGCCCGACACTCGAATGCTGCCTGTCCGATCCTGCTCCCTCCAGTCCGAACGAGGCTACAAGCCGGCCCGCACGGCGCTCAACCCGGCCGCATAAGCCAGCAAGGAAATCTCCCCGGCGCAATTGCGATGCTTCCTCCAATACCTAGCGCGCACGGAAGGCAGACGCCGAGCTTTCCATGCGGATGAGCTTCGCATTGCCGCAGGAGCTGGGAACCGCGAGCCCGCCGGCAAATTTGTCATTGGTCACCATGAACCGCCCCGAGTTGAGCCTGTTTCAGTCCGAGTCTGTTTGTCAAACGAAGTCCATCCATGATGTTGAGTGACATCAAGATGAGATTGGTTGCTCCGGCCGCGAGTTCAAGGACTTGAACAGCGTCGAACAGAGTCCCGAATTGACGACGCGAGGCCAAGGACGCGAGAAACAACACGCAGGGTACCAAGATGAACATGCCATTACCTGCGATAAATAGCATCCGCCTTTTCTTCACTTCAACAAGACGGTGAGACCATCTCTTGGAAATCTGAAAGCCCGATGCCCCTGCGGTTGCCAGCGAGGGAATGAGGATGAGAAGTCCCCATGGAATGGTCTCCTTAACCGTGATGACCAAATCTCTTGTGCCCAACAGCTCTGACCCTATGGTTGAAACCCAGAACGCAAGAATTGTCAGAAAGCCAACAATTCCCGCAATTGGATGAACAAACTTAAGCATCTTTGAGATCTCCTTCTTTTTTCTCCGCGGCAAGTCGCTGCCGGATACGCCGTAAAGTGGAAGTAGCCGTCAGAATCTGCTCCGCCGTTAGCTTGACGGCAAGACTTCGCGCCCACGGCCGTTGCAATTCACTAGCCTGTTCGTATGTCGCTGTTCCCAAATCAGTGAGAAGTACCAACTTGGCCCGCATGTGATGTGCATTAGGTTCCAATCGCACCAAACCCTCTCGTTCCATTTCGTCGATCAGGCGATGTACGGACTGACGCGTTAGGCCCATGTTTCGTGCGAGGTGCGCTGCGGGCAGTGGCACGGGTGAAAGCGCAATAGCTCCCATTACCTGCCAACGGGCGCTGGTTAGGCCAAGAGCCGAAACAAGTCTGTTGCCCGACGCCAAAAGTCCACCATTAAGGCGAAAGACTTCTATTATGAGACCGTGATGGCATCCGAAGCATTCATGTCAATATATTAACGATATGTCAGCATGTTGACAACATTATTCTTCTAAAGTTGCAAGGGCGCCCTGAACTGCCTTCGGCGTCAAGGTGCTCGATGTACCGGACGTCCACCTCTACTTTCAGGCTCCAGGAGGACAAGTATTCCGGCTGGTCGGAATCAACGAGAACCTCTCAAAATATGAGGGAAACGGAGAAGGCCCGAACGTGGGAAAGGCAAAAGAAGCAACGCCCACTGCTCGATGAGATGGCCCACTTTCATGCTGAGTCTCAAGGATCTTGTGGAAAAAGGCCGCGGATACCGATGGCTACTACCAGCAGGGTCTTTTGCACATGTGAGTTGCGATGGGGCGCGCTACAGAAGGCGGAAGGCTGGGATGCGTTCAAAGCTCGGATGCGCCGAGAACCGAAAGAGGATGACGCGCTGTTCTGGACACTGCCCGCCTACAAGGGAGACAAGCCCCGTCCGCTCGCCTATCACGCGCACTGGGCTCGGATCGGGATGATAGGCCGAGCCGCAAGGGACAGGGGAATCATCCAACGCCGACTTGGCTTAGGGCGGCATGGACTTGAAGGCAGTACAGGTATTGACGCGGCACGTCTTCCTTGAGGTTCTGGCCCGGCATTACGTGTCGTAACTGGGCCGTTGCGAGCAAGTTCATTGGACTGTCCGTTTTTTCCGCAATTTCGAGCCGCGTGATTCCCACAGGGTCCTATCGTGCCTGCTCCCCGATCACGACGACTTTGTCCTCGACGTCATAGCTGTCTCCCGCTTGCCTTTGGACGATCTTTATCGCCCTTTCTTTCTCGGTCGCGGATTCGGTCGTCCCATAAACGTTCAAGATCTTGCGCTTTTTCAAGAACCCCTTCGAGGCAACGACCAGGTTCAGGCTTTTTGTGTGAATCAGCGGATCGGATTCAAACTCCGCCATGATCTTGTCAACTATGTCCCCCATGGCGACCTCCTTATCAACTTCTTGTCTGTCTACGAAGCCTCCGAAGCGAAACTGCCCTCCAAAATGCTATGGTACCACCAGAGTCAGGTTCCCACCAGTTCTTTCTGACGATTAGCGCCTTCCCTGAATATCCCTGATCGCCTTGTACATGAGAAAGAACGGCTTGATCTGGGAATCGGTTTGGTCAATGGTGCCGGCCAGGTAGAGATCCGAATCCTTGCAGTAGTACAGGAATGAGCCCGTTGAACCTGAATGACCCCAAAGAGGCGGCATTTTCATGAGTAGACGCATCGGTTGAGGAAAGCTGAAGAGCATTGTCCCGAAACCGTACTCAAGGGGAAAGCGCCATCTGCGCCAGTCGTGCATCAATTTCAGAGTGTCTCGAGCTACGATGCGCCCTTCGTTTAGAGCCTTAAGGAAGGTGATCATTTCATCTGCCGTTGAGACGATTCCTCCTTCAGCCCAATAGGCTCCGTTGGACCGAATCTTTGTGATGTTCACATTTTTGTAGAACACGTCGGCTGGTGCCGCCAATTGATGGGCTTGCCCTTGGTCGTATCCAACGAGATAAGTGCTTTTCAGACCGAGAGGTCGGAAGATAAAGTCCTCATAGACAATTGCGAGAGTCTTGCCCGTCACCGATTCAATGACTTTCCCAAGAAGCTGGAAGTTCGTGTCCGAATACGAGGTTCCCTTGCCAGGAGGGAAATTGGGGTGTAGATCCTTGCGGGCCCGTTCGATCGTCTCGTCAACTGTCCAACGGCGATCTTGTTTCTCCAGGAAAATGTCAAAGAGGCTCTTCCCGTCTTTGCCCCTCTCGTCATAGTAATCCGCGATGCCAGAAGATTGGGACAGCAGTTCCCTTAGCGTGATCTGGCTTGAGTAATCCTTCCCTTGGAACGCGTGAATGCCCCTTACAACGTCGATCGGGAGATATTTCGCCATCGGATCATCCAAGGCGAGCGCTCCCTTCTCGTACAATCGCATAACCGCGGTGGCGGTATAAAGCTTTGTAACGCTCGCGATGTAGAGCGGGGTGTCTCTGGTCATAAGAGTTTGGCCGCTGGCCATTCCCGCCGCACCTGACCAAGAGAACGAACTGTCGCCACTCTGAACCGAGAGGACGCAGTTCTTGACCGAGCTATCGTTCTTAACAAGACTTGAGACAAGCGATTGAAGGCTGGCGTCCCGGTTTGCGGATCTTGAATTGGAGCATGCGGATGCCATCAACAAGAATCCCGCGCCAAACAGGATCGACCTCAAAACTCCTTTCCATTTCACATTCATGCTTTCACCTCCCACGATCGGCGTTCCTTCGTCGCCGACGTCCGCCTAAACGATCCCTGGAATCAGGCTCTTGGTATGTTTCTTGTAGTCTTCGTATGCGGTTCCGAAATGGTCAAGCAGTACGCGCTCCTCGACTGAAATGCGATAGAGAGTCGAGGCAAGAGGCAGAATGCAAAGTATGATGAGGCTGATCCAGTTTTCGAACGCCAGGCCAAGCCCGAGGAACGTCAGCAAACTTCCGCTATAGGAGGGGTGACGGATAACCGCATACAGACCTTTATCGATAATCTCGTGGTCTTTGACAATAGCAACGTCAACTGTGAATTGCTTGCTGAGAGTTGTGATTGCTATCAGGCGGACTGTCAGCCCAACGATCATGAGAAGGCATCCGAAGAAGCCGAGGAAGGGAGAGAGCGCCACGATCTTGCCAGTATTTCCAATCACAACGGGCACAAATTCCGCGGCCACTGTGTAGCCGATAGAAACCACTGTCGCTGCCCGCATGACCAGCATGCTGAGTCTGTCTTTCGTACCCGAACGTTCCTGGGAGCGCTTTCGGACGCCCAGAGTGAACTCGGTGATGAACCACACCGCGGACAGCGCGATGGTCAACCAACCCAATGCACTCATTTTGGCCCTCCACTCTATTTTCTATCCAACACCTGAGCCATAACTTCCTGCGCAAAGATTATATCGGAATTTCATAAAAGGGGGAATCGTTCTTGGGGAGTTCAACCGTAGTCGGAAACGCAACTGAACTTGCGAGGAGATTAAAATGAAAAAGCTTTCTTACTTTGCACTGCTTCTCGGTCTGACATCAACCAAGTTGACCTTTCGTTGTCCAAAGTTCTTCCGGGCCATAATGACGCGTTCCCCCTTTACGGGTGGTAGCCTATGCCGCCCTACAACTCGTGCTCGTAAACTCTGTACTTGCGATAGGGTTTTCCGCCAATCTTCAAGGCGGTATTGGTCATATTGACGTTATCCTCTTCGACCCAGGACATTTCCCCGCCGTGGTACCCCTTGCGCTTTCCGGTTACGAACGTGTGGTAGTACAAGGACAGATCGATACCCCGGTTTCTATGGTCCTTGAGAACGCCCATGCTGATGGTACGGAGGAACTTCATCCTCTTCTTCGCTGTGAGGAGATGAAACACGCCGAAGGGGAAGAGGCGCCCGTGAGCCGCTTTGAAGGCCACGTTGAAGTCCGGCAGGGATAGGGAAACCCCGACCGGCTTCCCGTCCACCTCGGCAAAAAAGATCAGCTCAGGATCCACGGCAATCTTCAGATCCTTGGCCATGAGCTCGAGCTCGGCGGGCGTCATGGGAGTGAAGACTGCATTTACCTGTTCAAACTGGTTGTACAACTCGTTGAAGCGCTTGATCTCGCCCGCGTAGTCCTTCATGTTCACGGTCCTGATCGTGAATCCCCCCTTGGCTTCAACACGCGGCATGATCTTGGCCAGGCGTTCTGGGGTATCGGCACTGTTCAGCAACCATGCCACGAGATCTTTCCATTTCCTGTTTCCGCAGTCTTGGATCAATCGGTCGTAGTACGGCGGATTGTAGGACATGAGCAGAACGGGCGATCCTTCTTGAGGTAGAATAATCCGCTATGATCGGAAACACAATGTCGTTGGGTCAAAAGACATGTTAAGCACTTGATCCCGCCGGCATCATGCCGCATACTGGCAACAACTTCCCACGCAGGTCAGGAGAACTTCAGGCATATGGAGAGGACAAGATTTGGTCGAACAGAGCTGGAAGTATCGCGGATTGCATTTGGTGGCATTCCTATCCAGAGACTTTCACGAGTCGAAGGGATTCGACTGGTCGGTGAAGCAATGGATGAAGGGGTCAACTTCATCGACACCGCCCACGGCTACGGCCATAGCGAAGAACTAATTGGCGAAGCCTTGCTGGGGAGAGCGCGGGAGGAAGTTGTTCTTGCATCAAAGTCCCCGTCCATCGACAAGGCTGGGTTTCTCTCGGATCTAGAGGAGAGTCTCAGGCGCCTAAAGACAGACTATATCGACATATTTCAGCATCACAACATCAGTTCGAAGGACAAGATGGATAAGACGCTGGGACCGGGCGGCGCGTTCGAAGGGATGACTCAGGCGATTCAGCAGGGCAAAGTCCGGTTCGCTGGCTTCAGCTCGCATATCCTCACAGTGGCCGCTGCGATGGTCAAGACAGACCATTTCGATGCTATTCAGATTCCGTTCAATTTTGTTGACTGCCAAGCGCTCGATGAGGTCATTCCTTTGGCAAGGGAGCGACAGATGGGGATCATCACGATGAAGCCCCTCGGCGGCGGCTTGCTTGGGGACGCCCGGCTGTGCTTCCGCTACCTCTCCCAGTTCCGCGACATCGTTCCCGATCCCGGTATTGAGCGGATCGAAGAGCTTCGCCAGATTCTAAGCGTAGGGGAAGTCCAGGGACAACTCACGAAGGAAGAAAGCAGAGCAATCGAGGAATGCAGGCGTGTGCTGGGCAAAACGTGGTGTCATCGCTGCGACTACTGCCAGCCGTGTCCTGAAGGCATTCCGATTAGCATGGTGCTCGCGGCAAAAAGCTTTGCTCGCCGGATGCCTTTTGACACTGCTGTCTCGTTCGTCAGCGAACCATTTAAGAAGGCAGAGAACTGCTCTGAGTGTCGGACGTGTGTCGCTCGTTGCCCCTACGACCTAGAGATTCCAACCCTATTGAAAAACCAGCGAAAGGCCTGGAATCGTTTTCTGCGTGAAAGAGCATGGAGATAAGGATTTGACTCTCAGACTGAATCTCAGACTATAGTCATGCGAGATTTGTAGCCGTTAACGAGGCAACATATTGGCATTGGTTGGACGACATTTGCGCTTTCCTTTTGTCCTCACCTGCAGGCGCATTGACACGCGGGGCGCAGGAGGCAAGATCCTGGTAAGGAAAGGGCCAGAGTTGACAGGCTGAGCAGGGGACTTTCTGGTACGCAAAGCACGGACCTCATGGAATGTAGCGGCGGGAGGGAGTTCAACATGAAAAAAAGAACCAAGGCGAAGAAGACATCGGCGAGCGCGAAGACGAAGCCTTCAAGCAAGAAGGCGACGCCTCAGAGAGTCAGGAGGGCAGCGCGCAAAGTTGCGCCAACACAGCCCGAGCCAGAGAAACGATCATTCTGGTCTTTTCTTGGCGTCGGGAGAAAACCGAAAGCCAAGGTCGGGCTGATGGAAGTGCGGAGCAAGTAGTCGCCGTCCCTTCGGCAAGGTAGAGAATCGTACCCTCGTTCACGGGCCGCACAGAAGCCGAAAAGCGATCGAAGCGTGACTCTCAGACTTTTGCTGCTTCGGCGAGACGTGCTTTACCCATACGTTCTCCGAGAAAATCGAAAAATCGCCCCGCCAGCCCTTTTACAAGGCCCAAACGGGCTTCATAGTAGTATCGGGACTCGAACCAGTTAATCGGTCGAGGTAAGCTGAATAGCATCGTCCCGAGGTCGTATTCGAGGGGAAAGTGCCACCTGCGCAAGTCCGACCTACGATTCGCTCTTCGTTGGGGGCTTTTAGGAAGATGATCATTTCATCTGCCGTTGAAACAATTCCCCCTTCAGCCCAATAGGCCCCATTGGATCGGATCTTCGTGATGTTCACATTCTTGTAAGACACCTCCGCTGGCACCGCTAAGTGTTGGGCTTCCCCTTAGTCGTATGCAACAAGGTAGGTGCTCTTCAGGCCGAGAGGTCGGAAGATAAGATGTTCTCTTCCCGTCTTTGCCTCTCTCGTCGTGGTAGTCCGCGATGCCAGAAGAGTGGGACAGCAGTTCCCTCACCGTGATCTGGCTGAGTAGTCCCTTGGAACGCGTGAATGCCCCTTATAACCTCGATCGGGAGATACTTCGCCATCGAGTCATCCAAGGCGAGCGCTCCTGCTTCTCGGTCTGACTTTTATCCTCGGTTGCTCGAATGCAGAGGTGAAGGCGGTTCGTAGCATGCCCATCCGTTTTCGCCTGCTCACATCGACAAGTAGCTCCCGTCCAGAACACTTGACAATATCTCCTTGTCTTGCCAAAAGAACACTCCTATAATAGTTCCGATCGTTTCGGGGAAGTGTCGTGCACAGCCTTCAAGACCAATTAAGTCAAATTACATCGCCAGTTCCACTTGTCCGTATGGAGAATATTTGTGTCCGCTATGGAAACGTGATTGCGCTTGACGGTGTGAACTTCCAGATAGGTAAGAAAGAGATTGTCGGACTCATCGGTGACAACGGTGCCGGAAAAACGACCTTGGTCAACACCCTCACAGGTTACTGCAAACCATACGACGGGAGGATTTATCTCGACGGCCATTTGGTCTCTTTTCGTTCACCGAAGGAGGCCCAACGCTCCGGAATCGAAATCAAGTACCAAGGATCGCCGCTCATTGAGACGATGAGCATTGCGCACAATTTCTTCCTCGGTCGCGAACCATACAAACACGCTGTTTTCTTTGGAAGAGAACTACGGCATCCTAGGTTTATCGACCGGAAGAAGATGGACGAAATTTTACGCCTGGAGATGGACCGGCTTCGAATACGAAATGTTGATTATTTTGACGATTACCCTGGCATGCTTTCAGGCGGTCAAAAAGAGGCCATCACGATTGCGAGGGCACTTTATTTTGGGGTTCGCCTTTTGATCCTGGATGAACCAACGACCGCCCTTTCCGAAGAAGAAACATCCATCGTTCTCAATCTCGTACGAAAGGCAAAACAGAATGGACTTTCGGTTGTATTTATCACCCACAAGGCTGACGAGGTGTTCCAGGTTGCCGATCGCTTTGTGGTACTGCGGAATGGGAGGAACTTCGCGAACGTTGAGAAAGGATCGATTGACCTACGTCAACTCGAAACCTTGGATATGTACGCACGGCTCACCGCGATCAAGGAGCTGTCTTCGAGCCTGGCGCATCAGATCAGCACGCCGCTCACTGTCATGAAACTTTCAGTGGAAATGCTACAAGACAGTTTTTCGGTCACTAAAAGAAAAGACGAGTATAGGAAAATAACGGCCATGCTTATCCGGAAAATCGAGGCCCTACAGTACATGGCAAAAAACCTCCTCGATTACGTGAAGCCTTTGACGTTTAGGAAAGAAAACGTCCATGTGGGGGAACTCATTGCCTCTGTCATAGAGGACATGCCGATGAAGGATTTCAACGACGTAAGAATCGATGCAAGCGGGGTGGACCAGACCATTCTCTATCCGCTCGATCGAAACCTCATTCACGCTGCCCTTTCGAACCTTGTCCTCAACGCTCTGCAGAGCTCGCCGCCTCATGCGTCCGTCCAGGTCCGTGCGGTTATGGAAAAGGGTCGGCTACATATCGAGATACAAGACCAAGGGAAAGGCATGGACGAAGAAACCAGGGAGAATGTGTTTAACTTTTTCTTTACGACGAGGGAGGCCGGGACTGGACTCGGTCTCCCCTTCGTGCACCGTATCGTCGACAAACACGAAGGTTCGCTCGACATCGAATCGACTCCAGGACAGGGTTGCACTGTACGTATTGAGTTGTGAGGATAAGGCGTGAAGAGAATTCTCATTGTAGATGACGATGGAGATACACGGGACATTCTCACAATGCTTTTTCGAGAGGACGGGTTCGGCGTCATCACCGCGGAAAACGGGAAGACCGCCATCGATATTCTTGAGCAGGACAACGCGATTGATCTCATAATCTCGGACATGAAGATGCCTGTTCTCGGTGGCAAAGGTATTCAGGAATATCTCGTCGCGCACGTGAAGAAAGTCCCACTGTTGTTCATCACGGCGTACGGTACGATACCCGACGCCGTTCAGATGATAAAGAAGGGTGCTGTCGATTACATAACCAAGCCATTTAAAAAAGACATCATACGCCACGTCGTGAGGCGAATGCTTGAAACGAGGAGTAGCGAGGGCCGGCCTGCGTCGCAGATTTCGCGGCGGTTCACCGAGCCTGTGCATCGATCCCGCGCAATGACAGCGATCATGGCAACCGTGCGAAAGATATCAACGGGGAGTGCACCCGTCCTCATTCTGGGACAGAGCGGGACGGGAAAAGAGATAATTGCGAGAGCCCTACATGCACTTTCTCCCGAGAAACCTTTCGTCAAGGTGAACTGTGCGGCAATACCCGGCACCCTCATCGAGAGCGAACTCTTCGGTTATCGGAAAGGCGCATTTACTGGGGCTTCCGCTAACTTTGCCGGAAAAGCTAAAGCAGCAGACGGCGGGATGCTTTTTCTTGACGAGATAGGCGACCTCGCGCTCGAGGTTCAACCCAAGTTGCTTCGATTGATCGAGGACAAGTCATTCGAGCCGTTGGGAAGCAATACGCCGGTGAACATTGAAACGCGTATCGTGTGCTCGACGAACCGCGATCTCAGGGCTCTGATGAAGGCCGGTACGTTCAGGGAAGACCTCTACTACCGGATCAATACGATTACGATCACAATCCCTCCGCTTGCTGCTCGAAAGGAGGACATACCTCCACTGATCGATTATTTTCTCCAGAAGTCCGCAGACGCGAACGGCGTTCGACCGAAAGCGATTTCAGACGCCGCGCGGGAGGCTTTATCGCGATATGAATGGCCGGGGAATGTTCGCGAGCTCAGGAACGTTATAGAGCGCTCGGTCGTCCTGTCATCGGGTGATTGCATCGAAGTGTCGGATCTGCCACGCGAGATCTTCGGGGTACCGACAATCCATGCCGTGAAGGGTGAAGACCGCCTCTCTTCCTCCGAAGTGAAGCTAATCGAGGAGTCCCTCGCATTGTGCGCGGGGAATGTTACCGCCGCCGCGAAAATCTTGGGCGTTTCTCGCGATACCCTCCGGTGGCGGATGAAAAAATACAATATCGAGGTGGGTGAAATCACCCCGTAGATGGGGATTCTCGCCCTTTTGATCCTTCTCCTGATTCGTATGTCTTTTGCTATCGCATGTAAGTCTTTGCTGCGTATAATATAAGTATTTGTCATTCAAATAGGAGCTTGGCATTAAGTTTGCTGCCTTGATAGTAATAGTCTATTTAAGGAGGTCTTATGCGAAGATCAATGTTTGCCGCGCTCCTGGTTATCGCGGTCGCAGTCGTCGCGACCGCGGCACCGTCGGGAAAAACGTATACTTTCTACGCCATCGGAGTGCAGCCGGGCGTTGATACGTTTTTCGCGACTGTCTACAAGGGGATGAAGGCCGCCGCGGACAGCTTCCCCATCAAGCTCAACTACTTGGGGCTGGCGGGTGACGAGGTGAATGCGGCCGGGGTAGCAAACAAGCTCGAAGTGGCGATTGCCGCCAAGCCCGACGGCATCATTTGCGGTCTCTGGTTCACTGAGTCTTCGGGCAAGCTCCTCAACGAGGCGATCGCAAAAGGCATCCCCGTACTCGCATATAACACGCCGGATACTCGTTCCGATGATGTGAGAACGAAGTACTTAGGATACGTCGGCCAGGATGAGCGAACGACCGGCGAAATCCTTGCGAAGGCGACCCTCACAAAAGCGAAGATAGTTCGCACAGTTGTTGGCCTCATGTATCCAGGGTCGACACCTATCGAAAATCGGGCAAGCGGGATCATGCGGGTGATGGCCGACAACAATATACCGATAGAGAAGCTCAACCTGACCACGGATCCGGCAACCGCAACCAACGTCCTTGGGGCGTACCTCACAAAGTATCCTGAGACGAACGTTGTCTTCGTTCTCGGCCCGGTCAGCGTCAACCCGGCCCTGCAGCTGTTAAAGGACCGGGGACTGATTGGAAAGGTATCGGTCGCGACCTTCGATATCGACCAGAAAACGATAGACGGTATTGATTCCGGGACGATCCTTTACACGGTTTGTCAGCAACCGTTCGCCCAAGGCTTTCTTTCAGTCGAACAGCTCTACCTCTATAATGCCTTCGGGGTGCTCCCTCCGGTCAGTACACCGACAGGGCCGACACTTGTCGACAAGAGCAACCTCGACATCGTAAAGAAGCAGCTCGCTGCGACTGGGGGATCGTGATCGTTCGAGACGCCTTACGGCATGCACCGTAAGGCGTCTCTTCGACTTCACCCCGACGACCGCGCCTCTTTGACACTTTCAAGAGCAATGAGACGGAGAGGAGCAACTCATGGCATCTGGCGCGAATCCGCCGCAAGTCATTTTGAAACGATATCCGCTGAATAAGCTGATCACGCGTCCCGAGGTCGGTGTCACAATCGGTCTCATCGTCGTGTGGAGTATTTTTTATATACTCTCGCCCAAATTCCTTTGGCCGGCGAACATAGGGAGCATTTGTACTGTGGCCGCCGAGATGGGTATCATCGCGGTCGGCATGGCCTTCCTCCAGATATCCGGGGAAACGGACCTCTCGGTCGGCAGTGTGTACGTGTTTGTGCCGACGATCATGATACAATCCGCTCAGGCCCTTCACCTGCCGATCTTCATCGGCTTTCTTATTGCGATGGCGTTTGCAGTTCTTGTGGGATTTGTCAACGGCACGATCACCCTGCGTTTCAAGCTGCCTTCGTTTATCGTTACCCTTTCCACGATGATGCTCTTGAGCGGACTGTTGCTCGCGATTACGAGTGGTTTTATCACTCAGGTGTCGGACGAAAATCTCTGGTTTACGATCCTCTCGAAGCGATTTGGAGATTTCCGAATCTCGGTGGTCTGGATGCTCCTTATTGTGCTTTTCTTCCATTTCACGCTCAATTCCACAATGTATGGCAACTGGGTATTCGCCACGGGAGGCAACGAGACGATAGCACGAAAGATGGGCATCAATACGTTAAGGGTGAAATTGACAAATTTCATCGCCTGCTCGATGCTCGCTGGTTTCGCCGGCTGCATTTCTGCGGCTCGTGTCTATTCGGTCAACCCGTCGGTTGGATTCGACCTCATGTTTGACGCAATGGCTTCAGGCATCATTGGCGGATGCCTCCTCTCCGGTGGTCGAGGAAGCATTATCGGTACTCTGCTTGGTGTGCTTCTGTTATCCTCTGTAAACAGCGGCCTTATTCTCGCTGGAGCGTCGCCGTACTGGTACCGTGCGTTCGTCGGGGCGATCATCCTTGTGGTGGTCATAATTAATCTTATCGTCATTGGCGGAAGACGAGGCAAGGTCTCTAAATGACCCAAGAAAACGTGCTTGAGGTTCGAAACCTCAGCAAGTCTTTTGGTGCTGTCCAGGCTCTCTCAAACGTCAGTTTTACAGTCGGAAAAGGCGAGATTGTCGGCTTGGTAGGAGACAATGGAGCTGGCAAATCGACGATCATCAACCTCTTGATGGGCGTATACCAGCCGGACGAGGGAGAAATCTATTTCGAGGGCAAGCGGGTAACGTTCGATTCCCCTCGCAATAGCCGCGCCACTGGAATAGAGCCCGTTTACCAGAACACCGCCGTCGTGGATCTGATGAATTTGTGGAGGAATTTTTATCTTGGGCGAGAAGTAACCAAATCATTTGGTCCCTTCAGTGTTCTCGACAAGAAGGAAATGAAGAAAAAAAGCATCGAAATGATGTGGGATATAGGGGTGCATGTACGAGAGGCCGACGAGAGTGTTCAGTACATGTCGGGGGGTGAACGTCAATCGCTTTGCATTGGTCGCTGCATGGAGTTCAGCGGAAAATTGCTTCTCCTTGACGAGCCCACCGCGGCCCTTTCGCTCAAGGAAACCGACAAAGTGCTGAAATTCGCCGAATCGGTGCGGGAGAAAGGCCTGTCAGAGATAATCGTTGATCACAACATCACCCATATTTATCCAATCGTGGATAAGTTCGTCATCATGGAGCGAGGGCCGCAAGGTAACGGAGCTCCAGAAAAACTGACGTAAGTGCCGAGGACGTGATCGGGACTCTTATGAAGCTGTAATTGATGAAAGATCAGGAATTGGAAAGTCGTACCGTTTACGGAGAGCTTCTTCGTTTACTGAAGATCCGGTCGTCTACGATGGAAGACAAGGGGATAGAGATTGAAATAAAAGGTATCCCCGATTCAGACCGGGAAGGCGATCTGGATCCTCGCGTACTGAAAGTTCTGGGCAGTCAGAGAATCGGATCTCTCTTTCCGGAGTCAATCCGCACGGGGTCTTTCGATCCAATGACTCTGGACATGGTGAGCATTCGCGCCTCCATGGGTTGGCCGAACATTGATGTCACGGCTGGTGGCATTCACACCGAGGAGCGAGCTATTCCGGGAACTGACCTGCCTATTCCGATCAGGATCTATTCCCCTGGAAAGCCAGTGAAAATGCCCGCTGTGGTGTTCTTCCACGGCGGCGGTTTCATTGGCGGCACTGTCAAGGCAGTGGAGAACCCTTGCAAGGCGCTTGCAGAAAAGGCAGGAGCAGTCGTTGTCTCCGTGGATTATCGCCTTGCACCCGAGTACCCGTTTCCTGCGGGCCTTGCCGACTGCTTTGACGCGATCACCTGGGTTCACGCCAACGCCCGGGAGCTCAACATCGATGAGGAACGCATGACAGTTGCCGGCGACAGCGCTGGCGGCAACTTCTCTGCGGCGTGCGCCATCATGGACCGGGACAGGAAAACCGGAATGATCGCCTTGCAAGCTCTCATCTACCCAACGGTTGACCTGGTATGCAGGCCCGGTAAAGAATATGCGTGGAATTTATCGGAATACAACATCAGGCAGCACCGCGAGCTTATAGAGGGAATCATCTCGGCCTTGAGGGGCGATGTCTCGCTGCTGCGTTCTATCTACTTGCAGGGGAGTGATTCCGCGGATCCGCTTGTCTCCCCGCTCTACGTTGCTAATGCTTCTGGACTGGCTCCGACCTTGATCCTGACAGCAGAGTACGACGCTTTACGCCTGGAAGCCGAAGCTTTTGCCCGCAAGCTGACGAGGGCTTCTGTGAGGACCCGGCTGATCCGGTATAACGGCATGGATCATGCCTTTATAGACAAAATCGGGCTATATCCGCAGGCCGAGGACTGTATTGAAGAAATTGCCGCAGAAGTCCGCAGGCTTGGGAGCGCCGGGGCGGCTTCGATCTAAGCGCGGTGTGTAGCGATGGCTTTCCAGTCTGTGTACCATGCGGTCATAGCCTCAGTACGATGCCCGGTAATACGCCGGATCATGAAGTCTGCCACGCGCTAGACCGCATCAGGGTATTGAGGAACTATCGCCAGCCGTGGAGTCACGTCCGTGTGACAGACCTCATCGCTAGGCTCGGCGGGCACGAATTTGCCCTGCTTTTTCCCGAAACAGGCCAGGACGGAGCGCAGATTGTGATTGCAAGGATTCGCTTCGGAATCCTGGGCGGAATGGAGTCTGTTCTTCCGTGTCTCCTTAGATTTTGCCACCCCGTGCTCTCGTCTCAGAACTATCTACAATTTAATCTCTTTCAAAAGTGCACTGCACTGCGCCTTCTGCGTGTGCATCGACATAGTCAGCAGATCGCCGCAAGGCGTTGTCTTCGATGAAACCGAGGGAAAGCGCAATCTCCGGGAGCGCTCCATCCGCCTCGCAACGGATCGGATCAAGGAGCGCTTCGAGGGCACGAGCTTGCGGTTGAAGCGGATCACTCCCGGCAAGTTCTATAGCGCGCTGACAAACAGGGTATACATCGGGATCCGGCAGATCAACAAGCGCAGCAAGGAAGGCCCGGAGGAAGTACCGGCGGCTTGGCTGCCCATCGTCACCGAGCGCTACCATCGCCGCTGCCCGCATCAACACATCTACCTGCTCTCCGGAACTTCTGGCCTGTGCGGTAAGTGCGGCCAGCGGCTCCAGGGCAAGAGCGCCTATTCCTCCAAAGGCAAGCGCCACCGCTACTACTCTCACCGTACCAAGTGCCCCGAGGGCGGGCTGGACCGTATCGACGCGGAGCTGGCACAGGAGCTGGTGCTGGGCTGGCTGCGTGACGTCGCCTCCAACGGCGAGAAGTTCCGTGAGCTGGAAGCTCAGGGCCGGGTGCGCATCGGGCGGCAGATCGACGAGCTGCGGCAGGAATCCGGGAAACTAAACGCCGAGGTCACCGACGTGGGGAGACAGATCGAGGCCCGCATTCAAGAGCTGACCCGGGCCAAGGCCCAGCGCGTCCGGGAATCCATCGAGAAGAGCATCGTCGGGCTGGAAGAAGCGAGAAAGGACACCGAAGGCCGGCGTGCATTTGTCGTCCAATCCATCGCTGAGCTTGAAAGCCTCGCCTCCAAAGACAGGAGCCTCTTCTCAGAATACCGGGGCCGGATCCATAGGGTACTCAAGAAGGCAGAGGCCGAACAGAAGGCCGCCCTCGCGGACCTCGTCGCATCCCTCCTGCTGCAGGAAGGAGGCATAAAAATAGCGCTTTCCAGTGTGACCCAGAAAGCGCTCCGTTCGACCACGTTCGTCTTCGCTCCCCCTATTGGACGAGCTTATTGAGCTTCGCATAAAATCTAGACACAGATCTTTTCTTGTGGAATAATGCCCTCATGGAGAGGGGAATAAGAAGACTTCAGAAGTTGCGTGAGCGACGCCAAAAAGCGGTCGCACTTTTCGAGCAAGGTGAGCGGCAAGCGACCATCGCGCAGATCTTGAGAGTCAGTAGGCAGAGTGTCAGCCAGTGGTACTTGGCCTGGCAGAATGGCGATCTGCGGCGGTTGAATGGAGCCACACGCGCAGGAAGAAAGCCACGACTTCAAGCTGATCAATTGGCCCTGATCGAGAAGGAACTACTTCGCGGGGCGGCAGCCCAGGGTTTTGCAACCGATTTGTGGACACTCCCTCGGGTGGCCGATCTGATTAAAAAGCTCACGGGGGTGAGTTATCATGCGGGTCACGTGTGGAAGATCTTGAAGCTGATGGGGTGGAGTCTCCAACGACCGACCCTGCGTGCCAAAGAGCGCGACGAAGCTGCAGTGCAGCAGTGGAACACCCAGACTTGGGCCAAGGTAAAAAAAACGCCCAAAACTGCCACGCATGGATAGTTTTTCTCGATGAAAGCGGCATTTCTCAGAAGCCGTCAATCAGACGTACATGGGCACCACGAGGCAAGACGCCCGTGGTGCGTTATCCGTTCAACTGGAAAAAGCTTTCGATCTGTTCTGCCATCGGATACCGCTGGGATGGGAAACGGTGTCGGCTGTATTTTCGCATGGTCGCGGGAAGCTTCACCGACGAGAAGTTGATTGAGTTCCTTGTCCAATTGCGAATGCAATTTCGGGGTAAGAAAGTCATCCTCGTATGGGATGGTTTGCCCTCACATCGCAGCAACATAATGAAAAAGTATTTGGAAAAACAAACTCGGTGGCTGACTGCAATTCGGCTACCTTCTTATGCGCCCGACCTGAACCCTGTTGAGAGTTTATGGGGGAACATCCAAGGAAAGGAACTTGCAAACCGTTCCGTCGATGACCTCGGCGGAATGGTTGAAGGGGTACGGGAAGGCTTCTCTCGAATCGATTCACAGGGTGAGCTCCTGCAGTCTTTTCTCAGACATGCTGGACTTTGTTTCGACTGAAAGATCACTTGATTATGCGAGGCTCAATAGAACTTACTGCTTCGAGCACAAGATCGAGGAAATACCTGCTCTCCTTGCTGTTTAGCAAGGTGTTCGAGCAGGGTCTGTCTCCCCCGGACGGACAGAAGGCGAACGGCCGGACAGAACTTCCAACGCTCATAGAAGGCACCCTGCCGCTGTCGGGGCTGGCGCTCTTGCGAAGCAAATCCTACCTTGAGCAACTCTACTCTGGCCGGCACCTTTCAGCCGGCGAGATCGCCCGCCTGGCCGATGTGAGCCGCTCGGCTGTGCTGGAAGGCCTGGACCGTGCGGGTGTCCCTCAGAACGGCAACGGGCGCAAACATCCCGGCCAGCTCCCCTTCGGCTTCGACTACCTGAAATACAAGCTCGTGAAGAACAAGGCTGAGCAGGTGGTGATTCGGATGATCCGACAGTATCGAGTCGGCGGCTTGTCGCTACGGCAGATTGCCGGCGAGCTCAACCAGAGGCTCACGCCCACCAAGAACAACGGCGTCTGGCAAGCCAACACGGTGAGGGAGATTCTTGCGCGCGCTTGATATGGGTTGCCTTGTTGCGAATCATCGGTTCTTCCGTTCTACGTGCAGGTACGTCGCGTAAGGCCCTTCGTTGGAATCGGTTGGGGTCGATTGCAGACCGACGCGCCCCAACGTCCATGTTGGGGCGCTCCTCTTGAAGAGGGCCAGAGACGCGCGGCAAGGACGCCGCGCGTCTCTGGCCCAGGGGGGGGCGGGGTTCGGAAAAAACCAAGAGCCCGTCAGATGAGCTCGTGATGTCACGCGAATGCGTGAATGCTGCGCAGCCGAGGGTCCTCCCGCGACTGGGACGGAAGATGTCGAGATCCGAAGTCCCTTTCGAGACGCATATTGACGCCAGTTCACATGCGAGCTGCACCACTTCGCTCTCCGATCTTACCAGTTTTCCCCACGAACGATAGCGAAAACTCGAACAGCTATGGTAGAGTAGGTCTTGCGACAGAATTCCCACATGCGTAATGTCAGGGAGGCGAATTTGCCGAAGTCTTTTTCGGATAGAATCGTAGAAAAGATAGGCCAGGCAGCCGAGCTTTACCACCGTCTTGTCATGCTGGTGGCTCCGGCCGGCGCGGGCAAGACCGCCGCGCTCCAGGATGTGCATGAGCGCACGGCGGCTCCGCTGGTCAATCGTCAATCTCGAGCTGTCTCGGCGTATGCTCGACCTCACCGAGCGCCAGCGGGCACTGCAGTTGCCCCGTCTTCTCCCGGAGATCGTGGGCGCATCCGCCAGCCGATGTGATTCTGCTGGACAACATCGAGGTTCTCTTCGATGTCTCGCTCAAGCAGGACCCGCTGCGGCTCCTGCAGGGGCTTTCACGGAACAAGACGGTGGTCGCGGCTTGGAGCGGCTCCATCGACGGCGAGCACATGGTCTACGCGACGCCGGACCATCCCGAATACAGACGATATCCCTTACGCAGATTTCCTGGTAGTGAGCCCAGAGGCCATTGCATGAAGACAAGGAACGAAAGCGCAGGGGGGCAGGCGCGATGAAATACGGAGACCTGATCCAGTTCGAGCCTATCGAGTCCGTGGTTCAGTTGCGGGACGCCGACGAGGCCGCTGCTGCCCGAGCAGCTTGTCCAGACCTACGTCATCTCCGAGGAGATGGCCGAGAAGCTGGTCAACCTGGTCGTTCCTCAGCTTCAGTTCGACCAGCCCATGGATAACAAGGGGCTGCTGGTCGTCGGCAACTACGGCACCGGTAAGTCTCACCTCATGTCCGTGATCTCCGCCCTTGCCGAAAATGGCGATCTCGCGATCCATCTGAACGACAAGAGCGTGGCGAGTGCCGCGGGCAAGATCAGCGGCCGCTTCAAGGTGGTCCGAACCGAAATCGGCGCGACTACCATGTCCCTGCGCGACATCCTCGTGGCCGAACTGGAGGAGCACCTGGCCGCCATGGGCGTGTCTTATTCCTTCCCGCCCGCGGACAAGGTGTCCAACAACAAGCGCGCCTTCGAAGAGATGATGGCTGCCTTCCACCAGGAGTATCCCGACCACGGCCTGCTCCTGGTGGTGGACGAGCTGCTCGACTACCTGCGCTACGCGCAAGGACCAGGAGCTTATCCTCGACCTCAACTTCCTGCGCGAGATCGGCGAGGTCTGCAAGGACCTGCGGTTCCGCTTCATCGCCGGCGTCCAGGAAGCCATCTTCGACAGCCCTCGCTTCTCCTTCGTGGCCGACAGCATCCGCCGGGTGAAGGACCGCTTCGAGCAAATCCTCATTGCCCGCAAGGACGTCAAGTTCGTGGTGGCCGAGCGCCTGCTCAAGAAGACCGGCGACCAGCAGGTGAAAATCCGGGAGTACCTGACGCCCGTTCGCCAAGTTCTATGGCCGCATGAACGAACGCATGGACGAGTTCGTGCGCCTCTTCCCCGTGCATCCGGACTACATCGACACCTTTGAGCGGGTCACCGCGGTGGAAAAGCGCGAGGTACTCAAGACCTTGTCCCTGGCCATGAAGAAGCTCCTCGGCCAGAACGTCCCAGACGACCGGCCCGGGGTCATCGCCTATGACGGCTACTGGACGACCCTGCGCGAAAACCCGTCCTTCCGCGCCGTCCCGGACATCAAGGCGGTCATCGACTGCAGCCAGGTGCTCGAGTCCCGTATCCAGCAGGCCTTCACCCGTCCGGCCTACAAACCCATGGCCACCCAGCTCATCCATGCGCTGTCCGTCCACCGGCTCACGACGGGTGACATCTACGCCCCCCTGGGCGCTACGGCGGAGGAGCTGCGGGACGGCCTGTGCCTCTTCCAGCCGGGCATCGAAGAACTGGGCGGCGATCCGGCCGACGAC
The DNA here is from genome assembly GCA_963710335.1 of uncultured Spirochaetota bacterium. Taxonomy (GTDB): domain Bacteria; phylum Spirochaetota; class Spirochaetia; order SZUA-6; family Fen-1364; genus Fen-1364. Next base: position 775,687 of record CAVQAA010000010.1, read on the forward strand.
CTGCTCTCCCAGGTGGAGACGGTACTGCGGGAAATCCACAAGACGGTGAGCGGTCAGTTCATCTCGTCCAACCCGGAGAACCGCCAGTACTACCTGGACCTCAAGAAGACCGACGACTTCGACGCCCTGATCGAGAAGCGCGCCGAGAGCCTCGATGACTCAGGAACTCGACCGCTACTATTACGAGGCGCTCCGGCGGGTCATGGAATGCACTGACCAGACCTATGTGACGGGCTACAAGATCTGGCAGCACGAGCTCGAATGGCTGGAACGCAAGGCCGCGCGCCAGGGATACCTCTTCTTCGGCGCGCCCAACGAGCGCTCCACGGCTGTGCCGCCACGGGATTTCTACCTCTACTTCATCCAGCCCTTCGACGCGCCGCACTTCAAGGACGAGAAGAAGCCCGACGAGCTGTTTCTGCGTCTGGCGAACACGGACGAGGAGTTCCGCACCGCGCTTCGAAATTACGCTGCGGCCCTGGACCTTGCATCCACCGCCTCAGGCCATGCCAAGTCCACCTACGAATCCAAGGCATCGAACTTCCTGCGCGACCTCGTGCAATGGCTCCAGAAGAACATGACCACGGCCTTCGAGGTCACCTACCAGGGGCGCGCCAAGTCCCTGACCGATTGGGCCAAGGGCAAGTCCATCCGCGAGCTTTCGGGCATCGGCTCCCACGAGCGCATCAACTTCCGCGACTTGGTGAACACCATCGCGGGCATCTGTCTTGGGACGAAATTCCAGGACCAGGCTCCCGAATACCCGTTCTTTTCGGTGCTCATCACCGGAGCGAACCGGGCCCAGGCCGCGCAGGACGCCCTGCGCGCCATCGCCGGACAGAACCGTACGAAGCAGGCCACCGCGGTGCTGGACGCCCTGGAGCTTCTCGACGGCGAGCGGCTCGATCCCTACCGTTCCAAGTACGCCAAGCACATCCTCGGCATCGCTAAGAAGAAGGGCCACGGCCAGGTGGTCAACCGCTCCGAGCTGATCCAGGACGTCCTCGGCGTGGAGTACCTTGCACCGCAATCGCTCCGGCTCGAACCCGAATGGGCCGTGGTGGTGCTGGCCGCGCTGGTCTATGCCGGCGAAGTGGTCCTGTCCATTCCGGGCAAGAAGTTCGATGCCACGGGTCTGCCGCAACTGGCCGGAACCGGCATCGACGAACTGGCCCAGTTCAAGCACATCGAGCGGCCCAAGGACTGGAACCTACCGGCGCTCAAGGCGCTTTTCGAACTGCTCGGGCTCACGCCGGGCATGGCCCAACTGGTCACCCAGGGCAAGGACGAGCCGGTTCAAGAGCTGCAGAAGGCCGTCACCAACGTTGTGGAGAGTCTGGTGCTCGTGCAGCAGAGCCTTCAGAACGGGCTGTTTTTCTGGGGCCGCAGCCTGCTGGCCGAGGACGAAGTCCAGAAACTGCGCGCCAAACTGGACGGGACCAAGACCTTCCTTGAATCCCTGCAGGCCTATACTACGACCGGCAAGCTCAAGAACTTCCGCTACGACGCCTCGGAAGTGACCGCGCATCGGGACGGGCTCAATTCCCTTGCCGAGATCAAATCGCTTGAGGAACTGGTGGTTGACCTCGGGTCCACGGCATCGTACCTCTCCACCGCCGAGGCGGTCCTGCCCACCGGCCACGAGTGGATCGACAAAATGAAGACGGCGCGGGACGAGGTCGTCGCCCAGATCGGCGACCCGGCCAAACGCGGAGCGGCGACCTTCCGCCAGCAGACCCAGCGCAAGACTCGGAGACCTCAAGAAAGCCTACCTGCTAGGCCTACCTCGCCATGCACGCCAAGGCGCGGCTGGGCGTGAACGAGGACAAGCGCAAGGCCCAGCTCATGGGCGACGAGCGGCTTAAGGTACTGCAGAAGCTTTCCACCATCGACCTTATGCCGCGCCAGCACCTCTCGGACTTCCAGAACCGGCTGGCGGGACTGAAGAGCTGCTTCGCGCTTACCGAGCAGGAACTGGAAGCATCGCCGGTCTGCCCGCATTGCAACTTCAAACCGGTCGCGGAACCGCCCACGGCTCCCGCGGCGACGATGCTCGACGCTTTGGATGGCGAGCTCGATAAGCTGGTCGAGAACTGGACCCAGACGCTGCTCACCAACCTCGAAGACCCGACCACCAAAGGAAACTTGAGCCTGCTCAAGCCCGAGCCGCGCAAGCTGGTGGACGGCTTCATCAAGAAGCGGACCCTGCCGGACGACTTGGACCACGGACTTCATCCACGCCTTGCAAGAGGTGCTCTCCGGGCTCACCAAGGTCACGGTCAAGATCGCGGACCTGCGCGAGGCGTTGCTCGCGGGCGGCTCACCGGCCACCCCGGCGGAGATGAGAAAGCGGTTCGAGGAATACCTGGACGGGCTCACCAAGGGCAAGGAGCCCGGCAAAGTGCGGATCGTAATCGAGTAAACAGCAGTGGGCAAGAAGAGAGGCAGGACAAGTCTTAGCGGACCGGAGCTCTTCCTGGAGCCCAGTGGGCAACTGAGGCTGATCGATAAGTCTGCGGAGCAACAAGCGATGGAGACGACGCAGGTCATGTGTCTGGGGATGACGTTCGCGAACTGACGAGGAACGTCGCGAGCATTTCCTAGAAAAGCTTCGAGAGAAGCTGAAGGATCCCGAGTTCCGCAAGATCGAGGGATTCCCTATCGGCTCGGACGAGGACATCCTGGCGCTGTCCGACCCGCCGTACTACACCGCCTGCCCGAACCCGTTCATTGCCGACTTCATCAAGCACTACGGCAAGCCCTACGACCCGAGCAAGCCATACAGCCGGGAGCCGTTCGCTGTGGACGTGAGCGAAGGCAAGAACGACCCGATCTACAAGGCCCATTCCTACCACACCAAGGTGCCGCACATGGCCATCATGCCGTATATTCTGCATTACACCGAACCGGGAGACATCGTGCTGGACGGGTTTTGCGGCTCGGGAATGACGGGTGTTGCTGCACAGTGGTGCGGGTCGGCCTCGGCTGAGTATCGGCGCAAGGTTGAAGCGGAATTCGAGAAGCAAAGCATGGCAAGGCCGAAGTGGGGCGAGAGGCGCGTCGTGCTCAATGACCTTCGCCGGCGGCCACCTTCATCGCTGCCAACTACAACCTGCCATTCGATGTCTACGAATTCTCCCGTGCGGGAAAGCAAATCCTGGATGAGGTAGACCAAGAAATCGGGTGGATGTATGAGACGCTCTACACCGACGGCAAGACCAAGGGGCGCATCGAATACACCGTTTGGAGCGAGGTTTTCTCCTGTCCCGACTGCGCGGGGGAGGTGGTATTTCTGGACGAAGCCTTGGATGAGGAGACCAAACGCGTTAAGGACGCTTTCCCCTGTCCGCATTGCGGATCGAATCTGACAAAGGACAACTTGCAGCGGGTCTTCGAGACGCGGTCCGATCCGGCGAACGGCAAACCGTGGAAACGGGTCAAGTACCGACCTTCGCTGATTTTATACACAGCCGCAGGCGAACGCAACGAGAAGCAGCCCGACGCTTATGACTTGGAGATTCTGATGCGTATAGAGGCGATGCCTTTGCCGGTGGAACTGCCCACGAACCGGTTTCCTATCGAGCAGATGTATCACGGGTCTCGAATCGAGCCGAAGGGCTTCAGTAGCATTCACCATTTCTTCCTACCCCGCGCCGCCCATGCGCTGGCCGCTCTGTGGCGCAAGGCCAACGCCCATCCCGACGCCCGCATCCGCCACATGCTGCTGTTCTTTGTCGAGCAGGCGATATGGGGCTTGTCGGTTCTGAATCGCTACTTACCAACTGCATTTTCACAGACGAATCGCCAGCTAACCGGCGTCTATTATGTCGCATCTCAGATATCTGAAGTATCCCCTTGGTATAACCTTGAGGGCAAGCTATCCCGTTTGACTAAGGCGTTCCAAAGGGATGTTGCCGCAAAGGGAGCGGCCACTCTCACGACGGGCACAACCGCACGGCTCGCGATTCCCGACGATTCCATCGATCACATTTTCACCGACCCGCCTTTCGGAGAGAACATCTACTACGCCGATCTGAACTTCCTGGTGGAATCGTGGCACCGCGTGATCACCAACGCCGCGCCGGAAGCCATCGTGGACAAGCTAAAGAAGAAGGGCCTGCCAGAGTACCAACAACTCATGCAGCGCTGCTTCGAGGAATACTGCCGGGTGCTCAAGCCAGGACGCTGGATGACCGTGGTGTTCCACAACTCCCGCAACGCCGTCTGGAACGCCATTCAGGAAGCGATGCAGGCTGCCGGTTTCGTCGTAGCCGATGTGCGGACGCTGGACAAACAGCAAGGCTCCTATCGCCAGGTGACCAGCACCGCCGTCAAGCAGGACCTGGTCATTTCAGCATACAAGCCCAATGGCGGCCTTGAAGACCGCTTCAAGCTCACCGCAGGCACCGAGGAAGGTGTGTGGGATTTTTGCCGCACACATCTGAAGCAACTTCCTGTCTTCGTCTCCAAGGAGGGCCAAGCGGAGGTCATTGCCGAGCGCCAGAACTACCTGCTCTTCGACCGCATGGTGGCCTTCCACGTTCAACGCGGCGTGACTGTTCCCCTGTCCGCGGCGGAGTTCTACGCCGGGCTGGTCCAGCGGTTCTCCGAGCGGGATGGTATGTACTTCCTGCCCGAACAAGTCGCTGAGTACGACAAGAAGCGTATGACCGTCCGGGAGGTCCTGCAACTCCAGCTATTCGTAACCGACGAATCCTCCGCCATTCAGTGGCTAAAACAGCAGCTCATCAAGAAGCCCCAGTCCTTCCAGGAACTCCACCCTCAGTTCCTCAAGGAGATCGGCGGTTGGCAGAAGCACGAAAAGCCGCTGGAGCTGTCCGAAATGCTGGAACAGAATTCCTGCGCTACGACGGCAAGGGCGAGGTGCCTAGCCAGATTCACAGCTACCTGTCCACCAATTTCAAGGATCTGCGCAACCTACCCAAGGACAACGAAAGTCTTCGCTCTAAAGCCAGGGACCGCTGGTACGTGCCTGACCCCAACAAGGCCAGTGATCTGGAGAAGCTGCGCGAGAGGTCGCTGCTCAAGGAGTTTGAGGACTACCGGACCTCCGTTCAGAAGCACCTGAAGGTGCTCCGCCTCGAAGCGGTCCGAGCAGGCTTCAAGAAGGCATGGCATGAGCACGACTACGCCACCATCATCTCCGTGGCCCGAAAGATACCCGAGAACGTCCTCCAGGAAGACCCGAAACTGCTCATGTGGTACGACCAGGCGTTGACGCGCTCGGGGGAGGCGTAAGCGGTGCCTGATAGATGGATAGACCGGGATCTCGAACCCAAGGTGAAAGATATTCTTTCACAAGCCGATGCATATCATGAGAAATACTATGCATCGGAGACGTTCAGCGGCCCATCCTTACATTTTCACCATCGTGCTCTCGAAGTGGGATATACAAATTGGACGGATAAAGTGGAACTTATCTATGCTGTGTTGGCGTCTTGGGGTATGCACCGTATGGGGACTACCGGATCAAAGATGCAACCATTCGCGACTTTTGAAAAGAGCATTGCTGCGGTTAGGCTGGAGCTAGAAAAACTGCAACAAGCTATTCCGCAAAATCTTTCGCTTTATGATTGGCAAAACCTGGAGAGAGTGTTTAAAGAAATCAAAGCGATGGCAAGTGGCACAACCATCGTCGGCAATTCTAAGGTGTTGGCCCATATGATACCCAACTTGGTTGCGCCAATAGACAGAGAATATACCCTCAATTATCTATTTGGAAGCAAGATGTTCCAAAACGGTTTAGAGCGAGAGTGGCGTTTGATGCGCAAAATCCACAAAGAATTTTACTATCCCATCTCGGATAACGAAATCTTCCAGAACAACGTGAAAACCTGGATGGATAACAGCGGGTCATTTCCTTGGGACACCTCTATGCTTAAGGTAATTGACAACTTGGTGATAGGTGCGATGCGGAAGAAGAATGATACGGATTGATGTAAATAGCTGGTACTACAGCCCGGATCACAGGCAACACTGTCAGGTCATCGAAGCCCAGACGCTCTGGGGCGAGACGACCTGCCGCGTCTGGCTGCCCGGCCGCGACTACGTGGTTCGCAAAATCCCCGAAAACGTCCTCCAGGAAGACCCGAAGCTTCTAATATGGTACGACCAGGCTGTGACAAGAATGGGAGGTGACGATTGATTGATTGGAAGTGGAACGGCGCACGATGGTGGAAGTTTGATCTTCACACGCATACTCCGGCCTCCGATGACTATGGCAAAGGCGCGGATCAGGCTGCTTTGAAGGCCCGTACTCCGAAAGAATGGTTGCTCGACTATATGCGAGCAGGCATTGATTGCGTCGCTGTGACGGACCACAATACAGGCTCTTGGATTGACCAGATTAGACAAGCATTGGCGGACTTGGAGAAAGTGAACCATGCCGATTTCCAACCTATTCACTTGTTCCCCGGTGTTGAAATCTCGGTTAACGGCGGCATTCACCTGTTGGCAATTCTGGGATGTGAGAAGTCGACTTCGGATATTGACAGCCTCCTCGGAGCCGCCGGGTTCAACGGAACCAAGGGATCGAGTGACGCTGTTACGACAAAGTCGTTTGTCGAGGTGGTCGGCGCCATTGTTTCTGCCGGTGGCATTGCCATTCCTGCCCATATTGAGGAAGACAACGGGCTCTTCAAGCAGATAGGGACGACCTTGCAGCAGGCATTGGATTGCGGCGACGTCTTCGCAATGGAACTGGTAGATGCGACGTTGCAGAAACCACAGCCCTATATCAACGGGAAACTCAGTTGGACCGAAGTACTCGGATCGGACGCGCATCATCCTTCGGGGGATCCTGGACAGAAGTTTCCGGGCAGCCGGTTCACCTGGGTCAAGATGGGATCTCCCAGCATTGAGGGATTACAGTTGGCGCTCCTTGATGGCTCGCTTTCGGTATTGCCCTTCGAAGGGACTTCGGGCGATCCAAACTCACATACCGCGCTGGCACTGGAATCCATCGAGATCGCCAATGCTCACTACATGGGCCGCCCGCAGCCTTTCGCCATAAGGCTCAACCCCTGGCTTAATGCAATCATCGGCGGCAGGGGCACGGGCAAGTCGACCCTGATCGAGTTCCTTCGCCTCGCACTTAGGCGGGACGACGAGTTGCCGGACGACTTGAAACCGGAATTCGAAAAGTACGCACGGGTTTACCAGAGTCGAGAGGACGGCGGCCTGCTGACGACCGACGCCGCGATCAAGGCAATCTACCGCAAAAATGGAACGAGATTCAAAGTTCAGTGGAACTACGACGGCTCGCTGGATCCCATCCAGGAAGAAAGTGGTGAGAACTGGAAGCATGCCGAAGGCGATATTCGACAACGATTTCCCGTGCGAATGTACAGCCAGAAGCAGATATTTCAGCTTGCGAAGACGCCGCTTGCTCTGCTGAAGATTGTTGATGATGCGCCTGAAGTCAACCACCGTTTCTGGAAGGACGAATGGAAAGCTGAGGAAGGACGATTCCTTTCATTACGCGCCAAGGCCAGAGAGATAGAGGCGGGGCTTTCGGATGAGCCGCGCCTTAGGGGGGAACTCGACGACGTGAAGCGGAAGCTATCCATCTTCGAGCAGGCTGGACATGCCGATCTGCTTAAAGACTTTCAGCGCCGAAGAAGGCAGCAGCAGACGGTCGACGCATGGGAAAAGAGCTGGGATGGCGCGGGTGACCGTCTCCGCCAAGTCGCCGCAGACATCGTTCCGGACATTCTCGGAGAAACGCCATTTGATGCGAGTTCCGCGGAAGATGCGCAACTGCGCGAGCATTCCTCGAAGGTGCGTGATCGCTTGGATGCAATCCGCAAAATGATTGCTGATTTGGCATTGCAGGCGGATCAGGTTCTCGCCGACTGGAGCAGGATCAAAGATGAATCATCTTGGAAATCAGCCGCCAGTGCCGCCGTACATGCCTATCAAGACCTTCAGGAAAGGCTAACCAAAGAAGGCGCCGGTGACCCTGCTGCTTATGGCGAGTTCGTCCAGCGTCGACAGACGATCGAACAACGACTCAAAGATATGGATGATCACAAGAAGCAAATCGCGGAATTAGCAAAGCAGTCAGAAACCAGCTTGCAGAAACTTCTGGAAATACGCCGGAAAATAACCGAGTCTCGCAAGACATTCCTCGACAATGTCTTGCGAGATAACGAATATGTCCGCGTTCAGGTAATTCCCTACGGCGCTCGAGAGACAGTCGAAGCCGAGTTACGCGGATTACTTCAGCGGGAAGGTGGCGGCTTCGAAAAGGACATTGGCACGCCAGACGGCGAAGGGCTTCTCGGCGGTATTTACAGAAATGGTTCTGGCACTCGAGGCATCGAACAGGCTCTTTCAGAAATTAAGGAGCGGGTTCGGCAGATAGCCTTGAGCCAAAACGTTCCCTCTACAGTGGCGGATCAGCGCTTTGCCAAGCATGTGGCTAAGCTGCAGCCCGAATCACTGGATCGCCTCGACTTGTGGTTTCCCGAGGATTCCCTCGATGTCCAGTACAGCACATCGGGAGATCGGAAGTCCTTTCGTCCGATTCAAGAAGGTTCGCCGGGACAGAAAACCGCCGCGCTTTTGGCCTTTCTGCTTTCGTATGGGGAGGAGCCGTTGATCCTGGATCAGCCGGAAGACGATCTAGACAATCACCTCATTTATGATCTGATCGTCACGCAATTGCGGGAGGTCAAACGGCGGAGACAAATCATCGTTGTTACTCACAACGCGAACATCGTGGTCAATGGGGATGCCGAGCTGGTGGTTGCCCTCGCGGCACGGGATGGGCAGACGCAAATAGAGTGTGCAGGAAGCCTTCAGGAAAAGATCGTGCGGGACACGATTTGTAGTGTCATGGAGGGAGGACGCAAGGCCTTCGAACAACGCTACCGCCGCATCGCTTTGGAGGGACGCCATGTTTGACAGTCCGGGAGAATTGCTGCAAAAGATACGTCTTGGCGAGGACACATCACTTGAACTCAAGACCATTCAGTTTAGAGGCGGCCGGGTTTCTGAGCCGAAGCGCGACGAGCTGGCCGACGAACTGGCCGCCATAGCGAATACTCACGATGGTGTCCTTGTGCTGGGTGTCGATGACAAGACGCGCGACATTGACGGCATCCCGGTTGAGAGGATCGAAGCCGCGGAACGCTACGTGTATGAAATCTGCAACGAAAGCATCAAGCCCCCTGTTCTCTTTCAGTCCTTTCGCATGGAGCTCCCTGACAGCGCTGGAGTTCTCCGACCCATTCTCAAAGTGGACATCCCGCGAAGTCTTTTCGTGCATGAAAGCCCGGGAGGCTACTTTCACCGTCAAGGCAGCTCCAAACGGAAAATGCCGCCGGAATATCTTGCTCGACTGTTTCAGCAACGCAGCCAGGCCCGGCTGATTCGATTTGAGGAACAGCCCGTTCCGCAATCGGGCATCAGTGACCTTTCCGAGGCGCTTTGGAGCAGGTATACAACCCGTTCAAAAGAAGTTTCGGAGATATTTCTGCTAAAGCGAAACCTTCTATCGAAAGAGGAAAACGGATCGATCCGCGCTTCGGTGGCAGGGGTTCTGCTTTGTTGTGAGCGCCCAGATCGGTTCCTGCCCAGCGCCTATATCGAAGCGGTCCGCTATCGCGGGACCAGGCAAGACTCGAACTACCAAACTGACGCACAAAAGATCTATGGCCCGCTGGACCTGCAAATCAAACAGGCGATGGCCTTTCTGAAGCGAAATCAAACCGTTAGTGCCACAAAGGAACCGCACCGGATTGAACTCTCACAGTTTAGCGAAAGGGCTGTTTTTGAAGCGGTCGTCAATGCAGTGGCTCATCGCGACTATGCCGTTTCCGGGTCAAAGATACGATTCTTTATGTTTGATGACCGACTGGAAATCTATTCGCCAGGCGCCCTGCCGAATACGGTTACAATTGATAGCATGGCTTTGCGCCAGGCTACTCGTAATGAACTGATTACAAGCTTGCTTGCGGAAACGCCAGTTGCGGAAACGGTTGGCAATGTAGGACGGGGCTTCTATATGGAAAAGCGAGGGGATGGAGTTCCGATCATTCTGCGCGAGAGCGAAAAGCTTTCTGGCAAGAAACCCGTTTATCGACTTATCGATGATTCAGAGTTGCTGCTTACCATTTATGCCGCTGGAGCCGAACGAGTAGATGCAGATTGATTCAAATAGCTGGTACTACAGCCCGGACCACGGACAGATCTGTCAGGTCATCGAAGCCCAGACGCTCTGGGGCGAGACGACCTGCCGCGTCTGGCTGCCCGGCCGCGACTCCGTGGTCCGCATCCAGGCTTCCAGCCTCAAGACCCTGGATAGCGCGGGCACCGGCTCGCCGGACGATATCGCCTACGTCGCTGCTGCCGCGCGGGTAGCCGACGCCCTGACCCAGGACGTCCTGCTCGCGCCCATCGAGTCCTCCGTCATCCCGCTGCCGCATCAGATTCGGGCTCTGTCTCGCGCCATCGCCAACGACCGGGTGCGCTATCTCCTGGCGGACGAGGTCGGCTTGGGCAAGACCATCGAGGCCGGTCTCATCATGCGGGAGCTCAAGCTCCGCGGGCTGGTCAAGCGGACACTGGTCATCGCCCCGAAGGGACTGGTGAGCCAGTGGGTCAGCGAGATGCGCTTCCACTTCGGTGAGACCTTCCAACTCGTGCTCCCCGAGGACATCAAGACATTGAAGCGGATCGCCCCGGCAACGGGCACGGGAAACGGCGAGAAGGGCAATCACGACCCGGAGGTTCTTCCCGCCAACGCCTGGCAAATGTTCTCACAGGTGGTCGTGCCGATGGATTCGGTCAAGCCCCTGGACAAGCGCCGTGGATGGACCGCGGCCCAGTTGGCGAGCACAACCGCGAACGGTTCGAGGACCTGATCTCCGCCGGCTGGGACCTGGTCATTGTCGACGAAGCGCACCGGCTGGGCGGCAGCACCGACCAGGTGGCCCGCTTCAAGCTGGGCCAGGGACTTTCCGAGGCCGCGCCCTATTTCCTGCTGCTTTCCGCCACCCCGCACCAGGGCAAGACCGACGCCTTTCACCGGCTGGTGTCCCTGATCGACGCTCAGGAGTTCCCGGACATCGGCAGCGTTACCCGCGAGCGGGTCCAGCCGTATGTCATCCGCACCGAAAAACGCCACGCCATCGATGCCGATGGGAAGCCGCTGTTCAAACCCCGGCGCACACAGCTTAGCCCGGTCTCCTGGGAAGAGCGTCACCGCAATCAGCAGCTCCTCTACGAGGCGGTCACCGAATACGTCCGCGAAGGCTACAACCAGGCCATGCGGGAGAAGCGGAGCTACATCGGCTTTCTGATGATCCTGATGCAGCGCCTGGTGGTCTCCAGCACGAGCGCCATCCGCACCACGCTCGAAAGGCGGCTCGAAGCGCTCGCCGCACCCCAGGAGCAACTGACCCTGTTCCCGCTCACCTCCGAGGAGGAATGGGCAGACCTGGATGGCCAGGAGCAGATCGACGTGCTGCTTCGCACCCGCCTCAAGGCGCTCAAGAACGAGCGCGCCGAGGTCAAGCTGCTTCTGGATGCCGCGGCCCGCTGCGAGCAGATCGGCCCGGATGCCAAGGCCGAGGCACTGCTCGACTGGCTCTACCGCCTCCAGTCCGAAGAGGGCGACCCGGACCTCAAGGCGCTGGTGTTCACCGAGTTCGTGCCCACCCAGGAGATGCTGCGGCGATTCCTGACTGAGCGCGGGTTCTCGGTCGTCTGCCTGAACGGCTCCATGGACATGGAAGAGCGCAAGCGAGTCCAGGAGGCATTCGCCAAGGATGCCCGCATTCTCATCTCCACCGATGCCGGCGGGGAGGGCTTGAACCTCCAGTTCTGCCACGTGGTGATCAACTACGACATCCCCTGGAATCCGATGCGTCTCGAACAGCGGATCGGCCGGGTGGATCGTATCGGCCAGGCCCATGCGGTTCGCGCGGTCAACTTCGTCTTCGAGGGCTCGGTCGAGCACCGGGTCCGGGAGGTATTGGAGCAGAAGCTCGCCATCATCTTCGAGGAGTTCGGCATCGACAAGACCGGCGACGTCCTCGACTCAGCCCAAGCCGGCCAGATGTTCGACGAAATGTATGTCGAGGCGATCCTCAATCCCGAAAAGGTGGAGGACTCCGTGGAGAGCGTGGTCGCCCGCCTGCAGGAGCAGGCCCGCGAGGCGCGCATGACCGCATCCGTGCTCGGCGCGACCGAGGACCTGGAGCCTGGTGAAGCCCAGCGGCTGCTGACCCACCCCTTGCCCCATTGGGTCGAGCGCATGACCGTGAGCTACCTGAAGGCGCATGGCGGCCAAGCCGAGAGGAAAGGCCAGAGCTGGAACCTCACCTGGCCCGACGGCGAAACTTACGAGAACGTGGTCTTCACGGGCAAGGAAGCCGAGAGGCTTCCGGCCGCCCGGCACCTTACCCTGGAAGAGCCGAAGGTCCGCGGTCTGGCCATGCGGCTTCCTCGCTTTGCGCCGGGCCAGCCGGTCCCCATCGTGTCGATCCCAGGTCTCTCCGAGGAAGTCCAGGGCGTCTGGTCCTTGTGGCGAATCGCGATTGCCACCATGGAATGGAACCGTCGAAGGATCATGCCTCTCTTCCTGGCCGACAACGGCATGGTCTACATGCCGACGGCCAGACACGTATGGGACCAGCTCCTCGCGGCAAGCACACAGGTCCGGTCCATTCTTGATACCGCAGGTCTCCCAAGCCGCCTTCGCAAAGCTGCAGAACGCTGCGGAAGAACACGGAAAGCCCATCTACGAAGCGCTCGTGCAGGAGCACCGGGCCCGCATCGCACGCGAACGCGAGAAGGCCAACTACGCCTTTGCCGCCCGCCGCAAGACCGTAGAGCGGATCGGTCTGCCCCAGGTCCGCAACTATCGCCTGAACCTCCTTGCGCAGGAGGAGCGGAGCTTCCAGGAGCAACTTGACCAGAAGGCCCATGCCTATCCCGAAATGGTGCCGCTGCTTGTGATTCGGGTGGAGGGCGGTGGCCATGAGTAGCTGGCGCGATCAAATCCTGAAGGAGTTCACCCCGAAGGTCGCTCGACTCACCCTGGTGGCCGACCCGGACGGGCTTCTGCTCGAAGAAGGGATTCTCGAAGGAGTCCGCGAGCGAGGATTCGAGTTGATCCCGTTTGAAGACCACATCGCGTTCCGCTACGCCTACGAATCGAAGTTCCGATCCCGCTGGGACCGGGGCGAGCACACGGACCTCGTTGTCGTATTGCGCTCCCAAGCCAGCGACCTCAGTGGCTTGCCCTATGATCTCCTCCAGGCCGGCCGCAGGCTCTCCTTCAATCTCGGCGAAATCTTCCCGAACCTCAGTTACCCGGTCGTGACCGCTCTGGACCGCGGGGACCTCGATGCCTTGTATGAGGCGCAGAAGCGACATGCACCCGGCCAGTTGGGCGACAACGCCACCAAGGAATTCGTCCTCCGGCACGTCTTTGAAATCGCACCGGAGCTGATCAAACAGCCATCGGACCTCTTGCGCGTGCTTCTGCGCCGTCATTACCGCGGCCAGCGAATCCCGACTGTTCTCGACGAACGGTTCATCCAACTTCTGCGTCAGAGCACCATCTTCGACGACTGGCCACTTGAGACGCTTGTTACGGACCGGGAGGCCTTCTTCGCATTCCTCCAGGAGCGCTGGCCGATCTTCCTCGACCGTGAGGCAGCCAAGAGGGACATCCGGTGTTCGTGAAGACGAGAAGCCCTACGGTCTGGCCATCGAGGGGCCCATCGATCTGCCTTTCGACCATCATGACATCCGGGTCTACATCGACAACCTGTTCGTCGAGGGTTTGCTGCACTCCGTGTCACACGACCATGCAGACACCCTGTCCAAGACCTGGGTAGGCATTGGCGTTCGAACCGCCCCAATCGAGGACAGGTCTCGTCGCCTGGGCAAGCTCATCGACAGCCTGCAGACATCCATTCCGGCCGATGACGCAAGGCATACGGACTGGTTCCATTTTGCCCGTGGATGGGCGGAGCTGGTTCTGCTCATGAACGAGCAACCCGATGCCGTCCTCGGGGAAACGAACGAGCACGCAAAGAGCCTGCAGGCACAGGTGGACGCTGGTTTTACCGCGTGGCTCTTCAAGCGATACGCCGGGCTTGTCAACCTGCCGCCAGTGCCTCCAGTCATGCTGCATCACCTCCCGCGGTTTCTTGCCCGTCAGGTGGGAGAAGACCGTAACGCGAAGATCGCACTGATCGTGGTGGATGGTCTTGCCATGGACCAGTGGCTGGTGGTCCGTGGCGCGCTCGCCTCAAGGCAGCCCGGTTTCCGATTCCGGGAGCAGGCGGTCTTCGCCTGGATTCCTTCACTCACATCCGTTTCGCGCCAGGCTGCCTTCGCCGGCAAGGCTCCCATCTTTTTCCCGAACAGCATCCAGACGACGGACAAGGAACCTGCACTATGGGCGCAGTTCTGGGCGGATCAGGGCTTCACGACAAACGAGGTCGTATACATCAAGGGACTGGGCGACGGCAGTCTGGAGACCGTTTCCGAAGCGCTTTCTCATCCCAAGGCAAGGGTCGCCGGGCTGGTCGTGGACAAGGTCGACAAGATCATGCACGGGATGGAGATGGGCACCGCCGGGATGCACAACCAAGTGTGCCAATGGGCCAAACAGCCGTACCTGAACACACTCCTCGATCTGCTTCTCGATAGGGGCTTCCGTGTCTATCTGACTTCTGACCATGGCAACATCGAGGCGGTGGGTTGCGGCCGTCCGGCGGAAGGGGCTGTGGCGGACCTACGCGGTGAACGGGTCCGCATCTATTCCGACGCGGCCCTTCGCGGCAAGGTGAAGGAACGCTTTCCAGCCGCACTGGAATGGGGCCCCGTTGGTCTCCCGGAGGACTACCTCGCCTCTCTTGGCTCCTGCTCGGCAGGCGTTTGTCCAAGAAAACCAGCGCACCGTGAGCCATGGCGGCATTTCAGTCGAGGAGATCATCGTCCCTCTGGTCCAAATCGAGAGGAGGGGCGAATGACCAGACGGACAGACCAGATCGGATTCAGTCAGCGTGTGCGTCTGGAATGGCTTGAGCAGACAGCCAACCTGGTCCTGGCGGGGAACGACAAGGCTGCGGTCAACGATGCCTTGCAGGAGCTTCTGAAGGAAAAGGTGTCCGTAGGCGGCCAGGCCGAGCGCGGCAATCGCGAGAAGATCATCACGATTCTCCTGAAGGCATGGCTGACGGTGCCGAGCGAACTCGAGTCGCTGCGTGTCGAAGGCCTGGAACTTCTCAAGCGTGTTCCTCGACGCGACCACCTGGCCATCCATTGGGGGATGGTGATGGCCGTCTATCCGTTCTGGTCGGGTGTGGCGGTACAAGTGGGTCGGCTATTGAGACTTCAGGGTTCCGTTGCCGCCGCTCAGGTCCAGCGGCGGGTCCGCGAGCAATATGGCGAGCGGGAGACTGTTTCCCGAGCAGCCCGCCGTGTACTGCGTTCGTACCTGGACTGGGGTGTGCTTCAGGAGACCGGCACAAAGGGAATCTACACCGCCGGGACGACGCTGGCCGTTGATGATTCCCGACTGATCGCCTGGCTGGCCGAAGCATCCCTCCATGCTCGCGCCAACGGCTCAGCCCCGCTGAAAGATCTGATCGATAGCCCCAACTTTTTTCCGTTCCGGTTCCAGCCTAAGCACGCCAATAGCCTTGTGTCTTCGTCATCCAGTCTTGACATTCTTCGTTCCGGGTTGGACGACGAGCTCGTTATTCTAAGGAAGCAAACGACGGAGTTTGGAAAGGAGCGTAGGCGATAAGCGGGTAGCCTACCGTATCTGTTTGCTGATTGCTATTTGGTAGAAAGAACTACATAGGATTCAAAGTTTGTCAGTTGTACCAGAAGGACCTGAGATCGTCGGAAACTGGTAAGATCGGAGAGCGAAGTGGTGCAGCTCGCATGTGAACTGGCGTCAATATGCGTCTCGAAAGGGACTTCGGATCTCGACATCTTCCGTCCCAGTCGCGGGAGGACCCTCGGCTGCGCAGCATTCACGCATTCGCGTGACATCACGAGCTCATCTGACGGGCTCTTGGTTTTTTCCGAACCCCGCCCCCCCTGGGCCAGAGACGCGCGGCGTCCTTGCCGCGCGTCTCTGGCCCTCTTCAAGAGGAGCGCCCCAACATGGACGTTGGGGCGCGTCGGTCTGCAATCGACCCCAACCGATTCCAACGAAGGGCCTTACGCGACGTACCTGCACGTAGAACGGAAGAACCGATGATTCGCAACAAGGCAACCCATATCAAGCGCGCGCAAGAATCTCCCTCACCGTGTTGGCTTGCCAGACGCCGTTGTTCTTGGTGGGCGTGAGCCTCTGGTTGAGGCTCGCCGGCAATCTGCCGTAGCGACAAGCCGCCGACTCGATACTGTCGGATCATCCGAATCACCACCTGCTCAGCCTTGTTCTTCACGAGCTTGTATTTCAGGTAGTCGAAGCCGAAGGGGAGCTGGCCGGGATGTTTGCGCCCGTTGCCGTTCTGAGGGACACCCGCACGGTCCAGGCCTTCCAGCACAGCCGAGCGGCTCACATCGGCCAGGCGGGCGATCTCGCCGGCTGAAAGGTGCCGGCCAGAGTAGAGTTGCTCAAGGTAGGATTTGCTTCGCAAGAGCGCCAGCCCCGACAGCGGCAGGGTGCCTTCTATGAGCGTTGGAAGTTCTGTCCGGCCGTTCGCCTTCTGTCCGTCCGGGGGAGACAGACCCTGCTCGAACACCTTGCTAAACAGCAAGGAGAGCAGGTATTTCCTCGATCTTGTGCTCGAAGCAGTAAGTTCTAAGCTCGTCCAATAGGGGGAGCAGGATCGGACAGGCACCGGAGGAACCCTCCAATGCCTGTCCGATCCTGCTCCCCCGGCCGGACTCGAACGGGCAACTGAGAGCCCAACTCGGCTCAACATCCCGCTGATCGAGGAGGCTATCCGCTTCTCACAGGCTAGATGTTGGAATCAGGAGAGAGAACGGCTGCGTCGGTCACGATCGCCAATCTACAATCTTGCACTCGTGGCTTTAGCCTTCTGAATGGGAGGGGCGTCACGATGCCATTATGGGCCCACTGAGAGCGATTGACGTGTTAGGCACTGACGCAATATCCTATTGTGGATGAAGCAGTACACTGTGAGCGACGGGAAGGTCGTTCTCACTCTTCAGGAGGCCGAAGAGGGCGGGTACGTCGTGACTTCTCCTTTTGATCCGCAACTCGTCACCGAGGCCGAGACCGTCAAGGAAGCCTTCGAAAACGCGCGGGACGCCATGGCTGCTTTGGCAGCCTCCAGACTAAAACTAATCAAGAAGTTGGCCGGCGTGAAGGCATGAACCGGAGGGCGCTCGAAAAGCACCTTCGCTTGCACGGATGTTTTCTCAATCATCACGGAAGTCGTCATGACATTTGGGTAAATCCGCGGACGCAATCACACGCACTGTGCCGAGGCATGCGACTATCAAAAAAGCGACCGCCAGGGGGATCTGTAGGGTACTAGGGATTCCCGCACCGCAAGGGGCGCAGGGTGGTAAGAGGTGATCCGAGATCAAGATCTTGCGTGAGGATCAGGTTCCTGATCGGCAGCGTCCGTTTTGAAAGGGGCCTGGGAGACCTGGCGAAGGGGTGAGCGATGCGTTCGCACCCTTGCCTCAGCGCCACCTCGCCTGATCGAGAAGCTTCATGAAATTGCGTTTCGGCCTGTGTGCCGAACGGACTTCTTCGAGATAGGCCGTGAAATCGACTTCTTTGCCAAGCGCTTTCATCAGGCGCCGGATGAGCTGAAGCGTTCGAACGGCATCGTGATAGGCCTCGATATTCTTCCTGTCCAGCACGGGATTGATCCTCCGCTGGTAGATGGGAAGGGCGTCCTGCGGGTGGGATTTTTCCCGCCGGCGGGCAAGCTCCAGCCACAGGTCTTCTGAACAGCCGCTCTCTTGCGCTTCGCGCCAGGCGGCTTCGTCGTCTTTCTCCCAAAGCAAAATCCTGACAATTATCGAGCTGTCCGCCCGAGGCTCCCACGCCCATCTCGTCCTTTTCGCCGCGGCCTTCTCTGCCGCAAGGACCATGCGAAGATGATCGAAAGCCTTCGCGCGCCACTCCGACCACCCATTGAACTGGTCAGCGTGGGACTTGAGCTGCTGGTATCCGTCGAGGCCGGGAGATTCCACGAACTCTTTCCACATGAGGGCCATCGCTTCATCGTGGCGCTTCAGCCGGTGGTATTCCTTGGCCAGAAACTCGCGCAGCCGTGAGTCTGTCTGTTCCGGAAAGGCGCGTATGCCTCGTTCCGCCCACCGTATCGCGAGGTCCGCTTTCCCAGCTTTCTTGTATTCCTCCGCGATCTCCAGGAAATGGTAGGCAATTGAGAGGTCACGGGACTTTACGGCCACAAGCTGTTCGATGTCGCCCGTCTCACGGGCGAGCTTTTCCATTATGTGTGTGATTCGGAACCGGGTGACGAACTTCGTGTCACCGTGTTGCCCCGGTGCCAGTTGCTTCACCTTTGACCACTCGGTTTCAGCGAGAGCATGATAGACGCTCAAACCTTCCGATCCGAGAACGTCCTTGTATGTTGAGGCGGCTCCCCAAAAGACCTCCCATTCTGAATTGAGCTCCCAGGCAAAAAGGCGGCGCGCCAGGTTTTTCTTGTCGGGTCTGGCCTTCACGCAGGCACTGTGGTGGATTTCCTGCAACCTGTCGAGGATCGGCCGCATCGAGCCGTCCGAATCATCTACCGACTCCATCTGCCCCTCGACTGCCTTCAGAGCGTATTCCGCAAGCTCGACGGCGGCCGCTGGCTGCCCTGATTTCAGCAAATGATCAACGCCATCCACAGCCTCTTCGATGCCTCGTGCGTACGAGTAGGCTTCGCGATACCCGACGTACCCGTCCCTGTGAACGGCGTTGTCGATAACGTTCCGCAGAATAGAAGTTTCGTAATTGGTTCCCTTGGTCCGCGCGGCATCAACAAGAAGCTTCCGCAAAAGACGCTCATCGTCCATAGCCTGCGAAAGGACAATATCAACGAGGTCCGACTTGTCGCGGGTTAGGAGATGGCTCTTGATTTCATCCATGTCGATGGCCGCTTCCGGTTCTGACCCTGATTCCACGGTCTCCCTAGCCGGACCCTCACCCAACCACACGAGCCCCAACGCAACGCAATGTTTGCAGAAAATGCCGTCCTCACCAAGGGGACAGGTGCAGGAAGAGCACAGCCTTCCTTCCTCGCGCCAGAGCTTTGCCCGGTACGTGCGCGTGTCGGTGATCGCTGCAAGAGCGTCTCTGTTGATGAGAAAATCTGTCCGCTTCAACAGACATGAGCATGTCATTGTGGGTTTTCAAAGTCAAATATAGCCACCCGTGCGCGTAAATCCGCTGGGGTAGAGTTGATCGGGGAGCGAAGTGGAATGCTTGCCAGAGGCTCTGCGGGTCTCTGTCCATGTCGGAAATCGGACAGATTTTGAGACAGGAAACGGCGCGCCGCTTGGCGTCAACCAAACGGTACGCCGTTCGACTCAACCTTCGCTCCCCCGGCCGGAGGTAGGCCCGTCGCTCGTCAACGGTATTGGTTCGCCTTAGGGCTAACAACACATGCTTAGCAAATCGAGTTGGCCGACTTTCGTGTGCCCGGCCAGCGCTTGCCCTCCCTAAGATCGAGGGATGTATAATCCATCTCAAACGTTGTGATCAATGTTTCAAGGCATGTCGAGGCGGTTTCTTGTTTCCTCTTGTGCGACTCGCACCCACATCGCTATTTTCTCTAGATTACGCTCAATAGTCCCCATTAATTGAAAGCCATCCGCACGAACGCTGATTGGACGTCCGGCGCAAGCACGTCGAATGCTACGGATGCGCATCCGCATTACCGATTCGTTCGCTTCGTAGACGTCCCTTAATGGATCTAGATCGATATCCAGTGCAGTGGAACACGGAAAGATCGATGCTGCTGTCGAAACATCTGCCCAAGGGCTTACATGCATCATTTCAAGGCCCGGCAGTCGGGCAATATCACGCATTATGGACGTCGTATTGCCACAACTGTGCCAATACAACACCCCACCCTGGAACTCCGCAATTTCAAGCTCGTAGGGAAGGACATATTCTCGGTACATTGATGGAGACAAGGTGGGAACATCTATTTCGTCATTGTAAAGCATTGCCTTTGGCATCGACTCCCCGGTAAATGCAACCCACGACTTAAACCAGTTCTTCCTAGCCTCAGTGACAAAACGCAGCAATCGATGAACAAAGTCGGGGTCATCGAGCATATCTACAAGCAGATTCTGCATTCCTCGCAGATGCATCGCGTGGCATATTGGCCCGCGGACCCACTGCGGAAATACCACTCGAAGACGGTCTCCTAGGACCTCACGCATGCGCGCATAGAACTCAAAAATCCGCGGCATTAAGCCACTGTGAAAGAAATCGGGAAGTTCCATTTTTTCTAGGGCTGACTTGTCCGCCAGCTTAGGTGGGCCTTCAATCCAAGGCTCTCTGTTCGGGAAGTATCTAATAGGCAGGTCGAAAAAGCTGAGCTCGGTTACCACGCCCATCCAGATGCAGGTAGTTGGCGCAAAATATCTGTCATCACGAAAATGCTCCCAAAGGTAGATATTTGCTAGTAGTTGCAGTTCGAGGTGCTTGATCGGATCATGATAGTACGCTTCGAAGTCCTTCTGAAAAAGTATAGCCCAGAATTCATTCATGGGGACTATAAGGAACGGCGTTGTTTCAGATGCGGCGGTGGCTGGAATTCCTCTCCAAAGATCTCTCGGCCAGGGTTGGTTCTCCTTCCATTTTTTCCGATTGTCCTGATTTTCCGGGCTTGCGATAATTTCTAGCATTCGATCGATAAGCGCGCTAATATTGTACATTCTAATCATTCACCGCCCTTGCTAGTGATTTTCTTCACCATGTCTATACTTGCCTGAATGTTCTCCTGCATCAGTTTTTCGGACCGCTCAGCGTCTCCGTCCTGAATCGATTGGAAAATCGCTTTGTGTTTTTCAGCGCTCACTTTGGCTCCGAATTCCCTAGTCATTTCGGCAAGGTGGCTATACAGGGGAACTGACAGTCTGTTCAGTACCTCGCGAATGATCTTGTTCTTTGACGCTTTCGCTATTGCAAGGTGAAAATCAAAATCGGCTTTCGAATATGCGTCGAGGTCATCAATGCTGTGCAGCATTCTCTCCAATGCGCTACCGATTTCGTAAATATCGTCTTGCTTTGCGCGTTCCGACGCCAAAGCAGCGCTTCCCGCTTCGAGGATTCTGCGAAACTCAAGAAGATCCAATATTTCTTCTCTGCTAAGGGATATGAAAGGCATAACGGAGCTCAAGTAAGCTGTATTGAAAGAAGCGTTGACAAAAGTGCCTTGGCCTTGTTTGGCCGCCAGTACTCCCAGCGCCTGCAATTGATGGATTGCGCTTCTAACGGTATTCCTGCTTACACGAAATCGACGGCTTAGCTCGTTTTCAGAGGGAATCTTTTGTCCTTGAGTCCACTCACCGTCGACAATTTGCTCTCGAATTTGCGAAAGCACTTTCTTGACCAGATTCGCGGGCCTTAGTGGCCGAATCGCCGCCAAATGTTGGCCTCCTCCTTGTTCTGTCTCAAGGCAGTCTCAGCTCCTTCTCGCCAGCTATAAGTACTTACGGTCAATCTTTGCGAGACAAGAGTAGTGTGGATAGACAGACTGACATATCTTGAGTTCAACGCACTGCGCAACGAGCTGATATGCTTCCAGGGCTCTATAGCCGTAGTACTGCGCAATTCGTTTGACTAGATCGGCCAAGGACGCCTGAATTGCCTTCTCCATGGAGTTGTGGATGCATCCTATGGAACCGATGAATCCATCGCCGTTTACCTGGGGCCAATCTACGTATTGTGCTTCTTCTTGAGGCAAAGTATCAATTCTCACTAGGACATCCCCGCGGCACTCTACCGCGCACCCAGACACCTCCCCATCGCCCTGCCGAATGTGGACATCTCCCAAGGAAAGCAGCGCGCCTACTGTGTTTACCGGGAGGACAACTGCGTTGCCTTCGCAAATGAAGGAGCAATCAACGTTGCCGCAGTACTCCATGTCGTTCCAATAAGATAGTCTTCGTTCTTTGCGCGGCGCCGTTCCGATCGTGCCGATGAAAGGTCTTATATCGATCCTGCAGCTCTTACTCTTGAACGGGAGGACGATCTCTCCATTATCACATTTTACAAAGATGGTTTCTGGCTCGAAATCCTTCAGCAAGGAAAAGGGAGGGACCAACGCGGACGGACCTGGAACATACGTAACATAACCGAGAGAGCCATCGGGACATGCGGTGACCTTGAGAATGGATACCTTGATGTAGTCGCCAGGTTCGGCGCCTTCTACGAAGATAGGGCCCGTTATCGGATTGGGATTCAGTTCAAGTACTTCATCCCTGTCTTTAAAAGTCCTTTTCGTTTCTGAGAGGACCATGCAATCAGCCCTTTCAGTTTCCACGCGAACGACGCTACCGGAAGGGACCCTAAGAGCAGGTGGCTGATCTTTGTCAAAGACAAAATGAATTTTGTCTCTCCGAATGGCAAGTTCTCCGGCCATTTTGCTTCTCTCCTTTTTCGTAGCTCATTTGGATCTATTTCACTGCCCCTGCGGTGAGACCGCGAACAAGGTTCTTTTGCACAAGCAGGACAAAAATAAGGACAGGTATGGTGGTGATTATTCCACCTGCAGTTAGATTTCCCCACACGATTTCTCTGAAAGTAACGAAAGAGTAGACCGCAACAGGAGCGGTCTTGGCTATCTTACCGGTAAAGAGAACCGCAAAAAGGAATTCGTTCCATGAGAAAAGCATGCACAGAATCGCCGCGGCCGCAACGCCTGGCTGAACCATAGGCAGAGCCACGGTTAACAACGTTTTCGTGTTGGGACAGCCATCGATTCTAGCCGCTTCGATCATTTCCGAAGGCACCTCGTCGAAGAAGTTCTTGAGCATCCAGATTATTAGAGCCAGGTCCATGAAGGTGTACATGATTATTAGGCAGGCGTGGGTATCCAACAAATGGAACGTCTTGAAAAAGAAGAAGAAGGGCAGAACGACGGCAATAGGAGGAACAAACCGGGTGGAAAGAATGAAGGACGAGAGCTGCTGCCTACGCCTGAATCTGTACTTTGAGAAGCAGTAGGCGGCCGGTATCCCCATAAGCAATGCAAGCAATGTCGATGAGAGAGCAATCACCGCGCTATTGAAGAGGTTGTAAGGAAAGCTTGTGTTGGTCGGCGCAAAAGTCGCCGTTTTGTCCGAGGAGGTCCCCAATAGCACTGAAGCGTAATTAGCAATAGTGGGACTAAAGAGCAGCTTTGGTGGCATTGCTAGTATGTCGTCTGCAGTCTTCAGCGAGAGAAGCAGCGTCCACAAGATGGGTAGAATAAAAAAAAGAATCACCGCTGCGAGGAGGACGTAGATGACTATTTTCCCAAACACGGAGTTATTTTTCACTGAGAACCCCGGTTCTTCTGATAAAGACTTCCGTCAGAACAATGACAAATAGCAGTATTGCCAATGCAATTGTCGATGCGTAACTGAGATTGAACCAGCCAAAGCCTTGAAGAAAGGCGTAGTATGTCGCCGTTTGAGTTGCGACACCCGGCCCGCCACCCGTGATAACGTAAATTATATCGAAAACTTTGACAATATCGATGCTTCGAAAGAGAATAAGGACGTAAAGCGTATTCTTCAGCAGTGGAAGCGTTACGTAGAAGAAGAGCTGGATTGAACTGGCGCCATCTATTCTCGCTGATTCGTACGGCTCTAACGGCAAAGCCTTCAGTCCAGCGGCTACGAGCAGAATTGAGAAAGGCGTCCACTGCCAGACATCGACAAGGATTATCGAGATGAGTGCTGTTGAGGAAGTAGCCACCCATGCGGGTCCCTTGATCCCAACTATCGAAAGCAAATAATTCACGAGTCCGAGCGTAGGATCGTATAAGATTCTCCAGATGAGTCCGGCGACGGCCGGAGTCATCGCCATCGGCAGTATGATCAAAGTCCTCATCAGGCCGGTACCGACTGAAACAGATTCCATCAAGACTGCAATTAGCACACCGAGAGCTATCTGAACGCTGAGTGCGGCTACAAGATAAATAAGAGTTCGCCACAGACTTTCCCAGAAGTTGACGTCAGAAATTAAAAACTTGAAGTTTCGCAAGCCAACAAATACGGGCGATGGGTTGGAGATGTTCCAGCGTTGCAAGCTGGAGTAGATCAGATAAGACGTTGCGTACAGGGCGAAAATCATAAGAAAGGCGGTTGCAGGGGCGATTGATCCAATGACAAACGGCCGATCAGCTTTTTTTATAATCATGACTCTTTATTTGTCACAGGCAGAACTTTGTCGCCGCGATGTGGCGATGGCCACACCGCGGCGCGATGTCTGTCGGTGAGTAGGGATAGCCCTACTCCAGGTAGCCATTCTCCACTAGCATCGCAGTGATATCTTTCTGCGCTCTGTCCATTGCATCTTGCGCAGTTGCCGAGCCTGCAATTACGGATTGCACTGCTATACCGAGAATGTCGCCCATTTCCCTCCAGTGCGGGAATATCGGTCGATACTGTCCATCCGCTATCTTCATTGATTCAGCGGTTGCCCTCGTGTAAGTTCCGGCACCGACGTTCATTAGCTTTGCCGCGAACTCTGGGTCGGTCCATGTGGACTCCCGAGTCGGGACCCCGGTGGCAAAACCCCTCTCCTTGGTCATTTCAGGTCCGGTCACCCAGGATATGAACAGCCATGCAGCTGTCTGGTTCTTGGAATCCGTAGCCATCGAGAGGCAGTGAGTGTAGATGGCGGGTGCGGGACCGCCAGGTCCACCCGGGACAACGGCATAGCGCCATTTTCCGGCGGTCTTGGACTTTCCTGGATCGTCGATAATTGGACCAAAGGCGTTGGCGTCCATCGTCATAGCAATTTTGCCTAACTGCTGGGCTGCATACATGTCCATATTTGTCCAGTTGGCGACGCCAGGAGGCCCGAAATTCTTTAAGATGTCAGCGTAGAATTGTGTAGCCTTTACTCCTTCAGGAGAATTGACGGTCGGTGTCATATCCCTGGGAAAGTCCTTGAAGAACTTTCCACCAAAGCCCCTGAAGAACTGCGTCCACGTAAAAATGTTCATGCCCTGGCCGCGCTGCCCTCTCAGGCCGATTCCGTATATTTGAGGTGGGTTGTTGAGAGCCTTTGCCGCTGCCCACAGCTCATCAAACGTTGTTGGAACTTTCAAGCCCTTCGCTTTAAAAAGATCAGCCCTGTACTGCAAAAGAGTCGTCTCGCCGGTGAGAGGGATCGCCATGGTCTTTCCGTCGTACTGCATTGCACTCCACAGGCCTTTTAGGAAATCCTCCGGCTTGTACCAGGTTTTGTCTGTCAACGAGGGATTGTTTATGAAGTCGTCCAACGGCAATGTGAATCCCGCTTTCGCATACTGAGGAGTAAACATGAAGTCCTGCATGACTACGTCATACAGTCCGGCCCGTGATGTGAATGCAACGAGGGTCTTCTCATGTAGCTCTAGTTCGGGAAAAGGCTGATAATCGACTTTGATTCCGGTCAGCGCTTCGAACTTTGGCAGGGCTTTTCCTATAAAATCCGATTCGGACCCGAGGTTCATCGCAACCGTAATGCTCGTTCCCTTGGCCTGCTGCCACGAAAAGTTCTCCGCCCAGCCAGCCCAAGGAATCGATACGGCTAGCAACAGCGCAAGTGCTACTATTGCTCCTTTTTTCTTCATAACCGGCTCCATTTCAATCCAATCACTTGCTCCTTGTGCTCTATCTTCCTTTCTTGTGAACCGAGTATGGATGTTTGTGCATAAGATAGGGCACCCTACGACCTTGTGACGCAGGGTTAATCGAGTCACATAGCGATCATCACCTCCTTATTGACTACTTCATTTTCAACTTGTAAGACATTCTACAAGTTTATAGCAGATTCAGGACGGCGGGTCAAGATGAGCTGAGAGCGTGTCATCTTTTGCGCCTTATCGTC